>JAVJTE010000036.1:0-9001 GCA_040219025.1 Rhodospirillales bacterium | reverse complement strand
TTCGTCAATACCGATGACACCGATCCCGCTCCTCTGGCATCCTTCACCCGGATGTGGGCAAATCTGCTGGGCTGGCGCGGGGTGCGGGACACCGACACCATCGTCTTTTATGGCGCGTTTACCGATATGTGCGCGGCCCGCGGGTTCTGGTTCACAGAATATCTTGGTCACCGCGATGTGCATGTACTGGACGGCGGTATAGCTGCCTGGACCGAGGCAGGTCTGGCGCTGGAGACCGAAAGCGACCCGCCGGAGTCTGTCAGGTTTGCGTGCCGTCCCGTAATGGACAGGGTCGCAACATACAGCAGTGTTCTCCATTCGATTGATGACCCTGAATGCGTCATTATTGATAATCGCAGCCACGAGGAATTTACCGGAACGGACAAACGTGCGTTACATGGTGGTGCCATACCCGGTGCCAGACATCGTGACTGGGTCGATCTTTACGACAGCAAAACCGGCTGCATGAAAGATGCGGATGAGTTGCGACAGGCCTTTGATTCTGTCGAGGCGCTGCCGGACAAGGAGATCACACTGTACTGCAATACCGGATATCGATCCGCCCATGCCTATCTTGCATTGAGATTGCTGAATTATCCCCGTATCCGGAATTATGTCGGGTCCTGGCAGGAATGGGGAAACCGGGATGGTCTTCCGATTTCAAAGCTCTGATCATGGCATGAGTCTGAATCAGACCTGGACGGAATAGTGTGGAGGGAACAACGATAAAGGGACATGTCTGAGATTGTTGTTATTTTTAAGTAACTTCTTGTCATACAATTCTTTCAACATACCCTATCGTTGGTCTTTTCAATGACAGATTTCGTTCGTCTTATCACGGTTTCGGCGATGGCTGCGTCGATAGCCACAACGCCTGTCACCGCCTTTGGTGGTGATGTCCTGATCAGGAATGTCACAGTTATCAGCGGTGACCGAACGGTGCCGCTGACCGGTGCGAATGTGCTGATTGATGACGGCCGAATTGTAAGTCTGACCGCTCCGCCGGAAACGTCGGCAACGGAGATCATTGACGGGACGGGCAGGTTTCTCATTCCCGGGTTGATCGACAGCCATGTTCATCTGTATCACGCGACAGGCCTGAAGCGACGATACAGCGAAAATTTCGACAGTCTTTATGATGCCTATCTGACGCAATTGCCGCGCTCGTTTCTGTATTTCGGTTACACCTCGGTGATCGAACTGAATGCCAGCCCGAAAGCGAACGTCAGGTTCACAGAAGCGCCGTTGCATCCGGCGCTTTATCATTGCGGTCATGGTCTGGCGCTGAATGGCGGCTTCATGGCCATGGAATTCAAGCCGGATGAATTCACGGAGCGATTTCCACATTACCTGTATGACAGCTATCAGGACTTTCCGCTTCCCGATGGCGTACCTGCTGCTGAACATACGCCGGAGGCTGTTGTCCTGGCGCTGAAAGATGACGGGGCGATCTGCGTCAAACTTTACTATGAAGAGGCGCTCTGGATGCCGGGAGGACCACCGGAATTTGCCTTGCCTACGGTACAGATTGCGCGGGATGTGGTCGCGGCGGCGCACGCAAACGGGATGCCTGTTCTTCTTCATGCGACGACGCCGACAGGACATCAATTCGCCGTTGACGCAGGGATCGACATATTGGCGCACGGTATGTGGGAATGGACAGGACAAGACTATTCAGTCGAGAGTCCACCTCCCGATATCCAGCGGGTCGCTGACAGGGTGGTTGCCGCCGACGTCAGAATACAACCGACGATGCGGACGATACGAAATACGGAATCGCTGTTTGATCCGGAAAGTCTTTCAGACCCCCGATTATCGCACGCACTGACAGCCGCATATATTCAGTATCTGAACGGCCCGGCACAAAAACAGCGGGATATCTTTCTCGAGATCTTCGGGAAACTGATTGTTGAAAGCGGCAGTCAGGGCGCCGTCAGCAATCGGCTGTCAGTCTTCAACCGACGGTATGAGAACCTGATCGGGGACATGTGGAGGAATGGTGCAGGCCTGCTGTTCGGCTCTGATACTTCGGTAGGCGGCTTCGGGTGGGGGAATGCTCCGGGGCTGAATGGAGTGCTGGAGATGCAGGGGTGGTATGCTGGCGGAGTGTCCCTCGCTGCTATTTTTGAAGCTGCGACGATTCGAAATGCCGAAGCCTTCGGACTTAACGATGAGATCGGGCGTGTCGCCACAGGGTTGCGCGCCGACTTGCTGTTAATGTCAGCCAACCCGCTGGAAACGCTGGAGGCTTATGACAGCATCGACAGGGTTATTTTAAACGGGAAAGTTCTCCGTCGCGACTTGCTTTCAGCCAGATCGGCCGGCTTGTCGTCTGGCGGCAAGCCGGCTGACTGAGGAACTAGAAGGACCTGATGACTTCGCCCGCATGCGGATGTATCGCGTCGCCATCGACAACCCCGGCTTCAATCATCTTGCCGAAGGCCTGCCTGGCTGTCTCGCTGGCTGCATCCATGGTCGCCTGATCCGGGTACTTCGCCAGAACCACACCTTTTCCGTTTCCATAGGAGACGATGTCGATAAAGTCGGCTCCGGCACCTTCCAGAATCCCGCGCATTGAATCGGCAATTTCGCCGACCTTATCCATGTCTGATGCGGCAAATCGTGTAATTCTGTAAACTGACATCGTGTTTTCTCTCCGGGTGGATGGCGTCTGTGAATTTCCCATCTGCATCCCTACCGCATTGCCAGATATGCCACACGCTATTCCGGTAAAAGGCTTTGTCTCCGGCTGAGATCAGACTGAAGTGCTGAAACAGCTATGATGATCTGGACTTTCTTCGCTGCGCCAAGAATCATGCCGCTGGAAATCAGGGAGTATCCAGAGTGACAGTCATTACAGAAATCGATTTTTTTGTCCTCTCGGCACCGGCTGAGGAACGGCCGCATTGGGTGAGCCTGTTCAGGGTGCCGTCGGCGAACGAACTGCTTGTCCGGGTCAAGTCCAGTGACGGGGTGGAAGGGTTTGGTCTTGCGACCAGCTATACCGATATTTCACCGATCACAAAGGTCATTAAGGATGGCCTGTCAGAACAGATTGTCGGTATGGACCCGCTGGCACCCGAGCAGGTCTATCAGAAGCTTTTCGGACTGACGGCAAGCCGTTATGCCGCCGAGCGCAGCTGGGGCCGGGAGGCCCTGATCCGGATATCCTCAGCCGTTGACCTGGCCTGCTGGGATATCGTCGGCAAAACCGCGGGAATGCCGCTGTATCGCCTGTTCGGCGGCCACCGCAACAAGGTCCCTTGCTATGTAACCTGTGCCTATTACCGCGACGGCAAGGACAATGCAGAGCTGCGTGATGAAATCGAGATGCTGGTCGGGCAGGGGCATCAGGGTTTCAAAGGCAAAGTCGGCGGGCTGAACCTGAAGGAAGATATCGCACGCATGGAGATTGTCCGGGATGTCATTGGTCCGGATCGGGATCTGATGGTTGATGTGAACCGGGCCTGGGACCTGAAGACGGCGATTGAAGGTGCGCGCCTTCTTGAAGACCTCAATCCGACCTGGCTGGAAGAGCCGGTTAAATGGGTCGACGACCGGCGTGATCTGAAACTTCTGTCGCAGCGCACCCCGATTCCGCTCTCCGGTGGTGAGAGCGAGATCACCAGCTATGGTTGCCGGTCCATGCTGGAAGAGCAGGCCATCCAGATCCTGCAGTTTGACTGTACGATGTTCGGCGGATTTACCGAAGGCAGGAAACTGGCTGCATTATGCGAGCTGAATCATGTTGATGTGGCGCCGCACCACGACTGTTTCATCCATGCCCCGCTTGTTGCCTCGACACCCGCCGGGCGTATCGTTGAATCCTTCACTGACCCCGAACGTGACCCGCTGCAGGCTGAACTCTATGAGAACCCGCCGCATATCGCAGATGGCTGGCTGACCCTGAACGAAGACGCAGGCCTTGGCCTGACGCTGTCCGAGGCTGCGGTCAGAAAATTCGGCACCAGGGTAAGTTAGGCGTTGTCAGATGCGTTCGACTGTTCTGGAGGTTTCCGGTGCCCGGAGGCTTTGCGAGCATCCTTTTCTGTCCAAGTTGACGGTGACCTTAGCTTCGCGGTCTGATGTGCGAAGAAAACAAAACATATAATTCTCTGGCAGATAACTTCCATATAACAGTAATTATTAACTCGCCAATTTTTTATAAAATATGTTTCTTTTTTTCATTTTATCGATTTTTTTAGTAAGGGAAAATACCTATCGACTATGTCCATATAATAAGGTTTAATTATTATTAAGAGTGGAAGATGCCATGGATAAATACTCCGAGCACAAACTTGATGTCAGTGGACTGGAAGGTCATCCGCTGGCGAAATATTTTTCGCCGCATGATCTGCTTCAGGAGTTTGTTGACCTGATCGTCCGGAAAACCGGCAGCAGTATTGGCTATCTTCATTTCTATGATGAAGCGAGCGAAGAGCTGGACCTCAAGATCTGGTCCGGAACGGCCCTGCTTTATGGACCCGTCACCCATGATATGCACTACCATGCGGAGCCCTCAGAGATCTGGACGAAGAGTATCCTGAAACGGGCGCCGGACCTGGACAATGCATCCAGGAAGACCTGCTTGATTCGCAAGACAGCGACGATTGATTTTGAAGTCACCAACTATATCAGCTTGCCGATTTTCATGGATGAGAAAATTGTCGCTGTTCTTGGTGTCGGTAACAGGGAAAAGCCATATGAAGCAGCGGATCTTGAGCAGCTTGAAGTTTATGTAAAAGTCGGCTGGCCGGTGATCATGGATAGGCTCAGGAAAAGCGCCGAAGATGATATTCTTCGCGGAAAAGAATTTTTCGACCAGACCCATGAGGTAATTCTGGTTTCCATGACACAGGCGATCGGAAAGGCGCTTGAGCTCCGCGATCAATATACCAGCCATCATCAGGAAAACGTTGCCCTGATCACGTCGCGTATCGCCGCCCGGCTTGGTCTGTCGGATGAACGATGCTTTGGGTTGAACATTGGCTCCTTTATTCACGATATCGGGAAGATTGCGGTTCCGGCTGAAACGCTGAATAAAACGGGGAGGCTTTTGCCGCCGGAATATGAGATGCTCAAGCTGCATACAAGTTACGGCAGGAAGATTTTTGAACATCTGAAGCTGCCCTGGCCAATCGCCGACATGATCGGGCAACATCATGAAAGAATGGACGGATCCGGTTATCCCGACGGAGTAAAGGGCAGTTCGATCTGCCTGGAGGCCAGGATTATTGCGGTGGCTGATACCTATGATGCGATGTCAGGTGACAGGCCCTATCGGCGTGCTCCCGGACAGGAGGCGGCGATCTCGACCCTGATTGATGACAGGATCACCAAATTCGATCCCTATGTTGTCGATGCCTTCATGGAAGTGCTGGATGGCAGTGACGAGGTCAAGCGACTTTATGCATGACTGTGTTACCGGCACTGACGACGAGAATCTGGCGGGAAACACCTGTCCTTCATTTGTTCGCTATTTGTCGATTTTCAAGTTAAAATACAGTTGAAATATGTGAATTTCGAATGGAAATGTTGTGGTTAACAACAGCGATAAACCTTCTCCATCGATAGAAGATCTGGACAACCTAGACAGGCAGTTTGAAAGTGATCGCCTTTCAGCTGTCAAGACTTTCGGGGCTTCATTTTCGGAACAGGTTGTGAGCGCCATTGCAGCAATCGGGGAAATCAGCCAGGTGGCAAATGCCAGAATACAGGCTGATACCCGTATTGCCATCGCCAGCATTGCCTCCCATGCCGAGGTTACCTGTATAGAACTGATCGCGACAGTAGAACTGGCATCATTGAAGATTGATCAGTTGAAAGGCAGCGGTTCGGAGACCATCACTACCGGGCACACGGCGACTGTTGCTGAACTCGGAAATGAAGTCCGGATGGAGATTGAAGGCGGATGCAGCCGTTCGATTGAAGAAATCGAGCGGCAGGCACGTCTCGCAGTTTCGAAAATTTCGAAAAATACAGATGAAGCAATTTCGAAAATCCAGCGTCATGTTGCCAAAGTGAAGGCAGCTGTTGCCTGTAATGCGTCGGTTGCCAGTGAGAAACTGAAAGCATCAAAGGTCAAGGGGCGCACACCGGAAAGCATAACCAGGGATGCAGAGTTGGCTCGTAAAAAGATTTCTGACTTTGCGACGAAAGTTACGAGCCAGCTAACTACTATGAGTTCGCAAGCCATTTCAAATATTAGTGCCTTGTCGGTGACCAGCCTGAAAGAAATATCGAAAATCGTCAAGGCTGCGGAGCTCAGGGTGATGAAAATCAAGGCGACATCGCTCACGCGACTGATGCATTTACTGGAATAAACTCGGCAATTTTTTTGCCACGCGGCGGGAATGCATAAATTCTAAAGAGGTAATGCAGAGATGTCTGATAACCGTGTTGCCTGATACAAGGTTATAATCTCTTGATGAAACCTGACATGACGACGCCGACAATGCCCTTCAGTGACATCTCGTCACTGTACTCTTTCTTTAACCGGAAGAGTTCGATGCAATTCTTGATCGGTTCCGGACTGTTCTCGCGGGCGAAAGCCATCTGCCAGTCAGGGAAGAGGCGGCTGTCGGCTTCGATATCCAGAATTTTCAGAATATTCTTGTGACGCGGGTCAGCCGAAATTACATCGATCAGGTTTGCAAGAACCTCTGGCGGCCCCTCAAGTGTCTGCATGATTGAGCCATCTGCATAGACGAGCAAACCGGTGATGCCCTGCTTCGCATTATTTTCCCGGGCATGGGCAAGCAAGCTCTCAAGCTGGGTGGGGGAGAGTTTCGGCGAGGCCGTGCTTACATAAACTATTTGCCGGATTGTCATCGGAGAATACTTAGCCAAACCCGGTGTATAATGAAAGACCACATGTCACTTTTATCCTGACCGGACCGGACTTTGGGATAACCGGCTTACTGTGCCTAGCCCGGAAATTTGCAGCAACGCGGGTGACAGACATCATTGGCGTGAGAGCTCATTAAGATCTCGCCGGCATACGGTTTCGTCGGTCAGCGAGGCGATCCGGAGGAAAGGCCCCGATGCAGATGCACCGGGGCCCTTTAGCAGGTATGGCAGGTTTATTCTTCTGCCGATGTGGCTTCCACATGGGTTGTTGGCAGCCCGTGTTTCAGCCGCAGGCTGTCACGATAGATCGCCTTGATGAGCGAAATCCCCATCAGCACCATGACGAAGCTGAAGGGCAGCGCCCCGATGACCATCGCGGTCTGGATGGCGCCCAGTCCACCGGCGACGATCAGGCCGCCGACGACAAGTGCAAGGGCGGCACCCCAGAACAGAATATGCGGGCGTGCCTTCGGGCCTTCATCGCCTGCAGCATTGATCGTGTTGATGATCAGTACCGCACTATCCGCCGAGGTAACCAGATAGGTCAGCAACAGGATGACGACCAGGATCGACATTATGTAGGCGAGCGTGTCATCAAGTATGACGGCCAGCATGGCGAACAGTTGGTCGGCCTGACCTGCATTGACGATGGCGCCCTTGGCTTCACCTGACAGTTCCAGGTCGATTGCCGTGCCACCGACCAGCGCGAACCAGACAAAGCACATGACGGCAGGGATGATCAGCGCCCCCAGCACATATTCCCGCACGGTCCGGCCTTTCGAAATGCGGGCAAGGAAAACACCGACAAACGGGGCGAAAGCAATCCACCATGCCCAGTAGAAAATGGTCCAGCCACCCTGCCAGCCAGCCAGTGCATCACCGGTTTCGGTCCCGTCTTTCGACCAGACCGTCAGGATGTTGCCGGGAATTGACGCCAGATAATCCCAGATGCCGACAAACAGTGCCGACAGGCCAAACAGTGTTGAGCCGAATATGAGAAAGAAGGTCAGGACAAAGAAGCTGAGGCCCATGTTGATGTTCGATAGCCACTTAATGCCTTTGCCGACTCCGGATAAGGCGGAGAGAGTTGAAGCCCCCATGATGACCAGCAGGGCGACGATAATGCCGATGGTTGAGGAGGATTTGGTGCCGTCAGCCGCCGACGTATAAAGCCAGTCACCGACACCGATCCGCGACAGGCCGGAAATGAACTGTTCCACACCGAACCCAAGTGTTTGGGAAACGCCAAGTACGGTGGCAACAACAGCGACAACGTCCACCGCATGGCCAACCGGACCTGATAATGCTTTGCCGAACAGCGGTGTCAGCGCCGAGCGGATCGTCAGGGGCAGACCGCGACGGTAGGCGAAATAGCCGAGCGCCAGACCGACAATGGCATAGGCTGCCCACGCTGCCAGTCCCCAATGAGTAAATGACCAGACATAGGCTTCGCGCACATTCCCCGCTGTGCTGCCTTCTGTCAGGCCCATGATGGTGCTGGGGTTCTTGGCGAAATGATACATCGGCTCTGCGGTTGCAAATGTCAGCATACCGATGCCGATGCCGGCTCCGAACATCATCGAGAACCAGGAGAAATTTGAAAATTCAGGCCTGTCATCATCATGCCCCAGGCGTAGTCGTCCGGCTGCTGGCCAGAGTGCCAGGGCAAAACAGAGAATGACGAAGAACGCCATGACATAGACGTACCAGTAATTGAACCCGGCCAGAATAATGCTGTTCAGGCTGCCGAGTACGGAAGCGGCCTGATCCGGAAAGGCGATGGCCCACAAAATAAGCCCGCCAACCAGAATTTTTGCGGTAATGGCGACATCTTTCGTGAATCCCCGATAGAAGCCGGACTCGGAAACCTTGATCAGCAGATCTGTGACTGGTGGTTTAATTGACATAATCTCCCCCTTTTTTGCTGCTGTTCAGTGATCCGGCAGCAGATTTTTTCAAAATATTTTCAGATAACTACCCCTTAGGCAGCAATTTTTCTGATTGGGGTCAATTAGGCCGTAGACTCATTAAATCGCAGCCATATTCTGATCGCGGCGAGCTTCACCATCGCGAGATAAGTTGATCCGAGCTTGTCATATCGGGTGGCGATGCGTCGGAAGAACTTGATCTTGTTGAAGAATCGTTCAACGAG
>JAVJTE010000035.1:0-160879 GCA_040219025.1 Rhodospirillales bacterium | reverse complement strand
TCGGAGGGCAGCGCTCTATCCAGCTGAGCTACGGGTGCTGAGGGCCTGTTTGCAGGACGGGCGGAACATACCCCCGGATGCGGGTCGGGTGCAAGGACTCGATGTGGCGGGGGTGTGTGGCGTAGCGATCAGAAAATGGGGCATGTCAGACGGGCACCATATCCTCTGCAGACACTGGGCAAGATCGAGCGATGGCACCAGACTCTGCACAACCGCATCTTACTGGAAGACTATTTCTTCCCGGCAGACCTCACGCCCTCAGACGTTTACTTCGGGCGGGGCGAGGCAATTTTAAAACAGCGGGAAAGGATCAAGCTCGAAACAATGGAGGCCAGGCGATTGCAATACCGCAAATACGCCGCCTGATATCCTGAACCAGATGAGACAGGCGTTAAATCAAGCCGGTGACTGTTCCAATTTATATGATGACGGGCACTGCCTGGCTCAGATGCCCTGCAAAACCCGCATCGGCTCTTGGGTGCCGAGGTTTTCTATACCGAAGGTGGATATTTCGATCAGATATAGAAGATGTTAGTATTAGGAGGAATTTGAACACCTTGGAGAAAGACTATGAGTAAGCAGACCGCAGAAAATCTATCACATCGCAGACGGTCGTTGCTTCCCCTTGCAAGCTCTATTCAGCAATTGGTTCAAGGTAAGCTGTGGCTTCAGGTTCTCATAGGTATGTTGTTGGGCGTCGTGGTAGGTACGACACTCGGACCCAGCGTAGGAATAATCGAGCCACGCATCGCGATTATTGTCGGCAACTGGTTAGCATTTCCCGGTCAGTTATTCTTAATCTCGATCCAGATGATTGTTATACCTCTTGTCTTTGCATCAATTGTCAGGGGCTTGTGCTCGTCTGAAGACCTCGATCAATTGCGTCGCCTGGGGCTGCGCTCTGTCGGGTATTTTCTCATCACAACAGCCATCGCAGTTGGTATCGGTATCTGGCTCGCGCTTATTATTGAGCCCGGCAGCTTTATTGATCCGGTGGGTCTTGGATTCAGCTTGCCGATGACGGTTGCCCCCGAAACAGTCGGAGGCGCCCATATTCTGGACACCCTGCCCGAGAAGATTCTGACGATCTTGCCCACGAATCCATTGTCGTCGATGGTGGACAGCAACATGCTCCAGGTCGTCATCTTTGCGAGCGTCGTCGGCGTTGCTCTTCTGGTTATGCCACGAGAGCAGGCCAAACCAATGCTCGAGTTGTTGGCGAGCCTGCAGGGAGTTTGCATGACCGTCGTCCGCTGGGCCATGTGGTTAGCACCTTGGGCCGTGTTTGGATTGTTAGCGCAGCTGACCTCGAAGATCGGCCTGCAAGCCCTGCTTGGTATGGCGGTATATGTCGGGACAGTTTTGATGGGTCTGACGCTACTGCTCGTTATGTTTCTTGCTATTGTCGGTTTTGGCGGCGGCATGAGGCCAGGGCGATTTCTATCTGCGTCCCGCGATGTCCTGTTGCTGGCATTTTCGACATCAAGTTCAGCTGCAGTAATGCCATTATCAATAAAGACAGCAGAAGAACGCCTTGGTGTACGCCCCGCCGTCAGTCAGTTCATCATTCCCCTGGGTGCGACGATCAATATGAACGGTACGGCACTTTACCAAGGCGTAGCAGCGATTTTTCTGGCCCAAGTTTTTGGCGTTGATATCAGTGGTGGTGGTCTGGTTTTGATTGTTCTGACTTCGGTCGGCGCCTCTATTGGCTCCCCGGCTGCCCCGGGAGTGGGTATCGTAATCCTGTCTTCAATTCTGATTTCTGTCGGTGTCCCGGCCTCTGGGATTGCGCTTATTATGGGTGTCGACAGAATTCTTGATATGAGCAGGACGGCTCTTAACGTCAGCGGTGATCTGGCTGCATGTGTGCTAATGGATAAATGGCTGGAAAGGGAAGAGAGGTCAAAGCCGGTTGAGATATAAGTACTTATGAACAACCACTCGGTCGTTGTGTCTGGCGTTAGCGCCTGTGGAACAAAAATCGAAGGCCCGTCAAACGGCCTCCGCTAAGTCGATCTGGGATGTCCGCCGGGCAATCCGCAAGCAGTATTCAGCGGAGGAAAAGATCCGCATTATGCTGAGGGCCTGTTTGCAGGACGGGTGCAAGGACTCGATGTGGCGGGGGTGATCTGTGGCTGGTGGCCGGGGCGGGGCGGCTTCTGACGGCGGCCGGGGCTTTTCCGGCATCCCGGAGAGGATCCACGGGGACGGCCATCCATTTTGCTTTCTTTCGGGACGGTTTAGGTAATTCTGGACGCATGTTCGAGACCGGTTCGATTCTGTTTTCCCTGATGTGTGTCGAGATCGTCATGGTGGTGATCCTCATGGCTTTCTGGCTGTCCGGAACCAGGGCCGACGGTATCCGGGAAATGGCCTTTGCCACGCTCTGCTGGATTGTCGCGACGCTGGTTGTCGGGCTGGCGGCGAAAAGCCGGAACTTCGCGCTCGCCTATCCCGGGTTCCTGTTGTTTGTGAGCGGCGTGCTGCTGGCGGCGCGCGCAATGCGGGCCCTGCAGAAGCTGCGCCCGCGCTATGGCTTTGAGATTCTGGTGCTGGTGTTCTGCCTGCTCACCAACGGCTATTTCCTGCTGGTCGAGAACCGGCTTTCCGGGGTGTTTATCGCGAACTCGCTGGTGAACGGCGTTGTGGCGTCGATGACGGCCTGGCACCTGATCGGCGAGAAACGGCCGGCGCTGCGGACCGGCTGCCGGATTCTCGGCTCTCTGTTTGCCGTCTTCGCCGTCGTCAGTTTCCTGCGGCTGGGGCTGCGGCCACTGGTTGACCCGGGACCGGAAGCCGCGAGTCAGGTGGTGCTGGCGGACCAGCTTTTCCTGTTCCTCATGATGTCGCTGACGATGGGATGGAGCCTCGGCCTGCTCTGGACATCCTACAATAATGTGGCGTTTCAGCTGCGGGCCGCCAATGCGGAGCTGGAGCGGTTCGCCGGCACCGTCGCCCATGATCTGAAGTCGCCGCTGAATGTGATCATCGGCTATATCGAGGCCAGCGATCATCTGCCGGCCGGCGCTGACCCGGCCCGGAAAAAGGCCTTTCTGGCGAACGCCCATGAGGCGGCCCTGCGGATGAACGACTTCATCGATGATCTGCTCAGCCAGGCACGGGATGCGGAGCTTGGCACCGGCACCGGGGTCGTGGAGACCGGTGTCTGCTGGAATGACGCCCGGAAAGTGCTGGAGCCGGAGCTTGCCGCGATCGGGGCCGGGGTGAGCACCGGAGAGCTGTTCCCGGTTATGGCCAACAGGCTGCAGATTACCCGTCTTTTCCAGAACCTGCTGGAGAATGCACTGAAATACCGGGCAGAGGGCCGCAAGCTTGAGGTCAAGATTACTTCGGTATGTGAGGGAGGCCGGGTTATCTTCCGGTTGAGTGATAACGGCATCGGCCTGAAAGCCGAGGAGCATGACCTGGTTTTTGAACGCTTCCGGCAGTCCGAGGATACCCGGGGCCGTGGTGGCTACGGGCTCGGCCTCGCAGAATGCCGGCGGATCGTCGAGAGTTTTGGCGGCAGTATCACGGTCGACACAGGCCAGAGACAGGGCACAACATTCGTTATCACGCTTCCCGCAGCCGGACCTGACCCGGCAGCAGCCGGGGTCAGTCCGCGGGGATAACCGCCTTGTCCGGTGAATGCGGCCCGGGGACAAGGCCCGCCGTGACCACCGATCCGGCACCCAGCACATGGCTTTCCTGATCGTCGAAAAAGATATGCGCCCCGAAGGCCTTCAGGAAGGGCGCCTTTTCATGCCGTCCGACGAAATGGGCTTCATCAGCCGGTGTTCCCCAGGCCCTCAGGGTATGAATGACCCGCTCATGGGCGGGGGCGTTGCGGGCCGTCACGATGGCGATTCGCACACGGCTGGTGCCATCGGCGCGCATGAAATTCCTGCGCAGCACAGCCAGCTTGTGCAGGAACTTGCCGAACGGGCCGCTTTTCATCGGCACCAGCGCGTTGCGCCGCTCGTGGTCCAGAAACGCCTCAAGCCCCCGGTCAGCATAAATCTTGTCTGATTCCGGGCTGAAGACCACGGCGTCGCCGTCGAAGGCGATCCGGACTTCGTCATCGGACACGTCGCTGAGGCGTGCCGGTGCAGCCCCAAGTCTGGCGGCAGCGGTACCGCCCGCAACAGCGGCACGGACATCGCCGTCGTCGTTTGACAGGAACAGGTCAATGCCCCAGGCATCGACATAGGGGGCAACCGCCCGGCCACTGGTGAAACTTCCCCGTTTGACCTGAATACCGAGCTTTTCGGCAGAATTCAGGGCACGCAGCGACAGGTTCGGGGAATTCTTTGACAGCAGAATGATTTCGACAGCGTCGTGGCCGGTGCCGCCGTTCAGGGCCAGCAGGCGCTGTACCACATCAAAGGCCGCGCCCGGTTCAAGGATCACCTGTTCCCGCTGAAGCTGAAGCTCCTCATAGGCAATCCATCCTTCGGTCTCGAAAATCCTGTTTTCCTCCTCAAGCCGGAACAGGGCCCTGGTCGAGACACCGACCAGCAGCGGAAGCGACGTGTGGGGCGAGGCAGAAGGTGAAGACAAGGCAGGACACCGGCAAGGGGATGATGGATTATCATCGGGGGCGGGGGCAGGTCCGTCAATTCCGGCGGACAGGGACGGGATGGCCCGACCGAGCCGGAGACGACATCACGGTTGCCCGGCGACCTGAATCCGGCTAGAAATAGTCACTTCCAAATCTGAGGGGTGCCGACCTGTTTGGCACCGTTTTTTTTTTGGAGGCAGCACATGGCCCCGTCATTATCCCCCGCTCCGTCAGATATCCGGCCCGGCTTCATGCTGCCCGGCCCGGTTCGCCAGCTCGCTGTCGATATTCTCGCCGACCTGCGGGAGATGTCCTTTGACGGGGTTGGTGTGTCGCGGGAAACCTACGGCGAGAGCGAGACCGCGGCTTTCAGTCTCCTTGAATCCCGTGCCCGTGACGCCGGGTTCGAGATTGAATGGGATGCAGCGCGCAATCTGATCATCCGCCTGCCGGGCCAGAATCCCGAATTGCCGGCGGTCGCCACCGGATCGCATCTGGACAGCGTGCCGGAGGGCGGCAATTACGATGGCGCGGCCGGTGTGGTTGCCGGGCTGGCGGTGCTGGTCGCGGCACAGCAGACAGATGTTCCCCGGCGGTCGATGGAGGTCTATGCGCTGCGCGGCGAGGAAAGCGCCTGGTTTGGCGGACCCTGTTACTTCGGCACACGGGCGATGTTCGGCCAGCTGACCGAAGATGATTTTCAGACCCCGCATCGTGACGGCACGAAGACTCTTGAAGATTGCATGCGGGCTGCCGGGGCCGATATCGACCGGCTGAAAACCGGCACGCCGCTGCTGAACCCCTCTCATCTGGCCGGCTGGCTGGAGCTGCATATCGAACAGGGGCCTATTCTGACGGCCCGTGAAAAGCCGGTCGGTGTCGTCACCGGCATTCGCGGTAATCACCGCCATCGCCGGGTCGTCTGCACGGGTCAGGCCGCCCATTCCGGGGCGGTGCCCCGCTGGTTGCGTCAGGATGCGGTGCTGGCGATGGCGGACCTGATGGTGCGGATTGACGAGCACTGGCGGGTGCTGCTGGAATGGGGCGAGGATCTGGTGGTCACGGCCGGGATCGTCGAGACCAATCCCCGGGAACATGCGATATCCCGGGTGCCCGGCGAAGTTTCTTTTGCGCTGGAATATCGCAGCCAGAACCTGAAGACGCTGCAATCCTTCGAGGCGCTGATTCAGTCGGAATGCGAGCAGGTGGCAAAGAAGCGGGGTGTGCGGTTTGATCTGGGGGTGGCGAAACTGACCCGCCCGGCGACCATGGCACCACCGATGATCGACTTGCTGGAAGCGGTCTGCAAAAGTCAGCAGGTTCCCTATGAGGTGATGGCCTCCGGTGCCGGTCATGATACCTCGGTCTTTGCCAATGCCGGTATCCCGTCCGGGATGGTCTTTGTCCGCAACGACAAGGGCAGCCATAACCCTGACGAGAAGATGGAATTTCCGGACTTCTTTCTGGCAACGGAAGTTCTGGGTGGCGCCATGCTGGCAGTTGCCAACGATCAGCCGGAGGACAGCAAATGAGAACCCGGGAAAACAGGGCAACCGAGACGGCCCGGATCATTTCCGACAGCCGCTCGCTCTATACCCGCACGGATGGGGAGCCGTTCTTCTTTTCCTCAGGCTGGGCCAGTCCGGTCTTCATTGACTGCAAGAAACTGATTTCCGCACCCGATGACCGCAGCCTGCTGGTGGAGATGGCGGTCGAGGCGATTACGGCACATATCGATCCGGGCTCGCTCGATGCGGTTGCCGGGTGCGAGCTGACCGGGGTGCCGTTTGCGGCGCTGATCGCCGACCGGCTGCACAAGCCGCTGGTTCTGGTCTGCCGGCAAAGCAAGGGGTTTGGCCGGCTGGCGCAGTTCGAGGGCAGCTTCGAGCCGGGGGCGAAGATCCTGCTGATTGATGATCTGGCGACAGACGGGGCCAGTGAATCCGTGTTCATGTCGGCTCTGCGCCGGGCAGAGGCAGAAATTCTCGGAACCTTCGTGCTGGTCGATTTCAATGTCTTCACCGGCGAACACAGGATGCTGTCCCTTGCGACGCTTGAAGACATTATGGACCGGGCCGAATCCGACGGCTATTTCGGCAACAGGGAAGCCGACGAAATTCGCAAATTCATCAGGGATGCGCCGACATGGTCACGCAAGCACGGGGGGATCAGCGCCATCTAGTGGCAGGCCGCGGCTGACGGTACTGCTCACGTAAAATTTATCGGATGATCGGCCCGGTTTCTGGCACTGTCTGTGCATATTTTTCAACAGAAAAGGCATTGTCATGTCACCACAGGATATCGACCCGAAAATCTACTCGCTGTACGATCAGTACTGCCATTCCGCCATGGACCGGCGCGAGTTCCTGAACCGGGCCGCGGCGATGACCGTGGTCGGCGGCTCCGCCCTGGCGATGGCCCAGGCCCTGCTGCCGCGCTATGCCGAAGCACAGATGATCTCCTTCACCGATCCGCGCATCAAGGCGACCTATGTCGAATATGATTCGCCGGGCGGCACCTCCGGCAAGGCAACGGGCTATCTGGTTCAGCCGACAGGCGAGGGCCCGTTCCCGGCGGTGCTGGTGATTCACGAGAACCGGGGCCTCAACCCCTATATCGAGGATGTCGCCCGCCGTGCCGCCGCCGAAGGTTTCCTGGCCTTCGCCCCGGACGGTCTGTCGCCGATCGGCGGCTATCCCGGTAATGATGATGACGGCAAGGCGATGCAGGCCAGCCTTGATGGCGCGAAGCTGTTCACGGATATGATGAATGGTGGCAAGTTCCTGAAATCCCATGCGCTGTCGACCGGCAAGATGGGGGCGACCGGCTTCTGTTATGGCGGTGGCGTGGTCAATGGCCTCGCGGTCTCGATGGGGGCTGATCTGAATGCAGGTGCGCCGTTCTATGGCCGGGCCGCGAAGACCGAGGATGTGCCGAAAATCGAAGCGGCCCTGCTGGTGCATTACGCCGAAGATGATGCGCGGATCAATGCCATGAAGCCGGATTATGATGCGGCGCTGAAGGCGGCCGGTAAGGATTTCGAAGCGCATATCTATCCGGGCACCAAGCACGGCTTCCACAACAACTCGACCCCGCGCTATGACGAGGCACAGGCAAAGATCGCCTGGGACCGCACCATCGCGCATTTCAAGAAACATCTCGCCTGATTGATTTCCACGGGGGCGGACTGACCGTCCCCGTGGATGCTCCCTTACAGCTTCAGATTTGCCCCATCGGCCTGCTTATACCCCTGCGCCCTCATCCTGAACTTGTTTCAGGACCCCTGGCTGTGGCTCTCAGTTACCGATCCTGAAACGAGTTCAGGATGAGGAGGAGTTTCAGGTGCGGGTATTTCTGCCCGGGGTCTATGCCAGTGGCCTCCGTCAGGTCCCGGGTATCGCCGGTGGCGGCCCCCGGGATGACGTGAGATGAAAGTCAGTGACTGTCTGTCTTTCTGACCGGTCTCAGTAGACCACGACAGAGCGGATGCTTTCGCCCGCATGCATCAGGTCGAAGCCCTTGTTGATGTCTTCCAGCGGCATGGTGTGGGTGATCAGGTCGTCGATGTTGATCTTGCCTTCCATGTACCAGTCGACAATTTTCGGCACGTCGGTGCGGCCTTTGGCACCACCGAAGGCCGTCCCGCGCCAGACCCGGCCGGTAACCAGCTGGAACGGGCGGGTCCTGATTTCCTGACCGGCACCGGCAACACCGATGATGATGCTGTCGCCCCAGCCCTTGTGGCAGCATTCCAGTGCCTGCCGCATGACATCGACATTGCCGATACATTCAAAGGAATAATCTGCGCCGCCGTTGGTCAGGTCGACCAGATAGGGCACCAGATCGCCCTCGACCTCCGTCGGGTTGACGAAATGGGTCATGCCGAATTTCTCGGCAATCTCGCGCCGGGCCGGGTTCAGGTCGACACCGACTATCTTGTCGGCACCCACCATACGGGCACCCTGAATCACATTCAGGCCGATGCCGCCGAGGCCAAAGACGACCACGTTATCGCCGGGCTTCACCTTCGCGGTATTGATCACCGCACCGATGCCGGTGGTGACACCGCAGCCGATATAGCAGATCTTGTCGAAGGGGGCGTCCTCGCGGACCTTGGCCAGGGCGATTTCCGGCAGCACGGTGTGATTGGCGAAGGTGGAGCAGCCCATGTAATGCAGAATCTTCTCGCCCCCGAGAGAGAACCGCGAGGTGCCGTCGGGCATCAGGCCCTGACCCTGGGTGACACGGATTGCCTGACAGAGATTGGTCCGCCCGGAAATGCAATATTCGCACTGGCGGCATTCCGGCGTATAGAGCGGGATGACGTGATCGCCCTTCTTCAGCGAGGTCACGCCCGGCCCGACCTCGACCACCACCCCGGCCCCTTCATGACCGAGGATAGCCGGGAAGGCACCTTCCGGATCGGCTCCGGAACGGGTGAACTCGTCCGTATGGCAAAGCCCGGTGGCCTTGATTTCGACCATTACTTCACCGGCACGCGGCCCTTCCAGCTGCACGGTTTCAATCGAGAGCGGTTCACCTGCCCTGAAGGCGACGGCTGCGCGTGTGTCCATTGGGTCTCTCCCCTGTTTGGCGTGGTCGATTACGGTTTCCCGGAAAACCTACCATCCGGCTTTGTGGATAGGCCATACCCCGGGACTGCTTTTTTCCCCGGCGGAGCGATATCTGCCGGTCAGCGGGTCAGTCGAACCGGCCTTCCCGTTCATAACGGTCATATTCGCTGCGCGACAGAATGCGCCGGGCGGCGGAACGGGGCAGCTTGCAGGGGGTGACGTCATAGGCACGTGGCCCCCAGTCGAGGCCGCCATATTTGTCGAGTGCCCCCCGATCAACCCGGAAATCGACGATGTCACCGTTCAGGGTCCGGAAATCGAGGCTGGCCCGGTCGATATAGTATCGCTCCTGAATGCCGAAGGTCGTATAGACGATGCCGTCGATATTCTGTACCGCACGGCCGCTTTCCTGCACATCGCCCACCGGCCCCAGTCGTGCAACACCATAGAGCGGGCCGCAGGCCTCCGGCCGGGTAATGATGGCGCAGGCCGACAGGCCGCCGAGGGCAGCAACAAGAAGGGCGAATCTGAAGATCACGGTCAGCGTATCATGGGCTGGCGGTCACTTTCAGCCCGAGGAACTGTACAGCAGCATCGGCACTGAGAGCCAGAATACCGCCGACCTGATCAAGCGGCACCGGATTCTGCGGGGCCAGCGACATGGAAAGAACCGGCGTGCCGTTGAGGAATTTGATGACCTCGTCATAGACGGCCTTGCCGGGTTCTGTCGTCATGCTGGCCTGCAGGTTTCGCAGGGTTTGTTCTGCCTCGCGACGGAGATAGTCAGGCGTCCGGTTTCCGGAGGCTGCGCTGGCAAGGCCGGCGTCAAGCAACTGGTCGTTGGAAATCGTTATCCCGGCTTTTGCCAGTCTGGGGTAAACGAAATTACCGTCGTCTTTCGGTAATGCCAGTCCGGTCAGTTCAAGCTGGCTGGTAAAGGCGGCAAGCCCGTCCATGGCGACATCGAGAGAATTGATACTGAGGCCCCAGTCTTTCGGATCGAGTGTAAAGTGATGCTCCAGATTGATCTTCAACTGGTCGAGGCCGGCATAATCGAGAATTTTCCGGGTGGTCTTGTCTCGCTGTTTGTTAAAGAGACTGGCCGGAAGCGCCAGGCTGTCGATCTTGAAACCGAAATTGATGCGGTGGTCCGCATCGATACGGATATCATCGACAAGCACAGTCGCCAGCGTCAGCGACTTGTCACCCTCCGAGATCATAACGCCACTGACGGAAAAGTCGCCAAAATCAAGGGCAGGCAAGCTGGACAGAAACACTGAAGGGTCCGTTACCTCCGGATCGAAAATTTCCGGCCGGGTCCGCAGGCGCTCACGGATGTCGTCAGCGGCGGCGGTCAGGTCATAGCCTGTCGCGGTGATGCTGTTCACCGAGACAATGCCGGTCGTCCCGGCATCCAGTTTCAGACCGTTCAGGCTGCCGGGACCGGCGACGTAGCCGCGATAGAGCCCGTTGTGGTTGCTGTCGATTGACAGGGAATAGCGTTTCTCGTTCAACACCGCGACAGCGGTGATCGCCTCCAGGCTCAGCGAATCATAGCCGAGGCCAGCTTTTGCGTAGTTATCAAAGGTACGGAGATACTCAGCCGTTGGCAGGTCGGGCGAAAAATCTGAAAGTGTGCTTGAGAATGCGACAGCAGGATAGGCCAGGTCAAACCCGGCGGCGGTTGTCCGCTCAATATTGAGGGACAGCGTCATCTGTTCCTGCCGGTCCCGGATATCACCGGCCAGCGCCATGGCACCGGCGGTCAGCTTGCCGATACGGCCCTCGGCCACATCTTCCAGATTCACCGCCTGATGCAACAGGGTGAACTCCGTTACCTGAGGCTGGTCGCCAACGCCTTCCGAAACCGTCATTTTTCCACCGGACAGCAGCGCCTTTCCGATCTGAAATCTCTCAAGCTCTCCAAGAAAACCGGACGTTTCCGGCAAATCTGCTGTCATCCGGGTATCAGACAGCAGGCTGTCGCCGATTGCCCAGCTGAAAAAATAGGTGGTCTCGAACACCTTGAACGAGAACGTGACGGTGGCCGCAGTCCATGAAACGGCTGTCGGGGAAATCAACTCTGGCAGCCGGTCGGCGCTGGTGGTCTCTCCGGTTTTGGGGTCGACGACCAGCGTGACATCGCCAAATTCCTGCCCCGCGGTCTTGAGCCCGGTAAAGGCGACCCTGACCGGACTGGTTGAAATTTCGAAAGCAATGGCTGGCGGTGTGGCGAAGACGAATATCGTAAAGAGCAGGGCGGGCAATAACAGACGCTTGAACATCATCAACTCCGGCAAAGGTTGCTATCCCGGCAGACTAGCACTTCGCGGACAGGAAGCGACAGTTTTACAACTTTAAAGCTTGAAATAGGCAAGGGGATGTTTCGATCAGGTGCGTTATCAAGTCCTGCTGATGGTGGATATTGAGTCTCACCGGACATGGACCTTCGGCATCGACCCGGTCATCGATGGCCGCTGGCTGAATCTATCGAACCATGCGGACAGGGCGGGTCGTCCGGTCCGCCAGTCGATTTCCAGAACCGCCTTTCGGAATTCCAGCCAGCCGATCCCGACAGCCGCTGTGATCTGGCCGATATCCGGCTGGTCCGGGTTGAACGTTCCGGCGTCGCCTTCCAGCGCATCAAGCGAACGGTTCACCGTGTTGCGCATGCGGTTGTCCCAGAAATCCCATTGCAACTCCTTCGGTCGCCGTTCCAGTTCGCTGTAGAGCAGGATCACCGCATCCATCATGCCGTCGCCGAGGGCCGCAATCCGCAATCTCTCGAACCGCGCCTCGCCGGTCGGCGGAATCAGTTTGCTGCCTTCATGCAATGTGTCGAGATATTCGATGATCACCGGACTGTCGTAGAGGGTCTGGCCGCTATCCGTGACCAGTGCCGGAACCTTGCCGACCGGGTTGACCTCGCCGTACTTCGTGTCGGCATCCCACGGGAACACCTCGACCTGCTCGATCCGGTTTGTCAGGCCGCATTCCGCGGCGGCAACCACGACTTTGCGCACATAGGGCGATGTCGATCCCCAGAACAGTTTCATGCGGTGTCCTTCCTGATGCACTTCAACTCATCCCTAAGGTTTGGCACAGCTTCTCAAAGGCCACAATGACCTTGTGTGAACGCAGGAGGGCGGGGTCGTATCCCGGGGTTCTGGATATGAAAGTTACCGGTACCCGGTGTATGGCACCGGTAAACCTTCGAAATACTCAGTTACTCCGGCCGGCGACGACGCGGTTATACCATTCGAGAATGCAGGTGATCCCCGGGTGCCAGTCGACATCGATCATGAGATTATGGGCGGCCTCCGGCAGATGTACATTTTCGGCACCGTAGAACGTGCCGACAGCGGCGTCCTGTCCGGGCGGATGGGTGATCGGCCAGTCGCGACCGGCAGAGATGCAAAGCGCCGGACAGTTGATTTTCTCTACATCGACCGAAACACGAAGCTTGTAGCGATCATTTACCGCGACCGAACTTTCCGGACATTGCCGTTCCAGCATTGCCGAGATGTCGTGGCCGGCATGATTTGCCAGATACTTTTCCCGTACCGTTTTTTCGTCGGCAGGCGCCAGGGGACGGGTCTCGTCTACTGGCGTGACGGCCTGGGCACCGGGCAGGTTTGCGGGTGGTGAGGGTGTCAGCAGAACAAGACCAGCCACAGGCGTGCGCGAAGCTGCAACCCCGACCATCACACCACCCATGCTGTGTCCGACCAGCACCGGCGGATGTTCGAATGTCCGGGCGACGGCTGCAACATCGTCACCGTAGTCGCTCAGACCCGCGGTCAGCAGATCCCCCGTGGGCAGGCCGCCATGTCCGCGCACGTCAACGGCTGTCGCGGCAATACCGGCTTCATGGACAACCCTGAGCCAGTTCGAGTAGATCCACGCCCCCTGCATATTGCCGTGCACGAAAACGATGGCCGGCCTCGCCCCGGTCTCCCTCACGGGGGATTGGGTCATGCGTGCCAGTCCTGCACGTAAAGTCGGCAAGGCGTCGATATAGCCGAAGTCGAATGAATCCAATTGAGCCCCCCTGCTTTGAGATTGCCTCAAAGGCTAGCATTGTGACTGCGTGACTGCACGGGGGCAATCTGCCGCGGAGGCCGAGGACTGGACGCGAAAGTTACAGGACTTTGATATTGGGGGGGAATGCAGAAACGACAGGGGATATGACCGTTCAGGCATGGCCTGTGATCATATCCCCGTCGATGTCAGTTATATCAGTTCGGTGCCTTGAGCACCGAACCTTCGAAGTATTTGAAGAACTGGCTGTCAGGAGAAAGCACCAGGGAGGTGTTTCCGTCAGCCAGTGCCTTCCGGTAGGCTTCCATCGACCGGTAGAACGAGAAGAACTCCGGGTCGGACTGGTAGGCGTCACGCAGGATGCGTTCCTTTTCCGCATCACCCTGACCGCGGGTGATGGCGGATTCACGTTCTGCTTCAGCCACGATGACAGTGCGCTGGCGATCTGCCTCGGCCCGGATGGTGGCGGCGATTTCCTCGCCCTCCGCCCGCAGCTTGTTGGCTTCCCGCTGACGCTCTGTGCGCATCCGGTCATAGACGTTACGTGAAATTTCTTCCGGCAGTTCGGTCCGGCCGATACGCACATCAAGGATCTTGATGCCGTAACGGGCACCTTCCAGATTGACCTGTTCATTGATGGTTTTCATCACGTCATCACGCTTTTCCGACAGCAGGTCGGTCAGGTCGAGACGGCCCATGACTTCACGCATGGAGGAGTTGATGATACCGCTGAACCGGCTGCGCAGACCAATTTCGTCCCGCACGGTTTTCCGGAATTCCAGAACATCGACGATATTATACCGTGCGAAGGCATCAACATTGATACGCTTCTTGTCAGCCAGAATGACTTCCTGAACCGGCGGGTCGAGATTGAGGACCCGCTTTTCAAAGAATTCGACGGACTGGACGAACGGCAGCTTGAAGTTGAGGCCGGGGGCGGTGATGACCCGCACCGGATTACCAAACTGCAGGATCAGGGCCTGCTGGGTCTGGTGCACGGTGAACAGGGACATGGAGGCGATGATGCCGATCGCACCGATAATGATCGCGGCGATGACAAGTTTGGCATTACCCATTACTGACCTCCCTGCTTCTGCAGTTGATTGAGCGGCAGATAGGGTACGACACCGGATCCGCCGTTATTGGTGTCGATGATCGTCTTGTTCGAGTTGCCATAGATTTCCGACATCGTCTCCAGGAAGATGCGCTCACGCGTGATTTCCCTGGAACCCCTGTAAGTCTCATAGATCGACAGGAACTTCTGCGCCTCACCTTCGGCTTCTGCCGTGACCTTTTCCTTGTAGGCGGAAGCCCCCTGAATCATCTTCTGGGCTTCACCACGGGCGGTCGGAACCACGCTGTTGCGATAGGCTTCAGCCTCGTTCTGAAGGCGTTCCTTGTCCTGACGCGCGCGCTGCACTTCGTTGAAGGCATCAATGACCGGCTGTGGCGGGTCTGCCTTTTGCAGCTGTACGTTCGTGATCTCGATACCGGTCTGGTACTGGTCGAGGGTTTCCTGCAGCACCTGCCGGGTTCTCGCCTGGACTTCCGCACGACCGTCGGTCAGTGCGTTGTCCAGTGATGTCTGGCCGATGACTTCACGCAGCGAACTTTCCGCCATGATCTTCACGGTAGTTTCCGGATCGCGAACGTTGAACAGATAGTCTGCCGCATTGGAGACGCGCCAGAGCACATCGACATCCATATCGACAATATTCTGGTCACCGGTCAGGATCAGGCTTTCACCGGGAACTTCGCGGCCACGGCCGCTCTGCCCGGAATAGCCGATCTGCACGCGGCGGATATTTTCCGCATCGACAATCTCGACATCCCCGATCGGGGTCGGGAACCAGTAGTTCAGACCGGGAGTGGTGCGGCCGTTGAATTCACCGAACAGCAGCTGCACACCTTCTTCGCCGGGTTGTACCCGGTAAAACCCGGTAATACCCCAGAGCACCCCGGCGATGATAACGCCAAGGAAGATACCCTTGCCGCCGCCGAAGCCACCGGGCATGAATTTCTTCAGCCGGTCCTGACTTTTTCTCAGCATCTCTTCGATGTCTGGCGGAGGTGTTCCACCGCCGCCACCGCCACCAGCGGGCTTCTTGCCCCATGGACTTCCGCCGTTATTGCCGCCGCCGCCGCCGCCCCATGGGCCGCCACTGCCGCCGCCCTGTTGATTCCAAGGCATATATCGTTCCCTTCGGATTAAAATCCCTGCGCTTTGCATTCGCGCTGTCTGCGCCTTATATGACAGGCGCACCGCTGCCGCAATGGCAGGCGGTACACTGTCCATGCCAATATTGGCGGAAAAACAAGGTTTTCAAGAATGCCCGACATAACAAACGACTTAATTCTGGCTGCGCTCAAAACTGTCGTCGATCCGAAGAAGGGCGCAGACATCGTCTCGCTGGGGATGGTGTCGGGGCTGATGGTCAAGGACGGGCATGTCGGTTTCGCGCTGGAAGTTCCCGCAGAACGGGGCGCAGAACTGGAACCGGTGCGCAAGCAGGCCGAACAGGTAGTCCATGACATGCCGGGGGTTCTGTCGGCCACCGTGGTGCTGACCGCGGAGCGTTCCGGCGGCGGGGCACAACAGCCGGCCAAGGAAGCCGGTGCCGCCCATGGTCGCAAACGGGCCGATGAGGGAGAAGCCTTTCTGCCGGGTGTGCGGGCGATTATTGCCGTCGCCTCGGGCAAGGGCGGTGTTGGCAAATCGACGACAGCGGTCAATCTGGCGCTCGGCCTGTCGCTGAACGGCCTGAAGGTCGGCCTGCTGGATGCGGATATTTATGGCCCGTCGATGCCCCGGATGATGGGTATTTCCGGCCGTCCCAGTTCACCGGACGGCAAGGTGCTGATCCCGATGGAGAATTTTGGCGTCAAGGTGATGTCGATTGGCTTCATGGTGCCGGAAGACACACCGATGATCTGGCGCGGCCCGATGGTCATGGGCGCGCTGCAGCAGATGATGAAGGATGTGCTGTGGGGTGAACTGGATGTGCTGGTGGTCGACATGCCGCCGGGTACCGGTGATGCACAGCTGACCATGTCACAGAATGTACCGCTGGCCGGAGCGGTGATCGTCTCGACACCGCAGGACATTGCCCTGCTGGATGCCCGCAAGGGCCTGAATATGTTCCGGAAGGTGGATGTGCCGGTTCTCGGCCTGATCGAGAATATGAGTTATTTCCTCTGCCCGAGCTGTGGCGAGCGGACGGAGATTTTCGGACATGGCGGTGCCCGCGCCGAGGCCGACAAGCTGGGCATGGATTTCCTTGGCGAAATCCCGCTGCATCTGGATATCCGGGTGACCTCTGACAGCGGCCAGCCGATCACGGTCAGCCAGCCGGACAGCCCGCATGCGAAGATCTACCGCGAGATTGCCACGAAAGTCTGGGCCAAGGTGGAGCCGAAGATCGCCGCCAACAAGGCCGGACCGAAGATCGTTTTCCAGTAAGAGACAACTGGCCGGAGGGCTGGCCGGGCGGGTCTCAGACGCTTCCGCCGCCCTCCATTTCCAGATCGCTGAAGCTGACCTGACCGTCGACCTTGCCGACGACCGTATAGCCGTCACCGGCGCCGTTGGCGTCGTAGTAGAAGGTGCCGGTATCATCATAGATCAGTACCGGCGTTCCGGCCTGAAACGAGCTGTTGCTGACATTGGTGCCGTCAAACACGTCATGCAGCCGGATTGCCGTGATACCGTCAACAAGACTGGAGATACCGCCAAAGCCGCTGCCGTCGAACGCCAGCTTGTCCGTGCCGCTGTCAAAGTCTGTGATTCTGGTGACGGAAGCCAGCTCAGCGTCCGTCGCGACACCGTTGGTGGTCTTTGCATAGCCGTCGGCTGAACCGCTGAAACGGAAGGTATCGGCACCATTGCCGCCGGTCAGGGTATCGGCCCCCGGACCACCGTTCAGGATGTCGTTGCCATTGCCGCCCTGCAAGATGTCGTCGCCTTCACCGCCGAGCAGCTTGTCAGCGCCATTGCCGCCGACCAGATTGTCATTGCCCTGACCACCGTCGAGATCGTCATTGCCGTTACCCCCGCTGAGGTAATCGTTACCGGCACCGCCCTGCAGTTCGTCGGTACCGTTGCCACCGATCAGGCTCTGGTCTGCAGCAGATTGCCCGTTGTCACTTTCGGAGCGGGGATAGGTCTGCCCCGCTGTTATCAGATCATCGCCGGCGACCAGCGGGGAGACCTCATTATCACCATTCCCTGATATGCCGGTCCCACCGGTTGAGTTCTGCCCGGCCGGTGGTGCTGTCTGTCCGGAGAGGGCGGAAAATATCTGGTCGGATGTATATCCTGCATCCAGCCCGGCCTGGATGATCTGGTTCAGGCTGCCGGGCAAGCCCGAAAACCCGCTTGTTTCGGGGTCGGAGCCGGGAGGTGAGAACCCGGTGTTGCCGGAGATTTCGTTGGTTTCGCCAACCGGCAGGTCTGCACTGACAGGCGGTCCGAACTCTCTGCCGGATGTGGCGGCGGGAGAACCGGCAGATATCAGATCGGGGCCAGCGGGCTCACCAGTCTTGTCACCGGTGCCCGGCCCGATATCTTCCTCCGGTCCGGCTTCTTCACCGGCCTCAAGGTCTTCAATTTCCGGCCCGGCTTCCAGTTCGGACTCCTGCAATATTTCCGGTCCTGCGGATTCTTCCTCTGCTGCGGCCTGTTCCTCGTCGGCGCTATCTCCGGTGTTCGCTGCCTCGCCGGGCAGGGGCGGGCCGGATTCTTCACCTTCGTCACCTGTGCCGGGGCGAGCATTATCACCATGACCGGTGGCGGGCAGGGCGCGCAGGGTGGCGTCATAGCGGTTCGAGACATCGGCCTGCGAGATGGTAACCGGATCCGGGACACCGGCAGACGGGTCGCTGATCGAGACGGTCTGAAACGGCTGGTTGAGAACCTGAATGCCGCCTTCGTTATAGACCACAATCTCGCCGGTCGTGCCGTCATCTTCGCGCAGCAGGGTAAAGCTGTTGTCGCTACCTTCCGGTCCGGCCTCGCCGACAACCTTGGTGCCGCGGACACCGATCGTGGCAACCGGGGTCTGGACCATCATGCCATCCGGCGTGGTTTTGGCGATCGAGCCGGAGACGAAACTGAATGCACCCTGCACGACCGAGAAGAAGGAAGATCCTTCCTGTGTTGCCGGATTATAGATCATCTCGTCGATGGTCATTTCGCCATTCGCGCCGAGCGAGAAGGCCGAGCCGTCGGTAAAGGATACGCCGACCGCGCCATCACCGGCGGTTTCAATCAGGTCGCCCTGAAAAACCGGATCACCATTACCGAGTTCTGCACGGGATCCGTCTGACCTGATCACCCAGACGCTTCCTTCTGAAGCTTCCACTGTGCCGATTGCTGCTGATTGTTCATTCATGTTTCAGTCTCCTGTGCCGGATCCATTCCACCGGGTGACCTTCTTCCTATCGGCTGAATCCCTGCTGTTCTGTGACTTTGGTCACAAATGGTCGAAATTTACGTCGCTTTTGATGTAAATCGCGCGGAAACACGAAAAACAGAGGATTTCCTGACCTGCGCCGGTTTCCTTAACAGTGATCTTCGGGGTGCTTTCCCGAAAAGGTATCTCAACGGATAAAAAAGTGCTGCTTGCCACAGGGGGAGGGCAAGCAGCACCTGAGTCACAGGGAGGAAATTTGACCGGTTTATTGTGATCGCCGCCAGGGAGGGTGGGGGCGTCCGGGGCATCTGCCCGAAATCGATCAAGACCATGACCTGAAGGTAACGAATCTGTCAGCGGATGCTATTGGGGATAACCCGTAGGGGTGTGCAGAGGGGGTTCTGCGTCAGCCCCTGTCGCTGAAAAATGAATCAATGCGGTGGAAATAGCGCTCACCGTTGTCTTCTGCGGCATCGGTACCATCGAGCACGCCTTCGCGGCGACCGAGTTCGAAAAACTCACTGCCCGACAATGCCACCAGCATATGTGCGCCTTCCTGTACATCACCATTACCGTTGCCCAGCAGTTTGCTGGTTTCCAGATAGATCGGCAGTCGCAGGATGCGGTCGAATTCGACACCGTCGGCCAGACTGACGGCTTCGGCAAATCCCAGCAGGTAGCCCAGATAGTAGTGGATGTATCTGTCCTGACCGGGGGCCAGCAGAGCCGGATTGAGGTTCTCACGGCAGATCTCGATGGTGCGGATCATCTTCCAGACTGCGCGGTCTTTCAGCACCTTGTTCCGGTGCATCCAGGCTTCTTCAACCTTGTTCTGGCGGTCCCGCAGCAGCGCGACACTCTCGGCGTCCGGGTCGCGGCGCTGCATGATGATAAAGGCAACGCGGATCACCGCTATCACAACAAAAACGATTGTGGCAAAGGTCAGGCCGTCGACAACGTTGCCCATCGTTCTACCGGTCCAGCCGGGCGACCAGTTCAGTCTGGTCGGAATACAGGAACTGGTCGATCGGGCGCACCCAGGCCAGCCGCCAGCCGGCTTTTACCAGTCGGGTCGTATCGCGGGCGAAGCTGTCTGCCGAGCAGGAGACATAGACCAGCCGGGAGAGCTGCTCGCAACGGGTCAGTTCCTCAACCTGTCGTTTTGCCCCGGTGCGGGGCGGATCAAGGATGACCGCACTGTAGCGGTCCAGTTCCGAAGCAATGACCGGCCGCCGGTCAAGGTCACGGGTCTCGGTGGTCAGACGGCTGGCGACGGCACTGCGGCGTGCGGCAGAAGCCAGCGACATGGCCATGCGCTCCATGCCCTCGATGGCATGGACCGGGCGTGTTGCGGCAACCGGGCAGGACAGGCTGCCAAGTCCGGCATAGAGATCGAGAACCGGGCCGTCGGTTTCTGCCAGTGCCTCGCTGACGGCCTGTTGGATCAGTGCCTCGCCGACGCCGGAGGCCTGCAGGAATGCACCGGCAGGAACAGCGACGTTGATATCACCGAATTTTACGGTCGGCTGCCGGCGGACGGCTGCCGGGGTTGCCTCGCCACGGGCACCGTTCCGCCAGGACAGCCGGGCCAGATCCAGCCGTTCCGCCAGGGCGCTGAAGCCCTGCAACAGATCAAGATCAGGCTCATGGTCAAGTTCGAGCAGCACATCCGGGCCGGAATCGCTGCTGGTCGCCAGAATGCGCCCGCGCCGGACGACCGGACCCGGTAACAGCGCGGGAAGTTCGCGGCGCAGGCCATCCATGACGGACTGCAGGGCCGGTTCAAGCAACAGGCAGGTCGTGGCGTCAATGATACGGTTTCCCCGCCGCACGGCATAGCCAAGCAGCAGACGGCCTTCGCCCAGACGAAACTGCCAGACGGCCCGGCGCCGGGTCTGTTCACCGGTCCGGCGCATCGGCTCCAGGCAGGCGCTGTCGAGCCCGGCGGCGTCCAGTGCTGCCGAGACGGAACGGGTCTTCCATCCCGCATAGAAGCCGTCCTCAAGATGCTGGACCATACATCCGCCGCACAGACCGGCAATCGGGCAGGGCGGGTCGCGCCGGGCGGGTGAGGCTTCGACGATATTTACCAGCCGCCCGCGTGGCGGCCCCTGGTCGAGGAAGGTAACCTCGGCCTCAACGATTTCACCGGGCAGGGCGCCGTCAATGAAGGTGGTCCGGCCATCGGGAAGGGCGGCGATCCCGTCTCCCATCACGCCGATATCACGGATCTCCAGCGTGAACCGGTCACTCGGGGCAGGGCGGGGTGGCTGTCGTCTGGTGCGTCGGACCATTGCCTATTTGCTGGCGTCGGTCAGCAGGCGATTGAGAATACGGTTCAATGCCTCGTCAAGGGCGGTGATCGCATCTGACATGCTGTCGGACCGGGCGTCGGCTTCCTCGCGGTAGGTCTCCAGCAGCAACAGCCTGTTGTCGCGATAATTGTGCAGCGCGAACTCAATGGTCAGCGCGACCCGGGGAGACGGGCCGTCGATGATACGTTCCATCCGCAGGATCTTGCTGGTCAGCGCATAGTCATTGCGAATGCGCAGTTCCGGCGTCACCACCTGACGGGCGATATCGGCCTCGCGCAGAAAACCGACGATCTGCTGCTGCAGCATTGCTGCCGGGGATTCTGCCCAGAAATGGTAATGATACTGTTCGATCATCGACCGGTCGGCATGGCGGCTCAGGACCAGCGCACGTTCGGAATAAACCCCGTCGGCGTTCGGCCGGTCGACCATCAGCACACCGTCAAGCCGCACCGGGGATGTCGCGGCCGGTGCGCCTGCCGTCAGCCGGTAGAACTGATGCTTTGGCACGGGCGGCGCGGAACAGGCAGCCAGTCCGGCGGTGATGAGCAGCAGCAGGACGGGACGGATCAGATGTCTCATTGCGGCGAACTCGCGCCGGGTTCACTGGGCGACGAGCCACCCAGCAGCAGGCCGGGGTTCTGGCGGATCTGACGGCTGAATTCGAGCATATTGCGGCTGGTTCCCTCCAGATTATAGGAGATGGCGTCGACGTGGCGGGACAGTGCCTGAACAACGAAACGGGTTTCTTCTACGGTCTTGTTGATATTGTCCTCGTTGCCGGCGACCAGACCGTCGACCCGTTTCAGTATGGTATCAAGCTGTTCGCGGGTGTCGTTCATCCTGCCCGTGAAGGTGGAGACATCACGCGCTGTCTTGTCGAAATTCCGGAGGGCCGTGTCGACGGTCGACATGTTTTTGGCGCTCATGATCTCCCTGACACCCTGATCAACTTCCCGGCTGATATCATGCAGACGTTCGGTAAAGTCTTCCAGATTGGCAAGGATCAGCGGCGTCCGGTCGGCGACCTCCCGGGTCAGGCCATTGACGTTGTCGATCATGGCCGGCAGTTCGTTTTCAAACACCTTTCCGAAGGCTGTAACCTGACGGTCAAGATTGCTGAGCAGCGGTTTGACGCTGTTTTCGCTCAGATCGCCGAACTGCTCGGCGACGCCGGACAGGGCGGCGAAGATATTGCTCGGCCGTCCGGGCAGAATTTCCGATCCCGGTGGCAGTGGTTCGGCGCTCAACCCCTCGCGGATGTTGATGGTCACGGCAGCTAGCAGTCCGGAGGCAGAAATCTCGGCGATTGAATCAGCCGGAATACGCCAGTCTTCCTTGACCGACAGTTCAATCCTGAACCGGACGGACCCCTTGAAGCTGGTCGGCTCAATGCTCTCGACCTGGCCGATGGGATAGCCTTCATAGAGCACCTGCGTCCCGAACTTGATGCCACCGACATTCCCGTAGGTCGTATAATAGGTACTGACGGCGCCGGTGCGTCCGGTCAGCACGGCAATCGTCGCGATCAGCGTGACCAGGATCGCCAGCACGAAAAAACCTACCAACGCGTAATTTATCCGGTGATTCGTCATGTTTCCCCTGACCGGCAGTTTGCCTCAGCTTTCTGATGCAATCAGTCGATCCTTTCTCCAACCAATCTACGCAAATATTCGTCCGGATCGAGAATAACTTCCTCGGTACGGCGGTTCAGAAGGTTTTGTACACGCTCGTTCGGTGAATTGCGAACCTCCTCCGTCGAGGCGCTGATCAGAACCTCGCCCTTGTCGAGAACGGTAATCCTGTCGGCGATCTTGAAGGCGCTGTCCAGTTCATGGGTGACCACGACGATGGTCATGCCCATGGCGTCACGCAGCCGCAGGATCAGGTCATCCAGCGAGGCGGCAACAACCGGGTCCAGGCCGGCGCTCGGTTCGTCAAGAAACAGCAGCTTCGGGTCCATGATGACGGCGCGGGCCATGGCCGCCCGCTTCATCATCCCGCCGGACAGCTCGGACGGCATGAAATCCTCGTAACCGGCAAGATCGACGACCTCCAGTTTCAGCCGCATCATGATTTCCATGGTGCCGCGATCCAGCGAGGTATGTTCGCGAAGCGGCAGCATGATGTTGTCACCGACACTCATCGAGCTGAACAGGGCGCCATACTGAAAGGCGACGCCCATCTTCTTGCGTAATTCATACATCTCCATAGCCGGCAGGGTGGTGATGTCCTTGCCAAGCAGCCTGATGCAGCCGGATGTCGGGTGATGCAGTTTCAGCATATGGGTCAGGCAGGTGGATTTGCCGGATCCGGACCCACCCATGATGACCATGATTTCGCCGTGGTTGACGGTGATATTGACCTTGTTGAGGATTTTCCGTTCACCCCAGTGGGTCACCAGATCAATCACCTCAACCGCATAATCAGACTTCAGCCCGGGAAGGATTGCGGTGTCTGTGGCAGAGGTGATGCCGGGGGGCAGGTCAGCCATCGGTCAACGGGTCGCCAGAAAGGCGAACAGCATGTCGGTGATGACGATGGCGCTGATCGAATGCACGACAGACCGGGTGGTCATCTTGCCGACACCTTCTGCGCCACCTTCGACGCCGGCACCGTTTACCACGCCGATCACCGTGATCAGAATGGCAAACAGAACGCTTTTGCCGAGGCCATGCAGGACATCATCGACGCTGAGCGCCTCACGAAGCTGATCGAGATAGGCCACCATGGTAATGCCGAGGTCGGCGGAGACATAAAGTCCGGCGCCGAGCAGGCCGACCATGTCGGCAAACCAGGTCAGCGCCGGCAGCATGATGACCATGGAGATCAGCGCCGGCGCGACCAGAAACCGGACGGGGTTGATGCCCATGACCGTCAGGGCATCAATCTCCTGGCTGATCTTCATGGTGCCGAGCCGTGCCGCCAGTGCCGATCCGGACCGTCCAGCGACCAGGATACCGGTGATAAGCGGCGCGAATTCACGCGTGATCGACAGTGCGATGCCCAGCGTCACCCGGCTTTCGGCGCCAAAAATCCGCAGGGTGTGGATGCCCTGAATGGCCAGCATGACCCCGATGGTGACGGACAGCACGGCGACAATCGGGATGGCCCGGATGCCGATTTCCATACACTGCGCAAAGACCGACGGCAGGCGAACCGGCTGTTTCCGGTAGGGGCCGAGCAGGATCCAGTAAAGGCTTTCTCCGAGCAGACCGGCGGCACGACCCGTTTCGGCGATACCGGCGAGGGTTCGTTTGCCAAGCCGTTCAGCGAAGGAAATCATCAGAGGGCCTAACCGCCCGTCACCGCATCAACCGACGCATGGATGGTGAAAATCTTGTCGAGGCGGGCCAGTTCCAGCACCCGCATGGCGGCAGTGGAGACGGATGCCAGCGAAAAGTCCGAGCCGCGTTTGCGGGCGTTCTGAAAGGCCTCGACCAGGCTCGCGACACCGGATGAGTCGATATAGCTGACGCCGGACAGATCAACGATGACGGCATGGCCGGCACCGATCTGTTCAAGCAGCAGCTTGCGGACATCCGGCGATCTTTCCAGATCGACATCCCCCGTCAGCTCAACGATCGCGTAATCCCCAGTCTTGTGAACCTTGTATGCCATGCTTTGACCCTCAAACGATTTTTTTTGTCAGCTCCAGAAGGTTGCCAGCACCCTCCGGTGGCCGTTTGAATTCTGCCTCATCCATACATTCGCGGATGATATGTACGCCAAGTCCCCCCGGGCGGACATCTTCCAGATCACGCGACTTCACCTGTTCTACAACAACCGGCTGGGCATAGTCGATCAGCTTGATGACCAGCGTGTCCCGCGCCAGCCGGACATCCACCGTGATCAGGCCGTCCGGATCGTTCTTGTAGCCATGCCGGATGATGTTCTGGCAGGCTTCATCAACCGCCATCACGATATCCTGCCGGCAGGTCTCTGAACAACCAACGGTTTCAGCCGTGATCCTCAGCGTGTTTCGGATCAGCTTCAGCCGTTCCGGAAGCGCCGGCACGGTGATCTCGATCAGTCTGGTTTCGTCTGTGTCGCTCATCCCGCCCTGTCGATCCCGAGAATGGTGATATCGTCATGCAGCTTGGCACCATGCTGCGTCAGTTTGCCGGTAATGGCGAGAAGCCGGTCACGCAAGGGTTGCCGGGCCATTTCATCAAGGATGTTCTGCACACCGTCCTGTCCCAGCATCCCGCCGCTTTCGACCGAGCCTTCGGTAACACCGTCAGTGTATATATAAAGTGCGCCATCGCCGACATCGATTTCGGTGACCGGGAATGTCATGCCCGGAAAGGCGATGATGCCGAGTGGCTGCGCCTCTGCCGGAAAGTCCTGATAGCTGCCGTCCGCCAGGCGCAGCAGGGGTGGCTCGTGCCCGGCATTGGCCAGCCGGACGATGCCGGTTGACGGGTCATATATCCCGCCGGCCATGGTCACGAACATGCCGTGGGTGCTGGTCTCGCAGATTTCCTCGTTGATCCGGACGAACAGCTCGCCGGGGTCATGGGCATTGCGGCCAAGCGCCCGGAACAGGCTGGAGGTCTTGGCCATCAGCAGGGCGGCATTCATTCCCTTGCCGGAAACATCGGCCAGCGCGAACCAGATACGACCGTCCGCGACCTCGAAGATATCATAGAAGTCGCCGGAGACTTCCAGAGCCGGCTGGTTGATCCCGGCAATCGGATAGCCGTCCTCGGTCGGTCGCGGCAGCAGGTTGCGCTGGACCTCGGCGGCAAGCTCCATCTCGCGGCGGACCCGTTCCTGATTGACCATCTGGGCCGCCAGCTGGGCGTTGATGATGGCCAGCGCCGCAGTTGATGCCATGGCGCGCAGCATGTCCTTGTGACTGTCATCAAACAGTCCGTCGCCGCCGTTCCGGTTGACGACCTGAATGGCGCCCAGCATCCGTTCACGGACGGACATCGCGGCAGACAGGATCGACCGGGTCACAAAGCCGGTATCCTGGTCGACCTGACGGTGATGATCCGGGTCGTTGCGGACATCGCGGACGATCTGGACGATGTTGTTTTGCACGGTCCGTCCGACGATGCCCTTGTTCGATGGCATCCGCAGTCCGGTGATATCGGACGAGCCGACGCAGGCACGGCATTCCAGCTCGCTGCCGTCATCGGACAGCATGAACAGCGAGGCGGCTTCTGCGTCCATATAGTCACGGATCAGTTCCAGCGCGGTAGAGATGGTCTTCTGCACATCTCGTGATGCGGCAAAGCTGGCCGTCATTTCAGCCAGCAGTTCAAGGTGATCCTGAAACGCGTGGCCGGACTGGTCCATCGGTTCGCTGGTTGTCGGTAGTGACCGGATATTGTCCATTGCATCAGGACTATGCCGCTTTCGCAGCCATTGGTAAATCATCCGTCTGTTCCGGCGATCAGTTGGTGATCAGGCAGGCCGGCGGCCTGTAATTTATCTGAAGAGGCGCGGTTGCACCCTCGCCCGGACCGACCTATATAGCGCCGTGCCGGGATTACCCTATCAAATCTGGGGGCTTTTCAGCGCCGGCCAATCAGAACGGGACTCTTCACGGGCCCTGACGCCGGCAACGGCATACGACAACCAGAATGGGGATTCCATCCGCGGTCGCTGAAATCGGGCCGTATCCGGGATCCGCCGAAAGAAAGAGGTATCAGATATGAGCAAGGTTATTGGTATCGACCTTGGTACAACGAATTCATGTATCGCGGTCATGGATGGCGGTGACGCCAAGGTCATCGAGAACTCTGAAGGTGCACGCACCACGCCGTCGATGGTCGCTTTCTCCAACTCAGGCGAGCGTCTTGTCGGTCAGCCGGCCAAGCGTCAGGCCGTCACCAACCCGGAAAACACCCTTTTTGCGATCAAGCGTCTGATCGGCCGTCGTTTCGACGATCCGCTGACCAAGAAGGACATGGACCTGGTCTCCTACAACATCGTCAAGGGTGACAACGGCGACGCCTGGGTGAAGATCAATGACGACAAGTTCTCTCCCTCGCAGATTTCCGCCTTCATCCTGCAGAAGATGAAGGAAACGGCCGAGAGCTATCTCGGCGAGCCGGTGACCCAGGCGGTCATTACGGTGCCGGCCTACTTCAATGACTCGCAGCGTCAGGCAACCAAGGATGCCGGCAAGATCGCCGGTCTCGAAGTGCTTCGCATCATCAACGAGCCGACAGCCGCCGCACTGGCCTATGGCCTCGACAAGAAGAACACCGGTATCATTGCGGTCTATGACCTTGGTGGCGGTACCTTCGACGTGTCCGTGCTGGAAATCGGCGACGGCGTGTTCGAAGTTAAGTCGACGAACGGTGACACCTTCCTCGGTGGTGAGGATTTTGACTCGCGGATCATCGATTATCTTGCCGACGAGTTCAAAAAAGAGAACTCGATTGACCTGCGCAAGGACAAGCTGGCCCTGCAGCGCCTCAAGGAAGCCGCAGAGAAGGCCAAGATCGAGCTGTCGTCTTCGATGCAGACCGAAATCAACCTGCCGTTCATCACGGCGGATGCCTCCGGTCCGAAGCATCTGAACATCAAGCTGACCCGCGCCAAGCTCGAAGCACTGGTTTCCGAGCTGATCAAGCGCACGATCGAGCCTTGCAAGGCGGCGCTCAAGGATGCGGGCATCACTGCCGGTGAAATTGACGAGGTTATCTTGGTCGGTGGTATGACCCGCATGCCGAAGGTCTTCGACGCGGTGAAGGAATTCTTCGGTCGTGAGCCGCACAAGGGCGTGAACCCGGACGAGGTCGTGGCCCTCGGTGCAGCCATTCAGGGCGGTGTCCTGAAGGGTGACGTGAAGGATGTTCTGCTGCTCGACGTGACCCCGCTGTCGCTGGGTATCGAGACGCTGGGCGGTGTGTTCACCCGCCTGATCGATCGCAATACGACGATCCCGACGAAGAAGAGCCAGACCTTCTCGACCGCTGAAGACAACCAGAATGCGGTCACCATCCGGGTCTTCCAGGGTGAACGCGAAATGGCGGCAGACAACAAGCTGCTGGGTCAGTTCGATCTGGTGGGTATCCCGCCGTCACCGCGCGGTATGCCGCAGATTGAGGTCACTTTCGATATTGATGCGAACGGACTGGTCAATGTGTCCGCGAAGGACAAGGCCACCGGCAAGGAGCAGCAGATCCGTATTCAGGCCTCCGGCGGTCTGTCGGATGAAGATATCGACAAGATGGTCAAGGAAGCAGAAGCCAACGCGGATTCCGACAAGCAGCGCCGCGCCATGGTCGAAGCCAGGAACCAGGCTGAATCGCTGGTTCATTCCACCGAGAAAAATCTCGAGGAATATGGCGACAAGGTTGAGGCTGCTGACAAGGAATCCATCGAGAAGGATCTCGCCGATCTGAAGGAAGCGATGGAAGGTGACAGCGTCGAGGATATCGAAGCCAAGACGCAGACCCTGATGCAATCCTCGATGAAACTGGGCGAAGCTATCTACAAGGCCCAGCAGGACGAACCCCCGGCTGACGGCGATCGCCCGGACAATACGGACGGCAAGTCTTCAGCAGAAGACGGTGTTGTCGATGCGGAGTTCGAGGAAGTCGACGACCGCAAAGACAAGTCGGCCTGACGCCGGATCGGATAACTCGGAAAACGCTGTCCGGCATGTGATCTGACATGCCGGACAGCACGCGAGATCGGGGGCGGAGCTGAATGGCGAAACAGGATTATTACGAGACTCTTGGCGCAGCCAAAGATGCCAGCGCGGAGGACCTGAAGAAGGCCTATCGCAAGATGGCCATGAAATATCATCCGGACCGTAATCCGGATGACAAGGCAGCCGAGCAGAAATTCAAGGAACTTAATGAAGCCTATGACGTCCTGAAGGACGAACAGCGGCGGGCGGCCTATGACCGCTACGGCCATGCGGCGTTTGAAAACGGCATGGGTGGTGGCGGCGGACAGGGTGGTCCGGGTGCCGCCGGCTTTGATTTTGCCTCGGGCTTTGCCGACATTTTTGACGAGATGTTCGGTGATTTTTCCGGTGGCGGACGTCGTGGTGCGGGGGCAGGCCGCGGATCGGATCTCCGTCTCAATCTGGAAATCTCGCTCGATGAGGCCTTCAAGGGCAAGAAGGCGACGGTCAGTGTACCGTCTTCCGTCGGTTGCGAAACCTGCAGCGGCACGGGCGCCAAGGGTGGCGCACAGCCGGTGACCTGTGGCACCTGTAACGGTGCCGGGAAGGTGCGGGCACAGCAGGGCTTCTTCACCATCGAACGTACCTGCCCGGCCTGTCAGGGTCAGGGACGGGTGATCAAGGATCCTTGCGGATCCTGTGGTGGTGCGGGGCGTGTCCGCAAGGAACGCTCGCTCTCCGTGGATATTCCGGCAGGTGTCGAGGAAGGCACCCGCATCCGGCTGGCTGGCGAAGGCGAGGCCGGATTACGCGGCGCACAGGCCGGTGATCTCTATATCTTCCTGTCGATCCGGGCGCATCGCCTGTTTGTTCGCGACGGGGCCAATATCTATTGCAAGGTGCCGATCCCGATGACAACCGCCACGCTTGGCGGGTCAGTGGATGTGCCGACAATCGATGGCAGCCGCGCCAAGGTGAACATTCCCGCCGGTACCCAGACCGGACAGCAGTTCCGGCTGCGCGGCAAGGGCATGTCGGTCCTGCGCCAGCAGGCAAGGGGTGACATGTTCATCCAGGCTTCCGTCGAGACGCCGACCAACCTGTCGGATGAGCAGCGCGATATCCTGAAGAAGTTCGAAAATTCCGGCGGCGGCACCAAGGCCAGCCCGCAGAGCAGCGGTTTCTTCTCGAAGGCCAAGGAACTCTGGGACGATCTGACGGACTGACACAACCGGGCCGGGGGGCACGCATGACGGCTGCTGATCAGCCCGGGTTTGTCGAACATGCCTCGTGGGAACGTGGCTTCGGGGCTTACTTCGATGCTGAAATCGCGCCGCTTCTGACGGATCTGGAGGCGCACCGCCTGACGGTGCTCCGTTCGATCCGGCGGCGTCGCCTCGTCGCGATCGTCCTGTCAGCCGGGTTTGCGGCCGCTCTCGGCTTGGTTGTTCTGGTACCACCCCGGGACGATTTCTTCCTGATGCTGCCAGCGCCGATACTGATTGCAGCCATCGGTATGTGGATTGCGGTGCTGGCGGCCCGCAAGGCCTATCAGAACAATCGCAAATCGACCCTGATGCCGGCAGTTCTCGGATTCTTTGGCCGCTTCCGGTATGCAGCGAAAGGCGGGGTGCCGGTCAGGGCGTTGCAGCAGAGCGATCTGTATCCGGGCTGGAACAAGGCCAGCCTGACCGATGAAATATCGGGCGATTATCAGGGTCGGGACTTCGTGCTGGCGGAACTCCTGCTGACCCGTGAGGTCAGAACGGAACGCCGGGATCATACAGAGAAACGTGTCTGGCCGGTTTTCCGGGGCGTGCTGATCCGGCTTGCGCTTGACCAGCCTGCCGATGAGCGGGTGATGCGCGACATTCACTCACTGGTCAGCCGGACCTTTCCGGACGAGCACAGATCTGCAGTGACGGAGGGGGCGCTGTGGCTGGCCATACCCTGTCGGCATGATCATTTTGAATCCGGCCCGGTAAGCGAGACAGCCCTGCAGACCGATGATATCCGGCAAATGCTGGCCGATACGGTGCGGCTTCTCAACCTGACTGAGAAAATCAGCCTGAGGTTGGCAGCCGAATCAGAGTCAGGCACCAGTTCCTGGCAGTCCGGAAATCTCTACTAGAATCCGGCTTAGTCCGCGGCTTCCACGGTGCCCAGTTCCAGCAGTTTCGGTAGCCAGCCTGACCGGAAGGCGGAGACGGCGTCGTTCAGTTTCTCCCGGGCCATGGCGTCGCCAAAGGCATGGTCGCCGACCCCGGCGAGCTGGTGACCGGTTCTGGCCATTTCCGCCATCAGCCAGTCCACCGGTGCGTCCGGTGCAATATCCAGCGCGCGCAGTATCATCGCGCCTGATCCGCTAAGCCGGATACCGGACCCCAGTGCGGGGGCGACAACCGGTGCCTCGCCTTCCGCCATTGCCAGCCGGTCAATCAGACGCCGGGTGGTGTCGTGGACAATCCGGCAGCGTTCGGGAACAGGCAGCATTTCTGTCGGGGTCAGGGCCGGGTGAAACTGTCCCCCCGCAACCAGAAAAGCTGTGGCATCGGACGCCATGTCGATATCCAGCCCGTCAATCCGGCGCGTCAGTTGCGCCGGTGAGACAGCTTGGCCGGATAATATGCCGATGACCGGATCGAATACTTCGCCATCATACTGAATGGCTATTTCACCAAACCCGACTTCCCGTTCAATCAGGGCTGCGGGCAGGGCTGCGGCAACCGGGAAGCCATGCAGCGCGCCCTGCCAGTCATCAGCGGAAAGCTGTGTGGTCCCGCGCACAAAGACATCCTTGCGGAAGGTTTCGTTACGGACGAAATCCCGCAGGGTTTCCAGCTCCTGCCGGGTTGTGCAGGCGCGTGCCTTGCCCTGCAGCAGGGGGGGGAAGGCCAGATCGACATAGGTCAGAAAGGTTGTCGCTGTCCCGGCGAAGGTCAGGCCGGCAGTGCTGAACCGGTCGAAAATATCAGCCGCCTCAAACGCCCGGTTGGCGGCATTCAGGAACTCATGAACCACATAGCGCGGGTCCATCTCCGCCAGCCGGTCGAGATGATTGCCAAGTTCTGGATAGCAGCGGAAGAAAGCAATGTTGGCCGATTTCATCTGTCGCAGGGCGGCAATGGCGCCCATGGCCCTGTCAGCCGCAGTGCCGTCGATGGTGGCGGCTTCGGCCAGCAGGCGGCTGCGCAGGGATTGGGTCGCCGACCAGCCGGGCAGGGCGTTGTAGCTGGCATAGACAATGCCGCCGGGGGCGACATGGCGGTTCAGAAAGTCAGTCAGGGCGGCAAACGGGCCGTCATCCAGCCAGGAGACCAGACCATGCATGACGACAAAGTCGAACTGCTCGTCCGGCCCCAGCGGCACATCATCGAAGCCACCACAAAGCAGCCTGAGGTTCCCCGCATCGCTCGCCAGATCGGCTGCGTCGCGGATATGGTCGGGATTCAGATCGATACCGGTAAAGCTGGCCTCGGGAAAGGCGGCAGCAAGTACAGCCAGCGTCACCCCGTAGCCACAGCCGATATCCAGATAGCGGAACGGCCGGTCGAGCGGCACCGCGGGATATCCGCCCAGCAGGGCTGTATAATTCAGCCGGACCGGTGACAGTTCTTCCTGAAACTCGAACAGGTAGGGCGTGTCGAGAACATATCCGGACGGGGTGGTATCGCTGGACATGGCAATCCTGTGTTGCAGTTGGATAACTGTTCTATCAGGCCCTGCTTTTCAGACAAACGCCTCTGTGCGGCGGACCGGCATCATCACTCCGTATGAAAGACCGCCTCGCCGCGGCCAATCATCTCGAACAGGGCCTGCTGGGCTTCGGTGCGCATGAACCATGCCGGCAGATTGCGGCCGGCCCGCAGGCGTTCCCGGACCTCGGTGCCGCTGATGGCGGCGGGGTTTGTGATTTCCTTTGCCGGTCCGAAACTGCCCTTTGCGCTGTCGAAAGCGATTTCGTCGAAGAACAGCGGGGTGATACCGATATCGCCCAACTGGTCGAACAGCCGGATATTGGCGTCGGGGGCGTAGAAGTCGCCGACACCTGTGTGATCACGGCCCAGAATGAAATGGCTGCATCCCATATTGCGGCGGCACAGGGCGGTGAACGCAGCTTCGCGCGGGCCGGCATAGCGTGACCATGTGGCAAAGGCCGCCAGCACGGCACGCCCTTTCGGATAGATACCCGCATTGAGCACTGCCTGATAGGCACCGAGCACCGCATCGGCCTCGAAATCACCGGGTTTTTTTGGGCCGATGACCGGGCTGATCAGCAGGCCGTCCGCACCGGCCTGTTCCATGGCGGCGAGCTGGATGAACTCATGCGCCCGGTGCGGTGCGTTGCGGGTATGAAAGCCGACGACCCGGTTCCAGCCTTTATGCGCAAAGATTGACCGGGTCTGTGCCGGGGTCAGGGCGTAATCACGGAACAGGCTGCTGGCCGCAGCGGTCAGGCGCACCGGCCCGGCAATGAACACCGGCCCGGCCTTGCGGACCCGGGCGACGCCGGGATGGCTGTCGGATGCCGTCCCGAACCAGTCGGTCAGCAGCCGGTCCGGATCCGGCTCATAGACATCGGTTACGTCCATCAGTGCCTGTATGTCGCCGTCCGGTCCTTTCAGGGCCAGCGGATTGCCGGGGGTGATCTGCCGGGCGGCCTCACGATCTGTCTGCAGGACAACCGGCAGGGTCCAGGGATCGCCCGACGGCAGCCGATACCCGGTAATGACCGATTCCAGCGTTTCGCGATCCATGAAGCCCTGCAACGGTGAATAGGCACCAATGCTGAACTGGCGGCAATCCATGATGTCGGTCAGGCCGACTGCGAGTGTGGGCAGTCCGTCCGGTATGTCGGTGACGTCACCGCGGATGACCAGTTTGCCGCCTACCGGCTCGGCCAGTAACGAGACCGGCAGAAAATCACCGATATCTTCAGGCGGGCTTGCTTCCTCCTGCTGGCGGATCATCCGGGCGATCATGCTGGCGCATTCAACCGGATAGGCCCCGATCGCGGTTTCTGCGGCCAGCACCAGACCGTCTGCGCCGTCCTGCAGGGTATTGAAGATGTCGTTCACCTCGGCGCGGGTCGGCGAGATCGCGGTGACCATCGATTCCAGCAGATTGGTTGCGACATAGCAGGGTCGTGACACGGATTGTGCGGTGCGGATGATCTTCTTCTGCAAGGGCGGGACCCGTTCGATCGGGAATTCCCGCGACAGATCGCCCCGATCGATCAGGATGGCGTCAGAGGCGATGGCAATGGCTTCGAGATTCTGCAGCCCGGCCCGGCATTCGATCTTCGAGATGATCCGGGCATCCTTCCCGGTGAGCGCCCGCAGGCTGTCGACGTCCCCGGCGGATTGCGCGAAGGACAGGGCAAAATCCTGAATACCGACGGAGACTCCATAAGCGACGGCCTCACGGTCCTTGTCCGACAGGGCCTGCAGGGGCACCTGGCGTTCAACGGTGATCGCCTTGTTGCGCCCGACCTGTCCGCCCTGCAACACCCGTGCAACCGCGCCGTCGTCGTTGATGTCGATAATCTGAACCAGCACGGAGTTGAAATCGATGCTGACGAGATCACCCTCAACCAGCAGGTCGATGGCATAGGGCGGGTAGAGATTGACCGCGGTCGCGTCGCCCGGATGGGGCAGACGGGGGAAGGTCAGCAGCGCATGTTCGGCCAGCGTCACCGCCCCTGCTTCGATCCAGCCGGTCCGGATCTGTGCGCCCTCGCTGTCGAGACAGACCGGCACATCGGTTGACGCCCGGATCGTCTCGATGGCACCCGGCAGCTGTTCCATCGTCGTGTGCGACAGGTTGATGCGAAACAGCGTCACGCCGAGATCGGTCAGACGCCGGATGACCCGGTCATTCATTGACGCCGGGCCGAGGGTTGAGAGAAACTGAATGGATCGGGTCATGGGTCTGCCATTTGGAGAGATCGGATGCTAACCGGGTTTAGCTGCCGGTCGCGCCGTTGCGCAAGTGATCAATTTTGGCTTTTCCAATGATTGATCGCTCGTATAATTGCGATGTGTCAGTCCTGAATCCTCTCGTTTTACGTATATCCGGCCGTCTTGCGGTATTTGCCGTGATGGCTGCCTTGTCTGCCTGCCAGACGACGGAGCAGACCCGTGACCGGGTGACCGCCTTCTTCACGGAAGTCACCTTTGGCGATAATTCCCCGCTTGTCACGGAGCAGCAGCTGAACACAGGCCGGGTCCGGCGCTGGCAGACAGTACCGACGGTGGCCATTCAGGGTGCACCGTCTGAAATGCAGCGCCAGGCCGTTGCCGAATCCGTTGCCCGCTTTGCCTCGGCCACGGGGCTGGATGTCAGGCTGACCGACGGGGCTGGCGATATCATCATCAATTTCAGCGATGAACGGGAGTTCGTCATTCGCAGGAATGTCGCTGCCGGTTGCTATGCGCATACAAAGCGACGCGGAAACCGTATCCGGGCCGTCGAGATCGAGGTTGGCAAGCGCAGTGACCCGGAAAGTGTCTGGTGCGTTGATCACGAACTAATGCATGCCTTTGGCTTCTTTGGTCATTCCCACCGGCTTCGTTCTATCATGAGTGCCTCGCATCATGAGGAACGGCTGACTGAATGGGACATGATGGCGCTCCGGATCCTGTATGATCCGGGGGTAAAGGAAGGTGACCGATGGGCGGATGTCCGGCCCATCGCCTTGAAATATATCAACAGGGAGATTGAGTGATGTTCTGCAGCTTTAACAGGGGCGGTCCGGGGGTTGTTGCCATGCTGACGGCCTGCCTTCTGGTTTCCGCCTGCCAGACCGCAAAACTTGGTGGCGAGGTCAAGGCCGTCACCGAGGCCGAACAGCCCCTGGTGTTCAGCGGCCCGGGACTGGAAGATGGTTATCGCAGCTTTACCAGTGGCGATCCAACGGGTGCCTACCATACGGTGACAATGGCACATTACGGACCACGTTCCGGCAGTCTGCCGCGCGCCAGCATGCAGCTTTATGAGGCCAGCGGTGGCAGGCATTTCACCAGGTCGCGTACGCCCTTTGAATCCATGAAGCTCTGGACCTATTTCAAAGACCGAAATCTGACTGAAGTTTCCGACGGTGTCGGTGTTAACCCGATCGGCGCAATCGAATATGTCATCGCAGGCACTTCAGACAATCTTTCCTGTGTCGGGTTTTTGCAGTTCTATGGCAACCGTACTGATGCCGGCCTCGGCACAAGGCGGCTCATCGGTTACTATTGTGCACCTGAAGGCGTTACGCTGAGTGATGCCGACGCGAAATCAATCGTCAAGGGTATCAGTCTGAGAGAATAACTCTCAGGCCGGGGCCGACCGCCGGTGCTGCCGGCCTGTTACGACGGTATGACAGGACCATGCTGTCATTTACTACTGTTCCAAGGCGGGCTGACCCTACTTGCCCCAACAGCTTCAAAATCCTATAAAAATGATGGTCGGCGTTCTTCGGGAGGGTGCGCCGGATGCCAAATTATAATGTCGTCCAGGAAGGGGATCGTCCGATGTCTGAAGATCTAGTACCCGTAAAACCCGAGATTGCCGCCAACGCCCTGATTGACCGCGCAAAATATGACGCGATGTACAGGCAGTCCGTGGAAGACCCGGACAGCTTCTGGGGAGAACAGGGCAAGCGCATCGACTGGATCAAACCTTATTCAAAAGTTCGCAATGTGGACTTCAATGCGCCGGTTTCGATCAAATGGTACGAAGACGGTACGCTGAATGCCTGCGTCAACTGCGTCGACCGGCATCTGGAAACCCGTGGCGACCAGACCGCAATCATCTGGGAAGGTGACGACCCGAAAGACGACGCGAAAATCACCTATCGCCAGTTGCACGAACATGTCTGCCGCCTTGCCAATGCGATGAAGGCCGAGGGTGTTGGCAAGGGCGACCGGGTCTGCATCTACATGCCGATGATTCCGGAAGCCGCTTACGCCATGCTGGCCTGCGCCCGGATCGGTGCGGTTCATTCCATCGTCTTTGGTGGTTTCTCGCCGGACAGTCTGGCCAACCGCATCAATGATTCGAAATGCAAGATGGTCATCACCGCGGATGAGGGTCTGCGCGGCGGCAAGAAGGTTCCCCTGAAAGCCAATACCGACGCTGCGCTGAAATCCTGCCCGTCGGTCAGCAGCGTGATTGTCGTCAAACGGACCGGCGGCAAGACCGGCTGGGTCGATGGCCGTGACGTCTGGTATGCGGATGTCTGTGCCGCCGCTTCAGCCGATTGCCCGGCTGAGGAAATGAACGCGGAAGACCCGCTGTTCATCCTCTATACCTCCGGCTCCACCGGCCAGCCGAAGGGGGTGCTGCACACCACCGGCGGCTACATGGTGTTTGCGTCGATGACCCATGAATATGTCTTCGATTACCATGAAGGCGAGGTTTACTGGTGCACGGCGGATGTCGGCTGGGTGACCGGCCACAGCTATATCGTCTATGGTCCGCTGGCCAATGGCGCGATTACACTGATGTTCGAAGGGGTGCCGAACTATCCCTCGATCTCGCGTTTCTGGGAAGTCTGCGACAAGCATCAGGTCAATATCTTCTACACCGCACCAACGGCGATCCGCGCCCTGATGCGTGACGGCGAAGGGCCGGTAAAGAAGACCAGCCGGAAATCAATCCGCCTGCTGGGGTCGGTCGGTGAGCCGATCAATCCGGAAGCCTGGTCCTGGTATTACAACGTCGTGGGCGATGCCCGCTGCCCGATCGTCGATACCTGGTGGCAGACGGAAACCGGCGGTATCCTGATCACCCCGCTGGTCGGTGCCATCGACCTGAAACCGGGCTCGGCAACCCTGCCGTTTTTTGGTGTTCAGCCGCAGATTGTTGATGCTGACGGCAAGCCGCTGGAAGGGGCGACAGAGGGTAACCTCTGCCTGATCGCCTCATGGCCGGGTCAGATGCGCACGGTCTATGGTGACCACGAACGCTTCGTGCAGACTTACTTCTCGACCTACAAGGGCAAGTATTTCACCGGTGACGGCTGCCGCCGTGACAAGGACGGCTATTACTGGATCACCGGTCGTGTGGATGACGTGATCAATGTGTCCGGCCACCGCATGGGGACGGCAGAGGTCGAAAGTTCGCTGGTGGCGCATGCCAGGGTGGCAGAAGCCGCCGTTGTCGGGGCACCGCATGATATCAAGGGGCAGGGCATTTATGCCTATGTCACCCTGAATGCCGGGGAAGAGCCGTCGGACGAGCTGAAGAAAGAGCTGGTGCAGTGGGTCCGCAAGGATATCGGCCCGATTGCCAGCCCGGACTGGCTGCAATGGGCCCCGGGCCTGCCGAAAACCCGTTCCGGCAAGATCATGCGCCGTATCCTGCGCAAGATTGCGGAGAACGATTTCGGCAATCTCGGTGACACATCGACGCTGGCAGACCCTGCAGTTGTCGATGACCTCGTCGATAATCGCCAGAACCGCTGACCTGTTGCAGAAGACGATGATGATGCCGCTTTTTGACTGGCGCGTCATCGTCGTCCTGCTGCTGCTGGTGATTGCCGCCGGCCTGGTCTCTCGCTCCGGCGATAGCGGGTATGCGGAATTTGTTGAGGGTGACTACGAGACTGCGGCGGTAAACCTTGGTCAGCGGGCAGCTGATGGTGACATGGTCGCGGCGACCATCGCAGGTGATCTGCATGTCGGTTTTGCCGGACTTGAACCCCGCCTCTGCCTTGCGCGGCGTTTCTACAAGCTTGCGGCCGACAGAGAGGATGTCGTTGCGCGTGTGCGTTATATTGCGACGGCACATAAATTCGCCAGTGGCGAGGGACGATGCGACTGGGTCAGGTCATCGCTTGAAAGTCTTGTGGGGCGAAGCAGGGGAACGGCAGAGGCGATGCTTGCAAGCCTTGCCGAAGGAGGGTGCCGGGCTTCAGACCCGCAGGAGCAGCTGATTTATCTCCGGATGGCACAAATGCAGGGATTGTCTGTTGTCGGGGATGCCGTCGACAGGTTGGGCGGTGACGCAGTGCTGTCTGGCGATCTTGTGACGGCAGAAGCAGCCCGGCAGCTGGAAATAGCCGCTGCATCTGTTCCGCAGGACTGGGCAGCAATCTCTGCTTCTGAACCCGAATGGCCCTGTTCAAAAGAACAGGTCGGACCTAAAGCCCCCAGTAAGTGATCTTTGACGGAAATTCCTTCCCCCGCCAGATTGCCTTGATGTCTGCGACCACGCCGCCGTCCCGTAACAGGCTGGCCAGACGTGTGGGTTCCAGCGCCATGATTTCAACATGCGGGACCAGCCCGACAACACAGTCATAGTCAGCCTGCCGAGGCAGTTCCGTCATCAGGCTGATACCGTAATGTGACCGGGTCTCCTCCTGATCTGCACGGGGGTCAAAAACATCCACGCTGCATTCCATCGCGGTCAGGCAGGAGATGACATCAACGACCTTTGTGTTGCGCAGATCGGGAACGTTTTCCTTGAAGGTCAGTCCCAGCACGAGCACACGACGGCCGGCATAATCGCCGAAAACCTGTTCCATCTGCTCGGCAATCTGCTCGGCAATGAAGATGCCCATGCCTTCGTTGACCCGGCGACCGGAAAGTACAACCTCCGGCTCGACGCCAGCCCTGATCGCGGCATTTGCGAGATAGTGGGGGTCAACGCCGATACAGTGGCCGCCGACCAGACCGGGGGTGAAGGGCAGGAAGTTCCACTTCGTCCGGCTGGCTTCCAGCACATCATGGACCGAGATGCCCATACGCCGGAAAATCATGGTGATCTCGTTAACGAAGGCGATATTGATGTCACGCTGGGCGTTCTCGATGACCTTGGCTGCTTCTGCCGTGCGGATACTGGCGGCCCGGAACACGCCGCCGGCGGTCACGGCGTCATAAACCGCTACCAGCCTGTCGGTGATCTCCGGTGTCTGGCCGGCGACGACCTTGGTGATGCGGTCAACGGTATGCTCACGGTCGCCGGGGTTGATCCGCTCCGGTGAATAGCCGAGATGGAAATCGCGGCCACAAACGAGGCCGGAAGCTGCGGCCAGTGCCGGACCACAGATATCTTCCGTCACGCCGGGATAGACGGTGCTTTCATAAACGACAATGGCGCCCTGTGCCATGTGCCGTCCGACCAGTTCGCTGGCAGAGAGGACGTAACCGAGGTCAGGGTTATTATCCTCATCGACCGGGGTCGGGACCGTAATGATATAGATATCAAATCCGGAGATATCGGCTTCCTGATCACTGTAGACCAGAGTGCTGGCAGCCAGCCGCTCAGATTCGATCTCGTTGGTCCGGTCATGGCCGGAACGGAGTTCGCGGATCCGTGTCCGGTCGATGTCAAAGCCCAGTGTCTGGTGGTCGCGGGCGACAGCAACAGCAAGCGGCAGGCCGACATAGCCGAGACCGATGATACAGATGGATGGTCCTGATGACATTCGGTGTTCCCGTTTCTGGAACTGACGAAAAACGGCAGACACCACGCCATTTCGCCTGCGTCAATAGCAGGATTGGCGTCTGCCCGAAGCACGGTTGCCTGAAAGTTGTGTGATCACGACGATGGTCTGCAGTTCGCGGCGATGGATTTCAGGCGGTGATCAACAGAAACGAAGGCGCTGATATCTCCCTGAATTCGGGCTTCATCCAGACTGGTTCTGCTGATTCTCACATCGCTCGATTGCAGCTCTTCGAGACTGAAAGGAACATTCTGATGATTTCTGCCGAGGGATACCTGATCAAGAGAGAAATCGGCAAGGCGCGCCATCCCGATTTCAGCACCATCGAGATTGATGTCATGAAGCCGGGTTGATTCCATCACCAGTTCCGCAATCCTGGCCGAATCGAAATAACTCTCGGAGAGGCAGCTGCGGATTAGTGATAACCGGGTGCCGGTGATCGGCAGGCCCGAACGCTGACTGCGATTGATGCCGGTCAGATTGCTGTCCGAAAACTCAAGGTCACTGAATTTGACGGCATATATCTGGATATCCGAAATCTCTGATCTCCGGATCCGGGTGTGGTTGAAATCTGCATGCCGGAAACTGACTGCCGACAGGGTTACCCCGTCGAAAATCACCTTGTCAAACCGACTGCTGACCATGCTGCTCTGACGAATGTACGTTCCGTGAAGCGATGCGCCGGACAGGTCTGTATGCTCGATCCGGCTGTTTTCCAGATGTGTGTTCTTGAGATTTGCTCTGGTTAATACTGCCAGAATGATCGAACTGTCGTGCAACACGGAATCTGTAAAGTTGACTCCGTCCAGACCGGCCTCGGTAAAATGTACTCCGGAGAGGGTAGCGGCGGTAAAATTGGCACCAGCCAGCCGGGCATTTTCGAACCTGACATTTGTCAGCCTGGCGCGGCTGAAATCAACATCACGAAGATCTGCTCCGGCGAGAATAAGGTTCTCGAGTTCTTTTCCGGCAAAATCCCGGCTACGCAGGTCACATTCCCGCAGGTCAGCACCTGGTGCCAGTGGTGATGTGCAGTCGGATGGCCACAGACTGTGGACGGACAAAGCGGCCGCGGAAACCAGAATACAGATGCTGATGCCCCAGCTGATAAAGCGAACAGCCTTCACGCCCGTACCCTCGCGATCACCAGACAGGCCATGAAACAGGCAAATGTCAGGCAGACATAGAGCAGGGGCATTGAGCCTGCAGTCACGGAGATATTCGATTCCGGATAGACAAGAGGATGCAATACGGTAAGCCCGGTCAATGTGGTCACCGGACCGGCAGAAGTTGATAACAGGGTTCTGAAGATACCGGCCAGACAAAGGCCGATGACCCCCATACTGACGACAAGTCCGGCAGGACCAAAGTTGGTCAGCAGTTCGGTCGGCCAGGGGATATTGATCGATGTCCGCAGATCGTCACCTGTGAGCAGGCCAAAGCGGGTGCCAAACCTGTTGCCTGCGTTCTCCAGCGGTTTGCCCGGATAAATTATACGCGGGACCATCGCGGTGAGCAGAGGCTTCAGGGTTTCCCCCCGCCAGTAAGGAATCGGGTCCGGAGTTTGATCATAAACGCGCTGGAAAACCCAGTACTGCCCGACCCGGCGGATCAGGGATGCAGCACCTGGTGGTATATCGAGACGTTCTATGCCGGAGATCTGGTTCGTCTGGGGTGATTCCTGCAGGTCCTCGGTGATTGCCGTATAGACGGCTATAAAACGCTCAAACCCAACTTCGGCGTAGCTGCGATGGGCTGTTGTGTAGCGATACCCGGCCAGCAATATGACAGCCAGAAGGCCGGCTGTCAGCATCAGGCGGAGCTGTCGTTCATACAGAAAAAGAAAGAACATGAAGGCGATGAGCAGCAGAAATTCTGTCATCAGCAGAGCCCGGAGGATTGCGAAGGCTTCAAGCGGCAAGAGAACGAGCAGAAAGCACAGCTTCTCAGCCAGACTGAGCCGCCGCCGCCGCCATGCGAGATACAGGCCCCCCATGGCAAACAGGCCGGCAGGGTCGAGAAACTGCGATATCGACGGCAGGCCCCTGACTTCCGGAATGTAGGAATAAGCAAGATGGAAAGCGGCCATCAGCCAGAGCATCGTCCGAAAAATCCGGTCAAACCCGGGCTCGGGCCCCCGGAACGGACGCAGACGACTTAACGGGCCATAAACCGCAGCATAATACCCCGTCAGCACGGCAAGTACCGCAAGACTGAAGAGCGCGTAGGCCTCCCGATTGATTGTTCCGATTTCAGTCAGTTCGTACAGGATCACCGTTCCGTCCGGCCACCCCAGCGGGGCGATGAACGGAGATGCAGCAAAATACACGGCGAGATAGGTGCAGAACGCCGGAAACAATGGAACGGAGGTTCGGTCTGTCCCTGCAAGCCAGAGTGGCCAGGGCAACAGGCAGAGAAAAACTGTCCCCGCCACAAGCAGCGTCGTTTCAACCCTCATTTCTTCCGGACGAAAGAAAGACAGGATCAGGACAAAACCGAAGATTGCGGCAGTTGCGAGAATGACGGCAGCAGGACTACGGTAGTTGTCGCCATCGTCAAACTCGGTGCCGGAAGATGCCGTGATCATGGTTTTCGGTTACTTTTTCAGGCTCGGGCTGCATTCTGTGCATAGTCTGTGCCCGACATATTGTCGAGGTGTGATCCCTGCCTGAACCGGCACTGTCGCGGTTTGTGTCTTGCCTTCTCTGGTACCGGACAGTACGGCTCCCCTTCGGTCTGGATCATGAAAGGACGCGACGGGCATATGAAAGGTCAGTCCGCGCCTAGTTTGAAGACAATCTGGCGTCCCGGCTCTGCTGAGGGCAATTCGACAGGCTGGCTGGCCGCCATACTGTTTCTGACGACGGTTCTGATACTACCCAGGTTTATCTTCGGTCCGTTCTCGGTTGTTGGTGTTCTCGGTGATATCGGCGACTATTCAGTGCCCTATTTCATGGCGGCTGCGTCTGACATCAGGGGTTTTGGTGATGGTTTCCTGTCTTCCGTTCCGATGGGCGGTCGGCTTTATGAAATTGGCATCAATGCGCCGTTACAGTTGCTGCTCTATACTGTTCTTCCGGGGTGGCTTGCGAACGGTCTGAACTGGCTGTTTCTGTCACTGGCCGCAGCCACCAGTCTTTATCTGCTGGCGGTGCGCCATTTTGATCTGCCTCAGAGGTCAGCGGCACTGGCGGCGGTCATCGGAGCAGCAGCCGTTATCAACGGAAATTTTGGCTATGCGGTCGTCGCACTGGTCCCGGTTGTCTTGTTGCAGGCGCTGGCGTTTGTTCGCAGGCCGGACCTGCTGTCGGGTCTGCTTCTGTGTGCGGCTGCCATGCTGTTTGGCTTGTGGGTGCCGGCAAAGTTCCTCGTTATTTTTCCGGCAATCGTCCTGACCCTCTCGATCCTGACGCTGGGCGATGGCCGCTTCCGCTGGCGGATGCTGGCCTGTGTACTTGTCGTCGTGTCGATCTATACCTTCCGGGCCGGAGATATTGGTGACTATCTCATGGCGACCGCTGCATCAGACCGGGACTGGATCGTTGAACGGCAGTCCACTGGCAGCCTGCTGATGCTGGGTGCCGAATATGTCTTCGAATATATGGATCCGCGGGTCCTGTTTGAATTGCGCCCGCTACCTCAGACAAACCCGACCAGCATCGCCTTCTGGCTGATCATTCTTGCCGTTCTGTCACGGACAGTGACGGGAAAGTTTGTGCGCCTGCTTTACCTGATCCTTGGTCTGGCGGTGTTGCAGATCGTCTTTCCGGTGATCTGGCAATGGGTGGCGTTCGACCTTCTTGATCTGCCGGGCCTGTATTTTCATCCGAAGCTTTGGCGACCGGTTATGCCATTGCTTTATCTCGCCGGCGGTTGTGCGGCCGCAGGTCTGGCAACACGTTTCCGGCCGCTCGTTACGGCAAGGGTCAGTCCCGGGACGTCGCGGCGTTTGCTGCATGCCCCGCTGGTGATCCTTTTGCTGGTGGTGGCGTTGCAGAGTTACGGGTTTGCCGCCCGCAGCTGGCTCGTCGACGGCAGTTTCAGGGCGCTGTATCAGGATCAGGCAATCGCCGGTATTGCCCGGAAGCTTGTCGATATGCCGCTGCCGCCACGCTCGGTGATTCTTGATAAACCAAACGGAACGCTTGCGGCCTACGGTTTGCGAACGCCGCTCGGACGGTCTGAATGGATACCGCACCGGTACGCCGTGCTGATGCGGGCTGCCGGGTTGTTGTTGGACCCGGGGCGGGGCGGGATTGGCTATCAGTCATCTTCAAATGCGGCAACGATGGTTCAGTATGAAGATCTGCAATCGGATGCCCGGGGCCAGGTCTTGCGCAATTTTCTGGCGCTGACATCTGTCGAGTGGGTCTTCAGTCGCGGGCAACTGCCGGATGACCTGTTCGCCCGGGAAGCCGCTCCCGGCTGGAACGACTGGTCTTCCTATGACCTGTGGCAGCGGATTGAACATAGTATGATATCAGGATTGACGGGGCGTACGGCCCTTGCTGCCTTTCATTTCGAGCAGGCATTGCCGACCATCTATCCGGTCACATCCTATGTGGTTGCAGAGACTTCCGAGCAGGCTGCCAGACAGATTTTGGCGCATCCGGTCAATGATCTGAATAATTTTGCCATAATTGAGCGTGACAGTGCCCTTGCGGCCAGTCCGGTGGCACTTTCAAAGGTAGTCATTCACCAGATCAGCAACCGGCCAGACGGGATTGTCATGCAGGTACAAAGCAGCGGGCAGGGATTATTGATCGTAACGGAACTCATCGATCAGGGGTGGCACTATCTGATCGACGGATCACCCGCCGAAGTGATCGCGGCAAACGCTGCGTTCGTCGGCCTGCCGGTGCCGCCGGGTGAGCATGAACTGGTGCTTCGCCGGACCTTAATGGATTGAAAAAAAACCACTCAGCGATTAACACACGGAAATCGGGGCGCTGTGTGATGCGCGCGGAAACAGGATTAATGTGGTCTTGAAACGTTACCTTCGACTTGTGCTGCTTCTGGTCGTGCTGTCTGTGCCTGTGTTTGTGACTGTGACACTGGTTCTGGCACCGGGGCTGAGGTATCAGGTTTTCCGGATGATCTCTGAAGCTCCCGGAATTGCGACATTCTTTGCCCTGCGTCGGGACGTTGTTACCCGCGATTTCTCCTCTGCCGGGATGACACTGGAGCGGCAGCTTGGCTGGTCGATGTCTTATGGTGTCGATCAGAGCGTGCAGGTGCCGGCTCTGATCGAGAATACGGCCTTCGCCGTGCAGGCCGCCGCGCTGGACAGTGAAAGACAGGCTCTGGTGCCGTTTCTGCGCAAGCTTGCAGACAGCTATCCGCAGCTTTATCGACCCCGGATGTGGCTGGGTCAGGCACTTGCGACGGAAAGCCCCCGCGAGGCACTGAACAGTCTCGACCGGGCGGCGACCCTGATGGCCACTGACGAGAATATTTACCGGGCCGCCATTCAGGCGGCGGCACGTCTGGAAGACAATGACCTCGTCGCGCAATGGTGCAGCCGCTATCGCACGGCGACCGCTGGCGGATCACATCCCTATCAGTTCAATCCTCTGGCGACGGGTGTTGGCATGCGGCGGGTGATTGCCGAGGTTCCGGGACCAGGGGACAAACCGGATCTGATCGAGTACAACGCGCTGACCCCGGAAGCCGAGAATATTCTTGAATTCCAGCTGGCTCAGGGCGCGGAATTATCAGACCTCACGCTGCATTTTGCGACGGCACCATCGGTTATCCTGAACATTCGTGAAATTGTCTTGCTGGAGAAGGGTCTCCGGACGGCGCGGATCAGCGACGGACTGATCTATCAGAGCCGCAATGGCTATGTGCTGGATGATAACAGGATCATGCTGACCGGCCAGTTTGGCGATCAGCTCACAATAGCCTGGCCAAAGCTGGGGCCGGTCCGGGCCGACAGGGCGCTGGTGTTTGTTGATGTGGCCCGGGCGGCGCTGACCAACCTGCCGGGATGTCGCCCGTGAAGCGGATGTCGCCACTGACGATAGCGGCGATTTTTCTGCTGTTTGCGGCGTTGTTCAGTATTCCGGCGGTGCTGGTCCGTGATGTCTACCGGGAATGGGCAGCCAGCCATAAGTCGCTGTATCAGTATATCGAACCGCTCGACAGTATTGCCTTTCGTATCAACGGGCTGTTCAACGCCGTTGATACATCCCTGTTTGGCAGTTCCGAACCGGGACTGGAGCAGGTCAGGCTGTATGTCAGCGAACGGCGTCTGAAGGGACTGCAGAGCGATTTGCCGGCCTCGGCAAAGGACTGGAAAAAAGGCCAGATGGTGTTTCCCGACGGCACACTCGGGAATGTTCAGGTTCGCCATCGCGGTGATAATCCCTTCAACTGGCTTTATGAAAAGAAGTCATGGCGGGTGAAGACCAGCAAGGAGCGTATGCTGGGTACGGTCAGGTCGTTCAACCTGATTTCGCCACAGGATCCGTTGTTTATTGATACGCATTTCTATTTGCGCCTGGCAAAGGCCTGCGGCCTTGTCACCGGGGACAGTCGCCTTGTCGAACTGGTCATTAACGGCGAAACCCGTGGTGTCCATACAGCGACAGACCAGCTGGACGAGAATTTCCTGCGCAACAACAATTTGATGCCGGTCAACCTGTACAAGGGTGAGCAGCGGATGAGTGAACGGCGATACGGGGTGGAGTTCGATCTTTATTCCAGCACGGCGCTCTGGAGCAAAGACTCGGTCAACAACTACACTCTGGTTTCCGGTGCGCCGGATGCCGGGGCGGACATGTCCGATCTGGACTATGTCATGAAACTTTCGCAGGAAGCATTGACCGGTGATGCGGCCTTTGACCGCCTGCGCGACATTGTCGACTGGTCATACTGGGCACGCTTTGCCGCCTATGAAATTCTGGCACAGCATTCTTACGATGCCCTGCACAATAATCGCCTGGTTGTCGATATCTGGAAGGGACAGGTTCTGCCGCTGCCGATTGATCCTCAGGCAATCCGGATCGAGAAGCCGGAGGATGTGACCTTTTTCCATAGCGGCAGCCGCCAAGGCATTCTGGACCGGCTGGAGCGCAATCCGGCGTTCCGGACGGCGACCATCGCCGCCTTGAGGGAAATGCTGGCGGATGGATGTCTGACCCGCACGATTGCCGAGATGCAGGCCGGTATGGATGCGCTGAAGACGTCATTGTCCCGGGATCCGGCGGTTTATCAGACCCTCGGGTCACAATCCTATATCGGCTTTGACGCGATACCCGGAATTAACCGTTTTCTGAACGGCTACGAGATCGTACGCGATGCGTTGGCCCTGCGTCTGGCTGCGATGCAGCCGGTTCAGTGGACTGCTGCGCCGGGCCGGCTCACGATCGTCAGCGGGAGCATTGAGGCTGTCGGTCCTTTCCGTCTTGAAACAGACGGGGCGGTTGTTATACCGCCATCGGTTTACTGGGACCGGAACGGGTCCGGTGATATTGATCCCGGTGATGTGAAGCTGCCGGTTACGGCGGCCGGCAATGCCCTGAAGCTTGATGCCCGGTTTGCCGGGAACCTCAGCCGGATCAGTGGAATTCAGCAGATCGTTCAGGAAAATTATGGCAGCTCACCGGTGCTTCAGCCGGCTGAATTCAGGTTGCTGTTCGATCAGCCCTCCCTGCAGGTGTCATCGCTGTCACAGCTGGAGCCAGCCGGTCCCGTCGAGATTCCATCCGGTTCAGCAGAGGGCCGGACGCCGAACCGGCAGAACTATCCGCTGGTCCCGCCTGCGGATGTTGCGGAAACCGTTCTGTCCGGTGACCTGCTCATTGAAGGGGTTCGCATTGAAACGGGTCCAGTACGCATTGAAGCGGGAACGACTGTGCGGATGGCAGAGGGTGCCGCCCTGATTCTGCGCGGACGTACAGTGATGGCCGGTACTGCCGCATCACCCATTGAATTCAGACCGGATCAGCCCGGACGTAACTGGGGGGTTGTTGCACTGCAGGGTGCGGCAGCCAGCGGGTCTGAACTGCGCCATGTGACACTGTCCGGTGGTACCGGCTCGCGGGCGGGTCTGTCCCGGTTCATTGCCATGCTGTCAGTGCATGATACGTCGGATATTCTGCTGGATCATTTGCATCTGTCGGACAATGCGGTCGAAGATGATATGATTCACATCATCTATTCCCGGAACGTCACGATCCGCGATATCGTCATGGAAAATGCCATGTCCGACGCAATCGATATCGATATCTCGACAGTTACCGTTGAAGGCGGTGTGATTGAAGGCAGCGGTAATGACGCCATTGACCTGATGTCCTCTGATGCCGTCATCCGGGGAATCCGGCTGTCCGGCAACGGCGACAAGGGTGTTTCCGTCGGCGAGGGATCAAAGGCGACGATTGTCGATGTCGATCTTGTCAGCAATGAAATCGGCGTGCAGTCAAAAGACGGATCAGTCGCCCGGATTGAAAACAGCCGGTTCGAGGGTAACCGGTTGCAGTTGTCCGCTTATCAGAAGAACTGGCGTTACGCGGATGGTGGCCAGATCCGGAGCGAGAACTCGCGTTTCAGCGCGGATGATGGCTCGGGCAGGTTCTCTGCCGATATCAAGTCGCGTATTATTGTCGACAAGGCGACACTGGCCGGCCCGGTGATAACGGAAGGGGTGGTACTGTTCGACAGCCCGTCCACAGTCGGGCAGTAGGGATATCATGTCGGCTTCTTCTCGCGAAAGTTTGCAATAATGGCCCTGGAAATCATGCGGCGGGGGGCGGTCGAGGAATTCTCGCGCTATGAGTTCAAGTATCTTCTGGATGCGGAGATGCGGGAACAGGTGGAAGGTGAGATATCGAATTTCATGCGCTATGACGGCTTTGCGCACAGCGATATGCAGAACTCCTATATCGTCCGGTCGCTGTATTTCGATGATGCTGCCCGCACTCATTATTATGAAAAGATCGATGGCCAGCTCGACCGGCGCAAATACCGGCTGAGAACCTACGTGCATGATGATGACGGGCAGACGCCGATCTTTCTCGAAATGAAGGGGCGCTATAATCAGCGGGTCTACAAGCAACGGGCCCGGGTTTCACGTGATGAACTCGGTTCGTTTCTGGACCCCTATCTGCTGGGCAATATCCGTCAGGACCAGGACGACACGGATTTTCTGGAAACCTTTCTGTATTCATCACTCCGCCGCCGTCTGGCGCCGGTGGTGCTGGTGGATTACATCCGCCGACCCTATGTCAGTGATTATGACATGAATTTTCGCGTGACCTTTGATTCGGATCTTCGGTCGGCGGCAACCGGGCAACTGTTCCCGGATGCGACACCGCCCTGGAAGCTTGCCGAACCGGGCCGGACAATCGTCGAGATCAAGTTCAACCGTCGAATACCGGCTTGGTTTCATCGCATAGTTCAGGCATATGGTCTGCGGCGTCTGTCCATTTCAAAATTCTGCCGGGGCATGGAAATCAATGGCCTCGCAACCCGTCTTGAATAACAAACTGAGGTTTTGCCATGCAGGGAACAGAAAGCTCGGCGCTCGTTGACGCCCTGAGTTCCTTCGTCGTCTATTCGTCGACCGAGATCGTTCTGAACATATGTCTGGCGTTCCTGCTCGGCATCGTCGTCAGTTCAATCTACAAATATACCCACAAGGGTATGAGCTATTCTCAGTCCTTCATGATCACCCTGGTTTTCGTGGCGACAATCGTGGCGATCGTGATGATGGTGATCGGCAACAGTCTGGCGCGCGCCTTTGCACTCGTCGGGGCGCTGTCCATCATCCGCTTCAGGTCGGTGGTGAAGGACACAAAAGATATGTCCTACATCTTCATGACGCTGGCGGCGGGTATGGCAGCGGGGACGTCGAGCTACTTTCTGGCCCTGTTTGGCACCGGATTTCTGGCGGTTGCCTCGCTGGTGCTGGATTTCACGAATTATGGCAGCCTGTATAAAAGTGAATTCATCCTGCGTTTCCGCAAACCGTCGGGTGATGAAGGTGCGGCACGACGTTACAGTGACGTGCTGAAGAAATATGCCAAACGCTCTGAACTTCTGCATGTCGAAGCTTCCGGAGATGGCATGACCGAGAAGGTGACGTTTGATATCGTTCTGAAGAAAGATGTCGACCCAATGACCTTTACAGGTGCGCTCAGCAAACTTGACGAGCTGAGCGAAATTGTCTTTGTCGCGTCCAAAACGGATGTTGATTACTGATACGCAGACCGTCGTCCGGGCTGCAGGCAGCTGAGACAGGCACCCCGCGGCGGCGTTTTTCATGGCACTGGACGCAGATGACGAAATCTGAAGCTCCGAAAGAAACTGTCAGCCTGGCCGAACTGTTCGCCCTGATGGCGGGACTGCTGGTCATTGCTGTCTATCTTTACCGGTTCCGGGATCTGATCGGGCTGGCTCTGCAACTGGTGGGCATTCAATGACCAGTCTGCTTGGTCTGCCGGTTGCCCTGTTTGTCATCATGGCCGCCGCCGGATATGGCGAGCTGCTGAACCGGCTGCTGAAAGCCGGTTTGCAGGTTGGGGCGACCGGTCTGGCGCTGCGGATTGCAACCGGTCTGGTTCTGCTGGGATGGATGATGTTCTGGCTGCTGCTTGCAGGCGGTACGTCGGCGCTCTGGTTCACGGCCCTTGTGGTGCCCGGCATTTTAAATGCCGGTCTGCAATGGCGGGTGCTGGCCTCCGGGATTGGCGCGGATTTCCGGTCTGCCTCACCACTGCTTGCTGTCGCGGCAGTGCTGTTTGTGGTCGATATGCTGGCGGCGACAATGCCGGTGTTCGATGCCGACAGCAATGCTTACCATTTCGCCCTGCCATTGCAGTTTCTGGCCCGTGGTGAGCTGTTTCTGATCCCGCGTGCTGTGGACGGTGCGGCCCCGCTCCTGTTTCAGACACTCTACGCCCTGCCGCTGCAACTGGGCGGCGAGTTTGCCATGCTGGCGACAGCCAAACTGATGGTCTGGGTAGTGGCGTTGCTGATCTACGGGGTTGCCCGGCCTGTCTGTGGATATCCTGTGGCCGGGCTTCTGGCGCTGATCTTCCTGACCATGCCGGCCGTCATCTATGGTCTCAGTGCCGGGCAGGTGGAAACAAGGATTGCCCTGCTGACACTGTCGGCGGCGCTACTGATATGGTCGATGCGGGACCAGCCGACAATCGGGCGTGCGGTTCTGGCAGGCCTGTTATGCGGCGGTATCGCGGCGGCGAAATTTACCGGCCTGCTCTATGCGGCGGCGGGGGGTCTGGTCCTGATTGCGGTGGTGCGCCGGCCAGCCCTGATTGCGGCGGCCGGAATTGCCGGGCTGGTTGCGGCTGGTCAGTGGTATGGCTGGCTCTGGCTTGCAACCGGATCGCCGCTGTTTCCGATGTTTGCCGGAGAACCCTACTGGGACGGGAGCCATGCTGCCGAGTTCGGCCAGCGAATACTCCAGAACGAGGCAGTATTACCGGCTGATATTATCGGTCTCGTGACCTATCCCTTTCATGTTTTCATGGCGACCCATCCGGGCTTTGAAGCGGATCGTACAGGTCTTGGTCCGGCCCTGTTTGCCTTGCTGCCAATCAGTCTTGTCGCAGCCTTCCGGCGGTTGCGTCGCGGAGCTATCCTGCCTTCTGACAACTGGACAGAGGCCGGTCGTCTGGTGCTGGTTTTCGCGGCGATTTTCGTGCTGTTTTATATTCTCTGGTGGTTCTTTGGCGCGTCACAGCGGGTGCGGCATCTGGTGCCGGTCATTCCGCTGGTCCTGCTGGCGCTTGGCATTGCGGCGCACCGGGCCTGCCGCTCACGCGCAAGTTACGCCCTGCTGGGTGCGGTGTTGTTGCTGTCTGCGGGTATTCAGGCAGGCGGCTGGGCGTTTTATCACCGGGCGACAGCGGACTATATCGCGTCCGGGGCCGACCGGGCCGGGGCATTGCGTGACGACCTGCTGGATTATGATGCAATTCAGTGGATGGCAGAAAATCTCACCGATCAGGACCTGCTGGTTCTGATGGAACGCCGGAACAATTTCTATCTCGGCCAGCCCTTCTATCGTGTCAGCAGCGATCTGGAACGACTGGTCTCGAATGGAAGTAACAGTACCGACCCCCGCCGGTTTTTGTCCGACCTCAATGCGCTTGGAGCGACCCATGTTCTGTTTCATCTGATTGATAACCCGGCCTTCTCGGTTCGTGATCAAGGTCGAGGTCCCGTCATGGTCCTGCATCAGGATATCGACAGTCTCGGGATTGAAGGGAGTGGTATCGGGAGATTTCATCAGCTTGTGCTCAAGCTCTTGCGTGACGGGTGTGGTGAAATTGTTCACCTCAGCCGGACCCAGCGCAAGATGTCGCGGACGCTGGCACAGAAAACGCCGGTCGATGAAATGGTCATCATCGTCCGGCTGACTGAACAGGGCTGTGCTTATCCTGATTCTTTCGACGATGAACCGACCCGACGGCGGCATACGGACTGGACCGGGAAGCCCCGTCTGTCACCGCCCGGCTGGTAAGGACTTGACGTTCACACTGTGAACGCGATATCTGTTCATGCAATGAACATCAAAGACAACCAGCAAACCGCCGACCTGCAGGAAACTGCGCTGACGCTCGGGCTGCTCAATGCGGTTGAGCAGGACAGCAACGTCACGCAACGCGCTGTTGCGACCGAACTTGGTGTCGCGCTGGGGCTGGCAAACGCCTATCTGAAACGCTGCGTGAAGAAGGGCTTCATCAAGGTTCAGCAGATCCCGGCGAAACGTTATGCCTATTATCTGACGCCGCAGGGGTTTGCAGAGAAAAGCCGCCTGACGACCTTCTATCTCACCCAGTCGCTGAGTTTCTTCCGTGCCGCAAAGGACCAGTGTCTGGCGCTGCTGACGGAATGTGACACATCAGGACGACGCAGGATACTGATCGCGGGATCCGGTGATCTCTGTGAGATTGCGGATCTCTGCGCCCGCGAATTTGCCCTCGACGTTGTGGCCATTATTGATCCGGACTCTGACCGTCAGGTCATGCTCGGGCATCCGGTTGTGTCCTGTCTGGCGGATGCGCCGGCTTTCGATGTGATTCTGATTGCCGACATGACATCGCCGCAGCAGATGTTCGAACGTCTGCGAGCGGATGTTGCCGATGACCGTATTCTGACGCCGCGTCTGCTGAATGTGACGCGCACCCAGCCGGTTCTGGCGGAGTAGGCCGTATGTTGCAGTGGTTTGCCGTTCATACCCAGCCGCGGGCAGAGACAAAGGCAGCGTTTCATCTGCTGCGTCAGGGCTACAGCGTCTATCTGCCGACCTATCTGAAGAAACGCCGGCACGCCCGCAAGACCGATATTGTTAAGCAGCCGCTGTTTCCGCGCTATCTGTTCGTTGCCATCGACGGTGCGAAGAGCGGCTGGCGAGCCATCAACTCGACTGTCGGTGTCCTGCACATTGTCAGCGATGGTGGTCGTCCGGCACCGCTGAAAGAAACAGTTATTGAGGATATCCGGTCGCGTGAGAATGCTGACGGATATATTGAAATGACCCCGAAGCCGATCAACCGGGGGCAAAAGGTACGCATCGGAGAAGGGCCGCTGAAAGAACTCAGTGCTGTCTTCGATGCCGAAGATGATCAGGCACGTGTCACCCTGCTGATGGACTTTCTGGGTCGGCAGGTGCGGGTGCGGATGAATGCCGGGGCGCTGGCGCTCGAAAGCTGAGCGGTCAGAATTGTTCCGTCAGCCATTAATCGTGTGGGTGCGTTTTCACCCGCACTGCGGTAGCATGCGCAAAATCAGGCTCTCATGCGACATGACACAAGGTATGCACCATGCGCGTTTTCCTCGCTGATCTGCAGAACTCCTACTATCGGTACATTCGGAATTCCGTGCCGATCGGTATGGGATTTGTGGCGGCCTATCTGAAACACCGTTTCGGTGACGCGATCACGATTCACCAGTTTCGCAAGTTTGAGGAAATGCATGAGGCGATGCAGGACCACCGGCCTGACATGGTGGCCTTCGGTTCCTATTCATGGAATACACAGCTGACGCTGAAAACCGCCTCCTATGTGCGCCGCATCTATCCGGATGCGCTGATCGCCATCGGCGGGCCTGACGTGTCGCAGAACCTGCATATCACCAACAAGGAAATCCTCTCGAACCGGCAGGTTGATTTCTACATGCCGAACGAGGGCGAAGGCCCGACCGCCAATATCATCGAGGCCTTCCTCAGTCTGGGTGATGCGAAAAAGGTCCGCGGATCCGTGGTTGAGGGCTGCATTTCCGTCGATCCGGATTTCAGCCAGCCCGTCGGTTCGGTTATCACCCGGTTCGAGGATGATATTAACAACATTCCGTCGCCTTATCTCGGCGGCATGATGGATTACTTTCTGGATGATATCGACTATCTGCCGATCATTCAGACGGCCCGGGGCTGTCCCTATCGCTGTACCTTCTGTGTCTCCGGCAAGGATACCTGGTCAAAGGTCAAGGCCTTCGATATGGACCGGGTGCGTGACGAGATCGACTACATCGAAAAGCGGGCAAAAAACCGGTACATGCGGTTCGCTGACGAGAACTTCGGCATTCTGCATCGTGACGTGGAGATTGCCGAATATCTGATGGAGACGCGTCAGAAGACCGGCTTCCCGCATTCCGTCTCGATCTATACGGACAAGCATCCGACGGACCGTGTGAAGCATATCTCTAACATGCTGCGCGATATGATGCCGTTCAATATCAGCTATCAGACAGCCACACATGATGTGCTGCAGAACATCAAGCGGATCAATCTCAAGGACACGGTGGTATCATCGGCCATCGGTTACGCCCGTGAGAACGATCTGACCCTGGTTTCGGAACTGATCTTTGCCCTTCCGGGCGAAAGCCTGCAAAGCTACCTGTCCTCGATCGACAAGCTGCTGGATTTCCGGTTTGAATCGATTGCCATGAATCAGCTCCGGATTCTCAAGGGTTCGGAAATGGATGATCCGGCCGACCGTGCGAAATATGACGCCCGGACCAAGTTCTCGATGTCGGAGAACGGTTACACCCGGCATCCGGATATGGAAAATATCGAGATTGATGAATGGGTCATCGAAAACAACACGATGACCGAGGAAGAGTATTTCCTTGGCAACCGGCTGATTGCCCTGTTCGATTTCGCGCATTTCCGCAGCTATCTGAAAGAACTGCTGTTCCTGTTTGAATGCCATGGCGTTCGCTCGACAGAGATCCTGCTGGAGATTGCCAAGACGGCTGACAAGGCGCCGATCCTGCACAACATGTCCGTCGAGTTTGAGACGGGCATGCGCGAATTCCTGCATGATACGCCGGAAGAAGTGATCGAGTATGTGCGCCGCAAGATGGCCGCAGACGAGCCGCTGATGGGTATCTACGTGCTGGAGGACAAACTGATTATCGGCCTGTTCGAGAATGGCCATTTCGAGGCCTGTGTCGATGAAGCCATCGCGACAGGTCTGGATATTCTCAGGCAACGCAATGGCGGCGAGGTACCGGAAGACTTTCTGGCAGAGCTTGCTGTGGTGCGCCGGATTGTTCTTGATTCCTTCATCCCTGCCGATGCGCCGGTTGACGAGACAGTCATGATCCAGTCGCCCTTCGATATCATGGGCTGGATTGCCGGCAACTACTCCGACAGGCTGTCCGATCTGAAGATGGATCGCCCGCGAGATTTTGTGCTGAAGATTCGCGGCATTGATGCATACCGGGCGATCTGGAATCGTGATGAACCGGCACATGACAAGTATCAGCGGGCCTTTGCCATCATCATGTCATCCAACCGGCGGCGGGGTGTTTCCCATGCCCCGGGTCAGGAAGACAAAGCGGCACTTTATGGTGCTTCCTACGGTTTTCGGCAGGATCAGCAGATCGAAAAGCCTGATCTGGCTGTTGCTGCCGGAGAATGATATCTGCGGCTTTGCCGTCAGGTACCCGTCACTAAATCCTTTTGATAATCTGCAGATGGTAATCGATGCTCAACGATAAGCATATTCTTGTGACCGGCGGAACCGGCTCATTTGGCCGCGCGTTCGTCAAACGTGTTCTCGACAACTATCAGCCGGAACGGCTTGTGGTCTTCAGCCGGGATGAACTGAAGCAATCTGAAATGCAGCAGGAGTTTCCGGAATCAAAATTTCCGGCGATGCGCTATTTCATCGGCGATGTCCGCGACAAGGACCGCCTTGAAATGGCAATGCGCGGGATTGATGTTGTCATTCATGCTGCCGCGCTGAAACAGGTCCCGGCGGCGGAGTACAACCCGTTTGAATGTATCAAGACCAATATTCATGGTGCAGAAAACGTCGTCAATGCAGCCCTGCATACCAGCGTTAAAGCCGTACTTGCACTGTCGACTGACAAGGCTGCCAACCCGATCAACCTGTATGGGGCGACCAAACTGGCGTCGGACAAGATCTTCGTTGCGGCGAACAATCTGTCCGGCAAGGGTGGTGCCAGATTTTCCGTTGTCCGTTATGGCAATGTGATGGGCAGCCGGGGTTCCGTGGTGCCGTTCTGGCAGAAGATGATCAATGAGGGAGCAACCACCCTGCCGGTGACCGACCCCCGGATGACGCGGTTCTGGATCACCCTGCCACAGGGCGTGGATTTCGTGCTCAACAGTCTGCAGCGGATGGTTGGCGGCGAGGTTTTTGTGCCGAAACTGCCCTCCATGAATGTCGTCGACCTTGCCCGTTCAATGTTGCCGGATTGCGGCATCGAGAATGTCGGCATTCGCCCCGGCGAGAAACTGCATGAAGTGATGGTGCCGCTGGAAGATGCCCGCAATACGATTGAGTTCGATGACTACTATGTCATTGAGCCGAATTTCCAGTTCTGGGATCGCAAGGGGTTCTCGCAGGCACAGGGCGGCAAGGCGGTTGCTGATGATTTCGAGTATAATTCCGGAACAAATCCCTGGGTGCTGAATTCCGACGAACTGCGCGAGATGCTGAAAGCGTCGGGCAAGGACGCCTGATGCTGTCCGGTGCCGGCCCGGCCTTCGTGCTGGGCACCGTCCAGATTGGTCTGACCTACGGCGTAACGAACGCCCATGATGCGCCGGCTGACGGATATGAGTTGCTGTCCGAGGCAGCAAAAACCGGTGTGCAGACGCTGGATACCGCACAGGCTTATGGCCGGTCCGAGGCAATCATCGGGCAGTTGCTGGATGAAAATCCGGACTGGCGGTTCAGCATCATCTCGAAGATTGCCCCGGATGTTGACAGCCGTGACCGTTCTGCGGTGCTTGCGGCCTGTCGTGTGAGTGTGAAACGGCTGGGCCGTCCGCTTTATGGCTGCATGTACCATGATCCCGCTGTTGTTTTCAGCTGGAATGACGGGGCTGGCGCCGGGCTTCGCGATGCACGGGATGCGGGGCTTGCAGGGCGCATAGGCGTATCGGTCTATACGCCGGAGCAATTCCGGCAGGCCCTTCAGGCAGATGGTCTTGATATCATTCAGGCGCCTTTCAATCTGCTGGACCGGGGGCTGGAGACCAGCGGCCTGATGGATGCGGCGATATCTGCCGGCTGCGAAGTTCATGTCCGCAGCGTCTTCCTGCAGGGGCTGCTGCTGGCGGATCCGCAGGAGGTGCCGGAAAGACTCGGGTTCATGCGGCCCTGGCTGCAGCGTGTCCGGGATATCTGCCTCCAGAACGGCGTCGATCCGCTGTCCGCATCTGTGGGCTATGTCCGGCAACGCTTTCCGGAGGCAAGGCTGGTTGTCGGCTGTGATGACAGCCGGCAGTTACGGCGCAATCTGGCCTTGTTTGAAGAGGGTGTTTTGCCTGATAAATTCATTTCAATGATTGGTAATCTCGAAACACCGCCGGACATCGTGGTCAATCCGGCGCTCTGGCCCAGGGTCGCTACGTGACAGATGTTCTGGTATTCGGCTCGACCGGCCTGTTTGGTCAGGCTCTGATGTCTGCTGCTGCCACGCGCGGGTTGTCGGTGACGGGTGCTGCCCGGCGTGATGCGGATATCACCGCAGATATCGGCGAAGATACGTCAATTAGCGCCGTGATTGACCGGGTACGCCCGGCGATGGTGATTAATGCGGCAGCGATGATCGATATCGGTCAATGCGAGAAAGAGCCGGCCCGGGCCTGGGCGATCAATGCCCGCGCGCCGGGTGTGATTGCAAAGAAAGCCGCAGCGGCGGGCGCGCGGACCATCCATATTTCGACCGATCATTACTATTCCGGTGACGGTCAGCGACGGCATGCCGAGACCGATCAGGTCAGCTTCGTGAACGAATATGCCCTCACGAAATTTGCCGGTGAATCACTGGTTCTGGCGCAGACCGGGGCTCTGGTCGTCCGGACCAATATCCTCGGCTTCAGGGGCTGGACAAGGCCCACTTTCGCAGAATGGTCACTTACCACCATTCTGGAAGATCGTCCGGCCGTTCTGTTTGAGGACTCGTTCATTTCGGCTATCGACGTTGACCGGGCGGCACAGTCGGTCCTTGATCTCGCCGGTCGCGAGGCGCAGGGCCTGATCAATATCGGCTGTCGCGATGTCTATTCAAAGAAACAGTTTGTCGAGGAACTTGCGGCCCGGCTCGGCCGGAACCTGACGCAGGCTACCACCGGCAGCGTATCGGAACTTCCGGTCCAGCGGGCAGAGAGCCTGGGGCTGGATGTGTCGAGGGCCGAGGGACTGCTGGGATATCCGATGCCGGATCTGCCGGAAGTCCTTGATGCCGTTCTAGAAGCAGGAGCAAAGCGCAATGCGATATGATACTAGCCTGAAAATGGGCAGCCGCGAGATTGCGCCGGATCAGCCGACCTATTTCATCGCTGATCTGGCAGCCAATCATGACGGCGATCCGGAGCGGGCGAAGGCGCTGATCTATTCCGCCAAAGAAGCGGGTGCGGATTGTGCGAAATTTCAGCATTTTCTGGCCAAGGACATTGTCTCCGATTACGGCTTCCGCAACATGGGCGGACAACAGAGCCACCAGTCGACCTGGGAAAAATCGGTCTATGAGGTCTATGAGCAGTATCACTGCCCGCGGGACTGGACGGACATGCTGGTCGAGACCTGCCGGGAGGCCGGTATCGACTTCATGACGACGCCCTATGATTTCGAGGCTATTGATGCCTTTGCCGACGTGATTCCGGGCTACAAGGTCGGGTCCGGCGATATCACCTGGCCGGCCTCACTGGCGCGGATTGCCTCGAAGGGCAAACCGGTGATGCTGGCGACGGGCGCGACCCCGATGGCCGAAGTTGAGGGCGCGGTGGAGACCATCCTGCAGCATAACAGCCAGATCTGCCTGATGCAGTGCAACACCAACTATACCGGTGATCTGGAAAACTATCGCTATATCAACCTGAATGTCCTGCGCAGCTATGCGCTGCACTGGCCGGGCATGGTGCTGGGCTTGTCCGATCATACCTTTGGTCATGCGACGGTGCTGGGGGCTGTCACGCTGGGCGCGCGGATTGTCGAGAAACATTATACCGACGATAACAGCCGGGTTGGCCCCGACCACCATTTCGCCATGAACCCGGTGACCTGGCGGGAGATGATCGACCGCACCCGGGAACTGGAATATGCGCTCGGCGACGGGGTTAAACGGGTTGAAGACAACGAACGCGAGACCGTGATCATCCAGCGACGGGCCTTGCGGGCGAAGGAAGATATTCCGGCGGGAACCGTGCTGACCGATGATCACCTGGAAGCGTTGCGTCCCTGTCCGGAAGATGGTCTGGCCCCCTATCGCCAGCCCGACGCCGTCGGCCGGACCACCACCCGGGATATCCCAGCAGGAGACCATCTCCGATGGGCCGACCTGACCTCGCCATCGTAATTCCGGCCCTGAACGAGGCGGCGACCATCGGCCCGGTCGTTCAGGCGGCAACGGCATTCGGTCGGGTTTTCGTGGTCGATGACGGATCCGGCGACGCTACAGGCGATGTGGCGCGGAGCGCGGGGGCCACGGTTTTGCGCCATGACACCTCCCGCGGGTACGAGACCAGTCTGGGTGACGGATGTGCCGCCGCCAGTGAGTCCGGGGCAAAGGCCGTCGTGACCATGGATGCGGATGGCGAACATGACCCGGCCCTGCTGGGGGAGTTCCGGCGTTTGCTGATTGATGAGGATATACCGCTGGTGCTGGGTGTCCGCCCGCGCCGGCAGCGTCTGGCAGAAAGTTTTATGGGGTTGCTGTTCCGCTGGCGGTACGGGGTGTCGGATGCGCTTTGCGGCATGAAGGGATATCACCTCGATCTGTATCGCCGGAATGGCGGTTTCGATCATGTCGGCGGTGTTGGAACCGAACTCGCAATCCAGTCGATCCGCCGGGGTGTCCGCTTCTGTGAAATTCCGGTCAGCGGCAATCGCCGCGTCGATCGCCCGAGATTCGGCAAGGCCCTGCAATCAAATCTGCGGATCGTGTGTTCGCTGGGCCGTGTCATGCGGCTGGACCCGTCCAAAGGCCAGTAAGATGACGGATGTGACCCATACTGAAGGCACCGCGATGCATGCGCTGATGACAGAACTGTTCCCGGTCTGCCGCAGTCTGACCGGTCCGGGGCTGCGCCAGACCCTGTCACGGTTTGCGGATTTCGTGCCTTTCACCCTGCATGAAGTCCCCAGCGGGACAAAGTGCTTTGACTGGACGGTGCCGCCGGAATGGATCGTCCGCGACGCCTGGGTGGAGAATTCCGCGGGTGAGCGGGTGATCGATTTTCAGGTCAACAACCTGCATCTTGTCGGCTACAGCGAACCGGTGGATATGACCCTGTCACTGACGGAACTGAAAGACCATCTGCACACGCTGCCCGACCTGCCGGATGCGATTCCCTATGTTACGTCTTACTACCGGCGCTACTGGGGCTTTTGCCTGACACAGAAACAGCTCGACCAGATGCCGGAAGACACCTATCGGGCGGTGGTCGATACGACGCTGGATGCGACGGGCAGTCTGACCTATGCCGATCTGCTGATCCCCGGTGAGAGCGACAAGGAAATTCTGCTGTCGAGTTATTCCTGTCATCCGTCGATGGCGAATAACGAGCTGTCCGGCCCGGTACTGACGACCTGGCTGGCACGCTATCTGATGGATTTGCCGCATCGGCGCTACAGCTACCGCATTGCCATTGTGCCGGAGACCATCGGCTCGATTGTCTATATCAGCCGTCACCTTGAAACCCTCCGGCGCAATGTGCGGGCCGGTTATGTGGTCAATTGTGTCGGCGGCCCGGATCAGGCGACATTTCTGGAAAGCCGTACCGGCGATACGCTGGCGGACCGTACCGCCCTGCATGTGTTGACGTCGCGGGCAGAGCCGTTCAAACACTGGACCTATGCCCGCCGGGCCAGCGACGAGCGCCAGTATTGCTCGCCCGGTGTTGAGCTGCCGGTCGCCTCGGTCATGAAGTCAAAATATCACGACTATCCGGAATACCATACGTCACTGGATGATCTCGACTTCGTCCGGCCGGAACATATGCAGGCTTCCTATGAGCTTTATGTCGAGATTATCACGACGCTGGAAGCCAACCGGACCTATCGTGCCACGGTTCCCTGCGAGCCGCAGCTGGGCCCGCGCGGTCTCTATCCCAGTCTTGGCGACCGGACACACCAGGAAGCTGCCCTTTACGACCGGATGGCGTTGCTGGCCTATGCTGATGGCAAGACTGACCTGATTGAAATTGCCGAACGCAACGGCTCGACGGTGCCGCGTCTGGCAGACCATGTTCCGGCGCTGGTCGAGAACGGGCTATTGATGGAAGCCGGGTGACATGTACCGGCGCAGCATCAGAAAAGCGCTGAGCCGCAGTTTCGCGGACTATAAGAATGTTATTGTCTGGGGAACAGGGTCCAGCGGACAGACAGTTCATAGTTTGCTGGGAAACCGGATAGATTGTTTTGTCGACAGCTATTCCAGTGAAACAGAGCTGTCTGGCATCGCCGTTCACAAACCGGATTACCTGCGCAATCTTGGGGCGGAGACGATGGTTATCATCGCGTCGATCGCCTTTCGCGAAATACAGGCATGGATCGAACAGGAAGCGCCCGGCGTTACCTTCACGACACTGGATAAACTGGTGATGGAAGGCCTTCCCCGGGATACCGAGATGCAATGCCTCAAGATTGACCTGCTGTCCTACTATAATCAAAGCTGGTTCAGGACCTGGCTGGCGCAGCCGCAATTATCGGTAAACATCACATTCCGGACCTGCCGGGCATTGCAGTCGGGGGAAAGTTTATGGCGTCGGGTTCTGCTGGTCCCGGCACGTATCTGGCACACGCTGACATGCGCGTTCTTCAGTATCGACCTGCCCGTTACAGTCAAAGCCGGAGCCGGACTGCAATTCGTTCATTACGGTGGAATTGTGTTGCATGAACATGCCACTCTCGGCGAATTCTGTCGCATCTGTCAGAATGTGACTCTGGGCGCCGACCGGCGTGGTCAGGTTCCCGAACTCGGCAATTACGTCTCCATGTGGCCAGGTTCGGTGGCCATAGGCGGATGCAGGCTGGGCGATTTTACCCAGGTTGGTGCCAATTCGGTCTGTCTCGGTAATATCGATGTTGAAGATGTCAGTCTGGCCGGGTCTCCGGCACGACCGGTTGGTCTCCGCAAGCCGTCAGGGAGCGATCGCGATGCGCAGGCGTGAGAGCTCTGGCCGGGTCTGGTGCCGGCGTTGCGTGAACGGCCTGATGAATTGCCGGGCTGAGGATGTTCAATGAAATCCCGGGCTGAACGCAAAGACATGATCCCGGTGACGGCTGCGCGCAGGATCCTTTTGGAGGCGCTGCTGAAATCAGTGCCGGCTGAGGCGGGACCGGTTGTGATCCATTCCTCACTGATTGACATCGGTCTTGCGGCAACCCTGTCGAAATGGGACTGGATGTTTCTGCTGCGCAGCCTGCTTCGCAGAGGCTATTCGCTGGCCCTGCCCTGCTTTACATTCAGCTTTTGCAGAGGCGAGGATTTCATCAGCCAGGACGGACGTTCAGAAACCGGATTGCTGGGTGAATGGGCATTGTCGATGCCGGAATTTCAGCGGACCGAACATCCGATCTATTCCTTTGCTGTCGCCGGCCGGGAGGCAGCGGCCTGGCTGTCCTGCACCAACACAACGACGTTTGGTGAGGATTCGATATTCGCCGAATTTACCCGGCAAAATGCCCGCATGGTCATGCTGGGTGCCGGCTGGGAATACTGCACGTTCTTCCACCATCTTGAGGAGCTTTCCCGGGTTCCCTATCGCTACTTCAAGGACTTCCGGGGCAGGGTTGATTACGGGTCAGGGCTGACCGACATCTCGGTCCCGATGTTCGTCCGCGACCTTGAGATAGCAGCTGAGAATGATTTTGGTGCCCTGGTCGATATCATGACCCGGCAGGGTATATGCCAGGCAGAGAAACTTCCGGGTGCCGGTGAGATTCTTTCAGCGGATTGCAGTGAGATAGCAACGGCGGGTCTGAAGCTTCTGGCAGAGAACCCGCTGGCCTGCGTAAACAGCAGCAGAGCAATAGCGAAGCTGCTGAACGACAGGGAGAAACGGGAAGCAGGCCCTGCCCTGTCTGTCGCCATTGTGAGTTCGGCGACGATAGACCCGCTCGCAGAACAACTTGAAGCAGAGCTGGCAGGTCTGATTACAGATCAGCGCATCGTCGTCACCACGACCGGTTTCGGTCAGTCAATTCAGGATATGATCAATCCGGACAGCGAGATTGTGCGGGCTCGCCCGGCGTTCAGCTTTGTCATTAACAGCCTTGAGGATCTGACGGGCAATCTTGGTATTGCCGATGTGGAACCGGATGTTCTGCTGGAGCGGGTCGAGCAATATTGCGGTGCCATCGAACGATACCGGCAGCAGGTTGATGGCTGGATTTTCGTACACGGTTTCGCCCCCCTGCAGCCGGGCCGTATTGATCTGCACCGGTCCGGTGACGGTGAGCGCGGAATTCATCGACGTGCCAACGAAATTCTTGAGCAGCATCTGTCATCACTTGAGTCGACCAGATTCATTGATATCGGAGAGATTGCTGCGCAGAACGGCCCCGCCGTCGACAGCAGACTCTGGCATATTGGCCGGCTGCCCTATACGCCGGAATTCACCCGGGTTGTCGCCCGTATCCATGCCGGTCTTGTTCTGTCCGGTACCGGGCGGACGACCCGGCTGATTGTTCTGGATCTCGACAATACGCTGTGGGGGGGCGTTCTGGGAGAGGACGGACCGGAAGGCCTGGCCCTTGGTGGCGATCATCCGGGAAATGCCTTCAGCGAATTTCAGCGCCATCTGAAGCTCCTGTCAGACAGTGGCATCGCCCTGGCAGTCTGCAGCAAGAACGATGATCAGCATGCAATCGATGCAATGTCGACCCTTCCCGACATGCATCTGCGACCGGATGACCTTGTTTCGCGACGCATCAACTGGAAGCCGAAATATCAGAATGTTACTGAAATCTGCGAAGAACTTTCACTGGGCCTGGCCAGTGTTCTGTTTGTGGATGACAACCCGGCGGAACGTCAGCAGATGCGGCAGTTTCTGCCGGAGGTTAAAGTGCTCGATTTGCCGGATGATCCGGCATTGTATGTCCGGGCACTGTTCGACTCACCCTGGCTGACAAATCTGGAGACGACCCGTGAAGACCGGCTGCGGGTCGAGAACTATCGGGCTCGCCGCAAGACCCTGGAATTGCAGGCCTCTGCTGCGAACCTTGATGAATTTTACATGTCTCTCGGGTCGCGTGTTTACCTGTCGCGCATGACATCTGCCAACCGGGCCCGTACCGTTCAGCTGGTCAATAAAACCAACCAGTTCAACACAACAACGCATCGCTATGATGCGCAGGCGCTCGAACGGATAGATGCCGGGGACGGGCAGGTTGCTGTCATCGGATATGAGGACCGTTTTTCCCGCCTGGAGAATATCGGTGTCCTGATTGCAAGATGGTCGGGCATGCCACGGGGTGTTGTTGAAATTGATACCTATCTGCTGTCCTGCCGTATTCTCGGACGGGGTATCGAGCAGACCATCCTCAAACAATTTGCCGCCCGCATGACCGCATCCGGCTTCAGGCTGGTCCGGGGAATGATTATCGAGACGGAACGTAACAGTCCGGTGCGCGATATTTATGCCAGCAGTGGCTTCAGCCTGTCGCCCGCCACCGGGTACTGGGAGTTATCCTTGCCCGACCCGGCGCTTGCGATACCCGAATGGGTCGAGGTTATTGATGAATTCGAGGAACAGAACTGATGGCCAATCGCTTCACCGATTTTGCAGTCGGAGATCACATCTGCTTTACGAGGCAGTTCACGTTATCGGATTTCGAGGCGTTTTCCGTGCTGAGCGGGGACCGGAATCGTCTGCATCATGATGCGAGTCATGCGGCGGAGACCGAGTTCGGCAAACCTGTTGTCCCCCTGCATTTGGCTATTGCCCCGCTGTCGGCGATGGCCGGTATGGGGTTTCCCGGTGATCCGTCGCTGTATCTCTGGCAGGAGGTTAAAGCGGTTTCCCCGGTATATTATGATACCCCGGTTACCTATTCCTGTCGCCTGACGGACATAAATCTGTCTCATCAGGTACTGACGCTTTCTGTTCTGGTCTTTTCCGGAAGTCAGGTGCTGATCGAGGCGAAGATGGGTGTGAAGGCGACAGAAGCCCGATGGGAACAGCAGACGTCGCTCGATATTATCCGCGCCGGACGCCGGAAAACCGCCCTTGTGACCGGCGCTTCCGGTGCGATCGGCGGGGCTGTTTCCCGGCGGCTCAGTGATGAAGGGTGGGATCTGGTGCTGCCGGTGCGCGAGGGCAGTGAGGCAAAGCTGCCCGGGTCGCTTCAGGGCACTGTCGACATTCGCACTGTCGATCTTCGTGAGGCTGGATCGGTCAGCGACTTCTGTGCTGCCCTGAAAGACGGGGCCGTTATTGATGCGGTGATTCATGCAGCGAGTCCGCCGGTTGAGGCATCTGTGACTGAACTGGCCGCGGTCAGTTATTCTGCTTTTGATGCGATAGTGGAGGCTGTCCTGCCGGGCATGATGGGGTCGCAGGAAGGTCACATTATCCTCATCGGGTCGTCGGCCGTGCGCCATCGCCCGGAATGGCGTGACTATGTCGCGGCAAAATATATGGCGCAGTCAGTGGTCAACAGACTGGCCAGGCTGGAACGGTTTGGCATTGCCGGATCAACGCTTGCCCCGGGTTTCGTCCTGTCCGGCTTCTCCGGCAAATACCGGTCTGAAGACACTGATGTGCTGATGCCCGAGCAGGTGGCTGAAGCTGTGTACGAAGTTATGGAAGCTGCCCGACCGGTTTATCTGGAGCTTGAGTCCGGTGGACGCCGGACAGGCAGTTTCCGGCCCGGATTCGGAGGGGGCATGCCCGATGCCCCTGAAGCCGCTGCCGTCACAGCGTCTGAAATATCCTCAGTCAAAACAGCCGATCAGACGGATGTTCGGGGCAGAATTGAAGCTGTTTTCCGCAAGTCACTGGGTCTGGATGATGCGGTTGCCGTAAACGGACTGGTTATCGGCGATATTTCCGCATGGGATTCTTTGCGTCATATCCGGCTGATGATGGATATGGAAGCAGCGCTCGATATCCGGTTCAGTTCGAACGAGATCGCGCAGACAACAACCTATGACGGGCTGTGCCAGCTTTGCGTCAGGAAGCTGCAGTCGAACTGACATGAGTGACGTTCACCGCAATCAGCCACCCGTCACCGGGGAGGCAATGACTGGTAAAAACGGTTCCGGGGCAGGATATCCGAATCCGCCGCAACGCGTGATCGCAGGGGCGATACCGGAGGACTTCAGTCCGGGGAAAGACATCGTTCCGGGGCCCTGGATTCTGGCCGGGCAGGAAGCCGCCTGGCCCGGCTGGGAACAGTACGACTTTGATCTTCCGGTGAAGACGGCAGATGAAATCAAGGCTGCTGACCAGCTCACCGGCCATATCGCACAGTCCATGACAGCGATGCTGGGAGAGCGTCTGGCCGAGAGGCACGGTTCCGACCGTTCACCGGAATTCTGGTATCTTTTGCTGATCCGCTGGGTACTGGAAACTGTACAGATGGCCTGGATGCGGTATCGCGAAGCCGAGATGATTGTTGCGGCAACCGGGACTGCTGCCGGCTTGTCGGTCGAGGCACCGGCGGCGGACAGTGACTGGGCCTTTGCCGATATTGCTGACATGTACAGCCGGGGAATTTGTGACCGGGATTTTAATGCCTGGCTGCTGGCGCTGGCGTTGCGGAAGCAGACCGGTGACCGGCTGATCTGGCAGGAAACCGGTATTACCAGGCAACGTCCGCAACCGCCCGGGTCGTCCGGATTGTCGCTGATCAGGCGTGTTTTTACCGCGATCAAGACAGGACGTTGCGAGGTTGGCAATATGGCAAACGAATATGACCTGATGACGAAAGTCATCAGTGCGGCCAGCCATCTTGTCCTGAACAGCTGGCTGGAGATCATTCCGGCAAAACGGGACATCAGGAGCTTTTGTGCAACAGAGGACCCGGCATTGCGTAACCGGATCGGGCCCCCCCTGTTCGATTATCTCGTTGATATTCTGGAGCGTACCCTGCCAACACCATTCGGTTCGGAATTCAGCGTCAGCGATGCCCGTGTCAGGAAAATAAAGACCCGCAAGGGGCGGCTGAGCATCAAGACGATTTCCTATCAGATGTCAGCGGAAAGACTGTTTGAGGCTGCGCACCGGATCGATCAGGGCGAAGGACTGGTTCATCTTCAGCATGGGTGTAACTATGGTACAGCCCGGGCCTACAATCTCGGCAGCATGATTGAATACAATCAGCATGCTTTCCTGACCTGGGGCTGGCGCCGGCATGGAAACTATCAAGGCCGGTTCGAGCCGTTCCCGGCGCCGCAACTGGCACCCTGGCTTAACAGCCATCGGCGTGATGGTGACGCGATCCTGCTGGTGTCCAGTCTTGTGCCGTTTCTGCCGACACGACTGATTTCAAATGGCGAACTGCACTGCCATGAACGACGGGCCGACCGGGCCGGGTTTATCCGGTCTGTCTCACCGAACGTCGCAGCAGATCTGTTATACCGTCCCTATCGGCAAATGGATTATCAGGCTCAGGATGCAGAATATTTCCTGAAGGAATTCCCCGGGGTCCCGCAGATCTCCGGCCAGCTGGCGTTTTTCCGGGCTTCTCGTCGCTGTCGTTTGATGGTGCTCGACCATCCTGGTCTGACATTCTATCAGGCGCTGATCGCCGGAACGCCAGTGATCTGCTTCTGGAAAGAACTGCACTGGCCGGTTGATCAGGGTGTCAGGCCGATGTTTGACGAACTGCGGCGTGTCGGTGTCCTGTTCGAGACAGGCCAGGAAGCCGCAGAAGCTCTCAATCGGCGGATGACAGATTTTGAAGACTGGTGGCAGCAAGACGAAGTTCAGAATGCGGTCTCTGCGATCAAGGACCACAACGCGCTGACCAGCCGGTTCTGGCTACCCATCTGGATGAAGAAGATTCTCGTTCTATGAACCGTGACTATTTCATCCTGAACGAGTTGCTGATACCGCGGCTGCTCTGTCTGGCGTTCCGCGGCAGGATGCCGGCAGTGCTGCATGTCTGGCCCCTGATCGGTGTCAACCGGGGCTGGATGAAGCGGCTTTGTGCCTGGCTGGCGGGACAGGGCAGGACGGCCGATATCTTTGACCTGCATCCGGACTGGACCCGGTTTCAGGAGAAGCAGGGGGGTGTCGAGGCATATGGTTTCTACACCGACGCCTATATGAAGCTGGAGCCGGCCCAGGAATCCTTCTTTGACATGCGTGGGCTGGATGAACGGATTCCGGACTATGCGCAGGCGGCACGTCACCGGATCTGTACGCATTATGCGGACCTTCACTGGCTGGTGCTGGCGTTACGTGATCTTCGTCCGCAGGACCGCCTTTTTGGCCTGCTGCCGGAACTGCGCGGATTTGTCGAAGCCTATTCCGGCAGCCCCGTTACTTTCACCGCGCCAAGGCCGATGCAGTTCAGCCGGTTGCTGAATGCCGGTGTCTGGCTGTCGGGAATCCTGTTTTCGGTTATCTGGATATTACGGCATCTCGTGCGCCGCCTGCCCGCCCGGAAAGCCTATTTTCTTGGTGCCGACCTGCTGCAGGTCATGCGCCATCTCTATGTCACCCGCGAAATGGTGGATGATGACCGTGACTGCCTGATCGTCTTTCGCACCCGGCAATTTCAGGAGATGTACAAAGACAGGATCGGTGGCATGGACCACTGTCTGGTAACGGACGGCATCATTCCGGTTGCGCAGTTGCCAGGCATGCTGTGGTTGCTGCTGCGCGACCAGACGCTGCTGTTTTGCCGGCTTGGCGGGTATTCCCCGTCATTATATCGCCGGATTGTCACACTGGTGCACTGGCGGATTGTATTCCGGGCGCTGTTCAACCGTTTTGAACTAAAGAACTTTCTGGCCCGTGACGACTATAACGGTGAACATGTGATCCGGACCCGGGAATTGCGTCGTATCGGCGTCAGGTCTCTCGGAATCGGGCATGGCCTGCCAACAACGAACCGGATATCACCGGTGTTCCGTTATCTTGACTTCGATCTGTATTTCACTTTCTCGCAGAAATTCTTCGCGACCCATTATGCCAGCAGCATCAGTCCGGAGACGGAAGTGGTTGGTATCGGATCGATTGGTCTGACCCGTGATCATCTGCGTCGTCTTGGTGAGCCGAGATCAAATGATATTCTTGTTTATATGTCACACGATCTTGAAGCTGAAAGGTATGTCGAAGCCGTTCTGGAGATCGCCCGGCGGTTCCCTGATCGCAGGCTGCTTTGCAAGATCAAGGAAAGCCAGTTCGCACATGGCACGGCAGATATCTTTGTCGATGCCATTCATGCCGGACCGGATAATCTCATCGAGACCCGTGAAGACAGCTATGAACTGATGCTGAAGGCAGGTTTTGCGCTGTCGAATGACTCCACGGTTATTGCCGAGGCGGTCGGGTTTGGTGTCCAGGCATTCATGTATGACGTTTATGACGAGGTGGCACCGCAGGACGGGCATCCGTCCGTTTATCGCGATATCCCGGAGATCTGTGTGGCGACACCTGAAGACTTTGAGGATAAAGTTCGCTCGATCGAGAATGGCTCCCGGACATATCCAAGGGACAGGATGGACATCGTGATCGAGCTTTCCGGCCGGAACCCGTTCGATCTCGTCCGCTCGAGGATCGGGCTTGAACCGAAGGAGCCTCTTGTTCCCATGAATATGAATGCGGCCTGAAGAATGAGACATACTGTTATCTACCGCGAACCTGATCGCTACGCTTCCTTCCCGCATGTCTGTGGTGATGGCAAGGGTGGCCAGTGGGCGGTGTTTCGCCAGGCCGGGGTAACAACCGCAAAAGCCGCGATTACGGGAACCCATACTCATCAGGATACGGACAGCCGGATCATGCTGGCACACCGGCCTGCCGGCCAGGCTGGCTGGTCGCCGGCAAAGACTGTCCGGGAGTCGTCAACTGATGGTCTTGCCGTCAACGACCCGTCGGTGACGGTGCTCTCTGACGGGGCGCTGCTGTTGCGTTATGCGCGCTGGAAACTGGTTCCTGTCAGCCGCCGGGCAGAACTTGACGGGCCGGCACAGCGCCATTTCCCGCGCACAGCTGAAGTCGGCATGATGGCCGGGAACGGGTTCCTGCTGTCCCGCGACAACGGCGAGAGCTGGAAGCCGCTGGCTTCTCGGATCGAAAATGACGAGCTGGCGCGGGCCTGTTCCCGCAGTCCGGTGATCGAGACGGTTGACGGGGTCTGGCTGTTGCCGGTGTATGGCGGTTATCCGGCACAGGTTGAGAGCGCGATGATGATCCGCTCCTGGGACAAGGGAGAGACCTGGGGGGATGCGTCGCAGATCGCCGGGCGACCCTGGCTGAATATCCCTTACCGGGAAGGTGTCAGTTACAATGAAACCTCGGTAATCGCCCTGGATGAGGTGACCTTGCTGGCCGCTGTGCGGGCTGATTCCGGATTTGTCACCGATGACGATACCTTCGTTTCGGAAGGCGGCGTCGGTGAACTCTGCTGGACCATATCTCATGACGTGGGCTTCACCTGGGAGCCGGTACAGCCGCTGGGTCTGTTTGGTCAGCCAGCCGATCTGTGCCTGATGCCGGATGGTCGTATTCTCTGTACGTACGGCTATCGCCGTCCGCCCTATGGTGTACGTGCTGCGGTTTGCGCCTTTCAGGGGCGCAAGCTTGTGCCGGTATCGCATATCACGCTGCGCGATGACGCCGATAACTGGGACTGCGGATATCCGGCATCGACGGTCAATGCGGACGGGTCGATAACCTCGGTTTACTATCTGCATCGTGAAGGCAATGGGCTCCGGCATGTCGCCGGCACCGACTGGACCCTGTCAGAAATGTCGGAGGCCCGATGATCAGGATCGCTATACTTCAGGCCAATTCATCGCATCCCGAAGCCTTCATCAGCATCATCAACGGACCGGACTCACTGTTCAGGGACCGTGCGCGTGTGGTGACGATCTGGGATGAGGACATTAACCTGTCGACCGCGCAGGCCAGTCATGATGTCCGTGCCTGCGCAACACTGGATGAAGCGATTGATAATGTGGATCTGGTGATGATCTGTGGTCGCTGGGGTGACCAGCATCCCGATCTTGCGATCCGTGTGGCCGGGCGGGTGCAGGCGGTTTTTATCGACAAGCCGCTGGCTGCATCCTTCAGCCGGGCCTGTGATGTGGTCGATGCCTTCGAAGCTTCCGGGACACCGGCGCTCTGTGCCTCTGCCTACAGGTTTGCGCCGGAAGTTCTGTCCTTTTGCGAGGGGCTTGATCGTCTTGGTGATTTCCGGTCCGGACAGGCGGCGGGCCTGTCGGAATGGCCCGACCTCGGGCCAAAGGGCCGGGAGCTTCATTTCTACGGGGTCCATACCGCTGAAATGATCCAGACGGTTTTCGGCGAAGGTATCCGGTCCGTTCTGGTGCATCCGGGTGATGGAGCAGATATCGCCATTCTGGAGTTTGCCGATGGCCGCCGGGTTGACTGGCATCTGCTGCGCGATTGTGCCGAGATATACGAGGTTGGCTGCTACGGGATGAAGGGTCATGACCGCGTTCGTATCGACCCTTTCAGCGCCTATTATGAAAATATGATGGAGGCTGCGGTCCGCATGGCAGAAACCGGCAAATCACCGGTGTCACTTCGCGCATCGGCTGAAATCGTGGCATTGCTGGATGCGGTTACGCTGGCGCGCGGGACGCCGGGCGAGCGGCTGGCGCTGCGGGTTCGGACGGACAGGACAGGTAAGATCTGATGCTGACAGCTTCACGGATTGCCGTTATCGGCGCGGGCAGGATGGGTGAGCTTTATGCCCGGATGATCGACCAGCATCCGCTGGCGGAACTTGCCGGGCTGGTTTGCAATACGGAAGTCTCTGCCGAACGGTTGCGCGGCCTGTTTCCGGAGCCGGTGATCAGTGGTGGTGATCTGGCAGCCTTGTCTGCGGCCGTCACAGGGATTGATGCAGTTATCGTGGCGACCCCGGAATGGGCGCATCTGGAGCCGGTCCGGTGGGCGGTGGACAGGGGGGTGCCGGTACTGCTGGAAAAGCCGATGGCAGGCAACCTCGCAGAAGCCCTGAAGATTGCGGAACTGGTTGATGCCGCCTCGGGTCTGCTGACGCTTTGCCATATCGTTCGGTTCGACGCGCGTTATGCTGCTCTCCGGCAGATCGTTGCCATGGGCAATATCGGCGCGGTGCGCCAGATGTATGCACGCCGCAACGCAGACCAGGTCGCGGCGGCACGTATCCTCGGCAAATGTGACCCGGCCTTTTGGCTGACACCCCACGATATTGACATCATGCGCTGGATCACCGGAGCGGAAGTGGTCTCGGTGACGGCGCAAACCATTGCCGGCGGGGCTGCGCCATCAGACGGTCTGTTCACGGATCTGCGGTTTTCAAACGGGGCGATTGGCCGGATTGAAAATTCATGGGCAGCGCCACCGGCACACCATTCCCGCAACTGCCTGTTCGATGTTCAGGGCGATGCCGGGTCTGTGGAGGTTGATGCCTGGTCGCAGGGTGTTGTTCTGCGCGGCGGTGATGACCGGACGACATCACCAAACACGACAGAGGTCTGCGAGGTTAATGGGCGGCTGGTCGGTGCCTGCGCCAACATGATTGATGATTTTGTTCAGGTGACAGTGACGGGGCGTAATCCGGCTGTGTCGATGCAGGATGGTCTGGCGACGATCCGGGTGGCCGATGCTATCAGCCGCGCCGCTGCCTCCGGCGGGAGTGTCTCGCTTGACGCCTAGTGTGGTGATCGCGGGCCTTGGCCGGATCGGTTGCGGATATGATCTGGTGAAGACCGGGAATGGCCTGCCGATGACTCATGTCGGCGCGGTCATGGCCGATTCGCGGTTCCGGCTTGCCGGTGCGGCAGACCCGGACGCGGAACGCCGGCAACTCTGCCAGTCGGTCTGGCCGGATATTCATCTGGCCGAAGATGCCGGACAGCTGATTGATCAGGCACGGGCGGATATTGTCTGTATTGCAACCCCGTCGGCGATACGGCGTGATCTGGTCGAGATGGCGGTTCGGGCCGGTGCCCGGCTGATTTTCTGTGAAAAGCCGCTGGCGCTCACTGTTGAAGATGCGGAATGGATTACCGAACATTGTGCGCAACGCGATGTCCGGATTGCGGTCAACCTGTCCCGCCGGTGGGAGCCGGGCTGTATAGCGGCGGGCCGGATGATCGCCAGAGGTGATATTGGCGAGGTCAGGCGGGTGACAGGTCTCTATACGCGTGGCCTCAGCAACAATGCAGCGCATCTGGTCGACCTGGTACGAAGCTGGATCGGCGATATACAGGAGTGCAGCATTACCGGGCGGCATTATCCGGATGCACCGGATTTCCGGCTGATGGCCGGTGCGGATATTCCGGTCGATGTTCTGGGAATGGACGGAACGGCGGTCGACCTGTTCCGGCTTGAAGTCTTCGGCAGCGAAGGCCGGATCCTGCTGGATGATTTCGGGGCAGAACTGTCGGTTCGTCTGGCGGAACCATTGACTGAAGACCCGACCTTGCGGGTGCTGGGGACGTCGCGACCGATTGCTTCAGATCCCGGGGTGACCATGTCCGCGGCCTGGGACAATCTGTATGACTGCCTGACCAAGGACAGCGCGCTTGCCTGCAGTGGAGAAGACGGGCTTGCCGTCGCCCGGATCTGCCACCGGCTGGAGCAGATGGTGTGACGGATCGGCGGAAACTCAGAATCGCGGCCCGTGATCCGGGTGCGGCCAATCTGCTGGCGGGCCTGCTGCGCGAGCCGGGTCTGACGGAAAATTATGACTGTGACCTCTGGGTCACGGCGAATGTTGTACCCTATTTCGAGAAGGCGGGTCTGCCGGTGCGGGTCTTTGACCAGCCGCCGGCTGCGATCGAGATGCTGCGCGACTGGCAGGCGGACCCTGCTGATGCACTGGTCACCGGCACCAGCCATTATGAACCGTTTGACGACCTGCTGTGGCGGGCGGCCCGGCTGACCGGAACGCCATCGCTGGCTGCGGTTGACTACTGGTCCAATCTGGCCCGGCGCTTCCCGACTGTTCGTCCGGATAGTATCGGCGTCATTGATCCGGTGCAGGAGACGGAGGCGAGAGCAATCGGTTTCGACAGTGTTGTGCTCACCGGCCACCCGGCTCTGGCTGCTGTTCAGGTGGTTCCGCCACGTCCTGCCGGTCAGTCGGTTTCGGTACTGTTTGTCAGTGAACGGATTGCGGCGGATGTCGCCGAGGGCGTGAATGACAGCTACGGGTTTGATGAAACGGATTGCTTCCGTCTGGTGATGGCGGCGGCGGAACGCACGGTGGCTGGTGGACAGCCGGTGGATGTAACGGTGAAGTTCCATCCCTATAACGACCCGGATGCTTTTCGCGGGGCCATTGGTCCCGTTGGCCAGCCGGAGACTGTCGGACTGGTCTGGATTGAAGGGCGCCAGCCGATTGCGCCACTGATCGAAGCCGCAGACATCGTGGTCGGGATCAGCTCGGTTGCCCTGGTCGAGGCGTCATTGATGGGGCGGGCGGTGATCTCCGTACAGCCCGGCCTGACGCGTGAGAACATGTTTGTGCCCGGTGAGCGCGGGTTTGCCGATACGCTGACCGATCCGGAACAGGCGGTTGCGCGGTTGTGCGAGCTGATGAGTGACCCTGTGGCGCGACAGTCGGCACGGGACAGGCTGAGCGGTTTCCGGTCATCCCTCAGTTCCCCGGCAGATACGCCGATACAGTCCTGGCTGAAACGCGTTTTGCCCGTCCCCCTTAAATCTGCTATCGCGAGCGCCTCATGAAGATTGTCGGTATCCTGCTGGCCCGTATGGGCTCCTCCCGACGGCCGGGGAAGTCCCTGGCCGATGTGTCCGGTGCGCCTCTGATTACCCGGATTCTGGAACGTATGCTGGCCTTTGACCGCTTTGATGAAGTGATACTCGCCAGCCCTGATACGGAGCAGGACAAGCCGCTGCTGGCAGCGGGCAAGGCGGCGGGGGCCGTTCCGTTTGCCGGATCAGAGGAGGATGTGCTGGACCGGCTGTATCAGGCGGCGACGTCGCGCGGGGCAGATGTGATTGTGCATATCGGTGGCGACTGCCCGTTTTGCGATCATGAACTGATGGGCCGGGCGCTGGACATGTTGCTGGCAAGCGACGCGGACTTCGTCTCCAACCTGAATCCGATGACCTATCCGGCCGGGCTGGATGTGGACGCCATGACCATCGGCGCGCTGGAACGTTGCTGGGAGCGGGCGACGCTGAAGACGACACGCATTCATTGCCTGTCCTATATCCATCAGAATCCGGAGCAGTTCCGGACTCTGAATTTTGAACATACGGAGAATCTTGGCAACCTGCGCTGGACGCTGGATTATCCGGAAGATCTGGAACTCGTTCGCCGGGTTTTTGAAGCGCTGGGCCCGGACGGACAATATTTCGGGATGCAGCAGATCCTCGATTTTCTCGCCGCTAACCCGGATGTCGCCGCCCTGAACGCGCATCTCAGCGATTTTGTGCCGGACCAGCCGGCTTACTGGGACAGCGAAGGCTATCTGTCGGACTTGCGCGATGACATTGCCAACCTGATATCCGAGGCCGCCCTGCTGGACGGGGATCGCAATTACGGCGCAGCTGCTGCCACTTACGCCCAGGCGCGGGACATGATCGGTGAACTGTTCACCCGCGCTGATACCTTCGCCCGCCGGCATGGCGGGTCTGATACGACAACGGAGTGAATCCAATGCATGTCTGCAACAAATGTGTGATGCCGGAGACCAGTGAGTCCCTGACGTTTGATAATCAGGGCGTGTGCTCGGTCTGCCGTCAGATCGAGTTCAAGCAGACCGGTATCGACTGGGAGGCCAAGCGGGCCGAGCTCGAAAAGATCGTCGCGGATACCCGTGGCAAATATGACTATGACTGCATCGTGCCGTTTTCCGGCGGCAAGGATTCAACCTTCACCCTGCTTTATCTGGTCAGGGATATGGGTCTGAAACCGCTGGTGGTGCGGTTCGACCACGGTTTCATGCGCCCGACCCTGCAGGATAATGCCCACAAGACATTCCGGACACTGGGCGTTGATGTACAGCATTTCACCCCGAACTGGCAGGTTGTCCGCAAGCTGATGCTGGAAGCGTTGCGCCGTCGGGGCGATTTCTGCTGGCACTGCCACACCGGCATTTTCAGCTACCCGATGTGGGTGGCGCTGGAGAAAAAGGTGCCGCTGGTGATCTGGGGTGAACCGTCATCGGAATATTCCTCGTTCTATTCCTATGACGAGGATGAGGAAGTTGACGAGCGGCGCTTCAATTCCTTCGTCAATCTCGGCATCAATGCCGAGGATATGCTGGGCATGCTGGATGACAGCATCTCCGACTATCCGGTGACCGAACGCGACATGAAACCGTATCGCTATCCGCCGGCCGCTGACCTGCGGAAGATGCGTCTGCGGTCAATCTGTCTCGGCTCCTATATTCCCTGGGACGTGAAGGCGCAGGTCAAGCGGGTGAAGGATGAACTTGGCTGGGTTGGGGATCAGGTCGAGGGCGTGCCGCCTGAATATGACTATGAGAAAATCGAATGTTTCATGCAGGGTGTCCGCGACTGGACAAAGTATCTGAAGCGCGGCTTTGCCCGGACCACGCACCTGACCTCCATCGATATCCGCAACGGTCGCAAGACGCGGGAGGAATCGCTTGAACTGGTGAAGGATTATGATGGCCGCCGGCCGCCGTCGCTGGACCTGTTCCTGCGCTATCTCGACATCACCGAAGAGCAGTATATGGAGATCGTCTCGCAGCATGCGGTCGCCCCGCACGTCATGCCGACACTGGATGAAGTCCGTGCCGCCGGCATGCAGCCGAAACTGCATGATTATGACAAATGGAGCCGGGTAATCGGCGATATGTCGAAAGACGATCAGGCTTCCTGACCTGACATGACTCTCAGCATTGTTGATTATGGTGCCGGGAATATCCTCTCGGTGATGAACGCGTTCGAGGCAATCGGCGAAGAACCTGTCCTTGCCTCGACACCGGAGGCCCTGATGGCGGCTGACCGGCTGGTTCTGCCGGGGGTTGGTGCTGCCGCTGCGGTGCTGGGGAAACTGCGTCAGAACGGTATGGACCAGGCGTTGCGTGAGGCGGTTGTCGATCAGGGCCGGCCGCTGCTCGGTATCTGTGTCGGCATGCAGGTGCTGGCCACGACAATGCTGGAGTTCGGTGAGACGGCAGGGCTTGGCTGGATGGCCGGGGAGACCCGCGATATCCGTGATCTGGGATCGCCCCGTGCGCCGCATATGGGCTGGAATCAGGCGGAGTGCGGTGCGGCAGAAACCCCGTTTCACCGGCAACTGCACAACCGCAGCTTCTATTTCTGCCATTCCTTCGCCGTGATGGACGCGCCTGAGGCGTTTGTGGTCGCGACCACGTCCTATGGTGGCTCGCTGACGGCAGCGGTTGGTTTCGGTACCGTGCTGGCAACCCAGTTTCATCCGGAGAAGAGCCAGCTTGATGGCCAGCGGCTGCTCGAAGCCTTCGTTGACTGGGCACCCTGACCATGTTGCAGAACCGGATCATCCCGAGCCTGCTGCTGAGCGGCGGGCGACTGGTCAAGGGTACGGCCTTTACGGATCATCGCGATGCCGGGAACCCGCCGACAACCTTGCGGGCCTATGCGGCCCAGAAGGCGGATGAGGCGCTGCTGATCGATATTGATGCGACCCGCGAAGGCCGCGGACCGGATGTCGCGGCGGTACGGCTGGCAGCCCGGGAATGTTCGATGCCGCTGACCATCGGCGGCGGCATTACATCGGTTGATCTGGCAAAAGCCTGTCTCGATAACGGGGCCGACAAGATCTGTCTGAACGGTGCAGCACTTGATGACCCGGACCTGATATCAGCCTGTGCACACAGATTTGGCAGCCAGGCAGTGGTCGTTGCCATCGATGTTATCGACAGCGCAGGCGGTGTCAGTCTTTATGATTACCGGACCGGGCATACCCTGCCGGACCGGAACTGGCTGGACTGGCTCGGCCAGGTCGAAGACAAGGGGGCCGGCGAGATCCGGCTGATGGATGTCAGCCGGGAAGGCGGGCGTCTGGGGTACAATTGCGGTCTGCTGGCGGCGGCCCGAATGCGATGCGGTCTGCCGATCATCCTTGAAGGCGGGGCCGGCAAGCTCGATCATCTGTCCGAGGCGATGCAACAGGGTGCGGATGCTCTGGCGCTGGGGACCATGCTGGTTTTTTCAGATAACAACATCATACAGGTCAAACGCTTCCTCAAGAATGCCGGACATCCGATCCGGCTTTGATGGCGTCGGAGAACAACCATGAAGAAAGTTGCGATTATCCAGGCCCGGACCGGGTCAACCCGTCTGCCGGGCAAGGTTCTCAAGGATCTTGGCGGGCGCCCCGTCCTGCAATGGGCGGTTGACCGTGCCCGGCTGATTCCCGGCATCGATACGGTTGCCGTGGCGACGTCCGATGCAGCCGCTGATGATGCCATCAAGGCCTGGTGCGACGATTATGGTGTCGCCTGTTACCGCGGATCGGAAGACGATGTGCTGTCACGTTATGTGGTCGCCGCGCGGGCAGAGCAGGCCGATGTGGTGATGCGTATCACGGCGGACTGCCCGTTTGTTGACCCGCAGGTCTCCGGTGCCGTGCTGACCCGCATGTTGCGCGCTGATGCGGATTACGCGGCGAACAATTTGCCCGCTTCATGGCCGGACGGGCTGGACTGCGAAGTCATGCGGGCGACGGCGCTTTATGCTGCTGACCAGGATGCGACGCGGAAGCTAGACCGGGAGCATGTCACGCCGTTCATCAAACATAACCGCGAACGCTTCAGGGTCGTCACCATCGGCTGCCTGATCCCCGGTCTGTCGAAGGAACGCTGGACCATCGATGACCCGGAGGATCTCGAGTTCATCTCTGCCATTGTGTCGCGGTTGCCGAAAGAAGGTGAGCCGACATGGATGGATGTGCTTGCCGTTCTCGATGCCGAGCCTGACCTGCGAAAGATCAACGCCGGTCTGACCCGCAACGAAGGTCTGGCGAAGTCGGTCAAGGCTGAGCCTATCCCCGGGAAACGGGTCTATGACCGGTCGAATGCCTATTTGCCGATCGCCGAAAGCCGGATACCGCTGGCCGCACAGACCTTCTCGAAAAGCCGCATTCAGCTGCCACAGGGGCAGGCACCTTTGTTTCTGACCCATGGTGAAGCTGGCCGGGTCTGGGATGTCGACGGCAACGAATATGTCGATCTGATCGCCGGCCTGCTGGCGGTTCTTCTGGGCTATAACGATCCGGATGTGAATGAGGCGATTGAAGAACAGCTGCGCGAGGGCATCAGTTTCAGTCTGGCGTCGAAGCTGGAATCAGAGGTCGCCGAGCGGCTTTGCAACACCATTCCCTGTGCCGAAAAGGTGCGCTATGGCAAGAACGGGTCAGATGCGAATACGGGACTGGTGCGGATTGCCCGCCATGTCACCGGGCGCGATCATATCATCGGCTGTGGCTATCACGGCTGGCAGGACTGGTATATTGGCGGAACGCCCCGGAATGCGGGTATTCCGAAGGCCGTGCGGGGACTGATTCACCTTGCCCCGTACAATGACATCGACGCCATGCACAAGATGTTCAAGGACTACAAGGACGACGTCGCCTGCGTCATCATGGAGCCGATGAATGCAGTCTGGCCACGGGAAGGCTATCTCGAAGAGGTCAAGGAACTGGCGCACAAGAACGGCGCTCTGCTGATTTTTGATGAAGTGATCACCGGTTTCCGGTTTGCAAATGGCGGGGCGCAGGAATTCTTTGGCGTCACCCCTGATCTTGCCAGTTTCGGCAAGGGCATGGCCAACGGAATGCCGATTTCGGCAGCCCTTGGACGGGGCGATCTGATGAAGGAGATGGAGGAGATTTTCTTCTCGTCGACCTTCGGCGGCGAGGCTCTGTCACTGGCGGCGGCGGCCGCTGTCATGGACAAGATGCAGCGTGAGCCGGTGGTCGAGACGATCTTCAAACGGGGTACGGCCATGCAGGAAGGGGCGCATGCCGCGATTGCCGAATTCGGCCTGTCAGACCTGATCTCCCTGAACGGCCATCCCAGCTGGCTGATCCTGACGATCAATGACCATCCGACGGCGCGCAAGGAAGCCATCAAGACCCGGTTCCTGCGCGAGATTATCCGCTCGGGCGTTCTGCTGGCTGCAGCCCACGACATCTCCTATGCCCATAGCGAGGCCGATGTGGCGCAGGTTGTCGCCGGTTACCGCGAAGCCTGCCGGATAACGGCGGAGGAGCTGAACAGCGGCAAGCTGGAGGAGCGTCTTGATGTGCCTGTCATTGAACCGGTGTTCAAGGTTCGCTGATGCCTGATACGACAGCCCTGGCGGTAAGTATCCTGCCTTTCGAACCACAGGATGTGACCGATACCTATGTCAACTGGCTGAATGATCCGGAGGTTATGGATCAGACGGAGGCGAATAACGGCCAGCATACGCTGGCCTCGACGCGCGATTACATCGCCGGGGCAAATAAGGATCCGAATGCCCGAATCTTCCGCATCATGGCGGCGGGTGAGGGACATGTCGGCAATATCAGGATATCGGAGATTGCCTGGCGGCATCAGCGGGCTGACATTGCGCTGATTGTTGGCCGCAAGGACCTCTGGGGACGGGGGATTGCACCACAGGCCATTTCCTGTGCGGTTGATGTGGGGTTTCGTGAGCTGGGTCTGCATAAGCTTACGGCGGGAATGTATCATACCAATACCGGCTCGATCAGGGCCTTTCTCAAAGCCGGCTTTCGCGAAGAAGGGCGTCTGCCGGAACACTATATTCACAATGGATCATATGTTGATCGTGTTGCTCTTGGCCTGCTCAGGGCCGACTGGGAGCGGATGACGGACTGAAGGCGAAGATGCCTGATGAGTGTCAGATATACAGGTTTCAGGAGAGAACCGGATGAAAATGCTGCCCTATAGCAAACAGCATATTGACGATGACGATATTGCGGCTGTTGCAGCTGTTCTGCGATCCGACTGGCTGACCACCGGCCCGACGGTGCAGGCGTTTGAAAAAGCCGTCGCCGAGAAGCTGAATGTCCGCTTTGCGATCAGTTGCAGCAGCGGGACCGCCGGCCTGCATATGGCGGCGATGGCATTGCGTCTCGGTAAAGGTGATGTGGTTGTGGTCCCGACCATCACCTTTCTGGCGACAGCGAACGGACCGGCGCTGGCCGGCGCGGATGTCGTCTTTGCCGATGTTGACCCGCTGACCGGGCTGATGACGCCTGAAACCCTTGAGGCTGCTATTGAACGCGGCTCGAAGATGGGCCGCGTACGGGCGGCCTTTCCGGTCCATATGACCGGTCAGTCCTGTGACATGCGGGCGCTGGCGGCGGTTGCCCGCAAGCATGATATCGTGCTGATTGAAGACGCCGCGCATGCTATGGGTGCGACAGTAGATCTGCCGAACGGCAAGTCTGCCCGGGTTGGCAGCTGTCCGCACAGCCTCGGGGCCGTGCTGTCGTTCCATCCGGTCAAGACCATCACTTCCGGCGAGGGCGGGATGGTGCTGACCAACGACCCGGAATTTGCCGAAGCTCTGCGCAATGCCGGTAACAGCGGCATGACCCGTGATCCGTCAAATTTCCGGAATCACGGAATGGCCTTTCAGGACGATGGCTGCCCGAATCCCTGGCATTACGAGATGCATCATCTCGGGACGAATTATCGTCTCTCCGACATCCATGCCGCCCTGTGCCTGTCGCAGCTCGACAAGCTGGATGCCTTTGTTGGTCAGCGCCGGATGCTGGCTGATGTCTATGCCCGGGAGATGCCGGCACTGGACCCGGTGGTCCGGCCGATACCCCGTATGCCGGCTCAGCAGTCCGCCTGGCATCTGTATGTTGCCGCGATTGATTTTCAGGGTATCGGGAAATCCCGGGCCCAGTTGATGTTTGAGCTGCGGGACTATGGTATCGGGACGCAGGTGCACTATATCCCGGTCCACAGGCAGCCTTATTACACAGATCGTTTCGGGTATACCGATCTGCGCGGCGCTGAAACCTATTACACCCATGCCCTGTCACTGCCGCTGTTTTATGACATGACTGAAGAAGACGTTGTCTATGTTTGCAAAACCCTGGGTGATCTCATCCGGGCGGGCGAGTGACCTCGCCGGTTGTCCTGTTTGCGGCGGCAACCTCGGCCGGGGTTGGCCGGGGTCATCTGAATCGTTGTATTGCCATATCTGATGCCCTGCAGAAAACCGGTGTGCCGACCGCCCTGTATGACCCGGGCGCGGACGGGATGACCGATCTGGCCAGCCTGTTACCGGAAGGGTTGCCCTTTCTCCGGTCGCAGCAGGAGGCAGAGCAGTTTCTGGCTGGGGCTGAGCGGTCTGTGGTGTTTCTCGATGATTACCGTTATCGGAAGGGTCCGCCGGACATTGCCGGATCAGCCGGGGTCAGGGCCGTCGCCATGCTGGATGACTTTAATGAAACACCGCCGGATATCGGCATGTTGTTTCGCCTGACCCGGTCCGGGACATCGGAGTCAGCCGGCGACAGGCCGCTGGTTCTGGCAGGCGAGCATCTTGCACCAATGCGGACCGCATTCTTTCAGGCGAGACGACTTCGCAAACCGGATGGCACGCTGCTGATCTGTCTTGGCGCGTCTTCTGCCGGGCTGAGTGCGACAGGTCAGATTCTTGGCTTGCTCGAACGACTGGGCTGGCAACAACCGGTCAGCCTGGCCGTTTCACTGCCGCAGGATGAAGCCCGGCAGATGGAACGCCGTTATCCGGGACTGAACCTCCGGGTCCATGCGGGTCTGACCGACCTGTCACCCCTGATGGCCTGTGCGGAACGTGCGATCTGCAGCCCGAGTGTGACAGCTTATGAACTGGCGACCCTTGGTGTTCCCATGCTTGCGGTTCAGATCGCTGATAATCAGGCCCGGCTGGCAGAGCATCTGGAAGCCACCGGGGCGGCCCGACGGTTTGAGGCCGGTGATCTCACGTCGTCCGGTTTTGAGACAGATCTCCAGAATTTCCTGTTATCAGAACCCGGTGCAGGCGGGTGCCCCGGGTTGCGGTGTGATGGTCTGGGTGCGCGGCGGATTGCGCGTCATCTCCGGCAGGTGATCGAGAATATGCCAGAACCGGAAATGAGGCTGGAAATCGCCACGATGCAGGATCTGGAACCTCTGTTCCGTCTGCAATGCCTGCCGGAAGTCAGGGCGCATGCACGAAACCCCGAGCCACCGGCGCTTGCGGGTCATACAAACTGGTTCACTGCCATGCTGGCTGATCCGGCCCGCGAGCTGTTCATCATGTTTGCCGGTCAGGCAATGGCCGGATTCGTCCGGATTGACCGCCAGCTTGACGGCGGGGGCCGGCGACCGGACCAGTACGAGATCAGTATTGCCGTTGATCCGGCTTTCTGGGGTCGTGGCATGGCGAGGCAGGCATTGAATTATCTGTTTGATCTGCTTCCCGATGACGTGTTTATCGCCCATGTCCTGCCGGAAAATGACCGGTCTCATAGTCTGTTTCGTGCGACCGGATTTGTTTGGCGGGACGGCAGATATGAACGGCCACCCGCCGTGATCAACATGAAATCTGGCCTGGAGCCGGTATCCTGATGTTTGCAATTGCCAATCGACCGATAGGGCCCGGCGAGCCGCCTTATATTGTTGCCGAAATGAGCGGCAATCATAATGGCGACAAGGCCCGTTCACTGGAAATTATCCGTGCTATCGCGAAAGCGGGTGCCGATGCAGTCAAGATTCAGACCTATACTGCCGAGACCATCACCCTGGATCATGACAGCCCGGAATTCCGGATAAACAATGGCGGGCTATGGGACGGTCGCTCGCTCTTCGAGCTTTATGATGAGGCCCATACACCCTGGGATTGGCATCAGGAAATGTTTGATTGTGCACGGGAAAATGGGCTTGCCATGTTCTCGGCGCCGTTCGATCCGACGGCGGTTGATTTTCTCGAATCACTGGACTGCCCGGCCTACAAGATTGCCTCATTCGAGATTGTCGATCTGCCGCTGATCCGGAAAACGGCGGCAACCGGCAAGCCGCTGATCATTTCCACGGGCATGGCCGACATACAGGAAATCCGTGACGCGGTGGCTGCGGCACGGGAGGTCGGGAATGAGGAAATTGTTGTGCTGCATTGCGTCAGCGGCTATCCGACACCAGCTTCAGAGAGCAATCTCGGAACCATCGCACTTCTTGCCCGGGAACTGGGTGTCCAGGTTGGCCTGTCGGACCATACGCTTGGCACGGCTGTCCCGGTTGCAGCGGTGGCGCTGGGAGCAACGGTGATTGAAAAGCATGTGACGCTGCGACGGGCGGATGGCGGTCCGGATGCAGCCTTCTCGCTGGAACCGGACGAGCTTGCCGGGATGGTCAGGGACTGCCGTACAGCAGCCACGGCGCTTGGTGTCGCAGGGTTTCAGCGCAAGCCCAGTGAAGAACAGAACGCAATTTTCCGGCGCTCGCTCTATGTGGTGGCGGATATTGATGCAGGTGAAATTGTTACCGATCGTCATGTCAGGTCGATCCGTCCGGGATATGGCCTGGAGCCGAAGCATCTGGACCGGGTCATCGGGACTAGGGCAGCGCAGGATCTCAAGCGCGGGACTGCGCTCAGGTGGGACATGATTATTACCTGACCCGGTAAAGCCGCAACCCGGCTGTGTCCGGCGAACGAATTTTTAACAGGAGACGACAATGACGTCATTGATGCGCACCATCAAAGACCAGATTCCACAGAGCGTTAAGCGCAAATACCATGACCACCGGCGTGAAAAGCGGCTGGCGGGACAGGGGTCGCTGGAAACGATCCGCGGTATCGTCAACGACATGAAAACGCGCAGTATCGAAGACTGCTTCCGGGCCGAGATCACGGATCCGTCAATCAGTGTCGAGGAAGCGCCGATTCATGTGTCGGCGATCGAGATCAATGATTCCTGCAACCTGAACTGTGCGATGTGCGAAACCAAGAAGGCCGAGCGCGGTAAAAAGGGGCTGATGAATATTGACGACTTCCGTACCGGCGTCGAGAAGCTCTGCGCACGCGGCATGCGGTCGACCAACCTGCATACCCTGGGTGACCCGATCGCGAACAGGAACCTGCGCGATTACCTGGAAATCCTGCGCGACAACAATGTCTATCTGACGAATTTCTCGACCAATGGTCTGATGATGAAGCGTCACATGGATACGATTTTCGAGTTCCGCGACAATATCGGCACGATGCGGTTTTCGATTGATGCCGCGACCAAGCCAACCTACGAGCGGATTCGTGTCGGCGGCACTTTCGAGGGCCTGCACGAAAACCTGCTGGCCTTCAAGGAACGTAATGATGCGGCCCCGAATCCGTTCGGGATCAATGTCAGCGCGGTGGTTTCAGCCGACAATTATCATGAACTGGCGATGATCCCGCATGTCTTCTCCTATCTGGCGGAGCCGACGGCCTTTTCATTCGGCATGCTGGCGACACAGGCACCGACCCATGGCTATTTCCACAAGTTCAATCTGTTTGGCGATAACTACCAGGTCCGCCAGCCCTGCAATCGTAACTGGCGCAGCCTGTTCGTTCTCAAGAATGGTGACATGACGACCTGCTGTCAGGATTATCACGGCGACATCATCTTCGGTAACCTGTTCGAAGATGATGTTGATAAAGCCTATAACAGCGAATTCATGCAGGGCGTCCGCAAGGCGCATCTGGAAAATGATGTGCCGAGCATGCCGAAAATCTGCCAGGGATGTTTTGTCGTTGACCCGCGTCTGGATGAAGTTTTCAACGGTATTTTCCAGCATTTCTTCCGCAATGTGCGCAAGCATCCGGTCTATCTGCAGCAGGCGCTGAACGACTTGCGGCCAAAACTGGCGGCAATGGATATGGATGGTGTGATGGAGATCGTCGAAGCCCTCTAGGCGACGTCGACAGTCGATGTTCAGACAGATCATAACGTCGATCCGGGTCATTGATCGTTCGGCCCTGCCGGCTGCGGTGCTGCTTGGCCTGCTGATCTGCCTGAACTCGATCATGGAGGCGGTTGGCGTCGGGCTGGTCTTCGGCCTGATGAAACTGATCGAGAACCCGGCTCTCATTGCAGAGCATGAGCGGCTTCGGGCGGTCTATGACTGGTTCGGCTTTGCCAGCAACCGTGAGTTCATGACCGTCGCCGTGCTGTTTCTGTTCGCGGCTTTTGCCTTCAAGGCGGTACTGTTTCTGCTGGTGACCTGGCAGAAATACAGCTTCACCACCCGTAACGAGGCGGCGGTCGCGAAGCGGCTGTTTCATCGCTATCTGGATTGCCCCTATCAGCAGGTTGCTGAACGCAATTCGGCGGAGCTGATCACGAATATCGCCAACCGTGTCTTCGCTGTCGTGCAGACCACGGTCATGGGGGCGATCACCATCGTCACGGATCTGTTTACGGTTGCGGCGGTGACGCTGGTGCTGATGACGCTGGAGCCGTTTGTCACACTGGGTACGGCCCTGTTTCTGGCAGTTGCCGTTGTGGTTTCGGTCACCGCCCTGCGCCCGTTCCTCTACCGTATGGGAACGCAGGACGTTGCCTATTCCGAGGCCTTTCTGAAAGTCCTGAAGGAGAGCCTGGACAGTCTGAAAGAGATCCGCATTTCCGGTTCGGCAGGGTTCTTTGCCGGGCGTTTCGGGGATATCCGCTTCCGTCAGGCTGCAATGCGGCGGGTCTTCCTGACGCTGCAGGAGGCACCAAAGACGGTGATCGAGCTGGTCATTGTCTATGCCATGCTCGGGGTCATTCTGTTTGCCCAGTACCGGGCTGACAGCCCCGGCCAGTTGCTGGCCCTGCTGTCATTGTTCGGTATTGCCGCGCTTCGGATCATGCCGGCCACCAACCGTATCCTGTTCACCATCAACCATATCCAGTCGCAGCGCGAGAACGTGCGGATGGTGGTGGCGGATTTCGATATGCTGGGTTCGGAGGAGGCTGTGACCGGTGAGGCGTTCCCGGTCGCCTTTGAGCGGTCAATCGAACTGGAAAATGTCTCCTTCACCTATCCCGGTGCCGATCATCCGGCGCTGGACGATCTGTCAGTCACAATTTCCCGGGGTGAGCGTATCGGCATCGTTGGCCCGTCCGGTGCGGGCAAGACCTCCTTTGCCAATCTGGTCATGGGGCTGATTGCGCCGCAGCAGGGGGATGTCCGCGTCGATGGCCGGTCGATTGCCGGACGGCTGGCTTCCTGGCGGCGCCATATCGGTTATGTCCCGCAATCGATCCGGTTGTTTGATGACAGTCTGCGCCGGAATATTGCCATTGGCCGGGAAGATGACGAGATCAATGAGGAACGGGTGCAGTCAGCGGTTCGTCTGGCACAACTCGATCAGGTTCTGGCTGATCTGCCGGGTGGGCTGGACACGCTGGTCGGTGAACATGGCGCCCGGCTGTCCGGTGGTCAGGTACAACGGGTCGGTATTGCCCGGGCGCTCTATCATGACCCGGATGTTCTGGTGCTTGATGAAGCGACAGCGGCCCTGGACATGGCAACCGAACGCGACCTGAATGATGCCATCGAGAAGCTGGCGGGCAAGACCCAGCTGGTGATTGCCCATCGCCTGTCGACAGTGCGGACCTGTGACCGGCTGTTTTATATGGAGAAGGGCCGGATCACGGCAATCGGCCGGTTTGACGACCTGTATGACAGTAATCCCGCCTTCCGCCGGCTGGTTGATCTGATGCAAAGCGGCGAGAGCCGGGCGGCGGTATGACGGTCTGCCTGAAGGCCATATCGCCGGGAACGGAGGCGTTGCTCCGGATTCTGGGGCCGGATGGTGATCCGCCGGCAGGATTGCCGGCAATGCTGGAAGCCTGTTTTGCCGGGAGCCGGAACAGCTGGCTGGAACTGGCGGCGGCGCTGCCGGCGGACGCCGTGAATGACCGCGGGCATTTTGGCACCTGCGCACCGAATGTCAGTGATTTCGGTCTGCTGGTCGGCTGGGCTGCGCTGGTGGCTGATCTGGCCGCACGGGATGAAGCCTATGACGTCCATTGCGCTGACCCCTGGCTTTATCGCCACCTCTCCGGCCTGCCCGGTGTCTCTGCCGGGCCACCACCGGCGCTGGTAGCGAAAAGGCTGAAAGTTGCCTTGCGCGGCTGGCTGGCCCGTGGCCGTGCGGCAGTGACCATGTTCCGGAACTGTCTGGCGACACGGGGACAGGCATCGCGGAACGGCGGCCGCTGGCTGATGGTCTATGGTCATCCGGCCAGCACGGCAGAGGGCCGTGACGGCTATTTTGGTGATCTGATGCAGCGGCAACCGGACCTGCAACGTATCCTGCATGTGGATTGCCCGGTTTCCCGCGGACGCGAGCTGGCGGCGGACGGGCGGACTTTCCTGTTACACGGCTATGGTTCGCCGCTTTATGCCCTGTCGCTGCTTTTCCGGAAGTGGCGCCTGCCGAAGGCTTTTCTCACAGGACGCCATGAATGGCTGATCCGCCGGGCACTTGCGCTGGACAGCGGTTATGCCGGGGCGGCGATGATTGCCTGGCAGATCCATTGCCAGCGCCGCTGGCTGGACCGGGTTGCGCCGGAGGCAGTGTTCTGGCCGTGGGAAAACCATGGCTGGGAACGCTCGTTATGTCGTGATCTGCGCGCTGCGGGCGGCACCTCGATCGGCTATCAGCATTCCGTGGTCGGCCAGCAATGGAATCTCGGGGCAGGTTCCAACCCGGACGGGGCGGCCAGCCTGCCGGACCGGATTTTCTGTAACGGTGCGTCCGGGTATCGTCAGCTGCTGGCAGCGGGTCATCCCGAAGCGCGACTGGTTCCCGCCGGTGCCTGGCGCTTCCCGAAGCCGGAGCCGGTGGCCTGGTCCGCAGATGCGCCGGTTTTTGTCGCCGCCCCTTTTGACCTGACGGTCGCCCGGCAGATGCTGGCGGCCTGTAGGGCGGTGCCGGACCGCCGGTTTGTGCTGCGGGTGCATCCGATGACACCGCTTGATTTTGCGGAAGAAGGCAATATTGCCACTGCGACGGGACCGCTTGCTGCGCAGCAAGCGGTTTCCGCAGTTGTCTACGCAGCAACGACAGTTGGTCTGGAGGCCTGGATGCTGGGCCTGCCTGTGCTGCGTTTTCAGCCGGAAGGCCGGATTGCCATTGATATCCTGCCCGCTGATGCGGTTGTTCCGGCATCTGACCGGGCTGGTCTGGCCGACAACCTGACCCGGGTTATCGGTCGCGGTGCTGTTCAGGAACGACCGGCAGAGGATATCTTCTCGCCGGTCGACATGACGGTCTGGGAAGGGTATCCCCAGTCCGGCAAAGATCATCCGGCTCCTGTACCAGCAAAGGAAGTGACACCCTGATGCGCGTGCTTTGTTTCATTCCGGCCCGTATGGCCTCCAGCCGTTATCCCGGCAAACCGCTGGCCCCCCTGCTGGGCCTGCCGCTGGTGCTGCATGTCTATCGCCGCTGCCGCATGCTGGCCGGCGTGGATGAGGTTATCGTCACCACCTGTGACGCGGAAATTGCCGAGGCGGCGCGGGCGGACGGTGCGACCGTCATCATGACCCGCGACACCCATCCCGGCTGTGTCGACCGGGTCGAGGAAGCCATCGAATATCTGCCGGAACCACCGGCCGATGACGACCTGATCCTGATGGTGCAGGGCGACGAGGTACTGGTCACACCGCAGATGATGTCCGCCGTCATCGAGGCCTACCGGGCAGAACCATCCCCGGTGGTCAATCTGGCCTCGCCCTTGTCGAAACCGGAAGATCAGGACGATCCGAATGCGGTGAAGGTGGTTGCGGCACCGGATGGCCGGGCGCTGTTCTTCTCGCGCTCGGCTATTCCGAACCGCTCACGGGCGCCGGATGTTGTTGCCTTCCAGCAGACCGGTGTTATCGGATTCTCCGCCGCTTTTCTGAAGATTTTCGGCAAGCTGCCGCAGACCCCGCTGGAGATGATCGAAAAGATCGACATGCTGCGCACTCTCGAACACGGCTATCCTGTGCGCATCGTGAAGGCAGACCGGGAGACCATCGGCGTTGATACGCCGGCAGATCTGACCCGCGCCGAGGGCGTGCTGCGGGAGGATCCGGTAACCCGCGATTACATGACCCTGCCAGAGAAGACGATACCGGAGCAGACGGCGTGAGTCTTCGTGTCGGCATTGCCGGATTCGGTATCGTTGGTCAGCGCCGCCGCGAACATATCGATGCCCATCCCGACATGCAGACCGTGGCCGTCGCCGACCGGCGCTATGAGACGGATGGCGTTTTTGACGACGGGGTTCGTTATTACCAGAGTTACAAAGACCTGTTGGGTGAAGATCTGGATGCCCTGTTTGTCTGCCTGACCAATGATGTTGCGGCTGAGGTGACACGGGCCGGACTGGAACGCGGCTTTCATTTGTTCTGCGAAAAACCCCCGGGGCGTACGGTCGAGGATATCGAATCCGTCCGCGAGGTTGAACAGCAGCGCCCGGACCTTGTGCTGAAATACGGTTTCAATCATCGCTATCATGATTCTGTTCAGGATGCGCTGACGCTGGTGCGCTCCGGCGAGCTTGGCCGGGTGCTCAACATGAAGGGCGCCTACGGCAAGTCCGCGATTATCAATTTCCAGTCCGACTGGCGCACCAGGCGCGAGATTGCGGGCGGCGGAATTTTGCTCGATCAGGGTATCCATATGGTTGACCTGATGCGCCTGTTTGCAGGCGAGTTTGATGATGTCCACAGCTTCGTCAGCAACGATTACTGGAAACATGATGTGGAGGATAATGCCTTCGCCCTGATGCGCAGCCGGTCCGGTGTGGTGGCCATGCTGCATTCGACGGCGACCCAGTGGCGGCACCGGTTCAATCTGGAAATGGCGCTGGAGGAAGGGACCATCGTACTTGCAGGTCTGCTGACCGGGTCAAAAAGCTATGGTGCAGAGACCCTTACCGTTGCCTGGCGCTCGCACAATGGCGAGGGCGACCCGAAGGAGCAGGTGACACGGTATAATACCGACCCGTCCTGGCGACGCGAGATTGACGAATTTGCCGACGCGGTCATGGGCCGGGCGGCGGTTCAGAACGGGTCGTCTGCGGATGCGCTGGCGACAATGGAACTGGTCTATCGTATCTATCGTGCCGACCCGTCCTGGCGTGAACGATGGAATCTGTAGGGTCGGTCATGTTTGACATCTGCCATGCCCGCGCAGATAAGGCCGCCGGTTCGTATTTTGGTCGGTAAAATGTCGCCATCCGTCAATCACGCTGTTTCGCTCGCCCTGCTTGCTTTCAAGCTGCTGGTTTTCGTTTATCTCACGATGGAGACGGTGGCGATTGTCAACGTCGCCTATCAGCAATTCTGACCGTGAAGGATACAGCAGTTCATACCGGCTGGGTCAGCCGTCTGCTCAGGGCAGGCATGGTTTTGATCTTTCTTGTTGCCGCGCTTGAGCTGTTCATACGGCTTTTTGTTTTTCCGGACTGGCGCGATCTGTCGCCGCAGATTCTCAAGCCGCATCCGGTATTCCTTCGCTTCTCTGCGCCGGACCTCTCGGTGCGCCAGTATGATCCGCCGAATTTTGATGTTCTGATCGAGACCAACAGTCTTGGCTTCCGGGATCGCCGGGATGGCTTTGACGAAGACCTGGCCGGCCTCTGGTTATGCGGCGGCTCCAACGTTTTCGGCACTGGCGTGAACAATGATGAAACGATGGCCGCGCAGATCGAGAGGTTCGGTTATCGCGTCGCAAACATTGCCGCCGAGGGATCACAGATCGAGATTGAAGCCCGGGTTATCCGCTATCTGATACGCGAGGGCTTCCGGCCAAAGGCGGTTATCTGCGCGATAACGACACCGGGTGCCATCTATGACACGGTCGAGAAGGGCTGGTTACAGCAATTCGATGCCCCGCTGCCCGATGCTGACGCTGTCGCCAAACCAGTCGCAGATATCCGCTCTGCCGCTGACCGGCTCTGGTTTGCCGTCAACAGTGTGGTGCCGATTACAGAAGATGGCACCGCATTCTCGGTGCTGGCGGCAAAGGCACGTCTGGTCAAATCCAGCGCAATCTATGGTGCGCTGAAATATGGTGTGGGTGAAATACCCGCGCTCTATGACTGGCTGCGCCAGCGCGGATATATTGCTGATTCCGATCTGCATATCAGCGGTGAGGCGGATCTGTATCTGAAAGACCTGCCGGCAATGCAGGTTGCCCGGGTGGCGAATATGGGACGGTTTCTGGTCCGGGTGCGGGATCTCGTCCAAGACCAGCTTGGCGTTCCGTTCGGTATCGTTCTGGTGCCAACCCAGCATCAGGTCTATCCGGCGAAATTCGCCAGATATCTGGCGCATAACGGCCTGAACCCGACTGACTATGACCTGTCGCTGCCAAACCGGCGGATGGAAGAGATGCTGTCGGCCTACGGGATTCCGTCACTTGATTTGCGTGCGCCGCTGCTGGCCCGTAACGACGAAGCCCTGACCTTCATCAATAACGGGCATCTCAATCCACGCGGTCAGGAAGTTGCCGCAGAAACTATTGCGCCATGGATTGCCTCGACCCTTGGTATCGAGGCGGCAAAACCCTGATGATCTATGATCCGATCTCCGTTGATTCCATCGGGTTCGCGCTGATCGCCAGCAGTCTGGTGCTCTGCGCCTGGGGCCGCCGCAGCCGGAAATATTTTCTGCCAGCACTTGGTCTGGCCAGTGCTTTCATGGCGCTGACCTGGTTGCAGCCGGCTGATTTGCTGGCGCTGGCCGCCTTTCTGATTCCTCCCTATCTGCTGATCCGCAGCCGCTGGGGGGCCGAACCGGATCAGGGGCAGTCGCCGGTTGTCGTGCTGCTGGTCTGGCAGGTCGGGTTATTCATTCTGCTGCGTGGCTATGGTCCGGCGGATATCGAACACTGGATCAGTCATCCGGTTTCGGTGATTGGCCTGTCCTATATCCTGTTCCGGCAAATCCATATGGTCGTCGATGCGCCGGACTCCGGGGACCTGCCGCTGACACCGCTGCATTACTGGGGCTATCTCGCTGCCTTCTGGACGTTCCTTGCGGGGCCTATCCAGCGTTATGAGGATTTCTGTGACGGCCTGACAGAAATCGGCCGCCCTGATACGGCGGAACAGCTGGCGGCAGGTCATCGCATCGCCAACGGACTGATTCTGGGTTTCCTGATCGCACCCCTGTTTCTGCCGACGCAGAACCTGGCCCTGCTGCGGGAGGACGGGGCAGACTGGCTGGATTTCCTCATCGTGTTCTACAGCTTCCCGATCTACCTCTACCTGAACTTCACCGGCTATACGGATGTGATGATCGGGATCAGCCGGCTTTGCGGCATGACGACGATGCCGGAGAACTTCAACCGGCCCTTCCTTGGCCGCAATATTCAGGACTTCTGGGCACGCTGGCATATCTCGCTGTCCACCTGGATCGGCCATTACGTGTTCAACCCGCTGAATGCGACGATCATGCGCCGGGTCGATCCGGCCTGGCACAAACTGGCCATGGTCGGCGTGCTGTATATCACCTTCTTCGTCGTCGGCATGTGGCATGGCACGACGCTGAATTTCTTCATCTTCGGCCTCGCCCATGCGACGGGTGTGCTGGTCAATGTCGGCTATGGGGCGATGATGACCCGCTGGCTTGGCCGCGACCGCCGCAAGGCCGTTCTGGCCCATCCGGTGATGCGCTGGATCGCGATCTTCCTCTGCATCAATTATATCTGCATCACCATGTTCGTGGTGAATTACGACCTCACCGACCTTTATCAGACCATGAGGCTGTTCTTTGGTATCTGACCCCGGTTCCGCATATGCCCGCCATCTGGAAGCTGTCTTCCGGACACGGGCCGGCCATCCGTTCCTGATCTCGGGTTTCGACGATCGCAGCCTGACCTATGGCGAGGCATTCGACCTGTCGCGGCGGGTTGCGGGCTGGATGGCGGGGCAGGGCGTGTCCGCCGGTGATGCGGTCTGCCTGTCGTCGCCGAATGATGTCGATCTGGCGGTGTGCTACCTCGCGGTGATGCATCTGGGGGGGCGGATCGTGCCGCTGAACCCGCAGCTGACGACGACCGACCGGCAGAACATCGTCAGGGTCAACCAGCCGAAGCTGATACTGGTCGACCCCGGTTTGCGGGAAGCGACAGAGACACTGGCACGTGCCGCGGGCTCTGCTGCGCTGCTGGTCAGCGGGGATGAAACGCTGCTGCCCGCTCTGGCCCGTGAGGCAGCACCACATGCCCGCAGTTTCGGTGAAGCGGCTGACAATGATGTCTTCCTGACCGCCTATTCCTCCGGCAGCACGGCAGCCCCGAAGGGTGTTGATGTGACCTGGCTCGGCATGTTCGGGAACGCCATCGCCTATGCCCGCCATATGGGACTGGATCAGGATTGCCGGTTCTACAACACCCTGCCGATGACCTATATGGGCGGGCTCTACAACATGACCATGCTGCCGGCGGTGCTCGGTGCGACGACCATCGTCGATCATGTTCTGGGCCCGGCAAACCTGTTCTCCTACTGGGATCAGGTTGATGATTTCAAGGCCGATACACTCTGGTTTGCCGCGGCCATTCTGTCGATGCTGATGGCTGCCGACCGGGGTGATGACCTGTCAGCGATCACCGGTCGGGTACGGTTCTCCTTCTGCGGCTTTGCGCCGTTGCCGGAGGAAGTCCGCCTGCGTTTTGAAGACCGGTTCGGCCTCAGCCTGCTGGAAAACTATGCCTCCAGCGAATGCCTGTTTGTGACGGCCCGCAAGCCGGGTCGGGATCATCCCGTCGGATCGAAAGGCCCGGTGCTGGAAGGTATCACGGTCGATATCATCGGTCCGGACGGGACCTTGCAGCCGCAGGGCAGCGAGGGCGAGGTGCGTATCAGAACGCCGCATCTGGCGGCAGGATACCGGGCCGGCAGCGCGTCGGATGCCGCCGCCATCACGCCGGACGGGTTTCTGTCCGGTGATCTGGGATATCTGGACGGGAAGGGCGAGCTGTTTATTACCGGGCGTGCCAAGGACCTGATCATCCGGGGCGGCGAGAATATCAGCCCGGCCAGTGTCGAGGAGACACTGGTGGCGCATCCGCTGGTCACGGCGGCCGCCGTTGCCGGTCTGCCGGACCCGGTCTATGGCGAGACGGTTGGCGCCGCGCTGGTGCTGGGCAAGGGAGGTGATGCCGGCAGCCTCGACGATATTGCCCGGTTCTGCCGGGCCAATCTGCCGAACGCCCGGGTGCCGACAAAGCTGATGATCGTCGGTGACCTGCCGAAAGGGCCGACCGGCAAGGTTGACCGCAAGGCGGTGCGCGACCTGCTGACAGCCGGAGGATAGCAATCATGACTGATGACAAACTCTACTGGAATGCGGCGGCGGTGGTGATGCCGCTGGGTGGCGGCAGGCTGCGCCTGTTCCAGCCGGTGATGCGCCGCAACCTGATCGCACCGCTGGGCTTCATGACGGCAATTGACCGCTTGCAGGGCGGATGCAGCAAAAGCGACCTTGTGGCGGCACTGGGCGACCTTGCCGACACGGTTACGCTGGAAGATGCGACCTCCTTCACGCTCTGGGATCATGTGTTTCGCAATCCCGGCATGTTTGATCCCGCAGCCATCGAAGAGACGGTCACCGGGCTGGATGATGCCATCGATCTGCTGACCGATTGCGGCTTCATTGCGGACCAGGCTGATCCGCCGCTGGATTTTGCCAAGCGTTCATTCGCGGACCGCTTTCGCGGCACCTATCACGAGCAGATCGGCACCGAATGCCTGTTCAACCGGACAGAGCCTGCGGACTGGTGGACAGCCCAGAAGTTCGAGCCGGACCTGACGACGCTGCGCCCGACGCCGTACCGGGATATCGAGCAGAAGTTTCTGGAAGCTTACGTGCCGGAAAACCTCGCAGGACAGGATGTGCTTGAGGTCGGTTGCGGCACCGGATTTTTCACCGGGCTGATAGCCCGGCACGCCGCTTCAACGGTCGGTATGGATTATAATGCGGACTATATCGAGGCGGCGCGGCGGGATCATCCGGATGCGGAATTCCATGTCGGTGATCTGCTGGCGCTGGACGATTTTGACCGGAGCATCGCAGGCCGCCGGTTCGACCGGGTGGTCCTGATCGATACCTTTCTGTTCCTGTTCGACCAGACTTTCCAGAACAGCCTGTATGAACAGCGGGTCGAGGTCATGCAGGGGCTGCGGCGTTTCCTGAAACCGGGTGGCCGCCTGCTGATCATGGATCCGCATCCGTTCTGGCTGACCCCCTGGACCGGCACATCACAAACCCCGGTCGGTCTGATCTCGGAATATCGCCGGCGCTGGTTCAAGGTGACGCCGACGCTGGAAGAGGTCTCGGAGACGCTGACCGGTGCCGGTTTCCACATCGCCCGTATTCTGGAGCCGGATATCGACCCGGCCTATGCGCAGACCGATCCGGTCGGCCACGCCTTCATGGCCCAGTTTCCGCAATGGTGGTTTTTCGAGGCCGTTGCCGCGTAACAGACGGCCCGGGGTCGCAGGCGGGAGACGGTCAGGCTTTTTTCTTCTCAACCACGGCGGTCAGGTCGCCGACATTTTTCAGGCCGGAGATTTCCCGGGTTGAAAAACGGATGGAAAAGGCCCGCTCTACGGCGATAATCAGCCGGACATGATTCAGGCTGTCCCAGCCGTCGACATCGTCGGCGGTCATTTCAGGCACGGGATCCGGGGCGTCGGGGCCGAATACGTCGCGGAAAACCTCGCCCAGTGTGGCGTATATCTCTTCAGTCTGCATGAAAAAGGCCAGAGTCGTGCGGTTGACAAGCGAGCAAGCTAACTAACATAACAGTCCACTTCTGCAAGACTATCCGCCGTCGCAGGACGGCTCTGACAGGATAAAGGCACATGCCCTCCGATTTGAAGCAGGTTCAGATACTCGAATGCACGCTGCGTGACGGCAGCTATCTGATTGATTTCCAGTTCACTGCCGATGATACGACCCGCCTGACACGGGCGCTCGACAAGCTCGGTATGGGGCTGATTGAAGTCGGTCACGGGGTCGGCATCGCCGCCTCACCGTCCAAGGGACGGGCTGCGGCCACGGATGTCGATTATGTCCGCGCCGCCCGGGCTGCCGCCAAGAAAGCCCGTATCGGGATGTTCTGTATCCCCGGCATCGCGACACTGGATGACCTGAAGGCCTGCGTTGATGCAGGTCTGCAGTTCGTGCGGATTGGCGCGAATGTCGATGCGGTCGCCCAGACCGAGGAATTCATCAGCGAAGCCCGCAAGATGGGCCTGCTGGTGTTCTGCAACTTCATGAAATCCTATGCCATGAAGCCGGAAGCCTTCGCCTCTGTCGCGCGGATCAGTGCCGATTTCGGGGCCCAGTGCCTTTATGTGGTCGACAGTGCCGGCGGCATGATGCCCGACGAGGTCAAACGCTATACCGAGGCTGTACTGGACGTCGTCGACCTGCCGGTCGGCTTCCACGGTCATAACAATCTGGGGCTTGCTGTTGCCAACTCGCTGGCCGCCATTGATGCGGGCGCGACGATTGTCGATACCACGCTGCTTGGCATGGGCCGGTCATCCGGTAATGCGCCGACGGAAACCATGGTGGCCCTGCTGCAGCGCCGCTATGGTGCCTGCAAGGATATGGACCCCAGCCTTTATGTTGAACTGGCAGAACGTGCCGTCGCCCCGCTGATGCGCAATCGCTGGGATGATTCGATGAAGACGGCGCTGGGTATGGCGCAGGTCCATTCGATGTACGCCTCGAAGATCGAACGGCGGGCTGAGGAGAACGGCCTGAATCTCTACAGCCTGATTGCCGAAGTCGGTCGCCGCGACATGCTGAACCTGTCGGATGTGGTGCTTGAAAAAGCGTCGAAAGCCGCCGCCAGTGAGCAGAAGGTCGTCGACTTCCTGGGCGATGTGTCGCTGGTCGAAGCCCCTGTGGATGCGACCGACCTGGCCGGTGCCGTATTGCTGGCCCGCAAGCTGAACCTGCCGGTGCATGCGGTTCTGGTCTCTGCCGACAAGTTTGCGTCGGTCGAGGTGACCCGCGCCGCCGTCGAGATTGCGACGACCGAGGCGAAGCTTGCCGACCTGCACGAGCAGGCAACTTTCCAGGGTGTCGATGTACAGTCGCCGCCTGACCGCAATATCCGTTTTTCCGCCTGATACCGGACACAGAAAACATGAAAATCGTTGATCTCTCTGTCGAGCTGGCGCACGGCATGGTGCGCTATCCCTCGCCCTATCTGCCGGCGGTGACGCTGGATGATGCCGCAACCCATGAGGTTGAGGCTCGCCATGCGCAGATCCTGCGCTGTGGCACTCATGTCTCGACCCATCTGGACGCGCCTTATCACGCGATCCCCGATGGCAAGAAGATCGACGAGTTGCCGCTGGAGCATCTCTGCGGCAATGCGGTGAAGCTGCGTATTCCCGACGGGCGCACCAAGGACAGTCCACTCGATGCTGCAGATTTCGCGAACTTCGCGGAGAAGGATACGGTCGAGAAGCTGGTGATCGAAACCGGCTGGGCAAAGGCAACCTGGGGCACGGTCGATTACTTCACGGAAGGTCCGAACATCACCCGTGAGGCGGCCCGTGAACTGGCAAGCTGGCCGAAGCTGCATCTGATTGCGATGGACTTCCCGAATATCGATTCAAAGGCCGAGACGGTGATGGGCAAGCCAAATCCGAACCATGTCATTCTGCTGGGTCGGGAAATCCTGTTGCTGGAAAATCTGGTCCGGCTGGAAGAATGCCCGGATCATTTCTTCCTGTCCTCGCCGCCGCCGAAACTGGTTGGTGGTGACGGTTGCCCCTGCCGGGCCGTTGCCATGTTCCCATCCCCCTTTCCCGGCTGATCTGACGAACCTTGCTGTCTGAAACTGCACAACGCCTGCGTCGCGACGCAGGTGATCGGCTGCGCTGCCCCGCCTGTCATCATGATGGTCTGACGGTTGCCGATGATGGCGCGTCGCTGGTCTGTCCGTCCTGTAGGGCGGGGTATCCGCTGGACGGCGACGGCGGCTTTGCCTCGCTGCTGTCAGACTTTACCGGCGGTGAGGTCAAAGGCGATATTCAGGCCTGGTGGGGTGACCTCTATCGCCAGCTCTATGACGGCCATGAAGAAGGCGTCGATCAGGCGGAACTGGACCGCCGGATTGCCGATGTGGAAGACCTGTTCCGGCTGCGGGAACATCTCTGTACCGAAGAAATGCCGCTGGATCAGCTGGCGGGTAAATCGGTGCTGGAAATCGGCCCGGGCGCGGGGGCGCATTCCTGTGTCTTCCTGCGCCACGGGGCAGAGGTGACGGCGGCCGACATCACCATTGAGCGGGCTGCCGCAACCATGCGGAAGTTCTCGATCCTGGCACCGGGCCGCGGGCAGGCCTATCAGGCGGATGCCGAGAACCTGCCGTTTCAGGATAACAGCTTCGATTTCGTCTATTCCAACGGTGTGCTGCATCATTCCGACGATACCAACCGCTGCCTTGCCGAGGTCAACCGGGTGCTGAAACCGGGCGGCAGGGCGGTGCTGATGCTCTATGCCCGGCACAGCTCGGTCTACTGGTGCAACGTGCTGCCGCGCGCCCTGCTGACGCTGGAATTCTTTCGCTGGCCGGAGGCCAACTGGGTTGGTCGCCTGACCGAGGGCAAACCAAAGTTCGGTGATGTGCGCAATCCGGTGACACGGGTCTATTCGGCGAAAGAGATTCATCAGGTGATGGCCGCCTTCGAGATGAAAAGCCTGCGAAAATCGAGTTTCCAGTTCGATAATGTGACCATCCCGCGGATGACGCAGCTTCGTGACTGGTGGCTGGAGAAGACGGGCACCAGACCACATCCCGGCGGTATTCCGATCTATGGCAAGAAATTCCTGCCGGAATCGAAGCTGGAACTCGCCATCGGACGGCATTTCGGATTTTGCTGGAACATTGTGGCGGAGAAAAAGTCATGACGGACAAACTTCCCCTGACCGGCAAGCGTGCGCTGGTGACCGGCGGCACGCGTGGCATCGGCTATGCCATTGCGGAGCGGCTTCGCGATGACGGTGCAGAGGTCTATGTCACCGGCACGGGGCCGGATGGAAAAGGCCCGAAGCGGACCGCCTACTGGCAGGTTGATTTCACCGATCAGGCATCGACGGCGACGTTTGCCGCGACCATCTCCACCCGTGGTATTGATGTGCTGGTCAACAATGCCGGCATCAACAAGGTCAGCCCGTTTGCCGAAATCGACCCGGATGATTTTCGCCGTATCCAGAGGGTCAATGTGGAAGCGCCGTTCCTGCTTGCCCGTGCGGTGGTCGGTGGCATGGTGCAGCGCGGCTGGGGGCGTATCGTTACCATCGCCTCGATCTGGGGCAATATCTCGAAGGCCGGACGGGCACCCTATTCGACCAGCAAGTTCGCGGTCGACGGCATGACGGCGGCTCTGGCGGCAGAGGTCGCGGGCGCCGGTGTGCTCTGCAACTGTGTCTCCCCCGGCTTCATCGATACGGATCTGACCCGGCAGGTGCTGGGCGACGACGGTATTGCCGAACTGGTCGCGCAGGTGCCGGCCGGCCGGCTTGGTCAGCCGAAGGAGATTGCGGCACTGGTGGCCTGGCTGTCCGGGCCGGAAAACAGCTATATCAGCGGCCAGAATATTCTCATCGACGGAGGGTTTACCCGTGTCTGACCAGATGATCATCCAGTCCCACAAGGGGCCGTATGAGGTGCATTTCCGGAAAGATGCCATCGACCAGATGGCCGACCTGTTGCCGGAGAGCGGCGTGGTGCTGATCGACGCCCATGTGGCCGATCTCTATCAGGACCGCATCGGTGCTGCGCTGGCTGGCTGGCCGGTGGTACGGATTGAGGCGAAGGAAACCAACAAGTCACTGGAGGCCATGCCGGGTTTCGTCGACCAGCTTGTCGGCGCGCAACTGCGTCGTGACCAGTGCATTGTCGCCATCGGTGGCGGGATCGTTCAGGATATCACCTGCTTTCTGGCCAGCACATTGCTGCGGGGTGTCGACTGGCAGTTTTTCCCGACCACTCTGCTGGCACAGGCAGATTCCTGCATCGGCTCGAAAAGCTCGATCAACAGCGGCACGACAAAGAATATCCTCGGCACCTTCAACCCGGCGCGGAAAATCTGTATCTGCACGGATTTCCTGATGACACTGGATGAACGCGACCTGCGCTCCGGCATCGGTGAAATCCTGAAGGCCCATGCGATTGCCGGACCGGCGGCCTTTGATGCGCTGGCGGCGGACTATGACGGCTTGCTGGAGCGCGGCCCGGTGCTGGAGAAATGGATCCGCTCCTCGCTTGATATCAAGAAGGAATATATCGAGGAAGACGAGTTCGATCAGGCGCGGCGCAACATTTTCAATTATGGCCACAGCTTTGGCCATGCCATCGAATCCGTCACCAGCTATGCCGTCCCGCATGGCATTGCGGTGACCATGGGCATGGATATGGCGAACCATGTTGCGGCCAGTCTGGGTGTGGCCGGCGATGATCAGTTCCGGCGCACACATCCGACCTTCCGGACCAACTATGCCGGTTTCGAGAATGTCGAGATTGATGTCGATGGTCTGCGCAACGCGATGTCAAAGGACAAGAAGAACATTGGCCGTAACAGCGTCACCCTGATCCTGCCGGGCCGGGACGGAACCCTGTTCCGGGCACCATATGACAACGATGACCGCTTCGCCGACGCCTGCAGCCGCTTTCTGCAAGAGGGCCGGACGGCCTGATCTGCGAAATCAAAATAATTACAGACTTCTGAAGTATAGGATACGCGAGAAATGAGTGAATACAGATACGTTCTTGGAATACAAAGTTTTGCGAATCAGGACTCTGGTGCGTCAATACTGAGATATTCCACGGACGGGAAGGTTCTGGATTATGTTGCGATCTCTGAAGAGCGACTGGTCCGAAAGAAATATCCCTATACGTTTCCTGTACATTCGCTGAATTATTGTATGGAGCATTACGGGCTCGACTCCCTCGATCAGGTTGATCTTCTGGTTACGGATTACATCCGGATCAAGCGCTGGTTCAACTCCGGACCGGCCTACAATATTTCCGAGTATGACTATCTGAAAATAAAGCTGGATATCGATCCGGCAAAGATCGTCACCATCAGCCATCACATGGCGCATGCTGCGGCAGTTTATTATACCAGCGGGTTTGACGATGCGGCTGTGCTGATTGTCGATGGCAACGGCTCTGATCTGCAGACGACCTCGTTCCTTGAAGGCAAGGGCGGGGACCTGAAGTATCTCGATATGTACCGGGCGCATGGTGTCGGTAATCTGTACGGTGCCGTTACCCAGTTCATCCTCAATCTGGGGATGGGCGGGGAAGGGAAAACCATGGGCCTGGCACCCTACGGCGAACAGCATCCGCCTGTTCTGGACCTCCGCGGGGATCTGGATGGTATCCGCAATGATTATTCCCGGATCATGCGCCGGCAGCCGAACTCGGATGTACTGCATCAGATTGATGACAAGTACCGGATCTATCCGTTCCGCGAGCGCCACCCGGTCTGTACGGATAAAGATGATGTCATGAATCCGTATTTCTCCCGTATTGCCTTTGAAGTCCAGACAGAGGCAGAGCGCGCGCTGACGCATCTCGGGAAGGAAATCGAGAAGCAGGTCAGCTCGAAGAATCTCTGCGTCTGCGGCGGTGTGGCCCTAAACTCTGTGGCGAACAAGATCATGTTCGATGCGACGGGGTTCGAGCGTATCCATGTCTTCCCCGCCTGTTCTGACAGCGGCATTCCGTTCGGTCTTGCCGTCTGGGGATATTATAACGCCAGTCAGCTCGGCGATTTCAAACGCCGGAAAATGACCTTCAACAATGCCTATACAGGGCGTGATTACCCGCAGGACGAGATCGACGATGCATTGACGCGGTTTGATATCCCGCACAGCAAGACGGACCCGGCCGAAGTTGCTGCCTTGCTGGCAGACGGCAATATTGTTGCCTGGTTCCAGGGCGGCAGCGAATTTGGTCCGCGCGCGCTTGGTCACCGGTCGATTCTGGCCGACAGCCGTCGGGGCGAGATGCGGGATATTGTTAACCGCAGGGTCAAGCATCGTGAAGGTTATCGCCCGTTCGCCCCGGCAATTGTCGCCGATGCCTGTTCGGACTATTTCGATATCGAGGGCGAGTCACCCTACATGCTGCTGGTCGCCGATGTCCTGAAACCTGATGTCGTGCCGGCTGTGACACATATCGACAACACCGCCCGGGTTCAGACCGTCACCCCTGAGGGCAACGGTGTTTTCTATGAACTGGTGAAGGCCTTTGGTGATCTGACGGGCGTTCCCTGCATCATGAACACATCCTTCAATGATGCGGGAGAGCCGATTGTCGAGACCCCGGAAGATGCGATTATCTGCTTCTGTGGCACTGAAATGGATTACCTTGTTCTGGGTGACAAGCTTGTGTCCGCCGAAGGACTGGCAAAAGCCGAACTGTACAAGCAAATGACGGCAGAACGTGCTGAACGGATAGCACGCTATGAAGCCGTGTCGATGCAACGCTATTTCCCCGGATACGACGCCGGGGAAAAAGACAGCTTTATCGCCAGTTCCAATGCCATGTCCGAATATCATGTCAGATACCGGCCAAAGTTCACACTTGAGCAGAAGCTGTGCGACTGGAGCCGCGAGAAGAAACGCATTCTGGTTGTCGGTACACCGGATCATACCGATGCAATCCTCCGCCGGATCAACGGATTTTACATGGTCGATATTGTCGGGTTTGTGAGCTTCGACGGTCGGTATGACCTGCGGAAAGATGTCAGCCAGCCCCTGCAGGAATTGCCCTGGGATGTTGTTGCAGGCGATGATTATGATGAAATCTTATTATCATCGTTTGAGTATCTGTATGATGTCCGCGATCGCCTGAAGAGTCAGGGGGTGACAAGGCCGGTTTTTGAGATCTATGACAATGCTTCCCGTAACCTCATGGAAACCCTTGATGATTTCCCGGAATTTCAGAAATCTTCAACATTGGGGTGAAGGCAGAGAGCATGCAGGTTGCCATATTGATGTACCATTACGTCCGGGATTTCTCGCTTCCCGGCGCCCCGGCGCTAAAAGGACTGGATGTCAGAAATTTTGAACGACAGATCGACCTTGTCGGTTCGGTCTGCAAATTCGTCTCGATAGACGAAGTCATTGAAGCCTGGTCCGGCGGAAAGCCGTTGCCGGATCGGGCAGTCCTGTTGTCCTTTGATGATGGCTACTCGGATCATTTTCACTACGCCTTCCCCATTATGCAGAAACGCGGTATCCGGGGCGCCTTCTATCCGACGGCAGAAACCGTTCTCGACGGCAAAGTTCTCGATATCAACAAGATTCACTTCCTGCTTGCCGCCCATCCGGACCCGGAACCTCTGATCAGCCATATCCGCAGCTATCTGGCAGCGGCGGGCACGTCTTCGGGGTTGCCGTCATTTGATGAAATCTGGAATGAAATCGCCCATGACGGGAAATTTGATCCGGCGAACATCATTTTTCTGAAGGGCTGTCTGCAATATGCCCTGCCGGAAGAGGTGCGACGGGAACTCGTGCAGGAGCTGTTCCTGCGATATTCGGAAGTCAGTGAAGCGGATCTGGCGGGCGAGCTCTATCTGTCGCGGGCGATGATGCGGGAAATGCATGATGCGGGAATGCATTTCGGCAATCACTCGGTCACGCATAAGTGGCTCAGTTTTCTCGGCCAGAAAGAGCTGGAGGAGGAAGTTGATGGCGGACTGGAAATGCTCGACGCTGTCGGTGTGAATTCTGATCGCTGGACAATGTGCTATCCCTTTGAGGGGCCGACAGATGAAGCCCGTGAACGGATCACGGACTGCCTGAAAAGCAGGGGATGTGCCCTCGCACTTTCTGCCGAAACCGAAGTCGCGGACAGCAGGAAACATGATCGACTGCTGATGCCGAGGCTCGATACAAGCGATGTACCGCGTGAGAGCGGGGCCATTGCCAGAATGTTTCACGGCTGACCGGAAACCCCGTATTGAGGTCGCCAGTTTTACGCAAGTTTCAGCAGGTTGCGCGTGACCGGACCCTGCAGCGCTGGCTGTTGTCGCGGCTGCTGAACCGTAACATGAGCGTGGAAATTTCCGGGGTGGACCGGTTGCCGGATTATCTCGGCCCGTCCCGTGTCCTGACCGGTGAAGCAGGCGGGTCTGATTTCCGGTCCGCGGATTTCCACGCGCCAGCGGGGGTCTGCCGGCTGCATCTCGCGGGGTCCGGTCTGGCTGTTGAAGCTGGTGACCTGTCTGGGTTATTTCACCGCAGTTTTGACGATCTTGAGGATTACCTCGCGCTGCACCGGTTTGCCTGGCTGCCGGTCTGCCAGCCATCGCCGGACTGGGTTGTGGCTCTCTGGCAGCAATGGGTGGCCGGGTTCGGGGATGATCCGCAGGGCTGGGCCTGGCATGCCTATACGGCGACGGAACGGGCGGTCAACATGATCGGTTTTGCCAGCCGTCACGGTGTGCCCGGCGATGTCGCTGATTTTGTGACCGTTCTGCACCGGCATGGCCGGGCAATCACTGGCGGGCTGGAATATTTCGGTGAGGTGAACACCTATAATCATCTGGCCAATAATGGCCGCGGGCTGTTCCGGATCGGGCTGGCTGTCGGTGATACTGATATGACGGCCAGCGGTGCACTGATACTGATGCGGGAAGCAGATCGCATTTTTGACCCGTCCGGGATGCTGCGGGAAGGCTCCAGCCATTACCAGTTGCTGCTCTGTCGCCAGTATATGGACTGCTGGCTGGCCGCCCGTCGTGCCGGTCATGAAGCCGCAGACGGTCTGCAGGATATCCTCACCCGTATTCTGCCGCCCTGCCGTCTGTTTGGAAACGTAACGGCCCCCACTGCCCCTCATCCTGAACTCGTTTCAGGATCCCGGACCGGGTCCGGGATGAGGCAGGGGGAGACGCCGGCGGGCGAGGCACGACCGATACCGCTTGTCGGGGATATCTCGCCGGATTGTCCGCCGTCCTTTCTGCTGGGGCTGCTACCCGGCCATGATGCCTCACAGGGCTGGACCGGGACACTCAGCGACGATGATCGTGCGGCCTGCGTTGCCCTGCGGGACTCAGTTGCTGATCCGGATATGGATGCCCTCGGCAACAGCGGCTGGCATACCCGCAAGTCCGGCGACTGGTCGTTGCTGGTCCATGCGGCACCCGGGGGCTGGCCGTTTTATCCCGGTCATGGCCATCAGGACCTCGGCGGGTTTGAACTGCATGTCGGGGAGACGCAGGTCTTTGTCGACCCCGGTCGCGGTGCCTATGGCGAGGAAGGTGAGGCCGCGTTCTATCGTTCCGGACGGGCGCATAACACGCTGCTGGTTGACGGTGCGGACCCCTATCCGGTCAACCGGCCTTATTACAGTGAGCTGTTTCGGAACGCGGTGATTGCGGAGCCTCCGGTGATAACGGTGGAGGAGGACGGGCTGGCACTGACCCATGCGGGTTTCAGCCGTCTGCGCGGTGTCGGGAAACTGACCCGGTGCTGGCAGCTGGAGGGATCCTCCTTCCGGATCAGCGACCGGGTTGAGGGCCGGGGGCGGCACAAGGTTGAGCGTCTGCTCCATACAACGCTTGAGGCATCGACCGAGGGCAATGACATTATCCTGACCGATGGCGATCGCCGGTTCCGGCTGACTGGCGATACGGCGATGACCCTGTCGCCGGCGAAAATCTGGGTCGCCTATGGCAGGCATGTCGCGGGAACAGTGATAACAATGTCTTCAACGACGGGACTGCCCGCCGAATTCAGCCTTGAACTGGTGATTTGCTGATGTGCGGTATTGCCGGTCTGTTTGTGCCCCGGAACGCAACGCCGCCGGATGTGGATCTGGGCGCGATGCTGGCCCGGCTTGGCCATCGCGGGCCGGATGGCACAGGGGTCTGGACCGCTGATGACCAGCGTTTCCGTGCCGGGTTTGCCCGTCTTGCCATCATTGATGTCGCGGGCGGTGACCAGCCCCTGATCAATGATCGCCATGTGCTGACCGGCAATGGCGAGATCTACAACTATCTTGAGCTTCGTGCTGCGCTGGCCGCTGAAGGGGAACAGTTTTCCACCAGCGGTGACATGGAACCGATCCTCGGCCTTGCCGCCAGACAGGGCCCGGATTTTCTGCATCAGCTCAATGGCATGTTTGCGCTGGCGCTGTTCGACAGACGCGATCACAGCCTGCTGCTGGCTCGCGACCGTCTTGGTATCAAGCCATTGTACTGGGCGCGTCTGCCGGGCGGGGCGATTCTCTATGCGTCGGAAGCGGCTGCCCTGTTCGCCTCCGGTCTGATCCGGGCGGAACTGGATGAGACGGCGATTCAGCCCTATCTGATCCACGGATATATTCCGCATCCGCAGACCCTTTATCGCGGGGTGAACAAGCTTGGCCCCGGAACCCGCCTGCGGGTCAGCGCAGAAGGGGACATTCATCAGGAGGTCTGGTGGCAGCCCCATGCCGCCGGCGACCTGCCCCGCGATGCCGGTGAAGCGGCAGAGGAAATCGACCGGCTGATCGGTGATGCGGTGCGCCTGCAACTGCGCAGCGACGTGCCGGTGGGCGCATTGCTGTCCGGCGGGGTCGACAGCGGACTGGTGGTGGCCCGTGCCGCCGAACATGCGGGCGGGCCGTTGCGTACCTTTACGGTTTCGTTTGAAGGTGCCGCCTATGACGAAGCCCCGGTCGCGGCGGAGGTCGCGGCACGGTATGGCGCGGACCACAGCCGTCTCAGCCTGTCCCAGACCTCGATCCTCGACCATCTGGCGCATCTGGCCTGGCATAATGACGAGCCGCTGGCAGATGCGGCCCTGCTGCCGAACGATCTGATCCACCGGGAATTGTCGAAGGAACTCCGGGTGGTCCTGAACGGCACCGGTGGTGATGAAATATTCGCCGGTTATATGCGCTATTTCCCGACCGGAATTGAACGGCGCTATGGCATGGTGCCGGACATTCTGCGCCGCTGTCTGGTGGAGCCGGTCGTCGGGCTGGCCGATCCGATGCGGGCCTGGCAACTCTCGCGCACCGGTCTGTTTGACCGGGATCGCGGGGCTTATGTGCATGCCCATTCCACCTATTTTCCGGAACCCGTGTTACGCCGGATCGGCAATCGCCATCCGGTGACGACACCGGCCCATGTCCGGCTGGCGGAAGCCTTTGGCGGCAACGGGCAGGCGGCCGGTCTGGCGGCAGATATCGGCAGTTATCTCGTCGATAATCTGCTGACCCTGCTGGACCGTACCAGTATGGCCTGGGGTGTGGAAGGCCGCGTACCGTTGCTGGATCACCGGCTGGTTGAAGCCGCTCTCGCCCTGCCGGAAGACCAGCGTACACCGGGCGGAGAGGCCAAGGGTATCGAGCGCGCCCTGGCCCGGAAATATCTGCCAACATCGGTCACCGATGCACCGAAACAGGGCTTTGCTTCGCCGGTTCCGGTCTGGATACGCAGCGGGCTGGGCGATCTTGCCCGCCGTATGCTGACCCGCCCGGCAGCCCTCGACCGCGGCTACTGGACGGCGGCGGGGGTTGATCATCTGCTGGCTGACCCGGACCGGCACGGCCACCGGGTCTATGCATTGCTGATGCTGGAACTGACCATTTTGTCGCAGATCGACCGGGGTATTTCCGCGGCCCCCGGCAGTCTTCAGGATCTGATGGATGCCGCCTGATATGCTATCCCCGGTTTCCGTTATCATGCCCGCCTTCAACGCGGCGGAGAGCATTGGCCGTGCCCTTGCATCACTGGCCGCGCAAACCCGGCCTCCGGCCGAAATCATCGTTGTCGATGACGGCTCAACGGATGCAACGGCGGCTGTTGTTCAGGCAGAAAGTGAAAAGCTTCTGCCGTCCCGGCTGGTTCTGGTGACGCAACCGAATCGGGGCGCGGGGGCGGCCCGCAACCGGGCGGTCGGGATGGCGACGCAACCGCTACTGGGCTTTCTCGATGCGGATGACCGGTGGCTGGAACGCAAGATCGAACTTTGCCTGCCTGCCTTCGACGATCCGGCGGTTCGTCTGGTCTGCACGGATTTTGATCTGGTAACACCGGATGGCCGGACGCAGCGTCTGCGTTCCAGCCGTCGCCTCGGCAATCCGGCACGGTGCCTGCGTGATCAGTTCCTCTATGGCAGTGTCGGCACCTCTACCGTGCTGGCCCGGAGTGACGCCGTTCTCCGTGCCGGCGGGTTCGATGACCGGCTGCCTGCCGCACAGGATTATGACCTCTGGATCGAGATACTGGGTGAGCCGGATGCAAGGCTTGTGGTGCTCGAAGAACCGCTGACGGTTTACACCGGGGGACATTCGGGTATTACAGGCAACGTCGCGAAGCGCCGCGACTGTTCCATGCTGTCATTATATCAGCAGGCCTGGCGGTTGCGCGGGGCGGGGGAGATGGTGGCGCTGGCTGATGTGATGAAACGGACGCTGATTGTCCACCTGCAGGCCGTTGCGGCCCATCGGGAGAAAACCGAGATCATGGCTGTTCCGGGAGATATCATGCTGATGCTTTGCCGGTTGCCGCTGGCTGTATTGCGGCTCTATCTGCCGGAACAGCGGCGGCGGGTACTGACAGGGGAGCCTGACCATGGCTGAGCGTCGCAAGCCGGTTGTCATTGACGTACTGGTGCCGGCCTATAACGAGGAATCGACAATCCTCGACCTGCTGCGTGCTGTCCGGAAACAGAAGGTGGCGGGATTCCGGTTCAATATTATCGTTGTCGATGATGGCTCGCGCGATTCCACACCGGACCTGCTGGCAGCGAACAGCGATCTGTATGATGTGATGCTGCGTCAGGATAATGGCGGCAAGGGGGCGGCGGTGATTGCCGGGCTGAAGGCGGCGGAAGGGGACTACATCCTGTTTCAGGATGCCGATCTGGAATATGATCCGAACGAATATGCCGACCTCGTCATGCCGATTGCAGCCCACGACGCCGACCTGGTGATGGGCAGCCGGATGCTGGCACCAAGGATCACACGGGTGCATTATTTCTGGCACAAGGTTGGCAACAACGTCATCACGCTGGCTTTCAATATCCTGAACAACACCACCTTCACCGACACCTATTCCTGCTACCTGATGTATCGCCGCGAACTGGTCTCGGCGGATGAACTGGAAACCCGGGGCTGGGAACAGCATGCGGAAATTCTGTCGCTGGCATCGCGCCGGGGGCGGCGGATTTACGAAGTGCCGGTCAGCTATCACGGCCGGTCCTATGAGGACGGCAAGAAAATCCGCTGGCATCATGCGCTGCCGGTGCTCTGGACCATATTGAAGATGCGGCTGTTTCGCGCCGCCAACTGACGGAGACTGAGATGTCTGATAAATCCACCATCGACCCGGTAACGGACGCCGAACGCGAAAGCTGGCCGAAGCACCCGATTGTCGCGCTGGAGCAGCCGTTCGACGATGTGCGCGGCTCCATCAAGCCGCTGGTCGACATGCTGATGAAATCGGCAGTGCTGATTGAATCGAAGGCCGGTGCCATCCGCGCCCAGCATTATCATCTGACGGACTGGCATTACTGCTATGTCCTTGAAGGATCGATGGAATATTATCATCGTGAAACCGGCAGCGAGACCGAGCCGGAAATGCTGGTGATTACCAAGGGGCAGATGGTGTTCACCCCGCCGATGGTCGATCACGCCATGAAGTTTCCGGTGGACTGCACCTTTCTCACCCTGTCGCGCAATCCCCGCGATCAGGAAAGCTACGAGAAGGATGTCGTGCGTATCCATATGATCGACACCGACGGTGCGCTGACCTGGACGCCTGATGACGACAAGTAAATCCGCCTGCCGTCGCCGGGGTGATTGCCGCCTCTGCAACAGTACCGACCTCGAACTGGTTCTGGGGCTGGCCCCGACACCGCCGGCCAATGCCTTCGTCCCGGCTGACCGGCTGGATGAGGAACAGGCCCTGTTCCCGCTGGACCTGTTCCAGTGCAATGCCTGCGGTCATGTACAGCTGCTGGACGTTGTTGATCCGGAAATCTTGTTTGCGGATTATGTCTATGTTTCCGGCACGTCGCCGGTTTTCGTGAAGCATTTTGAAGATTACGCAGGCAAGGTTGTTGCTGATTATGCTCCGCCTCCCGGCGCGCTGGCGCTCGATATCGGCTCTAACGACGGCACTCTGCTGGGTTTCTTCAAACAACAGGGCCTGACAGTGCTGGGTGTTGACCCGGCGCGGGCGATTGCGGCGGATGCCACGGCGCGGGGGATCGAGACGCTGAACAGCTTCTTCGATCAGGAACTGGCCGGGACGTTGCGGACGGAGCGCGGTGCTGCGCATGTGATCACGGCAAACAATGTCTTCGCCCATGCGGATGACCTCGGCGGCATCACGGCGGGTATTGCCGACCTTCTGGATGACGACGGGGTGTTCGTGTTCGAGGTGTCCTACCTGCTGGATGTCTATGAGAACACGCTGTTCGACACGATCTATCATGAACATGTCGCCTATCACACGGTCGCTCCCCTGGTCGGGTTTTTCCGCAAATATGGTCTGGAACTGATTGCGGCAGAACGTATCGGCACCCATGGCGGGTCGCTGCGCGGATATGTACGCAAGGCCGGACGGGCAGCGGTCAGCGCCAGCGTTGGCGAACTGGTGGCTCTGGAACAGGCCGCAGGTCTGAATGATCCGGCGACACTGAAAGCCTTTGCAGCAAAGATCGAGGCCGTGGGGCAGGAATTGCAGGAAATCATCCGTGATGCCCGCGCCAAGGGTCGGCGGATTGCCGGTTTTGGTGCACCCGCCAAGGCCACGACGCTGATGTATCAGTTCGGTCTGGAGGCCGCCGACATCGAGTTCATCATCGATGACAGCCCCCTGAAACAGGGGCTGTACAGCCCCGGAAAGCATATTCCGGTGCTGCCGGCGACAGCGATTTCCGGGCGAAAGCCGGATGATCTTGTCGTGCTGGCCTGGAACTTTGCCGATTCGATCATGGACAAGCACCGGGCTTTCTGTGATGAAGGCGGCAGATTCATCGTCCCCCTCCCCAGCGTGCGAATAGTCTGATCCATGGCCGATTTTTATCTCGACAGCGATATCGACGACATCATCAGTTTGCTTGGGCCTGTCGCCCGGGACTTCTCCGGCAAAACCATCCTGATGAGTGGCGCCCGCGGCTTCCTCGGCCGTTATTTTACGGCGGTGTTCGTTCGTCTGAACGAAACGACACTGGAAAAGCCCTGCAAGCTGATTGCGCTGGATAACCTGATTACGGCCGGTGCGGCAGGCGACATGCCGGAAACGCCGAATGTCGAATTTTACCGGCATGATGTCATCACCCCGTTTGTGACCGACCAGCCGGTCGATTTCGTGATTCAGGCTGCCGGAATTGCCAGCCCGTTTTATTACCGCCGCTATCCGCTGGAGACGCTGGAAGTTGCGACCACCGGTACCCGCCTGATGCTGGAACTGGCGGAGCAGAAGGACGCACGCTTTACCTTTTTCTCCTCGTCGGAAATTTATGGCGATCCGGATGGCAAATATGTGCCGACGCCGGAAAGCTATCGCGGCAATGTCTCCTGTCAGGGGCCTCGTGCCTGTTATGACGAGAGCAAACGTGTCGGCGAGACACTGTGCTATATCTTCCATGAGACCAGGGGGCTGGCCACCAACACCATCCGGCCGTTCAATGTCTATGGTCCGGGGATGCAGGAAGCCGATTATCGTGTGCTGCCGAACTTCGCCAGCCGGATCAAGGGCAACAAGCCGCTCCGGGTTTATGGCTCCGGCAACCAGACACGGACCTATTGCTACATCACCGATGCCATCAACGGTTTCCTGCGGGTGATTGCCCGCGGTGTCCCGGGCGAGGCCTATAATATCGGTAATCCGAAGCCGGAAATTTCCGTGCTCGAGCTGGCGCAGAATCTGGAAAAGGTGCTGGGTCGCGATCTTAAATGCGATGTCATCGATTACCCCGACAGCTATCCGGCGGACGAGCCGAACCGGCGCTGCCCGGATATCCGCAAGGCGCGCCTGCAACTGGATTATGCACCGTCCGTGACGCTGGAAGACGGTCTTGGCCGCTTCCTCGGCTGGACCGACGGCGTCTATACCGGCGAAGAATGAGCGCGATCAGGCATGACCCGGCCTGCAACTGATGCTGCCGCACCCGACGACGTGACCCCGAGTTACGAGGGGCGTGATCTGGAGGCGCTCTCCGGCCTGCCGAATTATTATGCCTGGATCGCCGACCTGCTGACACCCGGGCTTTCCGGGCGGACGCTGGAAATCGGGGCCGGTATCGGTGCCAATGCCGACTGGGCGCTGGCGAAAACCACGGGCATGGATCTGGTCGAACCCTCGGAGAATCTGGTGCCCCGGCTGCAGGAACGCCATGGCGACAAGCCGGGCGTGACGGTGACTGGCGCGACCCTCGAAGACTTCACACCCTCTGTTGCCGATGCCAGCTATGACACGATCCTGCTGGTGAATGTGCTGGAGCATATCGAGGATGATGCGGCGGCACTGGCAGAATTTTACCGGATGCTGAAGCCGGGCGGTCATCTGCTGCTCTATGTTCCCGCCCTCAGTTTTCTGTTCAGTCCGCTGGACCGGCTGGTTGGTCATTACCGGCGCTATCACAAGCCTGCGATGACGGCTCTGGTCCGTCAGGCCGGGTTCGAGATTGCCCGGGCAACCTATTGCGACATGCTGGGCATCCTGCCCTGGTATCTGGTGAACCGCCTGATGGGTGCGACCGAAATCAACCCGGCAATGGCAAAGCTGTATGACAGCGTTGGCGTGCCGGTGACCCGCTTCGTTGAATCGCTGGTGCCAGCTCCCGCCGGCAAGAATATCGCACTTATAGCCCGCAAGCCGGTAACGGTATGACTGATAAACCCCGTCTGATCTGTGTTGCCGGTGCGCGCCCGAACTTCATGAAGGTCGCGCCGATCATCGCTGCCCTGAAAGCCCGGAATGTCTTTGAGGTGGTACTGGTCCATACCGGCCAGCATTACGACCCGGATCTGAATGACCGGTTCTTTACCGACCTTGGCATCCCGCAGCCGGACTACCGGCTGGAAGTCGGCTCCGGCAGTCATGCGGTCCAGACCGGAACGGTCATGATCAGGTTCGAGCCGGTACTGGACGAGGTGGCACCGGTGGCGGTTATTGTTGTCGGCGATGTCAATTCCACGGTGGCCTGTGCGCTGGTAGCGGCGAAAAAAGGTGTTCCGGTTGTCCATGTGGAAGCCGGTCTCAGAAGCTATGACCGGGAGATGCCGGAGGAGATCAACCGGGTCATCACGGACAGCATTTCCGATATCCTGTTCATCACGGAACGCTCGGCGCTCGACAATCTCCGCCGTGAAGGCGTGGATGAAAAGCGGGTGCAGTTTGTCGGCAATGTGATGATCGACAGTGTCCTGCAAAATGTCCGCCGGGCAACGCCCTCTGCCAGCACGCTGGCTGGCCGGCTGCCGGACGATCAGCCCTATGCGCTGCTGACCCTGCATCGTCCGTCAAATGTCGATGACCCGGCTGTCTTGCGCGCGCTGATTGACTGTATGGCGGGTCTCTCGGACCGTCTGAGCATTGTCTTCGGTATCCATCCGCGCACCCGCGCCCGCATTGAGGGGTTTGGCCTCTCCGGTTTGCTGGCGGAAAGCGGTGTCATCAGCTGTCCGCCCTTCGGGTATCTTGAAATGCTGGGCCTGATTGAAGGTGCCAGACTGGTGCTGACAGATTCCGGCGGACTGCAGGAAGAAACCACGGCACTCGGCATTCCCTGCCTGACCCTGCGGCAGAATACGGAACGCCCGATCACGACTGCAGAAGGCACCAATTATCTTGTCGGCAATGATCCGGCAGCGATTGCCCGGGCGGTTGACGAGGTGATGACCACAGGGGGCAAGACCGGGCGACAGCCGGAACTCTGGGACGGTCATGCCGGGGAACGTATCGCACGGGCGCTGGAACAGGCATATCTTTCATGATGGCAGTGTCTGGCAGGCGAATATCCGGTGTCGGCAGGACGATGCTGATCACGGCTCTTCTGGTCGCCCTGCCGGTCTCCGTGGTCTCGCCGAAAGGGCTCGCACCGGCATTTATTCTGGCTGTGCTGGGCGGGCTGTTATCGCTGGATGTGGCGGGTGTCCGGGACCTGTTTGCGTCACACCGGTCGCGTCTGGCAGTGGGCGGCGCGCTGCTGGCGTTTATCAGCTACGGCATGTTGTCGGCTTTCTGGTCAGTAGACCCGGCACGTAGTCTGAAGGTTGCCCTGACCCTGGGCGCTATGCTGCTTGGAGGGGTCGTGTTGCTGGCGGCTATCCGCAGTTCCGATGCGAGAGGGCGATATCTGTTGCGCCAGGCCTGTCTTGCCGGATTTGGGATTACGCTGGCATTGCTGGCTTTTGAGTATGCGACAGGGGCAACGCTGAACCGCATTGTCCGTTTCGGTTCTGTAAGACGGGATATGCCTCTGGCGGATCTGAATTTTATCAAGCCGACAGCCAGTCTGCTGGGGGTCTTTCTTTTTCCGTTGACCGCCATTGCCCTGTCCTCCGGCCGCCGTTTTCTGGCACTGACTGTCGTTCTGATCAGTCTTGCCAGCATCATTCTGATTTCGGTTTCCAGCGCCGCATTGGCGGCTGTCGCCGGGTTGTTCGCAGGGGGCACGTATCTTTTGCTGCGGCGCGGCGCACTGCGGCTTGCAGCGTTTGTGGTTTGCGTTATGGCCGTGCTGATGCCGGTCATCCCGAACCAGTTTCCGCCACTTCAGACGCATTACACTTATGACAATCCTTTCCCTAATTCCGCGATGCACCGGTTTCGGACCTGGCAGTTCACGGCGGAACGGATTGCTGAAAAACCGGTCCTTGGCTGGGGCCTCGACTCGTCGCGTCATGTGCCCGGAGGTGATATCGAAGTGCCGGTTTATGTGACAGAAGCGGATGGATCGAAGGTCCAGTTCGTCGAACAGTTGCTGCCGCTGCATCCGCATAACTGGTTCCTCCAGATCTGGCTGGAACTGGGTGCTGTCGGCATGGCAATGCTGACGGCTGTTCTGGTACTGTTGCTGCAATGGATCGGGTCGGTCGGGCGCAGCCGGGCGCAGACCGGGCTGCTGTTTGGTCAGGCCGTGGCAATTATCGGCACGGCATCCCTGAGCTTCGGTGCCTGGCAGAACTGGTGGCTGGGGGCCATCTTCCTGTCGTTCGCCTTTGCAGCGACGGTGGAGCATGATGACGGAGGAGGCGGGACTGTCTGATCTGCTTGTCACGGCTGCGCTATGCTGCGGACTTGCCGTCCTGTTTGTCCGGCTGTCGATTCCTGTTCTCGCGAACCGCCTTCCCGATCTGCCGAATGAACGATCCAGCCATACACGGCCGGTGCCGCGCGGTGGCGGGATTGGTGTCATGCTGGCGATCTGGACAGGCTTGCTGGTTCTTGGTCCGACCAGCCGGTTCATGCCGGAGGCGGGGCTGCTGTTCTCATCGGCTGTTCTGGCGGTTGTTTCGGTGGTGGATGACGGACGGCCCCTGCCGGCGGCTGTCCGCGTTATCCTGCAGGTCGCGGTTGTTGCCTTCGCACTTTATGTGATGGTGGATATTATACCGCTGCCCTCTTTCCTTCCTGCCGGGCTGGTGTTGTTTCTGGCCGGACTGGGCTGGATCTGGTTCATCAATCTCTACAACTTCATGGACGGCATTGACGCAATCACGTCGGTTGAAACGCTGTCTGTGGGTGTTGGCATGGCTGTCGTCTGGTGGCTGGCGGGGATGCCGGCCAGCTGGTTTCCGGCGACCCTGCTTGCGGTTGCTGCGGCTGGCGCGATGCTGGGTTTTCTGGTCTGGAACCGCCATCCCGCGCGGATATTCCTGGGTGATGTCGGCAGTATCCCGCTCGGGTTCATGCTGGGGGCGGCGCTACTCTGGATGGCCCTTTCCGGGCAGCCTGAGGCAGCAGTGATCCTGCCGCTGTATTATCTCACGGATGCAACGATCACCCTCCTGAAACGCCTGTTCCGGGGTGAGAAAGTCTGGCTGGCTCACCGGGAACATTTTTATCAGCGGGCCTCGAATGAGCATGGGCGGGGCCCCGTCGCGGTGGTCGGCGCAATTGCTGTAACGAATGTCGGTCTGATTGCCTGTGCGGCCTATTCTGTTGACGGGAGGCCAGGATCAGGGTTGCTGGTTGCAGCCTTGCTGGTCAGCGGGCTGCTTTTTCATCTCAACCGGCGGCCCCGCTGATGCGCATTCTGTTCTTTACCGAAAACTTCCCGCCGGAGACCAATGCCGCCGCGACACGGGTTTTCGAGCGTGCCTGTTACTGGGCAAAGTGGGGGCATGAGGTAACGGTGATTACCTGTGCCCCGAATTTTCCGGAAGGCCGGGTCTATGACGGCTATCGCAATGCCTGGTATCAGACGGAGGAGATGTCCGGTATCCGGGTTGTCCGGGTGAAGACCTATATCGCGGCGAACCGCGGCACCTTGCGGCGGATGGCCGATTTCATCAGCTTCTTCTTTACCGGATCTGTGGCCGGTATCTTTCAGCCGCGGCATGATGTGGTGGTGGCAACATCGCCGCAGTTCTTCTCTGCCGTCGCCGGCTGGTTCACCGGTCTGGTCCGGCGAACGCCCTTCGTTTTTGAACTGGGCGACATCTGGCCGAAATCGATCACGGCAGTCGGTGCGATGAAGAAAAGCACGCTGCTCGGCTTGTTCGAGAAGCTGGAGCTGTTTCTGTATCGGCGCTCGGCGGCGGTTATTGCCCTGACACGTTCGTTTAAGCGCGACCTGATTTCGCGGAATATCGACGGCGACAAGATCGCGATTGTCATCAACGGTGTCGATCTGCCGCGCTATGCACCCCGCGAACGGGACGCGGAACTGGCGGCAGAATGGAACCTGACCGACCGGTTTGTCGTCGGTTATGTCGGTACGCACGGGATGGCACATGCGTTGTCGAATGTTGTCGGCGCGGCGGAGGTTCTGCATCAGCGGGGTGAGGAGCGGATTGTCTTCATGCTGGCCGGTGCGGGCGCTGAACGGCAAATGCTGATCGACCGGGCGACCGCTTCGGGCGTGGCCGGTGAACAGATGCGGTTCCTGCCGATGCAGCCAAAGGACCGGATGCCCGCCGTCTGGAGCCTGTGTAATGTCGCACTGGTGCATCTGAAGGATTCCCCGACGTTCGCCGAGGTTATTCCGTCGAAGATATTCGAGGCGATGGGCATGGGCCTGCCGGTTCTGATCGCAGCACCCGAGGGCGAGGCGACGGCGATTGTCCGTGATGACGGGGCCGGGCTGGTGGTCGCGCCGGAAGACCCGGAGGCTCTGGCTGACGCAGCGGTGCGTCTGCTGGAAGAGGATGATCTCCGGTCAACACTTGCCGCGGCCAGTCACGCAGCGGCAACGCTGCATAGCCGTGAGGCACAGGCACAGCAGTTCATCGACGTGCTGGACGAGGTTGTCGCCGGGCGTGGTATGACGGCTGGCCGGGATCACGCGGTGTGACCGGGATGCGTGTTCTGGTCACCGGCGCTACCGGATTCACCGGTCCGCCGGTCTGCCGCTATCTGGCCGGCAAAGGCCATCAGGTGATCGCTGCAACGCGACAGGATCAGGTGCCGGACGGGGCTGCGTCCTGCCGCCCGGTCGGGGATATTGATGGCGCGACGGACTGGGGTCCGGCGCTGGCAGACATCGATATGGTCGTCCATCTGGCGGGGCGGGCACATATCATGCGCGATACCGCTGATGACCCGCTGGCGGCATTCCGGCGGGTCAACCGGGATGCCACATTGCGGCTGGCAGAACAGGCCGTCGAGGCCGGAATCCGCCGGCTGGTGTTTCTGTCCAGCATCAAGGTGAATGGCGGGGAGACGGAGGCCGGACCTTACCGGGAAGCTGTCCTGTCACCCCCGGATGACCCTTACGGCCTGTCGAAGCGGGAGGCTGAAGAGGGCTTGCGCCAGATTGCGGCCTCCACCGTTCTGGAAGTTGTGATCCTGCGACCGCCACTGATCTATGGCCCCCGGGTCCGGGCCAATTTTCTGGCGTTGTTACGGCTTTGCCGACGAGGGCTGCCAATGCCTCTGGCCTCTGTCCGCAATGCCCGCAGCCTGCTTTATGTCGGCAATCTTGCCGACGCAGTTCATCACGTGATGATACATCCGAAGGCTGCGAACCGGACCTTTCTGATCCGCGATGGCGAAGACCTGTCGATGCCGGATCTGCTGCGCCGGATATCGGCTGCAATGGGACAAAAGGCCAGGCTGCTGCCCTTTCCGGTCGGCTTGCTGACACTTGCCGCAAGCCTGATCGGGCGCGGTGATATGGCCCGGCGGACCACCGGATCGCTTTGCCTTGATGACAGCCTGATCCGTCAGCAACTCGACTGGCAGCCTCCGTTCACGGTAGAACAGGGATTGCAGGCAACAGTCGATTGGTTTATCGCCAGCGATCTGTGAATCGGTAATCCGGATAGATGCGCACCAGAACCACATCCTTCAGCAAGGGCTATATCGCCTTCGGTCATGACGTGATCATGGCCGGTCTGTCGCTGCCGCTTGCCTTGTATCTGCGCCTTGGCGATGTGCTGGCATTCTATCCGGTAGCATCGATCACCGGCTGGTCGCTGATTTTTGCAGCCATTGCCGGTGTGGTGTTCTGGCGCAGCCGCCTCTATCGCGGGGTCTGGCGCTATGCCTCGCTGATGGACCTGACGGCGATTGCCAAGGCATCGACCCTGACCATCCTGATTTTCCTGCCGGTGATGTTCTTCCTGACCCGGCTTGAGGACCTGCCACGATCCTTTCTGGTCATCAACTGGTTCCTGCTGATGGCGATGCTGGGCGGACCGCGTTTTCTGTATCGCATGGTGAAGGACCGCCGGATCGAGTTGTCGCGGATGCAGTCAACGGACCGCCGGATTCCGATTCTGCTGGTTGGTGCCGGTGACGAGGCAGACCTGTTTCTGCAGTCGCTGGCCCGCAGCGAAAGCGCCTATGAGGTCGTCGGCATCGTCAGCGATACGCCGGGCCGGGTCGGGCGGGTTATCCGGGGACATGAAGTCATCGGGTCCAGCGGCGATATTGAACGTGTGGTGGCGGATATTGCGGCACGGGGTGAGCGCCCGCAACGGCTGGTGCTGACCAAGGAAGGGTTGCCGGGAGAGCGGGTGCGTGAACTGTTCGCGGTTGCGGACCAGCTGGGCATGACGCTGGCCCGTGCGCCGGACCCGGGCGAATTGCGTGAAGGTCCGGGCGGAGATCGCCTGGAAGTGCGCGAGATTGCGGTGGAAGACCTGCTGGGCAGGCCGCAGACCGTGCTGGATCGCAAGGCCATGGCATCGCTGCTCTGTGATCGCAGGGTGCTGGTGACAGGTGCCGGCGGCACCATCGGGTCTGAACTGGCTCGCCAGATCTGCCAGTTTGGCCCGGCCTCGATCACGCTGGTCGAGAATGGCGAGTTCAACCTGTACCGGGTCGACCAGGAAACCGGTCAGTCCTTTCCGGCGATCACCCGGCGGGCGATTCTGGCTGATGTACGCGACCGGCCCCGGATCATGGCGCTCATGCAGTCGGAAGCACCGGACGTGGTGTTTCATGCCGCCGCACTGAAGCATGTCCCGATGGTCGAGATGAATCCGCTGGAGGGGATGCTGACCAATGTGGTCGGAACCTGCAATGTGGCGGATGCCTGCGTTGCGGCGGCGGTCCCGAAGATGGTGATGATCTCGACCGACAAGGCGGTCAACCCGACCAACATCATGGGGGCGTCGAAGCGGATTGCCGAATGTTATGTACAATCGCTGGACCGTGATGACACGGATACTGACTTCGTGACGGTACGTTTCGGCAATGTACTGGGCTCCACCGGGTCGGTGGTGCCGCTGTTTGAACGTCAGCTCAAGGCCGGCGGGCCGCTGACAGTGACGCATCCGGACGTGACCCGCTACTTCATGACGGTGCGTGAGGCGGTTGAGCTGGTGTTGCAGACGGCCTGCCTGGATGCCCGTGCGCCGGGCCGGATTTTCGTCCTCGATATGGGACAGCCTGTCAAAATTGTCGATCTGGCGCGACAGATGATCCGTCTGGCCGGGCTGCGCCCGGATGAGGATGTGAAGATCGAGTTCACCGGCCTGCGCCCGGGCGAGAAGCTCTATGAAGAACTTATTCACGGCGGGGAGCCTTTGGTCGAGACGTCGGTTTCCGGTATCTTACTGGCAGAACCGCGAAATCTGGACCGCCCGGCGATCACAGAAGCGGTCGAACATCTCCGCCATGCGGCTGTGACCGGCGACCTTGACGTCATTGGGAAGGTTGTCGCCGATCTGGTGCCTGAATATCACAAGCCCGCCAGCTGACCCTGGTGCCGTATTCCTGGTCCGACCGTGACGTGATACCCGGTCAGCGACTCAATGCATCGCCCGTTCATGGCTGACATAGCGGCCGTCAACCAGATCATCAAAGAAATCGGGGATGTCAGGATGTGAGACCGGGTCAGGGCTGTCCGGAATCAGGTTCTGCTCCGACACATAGGCGTTATAGGTCGTCTCCTCGTTTTCGGCGAGGATGTGATAGAATGGCTGATCTTTTTTCGGACGCATCTCCGCCGGAATGGAATCATACCATTCATCCGTATTGGCGAATTCCGGATCGACATCAACGATCACCCCGCGGAAAGGGTAGACCCTGTGCCGGACGATATCGCCGATCCTGAAACGTGCGACGCGCATTTCCATTGCCTGTATCTCAGTCATATCGACACTGTAGCCTATTTCTCCGGCCCCTCAAATGCGGGATAACCCGGATTGCTGAATTAGGCATTTCGCCGGCCGATTCAATGGCGATGTTACAGCCGCCGGGGCAGCATGCGCGACAGACCGGCGGTAAACAGGAAGAACGCACCGAGCAGATAGAAGATAGATTCGAATGGAAAATAGACCAGCGCCAGGGTGAAAATAGCCTGCGGCAGCAACTGTGACATTTCGATATAGGTCCGGAACACGGATGTCATCTCTGCCCGTTCATAGCTGTGCACAGCCCGCAGAAACGGAATGTTGCCGACCGCATCCAGTGCCGCATTGCCGCCTGCAGCAAGAAAGAACAGCAGGGCCGTGATGATTGGATAGGGGGTGGCGAATCCGCCAGCGATGATTGCCAGCCCGCCAAGGATCAATGCGCCGGTGATGACCTGACGCACCCCGAAACGACCACCAAGGCGGCCAAAGGCCGGGGCCAGAAACAGCAGTCCCTGACCGGCAGACAGCATGACAGCGGCAATCATCGGATCGCCGCCGGCCTTGATGATCGACAGCGGGGGATAGACGAAGAAGGTTGTCCAGAAACTTGACCGGGTGAAGGTGATAATCCAGGCAAGCCGCATCCGGGGCTGGGAAAGGAACCGGCGGATATTGGCCAAAGCGCTGGGCGGCTTGCCCTTTGCGGGAGCCACCATCGGATTGTCCTTCATGCGCAGGTACCAGAAATAGGCCAGCGTCATCAGCGCGGCTATGGCACTCGGCACAAAAACAGAGAGAGCACCGAATTCCTGGTGCAGCCAGATGCCGATACCCGGCCCGATGCACCAGGCAAAACCCATGGCCGCCAGCCGCTTGGGTTCGGCGACCAGAAATTCCTTCCGGCGGATGTAATCGAGAATATAGAGGTTCAGGGCAATATTGGCGAAAACCACCGCCAGCGAGCGGAACTGGAGACCTGCCAGGAACGGCAGCTTGTCCCCGGTAATCATCAGCAGCGGAGCGGCGACCATGCAGAGACAGCCCGCGCTGAATACCCATTTCCGGCGAACCTTGCGCATGATCAGCGGCACCATCAGGCTGACAATCAGCGACAGACCGCCAATGATCGCATAGGCCTCACTGACCTTGGCTGCGGTTTCCAGCAGGCGATAGGCTTCCAGCGGCATGACACCGGCGATCAGGGCACGCGAAAAGGATTCCATTCCTGACAGGGCGGCGAAGACACGTGCGCCGGGGCGGTCGACCACCCGCAGCCACATTGGAAACCGAATTTCCATTACAAACCAGGTTTGCTGTCCCGGATCCGGGACGGGAAGTCAGATCATACGTTGGTTGGTTGTGCGGGCAACCGTGATTTTTGAATTCCTGCAATGTTTGCAGGGCATGGTCGCCTGCTGTTACGGCTGAAGTTCAGCGATGACTCTGCCATCTTCAATCCGGGAGATGACTTTTCCCAGACTTTGCCCCTTGCAGGGGCCGAGGATGCAGTACCCGTCACCAACCCGGAACTGCGCGCCATGGGTCGCACAGATCAGATGCGTCCCCTGCAGGTTCATCATGCCCTCTGTGCCCCAGTGCAGGGGCACGCCGATATGCGGGCAGGCATTGTGATAGACATGTACCTGCTGGCCCTCGCGAACGGCGAGCAGCGGATAGCGGGCACCGTTGCGTTCAAGGTCAAACGGCCGGGCATCCATTTCCTTCAGTTCGTCTGCCGCGCACAGATCGGCGGCACCATCATCGCGCCAGACAGCCATCAGGGACCGACGCCACCGAGCGAGCAGAGCAGCTTCCATGACTCCGGATCAACCGGGGTTACAGACAGGCGCGACTGGCGGACCAGGGCCAGATGCTGCAGCCGCTCGTCGGCCTTGATCTCGGCAAGTGTGACCGGTGTCGCGAAGGGCTTTACCGTTTTGAAGTCGACCATGCCGAAGCGTCCCTTTTCATCAGACGGGTCGGGGTAATATTCCTTCACAACTTCGACGATCCCGACAATCTGCTTTTCCTTGACGGAATGATAGAAGAAGGCGAGGTCCCCGGTCTGCATCGCCTTCATATTGTTGGCGGCCTGATAGTTGCGGACGCCGTTCCAGTGTTCGACGCCCTTTTTTACCTGATCGTCCCATGACCAGGAGCCGGGTTCGGATTTAACCAGCCAGTATTGCATCGGTCGTCTTTGTCAGTCTGCCGGCAGGGCTTTTGCCCAGCGGGTGACGGTGACGGTGGAAAACAGGCCGGCCTTCGCATAGGGGTCACCGGCCGCGAAGGCTTCGGCCTCGGCCCGGCTGGCAAAATCCATGATGATCAGGCTGCCGATGGCACTGCCGGCATCATCCTGCAGCGGCCCGGCACAGAAAACCTGTGCGACCTTCGAGCGGAGATAGTCGAGATGAACAGGCCGGGTTTCGGCCCGGACATGGCTGTGGTCCGGTTTGTCGATACACTGGATCGCGAAATACATGCTTTTCTCCTCATGTGTCAGTCGGTGGGACAGCGTCGCCACGGACGTAGATATAATTTCTGATGGCGGCGAACCGGCCGGTTGCGATGGGTGATGCCTGGCTGGATGCAATCACGAAGCCTGCCCCGGCAAGGGCGTCGGCAACCTCTTTCCCCGGATTAACCGCAATATCATCAAGTTCGACAAGGATCGACTGAAGCGCCGGATTTCGCAACAGATTGCCCGCGCCGCGGATAATCAGGGCTTCGGCACCGTCGACATCAATCTTGAGATGTGTCGGTGCCGGTATGCCGAGGGTGGAGATTGCCTCGTCAGCAGTGATCGTGACCGCCCCCTGATGATGCACCGAGGCATCGTCGACCAGGCCGTCAACACCGGCGAGGTTATGCAGGGCATCACCGATCATGGTCGTATGCAGGGCCAGACGGGTCACCCCTGTCCGGTCCGACAGCGGCAGGCAATAGGCGGTGCAGTTTTCGTCGAGACCGTTCAGGTGGATATTGCGGTTCAGCACCCAGTAGTTGGCTGATTCCGGCTCGAAGGAGAATATCTGTCCGCCACCTTTCAGCCCGGCATAGACCGAATAGATGCCGACATTCGCCCCGATATCCCAGAACACAAAACCATCCGGGAAACCGTCGACCCAGTCGATCATGTCCGGTTCCTTGGTGAACAGGGTTTCGGCCCGCATCAGACAGGCCTCGGAGGGGGTTGCCAGCCGGATGGTGCCGTGGCGGCTGGTCTGTTCATGCACGGGCGCGAGACGCTCTGCGAGGCCGCTCTGCAGCATCTGCCGTCTGCCGGTCAGCAGCTGAATGAGCCGGTCAAGACCGCGGGCCATTGCATGGAGCAGTCCGACCAGCAGATTGAGGATCTGACGTTTCATGGCGGTGCGGGCTTTCAGTCTGCGGCGTTTTGTATCTGACCTGATAAAGCCCCGAAAGGCCGGAATATCAACCTTCGATCCGCCGGAAACCCCAGTTCAGCTGCCCCGCGCCATCCTGCAGAGCGGTGCTGAGCACCAGCGTCGGTGCCCGCCTGCCGGATGCAGGGTCAATGGTTTCCTCAATCACAACCTCACCGCCACGATATCTGAAACGCCAGCCCGGCCGCCGTTCGCCGGGTCGTATGATGAAAGAAGTGCCGTCGCTGCTGGGTGCCACATCCGCACCGGAGGGCAGGTGGAACTGAACGGTGACTTGCTGGCTGCTGGTTTTCGAGGTGGACCGGAAGCGGTCCTCACCGCGAATATCGGCGCCTTTGCGGGGCAGGAAGACGGTTCGCTCCTGGGTCAGTTTGCCGATTGTCTGGCTTGCGCTCAGCACATGGCCTTCGTCGGACGTGCTGGCCTGCAGGTCGGCGGTTTTCACGTCATTACCGGATGATGTGGTGATCCGCAGCCCGGACAGGCCGGTATCGGGCCGCGACAGGATCAGCCGCCGGCCATCGGCCGATATTTCCATCGGCAATCCGGGTGTGGTGGAATTGCCGGACAGAAAGGCCATCACATCCCCGGCGGAGGCGCGGGCATAGCCGCTGTCCGCCAGCAGGGTGACGGCCTGCGCCGGTGTCCGGCTGGCGGATAACAGTTTGCCGATCCGCTGGGACGACAGGACCGGCCCCCGGCTGAATCCCAGCAGGGTGCCATCCGGATGCCGGAGTGTCCGGACGGCACCGGCAGCCCGTTCGATCGCTTCCGTCAGCGCCGCAGGAATTGTCCCGCCGCCGGCCCGCAATGCGGTGCGCAGTATGACAAGATGTTCCAGCAGCAGATAGGTATAGCCGGCACCGGGCTGGACCGAGCTGCCGTCCGGATATTGCAGACCCTTCAGACCAGCCAGCGCCAGTTTGAGTCCCTTGCGTCCGGTTTCCTTCTGGCGTCCGACGGCGGCTGTGACCGACACCAGCGCCAGTCCGATCTGCAGCCTGTCCAGCGGTGTCTGCGGCAGGATGGCGAGAATGCGAAGTCGCCGGATATCCCGGCTGACCAGACCGGCATAGGCCGCATCAGCATCGGGATCGCCGGACCGCAGCAGTGAGGATGACCGCAGCAGGTTTGCCAGGCGTACGGCGATAACTGCTGGCAGGAACGGTGTTTTCTTCTGATTTTCTCCAATGGAAATCCAGTCGAGCATCAGCCGCCGGGCCGTTGCTGCGGCGCTGTCGCAACCGAGCGCACGAAGATCGCGCAACCAGAGCAGCCCGTGCGCGTCGCGGGCGGCCGGACCATTACCACCTGCCGTCCAGTCGATGCTGTGCCCTTTTCCCAGCGCAGTGATGATTGCCTGCCCGGCCTCGGTTGATCCCTCAACCAGATCAGGTGCATCGGCAACGATATCCTCCGCCCGGATGACAGGTGTCAGCAGTGACCGGGAGAGCGGATTTTCAGTTATCAGCCGGTACAGGGCGGCATTCACGGGATACAGATCCTTATCCGGAGGCAAATTTTTTGCCGAAGCGACTCAGTCAGGATCGAAAGCGTTTTTGTAATCAAGTGCAAGGCCGGGATTCTGATCTTCCTTGCGCAGCAGACAATTACCGATGGCCAGCAGATCAATCTCCGATCCCATCATGCAGCGAAAGGCGTCTTCCGGGGTACAGACGATCGGTTCGCCCCGCACATTGAAACTGGTATTGACCAGAACGGGACAGCCTGTCCGGTCCCTGAAGGCGGTGATGAGATCATGATAGCGCGGATTGGTCTCATAATGGACGGTCTGAATGCGGGCCGAGTAATCGACATGGGTTACAGCCGGAATATCCGAGCGCGGCACATTCAGCTTTTCGATACCAAACAAAGCCTGTTCTTCCCTGCTCATGGCAAGCCGCCGCTTTTCAACCACATCTGCGACCATCAGCATGTAGGGGCTGTCTTCATCCAGTTCAAACCAGTCCGCGACATCTTCCCGCAGCACTGACGGGGCGAACGGACGGAAGGATTCCCGGTACTTTACCTTCAGATTGAGTGTCTTCTGCATGGCGGGTGAACGGGGGTCTGCCAGAATGGAGCGACCGCCAAGGGCACGTGGTCCATATTCCATACGTCCCTGAAACCACCCGACTGCGGCTTCTGTGGCCAGCGCTTCGGCTGTCCGGGAAATAAGCTCATCATCGCTGACCACGGTAAACCGGGCACCCGCCGCGGTCAGCCGGGCCTCAATATCAGACTGCGCATAGACTGGGCCCAGATAGGACCCCTTCATAGCGTCAGTGCCGGTTGTTGCAGGACGTTCCTGACCGGCATGCAGATAGCAGGCGGACAGGGCAGCACCCAGTGCACCACCCGCATCACCGGAGGCAGGCTGTACCCAGACGCGGTCGAAGGCGCGGTCCCGAAGAATTTTGCCGTTGGCAACGCAGTTGAGAGCGACCCCGCCAGCCAGGCACAGATTACGAATGCCTGTCTCGGCAGCCAGCGACCGGGTCAGGCGCAGCACGGCTTCTTCAATCACCGCCTGAACCGAGGCAGCCAGATCCATATGGCGCTGTGTCAGCAATTCTTCCGGCTGCCGGGCCGGGCCACCGAACAGGCGGTCCCATTTGTCATTGGTCATCCGCAGGCCAGTACAGTAATCGAAGTAACTCTGGTCCAGGCGGAATGACCCGTCCGGCTTCAGGTCAATGACATGATCGAGCAACAGACCGGCATATTTTGGCTCTCCATAAGGGGCCAGTCCCATCACCTTGTATTCACCGGAATTGACCCGGAAGCCGGTGTAATAGGTCATCGCGGAATAGAGCAGGCCCAGTGAATGAGGGAAATGAATTTCCCGAATAACCTCAAGCTTTGATCCCCTGCCGATGGCAACCGAGGTGGTTGCCCATTCACCGACCCCGTCCATGGTCAGGACAACCGCATCCTCAAAGGGCGAGGGGTAATAGGCGCTGGCGGCGTGACTGAAATGATGCTCGCCAAACAGCAGGCGATCCGACGGGTCAAATGCCGGATCGACAGATTTCAGCGCCTTGATCAGCAGGTCTTTCTGGAACAGTTTTTCCTTAAGCCAGACCGGTACTGCCTTCCGGAACGACTGGAACCCGCGAGGGGCAAAGGTGACATAAGTCTCCAGCAGTCGCTCAAATTTGAGGAATGGCTTGTCATAGAAAGCGACCAGATCAACGTTGCTCAGTGACAGTCCTGCGGTTTCAAGACAATAAGCCACCGCGTTCACGGGAAAGTCGGAATCATGTTTCCGGCGACTGAAACGTTCTTCCTGTGCGGCGGCAATGATCTCGCCATCCCGGACCAGTGCAGCAGCGCTGTCGTGATAGAACGCGGAAAGACCGAGTGCGTACATCCCGGTGGAATCAGAAGATGGTGTAGATGAAGGGAGCAATTGCAGAGCCCTTCGCGAGGATTACCAGTCCGCCAAACACGACCATCAGGATGATAATCGGCAGCATCCAGAATTTCTTGCGGACTTTGAGGAACTGCCAGAATTCGACGATAAAGCTCATAATTCATTCCAGAGTTTCGGCAATTTCACCCGTCAGGCTTTCCAGTCTGCGTCTGCCTATGTCCTAGCGGCGCAGCATCCCGAAGGCAAGATCAGGTGGCCATCAGAACTGGTTCTTCATGGATTGCGGATCTGGTCCGGGCGGGTTCCGTTCAATCCAGTATGTCCCGGCATCCCGGTCGAAGGCACGTCGCAGCGGATCTTTGCCAAGTGCTCGCATGATGAGGCCGGTCGGGGTGACGGCAAGGAAGAAGATCAGACCCATGATGACCGGATTGACGACCCGGTGCATCAGCAGTCCGATTTGAAACCAGAGCCGGTTCAGCGGACGCAAAATAACAGGGCAGAGAAATCCTGCCGCGAGAAACGCCACCGCGATACCGAGGGACCAAAGCCGGAGACCGCCACCATACAGCAGCGGAAAGCAGCCGATAATGATGAAGACGACGGCAAAGACGATGGCGAAGCTGCGCTCGGACCCCATTGTTGCGGCTGCTTCTGTTCTCTCCGCCATGATCAGACAGCCTGCTTCAGACGACAGATATAGAAGCCGTCAACGCCGCCCTTGTCGGCCAGTATGCCGGGATGTGTCCTTACTGTCCCTTCGGGCGTCAGGGCAGCGGCGAAATCCGGGGCCTCGTCAGCGGTGACCGGGTCGATCCGCCAGCCGGGATTGGCACCGAGAAAATCGCTGATGACGTCCGGTCCTTCCTCGGGCTGCAATGAACAGACGCAGTACAGCAGAACACCGTCCGGCGCGACAAACCCGGCGGCTGATGCCAGCAGTCGTTTCTGGACATCCTGCAGCGACTTCACATCCTCCGGTCGCTTGGTCCAGGCGACATCCGGGTGGCGGCGGAGTGTGCCGGTCGCCGAACAGGGCGCATCGAGAAGGACCGCGTCTGCCGGGGTGTCCGGTTGCCATTCCGCGGCATCTTCGTTGATCAGCAGGGTCTCCAGACCCAGCCGCTCCAGATTCTTCTCAAGCCGGGCCAGCCGCCGGTCAGAGCGGTCGAGGGCGGTGACGTTGGCTCCGGCGGCTACCAGCTGGGCCGTCTTCCCGCCGGGGGCGGCACATAGGTCATAGACGGTCTTGCCGCTGACCTGGCCGAGCAGGGCGACGGGCAATGCCGCCGCCGCATCCTGTACCCACCAGGCACCTTCCCTGTAGCCGTCGATCAGGGTGACGGCGCTGCCAACCGGCACCCGTACCGTGGAGGCACCAATGCGCTGGCCGTCAAGTCTCCCGGCCCAGTCGTCCGGGGCCTCACGGATGGTCAGGTCAAGCGGCGGGTCCGTGGTGAGTTGTCCGGCGACGTCACTGGCAAGATCACGTCCGAGCGACAGCTCCCATCCGGTATACAGCCAGGCCGGGATATTCACCGCCATCCGGGTCGGGAAGACCAGATCCTTGCGGCGGCGCACGAAGTTGCGCAGCACCGCATTGACCAGCCCGGTATGTTTGGGCGGCGCGAGACGCACGGCCTCATCGGTTGCCGCGTGATCCGCGGTCTCCATGAACAGCAGTTCGCACAGGCCGATACGCAGGGCATTGCGTGTCAGACCATCACGGTCAGGCAGTGGCCTGTCCATCAGCTGCGAGAGCAGATGGTCAATCTCGCCGATATGGCGAATGGTCATACGGGCGAGGCGGCGTGCAAAGGCATCATCCCCCGGTGCCAGACCGGGCTGTGCACCTTCCGGGGTGGCCCGGCCACGGTCGACACAGTTATGCACCATATCCCGCGCATACTGGCGTGCGGTAGTTGCCGCACGACCGGTGCGGATATTCTGTTCTGTAGCTGACTTGCGGGCCAAACGGTTAACTCCAGGGATTACGGACAGGGGCATCCGCGCCCGCCATCGCCCGTAATCTCCGGATACGCTCATCCATATTGGGATGGGTCGAGAACAGGCTGTCGACAGACCGCGCATGCAGGGGATTGACGATGAAAAGATGGGCGGTTGCCGGGTTGCGTTCTGCGGCATTGTTATCAATCTGCTGCGCACCATTTTGCAGTTTCTCCAGCGCCGAGGCCAGCCAGAGCGGTCTGCCGCAGATTTCGGCACCGATACGGTCGGCTTCGTATTCACGGGACCGGCTGATTGCCATCTGCACCAGCATGGCGGCGAAAGGTGCCAGCAGCATGACCAGAAGGGCACCAATACCGCCAAGCGGGCTGTTGTTGTCACGACTGCCGAAGAGCGAAGAGAACATAAGCATGTTTGCCATCGCACTGATGGCCCCGGCAATGGTTGCAGTGACAGTCATTATCAGGGTGTCACGGTTTTGCACATGCGCAAGTTCATGGGCCATCACACCGGCGATTTCCTGATCATTCAGAATTTTCAGTAATCCGGTGGTCGCGGCGACCGCTGCGTTCTCCGGATTTCGTCCCGTGGCGAAGGCATTGGGCTGCGGATTATCCATGATATAGACCTTCGGCATCGGCATGCCGGCTTTTGCCGCAAGTGTCTCGACAATGCCGTAATATCCGGGTGCAGACCGTTGGTCTACCTCGCGGGCGCCATACATGCGCAGCACGATCCGGTCAGCATTCCAGTAGGAAAACAGATTCATGCCGCCGGCAAACAGCAGGGCAATGATCATGCCGCCCTGTCCGCCGGCCAGCCATCCGGCACCAACGAAGACAGCGGTGAGTGCCGACAGCAGCAACGTTGTTTTAAGATAACCCTGTGACATCTTTGCAGTGATCCGTAATGACGCGGGTTGGCGCACCCGGCAAGCCGCCTATATATGAAGCAAATTCGGAGAGCTTCAAGATGAGTGAAACCCCCGCCAAAGATGAAATGCCGGTTCCGGAAGCAGGGCCGGAAACGGACGCTGCAGACAACAAACCGGCGCCTGACGGCCCAAAAGAAGTCGGCGGTCCAAAAGGGCCGGAGCCAACCCGGTTTGGCGACTGGGAACAAAAGGGCCGCTGTACGGATTTTTGAGCCGCATCGTCAGTTGAACAACCTTCTGATATTGGCGAAGCCGGTTTCTGTCGACTAAACTCACCGGATCATAACCGGATCGCCCCTGCAGATGTCTTTCTTTCAAAGCCTGTTGAACCTGTTTCTGGGAAATCAGGATGATGCGCCGGCAGCCTCTCAGGCTGCCGGCGGTATTCAGAATGCACCGGGTGCGTCGGTGGTTGCCCTGCTGTCACCGTTTGGCGATCCGGCGGTTGATGGTCCTGAAGGCGTCATGATGCGCGGATTGTCGATGCGCTCGGAACTCGCCATCCGGTTGTCAGCAAAGAAGATCGAGATGTCAGGTGAGGGGGCGCTGGCGGGCCGGCTTGCTGCTGCGGCAGAAGTTGCGCTGGAACAGGCAGTGCCGATGAATGCTGACATTGTGATATGGGGAACAGTGGCAGCAGAGAGCGGGGATCTGAATATCCGCCTGTTCCCGGTCCGGCAGGAACCGCTGACCAAGCCGGGGGCGGTCGGGCTGGGCGACCTGCTGCGGGTACCGGTGAATTTCGGCGTGGAGATCGGGGATCTGCTTTATGCCGCTATTCTGGCAGCTGTTCCGCCCCGCAATGAACTTCATCTGCGGGAAGTCCTGGCGGAACTGGGGCCGGTCCTTGACCGGTTGTCAGAGACTTTTCAGGCCGGACCGCCGGGGCTGACGGAAAACCAGGCTTTCTCCGTACTTGCCGCCTACGGCAACTGTCTGGCCGCCCTTGCCGGGCGTACCCGCAATGCGGAAATGATGAACATTGCGGCAGAGACCCTGTGGAAGGCGATTGAAATGCCGGCTGCCGCTAATCTGCCGCTGGATGCCGGGATGGCACAGTCGCATCGGGCTGCCTGCTACATGGCACTTGCCGACCTGCAGGAGGAACCCTCCTATCTGTCAACGGCTGCAGAAGCCTTTGCCAGCGCCGCTGATGCGTTTGGTGCTGAGACCCAGCCGGATGACTGGGCGCTGGCCCAGATGAACCGGGGGCATGCGTTGTTCCGTCATGGTGCCAACAGTAACGAGCCGCGGTCTCTGCAGGCTGCGATCAAGGCCTATGGTGAGGCGCTGAAGGTTTTTACCCGGCCACGCTCGCCATCCCGCTGGTCGGAACTGATGAACAGCCAGGGGGTCACACTGGCCCAGCTTGCGGAAAGTTTCTCGGGCACGGCCCTGGCCGAACAGGCGGTTGAATGTTTCATGAAAGCGCTGGAAGTACGCCGTCGTGAATCTGTTCCCGGATTATGGGCGGCATCGCAGAATAACCTCGGCGCGGCCCTGTTCTCGCTGGGCAAGGCGACCGGGGATAATTCGTTGCTGCAGCGCGCTGCATCCGCGTTCAGGGGGGCGATGGAAGTTTATCAGGAAGCCGGTTCGACCAATAATGTTCATGTTCTTCAGAAGAATATCGGTCGTGTGGAGCGCTTGCTGGAGACCCGTGGCGTACCGGTGACGCCGGACGGACCGGAAAAAGGCGGCAAGGCGGCGACCGCAGAGGACGCAGAGGAGGGCGGAGAGAACAGCCCAGCGCCGGAGGCAGACAGCGCCGCTGCCGACAAGAAGCCGGGCTGAACGGCTATTCCTCGCGGAACGGCCGGTTCATCAGGCCGGAGATCGTTGCGTCGATATCTGCAAAGCTGTTCAGTATGCCGTCAACGGCGGCGCAGACCGGTGCATCGATGCCGGCAGTTCGCGCCATCCGGGAGACGGCCTCGGAGGAATGGAACCCTTCGACGGTGGTGCCGTCCGCCAGCAGGTCCGACAGTGCCCGGCCTTGTCCCAGTGCCACACCGAAACTGAAATTTCGTGACTGGGTGGCGTTGCAGGTCAGGGTGACATCGCCCAGGCCGGAAAGGCCGGCCATGGTTTCGGCCCGCCCGCCAAGTGCTGTGCACAGCCGGGTCATTTCCGCCAGACCGCGGGTTACAAGTGCGGCGCGGGCATTGTCACCAAGCTGTTTTCCTTCAACGATTCCACAGGCAATGGCGAGCACGTTCTTTACCGTCCCGCCAATTTCCGCACCGATGATATCGTCGGTCAGGTAAGGCCGGAAGGTTGCCGAACCCAGCAGCTCCACCAGCCTGTCCCCGATGGCCCGGTCTTCGACGGCCAGGGTGACAGCGGCGGGAAGCCCTGCGGCGACTTCGCGGGCAAAAGTCGGCCCTGAAAGTACCGCCAGCGGCGCACGCTTGCCCAGTTGATCGCGGGTAACGGCGGACATCAGACGGTCGGTATCGCGCTCAATCCCCTTGGCGCAGATCACCGCCGGAACGCCGTCGATCCAGTGTGGGGCTGCATCATCCAGCGTTGTTGCCAGTTGCTGTGCGGGGACCACCAGCAGGACCGCCTCTGCCCGGCAGACCGCCGCCAGATCGCCGGTCGCGGTGACAGTATCGGGCAGGGTGATGTCCGGCAGGTAGCGGCTGTTGATACGGGTTTCGTTAATGGCCTTCACCATCTCGCCATCGCGCGCCCAGATGACCGCGCGTGATCCGGCCCGGCTGGCGGCAACGGCAAGGGCCGTGCCCCAGGCACCGCCGCCGATGACGCCGACAACGGGCTGATCTGCAGATTTTATCATGCTTTCACTCCGGCAAAGGGCTTGGGCTCGGCGTCCGGGTCGAGCGGCCAGCGTGGTCTGGCGGCAAAGTCATGATTGTCTGTCATGCCGAGACGATACCGCTCCAGCCCGGCCCAGGCCACCATCGCGCCGTTGTCGGTACAGAGCGCCAGCGGTGGTGCCACCAGATCCAGATCGACTGCGGCTTCCAGCCGCGCCCGCAGATAGCTGTTCGCGGCAACCCCGCCGGCCACAACCAGATGCCGCCCGCCGGGATGCAGGTCGAGAAACCGTTGTGCAGCGCGGCGGCACCGGTCGACCAGAACGTCCCCGGTGGCCGCCTGAAACGAGGCGCAGATATCCGCCCGTTCGCGCTCAGTCGGCCCGTCCGGACCGAAGCCATCAGCCAGACGCCGCACTGCCGTCTTCAGGCCGCTGAAGGAAAAATCGCAATCCGGCCGGCCAGCCATTGGCCGGGGCAGGGGATAGCGGTCCGGATCACCGGACCGGGCGGCAGCTTCCACCGCCGGGCCGCCGGGATAGCCCAGACCGAGCAGTTTTGCCGTCTTGTCGAAGGCTTCACCGGCAGCATCGTCAATAGTTGCCCCCAGTCGCCGGTACTGGCCGACAGCTTCGGCAATCAGCAGCTGGCAATGGCCGCCGGAAACCAGCAGCAGAAGATAGGGAAAGGGCACATCATCGGTCAGCCGGGCGGTCAGCGCATGCGCCTCAAGATGGTTTACCGCCACGAACGGCAGCTTATGCACCATCGAGATGGCCTTGCCGGTCATCACGCCGACCAGCACGCCGCCAATCAGGCCGGGCCCGCCGGTGGCTGCAATCACGTCAATCTCGCTGAATCCGACGCCGGCCCGTCTCAAGGCTTCGGCACAGACCGTATCGGCGGCTTCAAGATGGGCGCGCGCAGCAATTTCCGGCACCACCCCGCCATAGGGCTGATGGGCCTCGATCTGTGACAGAACGACGTTGGACCGGACCGTACGGTCAAGGTCGACAACCGCCGCCGCCGTTTCATCACAACTGGTTTCAATTCCGAGTGCGAGCATGCGGTTTTTTAGGCTGCCGGAAGGGTGCTGTCCAACGTTGCAGAGTACGCATTGCATCGCTACACAGGACGCATGGAAATCAAGATCGGAACACGGGGCAGCCCGCTGGCGCTGGCGCAGGCCCATGAAACGGAACGGCGCATTCTGGCGGCTCGTCCGGACATCACCGTCAGCATTGTCGTGATCAGGACGACCGGCGACATGATTCGCGACCGCGCCCTGTCGGAAGCCGGCGGCAAGGGCCTGTTCACCAAGGAAATTGACGAAGCGCTGGCCGATGGCCGGATCGATATCGCGGTTCATTCGATGAAGGATGTCCCGACGAAGCTGCCGGACTGGATGGCGCTGCCCTGTATCCTGCCACGGGAAGACCCGAGGGATGCGCTGATCTGCCTGACCGCAGACAGTCTCGCCGACCTGCCGGAGGGGGCGGTGGTCGGGACCGCATCATTGCGCCGGGGTGCGCTGGTTCTGCACCGCAATCCGGGACTGCGGACAACCCTGTTGCGGGGCAATGTCGAAACCCGTCTGGCGAAAGTCCGCGGCGGCGAGATCGACGCCACCATTCTGGCCATGGCGGGTCTGAACCGGCTGGGTCTCAGCGAACATACCACCCGCCCGATTGCGCCGGAAGATATGCTGCCGGCGGTCGCGCAGGGTGCCGTCGGGATCACGGCGCGGGCGGATGATGCAGGAACGCTGGATCTGCTGGCAGAGCTTGACGATGAGATATCGCACCGGGCGGTCCGGATTGAACGGGCGTTTCTGGCGCGGCTGGACGGCTCCTGCCGGACGCCGATTGCGGCGCTGGCGGAACTGTCTGGTGACCGCGTGTCGTTTCGCGGGCTTATTGCCCGGCCCGACGGGTCCGATGTCCGGAATTGCACTTTTGCCGGTACCCTGGCGACGGCTGAAGAGCAGGCAACAGAAGCTGCCGGTGAATTGCTGGCGGCGGTCGGGCCTGACTATCTGACGGGATGACCCTGCTGATCACCCGTCCGGCGGCGGACGCAGCACCGCTGGCTGCCCGTTTGCAGGACATGGGCTACCGGACCTTTGTGGAGTCGCTTCTGGAACCTGATCTGTCGCGCGCCGGAACAGCATCGCTGTCCGCACACAAGGCGGTGTTACTGACCAGCCGGAATGGTGCCCGGGCCTATGCGCTGGCGACACCGGACCGGTCGGCGCAGATTTTTGCGGTTGGCGACAGCACGGCATCGCTTGCGCGCGATCTGGGTTTCGCCTGTGTTGCCAGCGCCGGGGGTGATATTCATGACTTGTATGCACTGGTTCGCGCTGACTGGAGCCCCGGTGACGGGCGGCTGTTGCATGTCGCCGGAAAGACGCTGGCCGGGGATCTGGTGGGGATGCTGGCGGATGCCGGGTACGATGTCCTGCGCGATCACCTGTACGATGTACGTACCCCTCCGGAATTCACGCCAGAACTGGTTGATGCTTTCGTACGTGACGACATTACCGCTGTTCTGCTATTTTCACCGAGGACGGCGGCGACCTTCGCGGATCTGGTTGTCAGGGGGGCGATTGGCGACCGGATGCGGCGTTGTTATGCGGTTTGTCTCAGTGACGCGGTGAGGGATCGTGTTTCCGCATTGTCATGGCGGGACACGGTGGTTGCCCGGTCGCCGACACAGGATGCGCTGATTGAGGTGCTGCAGACAGTTTGTCCATCCGGACAGACCGGTTAACCGGAAATTTCCGGCAATGGGATGAGGGATTATGCAAGACGACGGCAAGCAGGAAACAGCAACTCTTTCGGCGCGTGAAGTCATTGAGCGCTTCGGCGGGATCCGTCCGGCGGCAAAAGCCATCGGTGTCGCTTTCACGACCGTTCAGGGCTGGAAAGAGCGCGATCACATCCCGGAACATCGCTGGACCGAATTGCGGGCGGCGGCGGCCGAGCAGGGGATTGATCTGTCGGAAGTTACCGGCTCACCCGCACTGAAAGAGGCGAAGACTGAAGAAGTCGTAACGGTCAGCATGGACGAACCGTCTGTGGCTCCGGCTGCAGACAGCGCCGGAAAAGAGAAGCAGGCTGAACCGGCTTCCGGGGCGGCAGGTTCCGACGGCAAAGTGGAAAATGCGGATGCTCCGGCAGAGGAAAAGAGTGATTCCTCTCCCTGGAGTGAACAGACCTCCCCGAAGCCTGACGATGCGGCAGAAGCAGAACAGGAAACCTCTGAGCCGGATGATACGGAAAAGAAGCCCCGGTATGTCTTCTGGACCCTGTTTGTTCTTGCGCTGATGCTTGGCACCGCGATCGCCACCTGGCCGCGATGGAACCATCTCGCCAAACCCTATATCGAGAGTTATGTGCCACCGCTGGCCGGTATATTGTACCGGACAAAGGACCCGGCCCCCGTTACCCCCGCACCAACACCGGCACCTGCGGCGGAGGCACCGGCCGATCCGGCTGCTGTTGCGCCGGAATCTGCCAAGGCTCCTGCGTCGCAGTCGAATCAACCGGCCGTTTCCGACAGCATCCGTGAGGCGGTGGCACCGTTGCAGGAGGCCCTGCGTCAGGCCACTGACCGGATTGCAGAGCTGGAACAGCGACCGCTTCCGGGCGAGAGCGGCGATACTGTTGATGTGACACCACTTGTCGAGCGGATTACGGCGCTGGAGACAGCCTCCGCACCGACGGGTGCTGACCCGGCGATTCTGGGTCGTCTGGCCGAAATCGAGGAAGCCATCGCCAATGTCCGGGGCGCAGATCCGGAAACGGTCTCGGCAATCAGTTCCAATCTTACGACGGTCGCGGCAAAGGCCGAGGCCATGTCGCAGGAAATCGCACAGTTGCAGCAGGCTCTCCAGGACCTCCGGGCTGCCCGTCAGTCACAGGCTTCCGAGGGAACATCGCTGGCACTGGCGGTCAACCAGCTGGCACAGGCGGTCAATCGTCGGGGCAGCTACCAGCCGGCATTGCAGACGGTCACGGCCCTGGCAGGCGACAGCCCGGCTGCCGCGGCGGCGCTGGCCGACCTGCAGGCTTTTGCGGAAGGCGGTGCCCCGGATCTGGCGTCGCTCCGGTCAGCCTTCCCGGTGATGGCCAGTGATGTGATGAAAGCCATCGCGCTGGCCGACAATACGGACTGGATGTCGTCGGCGCTTGGCCGGGTCAAATCGCTGGTCTCGATCCGCCGTGTCGGTGAGGAAGTCTCCGGTGATGATCCGGAAGCCCTGCTGGCCCAGGCGGAAGTTGCGCTTGATGCGGGTGATTTACCGGAAGCGGCAAGGCTGATCGGCCAGTTGCCGCCAGCCGGACTTGAAGCCGCAGACAGCTGGCTCGACAAGGCGAAAGGTCGAATTGCCGTGATGTCCGCCATTGACGCCCTGCAGGCACAGGCAATCGGAGCGCTGGCACAATGAGGATGCTCATCCGCGCCCTGATATTCTTCGTCGCGCTGGCGGTTCTGATCGGCGTGGTCTCCTGGTTTGCCGACCGTCCCGGACAGGTTGAACTGACCTGGCTGGGCTACCGGATCGACGCCGGTGTGCATGTCATCCTGATCGGCATTCTGGTCATTGCAGCAGTGCTTGTGGTCCTCCACAGGCTCTGGTGGGGGCTGATGCGTGTGGCGCCGGGGATGGGACGGTTCTGGCGTGATTCGAAACGCCGGAAAGGCTATGCCGCGCTGACCGACGGGCTGGTTGCTGTTGCTGCGGGTGATACCAGCGAGGCGGTCAGGCTGGCAGCCCGCGCCGAGACGATACTGGACAACCCGCCGCTGACCCTGCTGCTGTCTGCACAGGCGGCACAGATGGCCGGTGATAATGAAAAGGCACGCGGATATTTCCGGGAGATGCTGGACCGCCCGGAAACCGCCTTCCTGGGATTGCGCGGGCTGATTACCTATGCCCTGAACGAAGGGGATATTGACCGGGCACGTCTGTTGTCACGCAAGGCCTATGCGCTGAAACAGTCCTCGGACTGGCTGTCGGGGATCTACTACGACCTGCTGGTCCGCAATGGCGACTGGGTCGAAGCCGAGACGGTCACCAAGGCGTCGGAACGCCATAAGCTGATCTCTGCCGAACAGGCGACCTGGCGGCAGACCATCCTGACCCATCAGCGCAGTCTTGAGGCTGAACAGGCCGGGAACAGGGATGAGGCAATCAAGCTGGCACGCAGGGCCGCCGACGGGATGCTGAAATTCAGCCCCGGCGTGGTCAATGCGGCGCGGCTGATGACGGCTGCCGGGAAGCAGCGCCGGGCGCTGGCTCTTGTCGAGAAAGCCTGGGCGATCAACCCGCATCCGTCGCTGGTGGATGTCTATGCTGATGCGGCAGGGGCTGCGGACGAAATGGACCGGGTCCGGGCGATGGACAAGCTGGCCAGTTGCAACAAGGGACATCGCGAAAGCCAGATCGCCATGGGCGAGGCAGCACTTGAAGCCGGTCTTTGGGGCGAGGCCCGGAGCAAGTTTCAGCCGGTGCTCGACAGTGGCGGGGACATTCGTGTCTACCGGATGATGGCCCGGGTTGAGGAGAGCGAGAACCAGGATCTTGCCGCCGCGCACAAGTGGCTGCTGCTTGCCTCGGATGCGCCGGCGCCGGAAACCTGGGTTTGTTCCGGCTGCGGGGCGGCGGCCTCTGACTGGCGCCATATCTGCGGCAACTGCGATGCCATTGAATCCTTCCGCTGGATGCGGCCGCCCCGGCTGGGCGCGATCCCCGCCATGATTGGCACCGCAGAGCCGGAAGTTCTGTTGCCGGCACTGACCGACAGGGCTGGCGCGCCGGTTACCGGGCAAACGGGCTGAAATGACCCCGGATTTGCCGGATATGGCGAAATATCGGGTTCTGGTGACAGGTGGTGCGGGCTTTATCGGGTCGGCACTTGTCCGCTATCTGGTCAATGCCGGGGCTGATGTTCTCAATATTGACGCGCTGACCTATGCCGGTGATCTGTCAACGGTTGCGGCTGTTGCGGATCGTCCGAACTACAGTTTCCGGCAGGCCGATATACGGGACGCTTCTGCCATGGCGGCGGCGTTCGGGGCTTTCCGGCCAGGCCTGCTGTTTCATCTGGCTGCGGAAAGCCATGTCGACCGCTCGATTGATGGTCCGGCGGCGTTCATCGATACCAATGTCGTGGGTACGGCGACGCTGCTGGATGCAGCCCTTGGCTACTGGAAAACCCTGTCCGGACCGGACAGGGACACCTTCCGGTTCGTGCATGTCTCCACCGACGAGGTCTATGGCGCACTCGGGACCGAGGGTTGTTTTACGGAAACATCGCCGCATCTGCCGAATTCGCCCTATGCTGCCAGCAAGTCGGCGGCGGACGGGCTGGCACGGGCCTGGAACCGCACCTATGGTTTGCCGGTGCTGATCAGCAATTGCAGCAACAATTACGGGCCCTGGCAGCATCCGGAAAAACTGATTCCGACGGTTATTGCGGCCGGTCTGTCGGGCCGTCCGATCCCGGTTTATGGTGACGGATCGAATGTGCGTGACTGGTTGCATGTGGACGATCATGTGAGGGCGTTGATTCGTATTGCCTGTCAGGGAGAGGTCGGGGAGACCTATCTGATCGGCGGGGATGCGGAACGGAGCAATCTGCAGACGGTACAGTCCATCTGCCGGGCGCTGGACCGGCTGGCCCCGGATACGGGCGGTGACCATGCACGGCTGATTTCCCATGTGGCCGACCGGCCCGGACATGATTTCCGCTATGCAGTGGATCATGGACGGCTGACGGCGGCGACAGGATGGCAGCCGGAACATGATTTTGACGAGGGGATTGCGGCGACTGTGACCTGGTATCTCGATAACCGTGACTGGTGGCAGTCGGCGGAGTCAGGAAGGCTGGGCCTTGGCCGGACAGCACAGACAGGAGGGGGCAGATGAACCGGCGCAAGGGGATCATTCTTGCCGGAGGTTCCGGGTCCCGCCTCTGGCCGCTGACGGTGGCAATCTCCAAGCAGATGCTGCCGGTCTATGACAAGCCGATGATCTATTATCCGCTGTCGACGCTGATGCTGGCCGGCATTCGTGATATTCTTGTTATCTCCTCACCCGACGCACTGCCGATGTTCAGGCGCATGCTGGGGGATGGCAACAGCTGGGGGCTGAACCTTTCCTACGCGGAACAGGCGGCACCGCGCGGGATTGCGGAAGCGCTGGTGATCGGCCGGGAGTTTATCGGTGAGGACCCTTTTGCGCTTATCCTCGGTGATAACCTGTTCTATGCCAACGACCTGTCGATGTTGCTGGAAAAAGTATCGCGGGCCGCCGGTCAGAACACGATTTTTGGCTACTGGGTCGACCAGCCGGAGCAGTTTGGTGTGGTCACCCTGTCACCGGAAGGTGTGCCACTGGAAATCATCGAGAAGCCGGACAAGCCCGCCTCAAACTGGGCTGTTCCGGGGCTTTATTTCTATCGGGCGGATGTCGCCGACCGGGCCATTGCCCTGAAGCCATCGGCGCGTGGCGAGCTGGAGATCACAGATATCAACCGCCAGCTTCTGGATGACGGCGCGTTGCAGGTCGAACTGTTCGGCCGCGGGACAGCCTGGCTGGACAGTGGCTTGCCGGACTCGCTGCTTGAAGCCGGGGAATTCGTGAAGGTGATCGAGAAACGGACAGGCCTGAAAATCAGCTGCCCGGAGGAAATCGCCTATCGTCAGGGGTTTATTGACCGTGATCAGTTGCGGGGTCTGGGCCAGACCATTGCCGGGTCTGATTACGGACGCTATCTGCTGCGCCTTGCAGACCAGGCGAGATGACGGGAGCGCAGGACAGATGAGTGAGTCTATTGATCTCAGTATCGTTGTGCCGGTCTATAATGGTGCCGCGTCTGTGCCGAAACTTGTTGAGGCCCTGACAGCCTTGCCGTTCGACGGACAAATGGAAATTGTCCTCGTTGATGACGGCAGCCCGGACAATTCCGGGGATGTCTGCGAGCGACTTGCACAATCCAGCGACCGGGTGCCGGTGCGCGCCGTCCTGCACAGCCGGAACTTTGGCGAGCATAATGCCGTGCTGACCGGTCTGCGGGAGGCGCGCGGCAACATCGTCATCACCATGGATGACGACCTGCAGAATCCGCCGGAGGAAGTTCTGAAACTCTGGCAGGCGATGCGGGATGGCGATGACGATGTGATCTATGGCGTGTTCGGTCAGAAGCAGCATGCAGGATGGCGCAATCTCGGCAGCTGGCTGGCCAATGCGACGGCGGATATGGTTCTCGACAAGCCGAAAGGCCTCTATCTCTCCAGCTTCCGCTGTCTGAGAGGGGAGATTGCAAAGGCGGTTTCCGCTTATCGTGGTCCGTACCCGTATGTTGATGGCCTGATTTTCCAGATCACCCGGCGGGCCAGCTCTGTTCAGGTCGGCCATCTGCCGCGGGCCAGCGGTGCGAGCAATTACACGCTGCGCCGGCTGGTTCGCCTCTGGCTGATTGTTCTGATGAGCTTCTCCACCCTGCCGCTTCGTCTCAGTGCCCTGCTTGGCCTGGCGATGAGCGGGCTGGGCTTTCTTGGTCTGATTGCGGTCCTCGGCGAGTATTTTCTGTTCGGGGTTCCGATTACCGGCTGGACCTCGATCATGAGTGTTGTGCTGCTGTTCTTCGGCATGCAGATGATGATCCTCGGCCTGATCGGTGAATATCTCGGACGGGTCTTTCTGACGGTCAATGAACGGCCGCAGTCGAATGTCAGGCGCATTACCGACCAGAGAGACGATAGATGAAAGTTCTGACACTCGGATGTTCCTCGATTGCCCGGCGACGGGCTTTCCCGGGGTTGCTGTCTCTGCCGGCGGTAGAGCAGATTGATATCGCCTCGAAGCGTCCGGTACCGGCAGACGTGCTGCCCGCTGACAGGCTGGGTACGACATTCGATGACTATGCGGCGGCGCTGGAAAAAAGTGACGCCGCACTGGTTTATGTCTCGCTGGTCAATTCACTGCACCTGCCGATGGTTGAGGCGGCGTTGCGGAGCGGGCGGCATGTTGTGGTCGACAAACCGGCCTTTCTGACGCTGGGCGAGACCGAGAAAATGCTGGCGCTGGCGGAAGCCCGTGACCTGCTGCTGGCGGAAGCCGTGGTTTTCGCCGATCACCCGCAATTTGATGCGCTTCGCCGGATCGCATCGGAAAATGGCGGCGCCACCCGCATCCAGACAACCTTCAGCTTTCCCCCCCTCGGCGACGGCAATTTCCGCTACAACCCGGATCTTGGGGGCGGCGTGGTCAATGATGTCGCACCTTATCCGGTCGCTGTCGGCCGGCTGCTGTTTCAGGGCTCACCTGTATCGGTCAGTTGCCGGCCGCTTGCCTGGCAGAATGGTGTGCCGGTTTCTGCCCTGATTACCCTGATCTGGCAGAATGGCCGCGCCCTGTCAGCCTTCATCGGCTACGACACGGAATACCGCAACAACCTGTCGGTCTTTGGGCCGGGTATGGCCGTTGATATGGACCGGGCCTATACACCACCGCCGCTGGAAAGCACGAAGCTGAATGTCCGGATTGCCAATCAGCCGCAGCAGGTGACGATTCCTGCAGGCGATAACTTTGCCGGTTTCTTTGGCCGGGTTGTGGCCCGTATCGAAGACGGCCGCCACGGCGAATTTGCCGATGCAATGCGCGATGATGCGATGGTGATGGATATGCTGCGCCTTGATATGGGGTTCGCCGGATGAGCCGCATTCAGGTCTGGGACTATCTGCCGGAATATGAAGAGCTGAAGGCGGAGATTGATGAGGCCGTTGCCCGGGTCTTCGCGTCGGGGCGGCTGATTCTGGGGCAGGAGGTCAGCCGCTTTGAGGAAGACTTTGCCCGCTATTGCGACCGCACGCACGGGGTGGGCGTCAACAGTGGTACGGATGCCCTGCTGCTGGCCCTGAAAGCCCTTGATGTCGGGCCGGGGGATGAAGTGATTACGGTGCCGAATACGGCAGTACCCACGGTCTCGGCGATTGAGAATGCGGGCGCGGTGACCCGCTTCGTTGATGTTGATCCGTCCACGCTGCTGATGGACCCGGAGAGGCTGGAGGCGGCAATTTCGCCCCGGACGAAGGTCATTCTGCCGGTGCATCTTTACGGACAGAACGCCGACATGGCGGCGATCACGGATATTGCACGCAGCCATGGTCTGAAAGTTCTTGAAGACTGTGCCCAGTCGACCGGCTCGACCACAAGGAGAGCAAAGTCCGGCTCGTTCGGTGATCTCGCAGCTTTCTCGTTCTACCCGACCAAGCTGCTGGGGGCCTATGGCGATGGCGGTATGGTGGTTTCTTCGGATGAGGAACTGGATGCCCGACTTCGCTCGCTCCGGATGTATGGCATGAAGGGCAGTTATTACGCCGCTGAACATGGCTATAACTCGCGTCTTGATGAAGTTCAGGCGGCCATTCTGAATGTGAAATTGCCCCTGCTTGATGGCTGGAACGACCGGCGCCGTGTATTGGCAGACCGTTACGCAGAGGGGCTGGCAAATACAGATATCAGGTTGCCGGTTGAAGCGGTCGGCAACCGGCATGCCTGGTATGTTTATGTGGTGCGCCATGCCCGGCGAGACGCGCTGATGGCAGGTCTGAAAGAGGCCGATATCCACGTCAATATCAGCTATCCCTGGCCTGTCCATATCATGGATGGCTATCGTCATCTCGGCTATCAGGCTGGCGATTTCCCGGTTTTGGAAGCGGCGGCCGGAGAAATCTTCTCCCTGCCGATGTATCCCGGCCTGACGGATGCCATGCAGGACCGGGTAATTGATGTGCTGGGCCGTCTTGCAGGATCTGTCTGATGACGGATATCGAATGGTTTCGCGACCTGATCCGGATCAGCGGCGAACGGGAAGAACGTGACCCGCAGCCATTGGTGCACTGGATTGATGGGAAACGTGCAGACACCAGATTCTCTGCCGAGCTGATCCCGCTGAACAGCGTCCGCGCGTGGAACTGTGATCCCGAAACCGGCGATATTTCGCATGAAAGCGGGCAGTTCTTCGGTATTACCGGGGTCCGCACCTCCGCCCGCGGGCTGCGCGAGGTGATGTCCTGGGATCAGCCGATCTATACCCAGCCGGAAGGGGGCGTTCTGGCGATGGTCTGTGAACAGACCGGAGAAGGACAGGTCAGGTTTCTGCTTCAGGCGAAGGCGGAGCCGGGCAATCTCGGGATGTTGCAGTTCGCGCCATCAGCCCAGGCAACCTGGAGCAATCTTCGTCAGGCACATCAGGGCAAACGGCCACCGCTGACGGACTATCTTCTGGACGAGAGCCCGTGCCGGCTGGTTTATGCCGCAGAACATAACGAGGAAGGCGGGCGGTTCTGGCGCAAAAGCAACAGCAACCGGATCATTCTGGCCGAACCGGGTGCCCTGAATCCGGATGATCTCGGTGGTTTGTTCTGCTGGGCGTCGCTCAGCCAGATCAAAAATCTGGCCCTGCTCGATAATTACCTTAACCCGTTCGTCAAAACGATCATTGCGCCGCTTTAAGCAGGCTGGCTGCGGGTTCTGCTAACCAGAAGCCAGCGGACAGTCAGACAGCTGGTCATGGTCAGCATGGTCAGGAAAGGCAGGATCTGCCGGCCGGTTTCCGACTGATAGGAATTGACGAAAAACCCGATACAGATGGTCACCGCAAATCCCGCTGTAATCGACAGGGCCGTTACGGCCAGTCGGTCCGGTTGCCGGGAGTCATCTTCGGGCATCCGGTCAATGCGCGACAACAGCAGCCCGGCCAGACCGCCGATCACCAGCGGCAGGGTCATAAGGTTGATGAAATTGGCAATGATGATTGGCAGACTGCCGATATTCTCGGCAACAAGATCACGGTAGGAGTCGAAATAGGCGGATAGCGTAACCGCATGTCCTGTCGGATTTGCCCCCTTGTTTGCCTGTATCAGGGCAAGCATGACAGCCAGTAATGTGACTGACGTGGCTGCAGAACATGCCAGTCGGTAAAATGCAGGCTTCCATCGGTTCGGGCCTGCTGGCAACAGAACGTACCGCAGAGCGACGGCTATGCCCGCGACAATACCAAGGTTTTCAAATAGAAACTGCCCGAGAAGCACTAGCAGCACGGCATCGGCATAACCGGGGGTGTGTGGTCGTGCGAGCCGGATCAGCAGGCAGAACAGGAAACCGACAGAAACAAAATCATAGAACTGCAGGGCAATGCTGAAATCCCAGTAGTTATGAGGCCAGTCTGCAAACAGGCTGTAGAATGCAATGACCGGGCGATACAGCAGCGGGCTCCAGCCCAGCATTGCCGCAAAGGCCAGGACGAGGATCAGAATGGCGGCAGGCTTAGTCCTGGTTATCAGCAACGCTGCGACAGGAACGGGTGCCAGCATCAGAAGTCTGTGCAGGACTGCAGCAACCCGTTCCGCATTGTCCCCGATATCGGAAACGGTCAGACCGGCAGATTCGCTTGTCGAGCCAGCCTCCAACACATGAATACCGGCATTCATCAGTTCCGTGATGAGTTTCCAGCTCCAGGCCGATCCGATCCGAAGGCAGGCCGGTATATCATCACAGAAATAGGCAAACCGGTTGTAAGGTGTGGTAACCCATGCCGCATCAATATGTATGAGATAGGCATCCCGCAGGGTTATCAGCAGTCCGGCAAGAAGAACAAAAATGAAAGCAAGCAATAGCCCGAACCGGATGTCGTTCGAGTTATCTCTGCTTTTTGTTTCCTGCATGATCAAAATAACGCCAGCAGGCGGTCTATATGTCCCTGCCAGTCATACATTTCCAAAGTTCTCTGCCGGGCGCTCCGGCGGAGCGAGACCCTCAGTTCCTGGTCGTTGTCGAGTTTCTTCAACCGGTCGCAAATTTCTGTCACTGAATAGGGGGCGGCATAAAGCGCGGTATCACCGCAGATCTCCCGGTTAACACTGGTGTCCGAGACGACGACAGGCAAACCTGAACTCATGGCTTCCGCCATCGGATGGCCAAATGTCTCGGAGACTGACGGGAAAACAAAAGCATCATGCGAGCGATAGAGATCCGGCAGGTCCGAATAGTCATGATGGCCAAGCTTGACGGTTCCGTTGGCGACAGCTTGCGAGACGACGGCGTGATCCAGACCTCCTCCCGGCATCTCGGCCATTTCGCGCAAGGTCATCGTGATGGTTGCGGTGGTTGGTATACCCGCGGCATTCAGCCGGTCGACAGCCTCGCATAACAGCCAGGGAACCTTGTGAGGGTAATAGACGGAAACATACAAAAGCCGCAAGACGCCGTCTGTCCGCCATTTGCGTATACTGGCGTTCGGTGCGAATGCCTCGTTCAGTGTGCCGTAATGATTGACGATGAGCTTTTCCCGGGCGTTTGGCAGCCAGAGGCCGACCATGTCCCGCATTGCCTCGGTCGGTGTGATGATGGTGTCGGAGCGGGTTGCCGAGGCCAGCATCAGCCGCCGCCGGATTGACCGGTTTAGCGACGCGTATACCCCTTGGGTGGGGGCCATATTCGCGAGATAGTCCGGGTCGAAAAGACCACCTTCCCGCAGCAACAGTATCTGCCGGCAGGAGCTGCTCAGAAGACCGAAGTTGGCAGAAGAAAACAGAACATCGGGATTGTGGCGTTTGACGATGGAACGCCAGACAGTCTGCTCCCACAGGAACCGCCGGGCCGGTGAGAATCCGGACGTATCAATCGGTAGGAGGCACTGCTTCAGCGGATGACTGAATTCCAGGGGGACGGCAACAGTCACGTCGATCCCGGCCTCTGAGAGGGATGTCAGAAGATTCTTGGTGTAGGTGACGATACCGCCTTTTTTGGCGGACAGGGCGTTGACAAGAACTTTCATTCAGCCGCCTTTGCCGACAGCGGCTTCAAGAATTTCCCGTAATCTGTCTTCATGTTCATGCCCGGCCTTCTGCAGCTCGGATCGCCCTGTCTCAGCGATCATCTTGCGTTTCTCCGTGTGGTCCAGCCAGAACCGGCAAAGTCCGGGCAAATCCGTTTCATTGTCAAAGTATACAGCACCCTGACTAGGGGGGAGTATCTTTGACATTTCAACCGAAAATTCATGGATCATGAAACCGCCGATAGCCGGAATTTCGAAGGAGCGACAGGTCTGCAGATCACGGTTCCCCCTGCGCAGAAAGCACAGATTTATCTTTGATGCACAGATCACGCGACGGTAGTCGTCGCCGTATACCGGCGTATAGGCAATATCGAGACTTGCCGGCGGATTGGCCATTCGTTCCCAGCCATTTCCCCAGATGCGAACCGACAAGCCGGCTTCAGCCAGCCGCCGGACGGTTTCTGCCCGCGGATGTTCCCATGTTCCGACGAATGAGATGTCTGACCCAAAGCACTGCCGGTCCTCATCGGAAAGATCTATCGGTGAATGCGCGTCGATGTCGTAGGCGTTGTTGACGAACAGGATTGATTTCGCACCGAGTGACGGCAGTTCATCAGGCCGGGTGTTGAAGGATTTGGTGGTCACCCAGAGGTCATACCAGGGAACGGCAGATTCAACCTGGCGACTGAGATGTGCCGGGTTCATCATGTCATCTTCCGCATACCAGATCAGTTTGCAGTCAGGGTGGGATTGTTTGATGGCGCGCAGGGTTGCGGCGGGAACAGTTGTTGCGCGTTCAAACCAGACAATATCAGGCCGGGGCTGAGATGGCAGGTGGCGTAACCTGTCATTGGCACCGCTCCGGTCCTGAGGATAGCGCAGCCGGTGGCGAATCCGGTCGATCAGGCGGGGTCTGGTTTCATAGGTGGCATCAGGCGGAACCAGGGATAAGGTCTCAACCGAATGGCCCATGAGCTTGAGCCGCCGGATGCGCTGGTAACTTCGCGAGCCGGGGGCCAGTTCAGCAACGAACAGAATATTCAGAGGTTTCATGTCACAGACCGGATGGCATGGGCAAGGCCCCGGATGTCCGCGTCGAAACTCCACCCTTCCATGCGCAAGCGGGCATTCTCACCCAGCGGTCCGCTGTTTTCGAGTGCTTCGGGCAAAGTTTCGGCCAGCGCCACGACATCGCCTGCCGGAACCAGGCGGCCACAGTCCTGATTGATCAGATCATGGGCCGCACCACATTCGGATGATGCGATGACAGCGGTACCGCAGACCATAGCCTCGTTAATTGCCAGGCCCCAGGCTTCCCGTGAGGCGGCAAGAACAAACAGATCGGCCAGGCGATATATGCCGGGTAATTCGGTCTGATTGCGAAACCCGGCGAAGATCACATCTGCAGATGCTTCCCGGCGCAGCCCGGTCATCAACGGGCCATCGCCGGCAAACAGCAGAACAGGCGGCGGGCCGGTCCAGTTTGCCATCTTCCAGGCCTTCAACAGAACATCAGGATGTTTTCGCGCTGACATCTTGCCGGCGTAGAGAACAATCTTCCGGCCTTCCTGGATTCCAAGACTCTGCCGTAAAGCGTCGGGGTCGGAGGCTCTGGCTTTTTCCCTGAACATCTCGTTATCGATTGCGTAGGGCATGTCGAACAGCCGGTCATCATTCACGCCATGCTGCCGGTAGTAATCCCGGTTCATTTTCCCGATACAGAGAAAGCCGCTGCAATGCCTGAATATGGAAGCGAGATAGCGACGTTTCAGCCATCCCCGGATCCCCGCACCGTCCGGCATGGCACCGGACCAGTTCTCTCCCCGCATCAGTACCGGTTTGTCCTGCCGTTTTGCCTGCCGGATGGCCGATCTCAAAACGGCTGTCTGCCATCCGTGAACCCACAGCAGGTCACAGCCGGAAATCTCGTCAGCCAGTGAAACGTCTTTCAACGATGCGTTGTCATAGCCATCGCGCAATGGCACATCCCATCGGATTTCACGGCCAAAGCCCGGATCGAAATGCGGTCCGTCCGATGCGACATTCTCAAACAGAACACGCAGCCGGATATCTGGCTGTCGTGCAATCTGCCTTAGCAGCGGTGCCTGATACTGGATCGGATGACTGACGAGATATAGCAGGCGAACAGTCACCGGAGGTCGTCACTTTCCGTGTCGAGCTTTATACCAATGGCCTTGCGCCGTTCTTTCGGCGTGGCCTCCTTGAGCACTCTTGCGGTTTTTCCGGCTGTCAGTTCCCATGAAAAGTCTTTTGCCCGCCGAATCGCTTTCTGCTTCATTGCCTTGCGCAGGTCGTCATCATTCAGCAGGTCTGACACTTTCCCGGCAAGATCCGTCACATCCAGAGGGTCGAAGAACAGGGCGGCGTCACCAACAATCTCAGGCATCGCAGCCGTATTGGAACTGGCGATAGCTGCACCGCTTGCCATCGCTTCAACCAGCGGGTTGCCGAAGGTTTCTACGGTTGAAGGAAAAACGAAGACCTTGCAGCGCTGGTACAGATCAACCAGTTCTGCGGTCGTCTGAGCGCCCAGAAATTCAACGGAATCCTGAAGATCATTCTCGTTGATAACGGCATGAATCTCGGCGAGATAACCCTTGTCGATGGCGCGACCTGCGATTTTCAGGCTGATTCCGGGGGCCTGACGTCTGATCTCCGGCAGGGCGGCAATAAGCGTATGCAGGTTTTTCTGAACATAGATGTCACTTACCGCGAGCAGGAAGTTATCTTCCCGGAAGGGAACTGCAGGACGGAAAATGTTCCGGACGCCATGATGAACCACCGCAACCTTGTTGATCAGCAGGCTGCCCATCCCGAATGTCAATGCGCTGCGGGCGTACCGGGATACCGCAATTGCCCTGCGACAACGAGAGAGCGACAGGGCGGTCATCAGTGTCAACGCGGCCCAGTATAACCGTTTGACGAGACGTGTTTCACGTCCGGCGACCGCGAGGCTGTTACGCAGGACAATGACTTGTGCCGGGGCAAACAGAGGGCCGTAGTTGGCGGGCGACAATGTCACGTCTGCGGACATCGCCCGCGCGAGAATCGGCAGTGATGCCTGTTCCCAGTAAAGTGCGCTGAAGAAGCCGTTCGGATAATCCATCAGATGCATATGCACCCGTTCATCAATGATACCGAACAGGGCATACTGATCCGAGTGGAGAAACAGATGAAGTTCAAGTTCGGGATCGTCTGCCAGCAGGGGCAGGATGTTCTGCAGATAGGTCACCCCGCCGCCACTTTTGGCGTGGATTCCGTTAATCAGGACGCGAAGTTTTTTGCTGCGTAGAAACTGCTTCTCCATTGCGTCGTACCTGTCTTCCGATGAGCCGGGATAATCGACCAAGGGGGCTTTGCGATCAAACTGTTTGTCCTCTGTCCCGTCAGGAATAGGATCACCGGTACGATGGAAACCGTTGATAATCCGAAGCGTATTGTTGTCTTTCGCCGGGGGAGCATCGGTGATGGTGTCATCAGCCTGCCGGTGCTTGAAGCCGTTCGCAAGCAATGGCCGGATCATGAGATCCTGCTGCTGACCAACGAGCCGGTTGCTGATAACGCGGCGCCAATGATGCAGTTGCTGGACGGTGAGCCGGGGATTGCCGGATATCTGGCCTTTCCCGCAGGCCTCGACCTCTTCTCCGGCCTCGCTCTGCTTCGTCTGCTGCGGGCAGCCGGTGCAGACAGGCTGGTGTATCTGAGTGAACCGGGCAGCTTCTGGTCAGTCTGCCGCGACGGGCTGTTTTTCCGCCTGTTTGCCGGGCTTCCTGTCACCGGCCTGCCGCTTAGGGCCGAAAATCGCCGGTATCTGAAGCACACAGACGACTGCTGGGAGCGAGAGACTGACAGACTTGTGCGGGTCTGCAGGTTGCCAACCGGGCCGGATGACGGGTCCCATCGTCTGCATCTCCATGAGGATGAACTGAAGACGGGGCGTCAGATACGCCGGGCTGCAACCGGAGACAGCCGGTTCATCGCTTTTGCGCCTGCCGGGAAAACAGCGGACAAGGATTGGGGTGATGACCGCTGGGAGGCAGTTTTGTCAGTGCTGACGTCTGCTTATCCGGATCTGGGACTGGTACTCATCGGTGCCGCCGCCGACCGGGAAAAGCTTGCCGGATATGCCGGTCACTGGACCGGACCGGCAGGCAATCTGTGTGGCATGCTGTCACCGCGACTCTCGGCGGCGGCAATGATCGGTGCGGAGCTGTTTCTGGGCGTCGACAGCGGGCCGATGCATCTCGCCGCCGCCGCAGACATCCCCTGTGTTGCTGTGTTCTCGGCCCGGGCAAAGCCGGGTGTCTGGTATCCTGCCGGGACGGGTCATCGAATTCATTATCCCGGGGCGCATGCTGCCGCTGTTCCGGCTATTCCCGGCGCATATGACGGTGGCCGCAGTATTCGTGATATTCCGGCAGCAGATGTTATCGCGTCAGTACGTGATCTGCTGGATAATCACTAGATGAAGGCCATTTTTGTCAACCATTGCCATCCGGCAGAGCCACATGTCTGTGCTGTCAGGTTGCGGGAATTTGCCCGGGTAATGGCCGGTCGGGGACATCAGATCATTCTGCTGACTGAAACTCTTTCTAACGATGATGCGGGGCTGCTGCCCGATGATCTGGCAGCGCGGTTGGCCGCGCATGACTGGTCACAACCCTTCATGATGGATATTGCCCCTGTCGGGCACCGGATGCTGGCCGCCGCGCGGCAGGGCAGGCTGGTGAAACCCGTGCGCCGGGCTTTGTTGCTGATGTCTTATCTTTGCCATGGCGGTGTTCACTGCGACTGGCAGGCAGGGGTGCGTCGCTGCCTCCCGGTGCTGGCGGAGAATTTTCGTCCGGATGTGGTCTGGGCCACCTTCGGCAATACAACCTGCTGGCATATAGCCCGTGATATCGCGCGCAGCACTGGCTGCCCCTGGGTCGCCGATCTGAAAGACCACTGGCAGAGTTTTATTCCGGCTCCGCTGCGACGCCCGGTTGCCGCGCGCTATCGTGATGCTGCCGCTTTTACGGCTTTCTCGGGCGATCATGTGGCTACTGTGCGTGAATGGTTCGATCGCCCGGCAGATATTGTCTATAGCGGCATTGATCCGGCGCTTTACCCGGTAGCGGCCACCCGGACACAGACAATCACACTGACAGGTGCTGTGTATGAGCAGGCGTCACTGGCTGTCCTGATTGGCGGTATTGAGGTTGCGGTCTCCGAGATGGACGAAGCTGCCCGTCAGGCTGTCCGGTTCTGTTATGCCGGTCATGACGCAGATCTGGTGAGGGAGCAGGCAACCGGGCTGGAAAAACTGATCGCGGTGGATATCCGCGGACAGCAGCCGCTGGGGGGATGGCTGGAGGTTCTGTCGGGTGCTGCCGCGAACTGTTATGTGAAAAGCAGCAGGACTTTTCACCACAAGATATTTGATCTGGCGGGTGCCGGAAGGCCCGTTGTGACAGTACCGGCGGAAACGGCAGAGGCGGCGGATATTGCCGCGCTGGCCGGGGTATCGCTGAGGGGTGGCGAAACTGTCGGGGAAGTTGCGGCATTGCTGCAGGATGCCCTGATCTCTGGTGCTGCCGATACGATCGCTGAGCGGGCCGCGCTTTCCTGGGAGGAGCGTGCCGGTGCGCTCGAACAAACCCTGATGTCGGTCATGAGGGGGGCATGATGCGGGTTGCGGTTGCCGTCCACGGGCGATTTCACGGCTTCGATCTGGCTGACCAGTTGCACGGCCATGGCTGTCTGGCGGGGCTGTTCACAACCTATCCGGACTTTGCGGTACGCCGGTTTCTTCCGCCGGAAGTACCGGTCTCTTCTTGCAGTTGGCTGGAATTATTGCGCCGTGGTCATCAGCGGTTTGGTCTGCCGGGTCGAACAGACAGTTTCGTCTCGCGACAGTTCGGGCGCTGGCTTGCCGCAAACTTTTCTGAAGATCTGGATATCCTGACGGGCTGGAGTTCGGCCATGCTGGAGGCCATGCCGGTTGCCCGTGACCGGGGCACGAAGGTGGTCATCGAACGCGGATCGACCCATATCCTGACCCAGCAGCAGATCTTGCGCGATGCCTTCGCCGAATGGGATCTGCCTTTCAGGATGGCGCAGGATGATATCATCGAGCGGGAATGTCTTGAATATGATCTGGCAGACCGGATTGCCGTCCCGACCGGTATTGCAGCAGACAGTTTTATCCGGCAGGGCATTTCAGCCGACAAACTGATCATCAATCCCTACGGTGTCTCACTGGATGCCTTCAGACCGCCCCCCGGGGGGCGGCCGGACCGTGACCGCCCGGTAATCGTCTGCGTTGGCCGGCTTGGTGTCCGCAAGGGGCTTCCGGCATTGCTTCAGGCCTTTGCCGCTCATGCGGATCATGCCGAACTGCATCTGGTGGGCCCGCAAGACCCCGAGGCCCGGTCATTGCTGCAGCGGCTGCCGGTGAAATCTGTCCGGTTATCGGGGGTGTTATCGAGAGAGGCGGTGGTCAGGGCCTTGCAGGCGGCTGATATTTTCTGTCTGCCAAGTCTTGAGGAAGGCCTGCCGCTCAGTCTTCTGCAGGCGATGGCGACAGGCCTGCCGGTGATTGCCTCGCATGAGACAGGCGTTGCGACGGTCGACCCGGCTGGCAAGGCTGGTATCGCGGTTCCGGCAAACCGGACAGAACAGCTGTCGGAGGCAATCGGGCAGCTGCTGGAAAGCCGCGACATCCGGCTGGAAAGAGGCCGGGCCGCGATGGCAGCGGTTGGAAAAGGATTTTCCTGGGAGGATTATGGTGACAGAACCCTTGATGCCTACCGGAAACTGATATCACCCCGATGCTGAAAAAAACCGATCAGTTATTAGCCTTGCTGCTGGTGCTGCTTGCTTTTGTCCAGCCGGTACTGGGTGTCTTTTCCTCCAAGGCAATGACGGTCCTGATGCTGCTTGCCGCCCTTTTCGGAGGCTGGACGGTCTGGCAGCGAAGGGACGAGATCGGTAGTCCCCGCCGCACGCTGCTGATCATGAGTACGTTTTTTGGCTGGGTCGGGCTGTCAGTCTTCTGGTCGATTGACCCGGATCGCAGTCAGTCGACCCTGCTCAGTCTGCTGGTGCTTGCCGGTGTTGCGCAGTTACTGTTCTGGCAGTCGCGGCTGAGCCGCCGGGAGGAGGCAGATCGTATTCTGTACGGGCTTTCTGCAGGCATGCTGGTGGCTCTGCTGGTCATGGTGTTTGAAGTTCTGTCAGCCTACCAGCTGACCCGGCTGGCACGGGGACTGGCGTGGGATGACATTATCAATATCGGATTTGGCGGGCTCAATGTCGCCGCCTATCTGAAAAACGGGGTTGTGATTGCGGCGCTGACGATCTGGCCGGTTGTGGCCTGGCTCTGGCTTCGCAGGTGGCGGTTTGCCGCCATCGTGATGCTGCTCCTGTTAACCTCTGTCATTTTCGGCACAGGCCATAGTACGGCGCTGCTGGCTCTTGCGGGCGGATTTGTCTGTGGCGCGGCCGGGCTGCTTTTGCCGAAGACCCTCCCAAAGTTGCTGATCGTTCTGTCTGCGGGATGGCTGATGCTTGCGCCGGTGGTCCTTCAGCCACTTGTTGATCATATCGATCTGTCGGCTGAATCCGGCAATACCAGGACACTTCCTCCCTCCATGATCGGTCGTCTGGTCATCTGGGATTTCGTGCTTGAAAAGATTGCTGAACGTCCCTTGTCGGGATGGGGTCTGGGCGTATCGAGATCCGTTCCCGGCGGTGATGAAAAGGTTGATGTGACATATTTTTCAGCCGGGGGCGACGAACTGATCCTGTTCACCGATTTCAGGCTGCCCCTGCATCCGCATAATCAGGTGCTGCAGATCTGGCTGGAACTGGGTGGTGTTGGCGCTGCCTGTCTGGCGCTGTCTTTTATCCTGCTGGTGTGGCGGGCCGCCGGGCGCGTCAGGTCGCAGATTCTCAGTGGCGCAGATTGCGCGGGACTGACAACCGCAATGGTCTTTGCCAATTCCAGCTTCGGGCTGTGGCAGAACTGGTGGATCGGTCTGCTGGCGCTGACCATGCTGTGGCACGGGTTGCTGCGGCCGGCGGATCCGGAATCCGGTCCGCCAACATAAAAAAAGACCGCAACATCGCTGTTGCGGTCAGTTTTTATCGAACTGAACTCTAATCTTCAGAAATTTGCTGCCCGCTGGGCGCGCTGGCGTTCACGGTCACGATCCCGTTTTGAGGAAGGCACCTGATAGGCCATCGACATATGTCCGTCACAATAGGACTGGCCGGATTCAGACGGCTTGCCACAGAACCGGAAGCCCGGCGTGGCCGGATCACCGATGGGCCATTTGCACATCCGCTCCGTCAGATCGATCAGCTTGACGCCAATCGGCTCGACCGGTGCGGCCTTCGGCTGACGCTTGATCGGCGACGGGCGGGAGGCCAGACCAAGACGATGTGCTTTGCCGATGACCGCGTTGCGCGTCACATCACCAAGGATGGCCGAAATTTCGCTGGCGCTTTTACCGCTCTGCCAAAGTTGCGTCAGTTTTTCGACTTTCTCGTCGGTCCAGGCCATAGAGCTCCCCTATATCGGCATTTTCACAATATCTAGTCTGACTATATCTGCCGACCACTATATAGGCTAGGGCATGGAGGTCAGAAAGTTGTGGATAATCAGTCCCGGAGTCGATTTTCCGCATGACGCGGAGAGACATCCGCAGGTCGCAATTCGCATTGCCGGTACCGGAAACCCGGCTATAACCGCAGCGTTCTGACGTACCGGAGAGGGCAGTGATGGCACAGCTGGTGATTACCTACTGGCGGGATATCCCGTCAATGATCGAGGTCCGGCAGGGACGGCGGGAGAAAGCCAAGCGGCTGTTGCCGGAGCGGTTTCAGGAAGCCATTGACCGGGCGGCAATGCGGGCCGGTGCGTCTGACACCGACAGCTATCTGGCGCAGTGGCGAAAGGCCCCCGCGGTGCCCTGTGGCGATGATCTGGAGGCGGAAGCGGATCGCATCATGGCGGAGATTGACGCGGCCTGGGATGACGAGAAACTGCGCCTGCTGGTCGCGGCCAGCGGCCAGGCTGACACCGTCCAGTAAGTGTTAATACCAAGTAAATTTTCCTGAATGCCTGTGATAGATAACACATCGTGAAGTTCGGGCAGCAGATACTGTTCACCATGGCAATCAAGGAGGCAGTCATGTTCCCGTCCCGCGAAGAGATCGCGATCACACTGGATAACGTGCTCACAGGCGCCATGAATTTTTCGATCGTTGCAACTGGTGGGTACGTCTTTCTGTCACTGCTCGGGGCGATATAGCCCCGGTTAACGGGAGACGATAATGGACGCTCAGGCAATCAACGCCCTGCAGTCAACTGGCGCAACGAAGGCGAATATACGCGGCCTCAAGGCATTGAAGCTGCAGAAGGAACAGGAAGCGGCGATTGCAAATGCCGTGCAGGAAGCGGCAGATCGCGGTGCCGCAGTTTCCGAAGCCCGCATTTCCCGTGCATCATCTGACGGATTGCGCGGTACGGTGCTGGATATCAGCGCCTGAACAGGACCCGATCAGGCATCTTGTAACCTGGCCCCTTGCGGGCCAATCTAGGACCATGAAGAAAGAACTTTCAGGTCCTGTGATTCACAAGATTCCGGATGGTGACAACCGCCACCGTCTGGTCTGCGAGGATTGCGGTTTCATCAATTACGATAATCCGAAGATCGTTGCCGGGGCAGTCTGTGTTGCGTCCGATGACCGGATCCTGCTGTGCCGGCGGGCAATCGAGCCCCGGGTCGGCTACTGGACCCTGCCGGCAGGGTTCATGGAAAATGAAGAGACCGTTCAGCAGGGTGCCGCCCGCGAAGCCTGGGAAGAGGCTTATGCAGAAATCGAGATCGACCAGATGCTGGGTCTCTACAACATTCCCCGCATCAGCCAGATCCAGATCATGTTCCGCGCCCGGCTGCTGAATGAAAAGACTGTCCGCGCCGGTCCGGAATCACAGGAAGTGGGTCTGTTCCACTGGGAGGAAATCCCCTGGGATGACCTCGCCTTCCCGACCGTGACCTGGACCCTGAACTATTTCCGTGAAACCCGGACCCTCGACCATTTCCCGCCGGCGACCAATCCGGAAGGAGAGGGCACAAGACGCTGACGCGCCACTGCGCGTGGGCGGCAGGGTCAGAATGCCGGAAGCTAGGGCCAGCGCACTTCCGGCGGCATTGACATCAGGATCGCATCGACATTGCCGCCGGTTTTCAGCCCGAACACCGTGCCGCGGTCATGCAGCAGGTTGAATTCGACATAACGGCCCCGCCGGACAAGCTGGTGGTCGCGCTCCTTCTCGGTCCAGCTGCGACCACAATGGCGGCGGACCAGTGGTGCATAGGCCTGCAGGAAGCCGCGCCCGACATCCTGTGTGAAGGCAAAGTCGGCTTCCCAGTCACCGGTGTTATGACGATCGTAAAAGATCCCCCCGACCCCGCGCGGTTCGTTCCGGTGGGGCAGGAAGAAATATTCATCGCACCAGTCCCTGAACCGGGGATAGTAGTCCGGATCATGGGCGTCGCAGGCGGCTTTCAGCTGCTGATGGAAATGGGCCGTGTCATCGGCATCCGGAAACATCGGGGTCAGGTCCGCCCCGCCGCCAAACCAGCCTTTCGTGGTGACGATCATGCGGGTGTTCATATGTACCGCAGGCACCAGCGGGGACTGCATATGGGCAACCAGCGAAATACCGCTGGCCCAGAATCTCGGATCATCGGCGGCGCCGGGTATCTGTTTGCGGAACTCCTCGGAGAATTCGCCATAGACGGTCGAGATATTGACGCCGACCTTCTCGAACACGCGGCCGCGCATGACCGACATTTCGCCACCGCCCTGCAGGCTGTCACCTGCCGGCTTTGTCCAGGGGCTGCGCTCGAATGATCCTGCCGGACGGTCGTCCAGCGGCCCGCTATGTCCGCCCTCGATGGCTTCAAATTCATCGCAGATCCTGTCCCGCAGGCTGCGGAACCAGTCGCCCGCGCGCTGTTTATGTGCATCGCTGTAATCGGTCATGCCGGAAACCCTCCCGTCTGTCGCAATGCCTCTCCCAACACCATGGCGGCGGCGTTTGCAACATTGATGCTGCGCCGCCCGCCGGCCATCGGAATGCGTAGCCGCAGGTCCGCCTGATGATGCACGTCCTGCGGTACACCGGCACTCTCGCGCCCGAACAGCAGGCAGTCGCCGTCCTGATAGCTGATGGCCGAATAGGCCGTGGCACCTTGCGTTGTCATCAGCAGCAGCCGCCGGCAGACGGCGGCATCCAGAAAGGCCTGCCACGACCGGTGGCGGGTCATCCGGGCCAGATCGGCATAATCCATTCCCGCGCGGCGCAACCTGCGATCATCAAGCACGAAGCCGCAGGGTTCAATGATATGGAGATCCGTATCCATGCAGGCACACAGGCGCAGGATTGCACCGGTATTCTGCGGGATATCGGGTTGATAAAGCGCCAGCGAAACAGCCATTACGTTCCAGACAGAGTGGTTTCAACCGCCGGTCAGGCAACCGGTTCGGGAACCGTTGTATCTTTCATGACCACAAGCCGGGAAGGAAATATCATGTTGACGACGGTGCCGACGCCGACCTGGCTACTGATCTCCAGCCGCCCGTTGTTGGCTTCGACAAAGGATCGCGCGATTGCCAGGCCAAGCCCGACCCCGCCCTCGCGCCGCGCCATGACGCCGTTCACCTGAAAGAAGGCATCGGTGACCTTGTGGAGATGCTCATCTGAAATACCCTTGCCCGAGTCCGAGACCGAGAGGATGAGCCGACCCTCGCTGGTTCGGAGGTCAACCTCGACCCAGCCGCCTTCCGGTGTGAACTTGATCGCATTGGTGACGAGATTCAGCAAGGCCTGCCGGATCAGACGGCTGTCGGCGGTCAGCAGGCAGCTGGTGTTAGCCGGGTCCCAGTCACAGTTCATGCTGATCCGCAGATGTTTCTCCCAGGCCGTCCGCCTTACCAGATGGACGGTCCGGGTGATCTCCGCGTGAATATCAAACGGCTGCGGGCTGGCTTCGATCACGCCGGCTTCGATACGCGAGAAATCAAGAATATCATTGACCATTTCGAGCAACAGGTGGCCGCTGTCGTGAATATCCGATGCATAGCCCCGATAAGAAGGAGTGCCGAGCCTGCCAAGCATTTCATCCTTCATGACTTCCGAAAATCCGATGATCGCGTTCAGCGGTGTCCGGAGCTCATGGCTCATATTGGCCAGGAACGTCACCTTCGCGGCGTCGGC
>JAVJTE010000034.1:0-14884 GCA_040219025.1 Rhodospirillales bacterium | reverse complement strand
TAACAGGTCTGAAATTCAATGGTCAGACAGATCAGTACGGCGTTCCGGTAAAGGACAAATCCGGCAATCCGACCGGCCGGATGCAGCAGTTCGGCAAGAACAGCGACTTTGATTTTGCCATCGTTGACAAGGACCTGCTGCGCGACATCAAGATGCATCCGGAATTAGGAAATGCAGCCGGCAACAGACCAGAACGCAGTCTGGGGATTAACTTGAATAAGCTGAATAAGGCGAAGCTCGTCGAACATTCACCACTCTGGAAACTTCGGGCAACCCTTAAGGGTTTCCGAAGTCTTACCGGGAGGGAACACAGCATTATGGTCTACAGATCGGACAGTGATATCGAGAGCAGGGGGCCGCATATGTGGCTCGAACAGTGAAAGGAAAAAAAATGGATCATGAACTGGAATTACTTGGTACGCAGATTGAAGACCTCGGCTATGTTGCGGACCGGGTCAGCAGGATAATCGGGCTAGAACTTTACGAGTTTTCTAATGAGGTTTATGGAGACCATTTCTCCAATTCCTATCTCGATATGATTGAGCATTTTGGGAAATACAGGCTGGAAGACGGCGCTGAGGTTTCTCCCAGGCTTGAGGTCATACCACAACGGAACAGTCGATACGGACATCTGAATTTTTACGGCATGCAGAACTATGCATCCGGGGTTCTGCTCTCCTGCATCACCGAAATGGAGTCACTGGTCGAGAAGCTTCTGGCGGACGAGGAACTTGGTCTGGAAATCGTCGATACTGATCCAAAACGCAACCCCCTCTGAGGCCCGGCGAGCGCTCCGTCCACCCGGGTGAGCGTGGCGCGGGAATGGCACCCGGAGGGGCGGTGAGACAGGTCCGGGATGATGACCTGCTGTCCCCGGGCTAACGTTTCCGCCTCCGTAAAACTCCTCATCCTGAACCCGTTTCAGGATCTCTCTCCTGAACCTCCTGCAACCCCTGCTGCGCCCCCGACGGAGAGGGGGGGTGGTGTCAGGGCGGGATCAAAGAACCGCAACCCGGGAAGCGGAAAAGCCTCTGGGCAGGCCATAAAGAAGGCTGATGGTACGGGCTGGTTCAGCCGTGACGCGGACCTGCAACGTTACAGGGAGATCAGACAGCGGGGTTACCCCGAGGGAATGACAGCGGATGAACCGGGACAGTTCAGCGATGTGGTGACGAAGCATTTTGGTCCGGACAGCCGACTGGCAATCCGGGGCAGTGCCGTAACAGGTCTGAAATTCAATGGTCAGACAGATCAGTACGGCGTTCCGGTAAAGGACAAATCCGGCAATCCGACCGGCCGGATGCAGCAGTTCGGCAAGAACAGCGACTTTGATTTTGCTATCGTTGACAAGGACCTGCTGCGCGACATCAAGATGCATCCGGGCTTGAGACGTTTCGTCAGTGGTAAGCCTGAGTATAGCTTGGGAATTTATTATAACGATCTGAAGAATATGAAACTTGAGACCGGATCGCTACTCTGGAAGTTACGGGAAACACTGGCGAATGTTCAAGATCTGACTAAACGGAAGCACAGCATCATGGTCTACCGGTCAAACCGGGATATTGAGGACAGGGGTCCGCATATGTGACTCGGACAGTAAAGGGAATATCTGAATGGATCATGAACTGGAGTTACTTGGTACGCAGATAGAGGACCTCACTCTTGTTGCTGAGCGGGTCAGTAAGATAATCGGGCTGGAGCTTTATGAGATGTCCAGTGATCGCATGGGAGATCATTTCTCTGCGTCGTTTGTGGCAATGATTGAGCGCTTCGGTATGTATCGCCGGGACGGGGGACGCGAGGTTTCTCCCGATATTGTGGTGATACCACAACGAAGCAATCGACACGGAAACCTGACATTCTACGGTATGCAGGATTATGCTACGGGGATTTTGCTCTCATGTATCACCGAAATGGAACCACTGGTCGGGAAGCTTCTGGCGGACGAGGAGCTTGGTCTGGAAATCATCGATACCGATCCGGAACGCAACCCCCTCTGACGCCCGCCGGGCTGTACAGGAGGTCCTGAAACAAGTTCAGGACGAGGGGGAGGGGCCGCATATGTGGCTTGGGCAATGAAAGGAACAGACACATGGATCGTAATTTGATGTTATTGGGAACACAGATCGAAGATCTCGCCTTTGTTGCGAACCGGGTCAGCCGGATAATCGGGCTGGAACTCTACGAGATGTCTAACGAGGTTTATGGCGACCATTTCTCCAGTTCCTATCTCAATTTGATTGAGCGTTTCGGGAAATTCAGGCGGGAAGACGGTGCCGAGGTTTCTCCCAGACTAAAAGTTATTTCGCAACGAAACAGCCGATATGGACAGGTGAATTTCTACGGTATGGAGAACTATGCAGCCGGGGTTCTGCTCTCCTGCATTACCGAAACGAAATCACTGGTCGGGAAGCTTCTGGCGGACGAGGAGCTTGGTCTGGAAATCGTCGATACCGATCCGGAACGCAACCGCCTCTGAGGCCCGCCGGGCTGTACAGGAGGTCCTGAAACAAGTTCAGGACGAGGGGGAGGGGCCCGCATATGTGGCTTGGACAGTGAAAGGGAAAGAAGAATGGATTACGAAATGGAATTACTGGGTACGCAGATCGAAGACCTTGCCTTTGTTGCGGAGCGGGTCAGCCGGATAATCGGTCTGGAACTCCACGAGATGTCTAACGAGGTCTACGGAGATCATTTCTCCAGCTCCGATCTCAATTTGATCGAGCGTTTCGGGAAATACCGGCTGGAAGACGGTGCGGAGGTTTCTCCCAGGCTTGTGGTGATCCCGCAACGAAACAGCCGATACGGACATGTGAATTTCTACGGCATGCAGAACTATGCAGCCGGGGTTCTGCTCTCCTGCATTACCGAAACGAAATCACTGGTCGGGAAGCTTCTGGCGGACGAGGAGCTTGGTCTGGAGATTGTCGATACCGATCCGGAACGCAACCCCCTCTGAGGCCCGGTGGGCTGCACCGGATCTCCTGAAACAAGTTCAGGACGAGGGGGAGGGGCTCGCATATGTGGCTTGGACAGTGAAAGGAACAGGCTCATGAGCCGTAAATTGGTGTTACTTGGTACACAGATCGAAGACCTCGCTTATGTTGCAGATCGGGTCAGCAGGATAATCGGGCTGGAACTCTATGAGTTTTCTAATGAGGTTTATGGAGATCATTTCTCCAATTCTTATCTCGATATGATTGAACGTTTCGGGAAATTCAGGCGGGAAGACGGTGCTGAGGTTTCTCCTGAACTTGAGGTCATACCACAACGAAACAACCGATATGGACATCTGAACTTCTACGGCATGCAAAACTATGCAGCCGGGGTTCTGCTTTGGTGTATCACCGAAATGGAACCACTGGTCGAGAAGCTTCTGGCGGATGCGGAGCTTGGTCTGGAAATCGTCGATACCGATCCGGAACGCAACCCCCTCTGAGGCCCGGTGGGCTGCACCGGATCTCCTGAAACAAGTTCAGGACGAGGGGGAGGGGTCAGGGGGACTGAATGGTGGTGGCGGGTGTCATCCGGGAACCTCCGTTCTCTCTTGAATTTTTCAGGGCTGCCTTTCACCGGGCGGCTTTTTTTTATGGAGTTTTGCCATGTCTGATGCGGGTCGTGTTGTCATTCGGCCTGCCGGTCTGCGTGACCTGTCCTGGGTGGCAGCATTCATGCGGCAGGTTGACCGCGACGAAGTGTTCGCGCTGATGACGGATGACAACCCGCTGGCGCTGGCGGCACGGCTCGATCTGGTGACAGAGCAGGCCTGGTGTGCGCACTGGCGGGGGCGGGCAGTGGCGGCTTTCGGGGCCACGCCGAACGGCCCGCATGTGGCGGAGGTCTGGCTGTTTGCCAGCGACGACTGGCCGCATGTCGCGCTCGGTGTCACCCGCTTCATCCTGCGGCGGCTGATGCCCGGTCTTGTGGCGGCCGGTTTTGTCCGGGCGCAATGCCAGTCAGCTGCCGGACATGTCACCGCGCATGCCTGGCTGGAACGCCTCGGTGCCGTGCGCGAGGGGGTGCATCCGCTGCGGGGCAGGGGTGGCGAGACCTTCATCACCTTTGCCTGGCGTCGCGGTGACCCTGCGGTTGAACAGTTTCTCGCCAGTGCCGCATCTTCCCGTTCTCATTTCCCAACAGAAAAAGGAGCCTGACAATATGTGTGTCGGACCATTCAACCCGCCTGACCCGCCGCCTCCCGCACCGCCGCCACCGGCATTCAATGATGCCGAACAGCGCCAGCTGGAGGAGGAGGAACGTCGCCGCCTGCGCAATGCACAGGGACGCGAATCCAGCATCCTGACCCTGAACGGCGAGAAAAAGGAGGAGGGCAAGGACAAGCTCGGAGAATAGCCGGAAGCGGCCGGCCCGGTCGGTGGTGGCTCTCGGCCTGTTTCGGGTTCACAGGCACCGCGACCGGGGCTCTGCCGTCAGGCCATGCCGGTATTTCCTATGCCGGCGGCGGCATCTCAGTTACCTTTAACCGGAGAGAATATGACAATGAACAATCAGATTGATTATGCCCGCGCGGCCCTGATGCTGCGCACCGCCGGTCAGCAGGGGGACGTTATCCTGGCACATCTGACGCCGGGTGAAGTCGTCGTGCCGGTGACGGTGCTGGACAGCACCCCGCAGCTTGGCCCCTTTCTGAAAGAAGCCTTCGGCCGCGCCAACCTCAATATCGGTCGCTATACCGTCGGCGGCGCAGACGACAGCCGCAACCCGACGACCGGCCTGCCGGAATATTTTGACGTCGGCCATGACCATGACGCCAGAGACATGATGGATGATGGCGGGTTAGGTGGCTTTGGTGATGAGGATGATTTCGGTGGAGGTGAGTCTTCAAATGACGACCAAGACGCTAGTGATGATGACGGTGGTCACGGTCATGAAACAGATGGCAGCAGTTTTCTGTATGCCCCATCTGGCACAATGCAATCTCTGAATTCATCAGAAGTCATCAATGCTGCGACGCCAGAACCGGAGCCCAGACAGCGGCGAACGGTGCTGACAGCTCTGAATATCCGTCGACCAAAGTTGTCGATTGGCGACGAGCTTCTCGGCTCCTCTCCGAAGGGGAAAGTGAAACTTGGCCAGTAGACGTTTCATAGCTTGTATCTCTGCCGGAGTGTTTTTCTCGTTGTTCGCCGTTGGCTGTCAGACCGTGCCGAAGACGTTGAATCCGCCCAAGCGGATTGGAATTTCAACTCCGACACCGCCAAAGCCATTATCAACGCTGACTTGGCCCTCAGGTGTTCGGCACGGCAACAGTGCTGATGATATCGACCTGATGACGAAAGCCTTTGATCAGTATGTGTTTGAGACTGAATGGAACGGGCCAAAACCCTGGATATCGAAAGGTAACGGAAACTACCCCTACTGGCTGGTTGAAGATATTCGATCAGAAGAAGTCCGGTCGAGTATCAAAGAGGTTTCTTTGCAACTTGAAGAAGCTACAGGCCAGAGAATATCCGAGGCTTCCGCTGAGTCTGAAGGAAGGATCCGGATTATTGTCAGGGCCGGAAAATCCGGATCACGAGAGCATTGTCACTTTTCCACCAAACGATATGGCGACGGTACATTGTCCCGTGCGTTTGTTTATATCGGCCCCGACTATCCGGATATGCGGCACTGCCTTGTCGAAGAGCTGTCCCAGATTCTTGGCCCGGCGAATGACATCACCCTGATCGAAGACAGTCTGTGGCGACCGAAGGAGGTTGAGACGGCACGGGGGCTGACCTGGTCTGATGCGGTCATCCTGCGGGCGCTTTATGACGAGCGGCTCAAACCCGGCATGTCCCGGGCCGCCGCCCTGCCGATTGTGCGCATAATCATCAGCGAGTTGCTGGAAGAACTGAACCGCAAGGCGGCACCTGCATCCTGAACCCTGCGGCGGCGGCCCGGCTGACAGTCTGACCATCCTCGCCGCCCCCTCATCCCGGACCCCGATCCGGGATCCATACCCGTATTTCCACGACCTGCCCCGGCCTGTCATCTGGCAGGTCTTTTCCGATTTTTGTCGCCCGGATTTTCACGGGCTGACCAAACCGCGTCTGCGGTCCCCATACCCTTTCCTGAAACATAGGAGAAGCTGATGCTTCGTGTTCCCCCCGTCTCCGGGCCGGAGAGTGCTGCGCCGCGCGTGGCTGTCCAGTCGGAGCCTGCTGATGGTTCGGGCCGACAATCCCGCCTGCGTGATGCCGCCTGGATGCTGGAAACCGATACGGCCCTGACTGAAGGTCTGGCAGGTGTCGCCGAACAGGCGGTCACCCGTGCCCCGGCGGCGGATGTCAGCCGTCATTTCGATGCCGATGCCGGTCGCCTTGTCGAACAGCTGTTCGGTACGGTGCCGGAAGGTGTCAGCGAGGGCGCGCAGAAATTTGCCCGCGTGACGGCGGAATCCGCGCTGGGGTCGGCCCGGAATGCCTGGCGTGACGGCGATGCCGCTGCCGGTCCGGAAACCGCCCTGCAGGCGTTGCAGAAAAACCTGCTCGGCCTGTTCCGGGGCGGGCGCAGCGCTGGCGCGGATGCAGACAGCCTGACCGGTGAGGCGCTCAGCCGGATCGAGCTGCTGCGCGGTGCCCTGCCGGATGAGGCGCTGGGCAGTCTCGGTAAATGGAGCCGGGGCATGGCCGCTGCTGCCGATCTGGATTCCGCGCTGACCCGTGGCGATGCAGCGCGGGCGGAACAGGCTCTGGCCGGCAAGGCGCTGGCTGACAGTTTGCCGGAGGAGGCCCGTCGCGAATTTGCCCGCCGCACGGCAATTGTCAGAAAGCGGAGCAAGGCAGCAGAGACCCGCCAGACCCTGCGTGCCGGTGTCGAGGCCTTTGGCGAGGCCGGCGGCGGGGGCGAGAAGCTGGATGCAGCGGTTGAGAAGGCTGCGGCCTCGACCCGGATCCGGGATGCGGATGAACGCGCCGCCTTTGGCTGGTCGCTGCGTCAGGACCTCGCCCGTACCCGCGCCATCAAGCAGGCCCGTGGTCTGGCGGTCGAACGCGCGTTCCGCACCAGCCTGAAAGACGGCTCTGCCGACCCGGAGGCCCTGTTCGGTCTGCTGGACCGGGCAGAGCAGGAGAACCTGCTGGATGATGCACGGCTGACCCTGCTGCGCCGTGAACAGGCGACGGTGCTGGAGCGCCGGACCCTGGAATGGCGCGAGACCGTGGAGGGGGCCGGGCTGGTGCGTGACCCGTCGGGGTTCGACCGGACGAATACAGTTCACCGCCGCCAGGTTGATCTCTGGTGGAAGAAAACCCTTGAACAGCTGACCCCGGCTGACCTGCAGCCGGATGCGGCGGAACAGGGTATCTTCGCCGACCTGCGTTCCGAAGATGAACAGCGGCTGCCCGGTCTTGATGATGATCCGCTGACGGTTGCCCGAGATATCGTGCCGCGTATCGGCTATCTGCCGAAACCGCTGCGGGGGCAGATACTGACGGTCTGGCGCACCGGTGATGCGGCGGCGCTGGCCCCGCTGGCAGAACTGACCGCTGATCTGCTGGGCGAAAGCCCGGCGGCGCTTGACGACCTGCCGCCGGCAACCACGGCAGGCCTGTTGCTGACCGCGGCCTGGGTCCGGGGTGGCGCCCGCCCGGACAAGGCGCTGGAGACGGCCCGTAACGCGGTGGCGGGCGAAATTACCACCACTGCTGATCTGTCTGCGGCGCTGGAACTGCTGCTGCCGGACGAGGCGGCGGCAGATGACCCGGTCCTCGCCGCCAGCCGCCAGAAGCTGGCGCAGCTCGCAGATTCCCTGGGCGTTGCCGGTAACTCACCGGCCAGCCCCGCAGCAGGCAGCGGCCCGTCAGAAGCTCCGGCACCGCGGGCTGTCCGGGCTGAATCCGCTGCGTCGGGAAGCGACAGGCTTCACGGCGGTGCCGGCAATGACGCCCTTGACGGCAGCTACCGCTATGGCGACCCGGACCGTAAGGCGAAGACCAGCGCAAAGCCTGACGAAATCTCGAATGAGGACGGCTTACCGATATTGACGATGCCGGAAGAACGAACAGAGAGTATCCTGAATGATACACCGGCAATATTCAGGTATCAGCCGAATAAAGACGTCAAGGCGGACCCGGTGCTTTGGGAACGAAAGCATCTCGGTGTGGATGCCGTCAGAAGATATGATGACCTGATCAGGGAAATGTCTGAGAAACACGGTGTTGATGCTGACCTTGTCCGCGCCATTATGTTTATGGAAAACGCCAGGGGGCATCGGTACATCCTCAATGACCTTGCAGATCGTTGGAGGCTGTCAGACAGCATCATGCCAATGAACATCAACCCTGAAATATGGGGCGGACTGCTTGGCGGGAAGGCTGATTTCTATGATCCGGCCCAGAACATCGAGGCTTCAACAATCCTGATCAAACGAATAGCTGACCGGTTGGAGAATCCAACGGCCGAAGCTGTGGCGTCCATATGGAATTACCTTGGTCAGGAGGAGACCGTTGAACTGGGTGCCTATGTTCAGCAGGTCTATGAGTCCAGGGAATGGGAGCAGACAGATGACAGCGACTGAATAGTCAATGTCTGCCGGGTAAAAAAGTATCACTGCCGGTGCTTTGTGCCCTGAATAAATCATCGGGTAACCATTATGACGCCACAGGCCGATTATATTTGTGATTACAGCAGTCAAAGGAACAGGCATGTACAAAAGAATATTCGGAGAGAAGGTGGGGTCAATCCGCTGGTTATTTGCAGCAAGCGCATGCACAAGCCTGATTTTGTGTGTATCTTTATTACTGTTTCGGCTCCATGTTGGAGCAATAGATGAAATTTGTATAATACCGATGAAAGGTGGCGGTCTCATTCCGCTGCATAACGCCTACGGACCTGGTGTTTATTGTAACCCCCGTTGGGTAGGAATATCGTTATTCGTAACATATTTTTCCCTGATCTTTTTCTGTATTTTATTTCCATTGTTCTGCTTATTGAGATTTTTGATTTACATACTATCAGTAATTAGACTGAGAAAGTAATATCAGAGCATCCTGTATTACGAAAAATTACATGCAACTGCAGATGGACGGCTGGCTTTTCGGAGAGACCGGATCACGGAAGCATTGTCGATGCTTTGTGTCCTGAACAAATCATCGGGTAACCATCGTGACGTTACAGATCAATTATATTTGTGATTATAGCAGTTGAAGGAACAAGCATGTACAAAAAAATATTTGGAGAGAAGGTGGGTTCAGTCCGCTGGTTGTTTGCAACAAGCGCATGCACAAGTCTGGTTCTTAGTGTATTTTTTCTAATATTCTGGTTATATGTTGGAGTAATAGATGAAATTTGTGTAATTCCGATGGAAGGTGGCGGCCTCATTCCGCTGCATAACACCTACGGACCTGGTGTTTATTGTAACCCTCTGTGGGTGGGGATATTTTTATCCGTAACATATTTTTCTCTGATTTTTCTCTGTTTTATATTTCCGTTACTTTGTTTATTGAGATTCTTGTTTTATGTGGTTGTCAGAAAATAACTTGTCAGAGTAAGTCTTCACGACTGTGTTTCAGGGAGAATTACCTTCCCGGCAGGCTGAATCCTCAACAGCAAATTCCCCGCTGGTTCTGAACGCGTTTAAAAACCAGATCTAAGCTGTCCTGTTTTCATCCGTTTCTCATCTGTCAGGCCGTCCTTGGGGGCGACTTTTTTCATATATAGCCCAAGGGCAAACCACAGTTGCGGGGGCCGTTCTCCTCGTCGGCAAGACCGCGAAACTGGTCCGGCTGTTTGGCGGTTTCATCGCCCGCAACGCCCGGAAACCTGGCCGGCACGCCGATGCAATCACCCCCGATACCGGCCTCGCCATGGCAACGGCGGGCGGGTCCGGCAACCCGGTCAGGGGCAACCGGCCTTCCGGACAGCCGGATGATCCGGGGCGGCGGGATGAGCAGTCACCCACCTGGGAAACGGAGCCTCGGGGGGATGGCCATCAGACAGATCAACTCCCTGATCCGGTTGGCGGAAGTGATCCGGACCTCCGGGACCGTCTGTATGAACTGTCTCCTGGTTCTGCCCGGCTTGACCCCGCCAAACCGAAAGACCGGCGGAAGTTGAAGAAACATGCAGAGAGTATTGATGAACTCCGCGCCTATGCCGATGAACTCTATGATGCCAATCCGACACGGGAACAGCTCGGGGAGTTGGCTGATTTTGCCTATGATCCTGCAATCAAGGGCTTTCGGGCACATGAGGTCCGGCAGGCGAAAAGGCTGGAAAGACAACTCGGTGTGAAGCTCGAAAGATCAAAAGACGCGGGATATGATTTCTATGACCCGGTGACTGGTAACAAGTACGATTTGAAAGGGGCCCCTGCAGCACCGGGGGGATTGGACATTCCAAAAAGCTATGGAAATTTTGCACAAAGATTACCAAAGAAACCTGATGTCACCTTCGCTATTGATGCGAGAAACTGGAGGAAAATTGAACGGGATGAGTTTGCCCGCTGGCAAGAAAAACTGAATTCAGACGAATCCTCAAGAGTTCTTCTTCTTAAATAAGGAAAAGTGGCATGAATATTATAATTTTGCAGCCTAACGAAGAATTTAAGATCGATGATAGTTGGGCTTGTGAAGCAAGATTCGCAGAGTTAGTTTTTGACGAAATACTTGATTATATCAAATTGCCCGAAAGCTGTGCGCTTTACAGCATCTTTCTGTTAATCAAAATCGCGGATTAAATTTTGGTTCTCTTTAGACGAATACCCCCGCGAGCATGTCATTGAACTGAAGCGCGCAGCCGGCGAGGCGCTTGAATATCTGAGGACGGACGGACCGGAGGATTACAAGGATATGGATTTCGCCCTTGCCGAAGTCACCAGATACACGGAAGAACTGATCACCCGGCTCGACGGCTGGGGTTACTGACCCCGGTATTTCCTACAGTATCCTTTTCCTTCTTTCTGAAACGAGTTCAGGCGGGGCAGGGTGGACGTTGTCAGGTCAGGGGCTGACCGCTGCTGTAACACCGGAGTTCCTGCCACAGGATCAGGCGTATCCCCTGCCCACACCAGGTCAGGGGCTGAGTTTATTTCTCGTTTCCAGCGATCACACCGCTTCATCAGGCCGTCCTTCGGGGCGGCTTTTTTCATATATAGCCCAAGGAGCAAACCACATATGTCACAGGCCGATGATCTGATTCAGCGCCTTGACCGGCTGGCCGCAGAGCGGTCGGTCTGGGACGACCACTGGCAGGAGATCGCCGAGCGGGTGCTGCCCCGTCAGGCGGACTTCAATACCCGCCCGACCGCAGGCGACAGGCGCACGGACAAGATATTCGATTCGACAGCCGCCCTGGCGCTCGACCGCTTTGCCTCGGCGATGGAAAGTATGCTGACGCCGCGTTCCTCGCGCTGGCACAGCCTGCGCTTCGCCAGTCCGGCGCTGGAGGAGGACGACACGGCAAAGCGTTATCTGGAGCAGGTCACCGATCTGCTGTTCCGCGTGCGCTATGGCCCGTTTGCAGCCTTCGCCTCGAACCTGCATGAGGCCTATGTCAGCCTCGGCGCTTTCGGCACCCAGGTGATTTATACGGAAGAGGGGTTCGACCGGGCACCGATCCATTACCGCGCCCTGCATATCGGCGAATGTTTTCTGGAGACCGATTTCACCGGCCGGGTGGATACGGTCTATCGCCGGTTTGAACTTTCCGCCCGGCAGGCGGCCCAGAAATGGGGTGAGCAAAAGCTGTCGCCGAAACTGTCCCGTGCGCTGGAGAAAGACAGTGATGCCGATCAGCAATTTGCTTTCCTGCATGCGGTGCAGCCGGCGGCAAAGGAGGGGCGGAGGGCTTTCGACAGCTGGTATGTGGAAATCGAGAGCCGCCATGTCGTGCATAGCGGCGGTTATTACGAGATGCCCTACCACGTCTCCCGCTTCGCCACGACCCCGCGGGAGACCTATGGTCGCGGGCCGGCCATGTTTGCGCTGCCGGATATCAAGATGCTGAACGAGATGGCGAAGACGACCTTGCGCGCCGCCCAGAAGATGGTCGACCCGCCGCTCGGCATCTATACGGACGGGGTGATGGGCCGCCCCAACCTGAACCCCGGTGCGCTCAATCCCGGCGGGGTGAATGCACAGGGGCAGGAGATGATCCGCCCGATCGGCGGCGGTGGCCGCCCAGATATCGGTCTGGACATGATGGAGCGCCGGCGTCAGGCAATCAATGAAGGCTTCTGGGTGACCCTGTTCCAGATCCTTGTCGACAGCCCGGCGATGACGGCAACCGAGGTGCTGGAAAGGGCGCAGGAGAAGGCCCAGTTGCTGGGCCCGGCGGTCGGTCGGCAACAGTCTGAACTGCTGGGTCCGCTGATCGAGCGGGAGGTCGCCATCCTCGGGCGGAAAGGTCTGCTGCCGGAGCCGCCACCGCATATCGCCGGTGAGGAACTGGAGATCGATTATACCTCGCCACTGGCCCGGATGCAGCGGGCCGAGGAAGGTGTTGGCACGCTGCGTACGCTGGAGGCGCTGCAGGCTGTGGCTCCGGCGAAACCCGACGTGTTTGATAATCTGGACGCCGATGCCACGGTGCGGGGGCTGGCCGAAATCAACGGTATGCCGTTGAAATTCCTGCGCCCGCTGAAGGAGGTGACGGCCAGCCGCAAAAGCCAGCAGGCCGAAGCTGCACAGGCCGGTCAGATGCAGGCGCTGATGGGCATGGCCGATGCGGCGGGCAAGGCCGCACCCGCTGTTCAGGCGCTGAAGGAGGCCGGTGATGTCTGATATCAGCGAGCGCCTCCGCCGTCTGTTTATCCGCCGCCGGGATTCCTATCGCGACTGCTTCCGGGGACCATCCGGTGAGCGGGTGCTGGCTGATCTCGCTGCCTTCTGTAACTGGAACGTCGCCATTCCGCCGGGCGATGCCCCGGCGATGGCCTATGAGGAAGGCAAGCGTCGTGTGTTCCTGCGTATCAAGTCGCTGGCCGAAATGGACGACCGCCGCCTCTCCCGCCTGATGGATGACGGGGAGGACGACGCGGGCGGGTAATCTCGCGAGATCCTGAAACGGGTTCAGGATGAGGACGTCATTTCTCTCCGACCCGTAGTCTCGGACGCCACACCTCCCGCGCCCCAACCATCGCTCCACCTCAACCACCCGCTGCTCTCTAACCACCCGCTCCGCCTCATCCTGAACCCGTTTCAGGATCTCCCCCCGGAGGGGCCACCGGCCAGATACCCGGCTCCGTCGAAAACCGCTCTCCTCTCTCCATAACCTGTCTGAACAAGGAAAACTGTCATGGCCTATGCACAAGGCTCTGCAGAGCGCGTCCGCGCGTCTGCCCCTCAACCGATGCGCCTGCCGGAAGAAGACCGGTCCTGGGCGCAGGATTTCCTCAATCAGTGGGAATCTGCCGACGACGCGGATGGTCAGCGTCAGGTCTTTGCAGATTACAGCGGTGATTTTCCGGACAGCCGCCGTCGCAAGGCGCTGGGTGAACTCGTCGTCGAACGGCTTGCCCGGAAAGCCGAGATCGAGCGGATGAACCCGGTCGAGCAGATAGACCGGATGGCGAAGATTGATTCATCGCCGCTGATGACCGGCGCGGATGATGACTGGTCCGGGGCAAGTGGCCCGGCGGATAGCGGGAACAAAAACATCCGGCCAGGGGAGCGGCAGGTCGCTGCCTTGCCACTGGCAGCGGGTGCCGCCGCCGGGTGGGAGGCTTTGCTGGGTGCACTCACGCTGGGTGGTATTCTCACCTATGAGGCACAGAAGTCGCGGCGTGGTGACGCGCCGGAGGGACATCCGTCTGCGGGGCGTATAAGCCCGGCCAGACCACCGGCTCAGATCCCGCCGTTTCCGGCAGGTGGTGCTATCGATGCCAGCCCTTCTGTCACCCCTGTCCCGGACCGGCAGGAAACACCGCTGCTGCCCGGCGGCGGCCCGGTTGTTCCGGCAGAACCATCCCCCTTTCCGACGCCATTGCAGGATGAGGTTCCTTATTATTCAAGCGTCGAGATTGTCACGAAAAGCGGCAGGAAATATTCTCTCCGTGATTTCAGCAGTGAGCGTGCAAAGGATAAGCTGCGGAAATTTCTGGAGGAACTTCCGGGTGAAGAACTGGCAGACGCACTGGTTGATATTCTCGATGACCAGATAGTTAATACAGAGTCAGGCGGGAAAACTTTTGCCAATGTCGTGAAAAGCGGTGGCGAAAAGAAATCCCTGGAGGACTTTCACCGGTTGCGTGAGGCCTATGGCCTGTCCGAAGCTGATGTTAAACCCGTTGCCGACAAGAATATCAGTGAGATGAAGAAATTCCGGGCACCTGATGGAACAGAGATTATGTGGAGAAGACGTAGCGATAATGAAAAAGGTAAAACGGTTGAAATTCATGTCAAATTCCCGAAATCCCGGCAGGGTGAGGAAGTTAAATCAAAACATTTTCCGAGCATGAAAATCAGGTATGGAGAGTGAGTGATGGAAGTAAAGCATCTGGATTATAATAGCTATTTACGGACGGATGATCCGGTGGAGATGGCACCGTGGGTTGAGCGTGCCGGACGACTGGTAAATCAGAAAGGACATCCCGAGAAGGATATTTCTTTCATACAGCCGGGATGGAAAAAGATCGGCTTCAGCTTTGCTTTTGACTGTACTGATGTCGGTATTCTGGAAGATATGGAAGCCTTTCCTCCTGTCGAAGGACAAAAGAGAGATGACGTGGTTGACCCGGAAAACCCGACCTGGATCAGTGCCCTGTTCAGGGCGGCCGATGTTGGACCGGACAGCACGGTCTGCATTCTGACGGATTCCTTTGGTGAATTTCTGGCGCTGATTGAGGTCGGGTTTTCCGGGTCAACCACGTCATCTCTCTTTTGTCCTTCGACAGGAGGAAAGGCTTCCATATCTTCCAGAATACCGACATCAGTACAGTCAA
>JAVJTE010000033.1:0-2692 GCA_040219025.1 Rhodospirillales bacterium | reverse complement strand
GTTCCGTAAGAAGGCCCTCGCCTGGTCGAAGATCGCTGATCAGGCCTATACCAACGCCCGCGTCCTGCCGTTCAAATACGGCAAGTAAGCGGGTCGAAGACCTGATGGCATGAGGCCATCCTGCTCCGGGCCACGCCAATTACGGCGTGGCCCGGTTGCGTAACCGGGACGCCTGCTCTAACAGACGCCAGTTTTCGATTTCGATATGGTCAGCCTGATATGTCGGAAGAGTCAGGCTTCCGGCGTTACATGACCGTTAAGGATGGCATAGAGGGTCAGCTCCACGACATTTCTGGCGTTGAGTTTGCGCCGCAGATTCTGCCGGTGGGTTTCAGCCGTGCGCACACTGACCCCCAGAACCTTAGCGATCTCCTTTGCACTTTTCCCGCGGGCAATCAGCCGCAGAACATCAATTTCACGTTCTGTCAGCCGGTCATCAGAGACGGTTTTCTGCCGGTCGGCGTGAATGAAGGTCGCTGCAACCGCGTTGCTCAGATAGGTACCGCCATTGGCGATACTTTCGACCGCATTCAGCATTTCAACGGCTGAGACGTCTTTCAGGATATAGCCGCTTGCGCCCGCCCGCATGACATCGACGACATATTCCGGATTGTCATAGATGCTCAGCATCAGCACGCGGCATCTTGCACCCTGCCTGCCGATCTCCCGCATCGCCTCAAGGCCGCTCATTCTGGGCATGCTGACATCCATCATCAGGATATCCGGATCATGCGAGGCGATCAGCCTGATCGCATCCTGGCCGTCTGCCCCCTCGCCGACGACCTGAATCCTTGGCGATGTGGTCAGCAGGGCACGAACACCCTCCCGGACCAGCCGGTGATCATCGACGATGACAACGCGTATGGGTTTGTCCGGTGTCATCATCATGCAGCCTTGCGATCGCGACCGGATCCGGCAGCTTCGATTGGCAGGACGGCGAGGATGCGTGAGCCGCGGCCTGCCTTTGATCTGAGATGGAGCCATCCGCCCTGGGCTTCCAGCCGTTCGCGCATGTTGTTGATACCATGGCCGCCGTTGTTTTCCTCGGCATTGACGACGTTAAAGCCGCGACCGTTATCGGCTATCATCAGCCGCACAGTCCCTGCTCTCGACTTCAGACGGATGCGCAGCGCCGTTGCATTGGCGTGGCGTGCAATGTTGGTCAGCGCCTCCTGCATCACACGATACAGTGCGGTTTTGCCCTCGGATGACAGATTGTCGCCAATCTTGTCCGTCTCCAGATCCACTTCCATGCCTGACCGGCTGGCAAAGTCGTCTGCCAGGCTTTTAACGGCGGTGGCAAGTCCCAGGTCGTCGAGCACGCTGGGGCGCAGGTCTTTGGAGATACGACGAACTTCAGAGATGGCTTCATCCAGAATGGCCACGCCGCGTTCGATATTCTCGACCGCGCCCTCCCCCTTGCTGTCACGGATCGAGGCGATGTTGAGGCTGTACTTGACCGAGACCAGTAACTGGCTGATGCCATCATGCAGTTCGCGCGCAACCCGCTGGCGTTCATCTTCCTGAATTTCGACGATACGTCTTGTCAGCAGGCGCAGACGGCTGTCGGCAATGCGTCGTTCCGACAGGTTCAGCAACAGCCCGCCCGCTGTCACCACCAGAATGGCAAGCAGCGTGACCACCACAATCAGCAGCACGGTCTGCCGGGTATTGCGATCCAGTTCTGCCTCGATCTCGGCAATCTTGCGGGCAACATCATCAAGATAAATACCGGTACCGAACATCCAGTCCCATTTGTCGAGATAGACGGCATAGCTGATCTTGTCAGTGATCATGTCGGTTGAGGGCTGGTTCCATTGATAACGGTGAAAGCCGCCGCCGGCCTGGGCCTTGGCGATCAGGTTTCGGATCACGAAATCACCGTTCGGATCTGTCATGTCCCAGAGGCTGGTTCCGACGATATGGTGAAGGCGCGGATGGACCAGATTCACGCCTTTTGAATCATAGACAAAGAAATAGCCGTCCTGGCCGTAGGTCAGGGCATTCAGGATTTGTTTTACGGCTGTCTTTGCCACCTCGTCATCTGCCGAAGCCCCGGAGTAGATATGGTCGATGGAGGTCAGGGCGAGGCTGATATAGTTTTCGATCTCAAGCTGTTTTGAGGCGAGAATTTCACGTTCAAAAAGGGCTGCATCCAGCTTCGCCAGTTTTTCGGCCTGACGGTTGGCGATCAAGGCAATACAGGCGCAGGCAATCACCAGCGGCACGATGGCCAGCAGGATCAGTTTGTACCTTGGCGGCATCAGCCCCCCTCCCTTTTTTGCCGAGAATAGAGCATTTGCGGGATTTGGTAACCAGCAGGATAGGTCTGAAAACGCCTTATCGCTGGTACGCCTACGTTTATAGACTTAGAGTCTATACGTAATGAAAGAGCAATTGCCGTTGTTCAACCGGTTGATGCGCCGGGCCAGTGCCAACACATTACAGGTGGCCGGGCGCATTGGACTGCGATCCTGTCACAATAATTTATCAGTCAGACTTTAACTGACAATCTCCAGGGAGGATTACCGAGATGAAGAGAAGAGAATTTGTGCGTGGCGCGGCGGTAGCCGGCGTTGCGGCAGCGGGTGCCGGTGCGGCATCCTTTCCGGCGCCAGCTATTGCGCAGGGTATTCGTGAACTGAAGCTTGTGACGACCTGGCCGAAGAATTTCCCGGGTCTGGGTACGGGT
>JAVJTE010000032.1:0-34181 GCA_040219025.1 Rhodospirillales bacterium | reverse complement strand
GTTCCGTAAGAAGGCCCTCGCCTGGTCGAAGATCGCTGATCAGGCCTATACCAACGCCCGCGTCCTGCCGTTCAAATACGGCAAGTAAGCGGGTCGAAGACCTGATGGCATGAGGCCATCCTGCTCCGGGCCACGCCAATTGCGGCGTGGCCCGGTTGCATAACCGGGACGCCTGCTCAAAGGGACACCGGTTTTCGATAAATCTACCAATCTGGGCGACTTGCGGCTAAACAGAACGGAATTGGTTCTGCGGCAAATTAAGCAGCACAGGGGGAATCAAAGATGCAGGCGCTTGCCAGCCTTTCGGCGTTGATCAACAGACTGAACAATACTGTCGGCAAATGGATTGCATGGCTGGCGCTGGCAATGGTGCTGATACAGTTCGCTGTTGTCGTGATGCGCTACATCTTTGGCCTCGGGTCCATCATGATGCAGGAATCTATCATCTATATGCATGCTATCCTGTTCATGGTGGGTGCGGGTTATACCCTGCTGCATGAAGGGCATGTCCGGGTTGATATCTTCTACCGCGAAGCCTCTCCCCGGACCAAGGCTATCGTCGATCTGGCGGGTTCGCTGTTTTTCCTCATTCCGGTGGCGCTGCTGATCTGGATTTACAGCTGGCAATACGTCATCTCCAGCTGGGAAGTGCTGGAAGGGTCGAAGGAGACCAGCGGCATTCAGGGGGTCTTCCTGCTGAAGACGGTAATCCTGATTTTCTGCGGGCTGATTATTGCGCAGGGCATCTCGATGATCATCGCATCCGTTCTGTATCTGACCGGGCGGGAAGCCCTGATCCCTGCTGTAAAAGAGGACGGAGTCTAGATCATGCTGGTTCAGGAAATCCTCGATCTGATGATGTTTGCGTCCGCCTGCGTATTTCTGCTGTGCGGCTTTCCGGTTGCTTTCACACTGGCCGGTACGGCGCTGCTCTATGCGCTGATCGGGCTGGGTTTCGGTATCTTTGACATGAGCCTGTTCGGGGCCATGGCGTCGCGTATCTATGGCACGATGACCAACGAGGTTCTGATCGCCGTTCCGCTATTCGTTTTCATGGGTGTCATGCTGGAACGCTCAAAAGTCGCGGAGGAGCTTCTGGAGACGATGGGGGCGGCGTTTGGCAGCATGCGCGGCGGGATTGGCCTGTCGGTTACCTTTGTCGGGGCGTTGCTGGCGGCGTCAACCGGGATTGTCGGCGCGACAGTTGTGACCATGGGGCTGCTGTCCCTGCCAACCATGCTGCGACGCGGCTATAACCCGTCGCTGGCCTGTGGATCAATCTGCGCTGCAGGTACGCTTGGCCAGATCATTCCGCCGTCAATTGTGCTGGTTCTGCTGGGTGACCAGCTGTCGGTTGCCTACCAGAAGGCACAGCTGTCCCAGGGAATTTTCTCGCCGGAGACCGTATCGGTCGGCGACCTGTTTGCCGGTGCCTTGCTGCCGGGGCTGATGCTGGTCGGGATGTATGTGGTCTATCAGCTGACTGTGGCCCTGCTGATGCCGTCGACCTCTCCGGCCATTCCGCGCGCGGAGCTTGAAGCGGCGCATGATGAAGAAGCCCTGATGCTGCGGGTGCTGAGTGCGCTGGTGCCGCCGATTGTGCTGATTATCGCCGTACTTGGCTCCATTCTTGCCGGCGTTGCTACGCCGACGGAGGCAGCGGCTGTCGGTGCCATCGGGTCTCTGATGCTGGCCGGTCTGCGGCTGGACAAGATTTCCGATGAACCCATCACAGCCCCGAAAAACGCCAGCCTGGTTATGCGTCCGCTTTACTCGATGGCGGAACGGCTGGATCGCGGCGGACCCTGGCCGATCTATATTTCGGCAATCAGTCTGGTTATCATGCTGGTGATCGCCAATACAGCCGACCTCCGGGTCAAACGTGACGAAATTCCGACCTCTGACATGATCGCCATCATCGCGGCGGCTGTCAGCTGTCTGGTCTTTATCTGGGGCATGTCGATTGCACTCTGGCGGGTCTTTGCGACACGGATTCTGCAGTCGACGACGATCGGAACGATGAAGGTTTCATCAATGGTCTTCGTCATCCTGATCGGGGCTGCTGTCTTCTCGCTGGTGTTTCGCGGCCTGGGCGGCGATGACGCCGTCCATGAGTTCCTGAGCAATCTGCCCGGTGGTCAGGCGACAGCGATCATCATGGTCATGCTGGTGATGTTCGTCCTCGGCTTCTTCCTTGATTTCATTGAAATCACATTTGTCGTGGTGCCGCTTGTCGCCCCGATTCTGCTGGCGATGGAAGGGGTTGATCCGGTGTGGCTCGGCATCATGATGGCAATCAACCTGCAGACCAGCTTCCTGACACCGCCGTTCGGTTTTGCCCTGTTCTATCTGCGCGGTGTTGCCCCGCCGTCGGTGACTACAATGCAGATCTACAAAGGGGTGGCTCCTTTCGTGCTGATCCAGCTGCTGGCTCTGGTTGTCCTCTGGTACTTCCCGAAGATTGCCACCTGGCTGCCGACAGTCATTTTCTGATTACGGTATTGGCTGTCTGGCCGAATGTTCAGGGTCTGCGGCAGAATACGGATATAATCTGCTGGTCCTTGGCAGGGCCCCTCACCCGCCATGTCTGACGCCATTCATCAGCCGAGATGACCCGTGTCGCGACCCCGTATTCGTCCGGCGGACACAGATGCAGGGCGCTGTCGCTGCCGGCTGACAGGTCGAGACTGTAAAACGGGTGGCCATCAGCAAAATGGACGGCAGCCCCGCATTCTGCAGGATGAAACCTCAGGCTCTGTGTTGCCTCGCCGGTATAGTCACCAAGTTGCAGCAGCCCGCGTTCGCGGTAGACAAGACCGTCGGGGGCGGGTGTGAAAACGGCCTCTCCGTTCAGCTGGCCTGTCTCGTTCCGGTTATGATCCGTGATATGACGTGTCAGGTGCCAGTGCCCTGTCAGGTACGAAAAAAGGTCGCTTGCCGGGTGGACAAGCGACCTTTCGATATCGGTATCCGTGTTGATGGGGTCAGCCTTTCGGCGCATCCCCCATGACCCGCCAGACCAGTGGCAGGACAGCGGCGGCAAGAGCCATCTTGAAGCCTTCACCGGCAAGGAAGGGATACAGGCCCCATTCCAGGACCGGCTTGTCCCAGCCAAACAGATTGCCGAGATGGATAATGCCCGGGACATAGATGGTCGCCAGCCCGGCAAGGATCGCAAAAGCGGCGAGACCGATATGCCGGTCACAACCACGTTCCGCAAGCCAGCCAACCAGCCCTGCCGACAGCAGGAAGCCGAGCAGATAGCCGCCGGTCGGGCCCGCCATATAGGCAAGACCGATACCCTTTTCCGGGGTGCCGGTGAAAACCGGCAGGCCCAGTGCGCCCTGCGCCAGATAAAGGGCAACAGTCGCCATGCCAAGGCGCCAGCCACAGGTCATGCCGATCACGATGACGGCAAATGTCTGCATGGTCATTTCAACCGGCCAGAACGGGACTTTCGTCTTGGCCGCGGCGGTCAGCAGCAGACTGCCAACGATGGTGATCAGGACCGCCTTGGCAATTCCGCCCTTCGGCCAGAACTGCGAGGCAAGTGTCGGGTGAGTTGACGTAATCAGTGACATTGGAAATCTCCGGTCGGATATATCTGTCGGCAGTCGGTTAATTCGGAATTCTACCTGTATCAGGTGGATTAGTCGAAGCGATTGGAAACTGCAAACCCTCTGGGGGCAAGCCGTCCCGCCTGTCCGCGTTTGCCAATCCAGGTGATCAGGTCCGTTTCGGTGCGGGTCCGCTCTCCGCTGCGCCAGGAAAGCCCGTCTTCTGCCCTGAATATCTTGATATCAGACAGGCCGCCATCCTTGTAACGCTGCAGCATCACTCCCTGCCCGCGGGCCATTTCCGGCAATTCGTCCAGCGGGAAGATCAGCAGCTTCCTGTTGCTGCCGATGACCGCGACCGAATCACCATCAATGAAGCGGCAGGCATAGGCTTCGTCATCGCCCTTCACATTGAGAATCTGTTTGCCGGTCCGGGTCTGGGCGATGACATCGTTTTCGGCAATGGCAAAGCCGCGACCGGCGGTGGAGGCGACCAGCAGCCTGCGGTCCGGCTGATGGACAAACAGGCTGACAAGGTCGTGGTCATTCGCCAGATCGATGCTGATCCGGATCGGCTCGCCATGGCCGCGGCCGCGAGGCAGTTTGTCCGCACCAAGGGTGTAGAATCGGCCATTTGTCGCGAAAGCGATGATCTTGTCCGTGGTCTGGGCATGGAAGGCAAACCGGGGGTTGTCGCCATCCTTGTACTTCAGGTCCGACATATCCGCGAGGTGGCCCTTGAAGGCCCGTATCCAGCCTTTTTCGGAACAGACAACGGTTATCGGCTCACGCTCGATAAAGGCTTCCAGCGGCACGACAACGCCGGTCGGGGCGTCGCCGATGACCGTCCGGCGTTTGCCAAGGGCTGTGTCTTTGCCGAAGGCTTTCTGGATTTCACTGATTTCCCAGGTGATCGTCTTCCATTGCAGCTGATCATTCGACAGCAGTTCCTCGATACCGAGCTTTTCTGCCATCAGTTCATCATGCTCCCGCCGGATCTCCATTTCCTCCAGCTTGCGCAAATGGCGCAGCCGCATATTCAGGATTGATTCAGCCTGCAGATCGGTCAGCTCGAAGGTCCGGATCAGTTCTGCCTTCGGTTCATCTTCCTCCCGGATGATGCGGATGACCTCATCAAGGTTGAGATAGGCGATCAGCAGGCCGCCCAGAACCTCCAGCCGGTGTTCGATCTTGCCGAGCCGGAAGCGGGAGCGCCGCAGCAGCACAACATGCCGGTGATCAAGGAAGGCCTGCAGTACCTCGCGCAGGTTCATCACTTTCGGCGTATGGTCGGCATCCAGCACGTTCATGTTCAGGCTGAACCGGTTCTCGAGATCAGTCTGCCGGAACAGCTGTTCCATCAGCTGTTCCGGATCAATGGTCCGGTTCCGGGGTTCGATGACCAGACGGACCATATCCGTCGATTCATCCCGGATATCCGCCAGCATCGGCAGTTTCCGGTTTTGCAGCAGATCGGCGATCTTTTCGATCAGCCGGGATTTTTGCACCTGATAGGGAATTTCGGTGACGACGATGTGGTAAAGCCCGTGATTCAGCTTCTCCACTTCCCATTTCGCCCGCACACGGAAGCTGCCGCGACCTGTCGAATAGGATTCCAGAACCGATTCCGGGCTTTCGACCAGTTCGCCACCGGTCGGAAAATCCGGACCGGGCATATATTCAACCAGCTTGCCGATGGTCGCATTCGGGAACTTGATCAGATGCTTCAGTGCATCGCAGATTTCGTGGGCATTGTGCGGCGGTATGGATGTCGCCATGCCGACCGCAATACCGGCGGATCCGTTGGCCAGCAGGTTCGGGAAGGCCGAGGGCAGGACAATTGGCTCCTGTTCCTCGCCGTCATAGGTCGAGCGGAAATCGATGGCGTCTTCATTGATGCCCTGCAGCAGTGCCTGGGCGACCTGGGTCAGCCGGGATTCCGTGTACCGCATGGCGGCGGCATTATCGCCGTCGATATTGCCGAAATTCCCCTGCCCGTCGATCAGCGGATAGCGTTGGGCGAAATCCTGCGCCAGCCGTACCAGTGCCTCATAGACCGCGCTGTCACCGTGGGGATGGTATTTACCGATAACATCACCGACCACGCGGGCGCATTTCTTGTAGCCGGATGCCGGGTCCAGCTTGAGCTGCTGCATGGCGAACAGCAGACGCCGGTGAACCGGCTTCAGGCCATCCCGGACATCCGGCAGTGACCGCGACATGATGGTCGACAATGCGTAGGCAAGATAACGCTCGCCCAGAGCGTCCTTCAATTCTACCGGCCTGATAGTGTCGTCGCGAACCGGCTCGCTCATCCGTAATCCCCTGTTGCGTCAGTCGACGCTGTTCGTCGTTTCTGGAACACCAGATATAGTAGTCAGCTTGCGGTATCGGTCAACAAATCGCGTACGAGCGCCGGGTTCTCCCCGGTTCAGAGGATGAAAGACGCAGGCATTCAGGAAATATCCGGTCAGGTCGAGTGCTTTTTCCAGCTGCTGATCGTCGGCAACGGCTGCCCCGGTGAGAAATGGCGGGAGGGTCAGCAGCTTGTCCCGGTAAGGCTCGCCCGCTGACAGGGAGACCGCCCGCCCCGTCCGGGGCGAGACATAGGCAAGCTGGTCGTTTTCTCCCGTCGCGGCGCAACTGTCGAGGGCCAGGCCGAAACCCAGTTCTTTCAGCAGGCCAAGTTCCCAGTGAACGTAGATTGTCGGCCAGACCGTGTCATCGGCGATGGATTCCAGCAGAACCCGCATACCCTCGAAGACGGCAGGATGTGATTCGCGTTCCGGCAGCGCCATATGGGCAACCGTACAGGCGGCACTGAGGCAGGACAGCCGGTCCGCCGCTTCCATGGCTTCCGCGGCATATCCCCGGATCAGCTCTCCCGACATTGCACCAAGATTATCGGCCTGCCGTGCTCGCCAGGTCACATCCACCAGATTGCCGGGCTGCCAGATTGCCCGTCCGGTCTTGCCGTGGGCGCCGCGAACAAACCCGGCATGCCGGCCGCGTTCACGGGTCAGCAGCTGAACAACAGCACCATTTTCACCATGGGCCTGAGCGGACAGAACAACCGCTTCATCCCGCCAGTCCATGGCTAGGACCTCTGGCTTCGCTGTGGGCTGTCAGGAATTGAATTCAATTCCGATATTCCGGAAACGTTCCGGATCCTCCAGCCAGCGTTCCCGGACCTTCACAAACAGGAACAGATGGACGCGGTGACCGAGTATTTCTTCCAGCTCGGCCCGGGATTCGGCACCAATCGCCTTCAGGGTGGCGCCGTTCTTGCCGATGACGATCCCCTTGTGGCCGTCGCGGGTAACGAAGATGGTCTGGTCGATCTTGACCGATCCGTCCCTGCGTTCTTCCCATGTATCGGTTTCGACGGTCAGGCTGTAGGGCAGCTCCTGATGCAGCCGCAGGAAAGCCTTCTCACGGGTGATTTCGGCTGCCAGCAGACGGTTTGGCATGTCGGTGAGCTGGTCTTCCGGGAACAGCCAAGGGCTGTCCGGCATGTGCCGGGCAAACTGGTCAACCAGATCGCGGACACCATCGCCGTTCAGGGCGGAAATCATCAGGGTTTCGCGGAAAATCCCGGATGCATTCAGTTTCGCCGTAAGATCCAGCAACAGCGAGCGGTCAAGCAGGTCGATCTTGTTCAGGACCAGAAGCTTCGGTGCCTTGATATCAGCCAGTTTTTCGATGATCCCGAGGACATCTTCTGTCGCGCCACGCTTGGCATCGACGATCAGGGCGACAACATCTGCATCGGCAGCACCCTGCCAGGCTGCCTGAATCATCGCCCGGTCAAGGCGGCGGCGGGGGTCAAAAATGCCGGGTGTGTCGACCAGCACGATCTGGGCGTTATCTTCGATCATCACACCGAGAACCCGGCTGCGGGTGGTCTGAACCTTGTGGGTAACGATTGAGATCTTTGTACCGACCGCCTGATTGACCAGTGTCGACTTGCCGGCATTCGTTGCCCCGACGATGGCAACAAAGCCGCACTTTGTCGCGGATGCCTGATCGTTCATGAGTTTTCCAGCCGTTTGAGGAGTTCTGTCGCTGCCTGCATCTGTGCCGCCCGTTTTGAAGGCCCGCTGCCTTCGGTGGTCTCGCCGCCGGCGACGGAGACGGTCATCCGGAAGAACGGGGCATGTGACGGGCCGGAGCGTTCGATGACGGTATATTCCGGCAGTCCGAGTCCCTTGCCCTGTGCCCATTCCTGCAAGGCGGTCTTGGGATCTTTTGGTGGCTTCAGATCGGCGGACAGCAGGCGTTCCCAATGTTCCCGGATGAAGGCACGGGCCGGTTCCAGACCGCCATCGAGATAGATTGCCGCAATGATTGCTTCCAGCGTATTGGCCAGCAGCGCCGGCTGCTGGCGCAGCTGGTCGCCGTTTTCATCATCACCAAGGTGAACAGCCTCGTCGACCCCGAGGCTGCGGGCGATATCTGCCAGCGCCCAGCGGTTGACCAGCCCGGTGAAGCGCCGGTTGAGTGTTCCCTCGGCATCCTCGCCATATTTCTCGAACAGCCAGTGAGCGACAATCAGGCCCAGAACCCGGTCACCGAGAAATTCCATCCGCTCGTAATTGCGGCTCTGCTCGCCCGCTGTCGAGGGATGGCTCAGGGCAGAGTTCAGCAGGTTCTTGTCAGCGAACTGGTGTCGGATCCGGGTGAGCAGACGGGTGCGGTCAGCAGCCATGAGTCTACTCGATCCCGTTCAGAAGACGGCTGTAGCGAATACCGGTCGGCCATGTCCAGGGTTTCAGGAGCGACGTGGTTTCATCAACGGAATAGAACAGGATGACAGCCCGGCCGACCAGGTTGATCTCGGGCACAAAGCCGACATCCGACATGTTCCGGCTGTCGGAAGAGCGATCCCGGTTATCCCCCATCATGAAGTAATGGCCGGGCGGCACGTTATAGACGCCGGTATTGTCGAGGAATCCGCTGTCAGACTGCTCAAGGATACGATGTTCAACGCCGTTCGGCAGTGTTTCGATATACTGCTCGAAGTTGATCACGCCGCCATTTTCGGTGTTATGGGCATAGTCCTCGATCTTGCGCCGTTTAACCGGGACGTCATTGATGTATAGCAGACCGCCGGTGACCTGAATCTTGTCACCGGGCAGACCAATCAGCCGCTTGATGTAGGTTTTGTCAGCTGTCGGATGCTTGAAGACGATAACGTCCCCTCTTTCCGGTTCTTCAAACAGAATGCGTCCGGGAATCAGCGGCAGGTCCAGCGGCAGGGAATAGCGGCTGTAGCCGTAGGACAGCTTGGAGACGAACAGATAGTCACCGATCAGCAGCGTCGGCAGCATTGAGCCGGAGGGAATGTTGAACGGTTCGTAGGCGACAGTTCTGACCCCGACGGCAATCAGCACAGCATAAACGACCGTTTTGAGCATATCGAAGATGCCGCCGGATTTTTCACTCATGATCAGATGTTGTCTTTTCTATAGGGGGACGCGGGTGTCGGCCATTCTGGATTGATGCGGATGAAGCCCACGGAGCCTGCTTCTGTCAAGCTTTGCGGGCCAACAGCTAAGGTTTCGGATTGGCGGAAATAATGACAATCGCCTGCGCCATTGGCCCGTCATCGGTGATTGTCAGATCGATCTGGGCTTCCATTCCGGCAGGTGTGATTTCCTGCAGACGCTTCAGGGCACCCCCGGTCAGGGCCATTGTCGGTTTGCCGGACGGGAGGTTGACAACGCCCATGTCGCGCCAGAACACACCTTTGCGAAATCCCGTTCCCAGAGCCTTCGAACAGGCCTCCTTTGCCGCGAAACGCTTGGCGTATGTATCCACGGAAAGCCGGCGTTTTTCTGCCTTGGCAATCTCAACCGGGGTGTAGATGCGATTGCGAAACCTGTCCCCGAACCGCTCCAGCGTCTCCCCGATCCGCCGGATATCGATGATGTCATTGCCGATGCCAAGGATCATGGTCAGGCGCTGCGCGACCCGGTGGCGTCGGCCCGGGCCTTGTCCATCAGCGCCCGCATACGCCGGATTGAACTGTCGAGACCGCTGAAGATTGCCTCGCCGATCAGAAAATGGCCGATGTTGAGTTCGTGAAGTTCCGGAATGGCAGCAACCGGTGCAACCGTGTCGAAATCCAGTCCGTGTCCGGCATGACATTCCAGCCCGATAGCCGTGGCATATCTTGCCGCATCGCGGATACGCTCCAGATGCCGCGTCTGTTCACTGCCACGGGCTTCGCAATAGGCGCCGGTATGAAGTTCGACAACCGGCGCACCAAGGCTGCGGGCGGCGTCAAGCTGACGGCGGTCGGGCTCGATAAACAGCGAGACCCTTATGTTCTCTGCGCCCAGTTTCGCAATGTAAGGGGCCAGATAGTCATGACCACCGGCAGCATCCAGACCGCCTTCTGTGGTTCGTTCTTCCCGTTTTTCCGGTACGATGCAGGCGGCATGCGGGCGATGGCGGATAGCGATCTCAAGCATTTCGTCGGTTGCTGCCATTTCGAAGTTCAGTGGCAGGCTGATATCGCGCATCAGACGGGACATATCGTCATCTGAAATATGACGGCGGTCTTCCCGCAAATGCGCCGTGATACCATCAGCCCCGGCGGCGGCGGCCTGAATAGCGGCACGCACGGGATCCGGGTGGCTACCGCCGCGGGCGTTCCGGATTGTTGCGACGTGATCGATATTCACGCCCAGCCTGAGTTTGTTGCTCATTGCCTACTCCTGCACCTGAAGAACCTGCTGCGCGGCCATGCGGGCTTCTCTCCGCCGTGTCCTGCGCTGCTGGTATTTAATCAGCAAGGTCTTGATCGGCCAATAAAAAGCTAGCCAGACAAAAATCATGGTCGGGATCGCACCGATAAACATGGGACGGATCAGCGGCCATGCCTCGTCGGTCAGAAACACCACATCCATTGCCACCAGCGCCGGCACCAGACCACCCAGCACACCCCAGAAATCGACATTCGGGACAACATCCAGCGATGCATTGCCAAAACTCTCGATCCAGCGCCCAACCTTGTAAATCCACACCCAGATAGCCGGAAAGGTCCAGGGATTGCCGAGAGCTGTACCTATCGCCGATGCGACCACATTCGCCCGGATAAGGTAGGCCAGGACACCTCCTACCAGAAAATGCAGTCCAACCAGCGGGGTAAAGGAAACCGCCGCACCCGTCGCAAAACCGGCAGCAATGCTGTAGGGCGTACCGGGCAGACGCGCGACACGATAGGCAACATATTTCCCGCTTCGGCGCAGGCCGATGCTTGGCCAGACAATGTTGGCGATGCGACGAAACAGCGATGGTCTCTGGCGGGCACGGAACAGCATGGCGCAGATATAGTGACTATGGCCGGTGAAGTCAGATCATTTAATTGCGAAATCGCCCGATAATCACGACTCAGGTCTTCATGCGGTTGACGGAAGTGATCGTCGGCGTGGCGCGAAGATTGCCAATAATCGCACTGAGATGCTTCACATCATGGACTTCGACATCAACCTCCATCTCAAAAAAATCTGATGACCTGTTGGTTATACGGAGATTTATGATGTTGCCCTCATTGCGGGCAATCGCGGTGGAGAGGTCTCCCAGGCTGCCCGGTTCATTTGACAGGGTGACCTTCATGCGGCCAACAAACATCTGCGCAGCATCCTTGTCGATGACCCAGGCGACGTCGAGCCAGCGTTCGGGACTGTCTGTGAAGTTCTCCAGTGTGTCGCAATCGATGGTATGGATACTGACCCCCTTGCCCGAGGTCACGATCCCGACGATCCGGTCGCCCGGCAGCGGGTGACAGCAGCTTGAATAATGCACGGCCATGCCGCCGATCAGCCCCCTGATCGGTATCGCATTCACATGCTGATCGTTCGGATTGCGCCGCGGGGTGGCAACGGGCTTGCGCTTCATGCCGGGGAAGACAGCGCTCAGCACGTCTCCTGCGGGGCGCACGCCCTCACCCACCGAGGCGAGAAGCTCGTCGACATCGGTAACGCCGAAATGATTGCGGACGGGTAACAGTTTCCGGGGCTCGAATTCGTGGCCCTCCTGGGCAAACGCCCGTTCCAGGATGGCGCGGCCCAGAGTGACATATTCGGAATGCTGTTTGGCCCGGACAAACCGTCTGATGCGGGCCCGGGCCTTGCCGGTAACGACAAAGCGTTCCCAGACCGGCGATGGCGTCTGCGCCTTCGAGGTCATGATCTTGACCTGATCGCCGTTATGCAATTCGGTTTTCAGTTGTGCCATCCGGCCGTTGATCTTGGCCCCGACACAGGTATCACCGACTTCCGAATGAACGGCATAGGCAAAGTCGATCGGTGTCGCGCCGCGGGGCAGCGTGATCAGGTCGCCTTTCGGCGTGAAACAGAAGACCTGATCCTGGAACATCTCCAGCTTGGTATGCTCCAGGAAGTCTTCGGGACTTTCCGCATGTTCCAGAATGTCCAGAAGCTCGCGCAGCCAGTGATATTGCCGGCCTTCGGTATTCGGCACGGACTGTTTGTAAATCCAGTGTGCAGCAACTCCCAGCTCGGCCACGTGATGCATGTCACGGGTTCTGATCTGAATTTCCACACGCTGCTGGGACGGGCCGATAATACCGGTATGGAGTGACCGGTAGCCGTTTGGTTTCGGGGTTGAGATATAGTCTTTAACCCGGCCCGGAACGACCCTGTATTTTTGATGCAGGGCGCCGAGAGCATGATAGCAGTCGTTGGTATCTTCAGTTACGACACGGAATGCCATGATGTCGGCCAGCTGTTCAAAGCCGACATTCTTGTGCTGCATCTTGCGCCAGATCGAATAGGGTGTTTTCTCACGCCCACTGACAGAGGCTGCGATGCCGCTGTTATCCATCAGGGTCTGAATCTCCGCGACGATGGAATCGACCAGCGTTCCCGCCTCATTTCGCAGAAACTCAAGCCGCTTGGTGATCGAGTTATAGCCTTCCTGATTGATCTCCCGGAAAGCGATTTCCTCCAGCTCGTCTTTCACTTCCTTCATGCCGACCCGCTCGGCCAGCGGGGCGTAGATTTCCATGGTTTCGAGCGCGATGCGGCCCCGCTTCTCCGGATTGGGGATGTGATGCAGGGTGCGCATGTTGTGCAGGCGATCCGCCAGCTTCACCAGCAACACGCGGATATCCTCGGACATAGCCAGCAGCAGCTTGCGGAAGTTCTCTGCCTGTTTGGTGCTGTCGGACTGCAATTCCAGCAATGACAGCTTCGTCACGCCGTCGACCAGCTTGGCGATCCCCGGACCAAACTGGTTTTCAATTTCTTCAAAGGTGGCGCGGGTATCCTCTATCGTGTCATGCAGCAGGGCAGTGACGATTGAGGCGGTATCCAGTTTGTAGCCGGTCAGGATACCCGCGACTTCAAGCGGATGCGAGAAATAGGGATCGCCGGACGCACGGGTTTGCGTGCCATGCGCCTTCATCGCAAAGACATAGGCCCGGTTCAGCAGATCTTCATCTGCATTCGGGTCATACGACCTGACCTTTTCGACGAGTTCAAACTGCCGAATCATTCCTGGCTTCCAACATTGTCAGAAGCAGTATTGTTGATTGATATCAGGCGTCCGACAAGCGCTGGCTTGGCTGAAGGCTCAGTCCTCGTCCACAGGGAACTCGACGGCCGGTTCGCTGCTGTCTTCGACAAACAGTTCACTGGCCTGCGCCTTTGCTGCCATGATTGCCGCACGCAGCGGGTCACCGTCGTCATAGGCAGAACCGCCAAGTTCAAGGTCCGGGTTCATGCCGGCGTCCGGGCCGGTCGGTTCCGGATCGTCATCTTCGGGCTCGTCAATCTCGACATGCTTCTGAAGGCTCTTGACGATGGCGTCGCGCAGATCTTTGAGGTCGACTGTTTCGTCGGCAATTTCCCGCAGCGAGACGACCGGATTCTTGTCGTTATCCCGGTCAATCGTCAGCGGCATGCCGCCGGAAATGTCGCGTGCACGCTGGGCAGCGACCATCACCAGGTCGAAACGGTTCGGGATCTTGACTATGCAATCTTCAACAGTGACGCGCGCCATTGCGTATTCGCTCCAGAATTCAGGTGGGCGAGAGATATAACCCGGGATGCTGAAAACGCAAGGGGTCTGGTTCGATTCGTGTGGCTTTCTGGGACGGATCCAGTGCGGCGACCAGATCGCCGATCCGGAGACGGCTCTGCGGATGCTTCCAGTCCGGCGCTATTTCCTGCAGTGGCAGCAGAACAAACGCGCGATCCTGCAGCCTGGGATGTGGCAAATGCGGCCAGTCCTGGTCCGTCTTTGACACCTGCCCGGCATAGTCGAGGAGGTCAAGATCGAGGGTGCGCGCTGCGTTCGGGACGCTGCGGACCCTCCGGAATTCGGATTCAAGGCGATGCAGCCGGGTCATCAGGGCCGCCGGCTCGTCTGTGCAGGCAGTTTCGATGACCGCATTCGCATACCAGGGCTGGTCGGACACGGGCACCGGCTCTGTGAGCCAGACAGCAGAACGCCGGACCACAGGCAGGCCGTCAGTCTGCAGGGCATTGATGGCGGATTCGATCGTCTCTGCCGGTGTCCTGCAGCGGGGGGCAGCCAGGTTTGATCCGAGCGCGATGTATATCTGTTCTGTCATTCAACCCCAGGACGCTTGCAGCAGACGACGGCGGGAGCTAGGAACCTCCTGCATACTTTATGCGTATAACACTGATCATAAATCAAAGCCTGTAATTCAGACAAAAGGACATTCATCATGGGACGCATATTCTATCCGGAAGAACGAATTGCCATGTTCGTGGATGGCGCAAATCTATATTCCGCCGCCAAGACACTGGGCTTTGATATTGATTACAAGAAGCTCCTCGACCTGATTGGCAGCAAGGGCCGTCTGGTGCGTGCACTCTACTACACCGCGCTGTTTGAAGATCAGGAATATTCGCCGATCCGCCCGCTGGTCGACTGGCTGGATTACAATGGCTACACCATGGTCACCAAACCGGCGAAAGAGTTCACGGACGCTACGGGCCGGCGGAAAATCAAAGGTAACATGGATATCGAACTGGCGATCGATGTGATGGAACTCTCCCCTCACCTCGATCACGTCATGATATTTTCCGGTGACGGTGATTTTCGCAGTCTGGTCGAAGCGGTCCAGCGCCGCGGCGTCCGGGTGACCGTTGTCAGCACCATCCGGACCCAGCCGCCAATGATTGCCGATGAACTTCGCCGGCAGGCTGATGTGTTTCTTGAACTTGCCGACCTGCGCGAGCATATCGCCCGGGGTGGGCGGCCTGAAAATGTCGCTGCGCCCGATGATGATGATTTTGATGACGATGATGACGCCTGATCATGGCCTTCAGCGAACCCTCGCAGGATTGCCCGCTGTGCCCGCGGCTGGCCGAGTTCAGAAATCAGAACCGGGCCGCCTTTCCGGACTGGCATAACGGTCCGGTCCCGGCCTTTGGCCCGCTTGCGGCACCGCTGCTGATTGTCGGTCTGGCACCCGGACTGCGTGGTGCCAATCGTACCGCCCGGCCTTTTACCGGCGACTGGGCGGGGGATCTGCTCTATCCGACCCTGATCAAATTCGGCTTTGCCAGGGGGCAGTTTGCCGCCGACCCGAACGACGGGCTGGAGCTGACGGATTGCCGGATCACCAACGCCGTTCGCTGCGTTCCGCCACAGAACAAGCCGATCGGCGCGGAGCAGAAAGCCTGCCGGCCTTTTCTGGAGGCCGAGATTGCGGCGATGAGCGGGTTACGGGCGATTGTGTCGCTGGGCTCCGTCTCGCATGCGAATGTGCTGTCGACGCTGGGTCTGAAGCGCTCGGCAGTGAAGTTCGTGCATGGCGCGCGTTATCAGCTTGAGGACGGGCTCACGCTTTTCGACAGCTATCACTGTTCACGCTACAACACGAATACCGGACGGCTGACGACAGAAATGTTCGAGACGGTTTTCCGGGCGGTCCGGCAGTTCATCGACAGCTGAACTCAGGCTGCGGGCAGCAGCTCATCCAGCCTGTTGATGATGGCCTCGGAAACCGGGGCGGTTCCGGCGGGATACCAGTCCACTGCCCGGCCATCCGGATCGATCAGGATCTTGTGGAAGTTCCAGGCTGGTGCAGCCTCGGAACCCAGCTGTTCGACAGCCCATTTGTAGAACGGATGGGCATCGGCCCCCTTTACCGGAACTTTTGCGGTCATCGGAAAATCGACGGCATAATGGGTGTGACAGAATGCGTGAATTTCCGCATTGGTTCCCGGTTCCTGGCCGCCAAAATCGTTGGAGGGGACGCCGATAACCACAAGCCCGCGCTTGCTGTAGGCATCATAAAGCTCCTGCATTCCGGCATACTGCGGGGTATAGCCGCATTCGGAGGCGGTATTGATGACCAGCAGTGCCTTGCCCCGGAACTGGTCGAGCGGCAGGGCACCGCCGGTTATTTTGTCAAAGCTGTAATCATATGCAGACAAGTCAGTCTCCGTCATTTCTGTGTTGCGAGAATTTCTTCGATACGGCGGGACACCCGGGATGATCCAGGATCTGTCGCGGTGGAAAACCAGTCGACCAGTTGTCCTTCACCATTAATCAGATATTTGTGGAAGTTCCAGCGCGGGGCCGCCAAAGCGCCATATTCGTCGCGCGCCCAGCGATAGAACGGATGGGCTTCGTCGCCACGGACGATGGTCTTGTCGGCCATGGGAAAGTCGATAGCGAAGCTTGTCTCGCAGAATTCCTTGATGTCGGCAGCGGTTCCCGGCTCCTGCCCGCCGAAATCGTTCGACGGAACCCCGATGATGACAAAACCTTCGGACCTGTACTTCTCATAGAGCGTCTGCAGGTCTTCATACTGGTGGGTGAAGCCGCATTGCGAGGCCGTGTTGACCACCATGACAACCTTGCCCTGAAAGTGCGAGAGCGGAAGTTCGCCGCCTTCGATGGCGGTAAAGCTGAAATCATGGGCGCTGCCGGCGGCGGACGCCGGTCCGGCAAGCGACAACATCGCCGCCAGAAACAGGCCAGCCAGCCCGGTACGTGGGTTTTTCGCGAATTTATTCATACCGTTGTTCCTTCCACGGATCGCCATCGGGGTGATAGCCCTGCGCTTCCCAGTATCCATGCTGGTATCGGGTCATGAAGGTCAGGCTGTGGAGCCATTTCAGGCTTTTCCAGAAATACAGTCGGGGTATCACGAGCCTGACCGGGCCGCCATGTTCGCGGCTCAGCGGAGCGTCGTTCCAGTGGGTTGCAATCAGCGACTGGTCGTCCGTCAGTGCCTCGATCGGGATCACTGTCGAGTAGCCGTCATATCCCCGGGCCATGACATGACTCACATCGGGGACGGGCTGCACCTGTTCGACAAACCATTTTGGGCGAATACCACGCCACAAATTATTATATTTAGTCCAGCCAGTTACGCAGTGAATATCAGATTTAAGATGAATTATTGGAAAATGGTCAAGACCGGCCCAGTTCACCATCAGCGGCTGCCCGGTCGCGCCGCTGATCTTCAGTTCCCATTCATCGGTGGCGACGGCTGGCTGGGTACCGAGGTCGAGCACGGGAAAGTCACGGGTAACATGTTGTCCGGCTGGTCGTCTGGCGTCCGTATTGCCTGTGGAGCGGAAGCTTTTACGCTCCGCAGCCAGGCGTTGTTTCACTGCGATATAATTGGCCATTTGTCTCTCTGCCCCGTCCGGCTTGCCTTTTCCATGTAAGGTCGGTTCCGGCGGGTGCCAAGCATCGGGCGAAAACAAACCGGTCAGCCGTTGTCGCGCAGTACCCTGGCCTTGTTGCGTTCCCAGTCCCGTTCCTTGATGGTCTGGCGTTTGTCATGGGCCTGTTTGCCCTTGGCCAGACCCAGGCTGACCTTGGCCAGTCCGCGGGAATTGAAATGGATATTCAGCGGCACCAGCGTATGGCCCTTACGGTTGATGGCACCGACAAGCCGGGAGATTTCCTTGCGATGCAGCAACAACTTGCGTGGCCGGCGGATTTCATGCGCGAAAGCCGGCCCGGCATGTTCGTAATGCGGGATATGAGCGTTGACGAGCCAGAAGTCCCCGTCCTTCTCTGTCGCATAGGACTCCTGAATGCTGGCGCGCCCGGACCGGAGTGATTTCACTTCGGTACCGGTCAGCATGATGCCGGCCTGGATTGTCTCCAGAATGAAGTAATCGTGCCGGGCCTTGCGATTCTGTGCCGCTATGCGGTCAGGGAGACTCATGTATTTCCGCTTTCAGCCAGTCGATCAGTTCAGCAGTCCGGCAAACGTCATGGCCTCACGAACCTGCTTCTTGCCGGCGTCGGTCAGTTCCAGTATCGGCTGACGTACCTCGCCGCGGGCAAGCCCCAGAAGCTCGGCGGCATATTTGGCCGGTCCGGGACTCGGTTCGCAGAACATCGCCTTGTGCAGCGGTGTCAGCCGGCGCTGGATTTCCAGTGCTGTGTCGATATCACGCTCTCGCCAGGCACGATGCATCCTGGCCAGCAGCCCGGGAGCGACATTTGCGCTGACCGAAATACAGCCGTGACCGCCAGCCGCGAGATAGGGAAGCGCAGACGCATCTTCACCGCTGAGCTGGCAGAAATCTGTTCCGCAGGCCTGTGTCGTCAGCTGGGGCCGGCTGAGATCGGCTGTCGCATCCTTGAGCCCGACAATCCGCGGCAGTCTGGCCAGACGGGACATGGTATCGACGGTCATGTCGACGATGCTGCGACCGGGAATATTATAGATGACGACCGGAATGTTGGTGGCGTCATGGATCGCCTTGAAATGCTGATAAAGCCCCTCCTGGCTGGGCTTGTTGTAATAGGGTGTCACGACAAGTGCGCCATCGGCACCTGCCTTTTCTGCATGCTGGGTCAGCATGATGGCTTCGCTGGTCGAATTGGAGCCAGCTCCGGCAATAACCGGAATTTTGCCTGCGGCCACCTCGATGCAGAGTTCAACGACTCGCATATGCTCTTCATGGCTCAGCGTCGGTGATTCCCCCGTCGTTCCAACAGGCACGACACCTTCCGTGCCTTCGTCAATCTGCCACTGCACAAATTTCTGGAACGCTTTTTCATCCACGGTGCCGTTGGTGAACGGTGTGATCAGGGCAACGCAAGATCCTATAAACATGGCCGGTTTCCTTCAGCGTGGCGGATTATCTCGTCGGGCGCAGAACATAGCGATCAAGCGAATGTCGGGCAAGGCTCGCTCTAAGTTGATCACCGGGCCTCTTGTTGCGGAATTCAGGACCCAATAGGATAGAGCCATGATATTCAGGGCCGTTTTCTTTACCTCGCTGTGTTCTCTCCTGCTGGCGTCGGGCCATTTGGCTGCGACTGCCGGATCGTTTGATGAAACCGTCGCAAAACTTCAGGCAGCAGAAGCTGCACTTGAAAAGCGGGTTCCCGATGTGGCACGGGCAGCCGTTGCAGATGTTGAGGATGATGTTGCCCGTCGGCTGGTTGACTGGATTGCCTATCGCAATTCTCTGGGAAGTTTTGAAGAAATCACGGGATTTCTTCACCGGTATCCCGACTGGCCATCGAGAGGCCGGTTGCGGCTGAATGCAGAGCGGAAGCTCGCATCCACCATGCCGGCACAGACGGTTCTTGATTTCTTTGCTGATGGTGAGCCGCTGACGGATGATGGTGCCGTGCTGTATCTGTCGGCGCTGCTGGCTGTTGGTGACAAGGCCAGAGCAACAGAATATGCGCGCAAAACCTGGGCTGAAATGACCTTCGATGCGCGGTCCGAGGCGACGTTCAGGAAACTTGCAGGTGGGAACCTGACACCCGCTGATCACCTTGCCCGGACAGACCGGCTGCTATGGGAGGGCCATCATCATTCTGCCCGGCGCATGTTTCCCCTGATACCGGATGATTATCAGAAACTGGCGGATGCGCGGATCAGGTTACGGCAGCGGCTGGCCGGTGTTGATGCGGCCATCGACCGTGTTCCGGATGCGCTTTCGGCTGATCCCGGTCTGATATTTGAACGTGTCCGCTGGCGGCGGCGGGCCGGTAACCTGGAGGGGGCGGCCGAACTGCTGCTGTCCAAGAAAACGCCGGATGTCGGCGGGCCCGGCCGCTGGTGGGATGAGCGAAGCTATATTGCCCGGTACCTGTTACGTCAGGGCCATATCACAGACGCCTACAGGCTGGCAGCCGGAAGCGGTGACATATCCGGCGCTGATCAGGCGGAATCGCTCTGGCTGTCCGGCTGGATCGCATTGCGCTTTCTGGATGACGCTGCCCTCGCCCGCCGGCATTTTGAAGAACTCTACGCCAATGTCAGCTATCCGATAAGTGTCGCCCGCGGCGCCTACTGGAGCGGACGCGCCGCAGAGGCCATGAAAGACGAACCTGGCGCGGCGAACTGGTACAAGCTCGCGGCGGCGCTACCGATGACCTATTATGGCCAGCTGGCAGGTGCCAGACTGGGAGTGTCTGTGGGCCCCCTCACCCCGCCAGATACAGCGGAGATTACCCCGGCCCAGCGCGCCGCCTTTGCCAGTCACGAACTGGTCCGGGCCATACGCTACGCAGCAAAACTGGAGGATCGCTGGCCGTTGCGGAGCCTCATCGACAGGCTGTTTGAGATGACAGAGGAGATCGGGCATCGCACGCTTGCTGCGTCACTGGCGACCGGGATCGGTCATCCTGATATCGGGGTGCGGCTGGCGAAGAAAGCCATGCTTGATGGCCAGATTCTGCCGGTGGCCGGATTTCCCCAGATCGCCTTCAGTGAAGATGATGCGGGGGTGGAGGCAGCTCTGACCTATGCCATCATCCGTCAGGAAAGCGTGTTCGACGCCGATGCGGTCAGTCCTGCCGGTGCCCGGGGCCTGATGCAGCTGATGCCGGCGACGGCGCAAGAAGTCTCCCGGTCGCTGAAGCTGCCATACCAGCGCAGCAGCCTGACCGACGACGTGACGTATAATATTCGTCTCGGGCGGTCCTATCTTGGCGGACTGATCAGGGATTTCGACGGTTCCTACATCATGGCGATCGCCGGATACAATGCCGGCCCTCACCGTGTGTCGCGCTGGATCAGGGAATTTGGTGACCCCCGTGACCCGTCAACGGATCCCATTGACTGGGTTGAGTCGATACCGTTTACGGAAACCCGCAATTATGTTCAGCGGGTCATGGAGAATCTGCAGGTGTATCGTCATCTGATAGACGGTGTCGATCTCTCTGCCTCTCTGCCCGATGATCTGCAGCGTGCCTGCAACGCCTGCCAGTAACCTCCGGAATTGAAACAGGATTGAGAATGCCCCAGCCAACGCTCATGCAAGACATGGAAGCCTGTGTGTTTGATGCTTACGGAACGCTGTTCGATGTCACGGCAGCGGCCCGCAGATGCCGCGATGATCTGGGGGGTAAAGCGGATCTGGTTGCCCAGGTATGGCGTACCAAACAACTGGAATATACCTGGCTGCGCAGCCTGATGGGACGATATGCCGATTTCTGGCAGGTCACCGGTGATGGTCTGGATTTCGCCCTGGAAACGGCGGGAATAGATAACCCCGCCCTGCGCGAGCGGCTGATGCAGCTCTATCTCGAACTGGACGCCTATCCGGAAGTTCCCGATGTTTTGCAACGGCTGAAAGCCGCGGGTCTGAAAACCGCTGTGCTGTCGAATGGATCTCCCGACATGCTGAATGCGGCTGTGCAAAATGCCGGGCTGTCTGATCTGCTGGACGGTGTGCTCTCGGTCGATGATCTGCGGATCTACAAGCCGCATCCGGATGTCTATCAGCTGGCAATCAATGACCTTGGCATCACCGCCCCGGCAAAGGTTGCTTTCATGTCCTCCAATGCCTGGGATGCTGCCGGTGCGGCGACTTTCGGGTTTCGCGTGAACTGGGTCAACCGGTTCGGCCAGAAACGGGAGAGGCTGCCCGATGGTCCGGAAAACGAACTCAAGGACCTGACCGAATTGCCCGCAATACTCGGAGCCTGACTATGACCGCCGTTCCGCCGGTGCGCCCTGCCATTGAAAACAATGCTCTCCGGTCGCCGCCTGAGTTACCGGAGGGTACGCCGGTTGCTGCCGATATTCAGGCAGCACGCAAACGGATTGCCGGTGTGGCCGTTCGGACTCCCCTGCTGGAATCGCCATTTCTCAATGCTCTGGTTGGCGGGCGGGTACTGGTCAAGGCGGAGCCGCTGCAACGAACCGGATCGTTCAAGTTCCGCGGGGCCTACAATCGTATATCCCGGATCCCGGAAGCTGACCGGTCACGCGGTGTCGTGGCTTTTTCCTCGGGGAACCATGCGCAAGGCGTTGCCCACGCAGCGCAGATTTCGGGTATTTCGGCGACGATTGTCATGCCGGCTGATGCACCGGCAATGAAGCTGGCCAATACCCGTGCCTATGGTGCGGAGGTTATTACCTATGACCGGTACAATCAGAGCCGTGAGGATGTTGCTGCCGAGGTTCTCCGCCGAACCGGCGGCACCCTGATCCCGCCTTTTGATGACACCGATGTCATCGCCGGACAGGGAACAATCGGGTATGAGATTATCGAACAATGCGCGGAAATTCAGGTGACGCCGGATCAGATCGTCATCTGTTGTGGTGGCGGTGGTCTGATTGCCGGATGTTCGACGGCGCTTCATGATGCAGCCCCGGAAGTTCCCGTCTATTCGGCTGAACCGGACGGCTTCGAAGACACGGCACGTTCTCTGGTTGACGGGGCGCGCCGGAAAAATGACCCGGCGGCGCGGTCCGTCTGTGACGCCCTGCTGACCGAGACGCCCGGCGTGATGACCTTTGCGATCAATGCACGTCGTCTGAGTGGCGGTCTGGTGGTCAGCGATCAGGAAGTTTTCACGGCGATGCGCCATGCTTTTGAACGGCTGAAGCTGGTGATTGAACCGGGTGGTGCAGTCGCCCTGGCGGCTGCGCTTGCCGGGCGCATTGATACCACAGACCGGACAACCGTGGTGGTGGCATCCGGCGGCAATGTGGATGCCGATATGTTCCGCCGGGCGCTGGATACAGGCGTCTGATCCGGCGGGATCATGTCAGGCTGGCACAGCTTCCGGCTTGGTATCGGTGTCGGCGACGATCAGATTGATTTTGCCGTCTTCTGATTTGGCACCATTGGTTTTGCTTTTCGGTGCTTTGGAAGCGTCAGGCAGGCTTGTCATGCGCTTGCAGTGACCTTCAAGCAAGGCACCCGGTTCAATGGCAAGGGATTCGTGCACAACATCCCCCCGAACCCGGGCAGATTTTGCCAGAAACACTGACTTTGCCCGAATCTGGCCATTTACGGTGCCATGTACACGGATGGTTTCCGCGTCAATTTCACCATTCACGGTGCCGTTCTGGCCAATCGTCAGGGCGTGGGCTGTCACATCCCCGGTGACTGATCCGTCCAGCTGGATTTCCCCTTCACTGATCAGATTTCCCTGAACCGTGAGATCGATCGAGATAATCGACGGTACGGATGAGCGTGGAGCCGAGGCAGCCTGCAGGCTGCTGCTATCTTTACTGTTCTTTGAAAACATATCGTCCTGCTTCGATGAATCTCATGGGGTCCTGAGGTACGCCATCCAGAAGAACTTCGTAATGGAGATGCGTGCCGGTACTGCGTCCTGTACTGCCCATCTGCCCGATCGTCTGGCCAAACGCGACAGATTCACCGGTTTCCACCAATGGCTTATGCATATGTGCATATCGGGTTGTGATCCCGAATCCGTGGTCGATCTCAACCACTTTGCCGAAGGATGATTTCCAGCCTGAATAGCTTACCTTGCCGGCGGCTGTGCTGTAAATCGGCGTCTTGAAATAGGCGGCGTAATCGATCCCGCTATGCATGGCCCATCGGCCGGTTACGGGGTCTTTGCGCTTGCCATAGGTGCTGCTGAGCCGGCCGTTCTTCACCGGCAGCGCCATGGGGAGCTGGCTGAGCACAACATTCAGGGCGTCCCAGCGGTTCATCTGGTATTCAAAGGCCTGCACAGACGCCTGCAGAACCTGTTTCTCATCGGCCTTCTCAAGGTCGATTTCGACCAGTGGCCCGCCCTGGCCAAGCGGCACGTCGGTCCGGCTGATCATGCTTTCGACATTAACGCCGGTCATGGCGAGCACGTTTTCCAGCCTGTCGATCTTTTCGGAACTGCGTTCACTGAACTCGGTCATCATGGCAAGCTGAGAGGTGTGTATTTCACCAAGGCGTGCCTGCAGGTTTTTTACCTGACCCTGAATACGGTCCAGTTCCAGACGGGCTGTATTGCGCTCGCTGGTGACACGGCGCAACTCGCTCTCGACTGAATTCAGATTGTCTTCGAGGCTGAATTTCTGGTTGGAAATGCCGTTCAGGCGCTGTTCGAGGGCTGAAAGCTGGGAGTTCAGCTGTTCACGCTGGTTGAGAACCTGTCTGCGTTCCTGCTCGGTGCGTCCCAGTTCCGTCTTCACGCTGCCCAGTGTTTCCTTAAGCGAGTTATTCTGTTCTTCCAGCCGCTGGGCCTGTGTCCGGGTAGAGGCAAGTTGCTGCTTGGCGCGTTTGTCGTTCTGGTCGAGTTCCCGTGAAATCCGGGCTATTTCACGCTGGGAATTGGCAATTTCATCCAGCAATGCGCGATATGCCTGGTTTCCCCGGGCAATTTCATCTTCCTTGGCAAGGACGATCCGGTCATGCCGGTAATACTGATAGCTGGAATATCCGGCCCAGGACACAAGGCCAACCACCAGCAGGACCACGGTTTTCTGAAACCAGGGCCGGACCTTCAGATAACGGACCCGGGTCTCGGTACGCAGGATGATTTCCCTCTCGGGGAAAAGTCGCATCATCATCGTGCGTTCTTCTGAACCGCCGTCGAAGGTTTCAGGATCGAAACCGCTCATCTTCTCAAGACCCTCCCCAGGCAACCCGCGTTGCGCCGCAGGCTACGTAGTTCCTAATCACGGCCAAATAGTGGCGCGAAATAAATTATCTGCAGGTTTGAAAGTCGCCCCCGCTCGCCTTTGACAGGGGCATCCCCCGATGCCTTGCCTGCCACCCCGAAAATAGTGGGAATGACCGTAGTTGGTCGGCATTATCAATTCAAGTGTCGATAGGTATTTTTTAACCAAGAAAGGCGGTTGCCCGTGTCCGTTGAGAACAGAGTGGGTTGTGCCCTTGCAACATGGTTTGGATCCGGCCTGTTACCTAAAGCGCCAGGGACCTGGGGATCACTGGCCGCCCTGCCCTTCGCCTGGATCATCAGTTCGACCGGCGGGATGTGGGCGCTGGCCGTTGCAACAGTGGTTGTTTATTTCGTCGGTGTCTGTGCAACGCGTGTGTTTCTGCGGACCACAGAGGATCCTGATCCCGGCCCGGTGGTCATCGACGAGGTTGCCGGAATGTGGATGACCCTGATCATGGTTCCTCCTGACCTGCTGATTTACGCATTCGGTTTTGTTGCGTTCAGGATTGTCGACATCTTCAAACCCTGGCCGGCGGACTGGGCCGACAGGACCGTCAAGGGGGCGCAGGGGGTCATGCTGGATGATGTTCTGGCCGCGATCTATTCTGCTGCCGCGACCTGGGTATTTGCCGAATATGTGGTGTAGCCATGCTGGATTCTGATGTTATTGCCGAAGCCGAGTCGATTCTGACCCTCGCCAGAGGCCGGAAATTCCGGCTTGTGACAGCCGAAAGCTGCACGGGAGGGCTGATTGCCGCGGCCCTCACTGCGGTTGCCGGATCATCGGATGTGGTCGATCGCGGATTTGTCACCTATTCAAATGAAGCCAAGGCGGAAATGCTCGGGGTGCCGACAACGATGCTGGCTGAACATGGTGCGGTCAGCGAGCCGGTGGCCCGGGCAATGGCCTATGGGGCGCTGATGAACTCTCTGGCCGATATCTCTGTGGCTGTGACCGGTATTGCCGGGCCTGGCGGGGGATCTGCCGAAAAACCGGTCGGGCTGGTCCATCTGGCAGTGGCACGGCGGACAAACAGTGTCGTTCGATCCCGGCGGGAGGTGTTTTCCGGGGACAGGACAGCCGTGCGTCATGCTACCGTGCTGACTGCCTTTGCCATGATTCGTGAGATGATCTGATATCTGGTGGTAATCAGTTGGCCAGTCCGAACAGCGGCCGCAGCCAGATACCCACCCGGCAACCGGCCAGCGCCGCCAGAATCCAGCCCCAGCCATGCAGGCTCATCGAGGCAACGCCGGAGAAGAAAGCCCCGATGTTGCAGCCGAATCCGACGCGCGCTCCGTATCCCAGCATCAGACCGCCAATGATGGCGGCAGCCAGTGACCGGGGCGGAATTCGCAGAGTTGGTCTGAACTGGCCAGCCAGAGCCGCCGCCAGCATCGCGCCGATCAGAATACCGATATCCATGATTGATGAATGATCAGTCAGCACACCCTGCTCCAGCAGGTAGCGTGTATAATCGCCAGACCAGAAGACGGATGTCGCCGGGTCCCATCCCAGCAGAGCGGCTGTCTTCGCCCCCCAGATGGCGAAACCCCAGGTGACCGTCCACGGATGACCGGCAAGCGCCAGTGTCAGCCAGTTCAGTGCAGCCAGTAACAGGGCTCCGGCAATGAGCGGCCAGGGGCCGGCAAGCAGGGTATGGAACGGGTTCTGCCTGCCCTTTGGTGCGGTGACAGGCTCTCCCCGTCTTTGCCTCAGCCACCAGTAGAGCAGGCCGATGAAGCAGAGTTGTCCGGCGGCGGCAGGCAGCCAGCCAAACTCTTTCATCAGCGAGACCGGGCGCCAGGCGGGCAGGCTTTCCCAAAAAGCCATATCAAGGGTGGCCCAGAGTGATCCTGCGCAGAAGAAGACCAGTGTGACCACCATCCGCAGGCTGCCGCCCCCGGCGGTAAAAAGCGTGCCCGACCCGCAACCACCACCCAGTTGCATGCCAATGCCGAACAGGAATGCACCAATCAGCAGACGCAGGCCAAGGGGGGCATAGATGCCGTTCGCTGCATGCCCGAAAATCTCGCCGCCACCAAGTGTCGGCGCGAACAGCAGGGTTGCCGCGGCAAGCATGATCAGTTGCGCCCGGACGCCACGACGGTCGCCATGCACGAACCATCGCCGGTAGGCAGCGGTGAATCCGAAAGCGGCATGATACAGCACAATGCCAAGTGCAGTTCCGACAACCATCAGGGCTGGTGACAGATAGCCACCCGATCCGGCCTGCGGTGCCAGTATGAGGAGCGAGGCAACGGCCAGACCGGCAACAATATACTGCGGTCGCGGCGTTACCCGGAGTTCAGTGCCGGTCATGTCAGGATGCTGTTATTTTACCGCATCGGCAGCAATCACCGAGAAAATGCCATCGAGTTCCAGCGCCATGGCGGTCAGCCCTGCATTACCATATGGTGCGAAGACATCAGACGGTTTGCGCCAGGACAGGGTTGCTGTCTTGTCAGGATTTTCGGTTATGTAAAACCGGATCGGGGCTTCAATCCCGGCATCAATATCGGCCTCCAGCATACGGACAGCGAAATCGTTGCGATAGACGCCGATGACCATGTTGCCGGGGATGACCAGTCCCCTGCCCTTCGCCCCGCAACTGGCGCAGGCGGTGGTGACAACCAGCATCTTGTGCGATGCGACCGATGCCTTGAGATCATCAACCATCTGCTGGAACGGCTTGGCTGACCTGACCGACTGTTGCTCCGGCCCGGCAGCAATGGCGGGAAGCGCCAGCGCCAGCGCGGTGATGACGGTGATAAAACGCAGCATGAATACCTCCTTGAAATACAGGAGCAGTCTAAAGCTTCCATCGGAAGGAAACAGCGGGCTCACACTGAATTGATGCCGGGTGACTTCAACTTGCCGGAGATGTCCCGGTGCCGCCTTTGCCGTAGAGTGCGTCGGCCCGCTTTTCAAAGGCACGTACCATCATCTGCACGGCCTCACTGAAGACCATCCCCATGATTTTCGACAGCATCTTCGAGCGGAATTCAAAATCGACATAAAAGTCGATCATGCAGCCTTCCTCATGTTCGAGGAATATCCAGTGATTGTTGAGATACCGGAATGGCCCGTCGAGATAAGTCACGTCGATGCGCCTGTCCTCAGGAGTCAGCGTGACTTGTGAGGTGAAGCGCTCGCGGATCATCCTGAAGCCGATGATCAGATCCCAGAGATAAACATTACCGTTCTGGCTTTTCCGGCGCGCTGCAATGCACCAGGGCAGGAACTCGGGGTAGCGACCGACATCCGCCACCAGATCGAACAGCTGTTCGGGTCTGTGGTGCAGGATGCGCTTTTCAGCATGGCTCGGCATATCCGGTCAGGCGCTGGCAGCGGCCAGCTTCGCCTCACGGGCAGCCCGCATTTCGGCAAAGTCGCTGTCCGCGTGATAGGAAGACCGGGTCAGCGGGCTGGCAGAAACCATAAGGAAGCCCTTGCCACGGGCAATCTGTGCATAATCCTCGAATTCATCGGGGGTCACGAACCGGTCAATCGGCGCATGTTTACGGGTCGGCTGCAGATACTGGCCAATGGTCAGGAAATCGACGCCGGCGGAACTCAGGTCATCCATCACCTGGGTAACTTCGTCCTGGCTTTCGCCCAGGCCAACCATCAGTCCGGATTTTGTAAAGATCGACGGGTCCTGGCGCTTAACTACATCCAGCAGGCGCAGACTGTGGAAATAGCGCGCACCGGGCCGGATTGAATGATAAAGCCGCGGCACGGTTTCCAGATTGTGATTATAGACATCCGGCCGGGCCGTGACGACCTTTGGCAAGGCGCCATGCTTGTTCAGGAAATCAGGTGTCAGCACCTCGATGGTCGTCTCCGGCGTGGCTTCCCGGATTTTCGTGATGCATTCCGCAAAATGTGCCGCTCCGCCGTCTTCCAGATCGTCCCGGTCAACGGAGGTGATCACCACATGCTTGAGGCCGAGATCCTTCGTCGCCATTGCGAGATTGTAGGGCTCCATCGGGTCGAGCGCACCGGGTTTGCCGGTCTTCACATTGCAGAAGGCACAGGCCCGGGTGCAGGTATCACCCATGATCATGACGGTGACATGCTTTGCCGCCCAGCATTCCCCGATATTCGGACAGGCGGCTTCCTCGCAGACCGTGTGCAGGCCCGCGTCGCGGACAACCTTCTTGCTTTCCTGATAGGCACGTGATGTCGGTGCCTTCACACGAATCCATGAGGGTTTCCGCTGGATCGGATTATCCGGTTTGTGCGCCTTTTCCGGGTGGCGAAGATTGGGATCAGCCATAGCAGCTAGATGGACCCAAAGCCGCGATTCGTCAAGCTTTGCAGCGGTAATCAGCAGCAGCGGCAGGTTCCTGCTGGACAGGTGAGGACCCGATACGCAAAACATGTCCCTGAGACGCCCTCCCACAGCCCGAATGATGCGACATGACCGAGAAGACGAGCGAAACCGCCGCAGAACCCCGTGATTTCATCCGCGACCAGATACGCAGTGACCTCGCATCCGCCAAGGTTTCGGCCATTCAGACGCGATTTCCGCCGGAACCGAACGGCTACCTGCATATCGGTCATGCAAAATCGATCTGCCTGAACTTCGGTGTGGCACAGGAATTTGGTGGTCAGTGCAACCTGCGTTTTGATGACACCAACCCGGCGAAGGAAGAGCAGGAATATATCGATGCGATTCAGCGTGATGTCCGCTGGCTGGGCTTCGACTGGAACGACAACCTGTTCTTTGCCTCGGACTATTTTGAACAGCTTTATGCCTGGGCGGAGCATCTGATCAAAGACGGCAATGCCTATGTCGACCACCAGACAGCCGACCAGATCCGGGAGACCCGGGGTACCCTGACCGAACCGGGTACAGCCAGCCCCTATCGGGAGCGCAGCAGCGACGAGAATCTGGATCTGTTCCGTCGCATGCGGGCCGGTGAATTTGCCGAGGGTAGCTGCGTGCTGCGGGCGAAGATCGACATGGCGTCGGGCAATATCAATCTGCGTGACCCGGTGCTCTATCGCATTGTGAAGAAGGCGCATCCGCGGACCGGCGACACCTGGTGCATCTATCCGAACTACGATTTTGCGCATGGCCAGTCCGATGCCATCGAGCATGTCACCCATTCACTCTGTACGCTGGAATTTGCCGACCACCGTCCGCTTTACGACTGGTTCATTGCCAGTCTTCCGGTCCCGGCGACGCCGAAACAGTACGAATTCTCCCGCCTCAACCTGACCCATACCGTGCTGTCGAAACGCCGGCTGAATGAACTGGTCACGGGTGGTCATGTCGCGGGCTGGGATGATCCCCGGATGCCGACGATTGCCGGATTGCGTCGCCGTGGCTTTCCGGCAGCGGCTATCCGTGACTTCATCAGCCGGATTGCGATCACCAAGACCGGGGACAGCACGGTCGAGATGGCGATGCTGGAATTCTGTGTGCGCAATCTGCTGAACAAGTCGGCAGAACGCCGGATGGCGGTGCTCGATCCCATCAGGGTGGTGATCGAGAACTATCCGGAAGGTGAGACCGAGTATCTGGATGCGGTGAACAATCCGGAAGACGAAACCGCCGGTGTGCGTCAGGTCCCCTTCTCCCGCGAGCTGTATATCGAGCGGGAAGATTTCATGATTGATCCGCCGAAGAAGTTCTTCCGCCTCGGCCCGGGTCGTGAGGTCCGCCTGCGCTGGGCGTATTTTCTGACCTGCCAGGATTATGTCACGGATGATGACGGCAATGTCGTGGAATTGCGCTGCACCTATGACCCGCAAACCCGCGGCGGCGATGCGCCGGACGGTCGCAAGGTGAAGGCGACCCTGCACTGGGTTTCCGCCCCGCAGGCGGTGCCGGCGGAAGTGCGTATCTACGACTATCTGTTCAGCCGGCCGGACCCGGGTGCGGAAGGTGACTGGCTGGACGACATCAATCCGGAATCGCTGACGGTTATTCAGAACGCAATGCTGGAACCTTCCCTGCTCGACTTCTCCGGCGACGACCCGGTTCAGTTTGAGCGTCAGGGCTATTTCGTTCGCGATGCAGAGAATGCAGTGGACGGCAGGCCGGTCTTCAGCCGGACAATCGGTCTCCGCGACGCCTGGGCAAAGGCGAAAGCAAAAGGCTAAGACCCGGGCGAGAGCAAAATCTGCCCGGCCGGGTTGCCTCGGCCCTCATCACACGGTCTCATGAGGAAACCCCAATCGCAGGAGACCTCGTATGGACCGGATCAATCTCTCGCTCAAAGATGCCCGTGCGCTGGCTGTCAGGGTGCTGAAGGCAAATGGCTGTGATCAGGCCAATGCAGAAGCGGTTGCCGGCATCATGATGGCTGCAGAAGGCGATATCTGCGAATCACACGGGCTGTTCCGGCTGCCGGGCTATGTCACCTCGTTACGTAACGGAAAGGTTGATGGCAGGGCAAAGCCTGTGGCGTCCGTGATTGCTCCCTCCATTCTGCGTGTTGATGGCAAAGGCGGGTTTGCACCGCTGGCTATCGCGACGGGTATGCCGGGGCTGATTGATCTGGCCCGTACACAGGGGATGGCGGCTCTGGCGCTTCGCAATATCTATCATTTTGCGGCACTCTGGCCGGAGATCGAGATGCTGACGGATGCCAGTCTTGTCGGCATGGCCTTTACCGCCGCCAGTCCGATGGTGGCACCGGCGGGCGGGACAAAACCTTTCTTCGGCACCAATCCGATGGCGTTCGGCTTTCCGCGCGATGGCGCCCCGCCTCTGGTCTTCGATCAGGCCTCTGCCGCCATGGCGCGCGGTGATGTGATGATCCATGCCCGTGACGGAAAGGAGTTGCCGCCGGGCTGTGGTATTGATGCGAATGGCAAACCGACGACAGATCCGAACAGGGTGCTGGAAGGGGCACAGTTGCCGTTCGGCGGCTACAAGGGCTCAGGAATTGCGATGATGATCGAGCTGCTGACCGGCGGCCTGATGGGTGATCTGTTCAGCTATGAGGCCGGCAGACAGGATAACGCCGATGGTGGCCCGCCGCCTGGTGGTGAACTGATTCTGGCCTTTGACCCCGCCCGCTTTGGTGAGGCGAACGGCTGGCGCACCCATGCAGAGGACTTCTTCCGGGAACTGGCCTCGCAGGATGGCGTGCGCCTGCCCGGGCAGCGCCGGCATCGTAACCGGCAGAAAACGCCGACAGAGGGTATTCAGGTAAATCGCAGCCTGTATGATAAGATCGTTGAACTGGCGGGGTAATTTTTTCAGGCCGCCTCGCGTTTTTTGCTGAACACCAGTTTGATGAAGCTGCGATAGAGCAGCATCTGCCTTGCCAGCACCTCCGGCTCCCGGGTGACCTTTGCCAGAATGATGCCGCCATCAGCGATGCTGGAAAACATGTCGGCCAGATCATCCAGATCGTGATCCTCGGCGAGTTCATAAACGTTGGCGATTTTTGCCAGCCTGGCGCGGAATCGGGCACGCCAGCCCAGAACTGCCGTGGTGCTGATGGCCTGAACGCCCGGATCGAAAAGCTGTTCATGATAACAGATTGAGGCGACGAGGCAGCCGGGATGGCCACCGGGCAGGTCCCGAAACAGATCAGACAGTATTTTCAGGGCTATCAGGAAGCTGTGCAGGGGATCTTCGTCGAGGTCGTCTGCACGGGCGAAGATGTCATCAAAGATCGCATCATCGCGTTCGATATAACGGTTCAGCAATGCCTTTGCGAGTTCCCCCTTGTCCCGGAAGTGATAGAAGAAACCGCTTTTTGATATACCAACGGCAGCAATCAGTTCCTCAATAGAGGTCGCGCCGAAGCCTTTTGCGAGAACGGCTTCCTCCGCAACATCCAGAATCTGCTGGCGGGTACCGCCGGGTTTGCCCTCATCAGCTGATAACATCTCACTCACTCCATCGTTCCAGCTGTACCACAGGTATGGTTGACAGCCCCGTTTGGGGCGGGATTACGGAAGCTTTCCGGACTGAATACTCTAACTAACTGATTTAATGAAATAAATAATAGTCTGAAAACCATACCACAGGTTCTCTGGTTCTGCATTGCCCTGAAATATAGAAAACCGCTCCCCCCAATACATCTCCGGTCGGAAACCGGTGATGGATTTTATACGAAGGAGCAGAGACGATGACGAAAGACAGACAAGGTAATGCAGTGACCGGTGCTAATGCCGAAGCTGCAGAGCTTTATGACGACGCAATTGCCGCATTCCAGATCTATTCAGGCGATCCGGTTGCGCTGGCTGATGCGGCGATCGAGAAAGCCCCGGCCTTTGCGATGGCCCATATTCTGAAGAGCTGGCTGTTTGCCGTCTCCACGGAACCGGAGGCAACCGCTGCTGCCGGTGAAATTGTCACGCAGGTCAAAACGCTCGGCCATGATGAACGTGAAGCCTTTCACATCACCGCACTGGATCAACTTTTGCGTGGCGAATGGTCCCGGGCTGCCGTGACGCTGGATTTTTTATCCATGCGATATCCGCGGGATGTTCTGGCATTGCAGGTCGGGCAGCTGCTGGATTTTTTTCGCGGGGATGCCCGCAACCTGCGCAACCGGATTGCCCGCGCCCTGCCCCGATGGAGCCCGGATATCCCTGGGTACTCGCAGGTCCTTGGCATGCATAGCTTCGGGCTGGAGGAAGCCGGTGACTATGTGAAAGCCGAGGAAACCGGGCGTCGGGCGCTGGTAATGGACCCACGGGACTGCTGGGCACATCATGCGGTTGCGCATGTGATGGAAATGCAGGGTCGTCCGGAAGATGGCATCGGCTGGATGGTATCCCGCGAGGCGCACTGGACGGCAGAGGATAACTTCTTTCAGGTCCATAACTGGTGGCACAAGGCGCTGTTTCACCTCGACCTGGACCAGCCTGCAGAAGCAATTGCGATATATGATACGCATATCGCTGCCGGTGGCAGCACCGTTGCGGCTGACCTGGTTGATGCGGCTGCAATGCTGTGGCGCCTGAACATGACGGGAGTTGACGTCAGTGACCGCTGCATCTCGATTGCTGACCGCTGGTCCCTGCATGCCGATGGCAGGCTTTACGGCTTCAATGACTGGCATGCCGCTATGGTCTATCTCGGCGCAGGCCGGGAGGCCGAGGTGGAAGACCTGCTTGCAACCTGCCGGGAACAGGCCCGGGGTGACAGCGAGGCTGCGGGCTGGGCTGCCACCATTGCCCTGCCCCTGATCGAAGGTTTTCAGGCCTGGCACAGGGGTGACTACTCGCAGGCGGTCGAGCGCCTGCATCCTGTCCGTCGTTTCGCGCATGCATTCGGGGGCAGTCATGCCCAGCGTGATATTATCGACTGGACGCTGACCGATGCCGCCATCCGTTCCGGTTCACCGGATGTGGCGAAGGCCCTTGCGGCGGAACGTCTCGCCCTCAAGCCGAACGGGCATATCAACCGTTCATTGATGTACAGGGCCGGCCAGCTTCGTCATTCATCGCTGGACGCTGCTGCCTGAGGCCAGGTAACCCCGCTTCATCCCGGTAAAATTTCGGGATGAAGCGGGATACTTCTACATGTGAATGACGCGACCGTAGGCGTCGAGGACGCTCTCATGCATCATCTCGCTGAGTGTCGGATGCGGGAAGACGGTATGCATCAGGTCTTCCTCGGTTGTCTCCAGCCCCATTGCGACGACATAGCCCTGGATCAGTTCGGTGACTTCTGCGCCGACCATATGGGCACCCAGAAGCTGACCCGTCTTCTTGTCGAAGACGGTCTTGATCAGGCCGTCCGGCTCTCCCAGGGC
>JAVJTE010000031.1:0-124155 GCA_040219025.1 Rhodospirillales bacterium | reverse complement strand
GGATGTCTTCATCGATCAGGACAAGCCGGATGCGATGTATGATCAGGCGGGCCTCAGTGCACAGCATATCGCGGCGACCGCGATGCAGGCCCTGGGCCTCGACAGTGCCAGCCTCATCGAACCCGCACGGGCCTGATACAGCCTGACCAATGGTAAAGAAACGGGTCGATCAGCTGCTTGTGGATCGCGGGCTGGTTGAAAGCCGTGCGAAGGCACAGGCGCTTGTTCTGGCCGGCAAGGTGCTGTCCGACACAAAACGCATCGACAAGGCCGGTCATCAGCTTGATGAGGAAGCACCGCTGACTGTGAAGGGCGCAGACCATCCCTGGGTCTCCCGGGGTGGCTTGAAACTCATCAAGGGGCTGGACCAGTTCGGCATTGATCCCGCCGGTTTAACCTGTGTCGATGTCGGTGCGTCTACCGGCGGCTTTACCGATGTTCTGCTGACACGCGGTGCTGCAAAGGTATTCGCCGTTGATGTCGGTCACGGCCAGCTTGACTGGAAACTGCGCAGCGATGATCGCGTTGTGGTGATGGAACGCACGAACGCCCGCCATCTGACCGCTGACGATATCCCCGACCCGATAGACATGGTCGCCTGCGATGCCAGTTTCATCAGCCTGAAAACGGTTCTGCCCGCCGCCATGAGTCTGGTGAAGCCGGGCGGCTGGCTGGTCGCCCTGATCAAGCCGCAGTTCGAGGTAGGTCGGGAAAATGTCGGCAAAAAGGGTGTTGTCCGCGACCCGGCCCTGCATGAGGCCGTCTGTGCGGATCTGTCAGAATGGCTGGTCGATGTGATGGGCTGGGACTTACTGGGCGTTGCCAAAAGCCCGATCACCGGACCGGAAGGGAACGTGGAGTTTCTGCTGGGCGGGCGCAAGCCATAACAGGGGGCTGTCCGTTTTCTCCGGGCTCATCCCGGTGCTGATCCAGAGGTTGTGTCCCTCATTATCCATCTTGTCAGAAAGCTGTCTGCTTGCTGAACGGCCTGCTCGCTTAACCGGGCAGCCCGGGAGGGCTTGCTGTTCAGCCCGGCCGGATTTTCAAGAATTTCCTCGATATAGGAATCCAGGACAGGTCTGCTGAGACTCCTGCTGGTTTCGGTTCCGGCTTTCTTCTCCTCCACCAGCTTCAGGATTTCCTGACGTACATCGTCGGGAACCGGGTTTTCATCCACCAGATCGAGAAAAGAGATCGGTGGCAGGATAACCTCCCGGTCAAACTCTTCCGGCTGGCTGGCGACCCAGAGATACTGAAGAAGCGGGCGGATGGTATACAGATATGCCTTCAGTTTCGGGGCAGGCTGGTCCTTGACCCGCTCCCGGAAAATGCGCTTCGAGATATTGAAGAAGTGATTCGTCAGCGCATACCGCCGTTCGATCAGCGACAGCAGGTGCAACATGTCACGCAGGAAATCGGGATCGGTTCGATAGGTGATATCCGATCTGAACCATTCCTGAATGACGGCGTTTCCTTTCATCATCAGCCGGACGGCCTTTCTCAGCTCCCAGCCGGACAGATCGATATCCGCCTCGCGGTCCAGATCCTCGATCACGTCCCGTCCGTCATTGAACGACCAGTACCAGGAAGGTTCATGCACATAGATGAACCGGACATCATAGTCACTGTTCGAGGAATGCATGTCCCAGGCGCGGGAGCCCGATTCTGCGGCAAAAAGTACCCTGACATGCCGGGTCTGCTCGATTTCCGACAGCCGGCGCATGATCTCGGCATGCACATCGGGAGATATGTTCCGGTAGGTCTTGCCTGTCATTCTCTCACCAGCCTCTTGCTACAACCTGCGGGCAGATATCTTTACAAAATTATCATTGATACAGGAAGTCATGAAGCTGAGGGAAAAGTCTTGTCCCGGCTAGATGCCGGCGCTCATCCCAGCGCTGCCCGCATCAGCTGGACATCGCGTTCGTCGGACGGGTTCCAGATTAGGGTCGGCGTATCACCGAGGGGGGCGGCACCCGGGCGGGTCAGCAGGTGGCCTGAATGGGAGAGGCGCAGTCCGGTGACTTCCGGGCGGGCATTGAGGAAATCAGTCAGGCGGGCGCGGAAGCTGTCATTCTCGACATGGCGTTGCCATTCGTCGGGAGAGACTTCCTCGATGAAGGCAGGAACGACGGTATTGCCGCTGGTTTCAACCAGTTCTTCGAGCTGCGCTGTCAGGGCCGCCGGTATGTCGTCTTTTGCCTTGCTCCATGCGGCGATGGCAAGAAGACCGTCATCGGATTCGGTGAGGGCATAATGCGCACCGGGGCTGATATGTTCGGCGAGAACTTTAAGGACATCTGTGGTTTCCATGCCCGGTCTGACCTTGTCCAGTTCCCTGAACTGGACGGACCACCCGTCACCGCCGGTTCGCGCCTTCTGTTCAATCGCAGATTTGACCGTCTGGACAACGGCGGCGAGATCTTCCGGCGGTTCGTTGTCGAATTCGATGGCAATCAGGACGGCCTTGCTGTCCGACCCGGTTGCCGCGGCAAACAGGGGCGCCAGCTGGTCAGCGAGGCCGAACCATGCCCGGCGTCCGACGCGGCGTCCGGCATCGGCATCAAGGGCGACCGGCAGAATGGCAACGTCCGTACCGGCAATGCCGCCCATCAGCGGTGCGTCGGCGTCATCCCGCAGGTGAAAGCGGCAGCCATTGCGGGCAAACCAGGCCAGCGCACCGAGGAAATGCCATTCCGGTTGCAGGGATCTCTCGCCGGTCAGCGCCTGTTGCAGGTCATCAACGAAGACTTCCCGCATGTCTGATGGCAGGGAATCAACAAAGCGGGTGGCAAAAATGGCCGTTTCCACCAATGCCCGTGACGGGGCGGGGAGGCGCTTTACCCGGTCTGTGGCGCGCCCGCCAAGGAAGGTTGCGACTTCGGACAGTCCCCGTTCAATCAGGAAAACCTCGCCCAGCAGACGTCCGGACATCGGGCGGCTGGCGGTTGTCGCCCGCAATGCCTTCACACGGTCATCAAAACGTCGCCGGCCAATGATCGAGAGGAACTTGAACAGGCCGGGCTTGATATCCTCGTCCCGGAACCTGGTTTCCAGACGGAAGGGCTTGTCAGACATGGAACTGGTGGCTGCTCATCAGCCGCACTGGCCGCGATGACGGAGCAGATGGTCGGCCAGAACCAGCGCCATCATGGCCTCGCCCACAGGCACGGCACGGATGCCGACGCAGGGGTCGTGACGACCTTTGGTGATGATTTCCGTCTCGTTGCCGTGGATATCGATGGTCTTGCGGGGGGCGAGGATAGAGCTGGTCGGCTTCACCGCAAAGCGCAGCACGATATCCTGTCCGGTGGAGATGCCGCCCAGCAGCCCTCCGGCCTTGTTCGACAGAAAAGCCGGTTTGCCGTCGACCATGCGAATCTCGTCCGCATTTTCTTCGCCGCTGAGTTCGGCTGCCTCAAAACCGGCACCGATTTCAACACCCTTCACGGCGTTGATGGTCATCATGGCCGCGGCAAGGTCTGAATCCAGTTTGCCGTAAACCGGCTCACCCAGTCCGGGCATGACGCCGCTGGCGACCACTTCAACCACGGCCCCGATGCTGGACCCGGATTTCCGGACCCCGTCGAGATAGCCTTCCCATTTCTGGGCGGCCTGCCTGTCGGGGCAGAACAGCGGGTTGTCGTTCACCGCATCCCAGTCCCAGTTTGCCCGGTCAATACCGTGGGGGCCGACCTTCACCAGGGCGGCACGGATGTTGACGCTGTCACCAAGCACCTTGCGGGCAATCGCACCGGCGGCGACCCGCATGGCGGTTTCGCGTGCGCTGGAGCGTACGCCACCGCGATAGTCGCGGATGCCGTATTTTGTCCAGTAGGCGATATCGGCATGGCCGGGCCGGAACTTTTCGCTGATGTCGCCATAATCTTTCGACCGCTGGTCGACATTCTCGATCATCAGCGAGATCGGGGTGCCGGTGGTCCGGCCCTCGAAGGTGCCGGACAGGATACGAACCTGATCCGGTTCCTTGCGCTGGGTTGTGAAGCGGGACTGTCCGGGACGGCGGCGATCCAGTTCTTTCTGGATTTCCGCTTCCTCAATGGCAATACCCGGCGGGCAGCCGTCGATGACACAGCCGATGGCTGGCCCGTGGCTTTCACCCCAGGTCGTGAACCGGAACAGCCGTCCGAAACTGTTGTCAGACAAGTTCTTTCCTCAGACCGTCGCGATATCCGGCGCGTCGACAGCCTTCATGCCGACCACATGATAACCGCTGTCCACATGATGCAGCTCGCCGGTGACACCGGTCGACAGATCGCTGAGCAGATAGAGCGCCGAGCCGCCGATATCTTCCAGCGTCACATTGCGCTTCAGCGGCGAGTTCAGTTCGTTCCATTTCAGGATATAACGGAAATCACCAATGCCGGAAGCGGCCAGCGTCTTGATCGGTCCGGCAGACAGGGCGTTGACTCGGACATTCTGTTCGCCCAGATCAGCGGCAAGATAGCGCACACTGGCTTCCAGTGCCGCCTTGGCGACGCCCATGACGTTGTAATGCGGCATCACCCGTTCGGCGCCGTAATAGGTCAGGGTCAGCATCGAGCCGCCGCTGGTCATCAGTTCGGCAGCGCGCCGGGCGATGGTGGTGAAGGAATAGCAGGAGATATCCATGGTGCGGGCGAAATTCTCCGCCGTGGTGTCGACATACTTGCCCTTGAGCTGGTCCTTGTCGGAATAGGCAATGGCGTGGACCAGAAAGTCGATTCCGCCCCAGCTGCGGCGGAGATCATCGAACACCTGATCGACGGAGGCATCGTCGGTCACGTCACAGGGCAGCACCGTGGTCGAGCCGATGGACTCTGCCAGCGGGCGGACACGCTTTTCAAGGGCCGGGCCCTGAAAGGTGAAGGCCAGTTCAGCACCCTGGTCGGCCAGCGCCTGCGATATCCCCCAGGCGATAGACTGCTTGTTCGCAACACCCATCACGAGTCCGCGCTTGCCTGTCATCAAACCCTGTACTGCCGCCATTGGAACCACCTGAACTTGCGTTATCTGCTGAGGTGCGCATCCTACAACACATTGCCGCTGGCGCAATCGTGTGAAACCTTCGTGGATGCGCGAAACTTCGTTATGATCCGTCGTGAAGGGTCCGGAGGACGATGAGCAATGATCAGTTTTGACGAGTTACTGGCACGTTTGCTGCCGTTGCTGATGCTGTTCAAGCCTGCCGGCTCCCTGCTGAAGTACATTGCCAGCCGGTTCTCCAGCGACAAATGCCTGCGGATTGCAGCATCGCTGAGCTATACCTCGTTGCTGGCGCTGGTGCCGATGCTGGCCATCAGCCTGTCGATTCTCTCAGCCTTCCCTGTCTTCAATGATGCCCGGGAAGGTATTCAGGCCCTGATTTTCGAGAATTTCGCACCGAATACGGGCGAGGCGCTGACGGACTATATCCAGACCTTTATCCGGAATACGGCGGGATTGACCGCCATCGGCATCGTCGGTCTGGCGGCGACCGCCGTCATGCTGCTGGCGACCATCGAAGATGCGCTGAATACCATCTTCCGGGTTGAAAAGAAGCGCCCCTTTGTCGGGCGTCTGCTGGTGTTCTGGGCGGTGCTGACCATGGGGCCGCTGCTGATGGGCGCGTCATTCTCGCTCTCCAGCTATTTCTATGCGCTGGCACAGGTACTGGATCAGGAGGTTGCCTCCGGGCTGACGGCGCTGGTCCGTGATCTGGTGCCGGTGATTCTGTCGGCCGCCGGCTTTGCCATCATGTATGTCTTTATGCCAAACCGTCCGGTGAAGCTGCGTCATGCCGCGGTCGGGGCGCTGGTTGCCGCAACAATGTTCGAGTTGCTGAAATCGGGCTTCACCTCCGTGGTTATCGGCGGCGGGACCTATTCGACGATTTACGGTGCCATGGCGACAGTGCCGATTTTTCTGGTCTGGATGTATGTGTCCTGGACGGTGGTGCTGTTCGGGGCGCTGCTGACGGCGGCTCTGCCGGACTGGATGGCGGATCGAAAATATGATCCGACCACGGCCACAGACCCGCGCAAGCGGCTGGACCGTGCGCTTGCTGTTCTGGCAGCGTTGCTGGAAGACAGTCGTTCAGCCGGAACCATGAACCAGGACCAGCTGGTTGCGGCAGCCGGTCGCGGGGAAGACCAGTTTCATGGTGCTATCGAGGAACTGTACGAAGCCGGATTCATCGAGCAGACGGCAGACGAGAAGTGGGTGCTGTCACGCGACCTGCGGGCGGCAACATTGTACGATCTGTACGAATCCTTTGGCTGCGGTATCCATGCTGCCGATACGGTCGAGGAAGATCATTCGGTCTGGACCCGCCAGCTTGACGGGCTGTGCGCCGGGCTGGATGACAGCCACAAATCGTTGCTGAAACAGCCCATCGCCGATTTCTTGTCGGCCCGTGACCAGCCTGCCAGACCGGCGACCGCCGCCGAGTAGCCGGGATCAGCCCGAGGCTGCGGGCTCCCATTCACCGCGTGCATTGCGGCAGGCAGTGCCGTGCAGCTTCTCCGTCCGGCCATCGATCGTGACGGTTTGCGTGTAGGGGCGGCAGTACTGGTTGTTTGAATTCGTGTAGTAAGGCTGTGGCGTCACCGTGCCGCTGTGGCCTGAGTCGGGATTGCTCCAGCTTGATGTGGTTCCTGACGGCTTTGATTCCAGGGTGTTCTGGGTGGTGTTGTGCATGGCCAGCCTGTCGGCCCGGTCGAGGGACTTGCCGACTTCGTTACCCAGCCATGCCCCGGCGAGGACGCCAACGGCTGTCGCTGCCAGTTTCCCGGTGCCGCCGCCGAACTGTGCGCCTGCAAGGCCGCCAAGACCGGCGCCCAGCAGGGTTCCGCCAACTTCCTTGTTTCCGGTGTTCTGGGTACAGCCAGCGAGCAATAATCCGCCAGCCAGCGCTGTTGCGATGATGGACCTGGAGATCATGGTATAATCCTTGTTGTTATCTGATCGGGTAACGTCGTCAGGGGGTGATTTGTTCCAGCACGAATGCGATAACGGTTGCACTCATTTGTGGTGACTATATGTCAAGGCTGTCCCCCGACTCTGTGAGCAGGATCACGACCCATGGAAAAATTCGATATCGCTGAACCGTTTGACCGTTTTGCCGGCTGGCTGACGGAAGCGGAGGCGAGTGAGCCCAACGACCCGAATGCCATGGCGCTGGCAACCGCCACGAAAGACGGATTTCCGTCTGTCCGGATGGTACTGCTGAAGGGGCAGGATACCCGGGGTTTTGTGTTCTACACCAATCTGGAAAGCCGGAAGGGTGGCGAGCTGGCAGAAAACCCGCAGGCAGCGCTGTTGTTTCACTGGAAGTCGCTGCGCCGCCAGATCCGCATTGAAGGACCGGTCGAGGCGGTGACGGATGCCGAGGCGGATGAATATTACGCCTCTCGCGCCCGTGGCAGCCGGATTGGTGCCTGGGCATCGCGCCAGTCCCGTCCGCTGGAAAGCAAGATGGCACTGGAGAAGCGGGTGGCGGAATATACGGCGAAATTTGGTGTCGGGGAAATTCCGCGCCCGGACTTCTGGTCCGGTTTTCGTCTGGTGCCGCAACGGTTCGAATTCTGGCAGGATCGCAAATTCCGGCTGCATGAACGGGTGATTTTCACACCGGACAGCGGCGGCTGGACGACAGAGCGCCTCTATCCGTGACAAATAATCCTGACCATCGCCTGATCCGGGCAGCGACCTATGCGTCGGTTGCCGTCGCGGTGGTCCTTATCGGTGCGAAGTTTGTTGCCTGGCGGATGACCGGTTCAGTCAGTCTGTTGTCGACCCTGCTGGACTCAATTCTTGATGCGGGGGCGTCGCTGGTGAACCTGATTGCGGTCCGCCATGCCCTGCAACCCGCGGACCGGGAGCACAGGTTCGGTCATGGCAAGGCTGAGGCGCTGGCCGGGCTTGCCCAGGCGGCGTTCATTGCCGGGTCGGCTGCATTTCTGATCATTGAAGGCATCAGCCGACTCATTGAGCCGACCCCGGTTTTGCGGGGAACTGTCGGGATATCGGTGATGGGCTTTTCCATCATCGTGACCGTGGCGCTGGTTGCGTTCCAGATGTATGTGGTACGCCGCACCAAATCTGTCGCGATCAGTGCTGACTCACTGCATTACCGGGCTGATGTGCTGGTGAATGTCGGGGTGATTGTCGCGATTGCCATCAGCACCTTCTGGTCGCAGCCGCTTGCGGACCCGATAATCGCCCTGCTGATCTCTGTTTATATTCTGCATGGCGCATGGGAAATCTCGCAATCTTCGCTGAATATGCTGATGGACCGGGAGCTGCCGGATGAAGACCGGCAGCGAATCATCTCGCTGGTGCTGGAAAATGAGGATGTCGAGGGGGTTCACGACCTGCGGACCCGGGCATCCGGTCAGGATATCTTTATCCAGATGCATCTGGATCTGGATCCGCATATGCCGCTGCTCTATGCGCATGGTGTGTCTGAAGAGGTCGAGGCGCGGCTGATAAAGGCCTTTCCGAATGCCGAGGTCATCATCCACGAAGACCCGGCCGGATTTGACGAGACCCATCCTGATCTGAAACCGTCATCTTCCTGATCTGTGACAGCCGGCTCTGCCCGGCAGCAGGTGTCTCAGCCGAACAGGTCGGTCTGCCGGGGTGCATCCTCTGTCGCCCGCAGGGTCTGTTCGGGGGTCGGGCGCAGCAGACCGCGGCACTCATCGAATGACCTGCGGTTGTCGATCCAGTCATTTGCCGCATCGCGGGACAGAATGACCGGCATCCGGTCGTGGATCGCCCCGACATCCGGTCCGGGCGTGCAGGTGATGATGGTGAAATACCGGCCATCGGTCAGGCCGGCGAAGATCATCACCGCCTCGTCACAACGCTCAATCCGGTTTTTCAGTCTCTGGCTGCCGAGCTTGCGCCATTCGTAATAGGCGGTTGCAGGGACCAGACAACGCTGTTGCAGCAGGGGCCGGAAGGTCTGTTTTTCGGACAGGGTTTCACTGCGGGCATTGATCAGCGGTTTTGCATCCCGGGGTGACGGAATTCCCCATGGCTGGACCGCGGCACCACTGCCTGTGATCAGCATGGCCCTGTCTGTCGGACGGATATCGCCATCCGGAAAATTTGTCGGCGGCACGGTTGCAAGGTCAAACAGTTCGATCAGGCTTTCCGGTTTCGTCTTGTTTTCGTAACGCGCGCACACTGCGTTTTTTTCCCGTTGGTTATTCGCCGGTCGATCAGCATAATCCGCGCCATGAATGATGATCGCAAGACGTTGATCCTTTCCGGGGCCAGTCAGGGTATCGGCCATGCCACCGTCAAACGGTTCAGTGACGAGGGCTGGCGGGTTATTACCTGTGCCCGGCAGGATATTCCGCCGCATTGTAAAGCCGACCCGAACTGGACCGACCATATCGTTGCCGATCTGTCGCAACGCGAGAGCACCCGGGAGTTCATCGCGCAGGCAAACGAGATCATCGGAGACGGGGCGCTGCATGCGCTGGTCAATAATGCCGCTCTCTCGCTGAAGTCTGATTATCGCGAGCGACTGGGCTGTCTGAATGGCGATCTGGATGCCTGGCGAGAGGTCTTCGAGCTGAATTTCTTTGCCCCCCTGAAGCTCTGCCGGGGATTTGCGGGGGCGTTGTCACGGGGCAAAGGGGCTATCGTCAATATCACCTCGATTGCCGGACATTATGTGCATCCCTTTGCCGGTTCTGCCTATTCCACCTCCAAGGCCGGGTTGTCTGCCCTGACCCGTGAGCTGGCGGTGGAATTTGCCCAGCTTGATGTCCGGGTCAATGCGGTCGCACCGGGGGAAATTGCGACATCGATGATCCAGCCGGAATATGAGGAACTGATCCCGCGCATTCCGATGGAACGGATGGGCCGCCCGGAAGATGTGGCGGCAACGATCTTCCGGTTGTGCGGAGAGGATTTCGGCTATGTCACAGGGACGGAGATATTCGTCACAGGTGGGCAGCATCTGGTTTAGCTGTTTGGTCACCTGCTAAAACACAAAGGTTCTGATTCCAGACGAATTTGACATTGTCAGATAATTTTATATTATTTTTGACATAGGAGATTCGTAATGAGCGATGGACCTCATAAAAGTCTAAATATGCGCCGCGCGTGGAAGCGGCTCGCGAAAGTGACGGACAATTCCAATTCATCAGACGATGAGATTGCCGAATGTTTTGAGGATGCTCATAAGAAGGATTGGAAGAGAGAAAATTGTGAAACGACAGTGAAGCGCATCCAAGATATTGTCTGTGATGAACAATCTGTGATTTTTCGCGATGTCGTTGTAGAGAAGCTGGAAGAGCTTCGGCCGAAGATCGGTGGCTTTCCGATGGGGATGCTTTTACTCGACTGCGTTATCGACTCTTTCTCATCCGGCAATGATGGGGCCGCCGCCGTTCAAGGGGGTGTCGAGAACACTCTGCGAGAATGGTCTGCAAGACATAGTCGAGAAATGGAGGAGCATTACCGAAGAGAATCCACCGACCGTCGAGCTATCCGCCTTCGAGGTAGATACGAGGCCTCGGCTGCGAATGCAAATTTCCGAGAACTCGCTGAAAGCGTTGTTCGCCCATCAAAAAGCGACAAAGGCAAGTCGCCGAGAAAAAGAACCGATTTAGATGATGGGGTAGGCCTATGACGCCACAAGAGGATGAATATTTACCAAGAATATCAGTGGAGCGAGTGTGTGTCGTCGAACAAGGGCATGGTTCCAAAAAGGAAGGCGTCAAAGTCTGCAAAATTGATCAGAATGTCCGTTTCAGCATTGAAGGCCTTCGTTCCTATTGTTTTGCGAATTGGGATGAGCGCATCTATGACGCGTTTGTCCTCGCTGCAGCAGTGCAATTTTGCGACCACGTAAAGCCACGCCCTAAAGTCGCTTGGGGTAGAGTGTTCGAGGTCACAATTCCGGTTCATGATCCAGACCTCTGGAACTCTCCCTCAGTTTCAAGAGCCTTGCACGATGCTCTGACGCTTCTGACCGGAGATCATTGGTCAATAGAGTTCATTAACAGAAAACAGCCTGCTGACCAGCCACGTCAGTCCAGTCTGAATCTGCCAGGCGGTGCTGTCACGTTGATGCCATTCAGTGACGGCCTAGATTCTCGCGTGGTATCTGGCCTGATTGAAAATAGCAATTCTTCCAGGCTGATGCGAGTTCGCTTGGGTTCAAAGCGTCTTGGCGGCAAACAAAACAGCAAACACGAGCCATTTGCACTTGTTCCCTACAAAGTCAGCTATAAGCCATACGGCAGTCGGGAATCCAGTGGGCGATCAAGAGGGTTTAGATTTGCTCTCCTTAGCGCTGTCGGCGCATTCATGGCAGATGCCAGTGAGATTGTGGTTTCGGAAAGCGGACAAGGCGCTATCGGTCCCACCTTGGTAACTGTGGGCCAAGGATATGACGATTATCGAAACCACCCCCTTTTCACGATAAGAATGGAAGCGCTCATCAAGGCTCTGTTCGATCATACCGTGAAATATCAGTTCCCTCGACTTTGGCACACGAAGGGCGAGACGCTTAAATCGTACCTCGATACCTGCGGCGAAAAAGCACCTTGGAGAGATACTTGGTCCTGCTGGCGGTCCAACCAATTCTCATCAGTTGACGGAGCAAAAAGACAATGTGGCGTCTGTGCGGCATGCCTGCTTCGTCGTCTAAGCGTACATGCTGCTGGACAAGAAGAAGATAGATCAACCTATGTGTGGGAAGATTTATCCGCGAGGTCATTTGAAGAAGGTGCCGCGGAGAACTTCAAACTCCATCATCCTCGCGGGGCACATTTTCAATACGCAATCGCGGGAGTCTTGCACCTAGAACATCTGGCAAAATTTACCAACTCGCCTCTCAATAGATCGGCCCTGACTCGAAAAAACAATCAATTGTCAAAAGCGCTCAATATCCATTTGGATGACATCACCTCAAAATCAAATCGGATGCTCCAAGCACACGCGAATGAATGGGAAAACTTTCTAACCTCACTTGGGAATGACTCCTTTATCGTAAAGTGGCTTGAAGGAGATCAATCATGACGTTCGATCTCGGCGACCCAGTCGGCTTAGGCGAGAGGCTCCGAGCAGCCAGAGAAAATGGCGGATGGACTCAAGCGGACGCTGCCAATGAAATTGGCATCGCCAGAACCACTCTTGTCGCTATTGAGAAAGGCCAACGGCGAGCTCGATTGGAGGAATTGCAAGACTTAGCTCGTTTATTTGGAACGAGCTTAAACGGCTTACTCCGACGCGAAGCTGTTCAGGTCAATCTTATTCCCCAGTTTCGCAAAATGTCATCGACTGACGACACTGCTGTTACTGTAGCCGCAGAGGCGATGATTCGTATGGTCAAGGCGGAGGTGGAACTCGAAAGTCTTCTCGGGATAACGCGAACCAATAATTATCCGCAGGAACGACCGATCTTACCCGGGAATGCTAGAGCGCAAGCAGAAGACGATGCGAATGAACTTAGATCATGGCTTGGTCTAGGATTTTCGCCAGTCGTGGACTTAGTAACTTTGATGGAGCTTCAATTGGGAATTCGGCTGTATGTTATACCGCTGGATGCGAAAGTTGCGGGCCTGTTTGCCTATGAGGATAGTGTCGGCGCGTGCGTCTTAGCGAATGCCAACCATCCGATTGAAAGACGAACGCAAACGTTAGCGCATGAACTAGGCCATTTCATTGGTACTCGACGGCAGCCGGATATCTTGCACATAAATGAACCGGAAAACTCCCGAGAGGAAAAATATGCCAATTCATTTGGACGAGCATTCTTAACGCCGGCGCGAGCCGTTATTCAAAAATTCAGAGAAGTCACTGCTGGTGCAAAAAAACTCACTAGGCGCCATATCATTATTCTCGCGTATTTTTTTGGCGTATCGCGGGAGGCAATGGTCAGACGCCTTGAAGAGCTTCGCCTTACCAGACTTGGAACCTGGGATTGGTTTGTACATAACGGCGGGATTACGCTGGAACAGGTGAAGCAAGTTCTTGGCGACCGTTACGGCGGCGAGCAAAAAGGAAATGTCGCAGCGCACCCGACGAATTTGAGGCTTCACGCACTAGCCGAACAGGCATGGCAACAGGACTTACTAAGTGAAGGACAATTAGCCGAACTTCTCAACGTCGACCGTATGGCAATCAGAGAAATATTGGACCAGTTCGGTTTGGCTGAGGGAGATGTGGATGAGTTTCCAAATCTCCTTACCTAATGAGCGTTCACTAATTGTGTTGGACGCTAGCGTACTAATCAATTTAAACGCCAGCGGCTTCGGAAATGAAATCCTTTCTGCACTTCCGCATGAATGCCTAGCACCAACTCAGGTTATTGATGAATTAAATCGAGGAGCAATCTTTGGGCATTCCGATAGTCAGAAAGTCGAACACCTAATCGAATCCGGCGCGTTAGAAGCAAGATCTATTCGACGGCACGGCGAGGAAATTTTTGAGTCCCTTGTTGCAGGCGACGCACTGACGACGCTTGATGATGGCGAAGCTGCGACTATCGCGCTCGCTGTCGAAACAGGAGGAATCGCTACGATCGATGAAAAGAAGGCGCTAAAAATTTCCGAGCGCCGATTTCCAAAACTGCGTGTGACGACAACCCCTGACCTCCTTCTCGAGAGCTCAATCGAAAGTTTAATTGGACGAGAAAATCTTGCGGAGGCTACATTCCGTGCTCTTAGCGTCGGAAGAATGCGCGTTCCAATCAGATTACATGAAGCGATAGTCGACTTGATTGGAATAGAACGTGCCGCGAAGTGCGCTTCGCTGCCAAAGCGTATTCGCAATTTGAAAGATATGTGAACTGAGAGAATGGACGGTGAAACGAAACGAAAACAAGTCCAAAGTCGACTCGATGGCGGAGGAATTGTCTTTTGGGGCAGACAATAAAGAGGGTCTCATTAGCTTTGTTTTTAGAGACACAACAGATGACGATTATGGCTGGCAGATTTTAGCTCAAGACCGAACCTTGACTTGCCCCAGCGGACCTGTCGTTCTGGTTTCATGGCTACAGTTGGCACCGGCTGCACTGCGGCATATACTTCGTCCCTCCCATTCAGCGGCTCAACGCCAACCGGAACAACCTATTGAGGATGCACATCTAGCCGAATGTAATTTCTTTATACAGGCTGACCAGCTTCGGGATTTCCCGGGACATGTTATGTGTTGTGTTGAAGTCCAGAATGCTGGCGACAATGGCTTCCCGGTCAAGGGCGCGCAGGCGATCTCCGGCAGTTTCAAGCTCTGCGGTTTCGAGGGCGATACCGAGACCGTGATGCTCGACCAGCCAGGCGGTATGTTCATATTCCTTGCAGACGACCGAGGGAATGCCGGCTTCGATATAGGCAAAGACCTTGGTGCCGACCGCACCCCGCATCAGGCCCGGTCCAACCTGCAGGATATCGCGGTCGATATGGGTGACGACGATGCCGAAGTCATAGACAGACAGCGCCTCCGGCAGCCGGTTCGGTGGCACGCCGTCGACCAGACGGAAGCCGGGAAATTCCTCGGCTAGGGCGAGATATTCGGCGGCACCATCAGAGGTCGCCAGCGGCCGGTGCGGATCATGCAGCAGGTCGATATGGAATCCCTGCTCCAGAAAGCACCGGAAGGTTCGCGGCATGGTCCGGATCGGAAACAGTTCCGCCGGACAGCCTTCTTTCTCCAGAATGCCACCGGCATAGACCATGCGGAGAATACCATCCCGGTCAGAGAGCTTCGCCGGACTGCGGGGCGTTACGTCCGCAGCGGGCCAGGGCTGGGCATGGAAGGTTCTGGTCAGCCCGCCATGTCGTTCGCGTAGCTCGTCATCAATGTCGGGGTGATAGCGATGAATGACGGCATCCGCATTCAGACAGAGATATTTTTCCATTGCGAGATCGGTATCAACGACTTCACGGGGCCAGTTCTGTGCCAGAATGTCGCGGGGCGCATAAACGGAGGTGAAGTCATAGACCTCGCAGACCACCTTCGCCTTGCGCTTTCGCTCGATCGTGGCGCGGGCCAGATAGTAGCTCCACATCCAGCACTGGACATGGAAGATATCGGTGGTCAGATGGCTGATCAGTTCCGTCAGGACGGTCGGGTTGCGTATGCCGTCTGTAACTGAGGCGAAGGCCGCGTCGAATCCGGGACGCATGGCGGCCGGGATATGGTCGAGGCAGAGCAGGGCGCAGGAAATGCACTGTTCCTGCAGCGCCTGTGCTTCCCGCAGGACCTGAAAATAGGGCTTTGTCGCGATGAACATCACGCGGAGGCGCTGATCTTCCTGATCGAGTGATTTCTGAATGTCGGTCGCCATGGCAATGATTTCAGACTTTGCCCGCAGGCCGTATCTGCGGATCAGCGGTCCGGCACCCATCGGCGCAAGCTGCTGGCACAGCCGGTCCAACAAAGGCGCGATGTCCTGATTGCCCTTGCCGACCGCCAGATGCTTCTCGAAAACGGCCCTGATCCTTGATGCATTTTCTGCCGGCAGCAGCCCGCAGATATCTTCCAGAAAGTCCGACAGCAGCACGCGGCTGGTCGGCAGGACAGGATGCTGCGCAATCAGCGCGTCATACATGATCTCAATCTGGGCACCGGTCAGCGGTGACGACGGGGGGTAACGAAAGGCCATGGCACCAGACGATCAGTAATCGGCAGAGCCGACATTTACGAAGGCCGATGTTCCATGGCGGGTCGTGCTTCGCGCCCGCGGGCGGACAGCTGCTGCGGCGTAGGGCAGTTTGCCGTCCGGCTCTTTCCGCTCTGCGAATTTCTGCATGTCATGGTCGCTGTTCGTGACCTTCTGGCGGTCCTTGATGACGGCATCAAAGGCGAAGTCGCCGAACAGGTCCTTCATCAGCTGTGCGTTTTCATCACGATAGCGGTGCCAGACATCGCCGGTGAAGTTCTTCCGCCGCCATTCCCATGTCATGCGGTCGGTCAGGTCCTCGACCCTGTCATTACCGGGGAATTTTTTCAGGAACCTGCGTCCGACATATTTTGACGAGAAGGCGATGTTGGATATCTCGAACTGGAATTCGCGGCTGAACGGTGTCTGCGCATTGAAGCGGTCAAATTGTGCCCAGCCCTCCAGATCCTGCGGCAGCAGATGCTCGAACTGTTCGGACAGGTTGCAGCCCGGATAGGGCACAAAGGTGTAATAGGGGTTGAGGAAAGCGTTGGGATTGTCATCGATCATGCGCAGTCCCAGATCGACCGTCATCATCATGTCGTCCCAGGTCTCGCCGGGGAAGGCCATCATGAAATTGTAGGTACAGCGGATGCCGGTCTGGCCCAGCTTGCGATTGACCTCGTGATAGGTCTCCAGCGTTTCCTTCTTCTTGATCAGCTTCAGAATACGCGGCGAGCCGGATTCTAGCCCGGCGGAGAGCAGCCGCAGGCCATTGCGCTCCAGCATGTCGAGATCGACCCGGTCGATGCAGTCCAGCCGGCTCTGGATCATCCAGCCGAAGCGCCCGCCGATTTCCTCCGCCAGAGGAGCGAAAACCTTCTTGTTGGTGGTGATGTTCTCGTCCGTGAACTTGATCATGTCGAGATCATGTTTCTCGACCAGTTCCATCATCCGTTCAACAGCGCTTTGCACGGCCAGCGGCCGCCATTTCGACAGCATGTTGCCGGTCGCACAATAGGCGCACTGGAACGGGCATCCCCGGCTGAAGGTAAAGGGCAGCACGCGGGCATGGGGGAACTGGGCATTGAACAGATACTGTTCGCAATCGACGAGATGATAGGGAACCGGCGGCAGGGTGTTCCAGTCCTGGACAACGCCGCGCCAGATCTTCTTGTCGACGCTGCCATGGGCCTCAATCTCGCGGACCAGATGGGCGAATGTCTCCTCGCCCTCATGGGTGATGACGTAATCGACAAGCGGGTGAGCCGCCGTCTGGGCGGGCAGCAGGGTCGGGTGCCAGTTACCCCAGATGGTCGGAATGCCGAGATCCTTCGCCATGCCCGCAAACCGCATGCTGTGGATCAGCTGCGTGCCGGTCATAGTCGAGATACCGACGGCAATCGGGTTGCGTTGCAGGGCGTCGGTATATTTGGTTTCCGGGTCTGTCCGCTGGTCAAAGATGACCACCTCATAGTCGCGGTACAGCGCGGAGGCGACGGCAAGCACGCTCAGCGGCAGCGCATAGGTGCCGGGCATCTCCAGATCAGTGTCCGGATAGACGAGGATAACGGGCCGGTTGCTTTGTTTCGCCATGTTACGAGGCCTTCTGCCTGTTGATGGACGATGGATTGTTCCTCTGAACGTCAGCGATCATAGGCGTTTTCCGGTCTGTCGCCAAGCATGCCTCTAGCCTCCCGCAACCGGGCGGTAGTTGATGCGCGGGTCTGTTCGCCGCCAGACACGGGGAATGCCGTGAATTTCTTTCCGGTCGATGAAGTAGGGCCGGAATTCAAGATGAAAACCCAGCTTCGGCAATTCTGCGTCGAGGTCATAGCGATGGCCGGGCAGCCAGCTGAGATCATGGTCGCGGATATACAGCTGTGCGCCGGGTTTCAGAATGCGGGGCAGGGTTTTCAGCAGCTCGACGATCAGCTCCGCCCCCAGTTCCGGCAGGACCTGGCTGAAAATTACGAGGTCGAAGAAATTCCACGGCAGCTTGTCGAGCCGCCAGGTGGGCAGATGATAGATACCCGCGGTCTCCGTAATCTCGAATCTTTCCGGATCATTGACATAGTCGGTGACCGGCAGATCACTGGCGCGGGTGAAATATTCGGACTGGCAGATATAGCTGTTCTCGATGGCTTCCATCCCGACATAGCAGAGATCGGGGACGCGCCGGGACCAGATGTTCAGTTGCCGCCCGACACCCGGTCCGAAATCAAGAATGCGCCGCACCTTTGTGCGCGGTGTTTCCGGATAGATGTTCTGGAACATGAAGTCACCGGCGGTATGGCGGTCAACCTCCATCGGGGTGTCGGGGATATCGACCTCAAGCCCGTATGAACTCAGGCTTTCATAAACCCGCCGGGTTGTTGCAAAGCTGTCAGCGACCATTGCCGGGTCGGCGTCGAACGGCAGCGGAAACGCGGCTTTGTTGACGGTGTCCATATAGGCTATCAGGCCGGAAAGTCCGGCATAGGACCGTCCGACACCCTTATGCTCCATGCCCCCGAACCAGCCGGCATAGGCATCCATCTGCCCGGCCGGCAGTCGCTCAAGATCGGCGCGCCCGGCGGCGGCAAATGCGTCCGGTGTAACCGGTTTTCCCATGTCATGATATCCGATCATCTGAGCCTGCGATTCTCTCATACTGTAACACTGAAAAAGCAGGGACCATAAGAAACAGGCCTGATTCCAGAAACTTGATGATAGAGAGGCGGACGGTGTTATAATGGTGATAAGGTCAGAATGATCTTATTCTTTACGGTCAGGCCGTAACGCACACATACGGAAAGAAAATTCCGGACATGGATATCCTGAGCTTCGATAAAGTCATTTATCATTTTGACCGGCTGCAGAAGATGCAGACGGGCGAACCCCAGTTTCCGGTTCACCTGACGATCAGCCTCGGCAACCTCTGCAATCACCGCTGCCTCTGGTGCTCGGTCTATGCGCAGTTGCAGAAGGATGTGCAGCTGACCGACGTCGACAAGCTGCTGGCCTTTCTGGAGAAGGGGGCGGCCCGCGGCCTGAAGGCCGTCAGCTATGTCGGAAATGGTGAACCGACAGCACATCCCCAGGCAAAGCATCTGTTCCGCTCTGTCCATGAAATGGGCATTGAGCAGGGGATGTTCACCAACGGATTTCTGCTCGACCGGGTGATGGACGAGGTGCTGGACGGCTTTACCTTCATGCGATTCAGTCTGGATGCCGGATCACCGGATATGCATGCCGAAATGCATGATGTACCGGCGACACAGTTTCCGAAAATCATGGAGAACATGGCGGAAATCATCAAACGCCGTCGCGGGGACCGCCCGACCATCGGGGTTCAGTATGCGGTCCATCACCGTAATTTGCCCGATATGTATGAAAGTGCCCGCCGGGTCAGTGAAATTGGCGCGGATTATTTCTCGGTAAAGCCGGTTTTCAACAAGGGATCGGTCGGGGAGCGGATTGAGAAGAATGCCCTGACGCTGGAAGAACTGTCACCGGAAGTCGGGCGGATCAGAAAGGAGATCGAGAGCCGGGATTTCGAGGTTCATTTCCGGCCCTTTCAGATTCTGTCGGAGGAAGCCGACAGGAACGTTCTGCAATATGACCGCTGTGTCGCCGGGTTCTTCAACCTGAACCTCTATGAAGACGGCAGTCTGGTCTATTGCGCACCGCACCGCATCCCGGTCGGTCATATGGATGACGACCTTGATCAGGTGGAGCGTAATATTCTTGAACTCTCGAACAAACTGGACCTGTCGAAATGTCCGGGTGGCTGCCGCTATCATCCCCTGAACCATCTGGTTCATACGGTGGTGAAGCCGGGGGACGCCGATCCCTATCACCGGAATTTTCTCTAGGGCTGCCGGCTGATGCATCCCCCGATTCCCCATACCCGCACGGAGGTTACCGCAGCAGATGAGACGGCGGTGCTGTCCGCCCTGCGCGGGCGGGTGCTGGTGGAGGCGAATCACGCCCGGAAACTGGAGGGCTGGTTCACCGAACAGTTCGGTGGTGCCGGTGCAGTGGCTACAGGTTCCTGCAGCCAGGCGCTGGTGGTCGCGCTGAAGGCCTGCGGCGTCGGGCCGGGGCATGACGTCATTCTGCCGTCTTATGTCTGTGCACAGGTGCTGGCGGCGGTTGAACATACGGGTGCACGCGGGCTGGTGGTTGATGTTGCCGGGGACTGGATGATCGATACGGGGGCTGTCCGGGACGCCCTGACCCGACAGACCCGCGCCATCATAACCGCCCAGATGTTCGGCATGTTTCGGGATATGTCGGCGCTGCGTTCCTTCGGGGTGCCGGTGATCGAGGATTGCGCCCAGACCTTCCCGGACTGGCGAAATCCGGCACATGGCCTGTCCGGGGATATTGCCGTCTTTTCGTTTGAAGCGACCAAGCCGGTTGCAGGCGGCGAAGGTGGCATGGTGCTGGTGCGAAACCCGGACTTCATCGCCGGGGTTCAGGTGCAGAAGAAATTCAGGGACACACCTTACCGGGCCAATTTCTATCCCCTCGGGAATGTCGCGGCCGCGCTGGTACAGAGCCAGCTCGGGCGCTATCCGGAGACCCTGTGCCTTCGGGCAGAGAAGGCGGCGGTCTATATTGCGGCGCTGGATGAAATCTCCCCGGCGCTGGTGACCCCTGCGGTTCGGCAGGCCTCTGCCTGGCATCGCTTTCTGGTGCGGGCAGACGGCGATCCGGAGGCCCTCATACAGCAGTTTTCCGCCCACGGAATTGCGGTGCGCCGCCCGGTCGAGATGCCGCTGCATCTGCTGTGCCCGGACAGCGCAGCAGGAACCCACATCATGACAGAGCGGCTATGGGGCGACACCCTGTCATTACCGATCTATCCCGAACTGTCGGCGCTGGACCAGGGGAGGGTAATTGATGCCTGTCGTCAGATCCTCGCCTGAAGGCCGGACAGAGGGGCGGTTTACGCTGGTCACGGAACTGGCGGAATGGGATGCGCTGTATGATCGCGTGGTTGACGGCAGCGTGGTTGCGACCGGCAGTTATCTCGCCGCCGGTGCCATGCTGGAACCGGACGGGCGGGCGGAACTGGCGGTGTGGGAAGATGAAGATGGTCTGATTATCCATCCCTATATTTCCCGCGCAGTTGATGCGAAAGGTAACTGGCGCGACCTGATCTCGGCCTATGAATTCGGTGGCTACTGGTTCAGCACGCGGGATGCGGCAGCAAAGGCCCGGCTGACGTCTGCGTTTGATCTCCGCTTCCGGCAATATTGCGTCGAGAATGCAATCGTCAGCGAATTCATGCGCCTGCATCCCATGCTGTTTCGCAATACGACGCTGTTCAGCGATTTCGACCTTCGGGGTCCGGCGGAGCATGTCATTGTACCGCTGATCGGCGCACCGGAGGAGGTCAGGGCCGGTTATCATGTCACCCGGCGCCGTCAGGTACGTCAGGGTATCGGCAATGGCCTGACCATGGAGCCGGTGACTGATGCCGCCGCTTTCATTGATGTGTATCACCATAATCTCGACCGGCTTCAGGCCGATGATTACTGGTACTTCCCGACGGATTATATCGCGGCACTGGGCGACCATATCCGGATCTTCATGGTGCGCGACCCGGCAGGGGACATCTGCGGCGCGCATTGCTATCTCGATGACCCGCCCTGGCGCTTTGCGTTTCTGTGCCACGGTGTTGCCGACAAGCTGGATCTGCGGCCGAATGACTTTGCTTTTGATGCGGCGGCCATCGATGCGCAGGCGGCCGGGCTGGAATGGCTGCACCTTGGTGGCGGACAGCCAAGCCTGCTGGCCTACAAGTCGAAATTTTCGAACATCACCACGCCCTATCGCTGGGCCACACGCACCTTCCTGCCCGATGTGTATCGCCAGCTGGTCAAATCACGCGAGGCGGCGACAGGGCAGAATCTGCGCCGAACCGGCTTCTTTCCGGCCTATCGTGCGCCCTCTGACGGTGCGTGACCGGACTGCAGGTCAAACAGCAGGTTTTGCGAGACCTTCGGCAATCCACGCTCGTTCAGGTCTTCACGGGGGACGGACAGCCGTAACGGCCCGTTCAGGGCGGCATTGACTGCCGCCATTTCCGAACGGTCAAATCCTGCGCCGGGCTCTATCAGGTAGCGCAGCGACAGTCGCTCGCGGGCGGCCCGGTCCGGCTGGGTGCCGTGCAGCAGGCAGGCATGCCAGCAAAAGACGGAACCGGCGTCTGCGGTCAGGATACGGTGACTGAATTCACCGGACCCCCCTTCGTCATTGGCATAGCGCCAGTGATTGCCTGATTTGTTCGTTAGTTCCAGCCGGTGCGGGAAGATCGCCGCGCCCAGCCGGTGACTGCCGGGCATGATATAGAGCGGGGCATCATCGGGGCCCACATCTTCCAGATAGATGTACATGGTCAGGAAGTCGGCATCCCGGTCACGCCAGTCGACGATATCCTGATGAAAATCGATACCGTAGAAATAGGTGATGTCGGTATATTCGGGCCGGATGAAATGGGCGAGGTTATTGGACGGCTTGCCCCGCATCCGGTCTGAAATCCAGTCCGGTATCAGCGGTTCCGGCAGACCACAGACGAATTTCCGGCGGAACACGTTCCAGCCTGTACCCAGTATCCGGTCAAGCGTGCCGGTAATGCCGGGATGGGTCTCGATTGCGGCGGCATCCTCTGCCAGACTGTCGAGCATGTTCATGCCGGGCCGGGGGTTCTTGTTATAGGCGTCCGGATTGAGTTCGGTGAATTCCTGTTCGCTGTAAAACAGGGAGTGATCGAACTGCCGGGTTTGCCGGACCTTGCGCAGCATTTCGCGGCAGAAGCCCTGATCCAGCAGGGCGCGGTGGCCGACATAGCCGTCATCGGTAAAGTTCTGTTCGCTGGTCATGCGACACCTTCCGGCAGATATCCGAACCGAGCCCTGAAACAGTGGCGAAGCCGGTCTGCGAAGTCCGGGTTAACCTGATCGGGATGGTTTCGGGATGTAAACTGCATCTGCGGGCGGGTTGGTCGCGGGGTCAGGTCTGCGCCAAAGCCTGAGAGGCTGGCTGCAAAGCGATCCGCAACGCCGCCGGGGTCGGCTGACAGATCCTCATAATCGATTTTCATATGCTGACCGGGTGATTGTCTGGCAGCGATCTCCGCGATCTCCTGTTCTGTTGACCAGACCTGCTCGACAACCTGTTCAACCGGGTCGGTGAGGGACTGGATACGATCATAATCCCGCGGGCAATTGCCGTACCAGACCGAAAGGTCACCATGACGCCGCAGCCGCGCATTCAGGATTGAATTACAGACATAGAACGGATCGCGATGCAGATGGACAGTCAGCAACCTGCTCATGGCATCGCGCAGATGGTCCAGATTGCATTGGGCAAAGATGTTGTCGAACAGCAGGGGGGCGCCCAGCGCCTGCTCCAGCCCGCCCAGTGTCCGGGTCAGGGCGGGGATGTCGACGCTCTGCCCGTCCTGCAGGTAATAGGCATCTTCCGGCAGACCGAGGGTTCGACGCCAGAACCAGCCCCATTCATGCGGTTCAGCCGGGCCGGATGTCACAAAGTCGGTGCGGAAACTGCTGATGAAGTCCGGATCTTCCAGTGAGGCCTGCAACTGTGCGCCGATATAGGGTGCATCTGAAAACCGTGACAGCAGGTTCGAGGCATAGCCGATGCGGTAACAGCTGGCGACCACCTGAATGAACAGCGTTGAGGCCGCCCGGGCCTGCGACAGAATGAAGGTGACGGGGAGGGCCGGTGCGCCAAAGCCGGCGATCAGGCGTTCGTTATCTGCGCGGAGGCGTTCATTGATCAGCTGCACCACGTCGCTCATGACTGGCGGCTCGCGGCAAAGCGTTCGGCGGCTTCCGGCACAACCTCCGGCAGGCGGGCATGCATGATGACCGGATCAATATCCCACGGCACAACCTTTGGCCGGGCGAGAATCCCGGTAACCGGCATCAGCGCCATGTCGGACCCTTCATGCTGGGTCATACCGGCGATGTCGGCTTCGGTAACCGGTATCGAGAAGAAAATCTTGTGGGTCGGCTCCACATTGAATTGCGGTACTGCCACGATTGTCTCGGCAAACCAGACCACCCGGGCGGGTGTGAACTCCAGCTCTTCCTGAAGTTCCCGGATGACGGCAGTTCGCGGTGATTCGCCCGGCTCCACTCCGCCGCCGAACAGGCCCCAGTGTCCGGGCGCACGTAACCCGGCCTTGTCGTCACGCAACTGCATCAGGTAGCGGCCATCCGGGGTATGGAGGATTGCCGCGGCATCCTGACGGGCCGGTCGTGCCGTGGTCAGATAACCGCCTTCATACCGTTGCGTATCGGCTGCAAACGCCATCGGACCCGGCCTTGCCTGTCAGATGAAGCTCAGATGCTGCGGCGGTTTGCCGCCTGGTGTGCCGAGGTCTAGGCGTCCCTTCAGATGGGCGTCCAGCGCCTCGTTGACCTTGTGCTGCAGGCAGAGCGTCCCGCACATGGTCTGGGCATTGAAGTCCGGTGAGGCCAGATGATTCATCACTTCCCAGTACGCATCCGATGCCCAGATATCGCGGAACCGGGTCTGGCAGATATTGCCGATGTGATAGCGTTTGTAGCGTTCGTTGAACAGCATGCCACAGGGGGCAACCAGCCCGGAGCCGGATATCTGGATCATGAAGGGCGCGCCATAGCAGCGCTGATAGTTACGGTCGGCACCGTCTTCGATCTTCGACCATTTCACCGTGACCTGATATTCGTCGTCGGAATAGGTCTCGGCTTCATGCAGCAGATCATACAGCTCGACATATTTGGCATAATCGACGCCAAGGTCGCCGTCTTCGTTGTCGCTGCAATGTTTGATGACCAGATAATCCGGGCGCAGTTCCTTGCCGAGCTTCGCCAGCGGAATTACCTGATCGGCATATTCCGGCATCAGCACCATCTGCAGGCCGATGGTGACATCCAGATTGTTCTTTTTCTTGATGTCGACCATGTCGCGGATGTTCTGGCAGACCCGGTCGAACCAGGCTTCCTTCACACCCATGATCTCGGCATAGCGTTCCCGCTCACCGGCGGAAATATTGATCCGGATATAGGTCATATGCGGCAGGATCTGCTCCAGCTTGCGCCGGTTCAGGACAAAACCATTGGTGCCGCAGGCCATCGAAAGCCCCAGCTCACCACCCTTGACGATACTGTCGACAAAGGCCGGGGAAATGGTGCTTTCACCGTCAGACACCAGGCTGATGCCCTTGACCCCGATTTCAGCGCAATCTTCGAGAAACTCGAACATGACTTTCTGGTCGATGACCTTCCGGTCATTTTCCTGCAGCATGGCATAGCAGAAATGGCAGCCGTAATTGCAGGCGCGAGTCATGGCCATGTCGATGGTCACCGGCGCAATCCGCTCTCCCCGTTTCCAGGCGGCAACACGGTCTTCATGCCAGGCGATCTTCGTGCCATCGAGAATGAGTTTGGTATGGTCAATCATGCCGGTCATCGCAAGGCCCTCCCTGAGGGATCAAAGTGACAGGCTGAGAAGGTCGTCATGCGCAGCCCGAAAGGTTGCGGCTTCATATAAGCGCTCATCGCATTCTGCTCCAAAGCGGTTCGCGGTATTCCGCGTAAAGGTACCGACTTTCTGTCGATAAAGGCCACAATAGCGTGTTGCGGAGTGTTTCTAAAGACTTTCCCAACCATAATGGGGCTTATGATTACCTGTTTTCCTTTAACGATACCTTTCGGGCGATGAATTGAATGACGGCAGATCAGGGTCAGGATGATCTTTTGATCCGCGCCGATGCGGCCATGAAGGCTGCAGACTGGACCGCGGCGGCGGGTTATCTCCGGCAATTGCAGACGACGGGTGCCGGTGCTGCGATCGACAATGCGCTGGGTATCTGTCTGGCGCAGGGTGGTGATCCGGTATCGGCTGTCAGGGCCTTCGCGATCGCCAGCCACAAAGCGCCGGACAATGTTGAATTTCGTTTCAATCTTGCGACGGCACAAAAGGCGTCGGGCGATCTGGCCGCGGCCCGGGCAACATTCCGGGCGTTGCTGGCGGCAGCGCCGGAACATCTCAACGCTTGGTTCAATCTCGGGAATACCTGTCTGCAACTGGGGCTGCCGGATGCGGCAGCAGACGCCTACGAGCAGGCTTTCCGGCTCAGACCGGACTGGGCGGAACTCTGCCGCAACCGTGCTATCGCCCTGCGGGAAGCGGGCCGGTATGAGGAGGCGCTGGTCTCCGCACGGGCAGCGTTCACCGATAATCCGGGGGACATGGCGCTGGTCCGTGTGATTGCCATCTCTCTCGACAGGCTGGGCCGTTCGGATGAAGCGGCGGACACCCTCACTGCCTCTCCGGAAGGCACTGACCTCGATCTTTTTGCTGAACTGTCCCTGAACGCAGGTCGTACCGGTCAGGCGACAGCCGCGCTTGAGCAGGGGTATCGCAGCACCGGCAATAGTGTCTGGGCAGTCAGGAAGCTGCTGGCCCATCCACCAATCGTCTCCGGCACTGACGAACTGTCCGACCTGCGATCCCGGTTTCCGGTGGATATGGAGGTTATCAGAACGGCAGGCGGTGACATTCCGGACCCGCTGGCGGCCGGTCTGGGGCCGGCATTTTATCCGGGTTATCGCGGCGAGGACGAACGTGAGCGCCAGATTGCGCTCTCGGGCCTGTACCGGTCGCTTTGCCCGTGCCTGAACCATGTCTCCGTCAATCCGCACAGGCCCGGATCCCGCCCGGAGAAACTGAAGGTCTGTTTCATTTCGCGTCATCTGGTCTCGCATACCATCGGGCAGTTGCAGCGCGGCTTCACCGCCGGTCTCGACCGCCGGCGGTTCGAGGTCCATGTCGTCGGCTTCGCGGCACCGAAAGACCCGGTGGCACAGCAGATTGCAGGGTCGGCAGATCATTTTCACATCGCCCCGCCGGATATCGCAGGTGCCTGTCATGCCGTCGAGAACCTGCAACCGGATATCATTGTCTATCCGGATATCGGCATGGAGCCGCTGACTTATTTCATGGCCCATGCCCGGCTGGCCCCGGTTCAGTGCGCGGCCTGGGGGCATCCGCTGACGACGGGAATTGACAGCATCGACTATTTCATCAGCGGCGCTGAATTCGAAGCGGATGACCCGGCCGGCCATTACAGCGAGAAACTGTTCTGTCTCAGTGGCCCGGCAACGGTTTATCAGCGTCCGGTCATACAGCAGGACTTCTCACCTGAAGAACTGGGACTTGATCCGGCACGGAGAAGCTATTTCTGCGGACAAAGCCTGTTCAAGATGCAGCCTGATTTCGATGCATTGCTGGCTGGTATTCTGCGGGCTGACGAACAGGGTGAAATACTGCTGGTGGAAGGAGGGCATGCCAGCTGGTCCCGTTTGCTGCGTGAACGATTTGTGAGAGATATTCCCGATGTTGCCGCACGCATCAGGTTCCTGCCGCGGCTTGGCTATGATGCCTTCCTGTCGCTGACCGGAAAGGCGGATGTGCTGCTCGATACCACGCAGTGGAGCGGGGGGAACACAGCACTTGAGAGCATCGCTCTGGGCCAGCCGATGGTGATGCTTCCGGGCCGGTTCATGCGGGGGCGTATCAGTGCCGGGATGTATCGGGTCTGCGGTGTTACGGAGACGATCTGTGACACACCGGAGGCGTATATCCGGACGGCCGTAAGACTGGCCAGCGACCGGGACTGGCGGAGCGAGATACAATCCCGGGTCCGAAAAGGCGCTGGCAGGTTGTTTGAGGCGGCAGAATGCCTTAGAGAATTGGAAAGGTTTTTTGACGATGCTTACGAGAGCGCGTCGTGATCGCACGATGCCGGCTATCTGACTGAACAGGGTACATCATGGCGATCACAGTCATTGAATACAGCGTCCTCATCAATTTGCGGAAAAGCTCGCTGCTGCCGGAAAATCCCAGCATTCTGGAGATCGGTCAGCAGAACTGGTACGGGGATGTTCCGATGGAAATCCTCGGCGCGCATATTACCGAGGCCTTTGGTGATGATCAGGCAGGGATCGAGAAAGTTGCTGCCGAACTGATGGATATCGGCCGGCGGGACGGCGAATTCAAATCCTTCGAGCTGGTCCAGTTCTTCTACAATTTCGTCTTCAACAACCGCAGCTATGCCGCCGTTGACATGCATGGTGGGCCGGAGGCAATCCGGGCGAACCTGAACGAGCCCCTGAATCTCGACCAGCAATATGATGTGGTGACCAATATCGGTACCGCAGAGCATGTGTTTAACGTCTATCAGGTGTTCAAGACGATCCATGATGCAACGGCACCCAACGGGCTGATGATTCATTCAGCCCCGATGCTGGGATGGCCGGACCATGGATTTTTTACCTTCCAGCCGACACTGTTCTTTGATCTGGCTGAAGCAAATGACTATCAGGTCTGTATTCTTGCGGTCGGCCAGCATGGCCCTTTCAAGATCTTCGATATCGGAACCCGCGAACAGTTCGTCACACTCGCCGCGTCCGGTCGCATTCCGAAGATGGCCGAGATCGCCTGTGTTCTGAAAAAGAGTGCGACGGAAAAACCGTTTCAGGCACCGATGCAGGGTATTTACTTTGGCGACATGCCGAAGGAATCACTGGAACACTGGCGCGGCCAGCACGACCACGGATCACCGGTCTAGCTGCCGGTTCCGCCAGCTCTCCAGATCGCGCCTGACCTGCATCAGCGGCAGACGCCAGTCACCAGAGTCGTGTTGTCTGTAAAGCCGTGTGTTCGGGTACCAGGGTGATCTGTCCCCCTGTGCGAACCAGTGCCAGAGCGGCTGCGTATTCAGCAGCACCCAGGCAGGCTTGCCGAGGGCGCCTGCCAGATGTGCCGTGGTGGTTGAGATACAGATAATCAGATCAAGTGCCGCTAACTGCGCTGCGGCCCGGTCCAGGTCCTTCAGGGCGTTGATACTGTCATCGTGATACAGCGATCTGCCGGTGGATTGTTCCAGTGCCTGGGCCTGAGCCAGACCGGATTCGCCAAATTGCAGGCTGACGAAATTTATACCAGTCAGGCGCAGCAGGGGGCGCAGCAGAGGCGTCGGAACAGACTTTGATGCCGCGGCGGGTGTGCGTTCCGTGCTCCAGCAAAGCCCGACGACCGGGGCGTTATCTGTGCCGGGACAGCGGTCGGCCAGTTCCCGGGTGACGCCCGGATCGGCTGCCAGCCATGTGGTTGCGGTTGTGTCGGAGCGATAGCGCAGCAGGTCACCGGCCGGACAGAAACAGTCGAGCCGGTCTGCGCCTGTCGCGGGGTGCGGCGGGTTTGTGCGCGGGACGACGATGATAGCGGGATGCGCCCGACGGACCAATGGTATCAACCGGTCCGTTATCTCCAGCGTTATCGAAGCGGCTTCTTGCGCGACCATCGCCAGTGGCCGGAGATGCAGAATTTCCTCGCCCAGCCCCTGTTCGGTCCGGATCAGCAGGTGACGGCCTTTGAGCGATCCGCCTTCCCATCTCGGCAGTCCGGGGCTGTTCAGCGTCTCCGCATGGCGATCAAAGCGGCATTCATAGGCTTCATAACCGGCTTCCAGGTCACCGCTGGCCAGCAGTGCGGTGGCCTGATTGAACCTGACCTCCTTATCCTCGGGAGACTGTTGCAGCACTTCTGCATATATGGTGGCAGCCAGTGCCGCGTTGCCGCGCTGTTTAAGAGCGTCTGCATAAAGAGCCAGAGCCGTCTCATCGGCTTCCTGCATCAGATCAGCAGCTTTCTTTGCCTCTCCGAGGTTTAGCAGGGCTTCTGCGGCAAGGCCGGTTGCGTAACCATGACCCGGCCTGGTCTCCAGCGTCTCCCGGGCCGCTTCCAGCATTGCAGTCCAGTCGCCACAGGCTCGGCAGGCGCGGGCGAGGACCAGTTGTGCAGATGGACCGGCATCGCCAGCGATGGCCTGACGGGCAGTGTGTATGGCCCTCAGCGCATCACCGGATTCAAGTTGCAGCTCTGCCTGCCGGACGCGCATTTCAATACCGGCGGACGGATCCTTAAGCGCCTGCTCAAGATATTTCAGTGCGGCCTTCAGGTCTCCGGCTGCTGCTGCCTGCTCTGCCTGCTCCGCGACCAGTACAGGGGTGCCGCCGGCCAGGCTGAGGGCGGCATCGACAGCCTGTTTCGCCTCCGTACTCATGCCCGCCTTGCGGCAGGCGACGGCACGCAGATGCAGCAGACGGGCATCCGGCTGCGACAGTTCGATGAGCTGCTGATAGATCGCAGCCGCTGCCGAGAAGCGACCGCCGGTTTCCTGCACTGACGCATCGAACAGCAACTGTTTGCGCTGGATCAGCCGGGGGTCGATCAACCGGGTTTGCCTCCGTATTTTGTCTGGGTCGGCCAGCCGATTTCCCGGACTTCCATCCGCCGTGCGACCGAGACCATGCGGGCTTCCGGCGGGGCATTGCGGAACCTTTTTACGGCAGGGATATCAACGAATTTCCGCGCTGCTGCCGGTCCGGTCATCGCCGCGATCAGATGAATCTCGAACCCGTTCTGGTTATAGAAATCATAGAACAGGGTCGGGTTGAGGTTATAGAATCCGTGATTGAACATGCTCATCGGATTGGCGTGCAACACAAAGCCGTCAGCGGCAACTGACGTGGCAGCGTTGCGAATGGCCTGACCGATGTTGAAGCAATGCTCGACCGTGCCCGGATCGAGCACCAGATCGAAGGCTTCCCGGTATTCCGGGCCAAGCGGCTCGTTCAGATCGACAATCCGGTCGACATCTCCGGCCTCGATCACATCGACAATGGTGATATCGCAACCGATGGCATCGAACAGGCTGCGGGTATCCGGCAGGTCGCCGGTGCTGTCGGGCAGTCCGTGGCGTTTGCGGACATCGGCGGAATCTGGCCGTGACTTTACTTTCGCCGGGTCATGGTGCGGAAAGGTGCGGGCGATCTGGTCGACCGGCATCAGCAGGTCGGGATGGGCCAGCGACAGGACTTTCAGGCGTCGCGTGCCGGCGGGCAGTTTATCGACGATTGCCCCGATGGTCTGGATGATGGGAAGGGCCAGTGCCATCAGGCGGGCCAACGCGCAGCGACATAATCAGCCATCGCCGATTTTCGCTTCCCCTTGAAGTGAAGCACCAGCCTGTCCCGGGCCGCATCCGGTCCGGGGATGGCATCCGCCGGCGGCGTATGGTTGAAGGTATCGCAAGGGAAGAAGCGGTAATGCGTACCGTCAATGGTCGTGTCATCGCTATCGCGGTTAAAGAACGCTTCCCGGCCGACGGCGTCCAGCAGGGCGATCTGGTTGCCACCCCAGGCGAAGTATTTCTCCGGCTGGGTCATATGGGCCTTCAGTGCGCGCTGATAGTAGGCGAGCGCAGCCTTGCGCTGGTCCGGCTGGAAGAACATCACCCCGCCATTGATCGGGATATTGATAACCTGTCCTTCAATACGGCAAAAGCCATCCATCCGGTAGGTCAGGCCAACTTCAAACGGATGATCGAAAACCGGCATTAGCGGGTGATTGAAGACAATATCGGTATCCACAAAAGTGGTCGGCGCGTCATAGAGAGACGAGGCAAGGAAAGCACGCTGTGCCTGCATCCGGCAGAGCATCAGGCGCTCCCGCGGGATATCGAAGCGCATGATTTCATCGGCGCCGACGCTGTCCGGAATAACCGTTCCCTGATCGGTCAGGACGACCAGCCGGCAGCCGGGCAGGCTCTGGCGTGCGGAAAAGGCCATGGCTTCCAGCACAGCGAATTCATCGAAACCGCCCGGTCTGGGACCAAGGTCGACGAAGAAGGTAACGACATTGATGGAGGCTGTGCTGCCAGACACCGGCTAACCCTCCTGTTATCAGTCAGACGGGTCGACTGAGAACAGGACATGCAACCCGGGATACGGATAGCTGATGTCGCTTTTCCTTGTCGCCTGCAAACCCAGTTTCGAGAGTGTCGCCAGCAGGTCATCGAGGGTTTTCCAGCTGTAGGACTCCCAGAACTTGAACGGGAAACCTTCGTCTGAACCGCGCTGGATATCGGCAATCATCATACCGCCCGGTTTCAGGACCCGGCGGATCTCGGCGACAAAGCGTTCAATTTCAAACACATGGTCGAAAACATTGGTGAAGGCAAAATCAACGGAGTCATCGGCAAACTGCAGATGGTTGAAATCGCCATGCACGACATGTTTGTTGTTTTCACCCGGATTGAGGTCGATGCCGACGGCAAAGGCACCGTGATCGATGAAAGCTTTTACTTCCGTGCCGATGCGGGCACCAAGACAGATGACGGACCGGCCTTTCAGGTCTGTACTGACCGGGGTCAGTCGTGCGGCGAGTTGTTGCCGGTAATCAATGTCATACTGGTCCAGCCAGCCGATGGTCCCGAGCTTGCCTTTCTGATGGGCCAGATAGGCTTCGTAGCTTTCATATTCGCGGCGACCGTGGGCGGCATCACCGCCATCTTCTTTCCATTTCTGGCCGACTCTGGCTTTCAGCTGTTCCGCGTCCAGCAGCGCCGACATCTTGCGGATCATCTGATCGTCAATTTCGTTATGGGCGGAAAAACCGTGCCCGCAATCCGGGCAGGTAAGTTTCATCTCCAGCGGAATACTAACCATATCGGAAGACCTTAATCTGGACTGTTCTAGCCGGAAGACGCTTTTGCCCGCTTGCGGTTGTCGGCGGCAACCTTGGCTGCCTGATCGACAAACAGGGTGGCATCGCGTTCGCGAAACCATTCCGCAGCGTAATCGCACGACGCGTAATCATCAAAGTACGGCCCGCCGGTCGTATAATGCAGCAGGGAGACGTCAGGTGAGTGCGGGTAGTAATCGACGAGATAATTCCACCGGCGGGGCAGGTCGCCGATTTCATCGTCACTTTTCAGCCATTTGAACTGATGCAGTTCCAGCCCGGTGGCGGTGTTGACATATTCCGGGGTCAGCGCCCTGCAGCGCGGTCCGTTGAACATCATCACGCTCGACCAGTTCTTTTTGTCGTAGCTGGTCTGCGGCTGGTTGAGGAATTTTGTTGCCTCTGTCGGCTGGTGGTCGTGTTTTACAACCATCACGGCATAGCGGTCATCCCGCAGCGCCCACAGACTGGCGATGTCATCGACCATCAGCATGTCGCAGTCCATGAAGATGGTCCAGCCGTCAAAGCCGGCCAGAAAGGGCGTCAGAAAACGCGAAAAGGAGAAGTCCGTCGATTGCAGCGGATGGCGTTCACGCCACATCAGTTCCGACATCTGGTCGAGCGCCAGCGGGGTAATGCAGACCGGCTGGCTGGCTCTGGCATGGATTGAGCGGGAGAGGACATGAAAGGCGGCTTCCTCTCTCGGATCGAAGCCGATAAAGACCCGGATCAGCGTATCCCGGTGGCTGTCATCACTACCATTCATGCAGAATCCGGCATATCAAAATTCGGGCGGGCCGGCTGGGCTTGCTCTGACTCACCTCTGCCCGGCATTACACGCAGCCCTTCCGCCAGATTGCGATTAATGTTGATCAGAACGTTCAGCATTTCCGGTTTGCCTTCAAGCAGGGCTGATCCGGTATGCTTGTCGACGAAGATCGACAGGCTGACGACATTTGCTTTCAGTTCCGGCGGCAACTGGTTTGCCGGGTCGGTGACGTCGGCCTGGATAATGGTCCAGAGCAACTGGTTGAACCGCAGGGCCTGTGCATATTTGTCGTAATCATCCGGTGCTTTCTGCGCGTCTTCCATCATCAGCGCAGCCTTGGTGAAGGCCATGGCCTCGACTTCGCGGGGTGACAGCGATTTCTTCTGTGTCGCCTGGTAGGCGGCGATACCACTTGCGTCAGCCGGCATGACTAAGCACCTCTTGTTCGTATTTGATCAGCTTTTTGCATTTCTTCAGCGCGGCATAGTGTTTCCCGCGGAGAATTTCTTCTGATAATTCGGTAATTTTCAACAACAGCTCTTTATCCATATAGGTATCAAGCATGATTTTGATGAGATCAAAATAGATTGAATGAAAATTCTGCTCTTTTTGCGGTTCTGCATACATATTCAGGATTGTCAGATAGATCTTCTTCGAAATGTTGTCCGCTTCTTCTTCGGTGATGATATCGCGTTCGCGCAACAACGGCACCTGATTTAACAGAATGATCTCTGACTTGGAATCGCCGTTGACGATCACGGCGTTACCGATCAGGACTTTTTCATTTGGCTTAAGTGTCAGCTTTAGGGGCATGGCCCGGTATATCCTGTTATAGACAGCATCAGGGTGGCGCAGTGCGCCATGAGACGCAATAGTGACCTGATACCGTTAAGGAAGGGTTGTCCACAATGCGTATTGATGCGTATCGGTCAGGGAGAAGGATTCTGTGAAGACGATTTTTGTTGGTGGCTGCATGCGGTCCGGCACCACTGTGCTGCAGGCGCTGCTGTGCCGGGGCAAGGGAACCAACGACCTGATTGATGAGGCGACCCTGCTGACATCGCTGGCGCATATGTACCGGTGGGGACTGGAAACCTTTGATGATCTGCATCATCAGTATTTCCGGGATCAGGAAAATTTGCGTCAGGTCGCATCTGTCTGGATTGACAGCATGGTCAGTAATCTGGGCGACATGCACCCCGGGATTGAAACCCTTGTGCTCAAGAACCCCGCCAGTACCGAATATTTTCCGGAGCTTTTCGAGATTGCGCCGGAGGCACGGTTTGTCGTCAGTGTTCGTGATCCGCGCGATACCATCGCGTCGATGGCAAAGGCTGCCGAGAAACAGCGCGCCGCGGGGATGACCTCCAGCGTTTCGGACGCGGGGCGGGATATGGCCAGGCTGTCAGATGTCTATGCCCGGGCCTATGCCCCGCTGGTCATTCGCCAGGGGGCGGCTTTCAAGCGCCGGGTGAAGTTCTTCAAATATGAAGACCTGGTGAGAGACCCGGTGGCGGCGATCACCGAGCTTTCCGAATTTACCGGCCTGAACTTTCCGGAAAATGCCCTCGACAGCCTCTGGCAGGGGGCTTCGGCGGGGCATATGAAAGACCCGGACTATCCGACTTTCTCGGAAAGTTATGGCAAGCCGCTGTCTGCCACCCGGATTGGCACGGCATCGGAGTATCTGACTGCGGACGAGATTGAGGAAATCGAGGGCTATTGCAGCGCCCTGATGCACCATTTCGGCTACCACTGAGTCGATATCCCGGTTTGTCAGGGCTGCTGATCTGACGTCAGGTTCCGGGCATAAAAAAACGGGGGCCGAAGCCCCCGTTTCCGGAACTGTATCTGTGCCCGACTTAGAAGAGCGACAGCACCGACTGTTCTGACTGCTGAGCCAGCGACAGCGACACGACGCCGAGCTGCTGACGGGTCTGCAGGGAGAGCAGGTTGGCTGATTCTTCGTTCAGATCCGCGTTGACCAGCTTGCCGGCACCTTCTTCGAGGGTGTTGATCAGGTTCTCCGTGAAGTCGAACCGGATCTGCAAGAGGCTGTTACTGGAACCAAGCGTGGAAGCAACGTTACGCACTTCGGTCAGCGCCGCATCAAGATCCGAGATCGCGGCATCGATGTTGGCGTCGGAACCGAAGTTCGAAGCTGCCAGTTCGATCGACAGACCGGTGGCGTCCAGCGCGGTGCCGGTAACCGTCAGCTTGTGATCACTGTCTTCGTCGAAGGTGGTGATCAGGTTATCGGCCGTCTGACCAATCAGGTTCGAGCCGCCATAGCTTGAGTCGTTGGCAAGGTCGGTAATCTGGTTGCGAAGGACGTTAAACTGGTTGGCGAGGTTCTGACGCTCGGAAGTGTCCGTCGTCTGCTTGGCCTGAAGGGCAAGACCCTTTGCCTGTTCGACGAGGTCGGAGACCGCCTCGGCGCCGAGAACGGCGTTTTTCAGGGTCGAAATACCCTGGTCAATACTGTCTTTGAGGCTGGCAAGGTCGCCTGCGCGGTTGCTGAGGCCCTGTGACTGGAAGAAGGCCAGAGCGTCATCAAGTGCGCTGTTGACCTTAAGACCGGTGGAAAGACGTTCCTGGGTACGACCGATAAGACGCGAGGTCTTGTTCAGCGACAGCAGGTTCGTACGTGTAGACGATGCAAGGGTGATATCACTCGACATGGTGATGAGTTCCTCATTCTAGGTTTCACTGCAGCCCTTTCTGGCTGCCGGATTCTCTGCTTGAGTTATCCGTATCGTCTAGTTGCCCGAATTCAGGTCAACTGTCAAGCCGGTTTCTTTTGCTGCCATCAGATGAAGTTGGCGATGCTGAGCTGGTTGATCCTTGCGGTTGCCTGGTAGCTGATTTCGAGATTCAGCGAGGATTGCTGCAGGCGGACCACAGCTTCCGTTGGATCCACTGACTCGATTTCCTCAATCTCGTTCTGTGTGAAGGTAATGAAGCTTTCCAGTTCGTTGTTGACCTTCTGCAGCTGGTTGGCGGCAAATCCGAGGCTCTGGGCCTGTTTGCCAAGCTCCGAGATGGCGTTGGTCAGCAGTGATTCAACGAAATCGACTGTTGCGGCGTCGGCCGGATCGGGATGGGCATTCGGATTGTCGATCATGACCGCCAGAGCACCGATCAGATCCTGGAAAGCGGTTTCGTTGGCCCGCATGGCAAAGTCGAGTGTCACGTCGTCGCTGGCGCGGTAGGTGAGGTCAATGTTGTCGCCGTCGTAAGCGTAAGTCTGGTTCAGGGCGGTGTCTGCAAAGGCAGTTGAGGTTCCGTTCAGTTCAAACGGCTGTCCTGCGCCACCGATTTCGGCTGACAGGGTTGCCTGGTCGTTCGGAAGCGTGATCGGTTTTGCATTGGAACGACCACCACCAAACAGATAGTCGCCGTCGATTTTGAGGTTCAGCTGTGCCTCGACTTCCTTCAGGAGATCAAACGCCCGCTCCCGCGGATCAAACACCTGATCGGTCGGGTCCGCGCCGGAGCCGACACTGCTGTTGTAGAGTGATTTCGCCTCGTAGGCGAGGTCGGTCAGGGCCTCGATGGCTGCGTTATAGGCCTTGATGTCCAGATCAACCCGGTTGTTCTGGGCAAGGTTCTGTTCGGCATTCTTGACATCATTCTCCAGATTGATCAGCTGGCGGGCGTTCGACGAGATACCCTTGTAATCTTGGGAGCGCTTGCCGGTTGCGACCTGGATCTGAAGGTCAATCAGTTCCTGTTGCGACTTGATCAGCCGTCCGGTGTTCTGCGAGGTGAAGGTATAGGTTCCGATGCGCGATATCATGATTCGATTCCTCCGGGAATCCGTCAGATGAGGTTGATGAGTTCGTCAAACATCTGGTTGGTGGTGGAGATGACACGGGAGGACGCTGCGTAGGACTGTTCAAAGATGATCAGGTTCGACAGTTCCTCATCGACATTCACGTCGCTGACAGATGAACGCTGCACGTCCAGCTGATCGACGAATGTCTGCTGAAAATCCAGTTTGGTATTGTTCGCCGTTGCCCGGGCGGACTGTTCGGAGATCATCTGGCTGCCATATTCGGCCAGGGTAGCAGATGTTGCCCCGAGATTTCCGGAGGCCGAGAAACTGATATTGTCGGTAAACTTGTCGGCCAGCAACTGGGCGACGGTATTGTCGTTTTCCGAAATATAGAAATCGCCCGCGTTGGTCTGTCCGGCGGGAATGGTGTTGACCTGTCCCCGGCTGATCCGGGCCGGCGTCGAGATGATGTCGCTGCGGACACCCATGGTGCCCGCCTCATTGAACTCGTCATTGGCGACAACGAGATCGTTCATGCCGAGAAAATAGCTGAAGCTGCCGGATTTTGTGAAGGCGGCTGTCGTTGTCGCGGTGCCGGTAATGGCACTGTCGATGTCCTGCACCGAAATTCCGGTGCCGGTGGTCGTCAGTTCCAGCACCCCGGTCGTGGCGTTGACGCTGGCTGTAACTGTCGTGTTGCCTGCGGCTCCGTTGATGGAGGCCAGAATATCAGCCATGTTCGTGTCGCCGGTCAGGTCGACGACAAACGCTTCTGTCTGTGACCCCGCCGCGTCGGAGACGAGGATGCGGAACGTGCCTGAAGCCGATGTCAGGTCGTCACTGGCATTCGGAAGCCCGGTGGTGTTCAGCGTACCGGTCAGGGTCTGCGGTGGCGGAAATCCGGTGCCCTGATTATGGACGATATTGATCTGCTCGCGCAGCGTCGCGGCCAGGGTTTCCAGTTCCGCCTGCAGGTTCGGCAGCTCGGTATCACGGAGATCAACCAGCGCCTTCAGTTTACCATTGCGCAGCTCGGTGGTGATGTCTGTCGAACCGACATTCAGCGCGCCGATATTTGTCGGGTAGACGATTGATGTCGAAATTGACGAGGCCGTATGGCTCAGCGTCGATGCTGTTTCGTCAATCAGCGGTCGCCCGCCCTGCGTGTAGATGGCCACCCGCCCGTCTGACTTGAAGAAGTAGGAAATATCCATGAAGCTGGAAATTTCCTTGATCGCGATATCGAGACTGTCGCGCAGGTCGGACGACGGCGTATCAGCCGCAACGGCCTTGGAGATCGCGGTATTCAGCGTCTCAATGGTCGACAGCGTATTGTTCAGGGTTGTGACGCTGTCTTCAATTTCCTGGTCTGCCGCCTGACGCAGCGCCTGAATTTCGGTGCTCATATTCTCGAACTTGGTGAGCACGCTCGCGGTGGCGGTCACGGCACCCTGCTGGGTCAGCGTCTTGTTGGGATCTGCCGCCAGCTGCTCAAAGGCAGCCGCCATGTTCTGGATCAGGTGACTGACAGAACTGTTCGACTGCGGCGTGCCAAAAACGGCCTGCAGACGATTGTAGTAGGTATCCAGCGTATTCTGCTTCTGCAGGGTCGAGGTTTCCCCGTTGATCTGGCGCAGCAGGCTCTGGTCGACCTGTCGCGAATAATTGGAAACGGTAACGCCCTGACCGATGCCGGCGACAGTGCGGTTCTGCTGGGTTGCCGTTTTGCGGGTGTAGCCGGCGGTATTCGCGTTCGCAATGTTGCTGGAAATGAGCTGCAGGTTCTGCTGCGCGGCCTGAAGACCGCTGACGGCGGTGGAGAGTGCTGATGTCAGGGACATGGCTTATTCCTCCTCAGAATTTGCCGTCGATGGACAGCGAGACATTGCTGACACCCGGACGTTCGTAGGTGTTGACCTTGCCGCCGGCGTTATAGGTCTGCGCGCCGCCGGCGCGTTTTTCGCGCGCGGCCTCGATGATGGCATCCATCAGACGGCGTCCGGCAGTCAGTGTGGCCTTGATCAGCCGCTCGTTTTCACCGGCGATGGTCTGCAATTTGCCTGCGACACTGCGATAACGCTCGCGGATCTCCTCATCCAGGTCCTTCAGCCGTTCCTGCTCCAGGCGCAGCGACAGAATGAGTTCCTCGTACTGGCGCGACATGGCATCCTTGCGTTCCTGCTGGGTACTTACCGCTTCGGTCTTGTGCTGCCGCAGTTCTTCATTCTCGTTCGACATCATGCCGCTCAGCTGTTCGGCAATCTCGATGGCGGTGAGCATCCGGTCTTTCATTTCCATCACGCGCCCTCCTGAGCCTTGAGCATGACCTCGTAGACTTTATCGGCCAGGCCGATACCGCCGGCATCGACCATCTTGCGACCGTATTCCTGAACCATCATCGAGCGGAAAACCTTCTCGCCCTGACCACCGCCGAACATACCGTCGGTTTCCAGGCTGTCGAACATCGGCTGGATCATGCTGGAGATGAAAACCGCCTCGAAATCCTTCGCCGCTTCCCATGTTGCCCCGGCCCGGCCGTTTCCGGCAGCGACCTTCGGCTGCTGATAGGCGAGGCTCATGCCGGCCTGTGAAATTGCACTTTCGCCGTACATCACATCACCTCGATTTCGGCCTGCAGCGAGCCCGCTGCCTTGATGGCCTGAAGAATGGTGATCATATCGCGGGGGCCGACACCAAGAGTGTTCAGTCCGTCGACAAGATCCTGCAGGCTGACACCCGGATCAACGACCGTGAGTTTGCGGTCCTGACCCTCATCAACCTCCACGGCGCTGCGATTGACGGTCTCTGTGGTACCGGTGGCAGAAAACGGCTCGGGCTGCGATACCTGCGCGGTTTCGGTCACCCGGATGGTCAGGTTGCCCTGCGCAATTGCGACCCGGCTGACCCGGACATTCTCGCCCATTACTATGACCCCGGACTGCTCGTCGATGATGACCCGGGCCAGCTGGTCCGGCTGGACGCGCAGCTGTTCGATATCGGTCAGCAGTCCAACCACATTATTCTCGTAGTTCGAGGGAATGCTGAGAAACACGGTGCCCGGATCGGTCGGGCGTGAAGCGGCGGTTCCGAGATAGGCGTTTACCGCATCCGACATGCGCCGGGCGGTGGTGAAGTCGGGATTGCGCAGGCTGATCCGGATGCTCTGAAGGCTTTCCAGTTCAAAGCCGATTTCGCGTTCGATGATCGCACCATTGGCGATACGGGCAGAGGTTGGCACACCCTTGGTGATGGTTTCCGCAGCACCCGCCGCAGTAAAGCCACCGGTTGCGACCTGACCCTGCGAGACGGCATAGACCTCGCCATCCGCACCGATCAGCGGCGTCACCAGCAGGGTGCCGCCGAGCAGACTGGAGGCGGTGCCGAGGGCACTGACCGTCACATCCATCCGGGCGCCCTGGCGGGCGAAGGCGGGCAGGGAGGCGGTGACCATGACCGCGGCAATATTCTGTGAGGAGAGGCTGGAGGCAGAGTCACGGACATTGACGCCAAGGCGTTCCAGCATGCCGATGAGGCTCTGCCGGGTGTAGATTTCCGAGGAAAGTGTATCGCCGGTTCCGTTCAGGCCGACCACGATACCGTAACCGACCAGCATGTTGTCCCGGACGCCTTCAAACTCGGCGATATCCTTGATCCGCGAATTGGCATCTGCCGGTGTCACCGACATCGCCGTCATGGCGAGGCACAGAGCCATCAGCATCACTGGCTTTGCATGGAGGAACTGTTTGAACGACTTCAGCATCTTCTTGCCCATCTCTCTCAATCCGGACGTCTCTCGCCCGCAACTGTTAATGCGAAAGCCGTGCCATAAATTGTCGATCTATTAAGTATTTGAAATAAATGAAATATTCTAAATTCAAACATCTTGAAAAAGCCGTCAGTGACCCTTGTCAGGGGTAGCTGTTTCCGGTCTGCGGCAATTTTTGCCGCCTGGCTCCCGGACATGTTCACAGGGATTTAAGTGTTGTGTGATCGTCTGTCGTTGTAACTTGTAAGTCTGAATCCAGGCGAAGGAGCGGCAAATGTCTGATGGCATCAAGGTTGGCGGGCCGGGCCGCGTAGGCGGGCCCGCGCGAACCGCGAAGAAACAAGGCAAGTCCGGCAGTGCTTTTGCCGAGGCGCTGACGTCGCTGTCTTCGGCAGATGATACCCCGGAGACAGAAAGCATGGCGTCGGTCGACTCCGTCGGGGGACTGCTGGCATTGCAGGAGGCTCCGGATGCCGAGGATCGGCCGGCACGCCGTCGTGCGCTGACGCATGGCAGTGCCCTGCTGGACGGACTGGACGAAATCAGACTTGGTCTGCTCACCGGATCAATTCCGATGGAAAAACTGGGCCGGCTGGCCCAGGCATTGCGGTCCCGCAAGGGACAAAGCGATGACGCCGAACTGGAGGATCTGATTGCCCAGATCGAGCTCAGGACCGAAGTCGAACTGGCAAAGCTGCAGCGCAGATAGTTGCCCGGATCACGCCGGCAATCCAAAAATCAGTTAAAACAATCATTTACGCCGCTCCCGAACTCGTTACGTCACGTGGCGGATCGGCGCTTGCAGGCGGTCAAGGGCGTCTCTATATTCCGCCGCCAATAATCAAGAAAAGCGATGTTTCTGGACTTAACCCGCGTTAGGAACAAAGTGAACATGGAGCTCATGGACCTCCCTTTACCCCCTGATTATCAACCGTCGGAAGACGAAGAATTCATGAATCCGCGCCAGCGCCGCTTCTTCAAGGAGAAGCTGCTGCGCTGGCGCTCTGATCTTCTGGCTGAATCCAACGAGACCCTTGCCAGTCTGCAGGAAGGTGATCTTCAGAAGCCGGACATCGCGGACCGGGCTTCCGCCGAAGCAGACCGGGCGCTGGAATTGCGAACCCGCGACCGGGCCCGCAAGCTGATCGCAAAGATCGATGCGGCTCTCAAGCGGGTGCATGACGGCAGCTACGGCTATTGTGAGGAAACCGGCGAGCCGATCAGCCTCAAACGGCTGGAAGCACGTCCCATTGCGACGATGAGCCTGGAAGCTCAGGAGCGCCATGAACGTATGGAGCGGACGCACCGCGACGATTAAGGATCGCGATCCGCCGCACATGGTTCGATAATTTGTCTTCGGACAGCAAAAAGCCCGCAGCGATGATGCTGCGGGCTTTTTTCTTTGTTTCCCTGTCGATCAGAACGGGAAGATGATGTCGTAGATCTGCTGGCCCCAGCGTGGTGACTGGAGGTCCATGATCTGGCCCCGGCCGCCGTATCGGATGCGGGCTTCGGCAATCTTGTCATGGCTGATCTGGTTCGATGCCGTGATGTCTTCCGGGCGTATCACACCATCGACAATGATTTCCCGGACGTCATAGTTCAGGCCGACTTCCTGGCGTCCGTGAACCACCAGATTGCCGTTCGGCAGCACCTGGGTCACGATCGCGGCAAGCTGTACGCTGACGGTTTCATTGCGGGTGATCTTGCCTTCACCGTTCGAGACATGTTGCGAGTCGAAGTCGATGGCTGTCGCCGGGTTGATCGATTCCGGCAGAATTCTGCCCAGCGCATTCTGGTATCCGAGGAACTGGTCGAGACCGGCATTTTCGCCTGCGGTACGGTTCAGTTCGGTCTTGTTCTGGGTGGTGACGCTGTCGGCGATCGAGACGGTCACCGTCAGGATATCGCCGACTTTTGCCGCCCGTTGATCCTTGAAGAAGGCCCGCGCACCCGGTCGCCAGAGCGAATTGGAATTATGCCGGGCGACTTCGGGCTGCGGCATTGGCAGGCTGACCGGTTTGTAGTTCGCCTGCTGTGTCGGGTTTTCAATCTCTGCCAGCGAGGGCTGGGAGCCGACTTCCGACAAACGGCTCAGCGTGTTGCAGGCCGCGGTCGACAGCATCAGCGCGGTCAGGCCGGCGATCCGTGCTGTCTGTGCAAGGGTAGGGGATGTCATTTCAAGCTCTCCTGAACGGGGTTATCGTTCAATTTGTCAGGCGACCGCCGATGCCGGCGACGGTAACTGTCCCCGGTGAGGTCACGGTTGCCTCGATGGTTGTTTTCGAGGTCGTGTTCTGGATACGGATCACGTCACCTTCACTGCCGGCTTCCAGCGCACGGCCCTGGGCGGTCAGCTTCAGGGCACCACGGATCAGGTACATGTTGACCAGTGAGTTTTTCTCGACGATGACCGGGCGGCGAACGGCACCGGCGCGCACGACAACGCCGGACTGCAGGGCACGGCGGGGTGACATGCCGACCAGTTGCTCCTGATCGACGATGGTGTTGCGCTCGATCCGGTCCTGCCGCAATACCAGCCAGTCAATGTCATTCTCCGAAATCACGTCACCGCTTTCCATGCGGCGGTTGAGCACGGGGACATCGACGACCGTATGGATGCGCCCGGAAACCCGGGTGCGGGTGCCGCTGGCCATATCGCTGGATGTACCAAGGATGGCAGTAAACCTGTCGTCACCCGGCTGATACTGAAGGTCTTCGATCCGGATCGCGTTTGTTGCTTCCTGCGGGATATGCAGGGTGAGATTGCGCGATGTGAACTCGATCTGAAAACGGTCGGGTGCTCCGCGGTCAGTCAGGGCTGCAGAAATTGCCTGCTCGATATCGGACTGGCCGATGATCTGGCTGGGGCGGCTGATGATCGCCTGATCAAGACGGCTCATGGGGCGCCATTTCAGGCGGTGATGCCGGGCAACCCGGTAGAGCCAGAGCGCATCAAACACTGCCTTGCGGCCGGGTTTCGGCGCATAGGCGACGGAGATGTCGCGCTGATTTTCGGGGAGGTTGGCGAACAGATCGCCAAGCCGGATGTAATTGTCGTCGACCTCGGAATGACCGCGCAATGTCGGCATCGGCGTTCCGTCGATTTCGGCGACGGCAGGGGCTGCCACGAAATGGGCTGCCAGAATGATCGCCAGTGTCAGGATGATTTTCTTCATCTTGTCTCTCCTTGTAGAAGGTTGCGACTATCGGATGTTCGTCACTGTCGCCATCATCTGATCGGAGGTCTCAATTACCTTCGAGTTCATTTCATAGGCGCGCTGTGCCGTAATCAGGTTGGTGATTTCCTCAACCACGTTGACGTTCGAGGTTTCCAGATAACCCTGCAGCAGACTGCCAAACCCGGTTGAATTCGGGTTTGCCGTTGTTGCATTGCCGGAGGCATCGGTTTCGACAAACAGGTTGTCCCCGATGGCGCTCAGGCCGGCTTCATTCTGGAACCGCGAGAGCTGGATCTGGCCGACGTTCTGCGGTGCCACTGTGCCGTCAAGGGTGACCAGCACCTCGCCGGAATCGTTGATGGTGATGTTGATGGCGTTCTGCGGGATGGTGATCCCCGGCTGAACCGTGTTGCCGTCATGGGTGACCATCTGGCCGTCCGCATTCAGCTGGAACGATCCGTCACGTGTGTAGCCGGTCTGGCCGGAGGGCAGGTCGACGGCAAAGTAACCCTTGCCCTGAATCGCCAGATCGAAGGTGTTCTGGGTCTGCAGGATATTGCCCTGGGTGGTGATGCGATAGACCGCAGCGGTACGCACGCCAAGACCCAGCTGAATGCCGGATGGCACGACATCGCCATTGTCCGAACTGGTGGAGCCGGCGCGGCGCAGGTCCTGATACAGCAGGTCATGAAATTCGGTCCGCCGCCGGGTATAGGCGGTGGTGTTCATGTTCGCGATGTTGTTCGAGATGATTTCGACGTTCGTCTGCTGTGCCAGCATTCCCGTCGCGCCGATGCTTAATGATCTCATGTCGTTATCCTTTTCTAATCGTTCAGCTGATCGACGGATCAGTTGGTGCGGGTGAGAATGTCGATGGCCTTGCGCTGACGGTCGTGATCCTGACTCATCAGGCGGCTGGTGCTTTCATAGGCGCGGTGAACTTCAATCATCTGCGTCATCTGCAGGATCGGCTCAACGTTGGATTCCTCGATGGAGCCCTGAACAAGGTCAGGATTTTCCATCAGCTGCGGCGTGATCCGCTCCGGTGCCCGGTAGAGGCCGTTGGCGATCCGCTCCAGTTCCTGCGGATTATCGAACCGGACGATCTGCAACCGGCCGATTTCTGCACCGTCAGCCGAGATCGTGCCGTCACGCGAAATGTCGATGGTGCTGACGCCACCATCAATCAGGATCGGTTCATTGTCCTGGTTGAGGACACGCCGGTCACCGGCGGTGATCAGTTCACCGTCGGGGTTCAGGGAAAAGCGACCGTTGGCGGTATACTGGTTGCCGTTCCGGCCTTCGACAACGAAGTAGCCTTCCTTGGCGATGGAAACGTCGAGATCGTTACCCGTCGCGAGCAGCGGTCCCTTGCTGAGGTCCGTGTAGGAGGCAACGTCGGACACAAAAGCGATCTTTGCCTTCAGGCTCGATTCGCCGCCACGTGTCTTCACAACGTAATCATCGAACATGACATGTTCGCTCTTGAAACCGTCGGTATCGGCATTTGCGACGTTGTTCGCGATTGTCGTCATCTGGTTTCTCAGAACGCTCATTCGTGACAATGCAACGAGTGTGAGGTTTTCCATTTTAGTCTCCGGCCGGTATCAGCGGCATGGCGTTGTTAGCTGCCATCTCATGTGCAGATGCCGTGCCAACATAAAAAATATAATCTATTCAATGGATTAAGCGTTTTCGCAGTAAGGCTGGATACGGTGAGGGGACGAAATCGTCCCAGCCGGAGGGCAATTATTGCCGCTTTCCGCTGGCAACGCCCTTGCCGGGGCTGTCGGAAAGGCTTTTTTAACCCTGTAACCCTAAGATAAAGGATCGGTTTTGGCTGGTTTGCGTTCCCCCCGCATCCATGAACTGATATAGGATACAGGGTGGAACCTTCGGGTTTCCGGGTTGCGAAAGGATACCGCTCAGGCGGTGACAGGCGGATATGGCGGACGACGATCTCGACGAACCAATGGGTGATGACATTGACTCCGGCGCCGGTGACGGCGACGGAAAAAAGGGCGGCAAAAAGAAGCTGCTGCTGATCGTTGTCCCGCTGCTGTTGCTGATCGGCGGCGGTGCCGGTGCCTATTTCATGGGGCTTGCCGATCCGATCATCGCCATGATTACCGGCAGCGAGACAACCGCCGACGCGGAACAGCCGAAGCAGGAAACCGTCAACGAGATTGGCGTTTTCTATGAGGTGCCGGAAATGCTGGTCAATCTGAATTCGGACGGCCGCCGCAAGGAGTTCCTGAAAATCCGTGTCGCTCTTGAACTGAACGCGCAGGCAGATGTTCCCCGTATTGAACAGGTGATCGACCGTATCATTGATAACTTCACGGTCTATTTGCGCGAGCTGCGGCAGGAGGACCTGCAGGGGTCCGAGGGTATATACCGTCTGCGCGAGGAACTGCTGATCCGGGTGAATGCGGCGACCCGTCCAACCCGTGTGCGTGATGTGCTGTTCAAGGAAATGCTGGTTCAATGAGTGGTCTGACCGAACAGAATTTTCCACCTGAAGGCGACGACGAGGACGTCGCCGAGGACTGGGAATCCATGCTCGATTCAGATGGCGGTGAAGGCGACGGCGGCGGTGATGGGGAAGACGACGATCTGGCGGCCGAATGGGAAACCATGATGGACGGCGAGGACGACAGCGGCGGTGGTGGCGAGACCACCCGCGTCCTCAACCAGGATGAAATCGACAGTCTGCTGGGCTTTGACGATGACGGCGATGACATGGGCGAGCAGTCGGGAATCCAGGCGATTCTCAACAGCGCCATGGTCTCCTACGAACGTCTGCCGATGCTGGAGGTCGTGTTTGACCGTCTGGTCAGGATGATGTCGACATCGCTGCGGAATTTCACGTCCGACAACGTCGAAGTATCGCTCGACAATATTCTCTCGCTGCGCTTTGGCGATTACCTCAATTCAATTCCGCTGCCGGCAATGCTGGGTGTCTTCAAGGCGGAAGAATGGGACAATTACGGGCTGCTGACGATTGATTCCGCCCTGATCTATTCGATTGTCGACGTGTTGCTTGGCGGGCGCCGGGGGACGGCTGCGATGCGGATTGAAGGTCGGCCCTATACGACGATTGAACGCAATCTGGTGGAGCGCATGATTCATGTTGTGCTGGGCGACCTCAGTGCGGCATTCGATCCCCTCAGCCCGGTGGCATTCCGCTTTGACCGGCTGGAGACCAACCCGCGGTTTGCGACCATCTCGCGACCGTCCAACGCGGCAATTTGTGCCAAGTTGCGGATTGACATGGAAGACCGTGGCGGACGCCTCGAACTGCTGATCCCCTATGCAACGCTTGAGCCGGTGCGCGAGCTGCTGCTGCAGATGTTCATGGGTGAGAAATTCGGCCGGGATTCGATCTGGGAGACCCATCTGGCGCAGGAATTGTGGTTAACCGATATTGATCTTGGCGCAGTTTTGGATCAACAAACATTGTCGTTGCAGGATATTCTTGCGCTGAAGGTCGGGGACCGGCTGATGCTGAATGCCACACCGGATTCGAGAGTTGCCCTGCGATGCGGTGATATTGAACTGTTCAAGGGCAAGATGGGACGCCGGAACGGGCAGATTGCGATCCGGATTGATGAGAAAGCGAAACCCCGTGACCGTGCAAATGGATAACAGGATCAGGATGGGACGGGTATGGACTGGTCATTGATCCTCGACATCATTCTGGCGCTGCTGCTGGCCGCGACAATCGGATTTGCCTTCGCGCTGAACCGGCGGCTCCGGACGCTCCGGGACAGTCGTTCCGAACTGGGACAGATGATAACCAGTTTCAACGAGTCCACCCAGCGTGCCCAGGGCAGTATCCAGGAGCTGCGGCGGGCAGCAGACCGGACAGCGCAGGAACTGGATCAGCGAATCAAGCGGGCCCAGGTTTTGCGCGATGAACTTGAATTTTTTACGGAGCGGGGCGACCGGCTTGCAAACGAGCTTGAAGCAGGGATATCAGAAGGACGAAAGGTCGCCGGCGGGATGCCCAAGGCAGCACCGAATGCGGACGCCCACACAAAAGCGGACCGGACCGGCCCGAGCGAGGAATTGCTCAAAGCCCTCAAGTCTGCCCGATAGGATGCGACCGTGAAATATCTTAGAATTCTTCCCATTACGATATTCGCCGCAGCGCTGTTGCTGACTGTGAAACTGAATTCGATCTGGGGTGTGATTACTGATCCGCATTACGGTCGCCAGTCACCGGCTGTTGCTGTCGCCAGTGCCATTGCGCAGCAGGAAACACCGGCTGCGGGCGATCAGCAGCCGGCGACGTCCGGTACTTCGCCGGTACCGCCATCGCCTGTGCGTTCGTCTGCGCCACCCCTGGCCCCGGTTGATCCCGGGCTCTCGACACTGAACCTGACACAGACCGAGATTGATACCCTGCAGCAACTCGCTGCCCGCCGGGAAGAGCTGGAACAGCGGGAGCGACAGATCGACCGCCGGCAGGATCTGCTGTCTGCGGCTGAAACCCGTATCGACCGGAAAATTGTCGAACTGAAGGAGCTTCAGACCGTCATTGACGGCTTGCTGGTCAAGCATGACGAGCAGCAGCTGCGCGAACTGCGCCGTGCGGTGAAAACCTACGAATCAATGAAGCCGAAGGATGCCGCAGCCATCTTCAACACAATGGACATGATAACATTGCTGTCGATTGCCGAACAGATGCGGGAAGCAAAACTGGCACCGGTCATGGCAAGCATGACAATCGAGAAGGCAAACGAACTGACGGTAAAACTGCTGGATGGCAGGAACTTGCCGGAACCGGGTGGCAGTACCGGACAGAATACTGCGAATTAGTACGAAACCGGCCTGAATTCAGGCTATTATGAAATTCTGAAGTTGATCAGATATCGCGCAATATAAACCGAGCTGTACAGAGAGTGAAAAAATGGCAGTAGATATGAACATGAATATCCTCATCGTCGATGACTACAAGACGATGCTGAGGATTATGCGTAATCTTTTGCGCCAGCTCAATTTCATCAATGTCGATGAAGCCAGCGATGGTGCTGCAGCGCTTGAGAAGCTTCGTTCAAAGAGCTACGGGCTGGTTATTTCCGACTGGAATATGGAGCCGATACAGGCTTGCAGCTTCTGAAAGAAATACGTGCGGATTCCCAGCTACGGTCCCTGCCGTTCATTATGGTTACGGCAGAGAGCAAGTCGGAAAACGTTATCGCCGCCAAGCAGGCAGGGGTTTCCAATTATATCGTTAAGCCATTCAACGCGGATACGCTCAAAGGCAAGATGGCTAGCGTTATCGGCCAGTTCTGACGCTGCCCCGGATGACCAGCGGGCGTATCAAACAGTTGGCCGGCAAACCGGTCTCGCAGGGCCGTGAGGCCGGTCTTGCAGGTCTGGTCGATGAGCTTGGCAATCTCATTGCCCGCCGCGACAGCCATCCGCAAACCCGTCTTTCATCGGTCGGGGCCTCGCTTGAAACCCTGCAGGACGGATTGACGAGCGGGCCGCTGGCCCTGGCCCTGACCAATCTCAAGCCGCTGATTGAGGAAATTCGGACCGATACAGAATCGGCGGCAAATGCGATAATGGACGCCTGTGATGCGATCCAGAACGGCGAAAATCGGGAAGCCGCGCTGGCGGATATTTATACAGCCTGCGGTTTTCAGGATATTGTCGGACAACGGTGCACCAGGGTCATGGAGTTGCTTGATGTCGCGGCCAATGGTCCGCCGGTTTCAGATACTGCGGACAGCCGCGAGGGCGAGCGGCATGCCGGATTGCTGGACGGACCGTCTGCCGGACAGGACAAACCCTCACAGGATGACATCGACAAGCTGTTTTCCGACAGCGGTGTCGGCTGACATGCCGTGGTACCATGAACGGCGATGACGACCTGCCCCCCGAGAGCCCGCCGAAGAAAGACCCCAGTCTGACGCTTTTTCTTGGGCTTTATCTGCTCATTCTCGCCTTTTTCATTCTGCTGAATTCGATTTCAACGATTGAGGAGATCAAGGCCGAGGCGGTGATGGACAGTCTTACCTCGACCTTCTCGACATTACTGCCGCCTGAAAGTGACCTGCGGAATTTCAATGCTGAAACAGGGGATGTGCTGCAGGCGCAGGCGTTTATCGAAACATCGGTAAAGCTTTTCGAGACCCTGATCCCGGCTGTAGAGGTGACCGTCGTCCAGCCGGGCGAGCAGATGCAGGCCATCTTTCCGGTCAACAGCCTGTTCTTCGAGGATAAGGCTGAATTGCGGCCGGGCAGTTCGCGGGACCAGTTGTTTGACGGTATCATTGCCGTCATCAGCTCCCGGCCTGATACGCTCCGCTTTGAGATGGATGTTCTGATTGGTGCGGTCTATCTGAATGGCCGGACACTGCCGATTGCGCCGACACTGGAGAGCCGCCGTCTCGGCGCGATTGCCCGCGAATATACCTCGCGCGGGGGGCCGCCCGACAGTATCTCGGTCGGGCTGCATCCGGGTGACTCTGATGAAGTCAGGGTCCTGTTCTCTGTCAGGCCGCGCGGCGACGCCGTGCTGAATCTGGAGGCACCGCAGGGATGAGTGATGATGCGCCTGCCAAACAGGAAGAAGCCAGCGTCGCATGGATGATTACCTTCGCCGACCTGGTTTCCCTGATGCTGACATTTTTTGTCATGCTGTTCTCGATGTCATCGGTAAAGGTCGACGTCTGGGAGAAGATGATTGATACCCTGAACCGGACAGTGGCGCCGACTGAAGTTATCCGTGACACGCCGCCCGCCGCACCGCTCAATATCGCCAAGACGTTTCGCAAGCGTGCCATCAACCTGGATTATCTGAATGCGGTGTTGCAGGAAAATATCGCCAATGATCCGATTCTTGGTGAAAGCCGGATCAGCATGATGGCGGACCGGATGGTGATATCCCTGCCGGGCCGGATTCTGTTCGATCTCAACAGTGCGGTGCTGCGTGACGATGCGCGTGAGGCGGTGTTCCGGCTTGGCGGTGTGCTGCGGAATGTCGGTAACCAGCTGGCGGTCGGCGGGCATACCGATCCGGCACCGCCACAGGGCGGAACTTTCCCGTCGAACTGGGAACTGTCGCTGGCCCGGGCTGGCGCTGTGCTCAATGAACTGAGCCGTGCGGGCTATGCCGATCCGATTTATGCCTTCGGGTTTGCGGACAGCCGGTTTGCCGACATACCCCGGACCCTGCCGGAAGACCAGCGCTTTGAAATTGCCCGGCGTGTCGACATCATCGTCCTGCAAACCGTTCAGGGAGGCTACTGATGCGCTTCCTGATCCGGCTTGTGGTCCTGCTGCCGATGATGCTGGCTTTTGATGCGCTGGCCCAGACCCCGGTTGAAACACGGGGCGGGGTTCATGACGGGTACGGGCGGCTGGTATTCAGCTGGCCGCAGCCGGTTGTTTTTGAAGCTCGGATCGAAGGCAATGAGCTGGTTGTGGAATTTACACAACCGCTGAGTTCCAATCTTGCGCCAGCGGTGCGTTTGCTGCGCCAGTATATTTCCGATGGCCGTATTGCGGGCCGCCAGGCGCGTTTTACGCTGACCCGGCCGGTTGATATCCGCAGTTTCGGGTCGGGCTCCTCGGTGGTTGTCGATGTGGTGAATCCTCCGGGAACCACCGCACCTGCCGCGGGCGGCAGGACCGGATCTCCGGCGACGCCGCTTGTACCGGTGCGGACGGGAGAACATGAAAGATACAGCCGGGTGGTCTTTGACTGGCCGCGCACCATTGACTATTCGGTGGATCAGCAGGGCAACAGGGTTGTCGTGAAGTTTTCGGCACCCGGTCGTATCGACGCCGCAGCCCTTGCCCGGTCGCTGCCAAAAAACATCAGTTCCGTCAGTGCAGCGGCTGGCGGCAGCCTCTCTGTGACGCTGAATGTGGCAGAGGGTATCAGGCTCCGGCATTTCCGGTCCGGACCGAAGATTGTCGTTGATGTCATCAGTGGCGCAGGTGAGCCGGAGGAGCCGGCCCCCCGGGTGGCCAGTCGTCCGCCTGCGGACGCTGTTCCGGCATCTCCGCCGGCACCGGCGCCTGTTGCTGCACCTCCGGCCCCGGCGGCGGAGAAACCCGCGCCGGCCGGCGCGCCGGTCGTGCTGGTACCCCGCAAGCCGGCAGATACCGAACCGGCGGCTCCTGCTGCTCCGGCCATCGCCCCGGTGGCCCCGGTACCTGAACAGCCGGTAGCGACGGGACCTTCGGTCAGCCTCAGCTTTGAGTGGCGTGATCCTGCGGCAGCGTCGATCTTCATGCGCAACGGGTTCCTGTGGGTTGTCTTCGACCGGCGGCGGGAGTTCGATCTGGCGCTGCTGAAGCGGCTCGGCGGGGATGTTGCGACAGATATTCAGCAACTTCCGGGTGAACGCGGCAGTGCGGTTCGCATGTCGATTCCCCCGGGCTACGCGCCACAGGTCCGCAAGGACGGGTTGCTGTGGATCGTCGATGTCGCGCCGGGAATACTCAAGCCGCAGCAGCCGATAGCTGTTGTTCCGCAGGTTGGCCTGGCCTCCGGTTCGCGGATTCTGTTGCCGGTACCGGAACCGGCCCCTCCGGTGCAGTTCGTCGATCCGGATGTCGGCGACCGGATCACGGCGATTCCTGTCGTTCCGCTTGGCTCCGGGGTTGTCCAGATGCGCGAGTTGCGCGATATGCGTATCCTGCCATCAGTTCAGGGCATCGCGCTGATCCCCTACGCGGACGATCTTATCGTGCAGCCGACAAGAACCGGTGCCGTGATAACCCGGCCAAGCGGCCTTGCCCTGTCTGTTGAGAACAAGCAGGTCGAAGGCGAATCGCTGGGCGGGACGGGGAATGCGTCACGTATCTTTGACCTGCCGGTCTGGGTCGGCAATGGCAGTTTTCTGGGCAACAAGCAGCGCCTTTTCAATGCCGTCGCAACATCCCGGGGCAGCCAGCGGGATCCGGCCCGGCTGGAACTGGCCCGGTTCTATTTTGCCAACGGGCTGGGGGCCGAAACGCTGGGTGTTCTGGCACTGATGGCTGAATCTGACCCGGAAATCCTCTCTGACCCGGCGTTCCGGGCCCTGCGCGGCGGTGCCCGGCTGCTGAACAACAATCTGCCCGGTGCCCGGGAGGACCTGTTTCACGAACGGCTGGATGGCGTTGATGAAATAGAACTGTGGCGTGGTGCCGTGCTGGCCCGGGAAGGTGATCTGCAACGTGCCGGCCTGCCGATGCGCTCTGGCGGGGCCATTCTGGCGGACTATCCGGAAACGGTGAAGCGAAAGCTGGCCCTGCTGGGGGCAGAGGCAACGCTGGCGCTGGGCGACGCCAAAAGCGCCGAGGAGTTCCTGCGCATGCTGGAACAGGACAATCCGACCCCCCGGGATGAAGCAAAGGTTCAGCGGTTGCAGGGGGCGCTGGCGGAACTGACCGGCGACTACGAGGAGGCGATAGCAAAATGGGAGAAGGTTGAAAACGGACCTGATCGCTACGCCCGGTCGCGGGCGGCTCTCGCACGTATCGAATTGCTGTTCCGGACCGATGAGATAAATGCCGGCAAAGCCACGGAAGAACTTGAGAAGCTGCGTTTCGTCTGGCGCGGTGATGCCTTTGAATTCCAGCTGCTACGCCGGATGGGGGACTTTTATCTGGAGGCCGGGAATTACCGGCAGGCGCTGGAGACCTATAAATCACTGGTCAGCAATTTCCCCTCCAAGCCGGAATCAAAGGCTGTCACGCAGCTGATGAAGGATATTTTTGAAAATCTGTATCTGAATGATGCGGCGGATGCGATACCGCCGGTCACGGCGATCTCGTTGTACAACGAGTTCCGTGAACTGACGCCGGGCGGGGAACGGGGGGACGAGTTGATCCGCAAGCTGGCGGACCGGCTTGTCGGTGTCGACCTGCTGCCCCAGGCCGCCAGAATTCTCCGTGATCAGGTGGAGACGAGACTGACCGGTGTCGAGAAGGCGCGGGTAGGGACACGTCTGGCACTGATCCAGCTGCTGGATCGCAAGCCGGACGCGACAGTCAGGGCCCTGGATGACAGCGAAAGCGAGAACATGCCGGAAGAACTGGTGGAGCAGCGGCGCCACATCCGGGCCAGAGCGCAGATCGAACAGGACAATTTTGAAGGTGCCCTTGTCACGCTTGCCGATGATGGCAGCAAGGATGCAAACCTGTTGCGGGCGGAAGCCTATACGGAGATGAAGGACTGGCGTCGTTCGGCGGTAATCTTCGGGCGGCTGGTAGGCCCGATTGACCGGCGGGGCGAAATTTCGCCGGAGACCGCACAGTACGCGATGAACTGGGCAATCGCGCTGGCGCTGGCGGCAGACGAGGAAAAGCTCCGCGATCTGCGAACCCGTCTGGGGGATGCGATGAACAAGACAGAACTGGCGGAAGCCTTTCAGCTGATTACGTCAGCGGCTAGTGAGGGACTGATTGATTATCGGACGATTCAGAACCAGGTAAAGGATGTCGAGCAGTTCCAGGCCTTCATGACAAACTACCGCGACCGGCTGAAGGGTGGCGGGCTGAGCGCGATCAACTGATACGGCACTGGTCCGGTATTCCGGGTATTCATGTAAATCATCGAAATAGTCTGGAAACTGTCACAAAAATAATTATGTTTTTCCCTTGCATCCGGTGCCGGAATGCCTCACAAACCCGCGCTTTCGGACCACCCCTTCCCTCGGGAGTCGTCAATGGACCATTCTGCTTTTCAAGACCATCAGGACAGCCTCGAAAATTCGGTTGAAACCGAAACCAACTGGCCGTCGACAGAAAACGAATCTGACTTCTTCGTCGAAAAAGACGGGTTGAAGTTTGCCGGTACGCATCTGTTGCTGGACCTTTGGGGCGCAAGCAATCTTGATAATCCGGATCAGATTGGTGCTTCGCTGGAAGAGGCTGCTCTGGCGTCCGAAGCGACAATTCTGCACACCCATATGCACCATTTCACGCCAACCGGTGTGTCCGGTGTTGTGGTGCTGGCTGAATCCCATATCAGCATTCACACATGGCCGGAACGTAATTTTGCGGCGGTTGATGTGTTCATGTGCGGTGCCTGTGATCCGTACAAGGCGGTGCAGGTGATCAAAAAGGCGTTCAAGCCTGCACATATCGGCTTCTCAGAACATCGCCGGGGCCTGCTCCCTTGACGGAGTGGGTTTCGGAGACGTTGCATGCAGGATATCAGCAGCGGTTTGAAGTAAGCAAAGTTCTGTATTCGGAGAAGACCGAATTTCAGGACATGGTGATTTTCGAGAACCCGAAGTTCGGTCGGGTACTGGTGCTGGACGGTGTCATCCAGACCACCGAAAAAGACGAGTTCATCTATCACGAGATGATGGTGCATACACCGATGCTGGCCAACGGCGCGGCAAAACGTGTGCTGATCATCGGTGGTGGTGACGGTGGCTGTCTGCGCGAGGCGCTCCGCCATCCGGGTGTCGGGAAAGTCACGATGGTCGAGATCGACCCGACGGTGGTCGAACTCAGCCGTAAATATCTGCCGGGACATTCCGACGGTGCCTTTGACGACCCGCGCACCGATCTGGTGATCGCGGACGGCCTCAAATACGTCGCGGAAAGCGATGAGAAATTTGACGTCATCATCGTTGACTCGACGGACCCTATCGGGCCGGGCGAGGTGCTGTTTACGGACGCCTTCTATCGTGACTGCCGCGCAAGGCTGACCGATAACGGTATCATGGTGACGCAGAATAGCGTTCCCTTCCTGCAGCCGGATGCCTTCAGGCCCGCATTAAACAGACTGCAGGCAATCTTTCCCCGTTCGACCTGTTTTGCGATCAGCGTGCCAACCTATATCGGCGGCCATATGACGCTCGGGTTCTCAACCATGAACCCGGAGCTTGTGTCGGTGCCGGTCCAGCAGTTGAAGCACAGGTTTGATGCTCTGCAGGCAAAGACCCGATACTACACACCGGATCTTCATGTCGGTGCATTCTCACTGCCGCGCTTTATTCTCGACCTGATGGACTGACGACTCAGCCATTCGCCAGAATTGCCGCCGCCAGTGCACGGCCTGACAGCCAGGCTTCCTCGACGCGGGGCCCGCGCAGCCAGTCACCGCAAACGCCGATCTGCCGATCCTTCAGATAAAGACAATCCTGACCCAGGGCTTTTGTCACCCGGGCATAGCGCCATCTGTGGCCGCGCAGATAATCTGTTTTGATGCCGGTGTTGAGGAGGCGCTGAAATGCCTCAACCAGCCTGCTGGCGGCTACAGGGCGTTCCAGTTCCAGATTCTCCGCTGACCATTCTGCTGTCGCATGCAGCACAAAGCCGTTCTGCGCATTTCCGGTCTGCTGCCGGGCCGCCCAGGAAAGCACGGGGTCGGCAATGAAGGCATTTGACCAGCTGGTTATGACTGGCGTCTGCGTTGTGAACAGCGCCGCCCAGCAGGGTGCGTAAGCGGCACTTTCAGCCGCTTCCCTTATCGGATCAACACCGGCGCAGAGAATAGCTGCCTGAGGGGCCGGGATGGCAACCGCGAGATGATCGAACAGGCCGGCAGTCTTGCCGGTCTGATCCGACAGCAGCCATTTGTCACCGGTTCGCTCGACCCGCGCAATCTCAACGTCGCACCGCACAGAAAGACCCCTGGCCATGGACCCGGCAAGGTCGTTGATCGCCGGTACCCCGGTGTAGCGGGCAGCGGCAGGAGGCCTGTCACCGGACTGGCCGAGTTCTGCCGGCTGTTCCGCCAGCTCGGTGATCAGGCCCTTCGTTTTCCAGTGGTTTGTGGCGGATACGAAGTCCGGATCGCGGGCCGTGAAAAACTGCGCCCCATGATTGAACAAACCCTGTTCATTCCGGCGCGTACTTATACGACCACCGGGTGTACGTCCCTTGTCAAAGACATGTACGTCATACCCGGATGCAGTCAGTGCGGCAGCGCAGGAGAGGCCCGCGATACCGGCGCCGATCACGGCGATCTTCGTCTCAGGATCTGTCATCCTGTCGAGATGAGCCTTCCCTCGCGCCGGATCAAGCTTTATGCATGAATGTGCGATATTTGAGGGGGAGTGACAGGTGGAGGGATCAATGCAGACAGAGTGGCCGGAGCAGCTGTTCGCCAGGCTGGTTGACCTGAATATCCGGCAGGTGGCCTATGTTCCGGATGCAGGTCACGCCCGGCTGATCGACCTCTGCCGTGGGGAAGAGAGCATGACAGCAGTGCCGCTGACCACGGAAGAGGAAGGCATCGCCTTGCTGGCCGGGGCCTGGCTGGGCGGTGAGCGCGGAGTAATGCTGATGCAGTCCAGCGGTGTCGGCAACTGCGTCAATATGCTGTCGCTGGCCACAACCTGCCGGTTTCCGCTGCTTATGCTGGTGACACAGCGCGGGGAATGGGCCGAGTTCAATCCCTGGCAAATTCCGATGGGACAGAACTCCGGTGCGGCGATCGAGATGATGGGCGGACTGGTCTACCGGGTGGATGATGCGGCGGATCTGTGTGACACCGTTGACGGTGCAGGCAATCTTATTTTCAACGGCAGCCGCAGCGCGGCCGTGCTGATATCGCAGCGCATGATCGGGAGGAAAGTATGGTAGGCAACGTACCCCTGCTGAAACGACGGCCGTCTGTCGCCCGGCTGCTTGCGGGTCGCGGACCGACTGCGGTCATCTGTGGCCTTGGCTCTGCCTGCTGGGATGTCGCTGCGGCGGGTGATCACGATCTGAATTTCTATCTGTGGGGTGCCATGGGCGGGGCCAGCCTGATGGGGCTGGGGCTGGCACTGGCCCAGCCGGACAGGCCGGTTCTGGTGCTGACCGGTGACGGCGAGATGCTGATGGGAATCGGTGGTCTGGCGACGATCGGCGTGCAGCGTCCGCGAAATCTTACCATTGCGGTGATCGACAATCAGCGTTACGGGGAGACCGGCATGCAGCACAGCCATACGGCCTCCGGGGTCAGCCTGACAAAAGTCGCAGAGGGATGCGGTTTCCGCCGGACGCTTCCGGTCGCAACCGAGGCCGATCTGGATATGCTCCGGGCCCAGATACACGGGCTTGATGGTCCGGTTTTTGCTCGAATTCGTGTCGAGGCGAGCGATGACCCCCGCGTGCTGCCCACCCATGACGGAGTTGATCTGAAGAACCGTTTTCGCCGTGCCGCGGGCGTCGAATAGGCGGCCTCTTCCGGTGCATTTGTGCCCGCTGCGTTAAATACCCGCTTTGGTTTTCTGACGGGGATGGATAACCTGTAGCGGGGAAGGCATGCAGGGAGAGGGAAAATGGCCAGACTGGCTGCCCGGATGGGAATCGGGGCAATGATCGCTTTTGGTATCGTCGCCTTGTTTGTTCCGGACCTGGTGCCGAAAGCAGGGCCGCCTTACGACAAGGTTCTTCATTTCAGCTTTTTCATGGTGGCGGCCTTGCTGGCCGGTTTCAGTGTTGAAGGCCTGGCCGGGGCAATGATCTTCGGCGCAGTCCTGATACTGGGTGGCATGCTGGTCGAGGTGGTCCAGGGAGCAAGCGGTGGTGGCCGGACGGCGGAGCTGATGGATGCGGTCGTTAACGCGGCCGGGGCTGGCTGCGGTGTACTGATTGTCTTTCTGCTCAAACGTGGGGGCGGGAGCGCGGAGGAGGCCGCTGATGCCAATCCGTCATCGCGCATGATCCGTACCGTGCGGGCGGCGTATCTGGATGCCCGTTCGCGGGGGGCAACCGACAAGGAATGCCTGCGCGCGGCAGTGCTGGCCTATCAGCATTTCCGTCCGGAAGATGACGAGCCCAAAGCACGACGCGAAATCGTCAGGATGCTCGAAAACATCGATTGAGGCGTTTATTCGAGAGTTTTCGTCAGTGAATAGCTGAAGCCGCGATTGAAGGGCAGAATCCGGTTGATATAAAGATCGACCCAGGTGCCGACTTCCGCGACGGTCGATTTCGGAACATAGATCACGTCATATTGCTGCAGCGGTATATCGCTTTCCGTGCCGTTGCCGGAAAGGATGGCAGCGACGTTGATAACCTTCAGCATTGGCTGGTCGTCTTCGGACCGCCGGATCAGTGCAACCGTCGACCGGTTTGCCGTATCCACGAAGCCACCGGCAGTAAACAGTGCCTCGACCACTCCGATTCGGCCTGTATAGGTGAAAACACCGGGATTTCCGACCTCACCGCCAACAACGAACTTCATCGGCCCGATGGTTCTGGGAATGACCGTGACATCAGGCTCCTTGAGTTCAGAAAGATATTTTATTTCAAGGTCTTGTGCCAGTTTCTCCGGTATCATGTCAGCCGCCGGTGCGGCCCCTATAAGGGGGAGTACAATCCGGCCATCGGGGAGGATCGTGACATCCTGATTCAATTCGGGAGAATAGGGGTGAACGATGCTTAACTGATCTCCCGTCTGGAGCCTGTAGGCAGGCTGGGCGTCACTCCAGGCGAGAAAGCGGTCACTACTCTGTTGAGGGGTTGTCGTTGTGCATCCTGTAGAGGTAAAGGCGATGATGACGCAGCCTGCAAAAAGCGCGACGAGACGAGACAGCCTGTCAGTGCTATCTGCTGTCCGGACTTTGCGGGATGACGCTTTCAATAACTATCGCCTCTGGTCAGGTATCTGTTTGAATTCCGACGACGGTTGGCCGGACCGGGCCATCCGAATCGATGATATTGTCGGATTGAAATGAACGCGCCGCAACCCGTCAAAGGCAGCCCCTCGCCAGATACACGGCGCCAGCAGAGTCGCAGTCATGGCGCGCCTCCTGCCTATGGCCTGCGGGATCTGCTGACCGAGATTTTTTACAATCGCTCACTGGTCATGGCGACCCTGATGATTCCGATTGTCGCCGGGATTGCTGCCAGCTTCTTTCTGCCAACCATTTACGACGTCACGGCGCGGCTGCTCGTGCTGGTCAGCCGCGAGCATGTTGCAGGTGGCGAACTGGGCTCGGCAGGGTTTGGCCAGTCATTTGACGCACAGGCCCGGATCGTTCAGGCGGAGGCACAGATTCTGCGCAGCCGGGCCTTGCGGGAAGCTGCGGTCAACAAGATCGGCCCGGAAAAGATCTATCCGAAAATTGCTGCCGGTATTGGCCGGGATGATCCGAACTCCCTGAAGATCAAGGCGGCAGAGGAACTGGACAAGGATCTCGAAATTCAGCTGGTTCCCAGTACCAACGTCATTTCAATCAATTACGAACATCCGTCGCCGCAGATTGCCGCTGACCTGGTGAATATCCTGATCGAACTTTATCTGGCACAACGGCAGGATATTTTCTCGGATGTGACGCCTGAAGTCCTGACGGAGGAACTGAACCGTCTGGAGCGCGAGATCGTTGATGTTGATACCCGGCTGGCCAGTCTGCGGGAACTGACGGGAGTCAGTGATCTGGATGTTCAGCGCGCTGCCCTGATCAACCGCTATAACCAGTTGGAGACCCAGCAGATTGCAGCAGGCGTCGATACCGAGGCCCTGTTTGCAAAGGTCGCCGAACTTGAACGTTCGATCAGCCGGATTCCCGAGAAAGTCGATCTGTTTGTCGAAGACGGCAATACAGACGCGCTGAATAATGCGATGGATTCGGTGCGACAGCTGGAACAGGAGCGGGCGCGGCTGGCCGACCGGTACCGGGAAGGCAGCCGCTTTATCCGCGAGATCGACGAGCGCCTGGATGTAGCACGGCGTATTCTCCAGACCTTCCGGGCGATCCGTCTGGACCGGGAACGCAAGGGCCGCAACACGGTGTATGACTCCCTGTTGCAGCAGATCATCCTGCTGGAGGGCGAGCGGCAATCGGTCGTGGCGAAGCTGGGCGCGCTCGAATCCGCACTTGAGATGACACAGAAGCAGCTCCGTGACCTGGATGACGCAGAAAGCAGCTACCGGCAACTGCAACTGAGACGCGTGGTGCTGGTTGAAAGCTACACCCGGTATGCCGGCAGGGTTCAGCAGGAGCGTCTGGCGCGCGCGCTGGAAAGTGCGTTTGAAGATCCGACGATCCGGGTGATCGAAGAGGCACAGGTCCCTGTCGAAGGCCGGAATATCAGGATTCAGGTGCTGTTTCTCTCGTTCATTGTCGGCATTGGCCTGACCGCTGCCGTCGTCTATGTCCGGGCGATCAGCCGGGCGGTCTTTATCAGCGCGGAGGGTGCGCACCGGGCGCTTGACCTGCATGTGTTTGCGATTGACGAGAAACGCGCCAGCGGCCCGCTCAACCTGTTCATGGAAATGAACCGGCTCTATTTCATGCTCGATCCGCCGATTGCCGATGATTACTGCGTCATCATGCAGATTGTCGGTGCGGCACCGGGCGAAGGCTCGTCGACGATTGCCCGGGAGTTTGCGCTGGTTGCGGCGCAGCAGATTGCCGGCGACGTACTGCTGCTTGATCTGAATACCTCCGGTCGCGGGCAGTTCGATGTGATTGCCGAAGAACTGTCGGCCCGGTTCGGTGATCCCGGGCCTGCCGAAGATACAACTGTCAGCACACGATCGCTGTGGCGGGCAAGTTCACAGGCGCTGGATCAGGGCCGCCAGATTGTCGATATGTCCCTGCACCGGCTGGGTGCATCAAACCTGGTCGTAAGCCGGATTGATCCGGAGAGTGTCGAGGCTTCGGGCACGGTACAGTTGAGCACCAGTGACAGATTCTGGCATTCACTGCATGGTAATTTCCGGCTGGTCATCATCGATTCTCCCTCGCTGATCCGTAACTATGACGGACTGACGGTGAGCAAACGCGCTGACGCCACCATGCTGGTGATCTCTGCGGAGCGGACGCGCAAGCCGGTGGCAGAATTGTTGCGTGACCGGGTGACAGAGAACGACGGTTATGTCAGTGCGGTGATCTTCAATGGCCGCCGCCGCTATATCCCGTCAATCTTCTACCGGCTGCTGTAATGCCGCCGGATTTCAGTGACGGGCTGACAAGACGCCGGCTTGGTGGATTGTCGGTCGTTCTGGCCTCGCGCCTGACACTGGCGGAGCAGATGCGGCAGGATTGTGAGGCTGCCCGCTCCGGTACCGGGACTTACCCCCGGCTGGTCTTCAGCGCGAACGGTCATTCATTGGCCATGAACCATGCTGCCCCGGATTTTGCAGCGCTTCTGGCAGCGGCTGATATCATCCACGCCGATGGACAGCCGCTGGTTCTGTATTCGCGCCTGTTCGGCAAGAGGGCGATTCCTGAACGCTCGGCTACCACCGATTTTTTTCATGACGCTGCACAGCTCGCCGTCCGTGAGGGGCTGCGTTTCTATTTTCTCGGCGCAGACCGCCAGACATCAGAGATGGCGGTTGCCGCTGTCAGGCAGCAATATCCCGGGCTGATCATCGCGGGCGCCCGGGACGGCTATTTCCCGGATGAGGAGTTTACGAAGGTTGCAGCAGAGGTCAGGGCCACCCGGCCTGATGTGGTCTGGGTTGGTCTTGGCCGCCCGAAGCAGGAGCGGTTCTGTGTTTTGATGCGGGACCATATGGCAGGGGTTGGCTGGCTGAAGACCTGTGGCGGCCTGTTCGGGCATCTTGCAGGTGCTGAACAGCGTGCCCCCCGCTGGATGCAGTCTGTCGGGCTGGAATGGCTCTATCGTCTGGTTCAGGACCCGCGTGGCAAGGCCTGGCGGTACCTTGTGACCAACCTGATCGCGGCATGGTGTCTGCTGACCCGGTCGGAGCCCTGAAAGACATGCGTTCTTCCCTGATCCAGATCGTCACACAGATGGAAGCGGGCGGGGCACAGCGCTGTGCCATCGAGAACGCCCGGGTCTGGCTGTCAGACGGGCTGCCGGTCGAGACATGGTTCCTGTACCGCAAGCGGGGGGTGTTTGAGGATGAGGCGGCGGTGTTCTGCCTGCTGGACCATCCGCCCGCCGGCATGACCGATTATCTGCGGATCTTTGCGCGGTTATGGTGTCGGCTGCGCAGGACGCGTCCCCGGACGGTGATTACCTACAGCCACTACGCCAATGTTTTTGGCTGTCTGTTTGCCGCGCTGGCCGGGGTTGCGAACCGGTGCGCAAACCAGACCGGCCTGCCGTCGCGTATTCCGGCGATGGCTCGTCACCTGGACTTGCTGTTCGGCACGGTCGGAATTTATACCGCCGTCATCTCGAATTCACAGACTACCCATACCGCCCTGCAGGACCGCCCGGAAGGCTATGTCCGCCGACTTAGCCTGGTCCCGAACGGTGTTGCACGACCACCGGCTTTCGATGGCTCAAAGGTTGATGCCCGGCAAGGCTTTGATCTTGCAGCCGGTATTTGTGTCATTGTGACGGTGGGGCGTCTGGCCGAGGTCAAGAATCACCGGCGGCTGATCCGGGCTGCTGCGGGGCTGGAGGGGGTGGTTCTGCTGGTTGCCGGGGATGGTGAATGTCGTGCCGGTCTGGAGCAGATGATAAGCGAAACGGAGGGGGATGTTCCGGTTCGGCTGCTGGGAGAAGTTGCACCGGGCGATCTCGGCAGGCTGTTTGCCGCAGCAGATGCGTTCATTCTGCCGTCGCTCTGGGAGAGTTTCGGGCTGGCCCCGCTGGAGGCGGCTGCAGCCGGGCTGCCGATAGCGGTCTCTGACATACCGGCGATGCGGGAGGTCGCGGGCGAGCCGGAGGCAGGGCAGGCGCTGTTCTTTGATCCGGAGAGCGAGGCCGATATCCGGTCAGCACTGATCTGTCTCCGTGATGACAAGGATCTGCGGACAAGCCTGTCGCAGCAATCTGCGACACTGGCCGATGCCTACAGTGTTGATGCGATGGCAGAGGGTTTCCTGCGGGCTTCCGGTCATGCAGGCTGAGCCGTCTCTCAGGGCCGGGGTAATCTGGTCTGCCGGCGGCAGGGGGGTCTCGGCTGTCGCCAATCTGGTGGCACTGGTTGTCTATGCCCGCCTGCTGGGGCCGGAAATGTTCGGTCTGTTCGCACTCTGTCAGGCGGCTGCAATCATTTTGCATAACGGGCTTTTCCACTGGCTCGAAAGCTCGATCCTTCGTTTCCTGCCGTCAGCCGGTTCGGGGTCAGGAGGAGTGCAGCGCAGTCTGTTCATCGGCTATATCATCAGCTTCTGTCTGCTTTCCGGCTTTCTGATGATCTCGCTGCTGGACCAGAACAGCGGGGTGCTGCCAGTCTGGATCTCGACATTGGCCCTGCCGGTCGTCGTCATGGCGGCAGGTGAGGCAGTTGCTGCCGGAACGGCAGAGGCACAGCGGGCAACCGGTGGCGTGCGCCGCTTTGCCGGGCTGGTTCTGATGCGATCACTGGGTGCGCTGGTACTGGCCGTCGTCAGCATTCAGGAATTCGGGCCGATAGTGACAGCGGCGGTGTACGGACACGCAGCCGGTTGTCTGATCGCGGGATTTGTCGGGCTGCTTATCTGGCCGGATACCCGCAAGTCGCCGGAGGCAGGGGAAAGCCTGCCCGCAGTTGACGGATTGCGGGATATCTGCCGCTACGGGGCACCTTTATCTGTCTCGCTGCTGGCCCGGCTTGCCGCACAGCGCGTCGACAGGTTTGTGATTGCCGCACTGCTTGGTGTTGAAGCTGTTGGCATTTATGCGGTGGCCTATGACCTTGCCCGTCGCTCTATCGGCGTGCCCCTGTCACTGGTTAATCTTGTGACCTACCCACGAATGGCAGCAGCTTATGACCGTGGTGATAAAGCAACGGTTCTTGAACTGGGGCGGCGTAACTGGCTGGGGCTGGTGCTGGTTGGTGTCCCTCTGGCTTATGGCCTGATTGTTGTGTCGTTCTCTGCAATACCACTGATCTTCGGGCATGAATTTGTCGGGGACGTGACAGTTAACATTGTCGCTCTGGCTGCCCTGGCAATTTTGATTGAGGCAATCCGAAGCCAGCATTTCGATATTTCCCTGATGCTGGTTCGCCGGACCGGCGCACTGGCTGTGATCAGCCTTTTGTCTCTGGTGATGGCAACCGTCTCGGTTTGGTTTCTGACCCGTTGGCTCGGGTTGTCGGGGGCTGCCGCCGCAACCTGCCTGACAGCTCTTATGGGGCTGGCTTTATCGGTGGCTGTCGGCTGGCGGGAATTACCCATGCCAGTGGATGGTGCACAGCTTCTCTCGGTCATCATCCTGTCGGCCATGATGGCTATGGGGGTGGCTGCGTTCAGTCTGTTTGTTTCCGGCTGGTTCGGTTTGTTGGGTCAGATTGGCGTTGGTGCTATCCTGTTTAGCATTATGGCGCTCCGGCGCAGGTCTGCCGGTCTGAGTGAATTGACGGGCTGGAAGATATAATGGCAGTCAGGCAGCAGCAGAAAGGCGGATACCCCAGCGAAGTGCGTTCTGCTGCGCTGGACCGTAACCCCGGCAGTTTCGAGATCTGGCTGGCCGGTATTGTATTTCTGTTCGCATCGGGCCTGCTCGATCCGAATCTGGCGCCGGAAGTGGGCGGTCTGAAGATCAATGACTTTTTCGTCGCAATCGGGACGGCTGTCGGTTGGAGCATCCTGCTGACCAGAATGCGCGGAGGTTTTCGCTGGATCGATCACCGTCTCGCCATTCCGATCATTGGCTTTTACCTGTTCGTCGGTATTTCGATCATGTGGAGCGGACAACCCGGACAGGCAGCGGCACGCTACGCCGGGTTTGTTCTTGTGACCGGCTGGACCGTGTATCTGGCGCTGCGTTTCGAGTTCCGGGTCCTGCTGCGTCTGATTGTCACAACCTTCATTGCCATCGGGGTGCTATCGGCAGCACTTGCCGTCTTTGTACCGTCAGTGGGCACCATGGATGCCTACTATCATCTCGGCGACTGGAGCGGGATTTACCGGCAGAAGAATTCGCTCGGCCGGCAGATGACACTGCTGATCCTGATGTCGGTCTTCATGCTGTTCTATTACCGCGAAAAGGGGCTGGCCTGGGTCGGGTTACTGACGGGGCTGATTGTGCTGCCGAATACCGGATCGCGGACATCACTGGTCATTACAGGGATCGGGTTGCTTTGTCTTGTCTTCCTGTTGCTTCGCCGCCGGCCGGTGGTGGTGCTGGGTTTGATCATCGCCATCGCCTTTTCCATTCTGTCACTGGCCCTGCAGGCGGTCCTGCAGCAGGATCCGCTGCTGCTGATTACCGGGGAGACGGTCGAGATTCTGGGTATTCCGCTGTCGTTTACCGGACGTATCGGGCTTTGGGAATTTGCTGCCGGTTTTGTCGAGAACCGGCCCTATTTTGGCTATGGCTATGATGGCTTCTGGGAGGTGCCGAGATTTGGCGGGCAACTGGTGAAGGACGAAGGCTGGCTGGCGAACGATTCCCATAACGGTTTTTATGATCTGGTGTTGCAGACCGGCTTTATCGGGCTCGGGGCCTTCCTGCTGATCTATGTCATGCTGTTGTTCATGGCGGGGCGGGCCGTTCGTCAGGAGAATGCTGCACCGGCGGTCCAGTTCTCGGCATTTTACATCATCTTCTTTTTCTTCGCGAATCTGACAGAAAGCTATCTGCTGAAGGCAACCAATGTCATTCAGCTGCTGTTTTCGCTGGCGGTTATGCAACTGGCGATCCGTCCATCGCTGATCATGCGCCCGTTTGGTCAGGAGCCCGTCGAAGTCCTGCCCTCCGGCAGAATTATATCAGATCAGCCGGAGCCTGAACTGCCAACCGACGAGATTGTCGGCGGCCGGTCGCGGCGACCTTTCTTCCGGCCTCGCCGGCTGCCGGATCAATAGGCGTTTCTGTCCGTCAGGACGACGAGAACCGTCCGGAACAGTACCTCTATGTCGAGAGCCAGCGACCAGTTGTCGATGTAGTAGAGGTCGTGGCGGACCCGGTCTTCCAACTTCTTCCGGGTGTCGGTCTCTCCGCGAAAGCCGTTGACCTGGGCCCAGCCGGTGATGCCGGGCTTGACCCGGTGCCGGTGGGCGTAGTCATCCATCACTTCATGGAAATAACGCCCCTCGGTCTGGGTGCCGGGCGCGTGGGGGCGGGGCCCGACCAGTGACATCGTGCCAAGCATGACATTGAACAGCTGCGGCAGCTCATCAAGGCTGGTGCGACGCAGTATGCGCCCGACCCGTGTGATACGGGGGTCGTTCCGGGTTGCCTGCTTGAACTTCCGGGCGTCGTCTCCGTCGCCATACATGCTGCGATATTTATATACCCTGAACGGCAGGTTGTTGAACCCGACTCGTTCCTGAACATAAAAAACCGGCCCCCGGCTTTCCAGTCTGATGGCCAGGGCAATCAGCAGCATCACAGGTGACAGCAGAAGCAATGCAATGCCACCGATCAGCTTGTCCTCAACGGCCTTGATGATCCGGTTCCAGCCGCCGATCGGCCGTTCAGCGAGCGGCGTGAACGGATCGTCGCTGTCTGTCAGCGGTGCGCGTATGACGTCTACCGAAACAAATTTCATGCGCGCGAGCAGCGACTGCACCCGGTCTGCTGTCAGGCTCGGCATACAAATGAAAATCGTATCGACCCAGCCGTTCGACGCGAACTCCATCAGTGTATTCCAGTCACCGGCGATGGCTTCCACACCGCCACCAAGGGCAATGCGGGTGTCACGTTCATCAAAGACGCCAATCACGGCATTGGATTCACCAAGCTCTCCGGCGGAAATTCTGTTGGCCAGCGCCACACCATCCGGGCCGGCCCCGTAGACGGCAGAGCGGCGGAGTGCGAACTGGGCGCGGCCCAGCCGTTTCGAGAGCCAGCGACGTACCAGAAAGGCACAGGGAAACAGAATGAGGGTGGCACCGAACGCTGCCAGCGTATGCAACAGATCGGCATCACCAGACAGGGAAAACTGAACCAGAACGAAGATGATGAAAGTCAGAAGCGCCGTAATTCCGTCCCGGATTGCGCGGGAAGCATTACATTGCAGGGCACGCAGCAGGTAATCCCCGCTGGCCCGGCGATTGACCATCGCATAGCCGCCACCGACGGTCTTGATGACAATGAACAACAGGCCCGCAATGGCACCCAGCAACAGGGCAGAGCCGGAATCTTCGCGAAAGATCAGCCAGGTGGGTATAAAGACGGCCAGCCCGTCCGCAGCAGCGACCAGCGCCTGAAACAATTCGGTCGGTGCCCGGTGGGGAATGGCACGAACCGGGCGTACAATTCGCTTCTTTCGGAAATCGACATTAATCTGCGATGCAGAAATTCCGCGCTTTCCCCCGGGTTTGCTGGTTGGTTTCGCAGCCATCGTCAGGATGACGGAACGTCAATATCCGGCAGCCCTGTTGGCGTTGTCTGATAGCCATCCAGAAGTTCGTCATCCGAGCGGTCATCCAGCCAGCCAACGTCGTTTACGTCACCACCCCGGGCGAAATAGGCATCACCATCGCCGTTCTGCCATAGCAGGTCATCTTTTCCGTCACCGTCAAAGTCGGCAATATCGAGCAGCGTATCGCCGCTTCGGTCGCCCATGAAAAGCTGACTGGTACGGTCGCCACTGAGGAAGGCAAAAGTGGCACCGGAGGTTTCATTGCGCCAGATGACATCGGACTGTCCGTCCGCATTCAGGTCACCGACGCCCATGAACTCATCACCGCCCCGAAATTCCATCCACAGGCTGTTATTCCGGTCGCCGCCCAGCATGGCAGAGGTGGCTCCACTGGCCGAGCGCCAAAGCGCATCGGCGCTGCCGTCACCGTTGAAATCAGCGGTGGCCAGCAGTTCGTTGCCGTTCTGGTTGCCCATCCAGACGGACGTATCCTTGTTGCCGGACAGGAACAGGTTGGCCGATCCGGTCAGATTGTTCTGCCAGATGACGTCATCGGTTCCATTGCCATCGAAATCAGCGACGGCCAGAATGCTGTCATTGGCCCGGAAGTCCATCCAGAGCGTTGCATTCTTGTCACCGCCATACATGGCCCATGTCGCGCCCGACAGATCGTTGCGCCAGAGCACATCATCACTGCCGTCACCGTTAAAATCGCCGAGTGCCAGCAGGCTGTCATTAGCCCGGAAGTCCATCCAGATCGAATTGTCCTTGTCACCGCCATACATGGCCCAGGTGGAGCCGGAGGTGCCGTTGCGCCAGAGGACGTCGTCGTTTCCGTCACCATTCAGATCGGCAATACCGAGGAACTCGTCACCGTCCCGGTAATCCATCCAGAGCACATCATCCTTGTCGCCGCCCAGCATCGCCCAGGTAGAGCCGGAGGTGCCGTTGCGCCAGATCAGCTCCGACAGTCCGTCACCATTCAGGTCTGCGCGGGCCAGGAATTCGTCATTGCCGCGCTGGTCGAGGTAGCTGGAGGAATCCGGATCGCCATTGATCATCGCCCAGGCAGAGCCTGTGGCCGAGCGCCAGACCATGTCGTACCCGTCCGCCGCGTCGATCGGGATATAAACCGGGCCCGGATCAACAACAGGAGGTGCTTCGCCCCATTCCAGGGTGATGTCATCAAAAATCAGGGATTCGATCCCGGAGACCTGATCGGTGCCACCGTCGCCGGTCAGCGCGCTGATGGTCCCGGCGTCGTAATCAATGCTGTAGTTACCGACATTACCGGCGAACAGGGCAATATCGCTGCCGCCATTGCCGATCAGGATATCATTCCCGGCCCCGCCTGACAGTGTGTCGTTACCGGCCCCGCCGCGCAGCGTGTCATTGCCGTCGCCGCCGGTCAGCACGTCATCGCCCTGTCCGCCGCGCAGATCGTCATTACCGCTGCCGCCATCTAGCAGATCGTTACCCTGGCCGCCCTTCAGAATGTCATCGCCATCTTCGCCATAGAGGCTGTCATTGCCGTCACGACCTTTCAGCAGGTCATTGCCAGTTCCGCCATGAACTTCGTCAGCACTGCCATGGCCAATAACCGTATCGTCACCTGCACCGGCAAAAATCAGTGAGGTGGTGACAGAGCCATCGGTGATCGACGGGTTGTGCGCACCGGAATAGACATCGGTGTTCGAGGTGTTTGCGGCCTTGAGCCGGATCAGGTCATTGCCGTCTCCGGTCGCGATGTTGAAATGGTTCTGCCAGCCCGCATTGTTGCTGGCGATGCCGATGACGACCTTGTCATCACCGTCACCAGTGACGACATTGCCGCGTTTCGCACCGTTGATGATAACGGTGGAGTCGCCGCCATCGCCGGTAACGACATCGGTATGTACAAATCCGTCGATGCGCAGTGATGCCGGACCGGATTCCAGAACTTCCAGATTTTTCACGCTGTTCCAGGGACCGGTCGATTTCAGCACGATCTGGCCGCTGTTGGTGACCTTTGCCCAGATGGCGCCGGAAAAATGGCTGCCACGGGTGATGTCACCCGGCGAAGCCCAGCCAAAGCTGGTCGTCGTGACGCCGACATGAGCGGAGTCACCTGCGAACGGGACGTTGCCGGATGTCGCACGCAAGGCTGACAGCACATCCTCGCTCAGGAAGCGAAGGGATGCATTTCCGCCTTGTCCAAACTGTATTGTCATCGTCTTAAACCTTCAGAGCGCATCAGTTAATCGTCAGCGCCCTACCCACAAGAACCTGTATAGACTTTCCCGGCCTTATCAAATGTGATGGCGATCACTCCCGAATTCAGGATCATCAGGATAAGTCTGTCCGGCAGATGGTGACGCCAACGGGCCTAAAAACAAGGAGGTTAGATTAAGTGTCTGACAAATTAAGCTTTCGCGAGGCAGGTGAGGCGGATTTGCCTGTCATCATCGGGATGCTGGTTGACGATACTCTCGGGAAAGACCGTGAAATCGCAACTATGCCGCCGGCTGACTGTTATCAGTCAGCTTTTGCGGCGCTTGCCGCAGACCCGAACAACCATCTTATCCTCTGCGTAAAAGACGACGAGATTGCGGGCTGCCTGCAACTGACCTTCATCCCCGGCCTGTCGCGCAAGGGGATGTGGCGGGCACAGATCGAGTCCGTGCGAACCAGCCGGAAATACCGGGGACAGGGGATCGGGCGCCTGCTGTTCGATTACGCGATCGAGCAGGCCCGGCAGCGCGGATGTGGTCTGGTCCAGCTGACCACGGACAAGGTACGGACTGATGCCCACCGGTTCTATGAGGCGCTTGGATTTACCGCATCACATGACGGGATGAAATTGTCCTTATGACGCGGGTTCAGCCGGCTGGTCCTGTTTGCCCTGGCCCTTGTCATCCGGATTGCCGGTTTTCGCCGGTGGCTCATATGCCTCGCCATCCGGTTTTTCGGTGATTGTTACTGCAGCGACCGTGGTGGCATTCAGCAACTGCTCGGTGAAGTCGGCTCTGACTTCGTCCGCCGGCGTTGTCCGGACCCGCATGCGATAGAACACAAACAGCGCAAACAGGAAATGCACAATCGCCGTCTGGATAAACAGGGCCTCGGGACCAATCACGGTCATCAGCCATGAAGTATAAATCGGGCCGACAACGGCACCTGCTGCGAACAGCAGCAACAGTTCGCTGGCTGTCTCTACATAGTCAGCCGGATCAACATAATCGTTCGTATGAGCGACACAGACAGAATAGACCGGAAAGGCGAAGAGTCCGAACATGAACGAGCCGATCAGCAAGCCGCTGGTCCATACATTACCAAGTATCAGCATGATGACGGCGGAAACCGAGGCAGCCAGACAGATCGCTGCGATGACCCTTCTCCGGTCCATGCGATCCGATGTGCGGCCAATCGGAAATTGCCCGAAGGCACCGGCAATGACGGTGATACTCATGAAAATGGCGACGCCGGATGCATCCATCCCGCTTTTCACCGCAAATGTAGGACCAAGTGACCAGAAGGAGCCGTTGGTCAGGCCGACAACCAGACAGCCGACGAAGCCGACTGGCGACACATGATAGAGATGGCGGATCCGGATTTTCACCTGGCCGACCGGTTTGGGGGCCGGTGCTGCGGTCATGGCAACCGGCACAGCAGCCAGTGAGACGAGGATAGAGGCGACACCGAAAAGGATAAACCCGGCGGGGTCCGAGAGGGTCAGCATCATTTGCCCGGCGGTCAGCACCGTCAGGTTGATGATGGTATAGATCGAAAATACCGTGCCGCGGGTCTCGTTTGTGCTGCGTTCGTTCAGCCAGCTTTCAATGATCATGTAAAGCCCGGCGAAGCAGACACCGGTCATTGCACGGAAAACCCACCAGATCGGCGGGACGGGGAGCATGACATGGATCAGTGCACTGGTCGATGCGATGGCGACGAGCCCGGTGAAAGCCCGAATATGCCCTGCGCGCCGTACCATGTAAGGCCCGATCAGGCAGCCGGTTGCGAAGCCGAAGAAGTAACTGGAACCCAGAATACCGATGTCGAAGGTGGTAAAGTTATCGATGCCGGCACGGATCGGAAGGAGCGTTCCCTGCAGACCGTTCCCCATGAGCAGCAGACCCACGCTTAACAGCAGGGCCTGAACCGGTTTGATGGCTTTCCACATATATTCCTGTCCCTCTGGCGATCCGTTGCCTGTGAGGTGGCTAGCACGGTTGACTCCGTCAGCACAAATAATGCTTATTTGTCCGTACTTTATTGCGGACGAAAATTTTCCAGAGGAGACTGCATTTGTTCCGTTCAAACCCGCTCGATGTTCCGGACTCAGAATGGCAGGCGCGGGTCGACCTTGCTGCCGCTTTCCGGCTGGTTGACCTTTATGGCTGGTCTGATCTGCTGGCAACGCATCTGTCCGCCCGCGTTCCGGATCAGCCTGACTGTTTTCTGATCAACCCGTTTGGCGTCATGTTTGACGAGATGACCGCCTCCTGCCTTGTGAAAATGGATGAAGACGGCAACGAACTGACGGAATCACCGAATGGCGTGAATCCTGCCGGCTACACCATCCACAGCGCGGTTCATGCCGCCAGCCCGGATATCAACTGGGCGATCCATACCCATACTTACGCCGGTACGGGAGTCGCCACACAAAAGGACGGGCTGCTGCCGATTACCCAGCATGCGCTGTCAGTGATGGCGGTGTCTGCATATCACGATTACGAGGGCATTGCCTTTGACCTGTCGGAACGTGAAAGGCTGATGGCTGACCTTGGTGACAGCAAGATCCTGATCCTGCGGAATCACGGGTTGCTGACCGTCGGCAAGACCGCCGGAGAGGCCTTCATGTGGATGTACCGGGCCGAGCGGGCCTGCCGTATGCAACTGGCCTTCCAGCAGGCGGGTGCTGAACTGATGCCGATTCCCGACGAGATGCAGGAAATCACCATGCAACGTAACCGCAAAGCCAACAGTTCCGCCGGTTACCGGCCGATTGGTGTGCATGAATGGCCGGCTTTGAGGCGCAGGCTTGACCGGCTCAATCCCGGCTACGAGAGCTGACCGGCATCAGACAGGCCTTATTCAGGGAAATTTCTGATGGGCTGGAGGTCATTGTCTTTGCCACATCAATTAATATATATATATTATATACATATTATAAAGGTGATGACGATGCGTCTGACTGTCCAGTCTGATTATGCTCTCCGCGCCATGATGTATCTGGCTGCGAGAACGGAGCAACTGGCGACGGTTGCCGGGATCTCCGGTCATTATGGCGTGTCCCGCAATCACATGACCAAGGTGCTGCACCATCTCGTGCGGGGTGGATTTGTTCGCTCGGTCCGGGGGCGGTCCGGTGGTGTGTGTCTTGCCGCAGCCGCAGATCAGATCACGGTCGGGCAGGTGGTCCGTTATCTGGAGGCTGACGGCGCGCTGGTCGAATGTTTCCGGTCAGATGGCGGCGATTGCCTGCTGTCCCCCGATTGCCGGCTGAAGTCGGTTCTGGCGGAGGCTGTGGACGGGTTCTACGCGGTTCTCGACAGATACAGCATCCAGTCGCTGCTGTCTGAAAAAGGTGTCTTGCTGAAATTGTTAGCGGATGGAGAAAAGAGATGAGTGATGTGCTGTCATTTGCCGAACAGCGGAGACGTGAAACCCGCGCCAAAGCGGCGCTTATTGGTATTGACGAGGTATATATCTCGCTGCTGGTTGATAGCTTTTATCACAGAATTCGTGCAGACCGCGAACTCGGCCCGATCTTCAACCGGGTGATTACCGGCAGCTGGGACAGCCATCTGGCGCGAATGAAGGATTTCTGGGCTTCTGTGGCGCTGAGCGCCGGCTCCTATTCCGGCCAGCCGGTGCCGGCCCATCAACGCCTGTCCGATGTCACACCGGATCATTTTGAACGCTGGCTCCGGTTGTTCGGGGAGACCCTGAACGATACCGCGCCGCATCCGGATGTGCCGGACTATTTCATGCTGCGTGCCCGGCGGATCGCGGAAAGCCTCAAGCTGGCGATGTTCGGCGTCCCCGAACTGAGCGCCCGGCGACGGGTGTAGTACCCTGACGGCGAATTTCCGGTTGGCCTTCGGGCTCTCTCCGCGCACTCTTGGGCGACCTGAATTGCTGACCGGAATCTGATTTATGACCGTTACCACTTTTGACCACCCTTTCTTTGCTGATCTGCTCGGGGATGAGGAACTGTCCCCGCTGTTCTCCGCCGAGGCCGAACTTCGTGCCATGCTGGATTTTGAGGCGACGCTGGCCGAGGTGCAGGCAGAGCAGGGTCTTATTACGGCGGATGCGGCGGCCGCGATTGCCGACGCCTGCGAGCGGTTTGATCCGGATATGGCGGCTCTGGCCGCCGGGGTGGCGAATGACGGTGTTGTGGTCCCGGCCTTTGTAAAGGCCCTGCGTGCCGAGGTCGGTGACCCGCATGGAAAGTCCGCCCATTTCGGGACCACCAGCCAGGATGTTATCGACACCGCCCTGATTCTCCGGCTGGCAGAAGTGGTCGATATTCTGGCCCACCGGCTGCGCCAGACCATCGCCCTGCTCGATGAACTTGCCGGGCAGGCCGGAGAGACCGCCACTATCGGCCGGACCCGCATGCAACGTGCTGTGCCGATCCGCATCACAGACAGAATCGCGATCTGGAGAGAGCCTCTGGTTGCGGCACTGGAACGGCTCGAAGGGGGGCTGGCAGAGCGCCTGCTGGTTCTGCAATTTGCCGGTGCGGCCGGTAATCTCGACAAGTTCGGTGAGGCGGGTGCGACGCTTCGGGCGGCGCTGGCCGGGCGGCTGGAACTGGGTGACCCGGGTCGCCCCTGGCATGCAGACCGGGAACGCGTTGTCGCCTTCACCGACTGGCTGTCCCATGTGACGGGAGCCTGCGGCAAGATCGGCATGGATCTGGTTCTGCTGGCCCAGAACGAAGTTGCGGAAGTGGTACTGCCGACCGGTGGCGGCTCATCGGCGATGCCGCATAAGCGTAATCCCATCCTGCCGGAAATGCTGGTGACGCTGGCCCGGTTCAGCTCGACCCAGAATGCCGGTATGCATAGTGCGCTGGTGCATGAGTTCGAGCGTTCCGGCATGGCCTGGACTCTGGAATGGATGATCCTGCCACAGATGGTTCAGGCATCAGGCCGGTCGCTGGATATTGTCTGCCGCTGCCTGGACGGTCTGAAAATTACCGCGGAACGTCAACTGGACTGATTTATGCTGGCCGTCATTTCACGCTTCGGTGAGTGATATTTCAGACCACCGGCTTTCACGATAGTATTGCCGGGTATGTGAGGTGAGGCCGCAGCCGGAGTCCGCATGACTGTAGAAAAAGATGGCGGAGTGTTCATGTTCAGCAGGCGATCTGTATTGCGCGGGGCAGGCGGGCTGGCCGTCTGTACGGTGGCCTGGCCCAGCGCCGTGCTGGCCGACGCCGGGCGGGTCGCTGACGAAATTGCGAAATTCACCGGCGGGGCGGTTCCGGTCGACAGCCCCCTGCTGACCCTTGATCTGCCGCAGATTGCCGAAGACGGGTTTGTGGTACCGATGACTGTCTCTGTTGAATCACCAATGACCGAACAGGACCATGTCCGGCGGATCACGGTGATCAGCGAGAGCAATCCGTTACCGGGCGTGATCACCGCCCGCTTTACACCGGCAAGCGGCAGGGCGTCGATTTCCACGCGGATCAGACTGGCGCGAAGCCAGCGCCTGTTCGCCGTGGCTGAACTGAGCGACGGACGTTACCTGTCCCGCGCGGTTGCAGTGACGGTAACTGTCGGCGGATGCGGGGTATAGCAGAATGATTGGTTCACGCCCCCGCGCCAGGGTTCCTGAGACCGCCCGAAAGGGCGAGATCGTCGAGATCAAGACCCTGATCACGCACAGGATGGAATCCGGTCAGCGACCGGACGGGAAAGGCGGCAAGATACCGCGCCATATCATCAACCGTTTCACCGCAACCTTTGATGGCCAGCCGGTGATCGATGTTGCCCTTGAGCCGGCAATCTCTGCCAACCCTTATCTGTCATTCTACATGCGGGCAGAGAGAACCGGCGAGTTTCTGTTCACCTGGTTCGACGATGACGGAAGCACCTATTCGACGACTGCGGTGATGACGGTGAAATAGCTTCAGGTCGTAAAGACGGGCTGGAGGCGCGGACCGGATTCGAACCGGTGTCCCCGGATTTGCAGTCCGGTGCATGAACCAGCTCTACCACCGCGCCGACAGGGTATTCACGCCAGGGTGGCACGCAACCTTCCACATACACAACAGCCCAGCAGGGGCCTGCCGGGGTGTTCACCTGATCTGCGATTTCCCAGGTCACCTGACACTGCCGAGATATACAACCCCTGCGACCAGATGAAAACACCTGGGGCTGAATAATCAGAACATTCAGCAAACGCAGCCTGAGCAGGAGGCAGATTGAGTCTTCACGATGAAAATTCCACAGAATAAACCGGGATGAAATGGTGCCGGCTGCAGGATTTGAACCCGCGACCCCCTGATTACAAATCAGGTGCTCTACCAACTGAGCTAAGCCGGCTTCTGTGCGTGAGGGCGGTTGTTTAGCGTAAAACAGGGGCTGTGAAAAGCTGTCCTGTCGGTGAAATTCACTTCTTCTGTTTGCGGACTACCCGGGTCTCACCCGGCGGTGACGAAATCCCGGAACCGCCGGGCGACATCGCGCGGCTTTACGGTCGGGCGGCCGAGCGGGTTCAGCGAGCCGGGGCGGATGCGCAGATGGATCAGGGTGGGACCGGGATTTGCCAGGCGGGACAGCGCCTGTTTCATCGCAGCTTCAAAGCTTGCGGCGCTGTCAGTGGTCAGGCTGAGGCCGTAATTGCAGGCTTGTGCCGCTATGGCGAAATCTACCACGGGGGAGACGGTGGCCTGTCCGCCGGTTGAATCATGCACGCCATTATCGAGCACCACATGGATCAGGTTTGATCTGCCATATGCGCCGATGGTGGCAAGGCTGCCGAGCTTCATCAGGGCAGCGCCATCGCCATCCAGCACGATGACCGGACGTTCTGTGTTGAGAGATGTGCCGAGTCCGACACCCGAGGCACAGCCCATCGCACCGACCATATAGAGATGCTGGGGCCGGTCGGCGAGGGTGAAGAGTTCCCGGCCGCATTTGCCGGTGGTGGCGATGATCGCCGCATTGTCCGGCACGATGCCGAGCAGGCGTTCCAGAGCCCCGGCCCGGGTCGGGCTGTCACCGCCGTCAGACAGATCAGCCCGTTCGCAGTTGGCCCGGCGGGCCATCGGCAACTGATCGAGATCGTTATCGGCGACAGTGCCTTTCGCCATAATAAAGGCGAAGGGGCGGTTGAAGCGATCCATTGACGCGATGGCATCGGCGATGGCCGGGCCTGTTGCCTCGGCTGTTTTGGGAAAGCTGCGGCTGGCGATCTGCATGGTCTGGAACAGCCGCGACGTAATCTGGCCCATCAGTTCATGCTGGGGCTCGTCGCCAAGACCCGGCTCTCCCCGCCATGTGGTGATGAACAGGGTAGGAATATCGAACGGATGGTTCAGGGATGTCAGCGGATTGACCGCATTGCCAAGGCCGGAGTTCTGGCACATGACGGCGGTCCGTCTGCCGGCCAGCCAGGCCCCGGCGGCAATGCCGACGGCTTCCCCCTCGCTGGCTGCCCCGACATAAGCGAGGTCGGGGCGGGAGATCACCCGGTTGATGACCGGGGTCAGGAACGAGCAGGGAACGCCCGTGAAGAAATCGATCCCGGCCTTGCGGGCGGGATCGAGAAAGTCATCAGCTTCGATCATGGCTGAAGGTTACTCCGCCCTGTCCGCCGGACAAGCCGGTTCAGACAGCACGCAGGGCGGTCGGGCGCTGACCGCTCTGCGGCAGGTAGCGGGCTTCGGCGTCGGCCAGTTCGGCGTTGCCGGCAAGACGGAAGACTTCTTTCACGGTCGGCAGTTCAGCCTCGATCCCGGCCAGTGTCTGGTTTTCGAAAATCCGGCGGCTGGTTTCCTGCATGGCATGAATGACCGAACGCAGATTGTGATTGGCCCAGATGACGGTGGAGACACCGGCGGCGCGGAAGTCCTCGGTCGGGGTCTCGTAGTACATTGTCGGCACGATGACGACCGGGCAACGATTGTCCCAGGCTTTCGTGAAGGCGAAGATTTCTGACGGGTCAGCCTTCTTTGAATGGATCAGCACAGCATCCGCCCCGGCCTGATGATAGGCTTCGGCGCGGTGCAACGCCTCGTCAACGCCCCAGCCGGAAATCAGCGCCTCGATCCGGGCCACAATGGAGAAATTGTCGTCCAGCTGGCTGTCCTTGCCGGCTTTGATCTTGCCGCAGAATTCGTCGATGTCTGCCAGCGGCTGGGCTTCGCCAAGAAAGCTGTTGGTTTTCGGGAACAGCTTGTCCTCGATGCAGACACCGGCGACACCGCGCTGGCAAAGCTTTGTGACAAGGCGACGCATGTTGTTGAAGTTGCCATAGCCGGTATCGCCGTCGAGCAGAATCGGGATGCCGGTCGCGTCCGACATGAATTCGAGCACTTCGAGGACCTGTGTCCATGAGGCTTCGTTGCTGTCACGTACACCAAGGGCTGCCGAAATCGACAGACCGGAAGCCCAGATGCCCTCAAAACCCGTCTCCTCGACAATTTTCGCCGACAGGCCGTTATGCGCCTCCATGATGAAACGGAGACCGTCGCTGGTCAGTATGTCGCGGAGTTTCGCAAACTTGTTGCTGGGTGTAATTGCGGTCGGGAAGGGGTGAAGGCTCATACCGGGCTCCAGTAATATAGAAATTATCTATGGTATACATAGATTGATTAAATGCTTGGTAAAGGGCCGGACCTGATGATGCAAGTCCGGAGATAGGACGGAGATCCGCTCGGACCCCGGATATAACCCGGTAATGCCGGTTCAGGAGGATGGCGCGAGTGGTTGAGTCTTCTCTGAACCAGGTCCTTCGAGACGGTGCTCTGCACCTCCTCAGAATAAGGAAGGCTAATAGAGGAACTTTATCCTGAGGAGGGATGAAAGCCCGTCTCGAAGGATGTTTTTCCGCCGGACCCCCGCATGCAGGACTATTTTCCGGCGGCCCAGTCGAGCATGCATTCGATCAGGGCGCGGTTATAGGGCTGCACTTTCGCAGCCTTGTCCGGTCGCCAGGAAAAGGGCGGGAATTCGTCCATATAGGTGTCCTGAACCTGCTCCAGCTGCACTGCGTGGATATTTTCAGCCGGGCGGCCATTGATGCGGGTCAGGTAGCCGCCGGTAAACCGCCCGTTGGTGACGCCGGTGAAGGGACCGGCATTGGCGGCGATTTCGGCGAGACGGGATTCGAGGACCGGATCACAGGCCGCCCCCTTGTTGGTGCCGAGATTCAGGTCCGGCAGGCGGCCTTCAAACAGTTCGGGCACATGGCCGCGGATCGAGTGGGCTTCGAACAGCATCGCCACGCCGTGCTCTGTTTTGAGGCGCTGCAATTCTTCCTGGACCTTCTGATGGTAGGGGTGCCAGTAAAGCCCGACCCGCCGTTCGATCTCGGCCTGGTCCGGTTCCTTGCCGGGCAGGTAGACCGGGTCGCCATCGAACATCCAGGTCGGGCAAAGTTCGGTCACCCGCTGGCCGGGATAAAGCGAGGCACCATCGGGCGGACGGTTAAGATCGACCACATAGCGGGAGTTGACCGGGCGCAGGATGCTGGCACCGAGTTCGGTCGCAAAATCGTAGAGTTTGCGCATATGCCAGTCGGTATCCGGCACCGTGCGGGCGGTGTCGGTCATGGTCACGGCAATGTCATCGGGCAGCCCGGTGCCGTCATGCGGCATGCTGACCAGCAGCGGCGCTGTACCTTGCGTGAAAATATAGCTCTTGTCGGTGGTCATGGTGCTCTCAGGTTGATGGCTGATTATGTCAGCCGGGTTGCAGAGAACAGCATGCGGCGATATACCCCGGGTTTCCAGACTTCTTGTCTGTTTTGATTTCTGCAGGAGCGACAGGTCAGATGAAAGCGATCATGCTTGCAGCCGGCGTCGGCAGCCGACTGGTTGGAGAGAGCGGCGATCACCCGCCCAAGGTTCTCCTGAAATTCGGCGGCAAGACCTTGCTGCAGCGTCACATCGAATCGCTGCGTGCCTGTGGTGTCAGCCAGCTGACCATCGTTATCGGCTATCAGGCCGACCAGATTGTCGACGAGATCAATCGTATCGGTGCCCGCGACATGGTCCGCACGATCTTCAACGACCGGTTTCGCGAAGGTAACATCATCAGCCTGTGGTATGCCCGTCAGGAACTGACATCAGGTGATGACGTGCTGCTGATGGATGGCGATGTGCTGTATGATGTGCGGATCATGGAACGCCTGCTGGCCGCTGAAAACCCCAACAGCTTCCTTGTCGACCGGGATTTCGAGCAGGGTGACGAGCCGGTAAAGCTCTGTATTCGTGATGAGCAGATTGTCGAATTCCGCAAATGGCTGTCGGCGGATTATGACTGGTGTGGTGAGTCCGTCGGTTTCTTCCGGTTTTCACCGGATGTCGCAGAGCAGCTTGTGGCCCAGACGCAGCTTTATATCGAGAACAACAAGGTTTTCGACTGGTATGAAGAAGCCCTGCGCGACATTCTGCTGACCGGCTCACGTGACCGGTTTGGCTGGGAAGATATCACCGGTCTGCCCTGGATCGAGATCGATTTCCAGGAGGATGTCGAGAAGGCCGCGAGGGAGGTGCTGCCGGCGATTCAGGAACCTTCGGAAGAGGCGATCCGCCGCGTAATCTAGCGGCGAAGGGGGGTGGCGCGGATCGGCTTTTCGCCTTCCGCGACTTCGCCCCACAGATCGTATTCGTCGGCGTTCTCGATTTTTGCGCGGACCATATCACCGGCCTTGAAGCGGGTTTCCCCGTTCAGGAATACACAGCCGTCGATTTCCGGCGCATCAGCGTAGGAACGGCCGATTGCACCTTCCTCGTCAACTTCGTCGATCAGGACTTCCAGGGTCTTGCCGAGCCGGGTTTTCATGCGGTCTTCGCTGACCTTGCGCTGAAGCTCCATGAAGGCTGACCAGCGGTAATCGACAACTTCCTCGTCCACCGGCTCACCCATTGCGTTGGCCGGGGCACCGTCGACGGGCTCGTATTTGAAACAGCCGGCGCGGTCGATCTGGGCGACATCGATCCAGTCCAGAAGTTCCTCGAATTCGTCTTCGGTTTCACCGGGGAAGCCGACGATGAAGGTAGAACGGAGCGCCAGATCCGGACAGATTTCACGCCAGCGTCTGATCCGGTCCAGCGTCTTCTCCTGATGTGCGGGACGACGCATGGCCTTCAGCACACGCGGGCTGGCATGCTGGAACGGAATGTCGAGATAGGGGAGGATATGCCCGTCCGCCATCAGCGGGATGACGTCGTCAACATGCGGATAGGGATAGACGTAGTGCAGGCGGACCCAGATGCCGAGATCACCAAGAGCCTGACAAAGATCGAGAAATTTGGTCCGGATCTCGCGCTCCTGCCAGGTCCCGCCGGCATATTTCAGGTCGACGCCGTATGCGCTGGTATCCTGCGAGATAACCAGCAGTTCGCGCACGCCGGACAGAGCCAGGTTTTCAGCTTCCTTCAGCACATCCGTGATTGGTCGGCTGACAAGGTCACCGCGCAGCTGCGGGATGATGCAGAAGCTGCAGCGATTGTTGCAGCCTTCGGAAATCTTCAGATAGGCATAATGCCGGGGAGTGAGCTTCAGGCCCTGCGCCGGCACCAGATCAATGAAAGGGTCGTGCATCGGCGGCAGCACGTTATGCACGGCATCGACTACTGCCTCGTACTGATGCGGTCCGGTGACAGAAAGTACGCCCGGATGGATGCCGCGAATGGTCGCCTCGTCACCACCCATGCAGCCGGTCACGATGACCTTGCCGTTTTCGCTCAGGGCCTCACCGATGGTCTCCAGTGATTCAGCGCGGGCGCTGTCCAGAAAGCCACAGGTATTGACGATAACCGCATCGGCCCCGTCATAGCTGTCGGAAACTTCGTAGCCCTCGGCCCGGAGACGGGTCAGGATACGCTCGGAATCAACCAGGGCTTTCGGGCAGCCAAGGCTGACCAGTCCCACTTTTGGCGCGGTCTGTTTCATGCGCGCTATGTCGGATATCGGCGGCAGAATGTCCAGCCGAGAGTGAGGTGGAATGCGGTGCCACGGGCATCATCCCTCCTCACGCTGGCGCAAGGAGGGACGACGGGGGTGTGCTGGTCAGGCTGTCGCCAGCCGTACCTTTATGAAGTCAAGGGTCCGCGACCAGGCGAGATCGGCGGCTTCCTTGTTGTAGCGTGCAGCATTGGTGTCGTTGTTGAAGGCGTGGTTGACGCCCTCATACATATGCAGCTGGTATTTGATCTTGGCTTTTTTCAGAGCAGCCTCGAATTCCGGAATGCCGGCATTGATACGCTCATCAAGCCCGGCATAATGCAGCAACAGCGATCCGGTGATGCTGCTGACTTCATGGCTTTTCGGTGCACTGCCGTAATAGACAACCGCCGCGTCGAGGTTTTCCGAGTTGACGGCGAGTTTTGCCGACATCGCTCCGCCCCAGCAGAAACCGACCGAGGCGACCATGGCGTTCCCTTCCGGGTGATCGCTGAGGAAATCGACCGCAGACATATAGCTCTGCAGCGTCACATCCATATTCAGCTTGCTGATCATCTCGCGTGCCTTGTCCTCGTCGTCAGGCGTGCCGCCCAGAGGAGTCAGGGCATCGACGGCAAGTGCCATATAGCCTTCAACGGCAAAGCGGCGGGCGATATCCTTGATATGCGGGTTCAGTCCGCGGTTTTCGTGAATCACGATGACGGAGGGAAAGTTGCTGCCGGTCGCCGGTTTCGCCAGATAGGCTTTCATTTCACCTGCGTCGACCGGGTAGGTCGTCATCGATGTCACGATCCGGTCGTCGGTTTCGGCGACGATAGCAGCCTGTGCGTAGCGGTTCTCAAGGACCGGCAACAGGGCATAGGCCGCAGCAGTACCGCCAACGATCTTTGCCAGACGGGTCATGAAAACGCGGCGTGGCAGCGGCGCATGGGTGTATTCGTCGTAAAGCGCGATGATTTTCTGATCCATCCCTTTATCTCCCATAGGATGCACCCGGCTATTCCGGGTGTGGGATATCTGGAATGGGCAGTGCCAGTCAGCAAGTGGCGGCAGAAAATAATTACTCAGGCGGTCAGGCTTTCAGCACACCACGCTTGATCTGGTCCTGTTCAATGCTTTCGAACAGGGCGCGAAAATTGCCTTCACCAAAGCCCTCGTCGCCCTTGCGCTGAATAACCTCAAAGAAAATCGGGCCGATAACCGTCGAGGTGAAGATCTGCAGCAGAATGCCGCCGTCTTCGGTCGGCGCGCCATCAATCAGCACGCCGAGTTTGCGGAGAGCGGCAATATCCTCGCCATGCCCCGGCAGGCGGTCGGCCAGCATTTCGTAATAGGTGTCCGGCGGCGGATCCATGAAGGTGACGCCGATTTTTGCCAGCTGAGCCACCGTGTCATAGATATTCTCTGTCGACAGCGCGATATGCTGAATGCCTTCACCGCGATAGGCTTCCAGATATTCCTGAATTTGTGACTTGTCGTCCGAGCTTTCATTGATCGGGATGCGGATCTTGCCGCAGGGGCTGGTCATTGCCTTGCTTTTCAGACCGGTCAGTTTCCCCTCGATATCGAAATAGCGTATTTCACGGAAATTGAAGAGCTTCTCGTAGAAGTCGGCCCAGACATCCATCCGGCCGCGATAGACGTTGTGGGTGAGATGATCAATCGTCGTCAGTCCGGCACCGGCAGGCTGCGTCTCGGCACCCGGAAGGGGCCGAAAGTCGACATCATAGATGGTATCGTCACCATACCGGTCGACAAGATAGATCAGGCTGTCACCGATACCGTGAATCGCCGGAATATTGAGCTCCATCGGCCCGACCCTGGCTTCGAACGGTCTGGCACCAAGCGAGACGGCGCGCCGGAAGGCAGCAGCAGCATCCTTGACGCGAAAGGCAATGGCGCAGGCGGAAGGGCCGTGAACACGGGCGAAGGACTGGGCAAAGCTGTCCGGCTCCGCATTGATGATGAAATTGATCCCGCCCTGTTTGTAGAGGGTGACATCTTTTGAGCGGTGCTTTGCAACAGCGACAAAACCCATCGTCTCGAACAGTTGCGCCAGAGCGGCAGTGTCGGGGGCGGTATATTCGACGAATTCGAATCCGTCTGTGCCCATCGGATTTGTCTCGGTCATCGTGCACCTCGTCATGAATTTGGAGGCAGACTAGCAGACTTCCCGTGACAGGTGTCAGCGAATGCATTGCCGTGATCGTGTGATATGCAATTATTCTTTCAAATTAAACTTATTCATGCAGGAAAATTGCAATCATGAAACTCGACAGACTGGACACACGCATTCTTGACGTGCTTCAGAGAGATGGCCGGCGCCCGCTTCAGGAGGTTGGCGAGGTTGTCGGGCTCTCTGCGTCTCAATGTGGTCGGCGCCTGCGACGGCTGGAGGAGGCCGGGCTGGTTTCCGGTTATGCGGCGCTGCTGGATCCGGCAGCGTTCGGTTTTGATGTCACGGCTTTTGTCACGGTGACGCTGGCCCAGCACGGGGAAGCACCTGCGGCACGGTTTCACCGGGCCATCGAGCGCCTGCCGAATGTCCTCGAATGCTGGGCGGTGACAGGTGAGGGGGACTATCTGTTGCGGGTTGTCGCCACGAATCTGAAATCCTTTTCGGACGTTCTGATGCATGACCTGCTGGCCCTGCCCGAAGTCGCGAATGTGAAGTCGAACATTGCACTGGACCGGATCAAACAGACGACGGCCCTGCCCTTGCCGGCGTCATAGCACTTATGCAAACAGTGCACTTGTCGCGGTACATGATTGCAGGTTAGCGTCCCCGAACAGGGATCTGCACTTTGCCGGATCAGAGCGCCGAAAATTCTATGGGGACAGAGAAGATGACGCAAAACGTCGCCCGGCTGACGATGGTTTTTTCCGGAATCGCCCATCTGTTCTCTCACCTGCTGACGCTGCTCTATGGCACTGTCGTGCTGGTGCTGCCCGCTGTCTTTGAAGTCTCATATGGTGAGATGCTGGGTATTGCCTGGCTGGGCATTGCCATGATGGGCTTTGGTGCGTTGCCGGCAGGATGGCTTGGCGACCGCTGGAGCCAGGTTGGTATGATGGGTGTTTTCTTCATCGGCACGGGGGTGGCGACGATGGCGACGGGGATGGCCAGTTCACCTTTCCAGATTGCCATCGGCCTGTTCTTCATCGGGATGTTTGCCTCAATCTATCATCCTGTCGGTGTTTCCTGGCTTATCCGCAATGCAAAACGCCGGGGGGAGGCGCTGGGCGTAAATGGTATCTTCGGCGCAGCCGGTGTGGGCGGCGCGGCGATCGTTGCCGGTGCGCTGACGGATATTGCCGGATGGCGCTTTGCCTTCCTGGTTCCCGGCGCGCTTTGTCTTCTCTCCGGAATGGCATTTCTGGTTTATGTCTGGCGGGGCGATATCCGCGACACGGAAGCGGATGCGACCAACTATCAGGTAGCAACCCGTGGTGATGTGACGCGGGTTTTCGCAGTGGTGTTTCTGGTGATTTTCTGCGGCGGCATGATTGCCCAGACCGGCCAGTATGTAATGCCGAAACTGGTCTCGGTCGGCTGGAGCGACTGGGTTCAGGGCTCCACCCTGCGGGCGGGTGTTCTCACCGCCGCGGTCTTCTCCGTCAGCATGATTGCGCAATATGTCAGTGGCCGTCTGGCTGACCGCTATCCGCTGAAATGGGTTTATGGCGGGGCCTATCTGTTGCAGGCCCCGGTGATCCTGTTTGCGGCGGTCGCCGGCGGGCCGCTGTTTGTAGCCCTGATGGCGCTGATGATCTCTGCCAACGCCGGCAGCCTGGCACCGGAGAATGCGATTATCGCCCGCTATGCCAGTGGAAGATGGCGCAGCACGGTTTTTGCGGCGAAGTTTGTCGTCGGTCTGGGGTTCACGGCCCTGATCGTTACCGTGGTTGGCAAGATGTATGACCATTTCAGTGGCTTCACAGAGATTCTGCTGCTGCTGGGCGGGTTTGCAGTGGTTAGCCTGATCGCCATTTCCCTGATGCCGTTTGAGCGTCACGAAGACGCCGTCCTTCCCGCGCCTGCGGAGTAAATTTCGACACTTCCGGGCTTCCTCCGGATGGGGCCGGAATTAAAAAAACTTTCCCATGCCGAGGAGCCGTAAAGCTGCGTCCTGAAGGAACCGTCAGTCACTACCGGCTTGCGGCCAGCGCCTGATCCAGATCGGCAATGATGTCGTCGACGGTCTCCAGCCCGATGGACAGGCGGATGACATCCGGCCCGGCACCGGCGGCGGTGCGTTGTTCCTCGCTCAGCTGCCGGTGGGTTGTCGAGGCGGGATGCAGGATCAGGCTGCGCGTGTCGCCGATATTGGCGAGATGCGAGAACAGGTTGCAGGCTTCGACCAGCTTCACACCGGCTTCAAACCCGCCCTTTACCCCGAAGGTAAAGACCGAGCCTGCACCCTTCGGCAGGTATTTCCGGCCAAGGTCATAATAGGGGCTGGATTTCAGGCCGGCGTAGGAGACCCAGGCGACCCGGGGGGCTGCTTCAAGAAATTCCGCAACTTTCAGGGCGTTGGAAATATGCCGCTCCATGCGCAGCGGCAGCGTCTCGATACCGGTGATGATATTGAAGGCGTTGGTCGGTGACAGTGCCGGGCCGAAGTCACGCAACGCCACGGCACGCGCCTTCATGGTGAAGCCGAAATCACCGAAGGTCTCAAAGAAGGTCAGCCCGTGATAGGCAGGTTCCGGTTCGGTCATTGACGGGAACTTGTTGTTTTGCGCCCAGTCGAACTGGCCGGATTCAACAACGACACCGCCCATCGATGTGCCATGCCCGCCGAGAAACTTGGTCGCCGAGTGGATGACGATATCAGCGCCCCAGTCACAGGGATTCAGCAGATAGGGGGTGGAGACGGTGTTGTCGACGATCAGCGGAATGCCGGCATCCTTCGCGATTTCGGCAATCGGTTCCATGTCGAGGATGATGCCGCCGGGATTGGCCAGTGTCTCGATGAAGATTGCCTTCATGTCCGGTGTCATCGCATCGCGGATATTCTGCGGGTTCGTTGCATCGACGAAGGTGCAGTTCCAGCCCAGCCGCTTGAAGCTGAGCGCGAACTGGGTAATTGACCCGCCATAGAGATTGCGGGACGCGATGAAATGGTCGCCGGGCTGCAGCAGGGTGAAGAAGGTCAGAAACTGTGCCGCATGGCCAGAGGCACAGGCGACGGCAGCACGGGCATTTTCAAGGCTGGCAACCCGTTCTTCCAGTGCGGCCACGGTCGGGTTGGTCAGACGGGAATAGATGTAGCCAAAGGTCTGCAGATTGAACAGCGACGCCGCATGCTCGACATCGTCAAAAACATACGAGGTCGTCTGGTAAATCGGCACATTCCGGGCTCCGGTCGTCGGGTCAGGAATAGCCCCGGCATGAATGGACCTTGTCTCAAAGCCGTATTTTGTCGGTTTTCCGCTGCTCATACCCGTTTCACCTTCGGTCGTCTGGCCGTGATAATACCGGTGTTGATGCCACCCCAGGCAAGTTCGCCAAACAGGCGGCCATATTCGATTTTCGGGCAGCGGTTCATCACCACATCAAGGCCGGCGGCCTCCGCCCGTATCGCCGCATCCGGGTTGATGACAGTCAGCTGCATCCAGACCGATTTGACCCCCTTGTCAGCAGCAATGCTGATTGCTTCATCCGTTATCGGGCCGGCGGCGTCAGAATTGCGAAAGATATCAACCATCTCGAACGGACCGGGAGCCTCGGCAAGGCTGGCATAAACCGGCTCGCCCAGAATTTCCTCCCCGGCAGAACGCGGATTGACCGGCAGAACCCGGTAACCCTTGGCCTGAAGATATTTCATCACGAAGAAGGAGGGACGATTCCAGTTGGGAGAGGCCCCGACCATGACAACGGTTTTCGTTTCGGAGAGCACGTGGCGAAGATAGTCGTCAGAATAGGCGCTGTGGTCCATGGCTGGTCCCTGATCTGAATGGCTGCTCATCATAGGACAGGAACGGCGGTACGTCATTTTTTCAGGTTTATGTGCCGTCATTGTGAACCGTATCACATCCGAACCGCTATATAGTCTGTAGAAGGAATGAATAGCGACCGGAAAACCAGCCCAGTGCAGACCGTTCAGGGCAGGGTGCAGCGGTCACATGATGTTCACCTTGCGGGAGACAGGCCATGCCGACCACTGATACCAGCGCGATCCAACATGTAACGCGGATGCTGCAACGGCTGATGACGCTGTTGTTTGTTACCGGCATGATCGGTGTGGTTGCACATATCGAGCGGGCGGCAGCGGCCGAACCGGATGCCTTTGTCCAGTCCATGGCTTCCCGGGCGCTGACAATCTCCAGCGATGACACCCGCAGCGATGACCAGAAAGTCAGCGAACTGCGGGCTGTGTTCCAGGACGGTTTCGATGTCGATTATATCGGGAAATATGTCCTCGGCCGTTACTGGCGACAGGCGACCGAGGAGGAACGCACAGCCTACCTCAAAATTTTTGAGGAATATGTGGTTCATTCCTATGCCCAGCGCTTTTCCAAATTCGATGGCGGCAGCCTCAAGGTCGGTCGTTCAGACAAATTTCAGGACGCGGTCCACCGCGTGCAGTCCGTGTTTAAGGGCAAGGATGGTCAGGATGTGCGGCTGGACTGGTTTGTCCACGAGACACCGGCGGGCCTGCGTGCCGTTGACGTGGTCGTCGAAGGCATCAGCCTGCGCAAGACGCAGCGCGACGAGTTCATGGCAGTGATCCGCAATGGCGGCGGCACGGTTGCCGGCCTGATCAAGGATCTTCGCAAACTGGTCGACAAACTGAAGACAGCCTGACGGGACGAAGACAGCCTGACGGGGCCGGTAACTGACCAGCCCCGCCAATCAGGTTAGCGCATCACATGCACATTGCATTTCGCATGGCTGACAATGCGCGATGCCGTTGACCCGATAAAGAAGTCCTGAAGTCCGGGCTTATGGGACGCAACAATGATCAGGTCGGCTTTGCGTTTTTCAGCCAGCCTGATGATTTCATTTGCGGGCTGGCCATTTCCGACGACGATATCAGCGCTGATTCCGGCCTGTGTGGCGATCGCAGAGAGTTTTGATTCTGCGTTTGCCTGAGCCTTTTTCCCCAGATTTTCCGGCAGTTCAATGGCGACATATTCCGGAATGTTCCAGAGCACGTTGCACAGGACCAGCTTTGCACCGGGTTTGGAGAGCGCTTTCGCAAGCTTAATCATCTTCGGTGCGGCTTCGGCCTGGCTCAGATCAATCGGGATGATGATGGTATCAAACATTGCAACCTCCAGCTGTGGGGAACATCAGTGTTCACACAGATCGTCCGGCATATGGCCGGGGGGCGCATTGATGCATCTCAAATCTGTCCCGAATACCGGATTATTTGTGTGTCCAGTCCGGTTTGCGCTTCTGCAGGAAGGCATCAATGCCCTCGCTGGCATCTGCGCACATCATGTTTCGCGCCATTTCCTCGGCTGTGAAGGCATAGGCCGCATCGACCCCCATCTCCAGCTGGCGGTAATAGGCCCGTTTACCGGCGGCCACGGCTGCGGCAGACTTTGACAGGATGGGGGCGGCCAGCGCATCGACGGCGTCGTCCAGCCGGTCCGCCGGTGTCACGCGGTTGATCAGTCCCATTGATCTGGCCCGTACAGCATCGACAAAATCGCCGGTGAACAGCATTTCAAATGCATCCTTGCGGCTGACATTCCGTGACAGGGCAACACCGGGGGTGAAACAGAACAGCCCGACACCGATGCCGGAGGTGGCAAAACGGGCTTCCTCGCTGGCGACGGCCAGATCACAATTCGCCACCAGCTGACATCCTGCGGCCGTGGCGATTCCCTGAACCCGGGCAATGACCGGCTGGGGCAGGCGCATCATGGTCAGCATCATCCGGCTGCATTTCTTGAACAGCCATTCGTAGTAACGCTGATCAGGCCGGGCGCGCATCTGCTTCAGGTCATGCCCGGCGCAGAATGCCTTGCCGCGGGCTCCGATGGTGACCAGCCGGATTGCCGGTGTCTCCGCAATCTCGTCGAGGGCCAGTTGCAACGCGTCCAGCATTTCCTCTGACAATGCATTGAACTGGTTCGGACGGTTCAGGGTCAGGCGGGCGACAGGTCCGTCATCCTCGCGCAGCAGAAGCGGGGCATCAGGCAGGGTCTCAGGTGCAGGCATGGCAGACGGCTTTCTGTGGTTCCGTGGATCAGTATAGCGAAAGCGGCAGTGGTCGTCGCGGGTTGTTCACCAGTGGTTATTCCGCGTCCGGCTGCTTGCCGGGAGCGGCATTCGCGAATTCCGGCATTTCATTGCAACGGTCGGCAATCTCGGCAGACCGCGGGAATGCAGACAGATCGCAGTCAAACCGCCGGGCGTTGAAGACCTGCGGCACCAGACAGATATCGGCCAGACCGGGTGTGTCGCCATAGCAGAATTTGCCCTGCGGGGAGGCCTGAAGCAGTCCTTCCAGCCCTTTGAAACCTTCATTGATCCAGTGCTTGTACCAGCCCAGCATATCATCCTTGCCGAGACCCATCGGGCCGGTGATGTAATCAAGCACACGCAGGTTGTTCAGGGGATGAATATCGCAGGCGATGGCCTGTGCGATGGCGCGGACCTTTGCCCGGCCCAGCGGGTCGGACGGCAGAAATGCCGGGGCCGGATGCAGTTCATCAAGATATTCGATGATGGCCAGAGACTGCGTCAGCGCCGTGCCGTCATCGGTTACCAGTGTCGGCACCAGACCCTGCGGATTGAGGTTCAGATAATCCGGCTTCTGGTGCTGTCCCCCGTCCTTTTTCAGATGCACGCTGATGAAGTCGTGGGTCAGCCCTTTGAGCGCCAGGGCAATTCTGACGCGATAGGCGGCAGAGCTTCTGAAATAACCGTAATGCTTCATGCGATATTCCTTCCTTTTCCGCTGAGAGAGATTTGATCGGCCTTTTTTTCCAGGCGGGCCAGCAGGTCATCCAGCAGGGCAATTTCCTGCGGGTCGAGATCACAGAGAAACTCGGCTTCCCATGCCAGCGCCAGCGGGGTGATCTGGTCGAACAGCTTCTGCCCCCGCTCACTCAGGCGGAGAATCACGGCACGCTGGTCGTCCGGGTCTGTCTGACGGGTAATCAGACCAGCCTTGACCATTCTGGAAATCGTGCGGCTGACCTGCACCTTGTCCAGTGAACTGTACTGTGCCAGTGCGGCAGCCGACAGTGGTGCAAAACGGTCGAGATTGGCCAGTACACGCCATTCAGGTATCAGAATGCCGAACCGCTCCCTGTAGATTTCAGCGAGAGAGGCGGATACCCGGCTGGACAGCACAGACAGGCGGTAGGGAAGAAAGTCCTCAAGCCGCAGGTCAGTCTGTTTGCCATTCTCTGCCATTGCAGGCCTCATATTCTTCAGCATTCAAGATCATTCTTGACTTAGTTTCATTTGAAACTAATTTCGACTCTTCCGTCAAGACACATCTCACGGAGTGGAACATGAAGCATTCGATCTCTTTTCCGCGCACCTCCGGTCTGGCTGCCCGGCAGGCGCATGTGGCGCTGCCCGAGGGAACCTATGAACGTGAAATGGGGAAGGAGGGATTCTTTGGCCCGGCCACCCATTTCTATCATGCCAACCCGCCTACCGGCTGGGTTGGCTGGGAGGGGCCGTTGCGCCCCCGCGCGTTCGACCTGAACCGGATCACGGGTCCGCAGGCCAGCCCCTGGGATGCCCCGGTTATTCTGCACAATGCGTCGGTTCAGTTACGCTTCTGGCATGCACCCGGGAAAATGGATCATCTGGTCCGCAACGGTGACGGCGATCAGCTGCTGTTCATTCATCAGGGTGCCGGGGAGCTGTTCTGCGACTTTGGCCACCTGTCGTTCGGGGCGGGAGATTATCTGCTGCTGCCACGCGGGACGATGTGGCGCCTTGAGACCACGGCCCCGGTTACGGCTCTGATGATCGAGGCGACGAACGGGTCCTGCAAGCTGCCGGATAAAGGACTGCTTGGACCGCATGCGATATTCGATCCGGGGGTGCTGGATACCCCGCTCATCAATGACCGGTTCGAGGCGCAGAAAACCGACGCCGGGCCGGGTGGCCTCTGGCAGGTGCGGATCAAGCGGCGGAACGCCATCAGTACGGTCAGCTATCCCTACAACCCGCTCGATATTGTCGGCTGGAAGGGGGATCTTGCCGCCGTCCGGCTGAATGTGCGCGATATTCGCCCGGTGATGAGCCACCGTTATCATGTCCCGCCGTCAGTCCATTCGACCTTTGTTGGCGACCGGTTTGTCGTCTGCACCTTTACACCGCGCCCGTTCGAGACGGATCCCGAGGCGCTGAAAGTCCCGTTCTACCATAACAATGACGACTTTGATGAAGTGCTGTTCTATCATGCCGGGGACTTTTTCAGCCGAGACAATATTGAGGCCGGTATGATGACGTTTCATCCCTGCGGGTTCACGCATGGCCCGCATCCGAAAGCGCTGGGCGGTGCCTTTAGCCCGCGAAAGCCTGCAACCGATGAGTATGCGGTCATGGTGGATACCCGCGATCCGCTGGATGCGGGATCAATTCCTGACGGAGTTGAATGGGATGGTTATGTAAATTCCTGGCGTACCGGTGAGGTGACAGAGTGAAACTTGCAACCCTGAAGGAAGGTGGCCGGGATGGTACGCTGATCGTTGTCAGCGGTGACCTTTCAAAAGCTGTTCGGGCAAATTCTGTCGCGCCGACGCTGCAGGTTGCCGTCCAGAACTGGCATGAGACCGCGCCGCAGCTGGAACAGATCTATGACCGGCTGAATGAAGCGAACGCGGAAGATGCCTTTGAGCTTTCCATGGATGCGCTCGCCTCACCCCTGCCGCGGGCCTACCAGTGGGCGGATGGCAGCGCCTATGTGAATCATGTCGAACTGGTGCGCAAAGCCCGAAATGCGGAAATGCCGGCCAGTTTCTATGAAGATCCTCTGATGTACCAGGGTGGCTCCGACAGCTTTATCGGCCCGCGCGAAGATATAGAGATGGAAGACGAAGCCTGGGGCATCGATTTCGAGTCTGAAATCGCCGTCATTACCGATGACGTGCCAATGGGTGTTTCCGCCGATCTGGCGGGGTCGCATATCAAGCTGCTGATGCTGGTGAATGATGTCAGTCTGCGGAACCTGATCCCGGCGGAACTGGGGAAGGGTTTTGGATTCTTTCAGTCGAAACCGTCATCGGCTTTTTCGCCGGTCGCCGTGACAAGGGATGAACTGGGGTCGGCCTGGCTGGAGGGGAAGCTCCATCTGCCGCTGCTGTCCAGCCTCAACGGGAAACTGTTCGGCAAGCCGCAGGCCGGTGTCGATATGACCTTCAGTTTTCCGAAACTGATCAGCCATGCGGCGAAAACCCGTCCTCTTGGCGCGGGAACCATCATTGGTTCCGGTACGGTGTCAAACAAGCAGGATACCAGCCATGGCTCGGCCATTGAGGATGGCGGTGTCGGCTACTCCTGTATCGCTGAACTGCGGATGTACGAGACCATCAGCAAGGGCAAGCCGGTGACGCCGTTCATGCAGTTTGGTGACACGGTCCGCATTGAAATGCTGGATGCTGACGGTATGTCGGTTTTTGGCGCAATCGATCAGAAGGTGGTCCGTTATCGCGGCTGAGGCCAGTCTGTTGAGGACGCCTGCTGCTTATTCCTGAACTCCGTCGACCAGCAGGAAACGGGTTCTCGCGGCACCTTCGCGGGCGGCTTTTGCGGCCGAATATTCTGGCGAATTGTACCAGGTCCGGGCGGTCGCCATGTCGGGAAACTCCAGAATCACGGTCCGGGGCAGATCGTTCTCTCCTTCCAGAATTTCCAGTGCGCCACCGCGGGCGATATATTTGCCGCCATGGGCGGCAATGGCGGCGGGTGCCAGGGACTTGTATGTCTCGTAGGCACCGGCGTCCTGAACATCAATCTGTGCGATCACATAGGCGGTCATGGTTGGCTCCTGATGGAAAATGTCGGTTGTATCCAGTATGGCGCGATCTGGCGTTTTGTCCCGGCCGGAATGACGTGCGAACCGGCGTGAAGAGACGCTAGCATGGCTTGTACATGTCAATTGAAGCCTAGATCAGCCGGAGTGGGGGAATATGTCTGATGAACTTTGTAAACTGACAGCCTGCGAGGCTGTCGACCTGCTCCGGTCCGGCGAGGTGACGCCGCTGGATCTGGTTGATGCCTCGGCAGCTCGCATCGCCGCGCTTGATGGCGGACTCAATGCCATTCCGACGACCTGTATCGACCGTGCCCGTGATCACGCCGTCCGGATCATGGAGAAGACCAGCGCTTCCGGTCTTCTCGGTGGTCTGCCCATGGGGATCAAGGATCTCAGCCCGGTTGCCGGTGTTCGCACGACCTGGGGCTCGCCGATATTTGCGGATCATGTGCCGGTTTCTTCATCCTGTATCGTCGAAACCGTCGAGGCGCAGGGCGGTATTGTCATGGGCAAGACCAATACGCCGGAATTCGGTGCAGGTGGATCGACATTCAACGATGTCTTCGGCAAGACGCGGAACCCCTGGGACAGCCGGAAATCTGTTGCCGGCTCCTCTGGCGGATCGGCGGCGGCTGTCGCATCCGGTATGACATTCGCCGCCCTGGGCAGCGATCTCGGCGGTTCATTGCGCATTCCGGCCTCCTTCAACGGTATTGTCGGCCTGCGCCCCAGTCCCGGCGTCTGTCCGCTGGGGCCGGAGGAATATGCCTTCAGCCATCTGTCTGTTGAGGGACCGATGGGGCGCAATGCGGCGGATGTGGCGCTGGTGCTGGATGCGATTGCCCGACGGCATGGCGATGACCCGCTTTCGGTCGGCAACATTTCCGGGGAAAGTTATCTGTCGCAGGTTCAGAACCGGCGCCCGCCGGAACGGATCGCCTTTTCGGCTGATCTCGGCGGAATCATGCCGGTTGATCCGGTGGTCCGGGAAATCTGCCGGGCAGCGGCTGAAAAGTTCAGGGAGGCCGGCGTCGAGGTGATTGAGGATTGTCCCGATCTTGCGGAAGCTGCGGACTGTTTCCAGACTCTCCGGGCCGCCTGGTTCGTGGCGAATATGGGGCCGCTGATTGAGGCTCACAGAGACAAGTTCAAGCCGGAAATCATCTGGAACTATGAAAAGGGGGCGGCTTTGACGGCGGATGATATTGGCCGGGCGGAGCGCCGGCGATCAGCTGTTTTCCGGCGTATGCAGAAGTTCTTCCGACGCTGTGACCTGCTGGTATGCCCTGCGGTCATTGTTCCGCCGTTCGACGTCGATGTCCGCTATGTCGAAGAGGTCGCAGGGGTGAAGTTCGACAACTATATTGCCTGGGTTACCGCAACATCGGCGATTTCTGTCAGCGGCTGCCCGGCCGCCTCGGCACCGGCCGGGTTCACGGATGACGGACTGCCGGTCGGACTCCAGATTATCGGACCGATGCATGGTGACGGCCGCGTCCTTGCAGCGGCGGCCATCCTTGATGACCTGACCGGCTTTTCAAAACTGCTGCCGGTTACCCCGCATATCCGTCACTGAACCGGGGGGAGGACCGGGCCGTCGGGCAGGGAGGCAAAGTCTCCGCCCTCATCGCTGCCCCTGTCGGATACCGGAAAGCTGCGGATTTCCTTCAGTAGTTTCATCCGGATTGCACGGATGTAGTCTTCATAGTCATTGGCCCGCAGGGTGAAGGCCGCCGGGCCACCGATCAGCTGCTGGTTGTAATAGTAATCCAGTGTCGGGACATCATTCAGAATGGCCAGACCATTGATCGTGATATTCTGCGCCAGAACCCGGGCCCGCAGGATGGCAAGCTCCGGCCCGCTGTTGTTGCGGCCGTCACCCGAGACATCGATGACGCGACGGGTGCCGGAGAAGGGGGATCGCTGAAACGCATCCAGCGCCCCTGCCAGTGCGCCGGATATCGATGTCGCCCCCTCGGCAGTGACCCGCGGCATATTGGCGATCCGGGCCGACAGCACGGCGGCGGAGTCCGCACTGTCCACCAGACTCCAGCCAATCGCCAGTTCCTGGCTCTGATAGCTCGACCACTGGATCAGACTGACCCCGATCCGGCCAAACTGTCCGTCACGGATGGCCTTGATCACTTCCGGTGAACGAAAGGCGTCTGACAGCCCCAGTACCTGAAGCGAAAATTCTTCTGAATCGACGCTGTAGGAACAGTCGAGCGCCAGGACCAGTTCGATATCGACCGGGATCTGGGCCAGGGCGGTCGTCTGGATTCCGAAAGTCACGCAAAAGGCACTGGTCAGCGTTCCGGCAGCATCACGTAACCTGCTGATATGACGGTTCATAAAAAATATGATGACCTGCCGGGAGTGGCGGCGCAACGGGATAAATCTGCGGGTATGGCGCATTTATCCCTGGGCTATGTCGCATTGGTCCGGTCGGTTCAATTAATAGTTTTTGACAGACCGGGGCCGGTGCTTGTTATGATGAGTGATAAAGTTCGGGTCAACCGGACATAAGGGAGCGACCCGGATGGTGGCGGAACGCCGCACCGGCAGGGAATAAAAACGCAGGGAGCCGTAATGGCCGAAACGAACGACGCATTCGTTCGCTTCAAGGGTGTACAGAAGAGCTATGACGGTGAAACACTCGTCGTAAAGAATTTCAACCTCGATATCGAGGCGGGTGAATTCGTTACGATGCTGGGACCGTCGGGATCAGGCAAGACCACTTGCCTGATGATGCTGGCCGGGTTTGAGCCCGCGACGCATGGCGAGATCTTCCTTGATGGCGTACCGATAAATAACGTACCGCCGCACAAGCGCGGTATTGGCATGGTCTTTCAGAACTATGCTCTTTTTCCACATATGACAGTGAGCGAAAACCTCGCTTTCCCGCTTCAGGTCCGCAAGATCGACAAGTCCGAAGTGGAAAGCCGGGTGCAGCGTGCGCTTGAGATGGTCCGGTTGACGCAATTCGGCGACCGGCGTCCCGCCCAGCTGTCCGGAGGGCAGCAGCAGCGCGTGGCGGTTGCCCGTGCTCTGGTCTTTGATCCGCAGCTTGTGCTGATGGACGAGCCTCTCGGCGCGCTCGACAAAAATCTGCGCGAAGAAATGCAGTACGAGATCAAGCATATCCACGAGAGCCTCGGTGTGACGGTTGTCTATGTGACCCATGATCAGGCAGAAGCCCTGACCATGTCGAACCGCATTGCCGTTTTCGATGACGGCATCGTCCAGCAGCTTGCGGCACCGGATGTGCTGTATGAAAAGCCGGATAATGCCTTTGTTGCCGGGTTTATCGGCGAGAATAACAGGCTGATGGGCAAGGTCACCGCGATTGAAGGCGACATCTGCAATGTCGAGCTTGAAGGCGGCGGCGGTGCCGTTCAGGCGCTGCGGGTCAATGTTGGCGGTGTCGGTGACAGGACGACGCTCTCGTTGCGGCCCGAACGCGTTACCATTTCGCCGGCGGACGGGGCGACAGATAATGCCTGTCCGGCCCGTGTCGAAGAATTGATTTATCTCGGTGACCATATCCGGACGCGGCTGACCGTATCCGGGAATGACCAGTTCATCGTGAAAGTTCCGAATGCCCATGGCCACATTCTGCTCAACCGGGGGGACGAGGTGAGTGTCGGCTGGGCAACGGAGGACTGCCGCGCACTTGATGCGTGAGCAGGGTAGATGGAAGCAGAGCCCGTATAGCGGGTTTTGCGAACTGTAACGCCGGCTCTGCCGGCAAAATTGGGAGACAATCTGATATGAAGAATTTTCTGAAACACACGACAGCTGCCGTTGCCGGCGTTGCCGCGATGGGTTTCGTGGCCACCGGCCCGGCCGTCGCCGCTGATGCTATCACGGTGATTTCCTGGGGTGGGGCCTACACGAAGAGCCAGCTTGAGGCCTACCACAAGCCCTACACCGCGAAGACCGGTATGAAGATCAACTCCGTTGATTACAACGGTGGTCTGGCTGAAATTCGCGCCCAGGTCGAAGCCAAGAACGTGACCTGGGACGTTGTCGATCTGGAACTTTCTGATGCCGTCCGCGGTTGTGATGAAGGTATGCTGGCACGGCTGCCGACCGAGGAACTTCCGGCCGGTGCAAATGGTACACCCGCCAAAGACGACTTCCTCGCAGGCACGCTCACGGATTGTGCCGTCGGTTCCATCGTCTGGTCGACGGTCATCGCCTATGACAAAAGCAAGGTTAAGGGCTACTCGTCCATTGCCGATCTTTTTGACACCAAGAAGATCCCGGGCAAGCGCGGTCTGAGAAAAGATCCGAAAGTGAACCTGGAATGGGCGCTTATGGCATCCGGTGTTCCCTCGACCGAAGTCTATGATGTCCTGGGAACCGAGGAAGGCATTAACAAGGCTTTTGCCACGCTCGACAAGATCAAGAATGACGTGATCTGGTGGGAAGCCGGTGCACAGCCGCCGCAGATGCTGGCCGACGGCGAAGTCATCATGACCTCGGTCTATAACGGCCGTATCTTCAACGCCATTGCGGTCGAGAAGAAGCCGTTTGAAATTTCCTGGGATGGCCAGATCTGGGACATCGATCTGTTCGGTATTCCGACAGGCACGCCGCGTTTCAAGGAAGCCTGGGAATTTGTGAAATTCGCCACGGACACCCAGCGTCTTGCTGATCAGGCCTCATGGATTTCCTATGGTCCGGTGCGCAAGTCCTCTGTGCCGCTGATTGGCAATCATGCCGAAGCCGGTATCCCGATGCTGCCGCATATGCCGACAGCACCGGACAACTTCAAGAACCCGTTGCAGAATGACTTCATCTTCTGGGCTGATAATGCCGATGAGCTGAAAGAACGCTTCAACGCCTGGCTGGCCAACTGATTGACCGGTTTGACGAGGGGCAGGGCAACCTGCCCCTCACTCCGTTCAGCCTGAAAATTCATTAGGACATTTTTGCAATGAGCGCGACGGCAGCCGAGTCAAATCAGAACGACGCCGGTCAGATGATCACGGCGGATGGTATTCCGCTGAAGGTCAGCCTCGCCCGGGCGATGATGCGCAACAAGATGCGTGCCATGCTGCTCGTTGCTCCGCTTTTTCTGTTTATTCTTTTCAGCTTTATTGTCCCGATCGGCCAGATGCTGTTGCGCAGTATCGACAATCCGGCACTGGTTGAAGGTATTCCCGAAACCCTCGCCCTGCTGGAAGAATGGGACCGTCAGGATATCCCCTCGGAAGAGGTTTTTGCGACGCTTGCCCGGGAAATGATCCGGGGTGCCGAAGATCGCTCGATTGGCAAGGTCGCCGCCCGGCTCAATCAGGAATTCGCCGGTTCCCGCAGCCTGTTCAACAAGACCATTCGGCGCGTCAGGGGGATGGAGAGCGGGCCCTACAAGGAAGCCTTCCTCAAGATCGACAAGGACTGGGGTGATGTTGAACTCTGGAAGAACATCGACCGGATGGGGAAACGCTACACCACGGCCTATTTCGCGGCGGCGGTCGACATGCGCTATAACGGCGATGGTGAGCTGATCCAGCAGCCCGAATACAAGCAGATCTATGTAAAGCTGTTTGGCCGCACAATCTGGATGAGCATTATGGTGACGATCACCTGCATTATCCTCGGCTATCCGATTGCCTATCTGCTCGCAACCCTGCCGATGCGGACCAGCAACCTGCTGATGATCATGGTTCTGCTGCCGTTCTGGACGTCGCTGCTGGTGCGGACCACCTCCTGGATTGTCATTCTCGGCAAGGAAGGTGTGCTGAACGAGTTTCTGGTCTGGCTGGGCCTGATCAACACGGACGGCAGGCTGGAACTGATGTTCAATGAGAAGGGAGTGGTCATCGCGATGACCCACATCCTGCTGCCGTTCATGGTCCTGCCGCTTTACAGCGTGATGAAAACCATCCCGCCGACCTACATGCGGGCGGCGCGGTCGCTCGGCGCCAATCCGGCACTTGCCTTCTGGCGTGTCTATGTACCGCAGACCGTGCCGGGGATCGGCGCAGGCTCGATCCTGGTTTTCATTGTTGCCATTGGTTATTACATCACGCCGGCACTGGTTGGCGGGTCGGATGGTCAGATGATCTCCAACCTGATTGCCTATCACATGCAGAAATCGCTGAACTGGGGTCTGGCTGCGGCTCTCGGCGCAATTCTGCTGGCCGGAGTGCTGGCGCTCTACTGGCTCTACAACAAGATTGTCGGTATCGACAATATGAAGTTCGGCTGAGGGGAGGCCTGAATCATGTCACTTCCATCCTATGCCGGTCCGCTTGAGACAGCCTGGTACTACGGGTACCGGTTCATCTGCGGTCTGATCTTCCTGTTTCTTATTTTGCCAATTCTGGTGATCATCCCGCTCAGCTTTAATGCAGAGCCTTACTTCACCTTTACTCCCGGCATGCTGTCGCTGAACCCGGATGCCTTCTCGCTGCGCTGGTATGAGGACATGGTCACCAATGTCCAGTGGACCCATTCGGCAAAGAACAGCGTGATCATCGCATTTTTCTCGACCATTCTGGCCACAGGTCTTGGCACGCTTGCGGCACTCGGCCTGTCGAAATCCTACATGCCCTTCCGCTCGCTGTTCATGGGCATCCTGATCTCGCCGATGATTGTGCCGCTGATCATCTCGGCTGCCGGCATGTTCTTTTTCTATTCCGATATCGGGCTGTCCTCGACCCTCACCGGCATTGTGCTGGCCCATACGGCGCTGGGTACGCCATTCGTCATCATTACGGTGACCGCGACGCTGGTCGGCTTTGACCAGTCGCTGAACCGTGCGGCTCTCAGCCTGGGTGCCCCGCCGCGGACAGTGTTTTTCAAGGTGACAATGCCGCTTATTCTGCCGGGCGTCATCAGTGGTGCATTGTTCGCCTTCATCACGTCCTTCGATGAAGTGGTCGTTGTGCTGTTCCTGGCCGGATATGAGGAACGGACTATCCCGCGTCAGATGTTCTCTGGCCTGCGCGAACAGATCAGCCCGACCATCCTTGCGGTGGCAACGGTTCTGGTGACGATATCGATCGCCCTGCTGGCCTCGCTGGAAATCCTGCGTCGCCGTAACGAGCGGTTGCGGGGCATTACGCCACACTAGTTTTCAGACGGTGCGTTGGGGGAGACCGCCGTCAGGGGGAGGGGCCTGTTGCGTCAAGCAACAGGCCCTTGTTTTTTGTGGGTCGGGAAGTTGGGGAAGTGTTCAGGACCTGCGGGTCAGTAAGCCAGCCAGGCATCCTGAGGGGTATCAGTGCGAATCCTGAACAGCGGACTACGACCGTCGGCGGCGGGCTGGTAAGCTGTCGGGATTTCGTTTACCGCCTTTACCCAGTCGGCGCTGTCGACATCATCAGCCAGTTCAAAAGCATCGACGCCGCAGCGCACCATGAAGCCGTACTGATCGCGCAGCACATCACCAACCGCCCGGACTTCGCCGAGATAGCGATAGCGTTCCCGCAGGATACGGGCAGTGGAATAGGACCGCCCGTCGGTAAAGGCCGGAAAGTCCACCGCAACGACTTCCAGCACCGAAAGGTCGCCGGCGATTTCCTCTGCGGCCTCATTGCTTTTCAGCAGCACGCCGGTACCGGCCAGGGTTTCGATCAGCCGGGGTTTCTCCGCTTTCCAGCGTTTCAGCGAGACAATCGCCCGTGTTCCGGGAGTGGCCGGTGTGTCGTCATCCAGCCGGATCCAGGGGTCATCGATAACAACGCCATTTCTAATCAGTGACATAAACCGCCTCCTTGAAGGGTTTCAGACCGACACGCTCGTAGGTGCCGATGAAAGTCTCGTCGTCCTTGCGTTCCGCGACATAGGCATCCAGCAACCGTTCGACCGCCGCCGGAACCTCGTCATAGGAGACCGCCGGGCCGATGACATCACCCAGACGGGCATTCTCGTCAGCGCGCCCGCCGATGGTGATCTGGTAATATTCCTCACCCCGGCGATCGACGCCCAGAATGCCGATATTGCCGATATGATGATGCCCGCAGGCGTTGATACAGCCGGAGATTTTTACCGACAGTTCGCGCAAGTCATGCTGGCGGTCAATATTATCGACCCGCTGCTGGATCCGCTGTGCCACCGGGATGGACCGGGTATTGGCGAGGGCGCAGTAATCCAGACCGGGACAGGCAATGATGTCGGAAATCAATCCGATATTTGCGGTCCCGAGGCCGGCATCCGACAGCCCCTGCCACAGGCTGTGCATGTCGGACAGCCGGACATGGGGCAGCACCAGATTCTGGGTGTGGGTGACACGGATTTCACCGAGGCTGTAACGCTCGGCAAGTTCAGCAACTTTCTCCATCTGTTCGGCTGTCGCATCACCGGGGACGCCACCAGTCGGTTTCAGCGAAATCACGGCAATGCCGTATCCGGGCTGGCGGTGGGCGGCGACATTTGTCTTCGTCCAGCGGGCAAAGTCCTGATCTTCGAAACGGGCAACCTCATAACTGCGAACCGGGGTTTCAATGGTCTCAAAAGCCGGTGCAGCAAAGAATGCGCGGATACGGGCAATTTCCTCTTCCGGCAGCACCAGCGCGCCATCGCGCAGATGTTCCCATTCCGCATCAACCTGGCGGCGGACTTCATCAATGCCCAGTTCATGCACCATGATCTTGATGCGGGCCTTGTACTTGTTGTCCCGGCGTCCGATCAGGTTGTATGTCCGCAGGATCGCTTCGAGGTAGGACAGCAGGTCACGCTGGCTGACGAATTCCCGGATTGTCTTGCCGATCATCGGGGTACGGCCAAGGCCACCACCCACCAGAACTTCAAAGCCGATCTCGCCAGCTTCATTGCGTCGTAGGGCCAGCCCGATGTCATGAACCTTGATGGCGGCACGGTCATCTTCACTGCCGGTTACCGCGATCTTGAACTTGCGGGGCAGGAACGAAAACTCGGGATGCAGGGTCGACCACTGACGGATGATCTCGCACCAGACCCGGGGATCGTCAATTTCACCGGCCACGGCTCCTGCGAACGGGTCGGAGGTGGTGTTGCGGATGGTGTTGCCACTGGTCTGGATTGCATGCATCTCGACCGACGCCAGCTCGGCCAGAATATCCGGCGACTGTTCCAGTTTGATCCAGTTGAACTGAATGTTCTGGCGGGTGGTGAAATGGCCATAACCACGGTCATATGTCCGCGAGATTTCCGCCAGTTTGCGCATCTGGCCGGATGACAGGGTGCCGTAGGGAATGGCAACCCGCAGCATGTAGGCATGCAGTTGCAGATAGAGGCCGTTCATCAGACGCAGTGGTTTGAACTGGTCTTCCGACAGGTCACCGGCCAGCCGGCGACTGACCTGGCCGCGATATTGATCGACACGGTTTGCCATGAAAGCGTGGTCATACTGATCATATTGGTACATTTCAGGCGGCCTTCTTCTTCAGACCCGCAATGCCGAACAGGATGGTTGGTCCCTGGGCGCGGATACGTTCACGAAATCGGGTGAGGTAGACAGAGCCTTCACGCAACTCTGCATCAATCAGATAGGCTTCAACGACATGATGCCGGGCAACTGCATCCCGGCCTGCTGCTTCAGCCTTTTCAATCGCGTCGTCACCTTCCAGCAGGCGGGCGGACAGCACGTCGGTGGTCCAGTCACCCTGCCGGTCAAGATAGACAACAGCGCCGTCGGCAAGGCGGTTTGAGGTAAGAACTTTTGCCATGATCAGGCTCCTGCTGCGGCGCGCAGGGCATCCGGCGCGCGGGTAAGGGGGGTGTTGTTTCGGGACTCTTCTCCGGCAATGCCGAGGGCGGCAGTCTCGCCGACATAGATAATTGCCGGGCCGGTGATTTCATATTGATCGATCAGATCCGGGAGGGCTCCAAGCTGGCCGCGAACGAGCCGCTGTCCGGGCTGGGTCCCGCTCTGGGTGATCGCAACCGGTGTTGCAGAAGGGAGGCCGGCGGCAAGCAGATGCGCCTGCGTCGAAGCTGCCTGCCGCACACCCATATAGATTGCCAGTGTTCCGTTCAGGTCAGCCAGTGCCTGCCAGTTCACGCCGGGTTCGCCGTCCTTGCCATGCGCCGTCACGAAGGTGACGGACTGGGTATGGTCGCGATGGGTCAGCGGCAGGCCCACTTCGGCTGCGCAACCGACAGCAGCGGTGATACCGGGGACGACCTGGACCGGGATATCATGACCTGCCAGCCAGGCCTGCTCTTCGCCGCCGCGCCCGAAAACAAACGGGTCACCGGCTTTCAGGCGGACAACGGTCTTGCCGGATCGGGCGAGGTCCAGCATCAGCTGGTTGGTTTCGTCCTGCGGTACGGAGGGCCCACCGGCCATTTTGCCGACGCTGATCCGGTCGGCATCCCGCCGGGCATGTTCCAGAACCGCTTCAGGAACCAGCCTGTCATACAGAATGACATCCGCTTCCTGCAGGGCACGGGCGGCCCTGATGGTCAGCAGCTCCGGGTCACCGGGGCCGGCACCGACCAGCAACACCTTGCCGTGGGATTGTGCGGTCTGGACGCCATTCAGATCGGCAATCATCGCGGCATGTGCTTCCGGCTCCTTCCCGGCGAGGACCAGTTCGCTGATCCGGCCATCAAAGAACCGTTCCCAGAAGGCACGGCGATCACGTTCCGAAGGTTTCAGACGTTTGACCGTATCACGGAACCGGGCGGCAAAACCGGCGACCCTGCCCAGCCGTTCCGGAATGGCGGCTTCAATCAGGGTCTTGATCCGGCGGGCGAGAACGGGGGCGCTGCCGTCGGTCGAGATGCCGATGACAACCGGTGCCCGGTCAATGATTGAGCCCATGGTGAAGGTCGATATTTCCGGCCGGTCGACGGCATTGACGGGAATGCCGGCACGGATCGCCGCCCTGGAGACGGCGCTGTCGGTTTGTTCCTCACCAGTGGCGGCAAACACGACCGCTGCATCCTGCAGGTCGTCGTCGCGGAAGGTGTGTCGGACAAGGGTGATGCGGGGGGTGTCAGCCAGACGGGTCATCTCTGCATCAGGTGCAGGGGCCACGACGCGGATACTTGCGGCTGTTTTCAGGACCAGCCGCAGCTTGCGCACAGCCAGTGCACCGCCGCCAACGATGACGGCAGTTTTTCCCTGAAGCGGCAGAAAGATTGGTAAAGCGATATGAGTCATGGTTCATCACATTTGGTTCGTGAAACAATCTAATTCACGCAGAAAAAATGTCTAAATATATTTAATTATCAATATTTTTATGTGAAATATATGTGATCCGGTTCATATCTTCGTGCGCGGGAAACCGGATATACGGATGGCTGCCGAAATATCCGGACGGGAGATGGTCTCAATGTTTAAGCTTATGATTAAGCTGATTGTTCTGGGGTTACTGATTATCGCCTATCATGGCGTAACAGATTATCAGCCTGAAGCCCGGGCATCCGGTGATGGTCATCTGACCCGCCCTGATGGCCCACGCAATAGTTTTTCTGTGGGTATTGATATGTCGTGATATTCGGCTGTCCGGCGCTGGACGATGCTGGTCGGACGGGTGATGCTGGCTCTCCGCAGGACAGAGGGAGCGTTATGCCGAACATCGAGAACTATCCGGAATTCGCCGATCCCCAGGCACGGCCCCGCTATACCGGGCTGCCGACCTTCATGCGCGCCCCCTATCGCGAGACGTTTGCGGATGTGGATATCGGCCTGATCGGTATTCCGTATGACGGCGGGGTAACCAACCGTACCGGTGCCCGGCATGGCCCGCGCGAGATCCGCAATCAGTCGAGCCTGATGCGCAAGATCAATCAGGCCTCGAAGATTGCCCCGTTCGATCTGTGCCGGGTCGCCGATATCGGCGATGCCTGGGTCGCCAGCCCGTTCCATCTGGAAGAAAGCCTGGCAGAGATCGGCGAGTTTTATCAGCGGGTCCATCAGGCCGGGATCACACCGGTTTCTGCTGGCGGCGACCATTCCGTCACCTTGCCGATTTTCCGCGGCATCTGTGCCGACCGGCCGGTCGGCATGGTGCATTTTGATGCGCATTGCGACACTGGTGATGATTATCTCGGGTCCAAGTTTCATCATGGCGCCCCGTTTCGCCGCGCGGTTGAGGAGGGGCTGCTGGATCCGAAACGTACCATCCAGATCGGTATTCGTGGCGGTGTGAATGACGCGGATATCTGGAAGTTCAGCCATGATAGCGGGATGCGCGTCATCTATATCGAGGAGTTCTACGAGATCGGCGTGAAGGGCGTGATCGAGGAGGCCCGGCGGGTTGTCGGTGATGGCCCGACCTATGTCAGCTTTGACGTTGATGGCCTCGACCCGGTTTATGCACCGGGGACGGGGACGCCGGAATGCGGCGGGTTCTCGACACTGGAGGCTCAGCTGATGATCCGCGGGCTGCGGGGCCTCAATCTGGTTGGCGGGGATGTGGTGGAGGTGGCACCGCCTTTTGACCCGACAGGCAATACGGCTCTCGTCGGTGCGACCATCATGTTTGAAATTCTTTGTATTGTTGCCGATTCACTTGCCGCACGGAGGGCCTGATGCCGACAAATCTCCTGACCAATAGTGACCGCCTCTGGGACAGCCTGATGGCCATGGCTGAAATCGGGCCGGGAACGGACGGCGGCAGTCGCCGTCTTGCCCTGACCGATGAAGACCTGGCCGGTCGCGAGCTGTTTATCAGCTGGTGCCGGGACGCCGGCTGCAGCATCGGTATCGACCAGATGGGCAATATCTTCGCCCGCCGGGCCGGGACAGACCCGGATGCCGCGCCGGTAATGACCGGCAGCCATCTCGATACCCAGCCGCATGGTGGCCGATTCGACGGTGTCTATGGCGTGCTGGCGGGCCTCGAGGTCATCCGGTCCCTGAACGAAATGAATATTCAGACCCGCGCACCGATCGAGGTGGTCTGCTGGACGAATGAGGAAGGCTCGCGCTTTTCACCGGCGATGGTCGGCTCGGGCGTGTTCGCCGGGCAGTTCACGCTTGATTATGGTCTGGCACGAACTGATGCAGCCGGGCTGACCCTGGGCAGCGAACTGAAGCGTATCGGGCATGATGGTGACCAGCCCTGCAAACCCCGGCCCGTCGCTGCCTATTTCGAGGCACATATCGAACAGGGACCGATCCTTGAACGGGCAGAGAAGACCATCGGCGTGGTCACCGGCGGGCAGGGATCAAGCTGGTTTGAGGTGATCTTCTCCGGTCAGGACAGCCATGCCGGAACAACACCGATGAACGTCCGCCGCGACGCGCTGCTGGGTGCCGCACGTCTGGTGGTGGCGGTGAACGAGATCGGTATCAGGAACCAGAACGTCGGGGTGACTACGGTCGGTCGGCTTGATGTGACCCCGAACAGCCGCAACACCATTCCCGGTTCGGTCAGCCTGGATGCCGATATCCGGGCCTTCAGTCAGGAAGCGCTTGAGGCAATGGGGCGGGATATGGAAGCAGCGGCAACCGGCATCGCCAAAGATCTCGGCCTTGAGGTCACCTGCACCCTGCTGGCCCGCAAGTCACCGACGGTCTTCGACAAGGGGATGGTTGATCTGGTGCGCCGGTCGTCGGAGAAACTGGGGCTGGCGCATATGGATATCGTCTCCGGTGCCGGCCATGACGCCATTTACCTGTCAGCCATCGCCCCGACAGCCATGATCTTCATCCCCTGCGAAGACGGTCTCAGCCACAACGAGGCCGAATCCGCGACCCCCCACGACATCTCCGCCGGTGCCAATGTCCTGCTGGCAGCAATGCTGCAGGCGGCAGGACAGGATTAGCCAGCCGCCGCTCTTGCGCCTCTCAACGCAAAAGGGTCCATACAGATGTCACCCCCGCGAAAGCGGGGGTCCAGGCGTAAATGAAACAGCCCCGCCGGCCCGAACAGGTCGGCGGGGCTGTCGCTTCAAAAGCTGGTGTCAGATAACGCCGTCGGCGATGAGGCGGTCGAAGCCCTTTTTGACGCCACGGCTGACCTTGTCGACGATTTCGTCAGCTTCCGCCGGGGTCAGGATCAGCGGCGGAGCGAAGCCGAGGATATCACCATGCGGCATCGCGCGACAGATAACACCTTCGTCGGCGCAGGCCATGGCCAGCTTTGCCGCAACCTTCCTGCTTTTTTCAAACGGTTTTTTGGTCGCCGGGTCGGCGACGAACTCGACGGCAGCCAGCAGACCTTCGCCGCGTGCTTCGGCAAGATGGCTGTGACCGGCAAAGGCATCCTTCAGCCCCTTGAGGAAATGAGCGCCGGTTGTCGCGGCATTTCCGGTCAGGTTCTGTTCCTCGATGATCTCAAGATTGGCAATCGCTGCCGCAGCGCAGATCGGGTGGGCCGAGTAGGTCCAGCCATGGTTGAACACACCAAGCTCGTCCGAACCTTCTTCAATGGCCTTCCAGACCCGGTCGCCGACAATGCAGCCGGAAAGCGGCAGATAGGCGCTGGTCAGACCTTTGGCGACACTGATCAGGTCCGGTTTCATGTTGTAATGCGTTGATCCGAAGTTGCTGCCGAGACGGCCAAAACCGCAGACCACTTCATCGGCGATCAGCAGAATGTCGTGGCGGTCCAGAACCGGCTGAATTTCTTCCCAGTACCCTTCCGGTGCCGGGACGATGCCGCCCGTACCCAGCATCGGCTCGGCGATGAACGCACCAACGGTTTCCGGGCCTTCGGCCTGAATCATCGCTTCGAGATCTGCTGCGCACTTTTTTGAAAAGTCGCGTTCGGACATGCCGGGCGCTGCTTCCCAGTAGTAATCCGGTGCTGTGGTATGGCGCACCATGTCGAGCGGCAGGTCGAACATCTTGTGGAAAATCGGCAGGCCGGTCAGTGATCCGGCCATGACGGAGCTGCCGTGATAGCCGCGGTGGCGTGAAATAATCTTCTTCTTCTCCGGCTTGCCCCGGACATTATGATAATACCAGACCAGCTTTGCCTGGGTCTCGTTGGCATCAGAGCCTGACAGGCCGTAATAAACCCGCGACATGCCTTCCGGCGCGAGATCGACAATTTTCTCCGACAGGCGAATCACCGGCTCATGGGAATGGCCGGCATAGACATGGTAGTAGGCCAGCTTATGCGCCTGTTTGGCGATGGCATCGGCGACCCTGGTCTGGCCATAGCCGATATTGACACAGTAAAGACCGGCAAACGCGTCGATCATTTCCCGGCCCTTGCTGTCACGCACGCGGATACCCGAGGCCGTTTCGATGATTCGCGGATCACCCAGTTCCCCGCGGGAGAACGCACCCATCTGGGTCATCGGATGGATCACCGTATCCCGGTCAATCTGTTCGAGCGGAATGTTTCTCAGCTTGTCGTCGGGCATCTGCGGTCTCCTGAATGAATGGTGGCGACAGGATAGTCGCAGCAGGCTCGAAAGTGCTATTGATTTGCGGCCACGAAACAGAATTAAATTCTGTGTTCCATGCAATTTCGGGAATCTAGTTCCGGCCGGGAATCAGGTGGCTCAGGACAGGGGGATTGCGCTGTCGCTCTTGACTGTATTGGTGACCACATAGCTGAAATATTTGCCGATGCCGATATCGGCATCCAGGTGATGCTGGATGAAGGCCTGATAATGGGAAACGTCTCTGGCAACAACCTTGAGGAGATAGTCAAACCCGCCACCGGTACCGTGGCATTCGATGACTTCCGGTGCCTGCTGCATGGCGGCTTCAAACTTCCGGAAGGTTGCCGCTGTATGCTCGCGCAGGGTGACCTCGACAAAGAAAACGGTGACCGGTCCGACCTTTGCTAGGTTCAATGAAGCATGAAAACCGGCGATGACGCCGGCATCGATCAGCCGTCGCAGGCGGGCATGGCAGGGGCTTGGTGTCAGGCCGACACGTTCTGCCAGCAGGCGATTGGTCAGGCGGCCATCCTGCTGCAGGGCGGCGAGCATCTTCAGGTCAATCTCGTCGAGCTTCAAACCGGCCATGGCGGGATGCCCTGTCCTTTCCCATATCATCCGGAACATACTGAAATGCAGTCTGGTAGGAGGCTCCGAATATGTCACGACGGATAACCATTACACCGGCAAAGACAACCCTTGAAGTCCGCTATAACGGCACCGTCATTGCCCGCAGCGACAAGGCGCAGATGCTGGATGAGGACGGGCACGAGACGGTGGCTTATTTTCCGATTGATTCAGTCGATCACGGGCTGCTGTCGGCCACGGATCATCGCACGACCTGTCCCCACAAGGGGGAGGCCAGTTACTGGACGGTCAGGGTTGACAGCAAGGTCGCGGAGAATGCCGTCTGGAGTTATGTCGCCCCAAAGGAAGAGGTGATGGAAATTACCGGTCATATGGCGTTCTATGCCAACAGAATGGAGAAAACCGGACCTGTGGAGTGATGAATGGCTAAGATCGTCGTATCGGAATTTCTGGATGATGCTGCGCTGGCGCGACTTGCCGGTTACGAGGTGCATTATGATCCGGATCTGGTGGACCGTCCCGATGACCTGATTGAGGCCTGTCGCGGCGCACGCGGGCTGATTGTCCGCAACCGCACGAAGGTGACCCGTGCCCTGCTGGAGGCATCGCCGAAGCTTGAAGTTGTCGGACGGCTGGGTGTCGGGCTCGACCAGATCGACCTGCCAGCCTGTGCTGAACATGACGTGACGGTTTGCCCGGCAAGCGGTGCCAATGCACTGGCCGTGGCGGAATATGTCATTGCTTCGGTCTTTCATCTGTCACGGCTGTCGCTGTCGAATACGCCGGCGGTGCTGGCCGGTGCCTGGCCGCGTACGCAAACCCGCGAATGGGAGGTCGCCGGGCGTACGCTCGGGATTATCGGATTTGGTCATATCGGACGGATGACGGCTGGTCTGGCCCGTGGGCTGGGCATGCGAATTATTGCCTGCGACCCGTTCCTGGATGATCACGATCCGGCCTGGACAGAGGGCGACCGGCGGGATCTTCCGGCGCTGCTGGCGGAAGCTGACACCGTCAGCCTGCATGTGCCGCTGACAGACAGCACCCGTGGCATGATTGGGGCGGACGAACTGGAACTGATGAAACCAACCGCCTTTCTCGTCAATACCGCGCGGGGCGGTGTCGTCGATAATGATGCCGTCGCGGCATCTCTGCGTGAAGGCAGACTAGGCGGCGCGGCGCTCGATGTTTTTGAGGGTGAGCCGCTGAGCGCAGAACAGGCCTTTCCGCTTCGTGATGCCCCGAACCTTATTCTCACCCCGCATATTGCGGGTCTGACGGATGAGGCGCTTGATCGCGTCAGTTCGCTCACTGTCTCCAACGTGCTGCGTGTGCTTGAAGGCGGCTGATCCGTCCTAGCAGCCACAATCCTGTCATCTCTGACCGGTATAACACAGCGATCCGGACGACAGACGGCGGGTGACAGGTTCCCCCAAAACGGTCCCTGCCGTGAGTCCGGTTTGTGCGCACGGATGCCGTTCACGCGGCAGATATCCTGAGGCTGTCCGATCCCCCCTGCTGTCGGGCAGCCTTTTATTTTCGCTATCCCGGATGTTTTGCAAGATTGACAAGCCAACGACCTGAAGCGGGGCCTGTTTCCATCCGGAGACAGACCCTTTCCTTTTGGCTGCTGAATGGCGAAAGTAGGGGTAACTCGGGAAATCAGAAAATGGGAAACGTTGATGAAGCTGCTTGTCTTACCCGGTGATGATATCGGGCCGGAAATCATACCTGTCGCTGTCGAGGTTCTGGAGGCGGTCAACCGCAAGTTTGCTCTCGGCATCGAGCTTACCTATGCAAAGGTCGGGATGGAGGCGCATGCCGAAAGCGGCTCGACCATGCCGGATACGCTGATCACGCAGGCGAAGGCGCATGATGGTATCATTCTGGGGCCGCTCGGCACCTACGCCTACCCGCCGAAGGAGCAGGGGGGCATCAATCCGTCCGGCAGGTTCCGGAAATCGCTCGATCTATATGCAAACCTGCGCCCGGCAAAGACCTATCAGGGCGTGCCCTCGACGGTCGCGGCCATGGATCTGGTTGTCGCCCGCGAGAACACCGAGGGATTCTATGCGGATCGCAACATGTTTGCCGGTTCCGGGGAATTCATGCCAACGGAAGAGGTTGCCCTCGCGGTACGAAAGATCACCCGCGCCGGCTGCGAACGGATTGCCCGCAGTGCCTTCACGCTGGCACAGCGCCGGCGCAGGAAGGTTGCTGTCATCCATAAGGCGAATGTGCTGAAAATGACCTGCGGCATGTTCCGGGATATCTCCTTCGGTGTGGCGAAAGAGTTTCCGGATGTCGAGGTCGAGGAACTGATCATTGATGCGGCGGCTGCCCATCTGGTGCGCAGACCGGCCAGTTTTGATGTGCTGCTGACCAGCAACATGTACGGCGATATTCTCTCGGATCTGGCCTGCGAGCTTTCCGGCGGGCTGGGCATGGGACCGTCGATCAATGTCGGTGACCAGTTTGGTCTGGCACAGGCATCGCACGGGTCGGCACCGGATATTGCCGGTCAGGACAAGGCCAATCCCGGCGGGATCATCCTGTCAGTGGCGATGCTGCTGGGCTGGCTGGGCGATCGTCACAACCGGCCGGAATATCATCAGGCACAGCAGGCGATTGAGGCGGCTGTCACCCGGCAGCTGCAGGACCCGGCCGGACGCACCGGTGATCTCGGCGGTAGCGCAGGCACCCGCGCATTCGGCGACCGCCTGGTGAAGGCTGTTCTCGCCGGATGAGGAAACAGTAACGATAATTCCGGACAGCAGGCAGTCAGAATCCGACTGCCTGCTGTTCAGGTTCGTTCACGGGGAAAGCTGTACTGTCATCGCTCCACCGGCGCTCGTCGCGCGGAGAATGCCCGAAAACCTCCCTGTAGCAACGGGAGAAATGCGACGTTGAACAGAAGCCGCTGGCGACTGCGATTCCGGTAATCGACAGGGTTGTCTGTAACAGCAGGTGGCGCGCACGCAGCAGTCTGAGCCGCAGATAATGCCGGGCCGGTGTGGTGTTGAGATAACGTCTGAACAGGCGCTCAAGCTGGCGCTGGGACAGGCCGACACGGCGGGCGATTTCCTCGCGTGTCAGCGGGTCTTCCATGTTCTGTTCCATCTCGCGTATGGCCTTCACCAGTTGCGGATGGCTGATCCGCATCCGTGCATGGACCGGCAGATGCTGGATGTCGCTGCCGTCGCGTATGCGTTCATGCATCAGCTGTTCGCTGACCGCGCCGGCGATTTCCGGGCCCAGGCGGCCAACGATCTCATTCAGCATCATGTCACCGGCGGCGTCACCACCGGCACAGGTGAACATTCTCCGGTCGATTTCATAGAGCGAGGGGCGGATATCTATTTCCGGAAATTCCTCGACAAAGGAATCGAGGAATTCCCAGTGGAGGGTACAGCGGTGATCATCAAGCAGCCCGGCCCGGGCCAGGATGAAGGTGCCGGAATCCAGCGTACCGAGGTGGGTGCCTGCATTTGCCCAGCGCTTGACGGTCCGTATCAGTTCACGGTCATGGAATTTGTGTCCGCCCATGCCGCCACAAAGCACGACATTATCCGGATAGCGTACATCCTCCACGGCGCGGGAGGGCAGAATGGTTGCCCCCAGGCTGGCCTTTACCGGCTGTCCCTGCAGGGCACAGGTCTCCCAGTAGTAGACCTCCCGGCCACTGACATAATTGGCAAGCCGCAGCGGTTCGATGGCAGCGGTAAAAGCCGTGAGCGAAAAGTCAGGCAAGAGGAGAAAATGGACTTTAACGGGTCCATCGTCAGTCGAGGCCTTGAGAAACGCATGTTCAGTCATGAAACCAGCATCAAAAGGTCCAGGCACAAGACAATCCTGTTACACCGACCGTTGATGCTGCGGGGTATATTGTCAATCCGTTTTGCCTGACGAAAGTTACCGGCCGTCAGACATCGGAATCCGGTTCGGACGCTTTTCGCTGATTGATGAAACCGAGAATGGCCGCGTCGATTTCCGGGTCGAGTGGCGGTGCCTCATATTCGGCCAGTGCCTTCTTCCAGGCAGCATTGGCGCGCTGCTGGATATCCTGCGACCCTTCGGCCAGCCACTGTTCGAAGGAATTGTTGTCGGCCAGCGTCGAGCGGAAAAAGGCGGTCTCGAAATTTGCCTGCGTATGGGCGCAGCCAAGAAAATGCGATCCCGGTCCGACCTCGCGCACGGCGTCCATTGCCTGGCCATTCTCGGTCAGGTCAATGCCACCGAGATAGGTGCGGGCAGCAGCGCACTGGTCGACATCCATCATGAATTTTTCGTACCCCATGCAGAGCCCGCCTTCGAGCCAGCCCGCGGCATGCAGGACAAAGTTGACACCCCCGTTCAGGGTTGGCTGGAAAGTCTGGGCGCTTTCATAGGCGGCCTGGGCATCTGCCGTCTTTGAGCCGCAGAGATTGCCACCGCTGCGGAACGGGACGCCGAGGCGCCGGGCAAGCTGGCCGGCACCGAGCAGAACCATTGCCGGTTCCGGTGTGCCAAAGGTCGGCGCACCGGACTGCATCGAGATCGAGGAGGCGAAGGTGCCGAACACAACCGGCACTCCGGGCCGACAGAGCTGGGTCAGGGCCATCCCGGCCAGTGCCTCGGCATAAAGCTGTGTCAGGGTGCCGGCAACGGTAACCGGGCTCATCGCACCGGCCAGAATGAAGGGCGAGACGACACAGGCCTGATTGGCGCGGGCATAGACCTTCAGTGCCCCCAGCATCGTACCATCGAAGACCATCGGAGAATTCGCGTTGATCAGATTGATGACGACGCAATTCTGATCGACGAATTCCTCGCCGAACAAAAGGCGGACCATGCTCATGGTGTCTTCTGCACGTTCCGGGGCAGTGACCGAACCCATGAAAGGTTTGTCGGAATATTTGATATGGGCATAGACCATATCGAGGTGACGCTTGTTGACCGGAAGATCGACCGGCTCGCAGACAGTGCCGCCGGAATGGTGCAACCCGCGTGAGATATAGGCGAGTTTCACAAAATTCCGGAAGTCCTTGATGGTGCCGTAGCGTCGGCCGCCATCAAGATCACGGACAAAGGGCGGGCCATATGCCGGGGCCAGCACCGTATGCGGCCCGCCAATCCGGACCGACCGCTCCGGATTCCGGGCATGCTGGGTGAACTCCCGGGGGGCGGTGGCCTGTATGATGGCTTTCAGCATGCCCGGTTCGAACCGGACGCGTTCGCCATCGACAGTGGCCCCGGCATCGCGCCACATCTGCAGCACTTCTTCGTCGCCACGGAAGTCAATCCCGACTTCCTGCAGCAGGATATCCGTATTGCGTTCGATCAGATCCAGCCCGTCGTCATTCAGCACATCGAATGTCGGTATGCCACGGGTAATAAACGGAATGGAAACTGAGGTATCCTTGGAGCGGAGGGCCCGGCGGGCATCACGTCCACCACTGCGTCCGCGCTTGCGGCCGCCTTCCTGTTCTGCTGCTGCGGGGTCACTCATGGCACGCTCTCCGGGGTGGGTTAATCGATAGGCTGGTGGAGGCTGATGGTCGTGCCATCGGCACTGGCTTCAAAGTCACCTTTCGAGACGGCCTGCATCCATGCGGCTGTCCGCCGCAATCCGCCGAGCGGGAAGAAATGCGCGCCGCGCAGCAGGCTGTCGGGATCGCGGGCCATTTCCATGGCCAGACCACCAACAACCGCACCGGGTTCACGGACTGACATCAGCTTCGTGATATTACCCGCCTGTTTCATCAGCACCCGGATCGAATTGCCAACCCCGCAGGCCTGTGCGTGGGCCATCAGCGTCTTCAGGGTCGCCAGACCGGCGATACCGACATAGATCGGCAGGCGGTTGCCGTCTGCCCGCAGCTGACGTTCCCATTTGATGATCGGGTCGACCTCAAAACAGAACTGGGTCGCAATATGCATCTGCAGACCATGTTGTTCGGCGAACCGGTTCTTGTCGATCATTGCCTGACGCACGATGGCTTCAGGGATATCGGGGCTACCCTCGGGATGACCGGCGACACCAACCCGGAAAATGCCGTATTTCTGGAACAGTCCGGTCTCCAGCATCTGCAGGGTACAGTCGAATCTGCCCACGGGCCGGTCAACACCACCACCGATGGCCAGCACCTCGCGAATGCCGGCTTCCTCGCGGAGTGCCTTCAGAAAATCTTCCAGCATCGCAGCATCAGGTATCGAGCGGGCGGCAATATGGGGTACCGGCTCGAACCCCTGGTCGCGCAGCATACGGGCGGTGTCAACGGTGGCCCGCCAGTCAGAACCGGGCAGAAACGTCACCATGACGCGCTGGCCCGGTGACAGATGGGTTGTGAAGTCACCGACCTTTGTCGCCTGGGTGGGCGTCACCTCAATCGAACAGCCGTCGAGAAAACGCAGGATTGCCTGTTTTGCGACCAGACCCTGATCAATCGCCAGATTATGCATGCGCGCCTCCCTCAGACCGTGCCACGGGTGCGGCGACGACGACGCCCTGACCCCTGCTGATCGATACCGCTGCCCCCCGCCGGCGATTTGACTGGAAGCGACACCTGGCGTGCAAGATTCGCATAGTCAGCGGTTTTGTGGGGAATTGCCATGGCGGCAACAAAATGTTCCTGAAATTTCGGCTCTACGGCGGTTTCCACTTTTTCGACGTTCCGCACAGTCTCGGCAATCTCGGCCCGGGATGCCCGGTTCAGCAGGGCGATGCGTGCGCCGGTTCCGGCGGCGTTTCCGGCGGACCAGACACCGGACAGATCGCAGTCCGGTATCATGCCAAGCAACATGGCATATTTCGGGTCGATATGGCTGCCGAAGGCCCCGGCCAGAATGATCCGGTCAACGCTGTCGACGCCAAGCCGGTCCATCAGCAGTCTGGCCCCGGCATAAAGTGCGGCCTTGGCCAGCTGGATCGCCCGGATGTCATTCTGGGTAATCCGCATCTCCGGTTCACCGGCTTTCAGCAGATAGGAAAAGGTCCGGCCATCGGGAATGATCCGCGGACTTAGTCCGGCTTTTGATCCGTCGATCACGCCGTCCTCGCTCAGGATACCCGCCAGAAACATTTCACCGATGACCTCGATGATTCCGGACCCGCAGATGCCGGTGACGCCGGTCTTTGCGGTCTCGGTCTCAAATGCCGGGTCGTCGGACCATAATTCCGATCCGATAACCCGGAACTTCGGCTCCAGTGTTTCCGGATCGATACGCACCCGTTCAATCGCCCCGGGAGCTGCCCGCTGGCCGCAGGAAATCTGTGCACCTTCAAAGGCCGGACCGGTGGGGCTGGAACAGGCCAGCAGTCCGTTGCGATTACCCAGCACGATCTCGGCATTGGTGCCGACATCGACGATCAGCGTCAGGGCTTCCGTAAGGTGAGGGGCTTCCGACAGGATGACGGCAGCACAATCTGCCCCGACATGCCCGGCGATGCAGGGCAGGAAATGCGCCCGGCAGCCCGGATTGACCATGACGTCGATCTCGCTGGCCCAGAGCGTGAGAGGCGCGTCGGTAGCAAGGGCAAAGGGCGCGCCCCCCAGTTCGATGGGATCAATGCCCAGGACAAGGTGGTGCATGATCGGGTTACCGACGATAGTCATCTCGACAATGTCTGTCAGATCGATGCCGGCTTCACGGGCGGCTTCCTGAGCCAGATCATTAAGAGCCTGCCGGACGACGCTGGTCAGCATCTTCTCGCCGCCCGGATTCATCATGATATAGGAGACGCGGCTCATCAGGTCTTCGCCGAAGCGGATCTGGGGGTTCATCTCACCCACGGCAGCAACGACTTCGCCGCTGGAAAGGTTAGTCAGATGGGCGGCGATGGTGGTCGAGCCGACATCCACAGCAAGACCGTAGATAGCATCCCTGAAACCCGGCCAGATATGGATCAGTTCACGCCCGTTGCGGACAGCAACAGTGACCTTCCAGTCACCGGCACGCAGCACTTTCTGGAGGGACTGCAGGGCCGGGCGGTCAATGCGCAGATCGGCGACCTCCCATTGTTCGGAAAGTGCCAGATAGAGGCGTTGCAGATCGCCGGTCGGGTCGTGCATGTCGGGCTGGCGAACCTCGACATAATGCAGGCGTACGACGGGATCTATTTCAATCGCCCGTGCTTCGACGCGCTTGCGGACCATCTGGCGGTGTACCTGGCTGCTCTCCGGCACATCAACAACAATGTCGCCCTCGATCAGGGCCGAGCAGCTGAGCCGCCGCCCGTCTTTCAGGCCGCGCTTTTCCGCATAGCGCAGCTCCACAGCACCGGCGGGCGACAGGTTTTTCGGGTCGGAGCTGACGGCGAACTTGGCAAACTCGCCGCTGTTGATATCGACCTGACAGCGCCCGCAGAGCCCCCGCCCGCCGCAGACGGAATCCACATCCACCCCGAGGCTGCGTGCGGCCTGAAGCAGCGGCGTGCCGTGGGGAAAGCGCCCCCGGCGACCGGACGGGGTGAAGACGACGAGTGCGTCAGCGGTTTTCATGTCTCAGCCTCTGCGGCGACGGCCTTCACGGCGCCCGCGGGCACCGGCGGCTTCTGATGCGGGGTCCAGCGGTTCGCGGAACTTCCGGATCCAGCGTTTACAGTCCGGATCGTTACCCATCAGAATATCAGCCCCCATCACGGCAGCCATTTCCTCGCTGTGCAGGGGGTTCATGATCGCCGAGGTCATGCCGGCACCGGACGCCATTGCAAGGAAGGCGGCATTCATGCCGTGACGGTTCGGAAGACCAAAACTGATGTTTGAGGCGCCGCAGGTGGTGTTCACCCGCAATTCCTCGCGCAGGCGGCGGATCAGGCGCATGGCAGACGGCCCGGCAGATGCCATCGCACCGGCCGGCATGACAAGGGGGTCGACGATGATGTCCTCATGGCCAATCCCGAAATCGGCGGCACGTTCGACGATCTTCTTTGCAACCTTGAACCGTTCGTCCGGGTCTTCCGAAATGCCGGTCTCGTCATTCGAAATCGCCACCACGGCGGCACCGTACTTTTTGACCAGCGGCAGCACCCGTTCCAGGACCTCGTCTTCGCCGGTCACGGAATTGACCAGCGGTTTGCCCTGATAGACCGACAGACCCGCCTCCAGCGCTTCCACGATAGAGGAATCGATCGACAGGGGTACATTGGTGATCGACTGGATCAGTTTGATGCAGTCCGCCAGAATCTTCGGCTCGTCTGCCAGCGGAATGCCGGCATTGACGTCGAGCATGGTGGCACCGGCCTCGACCTGTGCAATGGCCTCGATTTCGACACGGCTGTAATCGCCACCCTTCATTTCCTCGGACAGGCGTTTGCGGTTGGTCGGGTTGATCCGCTCGCCAATCACGCAGAACGGATGGTCAAAGCCGATGATGATCTCTTTGGAGGCAGAGGAGATGCGGGTTTCGGTCATGGAATCGGTCCGTTCAGTTTGATGTGATGCTATCGGAAGCAGGCGAGGCGGATGCTGCACCCCGGATGAAATGCGCAAGGTCACCCATGCCGGTCTGGACCCGCTCGTATTCCAGCCCCAGCCGGTCCGCAGCGATTCTGGCACGCTGGTCGAGATCGCTATCCTCTGTCTGGGCCAGATAGACGACACGGGTGTAATTGCCGAAATAGCTGTCGAGCAGATGCGGGAACCGGTCGAGCCCGAGACCGCGCCAGACCACAGCGTCGAAATGCCGGGCGAGAAAATCGGTCAGGTAGAGGGTGCCCGGTGCTTCGTCACTGAGGGCGGTAAAGGCCGGTTCGGTGGCATAGAACTGGTAGCAGTGGGGACCGTCGATCCGGGTCACGCCATGCCGGTGCAGAACCCGGTCCAGTGCGCCGCCGGTGCCGCAATCCGCCAGTGCCGCAAAAATCTGCCGGTATTTTCCACGGGCGGCCAGAATCTTGCGTTCTACCGCTGCCGGGATCAACTGCGGACGGTTGTGCAGTTCAGCGGCAATGCAGGTCACATCCAGATGCGTCCAGCCACCGGCTTTGACGACAGCCAGCGTCTCGCGCGCCAGTGCGCCACAGGCGATGACCAGCGTCGAAGCACCTTCTCCGGTGACGGCGTCGAACTCCTGAAGCGGATCAGACATGGCGGTCAGCCCCTGTCCGGCTCTAGCTGCGCGCCAGCTGGTTATGCTTGCGTTTGATAAGGTCGGCGGCGGTTTCCACAGCAACCGCGGCATCACGACAATAGGCATCGGCACCGACAGCCTCGGCAAATTCCTCGTTCAGGGGTGCGCCGCCAACCAGAACGATATATTTGTCGCGCAGGCCTTTCTCGATCAGCGTATCGATAACCACCTTCATATAGGGCATGGTTGTGGTCAGCAGGGCAGACATGCCGAGGATGTCCGGCTGATGTTCCTCCAGCGCGGCGAGATAGTTTTCGACCGGATTGTTGATGCCGATATCAATGACGTCAAAGCCGGCACCTTCCATCATCATGCCAACCAGATTCTTGCCGATGTCGTGAATATCGCCCTTCACCGTGCCGATGACCATCTTGCCCATCTTCGGTGCGCCGGTTTCTGCCAGCAGCGGGCGCAGCACAAACATGCCGGCCTTCATGGAGTTGGCGGCGTTCAGGACCTCGGGGACGAACAGAATGCCGTCGCGGAAATCGATACCGACGATCCGCATACCCTCAACTAGTGCCTTGGTCAGGACGTCATAGGGGGTCCAGCCGCGGTCCAGCAGGATATGGACACCTTCGACGACCTCGTCGGCCATGCCGTCATAGAGGTCATCATGCATCTGCTCGACGAGTTCTTCGTCATTCAGATCCGCGAGAATGAGATCGTCTTCGGTACCGTCGCTCATGCTGAACCTCCCTGGGGACAGGCTATGTCATGAGAACAGGATATACGCGTCACACGACCCGTCAGACCGGCATCGATGCGACACGGAGTTTACCAAACACGACCGGGGTCGGAATTAAGCGTCAGGCCCGCCCGTATGGCGGTATTTGCCTGACGTAATCCGGTCCCTGTCAGGCGCGGGCGGTGTATTTGCTCAGATGGTCTTCATAGGCCAGCAGATACAGGCATTTCTTCATCGCCTCATCAAACTTGCCAGCGGCAACCAGGCTGCCGACTTCCGAGATAATGATCGATGTGGAGGGAGCGCTGGAGACGATATCGCGGGACAGCTGAAGGAAAGTCTTGTGCCACTCCGAGAATGCTTTCTCCGGCGCGACATACATGTTCATCACGACATAATAGAGTTTCAGCGACGGTGTGTCGGCATCCTTGGCATTGATGATTTCGTTGCTTTCCAGCACCGGGCCATCGCCATGTACCAGCAGATCAATGCTGTTCCTGGACGTATTCTCGACAACCATGCCACCAATAATGGCCTTGGCGCCGGCTTCAATTTTCAGACTGGTCTGTTTCATCACGGGTCCCCAATGACAGAATCGCCGGTCAGGCCGGCTTACCCCTGCAGTTTTAACCCGGACTGTTGAATCAATCGTTAACGGGAAATTCACCATGCGACCTGTGGCACTCCGGCTGTTGTGACGATACCCTGCGGGTATGTTCTGCCAACCCGGACGCCTCGCCCTGTTCCTTGTCACCCTGCTGATCGCGCCAGGTCTGGCGGTGGCTGCCTGCCGTGTCGATGTGGCACCGGTTGTCACCCTGGATACGCCCTATCCGCAGGTGATCTATGACCATACGAAGTCCCGCGCCATCCTGTCCGCCCGGTCACAGGCCCATACGCCGCGTCCGGACATGCCGAAACAGTCGACGGCGGGACTGACCTCCTACAAGTTCGCCACCCGCTTCAACTTCACCGGCGCGATCGGGAAGGTGGACGGCAAATGGTGCTTCCGGGCGCGTCTGGTCAACCTGTCGGTTGGCTATGACCGGATCACGGTATTTATTGACCGGAACTATGTTACCCGGTCCTGTGAATATTCGGTCATTCTGGATCACGAAAACCGGCATGTGGAGATTCTGCGGGAATCAGTCGATCTGGTGGCCGAGGAAATGCGGGCGGCCCTGCAGCGGGGGCTGCGTCTGCGCGGTGCCGCTGCCGGTGCGACCCAGAACGAGGCGCGTCAGGCAATGGGCCGTATCGTGACCGAGATGATGCGCCCCTATATCCGGCAGATGTCCGATTACCGCCGGACCCAGAACGCCGCCATCGACACACCCGCCAGTTACGACCAGAGCCGGCGGGAATGTCAGAACTGGTGATCATCTGGCCCTTGCAATGGTCCCCCCAAACCGCTAAAAGCCCGCTTCCCGACGCTGTAAGACCATCGTCTCGGAGCAAGGGCGCGTAGCTCAGCGGGAGAGCACCTCGTTGACATCGAGGGGGTCACTGGTTCAATCCCAGTCGTGCCCACCATGGAAACCCCGGCGGAAACGCCGGGGTTTTCTTCTTTCAACAGCCCAAATCTTCCAGTTAAAAAACCAGTCTGTTCACAGTGATTCACACTGTCAACTGTGAACGTCGAACGAGGTCGCTGGAACCAAGAGGTTCCGCTGTGGCTCTCCCGCTGAGCTACGCGCCCTTGCCTTGTGACGCCAAGGCGAGAAAGCGGATCAACGAACGAAAGAAGAGAAGGAGGGGAGAGGGGGGCATTGGGGATGCATGATATAGTGCATTCCAAGTCAAAAATTTCTCGGAGAAATTCCCCGTGATTGGCGACTAATAGTCTCGTTATCACGAAGCTTCATACAGCTATACGGTCCTATATATAATCGGGGATATGAGGCTCGGTATGGAGGCCTTATGTTTTGGATGTAGAAATTATTTCTTTATTATTATCAATGAGTTGCTGAAACTCTCTTGCGAAAATGCAATGCGAGCCGTTCGAACAATGAAATTAAATGAGGGCTCTAATCAAAACTGTTCGGATTATTCCTTGCTCTGGATGGACTTGGATGTAAGCCGCGGCTTCAGGAGGTGTAGTATTTTTGGACGATTAGAAGAGGACGAATAGAAGAAGGGGGGGATCAAGATGCTTTTTTTTTGGGTAGATATAAATGTAATAAAATACCCCTTTATAACTAAGAGAGTAAAATATTACATACCGAGGGTCCGCTGATTACACTCATTCAGACGTCCAGTCTTTCATCTGCCGGGTTCCGTATCTGAGCGTACCATTCTTCTTTCGTCATGGCCGTACCTTCGTTCGCTTTTCTATATCGTGTCCAAGCAGTGTTGTCGGCTCCGGTGTAGTGAATGCCACGGTTCCTCGCGGGCCCCCTCCTTCGTTGCATGGCACTATAACATGGGAGGTCGGTTAGTTGCCCGACGATTTGAGAGCCCTCAAACAGCCTGTGGATGTTGTCAGCGCAGTTACGTGAAATTACCACGACATCGATTGGTCTGTTTGCATCTCGTAATCTAAGTGAACAACGGCCTATTATCTGGTAGGTATGAGACAGTTTCCATAACTCGTAGAGTTCCTCTTCTGAGATGCTGATTTGCTCCAGGACCATGTTTTTAACCCAAGGAGGGGGATTAACGCTGGCTAAAGAAATGACGATATCAAAATTTTGAAATCCATTAAGACCAGCACATTTCACAGGCATCCTGTTTCCCAACAAGATGGGTGGATGGTTCATGAAGAATCTGTTCGCTGACCAGCAATACGGGGCTTGGCCAAACCGAGCTTCCACGTCGAGTGCGATGCGGTCAATTACCCTCTCTTGAGTGAGGCCATTCGCTCGAGATTCCCCCGTTTGCCAGTGACGTTCGAGATTCATTCGACTCGCATTGTCGCCCTCATGGAGAACATGATGTATTCGAATTAGATGACCTTTTTCACGGTGGGTATCAAATAGTTCAGTTCCAATCTCAGATTGCTGGAAACTTATATTGTACTTCTCCGTCCAGAAGAGGGCTAAAAGGCTTTGCTCAAAAATTGCCATGATCATGGTGACCGAACGAAACGCCATGAAACTTTCGGGATGCAGTAGAGCGATAGCCCTGATTTGGTTGGGGCCAACTGTCCCGTATACATCGTACAGACCACTCACCAACGCTTTTGCTAATTCTTGATAGACTTGGATGCTGAGTTCTTCCCGTCCCATTGCGGCGAGTTCCGCCGGGTGGTGTGCCACCGTTCTTAACAACTCTGTCTGGCCTTCAGATATAGTGAAACTGTTATCGTCTCCAATTCCTATTGGGTCCATGAATAGTTCTGGATGCTGTGGATTGAAACTAAACTGGTCGATGGCTTCGATTCCTTCATCCAGAAACAGATGATATGAGGCCTTAGGCCGTAAACTCATAAACGGGATTCCCAATTTATCGAGGATGTGATTCAAACTCCAAAAGGAGTTTTCGATGTCCCGATATGACCTGACTGATTTTGAGTGGTCGGCGATAGAGCCGATCCTTCCCCGGAAATCGCGC
>JAVJTE010000030.1:0-146720 GCA_040219025.1 Rhodospirillales bacterium | reverse complement strand
CTCTCTCCGGTTTGTCCTCCGCAGGCTGTCGCCGACTTTTGATCGGACCGGACAGGGAACGCCAACACGACGTACCCTATGCCTGCGTGTGAATTTATGAGCGGCTAATACGGCCTGAACCGGCGGAGTGCAAGGGATAATATGCGTCCGGGAGGCAATCAGATAACCTGGGCGTCAACAACACCGGGCAGTGACTTGATGGCACTTGCCGCTTCCATGTTCAGTTTATAGCGGTTTGACAGACGAATCGAGACTTCCCGGTCCATGGCAATTCGGGAGATCACGGTGACCTCGCCGCTGCCCCTGCCGACCCGCTCCAGCAGGGATTTGACATCTTCGACCGGGCCCGGATCATCAAGATAGATTGTCAGGCCCACCGATACATTCTTTGCCGCCTCGTCGAGAATCTGGAAATGCTGTGCGGTCAGCCGGACGCCGTCGCCTTCCAGCTGGGCATCCGCCGTGACCAGCAGCGGGCGACCGCTGTCCAGCAACTCGCGGGCACCTGCCAGAACTTCGGAAAAGGCTGTCAGTTCAAACACGCCGGTGGCGTCTGACATCTGGATAAAGGCAAAACGGTTGCCCTTGGCGGATGTCCGTTCCTGCCGTCCCGAGACAACGCCCGCCAGATTGATGCGGGTACCCGCTGTCGATGTACGGATAAAGGCCGGGACATCGGCTATGGTCCTGACCTTCAGGCGTTGCAGCGTCGGGCCATACATATCCAGCGGATGCGCCGACAGATAAAACCCGATAGCGGAGAATTCCTCGTTCAGCCGTTCCATCGGTGACCAGTCTCCGGCATCCGGCAGACGCAGGGGTTCTTCCGATATATCCCCGCCGCCGAACAGACTGACCTGTCCGCTGTCGCGCTCGGACGCGGCCCGGCTGGCATAACCCATGACCATATCAAGGCCGGCCAGCAGGCGTGCCCGGTTCGGCTCCAGGCCGTCGAAGGCGCCTGCCCGGACCAGGTTTTCCATCATCCGCTTGTTGATCGACTTGCTGTCAATCCGGCCGGCGAAGTCTGCCAGCGACCGGAAGGGGCCGTTCGTCTTGCGTTCACGGACAATGCCTTCAACGGCAACGCGTCCGACATTGCGGATCGCCGCCAGTGCGTAGCGCACGGCACCGTTGTCGACAGAGAAGTCGGCTTCCGAATGGTTGATGTCCGGTGGCAGCAGGCCAAGTCCGGATTTCTGAAGCTCCTGCCGGAAGGAGGAGAGTTTTTCGGTATTGCCCATATCGAGGGTCATCGAGGCCGCGAAAAACTCAACCGGATGATTGGCTTTCAGATAGGCCGTCTGATAGGCAATCAGCGCATAGCAGGCGGCATGGCTTTTGTTGAAACCGTAGCCCGCAAACTTGTCGACATAATCGAAGATCTGGTTTGCGAGATTTGCCGAGAGGCCATTGGTGGCTGCACCATCGACAAAAATCTGGCGTTGCTGTGCCATTTCCTCGGCGATTTTCTTACCCATGGCCCGTCGCAGCAGATCAGCGCCGCCGAGGGTATATCCGGCCAGTGACTTGGCGATTTCCATCACCTGCTCCTGGTAGATGACGACGCCGAAGGTCTCCTCCAGAATGGGTTTCAGAAGTTCATGCAGATATTCGGGCTGTTCGCGCCCGTGCTTGCATTCAATATAGCGGGGAATATTCTCCATCGGGCCCGGACGATAGAGCGCGACCAGCGCGATCAGGTCTTCCACGCTGTCCGGCTTCATCTTTCGCAGAACATCGCGCATGCCCGAGCTTTCAAGCTGGAACACACCGGTCGAGTCTGCCTTGCCAAGCATCTCGAAACTTGCCCTGTCATCCAGCGGCAGGGTTTCAAGATCGATCTCGACGCCGCTTTTTGCCGTGAGCCGGCGAGCCGTCTCGACAACGGTCAGGGTTTTCAGCCCCAGAAAGTCGAATTTTACCAGCCCGACCGATTCAACATGCTTCATCGAATACTGGGTGACCGGCATTTCCGAGCGGGGATCGCGATAGAGCGGAACCAGTTCATCAAGTGGCCGGTCACCGATCACCACACCGGCTGCGTGAGTTGAGGCATGGCGATACAGCCCTTCAAGCTTCAGGGCGATATCGATCAGCCGCCCTACCCGCTCGTCATCCTCGCGCGCATGCCGCAGCCCGGCCTCTTCCTTGACGGCGACGGACAGCGGCGTCGGTTTGGCCGGGTTGTTCGGCACCATCTTGCAGAGCTTGTCGACCTGGCCATAGGGCATCTGCAAGACGCGCCCGACATCGCGCAGGACGGCACGTGCCTGCAGCTTTCCGAAGGTGATGATCTGCGCGACACGATCACGTCCGTACAGCTCCTGCACATGGGTGATGACCTTGTCCCGGTGGTCCTGACAGAAATCGATATCGAAATCAGGCATCGATACACGTTCCGGGTTCAGGAACCGTTCGAACAGCAATCCGAATTCCAGCGGATCGAGATCGGTAATGGTCAGTGACCAGGCCACAACCGAACCGGCACCGGAACCTCGGCCCGGACCGACGGGAATACCGTGATCTTTCGCCCATTGAATAAACTCGGCAACGATCAGGAAGTAGCCGGGAAAATCCATCTGAATGATGACGTTCAGCTCAAAATCGAGCCTGTCCCGGTATTCTTTTGTTTTTGCGGTCTTTTCTTCATCAGACATTTCCGGTGTGAAGACCTGGCGTTCAAGCCGCCGGTCGAGCCCGTCATGAGATCTGGCGCGGAGTTCTTCTGCCTCTGTGCGCCCGGCCACGGTCGGAAAGCTGGGCAGAATCGGTGCCCGTTTCTCAACCATGAAGGCGCAGCGCCGGGCGGCAACAACAGTATTCATCACCGCTTCCGGCAGATCTTCGAACACCGCCGTCATTTCCTCTGCCGACCGGAACCGGTGGTTTGCCGTTACCCTGCGGCGTTTCTGTTCATCAACATAGGTTGAGTTGGCGATACAGAGCAGCGCGTCATGCGCCTCGTACATATCTTCCGGACCAAAGTAACAGTCGTTGGTGGCGATCAGCGGAATGTTCATGTCATAGGCCAGATCAATCAGCCCCTGCTCGATCCGGTTCTCGTCATCCAGTCCGTGGCGCATCAGTTCGACATAAAGCCGGTCACTGTAGGCGTCGTGGAGCTGCTGCATCATTGCCCGCGCCGGGTCGATCCGGTTGTCGAGGAGGTAGCGGCCAACCGGCCCCTGTGGCCCGCCGGTCAACAACAACAGCCCTTCATTAAATTTCAGCAGCTCAGCCATGCTGACCTGTGGCGCGGCCATGCCTTCCGATTCCAGATGGGCGTGGCTGACCAGCTTCAGCAGATTCCCCCAACCCGTCTCGTTCTGAACCAGCAGAACCACCTGGTCAGGGTCAATACGGTGGCTGGCCCGTCCGCTGGCCCGGTCAGCCGGTGGTGTGATGTTCAACTGACAGCCCATGACCGGCTGAATACCTGCACCGGCGCAGGCCTCGGAGAACGCAAGCGAGCCGAACAGGTTGTTGGTGTCGGTCAGACCGACCGCCGGCATGTTGTGCCGACGGCAAAGCTCGACGATCTCCGCATCACCCTTCTTTGGCTGATCGATCCTGATCGCCCCTTCCGACAGGGAATAGGCGCTGTGAAGCCGAAGATGGATGAAGGATGCGTCTGTCATATGAAACCGGGTCCTGCTGCTCGCCACCCGCCCGGTGATCCGGAGCGGGTTTCTCTACAGGGACAGTCTCATACCGGCTTTTGCCTGTCAGCCTTGCCGCCTGTGGATAGCTCAGTTATCCACAGATAATCGCGGTCAGTTGTCGAGACGGCCTTCCGACAGGATCAGCGTGCGATCCATCCGGCCGGCAAGTTCCGGGTTGTGCGTGGCGATCAGTGCGCCGACATTTTCATGCCGGACAAGGCGCATCAGCTCCGCGAAAACCTTGTCGGCCGTTTCCGGATCAAGGTTTCCCGTCGGCTCGTCTGCCAGCAGAACAGCCGGTTTGTTTGCCAGTGCGCGCGAGATGGCGACACGCTGCTGCTCGCCGCCGGACAGCCGTGCCGGGCGGTGTTCCAGCCGGTGCGACAGCCCCATCATTTCCAGCAGTTCTGTTGCCCGGACTTTCGCCTCCCGGCGGGAGACCCCGGCGATCATCTGCGGGATCACGACATTCTCCAGCGCCGTGAATTCGGGCAGCAGATGGTGGTACTGATAGACAAAGCCGATCCGGGCACGGCGAATGGCTGTACGTGCATTGTCGCCGAGACCGTTGCAGTTCTCGCCAAACAGGCTGACATCGCCGGATGTCGGATGCTCCAGCAGTCCGGCAATCTGCAGCAGGGTTGACTTGCCGGATCCGGAAGGGCCGACAAGTGCGGCAACTTCGCCGGACTTTACAGCGAGATTGACACCCCGCAGCACCTCGATCCGTTCGCCGCCCTGCTCGAAGGTACGGCGTACATCGGCCAGCCGCAGCGCCGCAACCTTACTCATAGCGCAACGCCTCAACCGGATCGAGGCGGGCTGCGCGCCAGGCCGGATAGACTGTCGCCAGGAAGGACAGCGCAAGCGCCATGCCAACGACCATGATCACCTCATTGCTGTCAATCTTCGCGGGAAGCCGGGACAGGAAATAGATTTCCGCGTCAAAGACCGTAGCCCCGCTCAGCTTCTCGACCCATCGCTTGATGGTGTCGATGTTAAGGCAGAACAGCATCCCCAGACCAAAGCCCGCAATTGTGCCGGTAACACCGATCGACGCGCCGGACAGCAGGAAGATCCGCATGATCATGCCCCGTGTCGCACCCATGGTCCGCAGAATGGCAATGTCGCGGCCCTTGTCCTTCACCAGCATGATCAGGCTGGAGATGATGTTGAAGGCAGCGACGAGAATGATCAGGGTCAGGATCAGGAACATTACGTTACGTTCGACCTGCAGCGCATTGAAGAAGCTGGAATTATTCTGCTGCCAGGTTCGTGTCTGGTATTTGCTGCCGGTCTTCACGCCGATATCGACCTGAACCGGCAATATCCTGTCCGGATCCTCGACGAAGACCTCGATATGGGTGACGGCACCGGGATACTGGAAGAATATCTGTCCGGCTTCGAGCGGCATGAAGATGTAGGAGGAGTCATATTCATACATGCCGACACTGAACAGACCGACCACCGTATAGGCCCGGACCCGCGGCACAGTACCGAAAGGCGATGCCTTGCCCTTCGGCGAGATCAGCTTCAGCTTGTCGCCCGGAAAGACACCGAGCTTCTGCGCCATGCGATCACCGATAAGAATGGCATCATCCCCCCGGAAGGCATCGAGGCTGGATTGCGGAACAGAACCGGCGATGATCTTTCGTGCCTTCAGGTTCTCCGGCGAGATCGCCCGCACCAGCGCCCCTGTCGACCCCCGTGGCCCGGCGGCCAGAATCTGGCCTTCGACTGTCGGGGTGACCGCGATCACGCCCTTCGTATCCCGGATCGTCGCCGCGACATTCTCATAATCTGTCAGCGGCTCGGAGATGCTGTAGATATTGAGATGCCCGTTCAGACCGAGGATGCGCGACAGCAGTTCCTCGCGGAAACCGTTCATGACCGAAAGCACGATGATCAGCGTGGCAACACCAAGCGCGATTCCGAGCAGGGAAAATCCGGCAATGACCGAAATGAACCCTTCCTGACGGCGGGCCCGGAGATAGCGCATGGCCACCATACGTTCGAAGGCTGAGAACATCAGATCAGCCTGCCAGCCGTGAAATAACGGTGTCGATCGGTGTTTCCTCGACCGCCCTGGTTGCCCGGTTTTTCAGCTCCACCATGCCGTTTTTTACACCGCGGGGGCCAACCAGAATCTGCCATGGCAGACCGATCAGGTCCATGTCGGCGAACTTCGCCCCGGCCCGTTCATCACGATCATCATAGAGTACCTCGACACCGGCCTTGCGGCATTGTGCATAGAGACTGTCACAGGTCGCAGTGCAGGCCTCATCACCATGGCGGAGATTCAGGATACCGGCCTTGAAGGGAGCAACGCTCTCGGGCCAGATGATGCCCTTGTCATCGTGCGAGGCTTCGATGATACCGCCGACCAGCCGAGAGACGCCGATTCCGTAGGATCCGCATTCAGGAATGACTTCCTGCCCGTCCGGCCCGATGACACGAACACCGAGGGGCTCGGTATATTTGCGTCCGAAATGGAAGATATGGCCGACCTCGATCCCGCGCTTGCTGAGCAGGTCACCTTCGGCCACGCCGCAGGTCGCCGGATCGTGCATGTCGTCGGTTGCGGCATAGGGTGCCGTCCACTGATCGACGATGCTCTGCAGATCCGCCGTTTCGTAGTCGATATTCGTCAGGCCATCGACGTTCATCGCCTCGAACTTGCTATCATAATAGACGGCTGACTCGCCGGTATCGGCAAGGATGATGAATTCGTGGCTGAGCTTGCCACCGATCGGGCCGGTTTCGGCGGCCATCGGGATCGCCTTAAGACCCATCCGGTCATAGGTCTTCAGATAGGAGACGAACATCTTGTTATAGGCATGCTTCGCGCTGTCGTAATCCAGATCAAAGCTGTAGCCGTCCTTCATCAGGAATTCGCGACCGCGCATAACGCCGAAACGGGGGCGGACTTCATCGCGGAACTTCCACTGGATGTGATAGACGATGCGCGGCAGGTCACGGTAGGAGCGGACATCACTGCGGAAGATTTCCGTAATCTGTTCTTCGTTGGTCGGGCCATACAGCATTTCACGATCATGCCGGTCGGTGATGCGCAGCATCTCGCGGCCATAGTCCTCGTAACGTCCGCTTTCCTTCCAGATGTCAGCAGGCTGAATCGTCGGCATCAGCACTTCCTGTGCGCCGGCGGCATCCTGTTCCTCGCGGACGATCCGTTCGATATTCTTGAGCACCCGAAAGCCGAGCGGCAGCCAGGAATAAATTCCGGCGCTGGACTGGCGGACCATGCCGGCCCGCAGCATCAGGCGGTGCGAGACAATCTCTGCCTCTTTCGGCGTTTCCTTGAGTGTAGGCATGAAATAGCGCGACAGGCGCATGGGACTTGACCTCGATTGCAGATGAACTGGGCGCGACAGTATGAAAAGCTGCCCCCGAACGCAATGACAGCGAGCCCGGTATCAGCGGAATCCAGCCGCCTTGCACCGTTCAGCAAGTTCGGAGGCTTCCGCATCACCAAGCGGCTGGCCGTCTACTGTGATACGGCGCTTGTTGATATCATATCTGACGGTACCCACCGACGCGGTGGTTTCACTCAGCTGTCCGCCGGCAACACCTGCTCCGATCGGGCTGATGGACAGGTTGAATTCGATCACATCCGGGGCCTTGAAGCGGAAACTGTTCTCGCCTTTCGTGCTGGCACCAGCCACCTTGTTGCCGCGTACATCAACACCGGGTTTATATTTCACGTCGTCAGCAGCAACATGCCGGACGATGCGCCAGCATTCCGCCTTTGACACAGTCACCGGCATGACATCTTCAATTGCCTGCGCTGCCGGTAACGTGAAAATGCTGAGCAGAAGCGAGATCAGGACTGTTTTACGCATGTCACACCCGTTAGGTTTCTGTGCGGCGAACAGAGATTGTTTGCTTTCTGCGCAGGGTGCGCAAGCAACTAACAGTTTCAAGATTGTCGTTGGAGGATCAGGAAATGATCAGAATCAGGAATTTGCAGACCAGCCATGGATCGGGTGATTGTCATGAATAATACCCTGCGGGGCATTGCTGCCGGTTTCATCATGTTCGCGGCATCCGCCTATCTGCTGTTCGCCATTCCTGGGTTGCTGGTACAGGCGGGGGTAAGTCAGGCGGCGGCCTTCACGATGACCGTGACCACCATCGGTGTCGGGACGCTGGTCATGGGGCTGGTCGCCCGGCGCGCGATTGTAGTGGGCCCCTCCCTGACCCTGATCGGATTTATTCTGGCGGTTCCGGTCGGGATGTTTGGCCTCAGTTTCGGACAGACACTGGCCTCGGCCATGCTTGCCGGTGCTGCCCTGCTGCTGCTCTCTCTCTCCGGCCTGCGGGGAAAGATGATGAGCGGCCTGCCCGATGAACTGAAAGCCGGCATGACGGCAGGCGTCGGTCTTCTGCTGGTGGCAAATGGTCTGGAGCGGATCGGATTCCTGACCCGCGGCGGATCTCCCTGGCTGGTTGGTCCTCTTGACGAGCCCCGGCTCTGGCTTTCGGCAGTGGCTGTCCTGCTGATGCTGGGGCTGATGGTCCGGGGGCTGCGTATGGCTGTCCTGCCGGTTGTTCTCCTGTCACTGGTTGCGGGGCTTACCCTTGGCTTTACGAACCTGGTTCTGACCGGCCATACCTTTCTGGCTTTGCCACCGTCACTTGAACCGCTGCTGCTGACGCTTGACTTCAGCCGGCTGACAACGATGCCGGGATTGATGGCATCCGGGGCAATTTTCCTGTTTCTGTTGTTTGAATCTGGTGCCGTGATAACTGCCCGTCGCCTGTCTGATGATGGTGGTGCCGGAAAGGCGCCTGTTGCCGACTCACTGGTCATGACTGTCTCTCCCCTGATCGGCGCCCCCGGCGCGGTTGCACTGCCTCACAGCAGTGCTGGCTGGCTGCTGGATGGTGATGAACGTATTGCTGCCGTTGTTGCTGCAATTCTGTTTGGCCTCTGTGCCTTTTCGCTGCCGGTGGTCGGACAGTTGCAGGATTACGCGACAGCCCCGGCAGTGATCGTTGCCGGTCTGGTGCTGTGTACAGGTCTGCGGGAGATTGATTTCAGTGATCCGGGAGCTGTATCAGCGGCTTTTGTGGCGGCGCTGTTACCGCCCCTGACCGGCTCGTTTGCCTCCGGCGTCGCGGTCAGCGCTGTTCTGCTGCTGGCTATCCGGTTGTTATCACTGGACTTACCGAAGCTGACCCCGGCATTGATTGTCACTGCACTGGCTGGTGCAGGCTATCTCGCCTATTAATTCAGCATTGCAGCCTATTTCTTGACCAGAGCCGGAACAAATATTACAAAGAGATGCCTTCAGATATCACAATACGTCGTACGCAGATATGACGGGCTGGAGGTATAAAAAAGGGGCGCTGTTTTACAGAATAGCCCGAGTTTAGGGAGAGACCGGCGCACGCTGAAATGTGGGAGCGCCAGAATAGCAAAGGCCTCGCATTGCAGCGAGGCCTTTGAAGTTTCCGGCATCAATACCGGATGATTATAACGCACCGGCTTTTCGCGGTCCGGCAAACAGCCAGATGATCAGGCCGAGCAGCGGCAGAATGAGGATCAGGATGATCCAGAAAACCTTGGCGCCTGTTCCGGCGCTGCTGCCAATGACATTGACGATTGCCCAGACGTCGGCAATCAGGATGAGCAGCCCTATAATGCCGCCAACTTCGATACCCATGATCTATTCCTTTCCGTTTGGTCTGCATCATTAACGCAGGATCAGCGACCCGGTTCCCGGATCAGACGTTATAGAAATCAATCAGGCCGCTGACGATGGCCCAGTATATCAGGCTGAATATGATGCCGGATATTACCGTGGTGGCAATCAGCTTCCGGACGATCATCGGTTGTGCGGGCGCGCCGGGGTCATTGCCGGGCTGGATATCCTGCTGTGGTTTGACGCCAAAAGGCAGTGTGGTGAACAATGTCAGCCACCAGATGATGAAGTAGATTGCAAAGCCGGAAAGAAAGCTCATCAGGCCTGCTCCAGCTCAACCAGTGTGCCGCAGAAGTCTTTCGGGTGGAGGAACAGGACCGGTTTGCCGTGAGCCCCGATTTTCGGCTCGCCGCTACCCAGAACACGGGCCCCTTCCTGCTTCAGCCGGTCGCGCGCTGCCAGGATGTCTTCCACTTCATAGCAGACATGATGCATGCCGCCGGACGGGTTTTTCTCCAGAAACGCTGCAATCGGCGAGTTTTCTCCCAGTGGATGAAGCAACTCGATCTTGGTGTTCGGAAGTTCGACGAAGACCGTGGTCACGCCGTGGTCAGGTTCATCCTTGGGTGCGGACACGGTCGCGCCAAGGGCACCGCGATAGATGGCCGATGCGGTATCCAGATCAGGGACGACGATTGCAACATGGTTCAGCCGGCCAATCATATTCTCACCTCCCGATGTCCTTCCTGTATGTGGCGCGCGCCCGGACTCACTGCAACCGGGCAATATGAATTTCGGATTGCGGCTTTTTGCCCGTTGCTTCCCGGATAACCCGCCGGATTGCCTGACGCACTGCCGTCTCAACCGAATCATCGTTGCCGCGGTCCCGGGCCCGCATCTTGCGGACTGTCTTCTCAATCTCTTCAATCATCTCATCGATGATATCGTCATATTCCTCGTCATCGAGCAGCCCGAGAATGGTAATCTCGGGTTCGGTGGCCAGCATGTCTGCCTTATCGAAAACCAGCGAGGCAAAAACGGCACCCTGAAACAGCAGCCGCTTGCGTTCCTTGAAGACCGGGCTGGTGATCGGCAGCAGGCGCATGCCGTCGACAGCCAGTCTGCCGTGAAACACCTCGTCAACCTTGGTTGCCTTGCCGTCAGCCAGGCGGATCATGCTGCCGTTCGGGGCAACAATGCTCTGTGAGACCTGGCATTCGAGTGCCAGTCTGGCGTGTTCTTCCATATGGCGGCGTTCCCCGTGAACGGGAATGGAAATCCGGGGGCGTGCGATCCGGTACATCTCTGCCAGCTCATCTCGACAGGGGTGGCCGGAGACATGGATGAAATGATCCTTTGCCGTGATCACATTGACCCCCTGCTCCGCCAGCAGGTTCTGCAGCCGGGCGATGGATTTTTCATTACCGGGAATCATGCGCGACGAGAAGATAACGGAGTCATCTTTCTCCAGCACGACATGGGGATGATTGTCTGTGGCGATCTTGGCCAGTGCCGCGCGTGGTTCCCCCTGACTGCCGGTACAGATCAGCAAGGCCTTGTCGCGTGGCAGATAACCGATTTCGGTATCGGGAATGAACCGGATTTCCCGGTCCAGATGCCCGGTTGCGCGGGCGGCTTCCGCCATCTTGTGCATGGAACGGCCAACCAGTGCGACCTCGCGCCCGCATTCCCGGGCAGCCCTGGCAATCGAACTCAGCCGGGCCACGTTGCTGGCAAAGCAGGCGACGGCGACACGGTTTTTCAGGCCGGCGATCAGATCTACCAGGCTGTCCTGTACGTCGCCTTCGGAACCGGCCTCGCCCGGATTGAACACGTTGGTGGAATCGCAGACCATAGCCAGGATACCTTCGTCACCCAGTTCCCGCAGCCGGTCGGTATCTGTGGTCTCGCCGATGACCGGATTTGCATCAAACTTCCAGTCACCGGTATGCAGCACGCAGCCTGCGGGGGTCCGGATGGCCAGCGCGTTCGGCTCGGGTATGCTGTGCGTCAGGGTGATCAGTTCGATATTGAACGGGCCGACATCGAAGCGGCCGCCGAGCTGGTGTATCTCAACCGGAACTTCGCCGTCCAGTCCGGCTTCCTTCAGCTTGCCCATCAGAATATGTGCCGCAAAGGGGGTCGCATAGACCGGGCAGCGCAGGAACGGCCAGAGCCAGGCAACGGCGCCCAGATGATCTTCATGGGCATGGGTCAGCACGATGCCGGCCAGATTGTCCTTGCGTTCAATGATGAAGGCCGGATCCGGCATGACAACATCGATCCCCGGTACATCGTCTTCGCCAAAGGAGACGCCGAGATCGACCATCAGCCATTTGCCGCCATATTCGTAGAGATTGAGATTCATGCCGATCTCGCCGGCGCCCCCCAGCGGGAGGAAGTGCAGAGCCGGACTAGTCATCGGTTTTCCTGTTCAAAAGATAAATGGCGCGCAATCCGCGCAGTGTCAGATCTGCCGCCGCATGTTCAATAACATCTGTCGCTTCGTAAAACACGGGCAAGGTGCCGCCGGTCCCGATTACCTTCATCGGTTTTCCATAATCAAGCTTGATCCGGGAGACGATTCCCTCAATCAGTCCGACATAACCCCAGTAGATGCCGGAGAGCATGGCGGTCACCGTGGAATCCCCGATCGCCGATTTTGGCCGCTGAATGGCGACGTTCGGTAGTTTGGCTGCGGCCATATGCAGGGCCTGCAGGGATAAATGCGGTCCGGGAGCAATTGCGCAGCCAATCAGCGCGCCATCGTCATCGACGGCGTCAAATGTGGTTGCGGTGCCGATATCAATGACGATCTTCGCGCCTTCAAACAGCTCATTTGCCCCAACCGCATTGACCAGCCGGTCTGCACCAACCTCTTCCGGTCGGGGGACTTTGACCTTGAGGCCGAGTTCCACGCCGGGTGCCCCGACCACAAGCGGCGAGATATTGAAATATTTCCGGCAGAGGGTTTCCAGATTGTACTGAGCGATGGGCACCACGTTGGCGATGATGACATTCCGTATGAGCGAGCGTTCCAGACCGGAAAGTGCCATCAGCTGCGTGAGCCAGACCGCATATTCATCTGCCGTGCGATTGGAGTTTGTTGCGGTTCGCCATTCCCCTGCCAGCCTTTCGCCGTCATAGAGGGCGAAAACCACATTGGTGTTTCCGGAATCAATGACCAGCAGCATTAAGTGTTCTCCGATCCAAAGAAGACATCACCGGCGGTAATCCGATGACGCTCACCATCCGGTGTCATCAGCAGTAATGCGCCGTCCTGGTCGAGGTCGACAAACCGGCCTGTTGTCTGTGTGTTCCCCACCCTGACGGTGATGTCGTTGCCTTTGCCACGGGCGTGGGTCAGCCAGCTTTGCCGGACAGGTGCGAAGCCTTCATCAACCCATGTGCTGACCTGGCGCAGGAAATAGCGACAGAATGACTGCAGCATGTCTTCCGGTGTGATGCCGGCAGCGGCCGAGGCTGTAAAATCAGTCGCCGGATAAGGCGTGTCTTCCGGATGCGAAGCCAGATTCACGCCCACCCCGAGGACCACAAAATCCGGATGTTCATCACCGCCCCCGCCTTCTGCCTCAAGCAAAAGGCCGGCAACCTTGGCGTCAAACAACAGCAGGTCGTTAGGCCATTTCAGGTCGAGCTGTGAATGCGGCGGCAATAAAGCGGCGCTGGCTTCCAGCAGGGCGACAGCGGCAACAAAGCTCAGCTGCGAGGCTTCCGTCACCGGACATTCCGGGCGCAGCAGCAGCGAGAAATACAGGTTTCCCGGCGGTGACCGCCACTCGCGGCCACGGCGACCACGACCGGCGGTCTGCTGTCGTGCCATGACAACCAGTCCCTCTTCCGCACCTTCGCGGGCGTGACGCTTGACGTCGTCACTGGTGCTTTCCGTCTCATCAAGAATGATCAGACGGAATCCGGGCGGAAGGTCAGGTTCGCGCGTCATCGCGCGGTCCGGTCAGCCCGCAAAAAGAGCGCTGGCTGCTGCCTGCGCGCTGGAGAGCAGCGGCTGGGGAAAGACAAAGACCAGCAGGGTGAACAGGCCGGTGCCGATCAGCACCAGTTTCATCACCGGCTCCGTGCGCTCAAACGGCTCGGCGGCATCATCGAAATACATGATCTTGATGATCCGAAGATAATAAAACGCACCGACAACGCTGCTGACGACACCGATCACCGCAAGGGTATAGAGTTCTGCCTCAACCGCCGCCATGAAGACAAAGAATTTTCCGAGGAACCCGGCTGCCGGCGGAATGCCGGCCATCGAGAACATGAACAGGGCAAAAACAGCCGCCATCATCGGATTGTTCTTCGACAGCCCGGCCAGTTCGGAAATCTTCGTGACCTCCCGGCCATCCCGACGCATGGAAAGGATGCAGGCAAAGGCACCGACATTCATGAACAGATAGATGGCCATGTAGAACAGGGTGCCGCGGATACCGACTTCATTGCCGACGGCAAGGCCGATCAGCGCATAGCCGATATGACCGATAGAGGAATAGGCCATCAGGCGCTTGATATCGTCCTGGGCGATGGCCGCGACAGCACCAAGTGCCATGGACGCGATAGAAATGAAGACAATGATGTCCTGCCATTGTGCGGCAAGGTCACCGAACGGGCCTGTCATCACGCGCAGGAACAGGGCAATGGCGGCAATCTTCGGGGCAACGGCAAACAGGGCCGTTACCGGGGTCGGTGCGCCTTCATAGACATCCGGTGTCCACATATGGAACGGAACTGCCGATACCTTGAAGGCCAGGCCGCAAATCACGAAGACGATGCCGACAATCATGCCGACACCCGCTTCATTACCACCGGAGAACCTGTCGGCAATGACGGCAAATTCTGTTGTTCCGGTATAGCCGTAAACCAGCGAGGCACCGTACAGCAGCATGCCGGAGGCCAGTGCGCCAAGGACGAAATATTTCAGACCGGCTTCACTTGAGCGGATGCTGTCGCGATTGAAGGCCGCGAGAACATAGAGCGACAGGCTTTGCAGTTCGAGACCGAGATACAGCGACATCAGGTCATTGGCGGACACCATCATCATCATGCCGAGAGCGGCAATGACGATCAGCACCGGAAATTCAAACCGTTCGATCTTGTTGGCGCGCAGATATCCCATCGACATGACAATCGCGAGAGCGGTTGCCAGCAGGATCAGCACCTTGGCAAAGCGGCTGAACCCGTCAGACAGGAACAGTCCGTCGAAGGCGGCACCGCTGCCGCCGGTGATGACCAGAACGGCGGTAATACCGATCACGACCACCGAGGCAATGGCAACCCGGTTAAGGGCGCTGGCGGCCGGAGAAAAGACACCCAGCATCAGCAGGCCCATGGCGGCAACCGCCAGAAAGGCTTCCGGGTAAACGAGGGCGAGATCCTGAGAGAAAGTCATCGGTGCGCCTCTCTATTTGGTCGCTGCGACGGTGTTCGCCGCCGCATCCAGTGCAGCAGAGTAGTTGTTCAGCAGGTTATCGACACTGGCATGCATCGGATCGAGGAAGGTCGACGGATAGACCCCCATCCAGATCGTCAGGATAACCAGCGGAAGGAAGATGGCGATTTCTCGCGGGGTGAGATCAAGGATCGATTTCAGATCATCCTTGGTAAGTTTTCCGAAGACCACACGGCGGAACAGATACAGCATGTAGGCGGCACCCAGGATCACGCCGAGAGCAGCAAACAGGGCAACCACTGAATTCACCTGGAAGACCCCGAGCAGGATCAGGAATTCACCAACAAACCCGGCGGTTCCCGGCAGTCCGACCGAGGCCAGTGTGAACAGCAGGAAGACAACCGCATAGGCCGGCATACGATGGACAAGGCCACCATAGCGGGAGATTTCACGGGTGTGGATCCGGTCGTAGATCACGCCGACACACAGGAACAAAGCACCGGACACAAGCCCGTGGGCCAGCATCTGAATCAGGGCACCTTCCATTCCCTGTGTCGTCGCAGAGAAAATACCGATGGTCACAAAACCCATATGCGCAACAGAGGAATAGGCAATCAGCTTCTTCATGTCTTCCTGCGCCAGGGCAACCAGCGAGGTGTAGATCACCGCAATCACCGACAGCACATACATCATCGGCGTGAAGAATTCAGAGGCTTCCGGCAGGATCGGCAGCGAGAAACGGATGAAGCCGTAGGCCCCCATCTTCAGCAGAACCCCGGCCAGAATGACCGAACCGGCTGTCGGTGCCTCGACATGAGCGTCCGGCAGCCAGGTGTGGACCGGCCACATCGGCACCTTGACCGCGAAGGAGGCAAAGAAGGCCAGCCAGAGATAATACTGCCATTCCACCGGAATATCTGCGCCCTGCACCAGAACCGCGATATCGGTGGTGCCGGTCTGGAAGTAGATGGCGATAATCGCCAGCAACATCAGCACCGAGCCAAGCAATGTGTAGAGGAAGAACTTGAACGCAGCATAGACCCGGCGCTTTCCGCCCCACACACCGATGATCAGGAACATCGGGATCAGGACGGCCTCGAAGAACATGTAGAAGCCGACGAAATCCAGCGCACAGAACATCCCGACCATCATGGTCTCAAGGATCAGGAAGGCGATCATATATTCCTTGGCGCGGACCGTAATCGCTTTCCAGCTCGCCAGAATACAGATTGGCGTCAGGAATGTGGACAGCATCACGAACCACATGGAGATACCATCGACACCCATGTGATAGGAGATACCGACCGACGGCAGCCATTCAACTTTCTCGACAAACTGGAAACCGGCCTGCTGGTTGTCAAAGCCGCCCCAGATGAACAGCGACAGCATGAAGGTGATCAGCGATGTCCAGAGCGCCATCCAGCGGGCGTTGCGATAGGAGACCTCCTGCTCGCCGCGGGCGAGGACCAGAATAAGGACCGCCCCGAAAATCGGCAGGAAGGTGACGAGGGAAAGAAGGTAATCGATCTGCATGTCGCGTTATCCCACCTTCACCAGCAGATACCAGCTGACCAGCAGCACGACGCCGATCAGCATCGCAAAGGCATAATGATAGACAAATCCGCTCTGTATCCGGGCGGCCCCTTTTGAGGCCATCCGTGTGAGGAAGGCCATACCGTTCGGCCCGCCACCATCAATGATGATGCCATCCCCGCCCTTCCAGAAGACGCGGCCGAGATAGAAACAGGGCTTCACCAGAATGTAGTCATACAGTTCATCCCAGTACCATTTGTTCAGCAGGAACTGGTAGATGCCCTGGAAACGACCGGCAATCCGGCCGGGAATGTCCGTGAACCTGATATAGAGCAGCCAGGCCAGCGCGATACCGGTTGCCCCGCAGAGGACTGGCAGCACCTTGACCCAGGTCGGGACGTTATGGGCTTCATAAACCGCCGGATGCACATCCTTGAGGACGAAGATGGCACCGTTCCAGAAGGCATCCATCTGTTCCGGGTCCATGAACCAGCCATGCGCAACCCAGCCTGCCAGAACAGCGCCAAGCGCCAGCGGAATCAGCGGCAGCAGCATCACCGGCGGTGATTCGTGCACATGTGCCATGGTGTGGTCATCGGCACGGGGGGCACCGTGGAAGGTCATGAACAGCAGCCGCCAGGAATAGAATGCGGTCATCAGGGCAGCGGCAATGCCGAGCCAGAATGCAATCGTTCCCACCGTCGTTTGCGCGGCAAAGGCTGATTCCAGAATCGCATCCTTGGAATAGAAGCCGGCAAAAAACGGCACACCGGCCAGCGCCAGATTGCCAATCCACATCAGGATGTAGGTGATTTTGATCTTGTGCCAGATGCCCCCCATCTTGCGCATGTCCTGTTCATCGGACATGGCATGGATGACGGAGCCCGCACCAAGGAACAGCAGCGCCTTGAAGAAGCCATGGGTCATCAGATGGAACACACCGGCTGAATAGGCCGATACACCGCAGGCAAAGAACATGTAGCCCAGCTGTGAGCAGGTCGAATAGGCAATCACCCGCTTGATGTCGTTCTGCACGCAGCCAATGGTCGCGGCGAAGAAGGCCGTTGCCGCCCCGACAAGGGTAATGACGGCCAGTGCGGTATCCGAATATTCAATGATCGGCGACAGGCGTGCGATCATGAATACACCGGCAGTGACCATCGTCGCGGCATGAATGAGCGCGGAAACAGGGGTCGGACCTTCCATGGCGTCCGGCAGCCAGGTGTGCAGACCGAGCTGTGCGGACTTGCCCATGGCACCGACAAACAGCAGCAATGACAGCACAGTGATGGCATGGAACTCGCCACCGAACAGGTAAAGCGTTGCATCGGCCTTGCCGGCGGCCCCGGCGAAGATGTCCTCGAACGAGATCGAGCCGAACAGCATGAAGATGCCGAAAATACCGAGGACGAAGCCGAAATCACCGACGCGGTTGACGACAAATGCCTTGATCGCTGCGGCGTTCGCCGTGGGCTTCTTGTACCAGAAGCCGATCAGCAGATAGGACGCCAGGCCAACGCCTTCCCAGCCGAAGAACATCTGAACCAGATTGTCAGCGGTCACCAGCATCAGCATGAAGAAGGTGAACAGGCTGAGATAGGCCATGAAACGCGGCGCATCCGGATCGTGGCCCATATAGCCGATCGAATAGATATGGACCATGGTCGACACACCGGTCACCACGATCAGCATGACAGCCGTCAGGGTATCGACACGCAGCGCCCAGTCGAATTGCAGGTCACCGGACGAGACCCAGGTGAACAGCGGGACAACGGTTGCATTGCCTTCGATGGCAACATCAATAAAGACGAAGATCGACAGCAGCAGGGTCAGCAGCATCATGCCGCAGGTGACAACCTGGCTGACACGATCCGCCCAGGGCAGGCCGTGGGGATGATCGTTTTCCGGGTCATAATGCGACGCCATTTTCGACGCTGTGGTGAGCGCCACAAGACCGGCAATAATCGCCCCGATCAGAGGCAGAAAGACGATAGCGGAAATCAACGTCCCTACCCCTTCATCATGTTGATGTCCTCAACCGCGATGGAACCACGGTTGCGGAAATAGACGACGAGAATGGCGAGGCCGATAGCGGCTTCTGCCGCTGCAACGGTCAGCACGAACATGGCAAAAATCTGCCCCGTGAGATTCTGGAGCTGGGCCGAGAAGGCGACCAGATTGATGTTCACCGCCAGCAGCATGAGTTCAACGGACATCAGGATGATGATGACGTTCTTCCGGTTCATGAAGATCCCGAAAATACCCAGCGTGAACAGAATTGCCGCGACCGTCAGGTAGTGAGCGAGTTCAATTTCCATGGATCAGACTCCCCTGCCCGGTTCGACTTTTTCAATGCGCACCGCCTGTGCCCTTGTCCGGTCAAGCTGTTCGCTGATGCTCTGCCGCTTGACGTCCGGCCGCCGGCGCAGCGTCAGTACGATGGCGCCGATCATGGCAACCAGCAGAACCATGCCGGCAGCCTGGAACAGGTAGACATATTTCGTGTATATCTGGCCGCCGATTGCGGCGGTATTGGTCAGTTCCGTCGCCACAGGTGCCAGCGCCGCGGCCGTGCCATCGGCGGCCACATAACCGCCAATCACGAAGATCAGTTCAGCCAGCAGCACAATGGCGATCAGGGCACCAACCGGCAGATACTGCAGAAAACCCTGCCGCAGTTCGACAAAGTTGATATCCAGCATCATCACCACGAACAGGAACAGCACGGCAACGGCACCGACATAGACGACCACCAGGATCATCGCCAGAAATTCGGCCCCGAGCAGCACAAACAGGCCGGCTGAATTGAAGAAAGCCAGAATAAGGAACAGCACGGAATGCACCGGGTTTCTGGCGGATATAACCATCACGCCGGATGCCACGGTGACCCCGGCGAACATGTAGAATGCGAGCGCCTTGATCAGCATGGTTATGCAGGTCCCCCTGAAACTCGGTTCGTCACAACTCGTCCCCAGTCACCGCCATAAGGCGGCGGTTGATTAGCGATAAGGCGCATCCGCAGCAAGCCGAGCCGACAGCTCTGCCTCCCAGCGGTCACCGTTAGAAAGGAGTTTGTCCTTGTTGTACATCAGCTCTTCACGACTTTCGGTCGCGAATTCGAAATTCGGGCCTTCGACGATGGCATCAACCGGGCAGGCTTCCTGACAGAAACCGCAGTAAATGCATTTCGTCATGTCGATGTCGTAGCGCGTTGTGCGACGTGAGCCGTCATCGCGCGGCTCAGATTCAATCGTGATCGCCTGTGCCGGGCAGATGGCCTCGCATAACTTGCAGGCGATGCAGCGTTCCTCGCCGTTCGGATAGCGTCGCAGGGCATGTTCCCCGCGGAATCGCGCACTCAGTGGTCCCTTCTCGTAGGGATAGTTGAGGGTCACGGCGGGCTTGAACATATAGCGCAGCGTAATCGCCATGCCGGAGACAATCTCCGTCAGCAGAAACGAGCGGGCTGTGCGATCAAGAAAGGCCATATCAGGTTTGTCCTCGTTCGCGTTGATCAGGCCGGTCCGCCGGGAACCAGGTCAAATGCCACCAGGAAACCGGCAACAAGAATAACCCAGAACAGCGAAAGCGGCAGAAAGACTTTCCAGCCAAGGCGCATCAGCTGGTCATAACGATAGCGCGGGAATGTGGCGCGCACCCAAAGGAAGCAGAACAGGACCAGTGCAATCTTGGCGACAAACCAGACCGGCCCGGGAATCCAGGTAAACGGCGCAATATCGACCGGCGGCAGCCAGCCACCCAGAAACAGCACGACCGTCATCGCACTCATCAGGATCATGTTGGCATATTCGCCAAGGAAGAAGAGCGCGAAGGCCATCGCCGAATATTCAACGTTATAGCCCGACACCAGCTCGGCCTCTGCTTCCGGCAGGTCGAACGGTGCGCGGTTGGTTTCGGCCAGCACCGAGATGAAGAAGACGATGAACATCGGGAACAGCGGAATGAAATACCAGTCCCAGAAGCCGTTGACGCCAATTTTCAGCCAGTTGTCGGTCTGCGCCATGATGACGTCTGACAGGTTCAGCGAGCCGACACAAAGCAGCACCGTGATGATGACAAAACCGATGGAAACTTCATAGGAGACCATCTGTGCGGCAGAGCGCAGCGCACCAAGGAAAGCGTACATCGAGTTCGATGCCCAGCCGGCCATGACAATGCCATAGACACCAAGCGAGGAGATTGCGAACAGATACAGGATACCGACATTGATATCAGAGACGACCAGCCCCTCCCCGAACGGAATAACCGCCCAGGCGATCAGCGAAAGCACAAAGGTCAGCATCGGTGCCAGAATAAAGACGGCCGGGTTCGAACTGGCAGGAATAATAGTTTCCTTCATCAGCAGCTTCAGGCCGTCAGCCAGCGGTTGCAGCAGGCCGAACGGCCCGACCACGTTCGGTCCCTTGCGAAGCTGCATGCCCGCGATCACCTTGCGCTCGGCAAGTGTCAGGTAGGCCACAGCCCCCAGCAGCGGCAGGATGATTGCCAGAATCTGCGCGACGATGAAAAGGGTCGGCCAGACATAGGTTGTGAGAAACGGCTCCATCAGCCTTCCGTCCCTGTTGCTGTGGCAGACCTGTTCACAAACAGTGATGTGCATTCTGCCATTGTCTTTGAACAGCGGCTGACCGGGTCGGTCATGTAGTAGTTCGCAACCGGCGAGGCAAAGGCGTCGCTACCGATTTCGCCGTCCTGACCGAAGTCAGCCCAGTCGGCGGGCTGAATAACGTCGGCGACGGCGAATACCGGATTGATTTCTGCCATTCGTGCACGAACGGCATCAATGTTGTCATAGGGAAGTCGCTTGCCAAGAACATCCGACAAGGCCCTGAAAATCTTCCAGTCTTCCCGTGCCTCACCCGGTGGCGAGACCGCGCGGCGGCCGGTCTGAACCCGGCCTTCAACGTTGACCCAGGTACCATCTTTCTCGGTATAGGCAGCGCCAGGCAGAATGACATCAGCAGCCTGGGCACCGGCATCGCCGTGATGCCCCTGATAGACGACAAACGCCTTGTCGAGCTTCGACATGTCGAGTTCGTCAGCCGCCAGCAGATAGACCACTTCGATATCACCACTCGCCGCACCCTCAAGGATGGCATTCGTGGCGAGGCCGCCCTCACCCGGAACCAGCCCGAGATCCAGCCCGCCAACGCGTGAAGCCGCCAGCTGCATGACGTTGAAGCCGTTCCATCCGTCGTCTTCATCACCGGCGGCGACAATCATGCCGGTCTTTTCCGCGATAGCCCGGGCCGTTGCCAGAATGGCGTTGCCGTCAGGCCGCGCAAGAATACCGGCCCCGAGGATCAGCATCGGGCGTTCAGCCTTGTTCAGCACATCGGCGAAGGAATGCTTGCCGTCGAGAATGTCTTTCAGGGTATCCGCACCGGCGCCCAGTTCCTCGACCGGGTAGGTCAGGTCGTGCGGTGTGCCTACACGGGCAATCCGGAAACCTCCGGCCGCATGACGCTTGCGCAGACGGGCATTGACCAGCGGGGCTTCCCAGCGCGGGTTGGTGCCTATCAGCAGGCAGGCGTCCGCATCCTCGATACCGAGGATCGTCGTATTCATGATATAGGCGGCGCGGGTTGATACATCTGCGGTCGCGCCATCCTGGCGGCAATCCACAGAGGCCACACCGAGCGAGGCCATCAGGTCTTTCAGGGCGGTCATTGCCTCGGCATCGGCCTGATCACCGGCAATGGCAGCAATTTTCGCGGGCTTCGTGCCTTTCAGCTTCGAGGTAACGGCATCAAATGCCTCCTGCCAGCTGACCGGCTGCAATTTGCCACCCTTGCGCAGATAAGGCCGGTCCAACCGCTGCCGTTGCAAGCCGTCACAGGCATAGCGGGTCTTGTCGGCGATCCATTCCTCGTTGATCTCTTCATTGATCCGGGGAAGGACGCGGAGCACTTCATTCCCGCGGGTATCAACCCGGATATTGGAGCCGACGGCGTCCATCACATCAATCGATTCGGTCTTGCGCAGCTCCCAGGGGCGCGCATTGAAGGCGTAGGGCTTCGATGTCAGCGCGCCAACCGGGCAAAGATCAATGACATTCCCCGACATTTCGGAGTTCATCGCGCTTTCGAGATAGGTGGTGATTTCCATATTCTCGCCGCGACCAAGGGCACCCAAACTCGGCACACCGGCAATTTCCTCGGCGAACCGGACGCAGCGCGTGCAGTGGATACAACGGGTCATGATCGTCTTGATGATCGGACCCATATATTTGTCCTTCACCGCCCGCTTGTTTTCCTTGAAGCGGCTGTGATCCATGCCATAGCCCATGGCCTGATCCTGCAGATCGCACTCACCGCCCTGATCGCAGATCGGGCAGTCAAGCGGATGGTTGATCAGCAGAAATTCCATCACGCCCTTGCGGGCTTTTTCGACCTTCGGGCTGTTGGTGTGGATGACCATGCCCTCACCCGCCGGCATCGCACAGGACGCCACCGGTTTCGGGGCCTTTTCCATCTCGACCAGACACATCCGGCAATTCCCGGCAATCGAGAGCTTTTCATGGTAGCAGAAACGCGGGATTTCAGCGCCGGCAGCCTCGCAGGCCTGCAGCACGGTCTCTCCCTGTGCAACTTCTACTTCGATTCCGTTTACGGTCAGCTTGGGCATCTCTATCCCCTATCGCTTCCAGGGCGATTTTCCAACTGCGAATTCGTGCCAAAGGCTGTGACGTCGATGGCCCCGAAGCCATTCCCCTCGTTCGGCCATCGGGAGAAGGCGAACAACCACATGACGATGATATTTACAACCGGGATGACGATCAGAAACGCCCAGACCGGTGAATAGCCTGCCCGTTTCGCGATCACCCAGCAGGGCCAGACCGGCAGCAGGAAGTAAATTGCAAGAAAGAACCCGCTGATCAGCAAGCCGAAACCGGCGATGATGGCAAACATGGCTTCAAACATGTCAGCGCCGCCCGTCATTGATGGCCGGCCAGCGACCATAGGCCAGAATGAACAGCACGATCAGCAGGCCGAGCCCCGGGATCAGCGCAATCAGCGACAGCGCCGGCGTCATGCCGACTTTCTCAAGCGCCTTCCAGCAGGGAATGATCTGCAGGGCGGCGACAATGACGAAACTGACAGGTTCCATGCCCTACTCCGCCGCCACCGCAGTGCCATGATAACTGGCGATCCGCTGTTCGATCAGCGGCCGGAAATGGCGGATCAGCCCCTGAATTGGCCAGGCTGCGGCGTCACCGAGGGCGCAGATCGTATGGCCTTCAACCTGATAGGTGACTTCCAGCAGATGATCGATTTCTTCCGGCTCGGCTTCACCCGTGACCATCCGTTCCATCACCCGCCACATCCAGCCCGTACCTTCACGGCAGGGTGTGCACTGGCCACAGCTCTCATGCTTGTAGAATTCCGCCAGACGCGCGATGGCCTTGATCAGGTCAACCGACTTGTCCATGACGATGACAGCCGCAGTACCAAGGCCGGTCTGGGCCTCGCGCAGGGCATCGAAATCCATCAGGACATCGTCACAGACCGATTTCGGGATCATCGGGGTTGATGATCCGCCGGGAATCACGGCCAGCAGATTGTCCCAGCCACCTGTGACACCACCGGCATGCTTCTCGATCAGTTCCTTCAGCGGAATGCTCATCGCTTCTTCAACATTGCAGGGATTGTTCACGGCGCCTGAAATACAGAAAACCTTGGTGCCGGTGTTATTTGCGCGACCGATGCCCGCAAACCATGCCGGACCACGACGAAGAATTGTCGGGGCGACCGCGATGCTTTCCACATTGTTCACCGTGGTCGGGCAGCCATACAGACCGGCACCGGCCGGGAATGGCGGCTTCAGACGCGGCTGGCCCTTCTTGCCTTCCAGGCTTTCGATCAGCGCGGTTTCCTCGCCACAGATATAGGCACCGGACCCGCGATGGACGTAGCATTCAAAATCCCAGCCGGACCCGCAGGCATTCTTGCCGACCAGACCGGCAGCCCGGGCTTCCTCGATGGCATGTTCAAGATGGTCCGCCTCTTCCACGAACTCGCCCCGGATGTAGATATATGCAGCATGCGCCTGCATCGCAAAACAGGCGATCAGACAGCCTTCGATCAGCTTGTGCGGCTCATGACGCATCATGTCCCGGTCCTTGCAGGTGCCGGGCTCTCCCTCATCAGCATTGACCACGAGGTAATGCGGACGGGCACCCACCTGCTTCGGCATGAACGACCATTTGACGCCGGTCGGGAATCCCGCACCGCCACGGCCCCGCAGACCGGAGGCTTTCATTTCGTCAATGATCCAGTCCCGGCCCTTGGCGAGGATGGCCTTGGTATTGTCCCAGTCACCGCGTGCCATGGCACCTTTCAGGCGCCAGTCATGGATACCGTACAGGTTCTGGAAAATTCTGTCCTTGTCAGCGAGCATCAGTCATCTCCATCGAACGCGCCGTCGCTGCGCAGTTCCGGCTTGATAGGGTCGCCTGTCAGCGTTGTCAGGCCGCCTGCGGGCGCCGAGGTCTGCCGGTCAATCTGCGTGCCGGCCTTTGGTTCCTTGCCATCGCGCAGGGCCTTGATGATTTCAACCATCGTCTCTTCGCTGAGGTCTTCATAATAATGATCGCCAATCTGGCACATCGGGGCATTGACGCAGGCCCCCAGACATTCGGCTTCCTTCAGGGTGAACTTGCCGTCACCGGTTGTCTGCCCGATGCCGATACCGAGCTCCTGCTTGCAGGCATCGACGATTTTTGACGAGCCGCGCAGCCAGCAGGGCGTGGTCGTGCAGACCTCGATCATATGGGTACCGACCGGGTCGAGGTTGTACATCGTATAGAAGGTTGCGACCTCCATCACCCTGATCACCGGCATTTCCAGCATTTCGGCAACATATTCGATCGCCGGGACGGTCAGGTGATTGGCAGTCTGGCGCTGTGCCATGAACAGCAGCGGCATTACTGCACTGGCCTGAAAGCCGTCCGGATAGCGGGCGATGATCTTTTTCGCCTGGGCCAGATTATCGGCTGTAAATTCAAATGCGTCGCTCACCGGTCAATCTCCCCGAACACGATATCTAGTGAGCCGATGATGGCGACGACATCGGCCAGCATATGGCCCTTCGACAGAAAATCGAGGCCCTGCAAATGCGGAAACCCGGGTGCCCGGATCTTGCACCGGTAGGGTTTGTTGCTGCCATCCGATACCAGATAGACCCCGAACTCGCCTTTCGGTGCTTCAACCGCTGTGTAGGTTTCACCCGCCGGGACGTGATAGCCTTCGGTATACAGCTTGAAGTGATGAATCAGCGCTTCCATCGACTGTTTCATCTTGGCACGTGACGGTGGCGAGATCTTGTTGTTCTCGACCTTCACCGGCTCGCCGGCATGTTGCCGGATGCGCTCACAGGCCTGACGGATGATCGAAACGCTCTGTTTCATTTCTTCCATGCGGCAGACATAACGGTCATAGCAATCGCCATGGACGCCGACCGGAATGTCGAAGTCATAGGTTTCGTAGCCGTCATAGGGCTGCGACTTGCGCAGATCCCAGGGCACGCCGGAGCCCCGCAGCATGACACCGGTGAACCCCCATGCCTGCGCATCTTCAGCGCTGACGACGCCGATATTGACCGTCCGCTGTTTGTAAATGCGGTTTTCCGTCAGCAGGCCTTCCATGGTGTCCATGGTTTCCGGGAAATGATCGCAGAATTTCAGGATATCGTCGATCAGACCGGGCGGCAGGTCGAAGGCAACGCCACCCGGGCGGAAATAGGCGGCATGCAACCGGGCACCGGAAGCGCGTTCATAGAACTCCATCAGCAGTTCACGGTCTTCAAAGGCATAGAGCAGCGGGGTCATGGCCCCGACATCCAGTGCGAAGGTCGTGATGTTCAGCAGGTGGTTCAGGATCCGGCCAATTTCGGAATACAGCACCCGGATCGCCTGCCCGCGCGGCGGCGGCGTGATGCCGAGCAGCTTCTCGACAGCCAGCGCGAAGGCATGTTCCTGATTCATCGGTGCGACATAGTCCAGCCGGTCAAAATAAGGCACGGCCTGCAGGTAGGTCTTGTGTTCGATCAGCTTTTCGGTGCCGCGATGCAGCAGGCCGATATGCGGATCTGCGCGGTCGACCACCTCGCCGTCCATTTCCAGCACCAGACGCAACACGCCGTGGGCCGCAGGGTGCTGCGGTCCGAAGTTGATCTGGAAGTTTTCAATCTGCTGTTCAGGCATCAGTCGTCACCCGCTTGCTTCGTTTCGGCTTTCTCGTCGCCCGGCAGAATATGCTTGGCCCCTTCCCAGGGACTCATGAAATCAAAGCTGCGGAAATCCTGGGTCAGTTTGACCGGCTCGTAGACCACGCGCTTCTGTTCGTCGTCGTAACGCAGCTCAACATATCCGGTGAGCGGGAAATCCTTGCGCAGCGGATGACCTTCAAAACCGTAATCGGTCATGATCCGGCGAAGATCCGGATTGCCGGAGAAATAAATGCCGTAGAGATCCCACGTCTCGCGCTCGAACCAGCCCGCGGCCGGGAAGACTTCCGTGACCGATGGGACCGGCGTGTCCTCATCGGTGGAGACCTTGATTCGTACCCGCAGGTTCTGGGTGATGCTGAGCAGGTTATAGACCACCTCGAAGCGCTTTTCGCGATCCGGATAGTCGGCACCGCAAAGGTCGACAAGAATTGTGAACTTGCAGTTCGTATCATCCCGGATAAAGCGCAGGACACGATTGATGCCGGCGGGAAGAACCGTCAGCACAAGCTCACCGTTCTTAACGTGAAAGCCGGTGATGTCGTTGGCCTGTGCGCCCGAGATAAACTCGCCGAGGTCGGTCAGGGTTTCGTCTGCCATTACTCGATCCTATTAGCCCGCATTATCGGGCGATTGTGCCAGTGCGTTTGATTTTCCGCTGCAACTGCATGATGCCGTACAGCAGCGCCTCGGCTGTCGGCGGGCAGCCCGGCACATAGATGTCGACCGGAACGATCCGGTCGCAGCCGCGAACCACGGAATAGCTGTAATGATAATAACCGCCACCATTGGCACAGCTGCCCATTGAGATCACCCAGCGCGGTTCTGCCATCTGGTCATAGACCTTGCGGAGGGCGGGAGCCATCTTGTTGGTCAGGGTGCCGGCAACGATCATCACATCCGACTGCCGTGGCGACGGGCGGAAAACCACGCCGAAGCGGTCCATGTCATAGCGCGAACAGGCTGTATGCATCATCTCGACGGCACAGCAGGCCAGACCGAAGGTCATTGGCCAGAGTGAGCCGGAACGGGCCCAGTTTACCAGCTTGTCGACGTTGGCCAGAACAAAGCCCTTGTTCTGGATTTCGTCACCGATGGTGTTGAGAAGCGCGTCCTGCTCAGCACCGGGTGCGAGCGGCTGCGCAGCCGAACGGGCGGGGTTTTCGATCACTCCCATTCCAGAGCACCTTTTTTCCATTCATAGATAAAGCCAACGGTCAGAATGCCGAGGAAGACAACCATCGACCAGAAACCGAAAAGTCCGATATCGCCCAGCGAGACCGCCCAGGGAAACAGGAAGGCAACTTCCAGATCAAAAATGATGAACAGGATGGCAACAAGATAGAACCGGACATCGAACTTGTTGCGGGCATCGTCAAAGGCATCAAATCCGCACTCGTAGGCGGAGAGCTTTTCAGCGTCAGGCCGCTGCGGTGCAACGACGTAGGAGGCAATCAGAATGATCGCCGCAAGACCGATGGCAATCCCGAGGAAAATCAGGATCGGTAAATATTCCATCAAAAGGTCGTCCATGAGCCTCTTCCTGTTCAGGGCGGCCCCTTCCCGGGCCGCAGCAACAGCGTTCATCACGCTTTGGTGCAGTGCGCAAATGTATAACGCCCCTGCTCCGATGATTAAAGGACGGTTTACAGTGTGAGTGAATGTTCCTGATATATGGAGATTGTCATCTGTGTCGCATCTACTCTGCCGGATTAACCGGGCCAGGTTCTGCCGCCAGCGTCATATTCCGTGCTATCCGTCATCGCCGGGGAGATGGCGGGAATTCCGGGGCTGCCTTGTCGGGACAGCCCCGGAATAGCCGGTGGTCCGGGCTTATGCCCGGAGAGCGCGGTCGTTAGGCCGTCAGACGCCGGCATCGACGATATGTTTCCGGTAGCCTTCGCGCTGCTTCAGACGTTCATGCCAGGCTGATATGTTCGGGAAATCCGGCTGGTTCTTCGCCAGCTTCCGCCAGCGATTGATAAAGAATCCCGGCGGAATATCGCCCATGCTGAAGCTTTTGCCGGCAACGAAGTCGCGGCCCTGCAGCCCCTGCTCAAGTACCGTCCAGTGTTTCACCATTTCCGACTCGGCAGCGGCAATGCTTTCCGGTGTGCCGGCACGCCCCGGTGTTCCCATATGGCTGTGCAGCAGATGTGTCATCGGGCCGGCAAGCGAGAAAATCTGCCAGTCCATCCATTTGTCCGCATCGGCGCGCACAACAAGATCGGTCGGCCAGAGTGACCCGGCGCCGTATTTGGCCCCGAGATACCGGATGATTGCATTTGATTCCCAGACAATGACGTCGCCATCAATCAGCGTCGGCACTAGCCCGGTAGGGTTCATGCGGAGGTAATCCGGGGTATCGTTGCCGCCAAACGGACCGCCGACGTCACTGCGTTCAAACGCCTGCCCGACTTCCTCTGCAGCCCATAGAACCTTGCGCACATTCGATGAATTTGCGCGACCAAGAATTTTCAACATGTTTGGGGTTTCCCTGTTTTATATCAGCATATTAAGGCGAAGAAACCGGGCCGAGTAAAGGCATCAGCGTCGGCATGCCCCAAATCGATTCGCCTGCACAGGCCGATGCTCGGAATATACGCGACAGTAACCGGATGGAGTCAGTGTTCTGGTACGAAGCCCGACCGGTCAGATCAGCTCTTCCTTGCGATCGTCGGTTTCGCCGTAACGATGCAGCGCCGGTCGTTTCAGGCCTTCATACAATCCCTCTATCTGTCCGGCGACAGCGGCATTCTGTTCCTCGAACAGGCTGTTACCCTCGCGGTCGCAATCGACGATGAAGGGGCCGAATTTTTCGACTTCCAGAATCCACATGGCCTGGGCGATGCCGAGATCATCGAGCCAGACGGCATCACGGATTTTGCGAATCCCGCGACCCAGCAGGGCACCCGTACCATAGCCGACCGTGGTCAGATAGGTTGCCCCGTTCGGCACGAAGATATTCTTGTAATCCTCGCTGCTCATGCCGCCTTTGCCGATGATGACCTTGCAGCCCGATGTCTCGAACCATTGCGGCAGCCATTTCGAGAAACGGAAGCTGGCGGTTGCTGTGACCGCACCAATGGTGAAGCTGCCGTCCTCGTTCACGCGGGCGGCGGGCGAGCAGTGGAAGTTCACATTGGTCAGTGCCGCGATATCGACCGGCGGCTTGTCGCCCGCACCCAGGATCCGCTCATAGACACCCTCGCGTGCCGTGTAGATGATACCGTCCAGATAGACGACATCGCCCAGCTCCAGTTTTGCGATATCTTCCGCAGAGACCGGTGTGTTTATCCGGACTTCTTTAAGCCGTCCGCTTTTGGTGACCATTCGACCGTCTCCCGTCTCATGTAGGGGGTGAACCATTCCGGATCGGTGCGATATTCGACCCGGCCATCATTGTAAATTCGTGCTGTAGCCCGCCGTGATGACAGGCAGAAGGCATGGACACTCATCGGCATGCCGCCGGTATGAGTGAAGCCGCATTCGATATGACAATCGACGACCATCGATTTCCCGACGAAGCCCATGGCGCCCATGCCGATATTGTTGCCGATTTCCTGAAGTTCGAGTTCCAGAGCCGCAACCTTCGGGTCCGGGTTGCGGTTGCCGACGGTACGCAGGCAGGCCGCCTGCTTGCCCAGCACCATGGTCGTATCCTTGGAGCCACCAAGGCCAATGCCGATGATCGCCGGCTGGCAGGCCAGCCCGCGCTTGCCGAATGACACCAGCGTGTCGAGGTAGAAACGCTTGATGCCGTCAATCCCGTCGCCCGGAAACAGCATCCGGTAGTCGGTTCCGAACAGCCCGCCCTTGTGAACACTGGTCAGGTCGATCCAGTCGGCATCCGGCTCGAAGCTGTATTCGATTTCCGGTGCATTGAGACCGACATTGTTGTTGTGATCGGTACGCCAGAGCGGATGCACCCGGTTTGGCCGCAACGGAATGTCGAAGGTCGCTGTCGCTGTCGCCCGGCGAATGGCGGCTTCCATCGCGATCGGACCACCGGCCAGTTTTGCGTCATTGCCGATCTTCACATACCAGCGCGGCACGCCTGTATCCGCGCACATCGCCCGTCGGTCCTGTTTGGCAGCCTCGTAATTCTCCAGCATTGCCCGCAGGACGAACGCCGAGAGTTCGCCGTCTTCAGCATTGGCCATGGCCTTGACGCCGGTGAGGTAGTCATCCGGAATTTCGATCCCGGCTTTTTCCATCAGCTTCTCGCCGGTGGACTGGATAAGCTTCTGATCAATCATGTCCGTTTCCGTCCCTGGGTTTAAGGCGCTGTGCTGCTGGCAGTCGCCGGCGGCGCACCGATATCGTCGCCGATCAGGCTTTCACCCGGCCGGACGATAGTGAATTCAACCGGTCGGGTTGTTGCCTTGAAGGCCCCCTGTTCCTTGGTCACGACGGTATAGGCCGTCGTGTTCAGATCGCCGGCTTCCGGGAAATCCGCCCGGTAATGCGCACCACGGCTGTCTTCACGTGCCAGCGAGGCAAAGGCGATGGCGCGGCTGATTTCGACCAGGCTGTCCATGTTCAGGCGGTCATGCCAGGTCAGATTGAAGGCACGGTCTGTATCGTCGACACCGGACTCGGCAAGCTCTGCGGCGATGTCATCAAGCTGACTGGTGGCGCGGGTCAGCCCTTCATGGTCCCGGATAATGCCGACATCATCCCACATCACATTGTAAAGACGTTCCCGCAAGCCATTGATATTGCCTTTCTTCTTTGCAAATGGCGCGGTCGCCTTTGCGACGGCAGCATCAATCGCAGAGCGGTCCGGTTCGCGCAGACCACCTTTGCCTGATTTGACGTAAGCCGCCATTGCGTCACCGGCGATACCGCCGAAGACCGTGGAGTTTGCGACCCCGTTGCCGCCCAGACGGTTGGCACCGTGGACACCGCCGGCATCCTCGCCCGCGATGAACAGGCCATCAATCTTGGTTTCGCAGTCACCGTGGAAAACCATACCTCCCATCATGTAATGGGCTGTTGGTACGACTTCAACGCGGTCACCGGCCAGATCAAAGCCGCTGTCGGCACAGCGTTCGACCATGCCCTTGAAACGCTTGGCCACGTTTTCCGGGCCGAGATGTTTCATTTCAATATAGACACCGCCGTTCGGTGTGGTCTTGCCATTACGCATCTCGGCATAGATGCCGCGGGAGACCACATCACGGGTCGCGCGCTCGCCAGCCGGGTCGTAATCCAGCATGAAGCGCTCACCATCGCCGTTCAGCAGATATCCGCCGGCACCGCGCAGCCCCTCTTCCAGCACCGTCCCGGTCATGCGGGTGTCGGTTCCGGCCAGCAGGCCGGTCGGATGAAACTGGACCATTTCCATGTCCCGAAGTTCCAGCCCGACATCCAGGGCCATGGCCATACCGTCGCAGGTCTTGTCACCGGAAGGCGTGTGATAGAGATACATGGTCGGCCCGCCACCACTGGCCAGAAGTACTGCCTTGGCCCGGACGAAGAAGAACTTTCCGGTGCGCATGTCGATCATGACAACGCCGGAAAGTGCGTCGCCGGCGGGTGTCTTGATCAGTGCAATGGCCCGGCATTCCTCCAGCCGGCGCAACGGATTGCGCATCACCTGTTCCATCAGCCGGTTGATGATCTCGATCCCCGTCAGGTCGCCCTTGTGGACCGTGCGGTCAAAGCTTTGACCGGCGAAGGCTTTCTGATGCAGTGAGCCGTCCGGATTGCGGTCAAAGAAACAGCCGAGTTCGTTTTCAAGTTCGTGAATACGTTCAATAGCTGTCGTCACCAGCCGCCAGGCCAGATCCTGATCGGGCAGCCATTTGCCGCCAACAATGGTGTCCATGAAATGACGTTCGATGGAATCCGCCGCGTTCAGCGCCACGTTGTAACCACCCTGTACCATCCGGGTACAGCCGCATTTGCCGATCAGCCCCTTGACCGCCAGGGTGACTTCAAGATCAGGCGCGGCTTTCTGCGCATGCAGGGCAGCAAACAGCCCTGCCCCGCCGGAGCCGATGATCAGGATATCTGTGTCGAATTGTTCAATCATCTCGGTCATGGGATCAACTCGCTATCAGGATGAAACCGGCCGCCATCAGGGTCGCCATGGCGACGCCGAAGGCGATCAGGTCTTTTTGCCAGGGGCGCCAGGAAACCAGCTCGATCAGCAGGACGCGAAGGCCAAAAACAAGATGTATGGTGAGGAAGAACACCAGTCCCATCTCGGCGATTTTTGCCAGCATGTTGTCGGCCAGCGCGAGATAGCTGTCCATCGTGACATCGCCATCAATGGCCGTACCCAGCAGCAGAAAATGGAACGGCAGGAAGACCGCCAGCGCGACGCCGGAAATGCGGTGCCCGGCAAACGCCCACCAGTAGCGATGTTTGTGTCGGCCGGAAATCATGTCGCCACCACCCCGTAGACGGCACGCAGGCCGATGATCAGCAACAGGAGACCAAATCCGGCGATTGCAAGATCAACTGTCCGGCCCTTGAGACCCGCCATTTCCGCCAGCACGTTACGCACGCCAATCGGGGCGTGAATGGCGGCGGAGACGACAAACAGACTGTAGAAGACCGCCCAGCCGACGCTTCCCTGGGTACGTGAAAGGATTTCTCCGGCTGTGATGCCACCCCGCATGGCATAGATGATCAGCAGCAGATGCGCGATCACCAGCGGGGCCATGATCATGGCCGAGGCGCGTTGCAGGATATAGAGCCAGGCAGAGGTCATTTCAGTTTCCCCTGCAGCAGCGCCTTGGCCGATTCCCGTTTCAGACCGGCAATTGACAGAGACGGGTTCAGGCCGACCGGGCAATGCACCGCACAACTGCCCTGACTGTGACAGGAATGACAGCCGGCATCCGTCGCGACGGCTTTCAGGCGCTCAGTCTGACTGTCGTCACGTTCGTCATTCAGCAGCGTCCATGCCCGGTTGAGGGCCGCCGGGCCGAGATATTCGGAATTCCAGGAGACGACATCACAGGCGGAATAGCAGACAGCACAATTGATGCATTCAATGCCGGCCGAGGCGGCCTGGCGCGCGGTACTGGTCGGATCGACCGGGTTCATTTTTTCATGGCGGGTGCGGGTGCCGTTGAATTTGCCTTCCGCGCGCTGCCATTTTGCGAAGAACTCCGTCATGTCACAGGCCAGATCCTTGATGACCGGCATGTTGCGGAGCGGTGCGATACTGACCTCGCCGTCTTCAACCACGCGGGAGACATGGGTGCGACAGGTCCAGCGCGGTTTGCCGTTGACGGTCATGGCGCAGGAGCCGCACATGCCGACACGGCAGGCAAAGCGATAGGACAGGGTGTCATCAAGGTGACGCTGAATGTAGGTCACAACGTCCAGAATCGTCTGGCTGGCCCGATGCGGTACCTCATAATGCTGCCAGTCGCCGCTGTCCTTGCCGCGCCAGACCTTCACCTTCATGGTTTTTGCGGTGTTCTCGCCCATCACTGGTTCCTTGCCCCTCGACCCGACCTTGTATCGGGCTCATTTGCTATACCCTAACATAAGGTGCCGGTGGTGGTATTTGAAACCGAATAGTCTTGAAGCTGTTGCTTCAAATTAACTGATGTTAAGGCTGTTCGAGGCTCCGGCTTCCGCCGACCAGTTTTTCTATCTCCACAAATACTGCATCTATCAGGGGCGTCTTGGGCGATTCTTCGCGCTCCACCAGCGCCAGAACGCGCTCTGGTGGTGGCGAGCCGAAGGGCACTTTCTTGATAGGCAGCGGGCGTGGTTCCTCGACAGACCGCTCCGGCAGCACGCTGACGCCAAGGCCGTGATAGACCATCTGGGTGATCGCCTCCATGGAGGCGAGTTCCATGCTCTCCGATACCTTGATATTTCGGTTCCGCAGCTCCCGCTGGATCATCCGCCCGACTGTCGCGTGCCGGCTGAAACGTATGTAGGGCAGCTTCTCCAGCAGTTCGACGTCGGTGTTATAGGGCGCATCCAGCGGGGCCACGACCATCAGCTGTTCGCTGGCAAACGGGCGGACGCGGAGCCCGGGCGGCGTCTGCGCGGCCTCACTGACAATTGCGGCATCGATCTCGCCGCGGTCGACCATATGGATCAGTTCTGTCGCCATGTTCTGGGCAATCCGGACCTTGAGTCGGGGATGGCGGGTACGCAAGCCCGCCAGTGTCCGCGGCAACAGGCCGGTCAGCGTCGTTGGCACCGCGCCCAACTCAAGCATGCCGGCCAGGGCATCCCGGCTGGAGGCGGCTTCCGTCATCTGGTCATAGAGGAAAACGATCTCCCGGGCTTTCGGCAGCAGGGCCTTGCCATAGGCATTCAGCGTCGGCGGTCGCTTGGTACGGTCGAACAATTCGCAGCGCAGCTCATCTTCAAGGGCGCGCATCTGCATGCTGACAGCAGACTGGGTAATGCCGACCACATGGGCGGCACTTGCGAAGGTGCCACTTTCCGCAATGGCAATGAAGGTGCGGAGATATCTGACGCTCATCTGGTTCCTCGTCTCTTTGGGAGTGGCAAAGCCGCATCCCGCAGGGATGGTGCGATCGTTCCGGTTGCCGGATTATATCAAGAAAATGCGAGAGGGCGCGGCAAATCTTCTGAAATACTGACCTAAATGTCAGGTCATCAGGCCGGTCCGCATGAGGTTCAGGCCCATCAGAACGATCGCGACCAGCAGGATGCGGCGGTACAATTGTTCATCGAGCCGGCGGCGAAGTTTTTCACCAAACCACATCCCGGCGAGCGCCGGGACACAGGCAAGTGCGGATATGGGGAATGTGCCGCCGTTGAGAACGCCGTTGGCGATAAAGGCGATCAGAAAAGGCAGTGTCCCGGCCAGCCAGATAAAGCCGACAGCACCGATAAACACATCCTTGGTCAGGCGAAGTGAAATCAGGTAGGTCAGCAGAGGCGGCCCCCAGATCGTTGAAATACCGCCAAAAACCCCGCTGAGAAGCCCGGCAATTATTCCGGCGGAACGTTCATAACGCTGTGGCAGGACAAACCGGTCGCTCAACAGGTTAGCGGTACCGACAACCACCAGAACAGCACCAATAATGACACGCAGCGCATGATCATCCAGTGCAGTGACCAGCGTAGATGACGCCAGCATGGTAACCGTCAGGGCCAGAATAACCGGCCAGAACCGGCGCGCCTGTGACAGGCAGTCGGGGGTGCGCAAGGCCTGCCAGATATTACTCACGACGATTGGCAGCACCATAACGGCGAGTGCCAGGTGAATCGGGAATATCATCGCCAGCAGCGACAAACCGATAATTGGCAGAGCCAGCCCGATGATACCCTTGATCCAGCCCGCGAAGGCCAGAGCAAGGGCCGCCAGTACCAGTGCGAGGGGGTCGTATCCGATGAACATGTCCACCTGCCGACTATAGAACCGTCAGCACATTGTGAAAGCTGACAGCTCCTCCCCGATGACGATTTTTCGATTTCCGGGACAGCCAGCTAGGCCAGCATCTCCTTCAGGTGCAGGCCGACTTCCGACGGCATAGCCATGACACGCACGCCAGCGGCTTCCAGCGCCTTTTTCTTGGATGCGTGGGTGCCCTTGTCACCCATGACGATGGCACCGGCATGCCCCATCTTCTTGCCCGGCGGTGAGGCACCACCGGCAATGAAGGAGGTGATGGGCTTGCTCATCGAGGCGGCAAGTTCGGCGGCCTCTTCCTCTTTCGTGCCACCGATTTCACCAACCAGAACAATGGCGTCGGTACGGTCATCGGCCTCGAATGCTTCCAGTGCATCACGGAATGTGGTGCCGGAGACCGGATCACCGCCAATGCCGATGAAGGCAGACTGTCCGTACCCGGCGGTCACCAGATTGAGACAGATCAGGGTGCCCAGACTGCCGCTGCGCGAGACCACACCGATACGTCCGGGCTGAAAGATATTCTTGTTGAAGCCCGGCATGATGCCGATGAAACACTCGCCGGGTGTGACAAGACCGGCTGTGTTCGGTCCGACAATCCGGCAGCCGGCATCTTTTGCAATTGCAACGATTTCCATCACGTCACGGACCGGGATGAACTCGGTCAGGATGACCAGCGTTTTTACCCCGGCCTCGATGGCATCAATGGCCGCAGCGCGGGCTGCCAGCGGCGGAATGAACATGACGGAGACATCAATCGGGCCGTCCTTGGCTGCGGCCACGGCAGACGCATAGACCGGAACGCCGCAATGTGTGGTGCCGGCTTTCTTCGGGTTTACACCGCCGACGACATTGGTGCCGCATTCCTGCATGCGTTCGGTCCAGAAGGTGCCCTGTTTGCCGGTAATCCCCTGAATCAGGACTCTGTCTTTGCTTCGGATAATCATTTCGCAGCCTCAATCGCGGCTTTGACCGCGTCATCCATCAGATCATAGGGTTCAATCCCGAGCCGGTCGCGGACCATGGCAATTGCCTCATCCTCACCTGTGCCGTGGATCGAGAAGAAGACGGGAAGCTCCGGCTTCAGTTCGAGCCAGGCGGCAACCACGCCTTCGGCCATAACGTCGCAGCGCGCGAAAGCCCCGCAGAAATTGACCATCAGGCTTTTCACATTCGGGTTGGCGAGGACGATTTCCAGCGCGACTTTTGCCTTGGTATACGCCTCGCCACCAATCTCCAGAAAGTTCGCCGGCTTGCCGCCATAGTGGCTGATGGCATCCATGGTGGTCATGGTCAGCCCTGCCCCGTTGGCAAGCACGCCAACCGCACCATCCAGTTCGATATAGCGCAGGCCATGCTCTTCACTGCGCTTCTCCAGCCCGGTCTTCTTTTCTGGGGTGGCCAGAGCCGCTGTTTCCGGCTGCCGTGCGGCACCGGAATCTTCCAGCGAGAACTTGCAGTCCAGTGCAATGACGTCGCCTGCAGTGGTCAGCACCAGCGGGTTGATCTCGACCATCTCCGCGTCCCGATCGTGGTAAAGCCGGTAAAGTTTCACCAGCGTCGCCGCCACATCATCGGCTGCGATGCCAAGGTCCATGGTCGCCAGCGCAGCCTTTGCAGTGGCCAGATCGAGCCCTTTGCGGATGTCGGTGTTCAGACGAACCACCTTTTCCGGCGTGGCCTCTGCGACTTCCTCGATATCCATGCCGCCTTCGGTGGAGAACATCAGCAGCGGTGCCTTGGCCGAGGTGTCGGTCAGAATGGCGGCGTAGAGTTCCCGCGCGATGGGAACCTGTTCCTCGACCAGAACCTGTTCGATCTTGAAGCCGCCGATTTCCATGCCAATGATGGCCTCTGCCGCCTCGCGGGCTTCCTCCGGCGTTGCCGCCAGCTTCACGCCGCCGGCCTTGCCGCGCTTGCCGGTCGGTGCCTGTGCCTTGACCACAACCTTGCCGATTTCGGTGGCGATTGCTGCTGCTTCATCGGGCGTACTGGCCAGGCGGCTCTGCGGAATGCGGATACCAAATTCGGCCAGCAGCGGTTTTGCTGCATGTTCTTCCAGATTCATTGACCGTACCTCCCCCAATAGGCACCGAACAGTTCTTCCTCGCTCGGCTTGTCCTCGCCAACTGTCGTGACGAGGTGTGTGATGTTGATGAAATGGCGGTAGTTCAGGTTCTCGCTGATCGAGTTCCCGGCCCATGTACCGCAGCCCATGCTGAGGGTGAAATTGAGGCCATTGTTGAAGCTGCCGCCATTTCCGAATGTATGGGCCTGATTGACCAGAACCCGCACAACATTGAGTTCTTCTGCCAGGCGCTTCGGTTTGGCCGGGTCAGTGGTATGAATGCCACAGGAATGGCCGGCACCCTTGTAGGCCAGAATCTCATCGACCTTGGCAACCGCTGCATCAAAATCCTTCACGCGATAGACGGTCAGGACCAGTGAGAGTTTCTCATCGGACAGCGGATAGTCGTCACCGACCCCCTCTTCCATCGCCATGAAGAATTTGCAGCTCTTCGCGGCCTCGGGCATGCCGAAGGCTTCGGCAAGGATGTCCGGATCCTTGGCAATGACATGGCGGTTGAGGTTCCCGTTGACCCAGAGTGTATCCAGAATGTTCTGACGCTCTGTATCACTGGCCATGTAGCCCCCTGCCCGCTGCAGCGCGGCAATCGCATCGTCGAACGCGTCATCAATGATGACCAGCGAGTTCTCGGACGAACAGGAGGTGGAATTGTCGAAGGTCTTTGATGCACAGATTTTCCCGGCTGCATCATCATAGTCGATGCCGGAATCGATGATTACCGGCACGTTCCCGGCACCGACACCGATGGCCGGTGTGCCGCTGGAATAGGCTTGCCGGACATTGTTCTGGCTGCCGGTACAAACGATCAGATCACACTGGCGCATCAGTTCGTGGGTCAGCGCCTTGTTTACCGGAGACGGCAGTACCTGAATCAGATCCGGGTCGAAACCGGCTTTTTCAAGTTCCATACGCGCAAGGTCGACGGTTCTGGTCGATGTGGCCAGTCCTGCCGGTGACGGGGCGATGATGACTGCGTTGGCACCTTTTACCGCCATCATTGCCTTGTTGATTGGCGTTGCGGCGGGGTTGGTTGACGGGCAGATCGCGGCGACCACGCCGACCGGCTTGCCGTATTTCACCAGACCGCGGGTCTTGTCTTCCTCGATAATGCCGACCGTGCGGGCCCGCATCAGATCGCGCAGGGCACCGAAGGTCTTCCGCGTATTCTTGATGATCTTGCTGTCGACTGTACCGAGGCCGGTGTCTTCAACCGCCATTTCAGCCAGTGCGCGGGCGTTCTCCGGCTTGTAGATCGACCAGGCGAGAGCCGTGACGGCTTCATCAACACGCGCCTGATCGGCGTCTTTCAGGCTGGCCATGGCCTTGCGGCCCCGTGTCATCAGTCCGGTAATGATGGCTTCGACATCAATGTCCTCTGCCGGTCGTGCTGCGGGTTGACCCATCTTGATCCTCCGTGGCGTTTTAAGTGTTGTGACAGATTTACTCCTCCTGATTTAATCAGAAAAGTGCATAAAGCTGTCAGGTGTCATCAATATAACTGAAGTTACCTAATTCTGTGCCTGCCGGTAACCCAGCCGGGACATACAGGAATCAAGGAGCTCCGCTTCCCGGCGTCGGGCATCGGTGCGTTCGAAGTTGCCGATGAGGCCTGTTGAGCGACGTTCTTCGGCAATTGAACCCTGGTGAACCCCGAGGTCCCGGTTAATTTCACGCCGGGCAAAGCTTTTACAGGCACTTAGATCCCGGCCCCATTCGTTGTTTGGCTTCGTTGCATGGCGCCAGTTCCCCGGATCGGTTGATGACGCACATCCGGCAAGCGCAAAACAAATGACGGGCACCAAATACAGCAGAAAGGAATATGGAGACTGAGTGGCTTTCATTTTGGAGAGAACTTCCTTTGAATTTTGTTTTCCAAATATTAACCCTGAAAGTCTTTGATTATCACACTGATTCTACAAAACGGGTCAGACACAAACAACCCGAGTCGGTAATATCCCCCCTTGCCGCCGCTGATGGAAAACTGTCGAAAAAATGCCAATACGCACCAATTTCTCCCATCTTCCGGAAATTAAACGAATACTGTGCATGGGAAGTTTGACGGGTTTTGATTGCACCCGTAAATTAACCCTGACGCGAAGCCATTCTGGCGACGGACATATCTGGGTGCGGGTTGCAGGCTCTGTGAGCAATAAACTGAAAACAGGACTGGTCGGGGTAGCTGTTGCTGCCTCCCTGCTCGTCGCCGCCCCGGCGCATGCCGAGACGCTGGAAGATGCGCTCCGTTTTCTGCTGCTGAATCATCCGCAGATCAAGGCGGGGAAAAACCAGGTCGCCTCTGCTGATGAAGGCATCAATGTCGCCCGTGCCGGATACCTGCCTGTTATGTCCGTGTCGGGGGATTCAGGCTATGAACATGTCGACAACCCTGCCCGCCGTGCGGTGAAGGATGGTGATTCTGCATTCGGGCGGCAGCGCGAAACGGCAAATCTCAATATCACCCAGAATGTGTTCAACGGTTTTTCGACCAGCAGCACAACGGAATCTGCGCGCCTGAACAAGGATGCCCGTCAGCACAACCTGAACCTGACCCGGCAACTGGTCTCGTTTGAAGGCATCACCAGTTATCTCGATGTGTTGCGACAGCAGCGGCTTATTCAGCTGGCCCTGCAGAACGAGGGCAATGTTCAGACGCAGCTGGAACTGGAAGACGAACGGGTTCAGCAGGGTGCAGGCATTGCCGTTGAAGTGCTGCAGGCCAAATCCCGGTTGCAGGTTGCCAAGGAACGCCGGGTAGCCTTCGAGGGTGCAGCGAAAGATTCATTCTCGCGATACAATCAGGTGTTCCAGCGGTTCCCGGAGCCAGCTGCGATGACTGATCCGCGCCCGCCTGTTGATCAGTTGCCGCAAACAGTTGATGAAGCCGTCAATGTTGCCCTGCGGGAAAATCCGGCGGTCGGTGGTGCTATTGTTGTGACCGATATCGCGGCAACCCAGCGGACAACCGCCCGTGCCGGTTATTATCCGACGATTGACCTCGTGATGGATGCGAATTACGAGCGTCACAGCAATGCGACAATCGGAACGCGGCGTGATTACTCGTTCCTGGTTCAGGCCAACTGGTCGCTTTACAACGGGGGCGCGACCCGGGCGGCTGTTGCCCAGTCAGCTTTTGACTATGCGGCCAGCCGGAACAGCGAGATCAACGTTAACCGGCAGGTTGAACAATCGGTTCGGCTGGCCTGGCAGGCGCTGGAGACATCACGGGAGCGGCTGGTGCTGCTCGAAAATGCGGTGAACATCGCCACCGAAGTGTTCAAGGCCCGCCAGCAGCTCGAACAGGCTGGTAAGGAAACGGGACTGGTTGTTCTCGATTCTGCACGGGAAATTTTCAACGCACAGATCAATCTGGTTGCCGCCTCCTATGATATGAGGACGGCAGTTTATCAGCTTCTGTTGTCGATGGGACGTCTCGACCGTTCCACGCTGGGCGTTGCAACTGACGGCTGACCTGCGACCCGCCTGAAGCCGCATCCGGAAACTTTCCTGTCATTCGCACGTTAACTCCAGATAGCGCGTAACAATACCGCATTTCTGTGGTGAATGGACATTTCCGTGTCGACCATTTCGTTTGGCTGCCTGCCCTCTGTCTGCACACAGGTGATGCTGCGAACCCTTGCTGCATCCCTGCTTTTCCTGATGGCCTTTTATCAGCCTGCCCAGGCGGATGAAGAGGTATCAACCCGCAGCCTGTTTCATGAACTGACAGCAATAGAACGACAGATTGACTGGTCGGGAAATGCCGGGGATGTCACGCGCCTGCGGGAACGGATGACAAACCTTCAGGCCATGGCACGCACACTGATAGGCGAGCGCAAGGCGACCCTGTCGGCCGAAATGCTGAAGCTTGATGCACTTGGTCCCCCGCCGGAAGACAAGGCAACTGAATCGGCCGAAGTTCGTGAACAGCGAACACGTTTGAATGACAGGGTTACCCAGTTGGAAGGAGATATGAAGCAGGCTGAGCTTGTGCTCGCCGAAATCGAAGTCCTGACGGCCAGGCTCCAGGCGGAAACCGTTGACCGCCGGATTGGCGAGTTCATGGATCCGGAACCCGTCATCTTCTCTGCAGCGCACTGGCGTTCACTACAGCAATCGCTGCGGTCTGACCCGGTTGACCCGGAAGGTCTGCACTGGTGGTGGCGTGTCATCGCGATGCTTGCCGGACTGAGCGGCCTTTTTGCGGGCATCCTGCGACAGACAAAAGTCATGTCACCAAGCGGGAGGGCCCCGCGCGTGTGGAGTCTGCTGTTTCTGTCGGCTCTCATGGCCGGGGGGCATTTGTATGTCCGCCAGACCACTGACATCTTTGACCCGGTTGTCGATGCTTCACTCATGGTCGCCCTGGCGGGGCTTATGGGCCTTACAACGGGTACGCTGTACCGATGGATAACCGATGAGACAGACGCACTTGCTCTGAGTACGGAGCCGGACCGGCAGGCGATGTGGGTCACGTTTACAGCGTTGAATCTGCAGATGATCCTGGCACTTCTCGGCAGCCCGACAACTGTCGCTAATGAGCTGACAGAGGTGACCCGGGCCGTTATTGCACTGGCTGCGGTCGCTGCCCTGGTGCTGTTACTGGTGCGATCGGTCAGGCAGTCACGGAGCGAAGGCCGCATTCGCAAGACCCTCCGGGAACGCAGACTCTCGCGCCGGGTTGGCTGGAAGCGTCTTGTCGGTCCGTCAGAAGTTGCCGGAATTGCCATGACGCTGGCCTTTCCTGCCCTTTTCATTGCTGGCTACCGGGATGTCGCGGACTGGTTACTGATCGGACTTGTCGGATCGGTAATGGGCCTGGCGGTCCTTGCCTTCATGACGTCGACTTTCGAGACGACGGCCAGTCATCTGGTGCGACGCTGGTTACGTCCCGGCATTGCCCTGCGTCTGGGAAACCGGGTGCCGGCCCGAACAGAACGTCATCTGCAATTCTGGGTCTCGACTGTCATGACCCTGTTTGCCTTTCTGTTCATCGCAGGGCTGATCATCCTGGCTTGGGGAGTCGAACCAAGCCAGATATGGCTCTGGTTCGATGGCCGGATGGAGGGTATCGAATTCGGTGAATTCGAGCTTCATTTCATTAGCATTTTTTATGCCCTACTGGCTTTGCTGGCCGTGCTGGCGATCAGTCGTGGCTTGCAAGGGATGCTGGAGCGCCGTCTGTTCGACAATATCGACCTGCCGTTATCAGCCCGCAGCGGGATCAAGTCGCTGATCGGCTATTCCGGCTTTGTGATCGGGATTCTGGTCTTCCTCATGACGCTGGGTATCGATCTCGGCAATCTGGCGCTGGTTGCCGGTGCATTGTCGGTCGGCCTCGGTTTTGGAATTCAGGCCATCGTCGGGAATTTTGTCTCCGGGATACTGCTGCTGCTGGAACGTCCGATCAAGGTCGGTGACTGGGTTCGTATCGGTGAATTTGAGGGCAAGGTCAGGCGGATCAGCTTCCGGGCAACAGAGCTGGAAACCGCCGAGCGTGCATCGGTGCTCGTGCCGAATTCGTCAATTATCTCGGGCGCGGTACTTAACCGCTCGTTCAAGGACAAGCTTGGTCGGGTGGAACTGGAAATAAGAACAGCCGCGAACCGGCCGGTATCTGAACTGCGCGAAGCCCTGCTGGCCTGTGCGCAGGATGTCCGGGAATTTGTTGCCCTGCCCTCACCCAAAGTGATCCTGAGCGATGCTGACACCGGAACGCTGATATTCCGTGTCTGGGCCTTCATGCCGTTTATCGATGTCGCGGACAAACGGCTGGCAGAGGGTGAACTGCGCGAGCGGATCCATGATTGCCTGCGGAATATGGACGCCGTTGCTCCGCCTCAGGATACCGTGGCTGAGAATAGTTCTGTTTAAACGGGAACCGCTGCAAATTCCGGTCGTTTACATCTCATGATCAACAGCACAGGAGCCGATCATGACAAAGTATACAGCCGTAATTTTTGCCGCCATGTTGGCGATGACCTCCCTTCTCGCTGCTTGCGATGATGACGCTGACCTCGCGGAAAACGCCAATGAAGTGGTCAACGACACGAAGCGGGCCATCGAAGATGCCACTGATTGAGGAGAAATGACATGTTTGGTTGGGCTCTGACTTTTCTGGTGATCGCACTGGTTGCTGCCGTGTTTGGCTTTGGTGGCATCGCAGCAGTGTCGATCGATTTCGCCCAGATTCTCTTTGTCATTGCGATCGTTCTGTTCGTTGTGACGATGATTGCCGGCGCGATCAGCCGACGACGCTGATCCGGCCTCCCCTTAACAGAAAAGACCCGGCTGTTAGGCCGGGTCTTTTTTTGCATCTGCTATTTCGAGGTGGCGACAAAGACGCCGTCCCAGTCAGCCGGTGGCGGGGCCTCCCGGAAGACTTCGACCCGCTCATCGATCAGATCGTAGAAGCCGTCGATGTGAAGATCACCGCGAATCTGGCGGCATTCCTTGCCCAGCGCGACGGCTTCATCCCACCGCTGACTGCGATAGGCATCAATCAGGGCCTCATGCTTTTCCTTCAGTTTCAGGAACCAGTCTGCCCTCGCGTCTTCAGGCCTGCCCATCAGACCAAAGATGCGGATCGCCTCGGTCTTGCCCTTCACCTGGATAAGGTCGAGTTCCAGTGTCGCATATCCGACGGCACCTTTCTTGGTCTCTTCACCGATAACAATATCGACGCCGTAGGTTTTTGACTGTCCTTCAAGACGTGCCGCCGTATTAACGGTATCGCCGAGAACCGAATAGTCGAAACGCTGTTCCGACCCCATGTTGCCGACGCAGGCGATACCGGAGTTCAGGCCGATACCGACATTCAGCGGCACATGCTTGCGGCCTTCCTCCTCAGCCCAGATGCGTAGTTCTTCGTTCAATGAATCAAGCCGATCCATCATCGTGAGCGCACTGTCAGCGGCATTATGGGCATGCTCCGGATCATCCAGCGGGGCATTCCAGAAGGCCATGATGCAGTCACCCATATACTTGTCGATGGTCCCTTCCCGGTCGACGATGATATCGGTCATCGGGGTCAGGAAACGGTTGATCAGCTGGGTCAGTCCCTCTGCCGTGAACTGCTCGGACACGGTGGTGAAACCACGGACATCGCAGAACAGCAGGGTCATGTCGCGCATCTCCCCGCCAAGGCGCAACTTCTCGGGGTTTTTGGCCAGTTCCTCCACCAGCTTCGGCGACATGTAGCGGCTGAACTGTCCTCGAACCAGCCGTCGCTGTGCCTCCTCCCGCGCGTAGGATGCGTAAGTCAGATAGAGATACAGCACCACAGCAGTCAGGGTCGGATAAACCGGATCGAAGAGCTGCAGTTCCTGCGAGAAGAAATACCAGGAACCGCTGAACAGCGATGTCCCGACAACCAGCAGCAGGATCAGTGTCCAGCGCGCACCAATTCGGGGTACAAGAATGATCAGCGCCAGTCCGACGACGATAATGATGATGGCTTCCAGACCCTGCGCATAAAAAGGCCGTTCCAGCATCTGCGGGACGTTATAGCCATAAGTGCTGATTACGGACTCAATGACATTGGCATGAACCTCAACCCCCGGAAGCTGGCGTTCAACCGGTGTCGCCTTGATATCGAGCAGGCCCACCGCGGAGGTGCCGACAATGGCAATCTTGCCTTCAAGGTCTTCGCGCTTGGCGGTCTTGTTCAGGACCGCAGAGGCCGAAACATACTTTGCCCGGTCGTAGCGCGAGTAATAGACGAAGATCCGGCCCAGAATATCCGTCGGAATTTTAAAAGCGCGGCCGACCTGCAATGACTGAATACCGCCAGCCTGCTCGTCAATGTTCAGCAACATCGTCTTCTGGCCTGTGGCGACCCGCAGCAATTCCATCGACAGGGCTGAATAAAGCGCGCCATCGACGTTCAGTACCAGAGGGATACGACGAATCAGACCATCAATTTCAGGATTGACCGAGAAGACACCGTGGCCGGTTGCGGCATTGTCGAGTACATCGACATTGCGCGTCAGATCAGCAAACTTGTAGAGATACTTGTCGGCCTTGCCACCACGAATGGCGTAGGAAGGCTTGCGACCTTCGTAATTGCCTTTGCCTTCAACCTTATAATTGATCCCGCCCTGTCCGACGACGGTCGCCACCTTGCTGATGGCATCCGCCAGAATCTTGTCATTCGATGGCAGGGCATAAAGCGGCTGGAGTTGTGCCAGGTCCAGTTTGGCGCCACTGGCCTCGATATTTGCAGCCAGCGTATCGGCCAGATTTGACGGATTCATGCGGTCAGGTTCGGCAAACACAATATCGAATCCGACAACCGGCACGCCATAGTCGCGCAGATTATCGATCAACTGGGCGACTGTTGTGCGCGCCCAGGGCCATTGCCCGATATCAAACAGGCTCTTTTCATCCAGGTCGATGATAACGACGGGCCTCTGAGGGGGGACTTCCCGTGGTTTCATGTTCTGATACAGATCGAAGGTCTTGAGACGCAGAACCTCAATGACCTGGGGATCGAAGACCCGCAGGAAAACCATAAGCACCAGCAACAGCAGGGCCACGCCGCGACCGCCGCCAAACCAGTCAGACCAGCGAAAGCTGAACCGCCGATACCATCTGGGCTTGTCGCTGCCCGGCTTGGCCACGACTGTATCAGCCGTAATATTTGTTACCTCGTTCATTCCAGTCCCCAGTCCCCAGTCCGCACCTTCACTGAACCGGATACTACACGGCAGAAACCGGCTGACAAAGCAGTCGATGCAGGCTGCGGGCTGTGTGATGGCGGTCACTGCCGTTCAGGGACTTCCTGTCAGTATGGTAAATGCTGAAACAGTCTTGTCTCGGCGCAGGGGACCGGGTAACGCCTCGTTATCCCCTGACTGGTATATTGATGCTGCACAGACCGTGCAGTTGCTCAGGATGATGATATGGCCAGAACGGTCAACGGAACAGGATTTGAAGGGCTGCTGCCGGGAAAGCTCGGCCCCCTTGCGATTGATGCAGGCGGCTCCGAAAGTATCCTGATTCCGCACAGCATGACTCTGGCCAGTGCGGACTATTCCCGCCGGGGTGATGACCTCCTGATTGTTGACAAGGATGGTGACGAGGCTCTGATCACCGGCTATTTTCTGGCCGACCCGCCGGCTGACCTGGTGACAGAAGCCGGGGCAAGTTTTGACGGCGACCTGATCTCCCGGCTGGCCGGACCGCGCGCGCCCGGCGAATACGCGCAGACGGGTGTGACCGATGCGACCGCCACGCCGATCGGCAAAATCGAAACTCTGGAAGGCTCCGTTATTATCATCCGGGCAGACGGTACCCGGGTCCAGGCGACGACCGGTGATCCAGTCTTTCAGGGCGATGTTCTGGAAACCGGGGAATCTGGCGCGATTGGTATCATCTTTATCGACGACACCACATTTTCACTTGGCTCAAACGGCCGGATGGTGCTGGACGAGTTGATCTACGACCCGGATACCCAGTCTGGCAGCTCGACATTCTCGCTTGTGCAGGGTGTGTTTTCGTTCGTTTCCGGCAGCATTTCCAAGACCAGTGTCGATGCGATGACCATCAAGACGCCGGTTGCCACCATCGGGATTCGCGGCACGGCAGGATCGATTGATCTGCCGGACGGTGAACAGCTGACCGTTGTGCTGACGGCGGAGCCGGATGGCTCCATCGGCGAGATCACGGTGTTCAATGCAGCAGGCGTTCAGGTTCTGAACTCGCCGTTTGATGCGACACAGGTGACCGGCATCAATATTCCGCCTGCCGGGACATTTTCCATGACGGTGGGTGAATTCAACCAGCGGTTCTCGGAGGCTGTCCGCACCCTCCCCCCGTCGCCGCAGGGCAATCAGGGCCAGAATCAGGATGCCGGATCAGAGAGTGAAGAAGCTGGCCCGGAGATTCCGCAGGAGGATGACGGTACCGGTGGTAATACGGAAGAAGGTGAAAACCAGACCGAAGACGGTGCTTTAGAAGAAGATGGGGAAATTGCCGGACCGGAAGTGCCCGAAGAAGGCAGTGAACTGGATGGTGAAGGATTTGGACCAGAAGTTCCTGACCAGTCCGAAGACAGTTTTGCGGCCAGCGAAGTAACTCCCCCGTCATCTGATGGTCCTGCTTTTCAGTCTGTCTTTCAGTCCGGCGGCAACAGCGGATTTGGTAATGTTGATCCTGGCGGGCCGACATTCTCCTTCTCCGGAGTGAGCGGCCTCGGCGAGGACCGTGACGACACTGATTTTGGTGATACCGGAGGGAGCGGAATAATTCCCGGCCTGACGATCTATGGCGACAGCGGCCCAAATACGCTGACCGGTGGACTGGGTGGGGACACCATCTTCGGTGGTGGTGGCGGTGATACAATTCTCGGCCTTGCCGGCAGTGATACCCTGTCCGGTGACGCCGGCGACGATACCGTCTATGGCGGTGCGGGTGATGATACCCTGATCGGTGGAACCGGTGCCGGATATGACACCTATGACGGTGGTGCCGGAGAGGACTGGGTGCAGTATTCGTCTGTTACCAGCGGTGGCGTGACCGTCAACCTTGATGACGGCTTTGCCTACAGCGCCGAGACCGACAGTGACGATCTGATCAGCATCGAACATGTCACGGGTGGATCCGACGGTGACACAATTACCGGTTCTTCCGCTGCGAACAGCCTGCTTGGTAATGCCGGTGGTGACACGCTGTACGGTCTTGCCGGCAATGATTATATCGATGCTGGTTCGGGCGATGATACGGTCGATGGCGGCAGCGGCAATGACAGCCTGCTTGGCGGTGCGGGATCAGATACGCTGGCTTTCAGCGGCAACAGCGGCGTTGTGGCCAGCCTGGCCACGGGAATTTCCACCGGTGCCGGGACGGACAGCTTTTCCGGTTTTGAACATCTCTCGGGAACCGGCAATGGCGACACCCTGACCGGCGATGCAAATGCCAACCGGATTGCTGGCGGCGGCGGCGATGACAAGATCAACGGCGGCGGCGGAAATGACACCCTGACGGGGGATGCCGGAAACGACACCTTCACGGCAGGCAGCGGCTATGACACGGTCAGCGGTGGCGCAGGCTCGCGGGATCATCTCGACCTCTCGGATGCGACATCGGCGGTGACCTTCGATCTTGGTGATACCGCCATGCAGATGCCGGGGGGTGGTCTTGATGCGATCACAACGCCGTTTGCAGATATCGAACGTCTGACCGGCTCTGCCTACAACGATTCACTGACCGGCAGCAGTATCGGCAGCAATGACGACAACTATATCGACGGCGGTGCCGGTGACGACGTCATCTCTGCCGGGGCCGGAACGAATACCCTGCTTGGTGGTGCCGGTAACGACACCATAACCGGCAGCGCCAATGCCGATACGCTGACCGGTGGTGCCGGCAATGACACCTTGTTCGGTGGTTCGGGAAATGACAGTTACGTCTATGCAAATGGTGATGGCAGCGATTCCATTAATGATGCGGGCGGTACCGATACGCTGTCACTGGACTCCGCTTCATCCATAACAGACGCCTACCGGTCCGGGTTTGATCTCGTCATCAAGGTGCAGAGCGGTGCCGAGCTGACGATCAAGGACCACTTTGGTAATGGTGGTGCACTGGAAAGCCTGAGCTACGCCGTTTTGTCGAAGGTCTACAGCATTCTGACCGGAACAACCGGAAATTCAGGTGACAACTTCATCGTGGGCTCCGGTTCTGATGACACGGTGACGGCCAACAGCGGGAACAATCTTATTTTCCTGAGTGACGGTAACGACACGGCTTTTGCCGGGATCGGCAATGACAGCATTGTCGGCGGCAACGGCAACGACTCTCTTGATTACTCCTATGCCAGCGGCGCGGTAACGGTTGACCTGACAACCGGCGTTGCGACGGGGGCCGGAACAGATGCAATATCGGGGTTCGAAAACCTCTCGGGCTCCAGCTATGGCGACAAGCTGACCGGCGATTCCGGCAGCAATGTCATCAATGGCAGCGGCGGGAATGATACTCTGGCCGGGCTCGGCGGCAATGATACCCTGAACGGCGGCAGCGGTACGGACCGGGCCGACTACAGTGCAGCTGCGTCCGGCGTTACCGTGAACCTCAACACCGGCCAGGCGTCCGGCGGTGCGGGGAATGACAGCCTCAGCAGTATTGAACAGGTCATGGGATCTGATTACGGCGATACCCTCACCGGCTCATCCTCGAATTACCTGCTGGGCGGCGGCGGCGATGACCTGATCACGGGCAGCGGTCTGAGTCTTTCAGATACACTGGTCGGCGGCGCAGGAAACGATACGCTGAACAGCGGTTCCGGCGGCGCGACGCTGGACGGCGGTGTCGGAAATGACCTGCTGAACGGCGGCGGCGGCAGCGATACCTACCTTTATGCAGCCGGTGACGGGAATGACAGTATTGCCGACAGCGGTGGCAGCGACAAGATTGTACTCAGTGCGGCAACCTCGTTCGACAGCGCAGCACGGATCGGTGACGACCTGGTGCTGACGGTCAATGGCGGTGCCAACATCATCCTGAAGAATCATTATAACGGACAACCCATTGAATCTCTTGATGTCGGCGCGTTATCAACGGTCTATAACATTCTTACCGGCCTGACCGGAAGTCCGTCGAACGAGCTGATCGTCAGCGGGTCTTCCAGTGATGTGATGTCAGGCGGCTCCGGCAATGATGCAATGTTCGGCGGGGGCGGTAATGATGAAATGACCGGCGCCAACGGCAATGACACCCTGCATGGAGGTGCCGGCAACGATACGCTGACCGGTGGTGCCGGGTCCGATATCCTGTATCTCGGGGCCGGCAGCGACACGATCATCTATACCGGGACAGGCGATCTCGGTGATACGATCATGGATTTCTCGGCCACGGAAGATACCATTTCGTTCGATAGCAGCTCGTTTGGGGGCCTGATTGGCGGGGCTGTGCTCGGCGCGACCAACTTTGCCTCGACCAGTGTGCTGCCCGCCGGTTCTGATGGCTTGTCCGGCACACCTACCTTCATTTTCTTCGACAGTGCGACGGGTAATGACGCCCTCTACTATGATGAAGACGGCGTTGGAACCGGCTTTACGGTGACCAAGGTTGCTGATTTCAATGGCAACGTCAGTGGGTTCAGCGAGAGCAACATCTATATTGATACAGGCATGGTCTGACCGCAAACGCCCGGAGCACGCGCAGGATGACGTAGCCTTCCTGCCCTGCTAATATCCGATAGTGGATCACAGGCGTGGCGTAAATGGCTGAAAAAACGAAGAAATCTCTGGCGTGGCTGAAGCCGGTGCTGAAGCCGGTGCGCGGTGTGTTTCGCGAGGTTTTGCTGATCTCGTTCTTCGTGACCATTCTGGCGCTGGCTGTGCCCGTGTTTGTTCTGCAGGTCTATGATCGCGTTGTCTTCCACCAGGGTTTCAGCACGCTTCAGGGGCTCGCGGTCGGCATGGCGCTGGTTCTGTTGTTCGACTTCCTGCTGAAACAGACCCGTGCCCGGATCATGCAGACCATCGCGCTTCGCGTCGATGTGCAGGTTGGCCGGCTGTTGTTCAACAAGATCATGGCCCTGCCCATGCGGTCGCTTGAATCGCGGCCGACGGCATTCTGGCAGACGCTGTTCCGTGATGTCGAGATGGTGCGGAACACCCTGTCCGGTGCCCCGGCCGTGCTGCTCGCCGATCTGCCTTTTGTGTTCATGTTTCTGGGTCTGGTGATGGTGATTGCCGGGCCGATTGCCTGGGTTCTGCTGGTCGCGGTGCCGCTTTTCTGCCTGCTTGCATGGCGATCGGCTGCGGCATTGACTGATGCCAGTCAGGCAGAACGCAAGGCCGGGTTGAGCCGTGATGCAATGATCGCCGAAATGATTGGCGGCAGAACCACGATCAAGGCGCTTGCCCTTGATCACGCCATGCGCCCGCTCTGGGAAGAGCGCCAGGCAGAAACCATCGAACAGTCGGTTTCACGCGGCAGCAAGAATGACCGTTACGTCAATCTGGGCCAGACCCTGACATTGCTGACCACAGTTGGCCTGACCACGGTCGGTGCACTGGCGATCATCAATCAGGAGATCACGATGGGATCGCTGATTGCGACGAACATGCTGGCTGGCCGGCTGCTTGGCCCGCTGAACCAGCTTGTCGGCAGCTGGCGGACCTTTGCCCAGTTCAAACAGGCCGGTCAGCGCCTTGGTGAGCTGTTCCATGAAGATGAAGAGCTGCAGGAAGCCCCGATCGCGCACAAGCGACCGACCGGCGAGCTGATCCTTGAGAACATCGTCTTCAGCTATGACCCCCAGGGACAGAATCCCGTCGTTGACGGTATTCGTCTTGGGATCAAACCGGGCGGGGTGACGGCGATTGTCGGCCGCAATGGCTGTGGCAAGACCACCTTGCTGAAACTCATTCAGGGGCTCTACAAGCCGACAGAAGGCCGCGTGTTGCTGGATGGTGCTGATATCAGCCAGTTCACCCGCCGCGAACTGGCGACGTGGATCGGCTATGTCCCGCAGGAATGTGTGCTGTTTCAGGGAACCATCCGCGAGAATATCGCGCATGGCAGACCGGGGGCGACGGATGAGGATATTCTCGAAGCCTCAAAGCTGTCTTCGGTGCATGACTTCATTGTTGATCTGCCGAACGGGTACGGCACGCAGGTTGGTGAGGCCGGGACGCAGTTGTCCGGTGGTCAGCGCCAGCGTCTGGCGATTGCCCGGGCGCTTGTCGGAAACCCGGCTGTCCTGTTGCTGGATGAACCGAGTGCCAGCCTCGACCGGCAGACCGAAGAGGAGTTCAAGCTGACGCTGGCAAACCTTGCCCGTGACCATACCGTTCTGGTCGTGACACACAGCCCCATCCTGTTGTCTGCCTGTCACAATGTCATTGCACTCGACAAGGGCAAGGTCTCGCTGGCCGGCCCGTCGCATGAAGTATTGCCAAGATTGTTCGGCTCAAAACGACAGAAGGCACAGGCGACTGCGAATTCAGTAGCAGCATCAGAACCCGTCAAATCAACAGCCAGCCCCCCTGCCCCTGCGGCACAGTCAGCGGAATAACAGTGACATGACAACGCTTGATAACCTTGTTCACGAACACCCGCTTCCGACCTTCCGACCGATAGCCTGGAGCATCATGGCACTGCTCGGTGCGTTCGTTATCTGGGCCTCCTGGGCACAGCTGGATGAGGTCGCAGTGGCAACGGCGGAAGTGGTGCCGCAGGGCAAGATCAAGACGATTCAGCATCTCGAAGGCGGCATAGTTGAAGAAATCTTTGTTCGCGAAGGCGATGTGGTGAAGATCGGTGACCCTCTGGTACAGCTTGATCTGGCACTGGGCGGTGCCAACAAGGAGGAGATCCAGGTTCGCATCGACGCGCTGGAACTGAACAAGGCCCGGCTGACCTCGGAAGCCAGTGGCTCCGATCTGGTCTTTCCACCAGATGTGGCGGAACGGCGGCCCGACATGGTTGCGGCAGAACGCCGTACATTTTTCGCCCGCCAGGCAGAACTGGTCCAGACCCTTGAAGTGCTGAAGCGCCAGATCGAACAGCGGGAACTGGAAATCGAGGAAATTCAGGCGACGCTGACCGGCAAGGAAGAATCATCAAAGTCTGCGCTGCGTCAGCTGGAGCAATCCAGACGGCTCAGAAGAAACAACCTGATCTCGGAATTTGAACATCTCGGTATCGTCCGTGAGTACGAAACCCTGAAGGGGGAACGTGACAGCCTGACCGCCTCCATTCCGCGGGCGACATCTGCCCTTGCGGAAGCGCGTCAGCGGCTTGAGGAAGTCCGCCTGAAGTTCGGACGCGAGGCGGAGGAAGAACTGGGCAAGGTCGAGGCTTCGCTGGAACGCAATCGCGAACTCATGCGGCAGGCAGATTCGCAGGAACTGCGTACCGAAATCCGCAGCCCCATTGATGGTATTGTCAAGAATCTCGGCTTCAACACGATTGGCGGCGTTATCCGTCCCGGCGATCCGATCATGGAGATTGTCCCGACCGGTGACTCCCTCGTGATCGAGGCCAAGCTGCGGCCGGTAGACCGCGGTTATGTTGAGGTTGGACAGAAAGCGACGGCAAAGATCAGCACCTATGATTACGCCCGTTATGGCGGCCTTGACGGTGTGGTTATTCAGGTTGCTCCGGACTCCTCGACAGAGGAGGACGGCACGCCGTTCTTCCGCGTGATCGTGAAGACGGACAAAACCTATCTTGGGGATACGCCCGGCAACTTCCCGATTACCCCGGGTATGGAGGCGACGGTCGATATCCATACCGGATCGAAATCCGTTGTGGATTATCTGGTCAAGCCAGTGCTGAAACTGCGGCATGAAGCCTTTCGCGAACGCTAGGCTTTGAAAGCGTCAGGTTAGGGTTTACCCTTTCCTTAGAGTTGGTTGACTACACTGCGACGGTCAGGGGAGACCGCAGGGGTTCAACTCTCGCGAGGGGAAAACAGCTTTATGTCATTCGGGACAATCATTGGCGTATTCGTCGGCTTTGGCCTTTTCTTCGTGGCCATTCTGCTGAGTACGGACAACATCTTTATCTTCCTGAATTTACAGAGTTTTCTGCTGGTTATCGGCGGCACTCTGGCGGCCATGTTCATTTCATACGAAGCACGTTACGTCTGGTTGTCGCTGGGTGCCATCTGGCAGATCCTGCGGGCGCCGGCGATTACCCGGAATATCCTGACCTCGGAAATCGGCCGTATCATCCGCTGGGGTTATGTGGTTCAGCGCAACGGCCTGATTGCGCTTGAACAGGACCTGGGCAAGATCCGGCAGGAGGATTCCTTCCTGACCTTCGGTGTCGAACTGGTGGTCAGCGGCTATTCGGGGGATGAAGTCCGGGAGAACATGACGAACACCGTCGAGACGACATTCCAGCGCAATACGGTGCCGGCAAACATTCTGAAAGCAATGGCCTCCACCTGCCCGGCCTTTGGCATGATCGGAACACTGATTGGTCTGGTTATCATGCTTGATAACATGCAGGACCCGTCCGCCATCGGTCCCGGGCTGGCGATCGCCCTGATCACGACGCTCTATGGTGTGATTTTCTCCCGGCTGATCTTTCTGCCTGCCGCCCTGAAAATTCAGCAGCGTCAGGAGATTGGCCGGTTTCGTAATTTTCTGGTGACAGAGGGGCTGAGCATGCTGGCCGACCGCCGCGGCCCCCGCTACATCCAGGACCGCATGAACAGCTATCTTGATCCGTCGATCCATTTCCAGATCGATCAGCAGATCAGCCGGACTGAGGCGAGCTGAAGATGGCGAACAATAACCGCTTCACAAGCCCCGGTAACAAGGATGAAGACGATCAGGACTGGCTGACGACCTACGCCGACGCCATCACCCTGCTGATGGCCTTCTTTGTTCTGACGACATCAATTTCGAAGGTCGATCTGGAAGCCTTTGAGCAGATAAACGAGGGAATCAAAAAGCAGATCAATACGAAGACTAACGAGACCAGCCCGACACGGGAATTCCGTGAAGAAATCAAGGCCGTCGCCGAAAACAACAGCATCAGCGAACATGTCTCGGTTTCTGCTGATTCAGATTCAATCAATATGGATCTGGCGGGGCGCTCCTTCTTCAAGCCGGGCTCCGCCGAGCTGACTGCTGATGCCGGCCCGTTTCTGGATGATATCGGCGGTATGCTGGCCGAAGAACGGTATACCAGGTTCAGGCTTGATGTTCAGGGGCATACGGATGACAGCCCGATCAGCACCGAGCGTTTCCCGTCGAACTGGGAACTGTCGGCTGCCCGTGCTTCAGCCGTTGTGCGCTATCTGAACGGCATCGGGATTGCATCGGAGCGGATGCGGGCAACCGGATTTGCAGACACCATTCCGAAGGTGCCCAATCGTGACCCGGAGGGGAATCCGATAAAGATCAATCAGGAAGAAAACCGGCGTATTACCATCCGGGTCTTCCCGCGATAGGAAGCCGGACCCTGGTTTGTATCAGCCGAGCGTCAGTTCCATATTATCACGGGCGACCAGCACGCCGTCCCAGCGACCACGGGCTTCCTGCTCCAGAGCGGCCATGAACTTGTCATTGTGATCGGGGTCGTGATGGAAGATGGCAAACTTCTTTGCCTTGGCCATCTGGCAGAGCTTCAGCCCCTCTTCCCATGTTGAATGTCCCCAGCCGACCTTCGCCGGAAACTCTTCTTCTGTATAGGTGCTGTCATAGATCACCAGATCAGCACCCTCGATCAGCTGAAGGATGTTTTCGTCCGGCTTGCCGGGCACATGCTCGGTGTCCGTGATGAAGCAGGCGGCATGACCACCATATTCAACCCGGTATCCGGTCGCATCATTCGGATGGTTGAGATTGACCGTCCGGACAACGATGTCGTCATACAGGGTGAAGGTTTCGCCAGCCTTGAAGTCTTCAAAGGAGAGCTTTGCCTGCATTGCTTCAAGCGGTACCGGGAACATCGGGTTTGCCATCTGGATCCGGATGACGTTTTCCACCCCGTTCTTGTCATGCAGATGCCCGGCCAGCACCGGCAGATTCCAGTTTGGATTGAAGGCGGGACCGAAGAACGGGAACCCGTTGATATGATCCCAGTGTGTGTGGGTCAGCATCAGGGTTGCGAATTTCACATCCTGACGGATCAGCTCAATACCGAGATTTCGGATACCTGTGCCAGCGTCGAATATCAGATGCCGGCCACCACAGACCATCTGGATGCAACTTGTATTGCCGCCATAGATCACATGACTAGCCGACGGGCATGCAATGCTGCCCCGAACTCCCCAGAACTTCACCTTGAAGCTCATACGCTGCTACCCACCATTTCAGTTGCCCCTGTATCTGTGGAGCATTTCTATTTTATCTTTCATACTTGCGAAGATAATCAAAGAGAAACGGCATGAATTCAAGCCACTTCACCTCTTTAGCGAGTATTTTTGCCGAAAAACAAAAAGTTTCAAGAAACAACGATACATTGGCTGCTTCTATCATTGGCTGAAGTCTGGACAGGGCTCGCCGATACCGGCCCTGAAACAACTTGCCGCGGAGCCGTCCCTGACAGCAATCTCCATCAGGCCGTTTGAATTCTCGTAATAGATCGCTTCGCCCGGCTGTACATCAGAGAATGTCCGGGCGGCCTTCAAGATAATACCGTTCCACTCAAGATCATCTGTCCGCTGGCATGTCGATCCGCGCTGACCCGTCATCAGGTTACCATACCCGTCGACATAGACGATTTCAGCAGGATCCGATGGCCATGACTTCCTGTCCAGTGCGGCCGGGTCAATCAGGTTGCCGTCCGGCCTGTTGCCACAGGCAAGGCCAGCCGCGACCGGGGCAAAGATGTCCCTGCCGTGAAAGGTCGCCGAGATGTTCCGCGGAACAGAGGTGATTTCCCATGCCGTCAGCTTTGTCGCCTGGCGGACAACCTGCGAAAGCAACCCGTTGTTCGGTCCGACATAATAGCATCCGTCGGCAAGCAGGATGACCGGGGTCCGGACACTGCCGACACCCGGGTCGACAACACAGAGGAAGACGGTCCCGGGCGAAAACGGGCCGTCATGTGCCGCCAGAAGATAAGATGACGCTTTCGGGTTCATGGCAGGTGCATCAGCCATCAGGCTGACCACCGGAACCCCCGGTGCCGAATGCACCAGAACAGCCGTCATCTGCCCGGTATAAGGACCGGTAATGCCGAAATCTGTGAAGAGAACGATCACCGGCAGCTCTTATCGTGAGAGCAGGCGTTTGGTTGTGTCGTCCAGCCGGAATGCCAGCACACGCATCATCTCCACGGCTATCTGCCTGTCCTGTTCGATCAGGTTGATAAGCTGTGACTTCGACAGCTGGAGAGCGGTCAGACGACGGGTGATTTTGACTGTTGCCGAACGGGGAACATCGGCGAGCAGTGCAATCTCACCGATCAGCTCGTTTGGTTTCACCGGGCGCAGCATTTCCTCACCGTCATCCGTGTCGATCCAGATTTCGGCTTCACCATCCATGACAATATAGGCCGCATCCCCTTCATCACCCTGATGGAACATCTCCTCCCCGGCTTCAAAGGTCAGGCGTTCAGACGTGAAGGCAATCAGCTTCAGGGTCGACCGGTCCAGCCCGGACAGCAGCGGCAGGCCGCGCAGAAGCTGGACTTCCTCGGCCAGTCCCTCTCCGGCGGCGCCGTCATCATCCTCTCTGTCTTCGCCTTCCGCAGCATCGGCACGGACTTCGGGTTCACCCTCATCGACAAGGCGACCGCTCTTCATGATGAACTGGCGGTCAAACTCGCCCTCGGCATCGACTTCATTATCAAACCAGATGATTGTCTGGTCAGTACAGGCTGCCCTCAGATTGGCCAGAACCCGGCGCCTTTCGGAACCGTCAAGGGATGTCAGTGCCTCATTTACGATCAGGATATGCGGCTGCTTGACCAGCGCGCGGGCAAGAATGACTTTCTGCCGCTGTGCACCGGAAAGCCGTCCGCCAGAGATACCGACAGAACCGTCAAGACCGACTTCCATGACCGGTCCCCGCAGGTCCAGTTCATCAATCACTTCGGCAATCAGGGCGCCGATACGTTCCCTGGCTTCACTGCGGCCATAGGCCAGGCGTCCGAACAGGATGTTATCCTGAATTGACGCGGCGGCATTGTAGGCTTCGCGATCAAAGAACTCGACGGCGCCTTTCAGTTCCTCCGGCAGGTTTTCACGAAAAGCAGATCGCGCTTTCAGGATCCGCTTTTCCATCGCTTCATCGACAACGCCAAGACGATGCCGGGCGACTGTCATCTGGAACGGAAGCGACAGCAGCATGGCCCGGTCTTCATCCTTCAGTTCTGCAATTCCGCCGCGTTCCGAGCGGCGAATGACAGACTGGTAATCGGGCAATTCGTCGGCGCTGATAAAGCTGTAGCGTTCGAAGAATTCATGGCCGGGGGGCAGGTCAGAGAACAGCTCGACCATGGTCCGTGCGACCTGAAGACCAGCCTGAGTCAGATCATCCAGCAGATCTTCCTGTTTCAGGACATCCAGAAGATAGCTGTTCCGGGACAGGTTTTCCGGAGCAAACTTGTTTCCGACAGGCGTACCAAACAGCAGGTTTTCAGCGAGCGATGCATTTCTGTTGTACTTGTCGACATCGAACAGTTCGACCATGGTCTTCAGCATCGGTCCTTCGAGTTCCTCGCGAAGACGCTCGCGGGCTTCAAGAACACCTGTGGTCAGCCGCGTCCGGACTGACGGATCGACCTGACGCTGCAGCCCCATCTGGAAGACATCTGTTGAAAGTTCAACGATATCCAGCACCTGCAGGAGTTGCCGGTTGAGGTCATCACGGTCTTTTGCACCGGCTGCTTCAAGGTCGACCCAGTCGGCGTTGATATCGTGACTGCGGTTTCCGGACCGTTCTGCCTCTGCCTTCTGCTTGAGGAACTCGGCTGCCTGTTCATCGTCATAGTCGGCATCGCGCATCGGTCGGCGTTGCAGGCCATAGAGAAGGTTGTCGCGCACCGACGCATTGAACATGAAGGATTCGGAGCCGGCATATCCGATTTGCCGGCCGGTCACGGATTCCGGCAAGTCGAACAGACTGTGGCCCGATATCTTGATGCTGCCGCCACTTGGCGGAAGAATGCGGGCAAGAACATGCGCAAGCTGTCCTTTGCCGCTGCCACCCGGTCCGGTAATAACGACCCGGCTTGGTTGCTCCAGTGTAAAGCTGGCACTTTCGATCAGTTTGACTCCCTCATCATCGGTCAGGCTGAGGTTTGAGGCTTCGATATTGCCGGTCAGCCGAACCTCCTGGTCGGGATCACTGGTCAGCATTTCCTCGGCCAGCATGCCTTCTGTATCGAACTGCTCCCGCAACTGGTCGTACTTGATCTGCGCATCGGCAAGCCGCTGATACCAGCCCAGCAGTTCCTTCCAGGGTGCAGCGAGTTCCTTGTGAGCACCGATCGAGGCCAGCAGGGCACCAATTGTATAACTGCCGGTCATCACGAGATAACCGCCGACCAGATAGAAAACGATGGGGGTCAGCTGCGCGAGGAAGTTGTTGAGAAACTTGATCAGAAACTTCCAGATATAGATGCGCAGACGAATGTAATAGATCTCACCCAGCGTTGCGCTGATACGTGTTGATTCATATTCCGAGGTGTCATGCGTATGCAGGTCGTAGATACCGCCGACACTCTCACCCAGCTGGTTGGACAGCTGGCGCACGGTGCGGACCCGCTCCCGCGCCAGATTGTTCACGACCTTCTGCATTTTCGGAATGACATACATCTGCACCGGCACGGTGGAGATGGCGATGAAACCCATCATCGTGTTTTCGTACATGATGTAGGCAAGGGCCGTGATCAGAATGCCGCCCTGATAGACCGGCAGCGCGATTGAATCACCAAAAAAGCCGCCTACCGGCTCTGTTTCCGCTGTCACCATCGAGACGACTTCGCCCTGTGACAGCTTGCGGAAATGCGATACCGGGAAACGGAGGATACGATGGAACAGGATAAACCGCAGCCGTCGCAGCAGCCGCTCGTTCATCGCCCCGCGATAGACATTGTTGAAGTATTTCAGCCCGCCGTTGATGCAGACCAGAATGAGAAACAGAATGCAGAGGACAACCAGATACTCAAGCTGGGTCAGCGGAATACCGAAGAACGGGAGTTCTCTGGCACCCTCCCCGGCACCGATTGCATCATTGATAATGACTTCCGGCAGCTTGAACGTCATGTAGAGAACAGGATGAGAGATCAGCGCTGTCAGCACGAGCACGATCTGCTCACGCTTGCTGTACGCCATGATGTAGCGATAAAGACTGCGCTTCATTGACGCACGATCCCCTGTTCCAGCGATATTGACCGGCCAACGCTACCTGCCTGCCGAACCGGGCGCAACTTATCTGCTGGGCGCGGTGACGGGTAGCGGGTTGGGTTCACGCAGGCATGGCCCGGAATACATGAGGCCCCGCCGGAAACAGTCAGCAGGGCCTCATATAATCACAACCGGTTCAAGAGGATATTACCACTCGAAGCGTTCAACACCGGTAAATTCGACACTTTCGCCCTCGGTGGTTTCAAAGTGACCACTGGCATCCTCGGTCAGGCGGATATATTCCTTGCCATCTTCGTCAACGCCCTGTTCGAGGATTTCGCCTTCGTCAAGATGCAGGGTCCAGCCTGATTCCGCTTCACCCGGCGCACCGTCCGCGCCTTCGACGCGAACCGTATCTGTCCATCCGTCGCCACCGGAAATCTGGTCGTTTCCTTCGCCCAGCCGGAAAATGAACAGGTCATTGCCATGCCCGCCGGCCAGGATATCGTCACCGGCTCCACCATCCAGGGTATCGTCATGGGCACCGCCATCAATATGGTCATTACCGGCACCGCCCATCAGCAGGTCATTATTGTCACCGCCGTAGATTGAGTCGTCACCGGCACTGCCGACAACGGTGTCATCGCCCCGACCCGCGTCGATCCGGCTGATATTGTTCAGCTGGGCCTCCGAGAAATCGAGCGTGTTGCTGTTATTGTCTCCCTTGATCTGGCTGGCTGACTCTCCGCCATCAACAACCTCGATCGAATTGTCGGCACTGAAGTCATTGAAATACAGATCGCCGTCATTGCCGGCCATAACGGTGTCGGTTCCAGCCCCGCCTTCCAGCACATCGTCGGCATCACGGTCACCGCGACCTTCCATGACGAAAGTATCGTCGCCATCGCCGCCGATCAGGGTGTCTGTACCGTGACCGCCGCGCATAACATCGTTGCCGTCGCCGCCATATAGTGTGTCGTCATGAGCACCGCCATCAATGCTGTCATTACCCGCGCCACCGAAAACGGTATCGTTGTTGTCGCCGCCGTCAATACTGTCATCCCCGGCGCTGCCGGTGATCGTGTCATTGCCGCGGCCACCATCGATTTCACGGATGTTGTTCAGTGTGGCATTCGAGAAATCGAGCGTGTTGTCGTTGTTATCGCCGAGGACACGGCTGGCTGACTCTCCGCCATCGACAACCTCAATCGAATTGTCGGCTGTGAAATTCCGGAAGGTCATATCGCCGTCATTTACGGCCCGGACAGTATCCGTTCCCTCGCCGCCGATCAGCACGTCACTGGCATCTCGGTCGCTGCGTCCCTCCATCAGGAACACATCGTCACCGTCGCCACCATCAAGCGTGTCCGTGCCGTGACCACCGCGCAGCGTGTCGGCACCGTCACCGCCATAGAGCGTATCATCATGGGCACCGCCATCGATATTGTCGCTGCCTGCCCCGCCATAAAGGATGTCATTGTTGTCGCCGCCATTGATGCTGTCGTCCCCGGCGCTGCCGGTGATCGTGTCATTGCCGCGGCCAGCATCGATCTCGCTGATGTTGGTCAGCGTGGTATTGGAGAAATCGAGTGTGTTGTTGTTGTTGTCACCGAGAACACGGCTTTCCGTGTTTCCGCCATCGACGATTTCGATGGAATTGTCAGCGGTGAAGTTGCTGAAGGTCATGTCACCGTCATTCAGTGCCTTGACCGTATCCGTTCCTTCGCCGCCATTCAGAACATCATTGGCGTCACGGTCGCTGCGGCCTTCCATGTAGAAGGTGTCATTGCCGACACCACCCTCCAGCGTGTCAGTGCCGTGCCCGCCCCGCAGATGGTCATCACCCTCGCCACCAAACAAGGTGTCGTCATGGGCACCGCCATCAATGATGTCATTGCCCGCGTCGCCATAGAGCGTGTCGTTGTTATCACCACCGTCGATCGTGTCGTCACCGGCACCGCCATGAATTTCATCATGACCGCGAAGGCCTTCGATAGTGTCACCACCTGCCCCGCCGTCCAGGTCGTTGGCATTGTTGTCGCCGACGATATGCAGGCCGTTCAGTTCAACCAGTTCTTCGTTGCTGTAGGTCACATCGGAAAACTGGAAGCTTTCAACGCCACTGACGGTATCTGATCCGTCGCGGCCATCGACCGTATCCGTTACCGTGAAAGAACCATCCTCGTTCTCGGTGATGGTATAATCGGCATAGTTCCCGGACAGGACGAATGTGTCCGAGCCGGCACCGCCGTCAATCGTGTCGGACCCTGCACCGCCATTCAGGACATCATCACCGCCGCCACCCAGCAGCGTATCGTCGCCTGCACCACCGGACAGCGTATCATTGCCGGCTTCCGCGGCGTTACCCTTGCCGGACACGTCGAACGCCATGGTGCCGCCCCAGGGCATACGCTCGCGCCCGCCATCGCGATAATCACCGGCGGTTTCCGCCTCGATAACCTCACCGTTATAGACAATGCGGTCAACGATCAGGTTCCTGTCGCCGACATCCTTGCGGTATGCATCATTGCTGAACACAATCTGAACGGATGAAGGATCGGTTCCTTCCGGCAGAGTGACCGTAATATCACGGTATTCAGCCTGCGACAGGTCGGGATACTTGCCATCCGTTACGGTATCGCGTGACCAGGTAACGTCACCTTCTGCCAGGGTCTCACCATCCACGACAATGCGGTAATGAGGATCACCGTTATAGGATTCCCCACCCAGCCGGACGACCAGCGTGTTGCCGTTGTCGTCACCCCGCAGGGTGTCATTGCCGGCACCACCATCCAGATTATCGTTTCCGGCCCCGCCGGAGATAACGTCATTCCGGTCACCGCCGGTGACCGAGTCATCACCACCCAGTGCGTCGTAGGATTCAGTGCTGCCGTAATCCGCATCGTTGTTTGCCAGGTTAACAGTGTCGCTGTTTTCGGTGAACATTTCTTCCGGGATCAGATCATCGGCACCGATCGGCCCGTCGGCGAAGCTGAAATTCTCCACGCCCCAGACTTGGTCTGTGCCGTCACGCCCCGCCACGTTATCGATGATTGTGTAGCTGCCGTCGTCATTGGCGATGACCGTATAATCCGCACGATTTCCCGAGAAATTGGCGGTATCACCTGTGCCATCACCGCCCTGAATGACATCGTCATCCGCGCCGCCGGTCAGATTGTCGTCGCCGTCGCCGCCCGCCAGCGTGTCGCTGCCAGCTCCACCACTGATGACATCATTGTCGGCACCGCCATCGATATTGTCGGCACCATCACCACCGGTGACCGTGTCGTTTCCGGCCCCGGCCGAGAACTGTTCGCCGCCATCAAAGCCATGTTCGGCCTGACCGGCAGCACCCGCCAGCGTGACAACATCGTCACCCTCACCGGAAGCATATTGCTGCCCGTCCTGATAATCTTCGGCAGAAACTTCGTTGAAATTGACTGTATCACCTTCCGCAGAGAACACAGTGCCGGTTGCCACATCGACGGTGACGGTCGCTGTCTCTGAGCCGCCATTGCCGTCAGTTACGGTATAGGTGAAGGTCTCCTGACCCGAGAATTCATCATTTGGTGTATAGACGATTTTTCCGTCGACAATCTGTACGGTGCCGTTCGACAGACCATTGACCGCGCCGATGCTGAGACTGTCACCGTCCAGATCGCTGTCATTGCCGAGTACATCAATCGTCACTGCTTCGCGATAGCCGGTGGCTGCTGAATCATCCGCCGCATCCGGATCATCGTTGACTGCCGCGACATCAAGCGACACGGACCCTGTAGCTGACCCGCCCTGTCCGTCAACGATGGTGTAATCGAAAGACGTTCCACCATTCCAGTTTTCATCCGGCGTGAAGGTGAACACACCCTCTTCAAAGGTCAGGGTGCCATTAGCCGGCTGTGTGAAACTGTCGATGGACAGGCTGTCCAGATCAACGTCGCTGTCATTTCCCAGCAGATCTGTCGCCGAAAAAGTCATGATATTATCTTCAGATCCGGCAAATACATCATCCACAACTACCGGGTCATCATTTTCCGGATCAACCGTCAGGTTGACCGTAGCCGTCGAAAAGCCGCCATTACCGTCTGACACCGTGTAGGTGAAGGAGTCCGGGCCGTTGTAATCATCGTCCGGCGTGTAGCTTACCTGACCGGTTTCGGGGTTCCAGCTGACGATACCATGGGCGGCATCACCGACCGACGTGATAACCAGAACGTCATTGTTGCCGTCTGCATCATTCGCCAGCAGCTCGGCCACCGAGAAGGTGGCAACGGAGTCTTCACCAAGGCTGAATTCGTCATTACCGGCCTGCGGGCCTACCTGCAGTTCAGGGATGTCCAGAATCTCGTCCGAGCCGCCGCCACCGGATTCTTCATCACCGGAAGCAGACTGTTCAGTCCCGGTTGTCTGCTCCTCATCCGTATCGTCATCTGTCTGCTGCGCGCCGGTGAAGCCCTGACCGCCACCTGTATTGCCAGTCCCGCCGCCGTCTTCGCTGCCTGTATTTCGCTGACCGCCCGCAGGATTGTTCTGATCACCGGCAGCGTCCGCATTTCCGGAATTGCCCTGCTGTTGACGGTTGTTGCCGGATCCTGACTGGTCCCGCCCTTCCGACCCGCCGGTCCCGGCAGCGCCGGCATCGGAATCTGCCTGGCCGGCGCCCCCGTTACCCTGCTGACCGGCTTCTCCGCCGATCGCATTGTTCACTTCGTCCTGAGTTCGCTGACTGCCGGTGTGGAGCGTGCCAAGACCCTGCATATCTTCGCCGGCATCATCCCCGGAGCCCTGCTTTTCCTGCTCTTCAGCATCCAGGTTTGCATTGTCGGTCCGCTGCAGAACTGTCAGGTCATCAAGATCCTGTGCGCCATCTTTCGGGTTCCGTTCGTCAGCCATTCTCTTATTCCTATCAGTTTGGGTGCCTGCAAATTGCAAAACACCGGGTCACATCTCTGTGCCTGCCTGCTTATGAGGTAGTTTGTGCAGGGCAAAATCGAAGTGACGGTTGTCACATAGCCCTGATTTAGAGGAAAAAATGCCTAAAATTGCTTATAAATTCGGATATAAGGTCTCTTTAAGAACTCTAACAATGCAATTTTGAGGCCTATGATCAGTTTTAACCTATAATAAGATTAGCAGACCTGGTTTTAGTCTGAGTTTTCTCCGCCCCTGATCGCACCGGACGAGCGGAATTCCGTAATTTCATCCAAGGTAAAGCCGAATTCGGCCAGAACTTCTGCATTATGTTCACCAAACAACGGTGCCGGACGCCGGACGGAACCGGGGGTTTCCGAGAAGTGAACGGGCAGACCGAGGGTCTTTACCGTCCCTGCAGTCGGGTGATTTACGCTTGTGACCATGCCGCGATCCGCCACATGCGGGTCTTCCAGCATTTCGGCGATGCTCATGACCGGGCCGGCGGGTACACCTTCCTGCTCGAACCGCGCCAGCCAGTAACGGCTGGGATGCTTGCGAAGTTCACCTGTCAGCAGGCCCTCCAGTTCCTTCAGGTTTGCCATACGGTCGGCATTTGTCCTGAACCGCGGGTCGTCGACAAGTTCCGGCAATCCTGTCGTCCGGGCGATCCGTTCCCAGTTTGCCTGGTTGGCACCGCCGATATTGACCCAGCCATCTGCTGTCTGAAATGCCTGATAAGGACCATTCAGGGGATGTGCAGATCCCATGGGCTTAGGGCTGTCTCCGGTCGCCAGGCAGATGGCAGACTGCCAGTAGGTATGCATGATCGCGGCCTCGAACAGCGAGGCATCGACGATCTGGCCCTTGCCGGTTTTCAGGCGGTTGATGTAGGCGGCGAGAATGCCCATCGCGGCCAGAACGCCGGCCGTGGTATCGGAGACAGGTGCGCCGACCTTGACCGGCGGTCGCCCGTCCCCTTCACCCGTAATGCTCATAAGACCGCTCATCCCCTGCGCGACGAGATCAAAACCGCCCCGCGTTGCATAAGGGCCGGTGCGGCCAAAACCGGAGACCGCGCAATAAATCAGGGCCGGATTTTCCTGCCGTAACCGCTCGTAACCCAGCCCAAGCCGGTCGAGTGTGTCATGGCGAAAATTTTCCAGAATGACATCTGACTGCCGGACCATGCGAAGCAGGATTTCCTTGCCACCCTCCGTCTTCAGATCGATGGCTACGCCCCGCTTGTTCCGGTTCATCATCATGAAGGCCGCCGACTGGTCGGCAATCACAGGCGGAGTCATGCGACGGGTATCGTCGCCGCCCGGCACCTTTTCGATCTTGATGACATCGGCACCCATGTCGGCCAGCATCATCCCGCAGGTCGGGCCTGACATGATATGGGCCAGTTCAATTACCTTCAGTCCGTCAAGAGGTCCGGGCATAGTTGTCTCCTGATTATCATCGGCCAGTGTTGGCGTCAGGAACGATCATAAGCCGGAAATAACTTTCCGTCGCCCCGTCTGAGAAACATCAGCGGGCAACGCTGGCCAGATAATCGACAGCAGCCCCGACACCGCCGGAGGTATGCGGCACCTGTGCCATTGACAGCCCCATTTCGACGCCGCCCAGCGTGCCGATCAGGGTCAGTTCATTGAATTCGCCGAGATGGCCGATCCGGAAAACCTTGTCCGCCAGTTGGCCAAGGCCATTGCCTAGCGACATGTTGAAATTATCGAGGATCGTGGCCCGCAGCGCATCGGCGCTGTTGCCGTCCGGCAGACGCACGGCGGTCAGGCTGTCGGAATAGTGATTCTCGTCAGCACACTGGATCTCCAGTCCCCAGTGACGGACACAGCGGCGCGTGGCCTCTGACAGTTTCTTGTGGCGGGCGAAGACATTCGCCATGCCCTCTTCCTCGATCAGCATCTTCAACGCTTCGTCGAGGCCATAAAGCAGGTTGGTTGCCGGTGTGTGCGGGAAATATCCGGTGGCATTCGCCTTGATCATGTCTTCCCAGTCCCAGTAGGACCGTTTCAGACCGGCCGATTTCGCGGCCTCGCGCGCCTTTGCACTGACAGCGTTGAAGCTGATTCCCGGCGGCAGCATCATTCCCTTCTGCGACCCGCAGACCGTGACATCAACGCCCCATTCATCGTGCTTGTACTCGATCGAACAGAGTGACGAGATGGTGTCGACCAGCAGCAGTGCCGGATGACCGGTATCGTCAAGCGCCTTGCGGACGGCGGCAATCGGACTGACACAGCCGGTGGAGGTTTCGTTATGGACCACACAGACCGCCTTGATGCTGTGGCCTTTGTCGGCCTTCAGACGCTCGGCAATCGCCGATGCATCGGCACCACGACGCCAGTCGCTGGTCAGGAATTCTGTTTTGATGCCCAGCTTGGTTGCCATGCGGTCCCACAATGTTGCGAACCAGCCGGTTTCAAACATCAGCACACTGTCCTCTTCAGACAGGGTGTTCACCAGGGCCGCTTCCCATGCGCCGGTGCCGGATCCCGGGAAAATAATCACGTCGCTTTTGGTCCCGAACAGCGTCTTGACGTTGCTCAGGACACGGCGTCCGATCTCTCCAAATTCAGGTCCGCGATGATCGATGGTGGGGCGGGACATGGCTCTCAGAATGCGCTCCGGCACATTGGTGGGGCCAGGTATCTGCAGAAAATGCGGTCCGTTCATGAGAGTTCTCCGTTATCATTGAAATGCATTATGCATTCATTTTAGACGTCGGCAATGTTTTTTCGATATCGATAAGAACTCTATAACAGTATGAAAAATATATACTAAACTGTTTTTGTCCGTGCATTTTCTGATTCAACAATGATTTGCGATATGCGCATTATGTGCTAAATCTTGAGAAATTTCGGGAGCGACAGGATGACTGTTCAGACACGTATCAAGCCGGGAACCAGCGGTGCCCGGCCGGGCGACAGCGCCCTGGCAGACAGATTGCAGCGGGAAACCAATGCGGAAATTCTGTTCGATGGTTTCTCCCGGGGGCGCTACAGCACGGATGCCTCAATCTATCAGATTGAACCGATCGGCGTCATTGTTCCCCGCTCCGTCACTGACATCGAAGCAGCGATTACCATCGGCCGGGAACAGGGCATTCCCATTCTGCCGCGGGGTGCCGGCACCTCGCAATGTGGCCAGACGGTCGGGGAAGCACTGGTGATCGATACCAGCAAATATCTCCGCGGTGTTGTCTCCTTTGACAAGGAACGGCGGCGGGTCCGGGTTCAGCCGGGGATCGTGCTGAACCATCTGAATGCCTGGCTGAAACCGCATGGCCTGTTCTATCCGGTCGATGTCTCGCCGGCCAACCGGGCGACAATTGGCGGTATGACCGGAAACAACTCCTGCGGCTCACGCTCGATCCGCTATGGCAACATGGTCCATAATGTCCGCGAGATTGACGCTATTCTGGCGGACGGTTCCCGCCATACCTTTGGCGACATTCCGGGAAATCTGGAAGGCATTTCCGAGGATGCGCGCTATATCGACATCCTGACGAAAATGCGCCGCCTTCACGCCCGTGAAGCAACCGAGATCGCTGATAAATTTCCAAAGCTTCTGCGACGCGTCGGTGGCTACAACATCGACAGTATCGACCCGCGGGGCCATAATATGGCGCACCTGCTGGTCGGCTCGGAAGGCACGCTCGGTTTCTTCTCGGAAATCGAACTCGACCTTCAGGAAATTCCGCCACAGAAGGCGCTCGGCGTCTGCCATTTCCCGACCTTCTTCTCGGCCATGGATACCACCCAGCATATCGTGAAGCTGGACCCGTCGGCAGTTGAGCTGGTTGACCGGACGATCATTGAACTGGGACGACAGAATGCGGAATTCCGTCCGGTTCTGGACCGCTGCATTCAGGGCGAGCCGGATTCACTTCTGCTGGTTGAATTCGCCGGTGATGACCGGTCCGAACAGCTAGCGAAGCTGGATCAGCTTGAGGAACTGATGGCGGATCACGGATTTCCCAATGCCGTGGTGCGGGCCGAAGACCCGTCTTTACAGCAGGAGATCTGGAGTGTGCGGGCGGCGGGTCTGAATATCGTCATGTCGATGAAGGGTGACGGCAAGCCGGTGTCGTTCATCGAGGATTGCGCCGTACCGCTGGAAGACCTTGCCGAATATACCGACCGGCTGAATCAGCTGTTTCGCCGCCACGGTACTGAAGGCACCTGGTATGCCCACGCCTCTGTCGGCACGCTCCACGTCCGGCCTATTCTGAACATGAAGACCGATGAAGGTGCCAGGAAGATGCGCGCCGTCGCGGAAGAGGCTTTTGCCATCGTCCGTGAGTACAAGGGCTCCCACTCTGGAGAACATGGCGACGGTCTGGTTCGCAGCGAGTTCCATGAGCCGATGTTCGGCAGCCGTATCGCCCGCGCCTTTGAAGAGGTGAAGGATACTTTTGACCCGGATGGTCTGTTCAATCCGGGCAAGATCGTCCGTCCGGAAAAGATGGATGACCGCAGCCTGCATCGCTACAAGCCGGGCTATGCTCCCCTGCCCCTGGATACGGTTCTGGACTGGGCGGAATGGGGTGGTTTCTCGTCTGCTGTGGAGATGTGCAACAACAACGGCACCTGCCGGAAATCCAACCCCGGTGTGATGTGTCCGTCTTTCCGGGCGACCGATGATGAACGGCATGTCACGCGCGGGCGGGCCAATTCACTGCGGCTGGCGATTACCGGACAGCTTGGCCCCGATGCCTTCACCTCAGACGAGATGAAATCGACGATGGAGCTATGCGTCGGCTGCAAGGGTTGCAAACGGGAATGCCCGACCGGCGTCGATATGGCGAAGATGAAGATCGAGTTCCTGCATGCCTACAAGGCGCGCCATGGGCTTACCTTCCGCGACCGGCTGGTGGCCTGGCTGCCCCGCTATGCCCGCGCCGCCTCGAAACTGGGCTGGCTGCTTAACCTGCGTGACAGGATACCGGGAATTGCGGGACTGAGCGAGAAAGTTGCCGGCCTCAGCGCCCGGCGTCCGCTGCCGAAATGGAGTTCCCGTCCCTATGAAGGTGTTACCGCAATGACTGGCTCCGGTCCGACGGCGGTGCTGTTCGCGGACTGCTTCAACACCTGGTTCGAGCCGGAGAATGCACGGGCGGCGGAGACGGTTCTGAAGGCTGCTGATGTAAATCTGGTAACCCCGAAGAATGACGGTCGCCCGCTCTGTTGCGGCCGCACCTTTCTGTCTACCGGGCTGGTGGATGAAGCGAAGGCAGAGGCCCGGCGCACGATTGACGCCCTGCTGCCGCTTGTTGAACAGGGTGCAACGATTGTCGGCCTGGAGCCGTCCTGCCTGTTCACCCTGCGCGATGAATTCCGTTCCATGCTGCCGGGGGACGATACCGGCCGTCTGGCAGAAGCGGCAAAACTGTTCGAGGCCTTCATTGTCGAGCAGACCGAAGCCGGCAAGATCAGCCTCGATCTGCAGCCGATTGCCGCTAAACAGGCTTTGCTCCATGGTCACTGCCATCAGAAAGCCTTTGGCGCGATGAGTGATGTGCAGAAGGCGCTTCGCATGGTGCCCGAGCTTGAACACGAACTCATTCAGTCCTCCTGCTGCGGTATGGCCGGCAATTTCGGCTACGAAGCTGAACATTATGATGTGTCGATGAAGATGGGCGAGCTGGACCTGTTGCCGAAAGTCCGGGCCGCCGGGGCGGATACCCTGATTGTGGCGGATGGCACAAGCTGCCGCCATCAGGTGGCTGACGGGGCAGACCGTAAAGCTCTCCATGTTGTCCGCGTTCTTGAACAGGCGCTGCGCGGATGACGCAGATTTCGGCTGCCCCGATTCAGCGACCGTCACTTTATGACGAGGCGGCGGACCGCATTCGGGACATGATTGTCGAAGGTGTGCTACCGCCCGGTGAACGGGTACCGGAGCGCCAGCTCTGTGCCGATTTCGGAATTTCCCGGACCCCGCTGCGGGAGGCGCTGAAAGTACTTGCGAATGAGGGGCTGGTTGAGCTGCAACCCAACCGGGGTGCTACCGTCACCGATCTCGGGCCGGATGAAATTCGCGATGCCTTTCAGGTCATGGGTGCGCTTGAGGCGCTGGCCGGGGAACTGGCAACCCGCAATGCAACCGCTGCTGATATCGGGGATTTGCGTACTCTGACGACGGCGATGACCGGCTGTTACGAAAAGGGCGAATTGCCGGATTACTTTCGCCTCAACCAGCGTATCCACGAACGGCTGCTTGAAATTGCTGACAACACCGTCCTGCGCGATCAGCACCGGGTGCTGAATGCACGGATCCTGCGGGCACGCTATCTGCTGAACACCTCCCCCTCCGGGTGGTCGCGCAACATCGATGATCATCTGGAGATGATTGACTTGCTCGCCGCAGGCGAAGGTCGCAAGCTGGGCCGGTTGTTGCGGCGGCATCTGCTGAAAAAGCTTCACGTCATTGAGGAAGCGCTGGGTGCACGCAAGCCACGAAGCAGGAAACGAGGCGATGAAGAAACGCATCCTGACCGCACTGGTCAATCACGAGACCAACACCTTCTCCCGAATTCCGACTGATCTCGATTCCTTCCGCGCACGCCGGTATTTCGAGGGCGATGATATCTTTCCGGCTTTCCGGGGCACAAATACTGAAATTGCTGCCTTTATTGACGCCGCTGAACGCTATGACTGGGAACTGGTTCCGACCATAGCCGTCCAGGCAACACCGTCGGGACCGGTCACGGCAGAAGCTTTCAATCACATTGCGCGGCGGCTCCTCGCCGGATTTAGTGACGGGCCGTTTGATGGCATCCTGCTGGCCCTGCACGGTGCCATGGTGTCTGACGTGAATGAAGATGGCGAAGGCTACCTGCTGGAGCTGATCCGCGACCGGGTCGGGCCACATGTCCCGGTTGCTGCAACGCTCGACCTGCACGCAAATGTAACCGTCAACATGGCGCGACACGCTGATATTCTGGTCTCCTACAAGACCTATCCTCATGTCGATATGTATGATGCCGGGATGGAAACGGCTGCCTTGTTGCAGCGCACACTTAATGGAGAGATCAGGCCTTCAACCCTGCTTGGCAAATGCGAGATGATGGATGGGGCGGACCATGGACGCACGCCGGGTGGTCCGATGCGACAGTTGTTGCAGATGGCCCGCGGCTTCGAGACCGAACCGGGTATTCTTTCCGTCAGCGTGAACGGAGGCTTTCCCTGGGCGGATACGCTGGAGACCGGCCCGTCAGCACTTGTGGTTGTCGACGGGGAAAGCGCCCGGTCCCACGAAATTGTTCAGGCGATGACGGGCGAGATATGGGAGCGGCGACATGAACTGTCGATTGACCTTAAAACAGTCAGTGAGGCGGTCACTGCAATCACTGAACATCCCGGGGATGCAGACCCCCTGGTCATTGCCGAGTTTTCAGACAATCCCGGCGGTGGCGGATATGGCGATGCAACCCGTTTGCTGAAAGCCGTTCTGGACGCCGGTGTGGATGGTGTTGCCTTCTCGCTGATCGTGGACCCGGAGGCAGCCCGTATCATGAACCAGGCCGGCGCCGGTGCCGAAATTACAGTCGAACTGGGTGGCCGGGTTGACCCCGCATTCGGCGAGCCGATACAGGTTTCAGGAACCGTGATGGCGACTTGTGATGGCGATCTGGTTCATGAAGGCCCCATGCACCGGGGCGTTGCCGTCAATCTGGGACCATCGGCACTGTTCCGGTCCGGTGGTGTGGATATTGTCGTCACCAGCCGCAAGGTACAGGTCTATGACCTTCAGCATTTCCGGTTTCTGGGGATAGAGCCAACCGGATACCGGGCTCTTGTTGTCAAGTCAGCCCACCATTTCCGGGCGGCATACGAGCCGATTGCCGGAAAGGTGATGACGGTAGACGCCGGCGGCCTGACATCCCGCAATTATCAGGAACTGACCTATCGCAGGGTCAGGCGGCCGGTATTTCCACTCGATATCGACTGAGTTACTGGGCCGACAGGGCGAGATCGCCATTGATGCTGGCGCGACGTGCGTCAACCGTGTCGGACCATGAACGCTTCACACCGATGTCCTGCATCTGATGGCTGGAGAATTCACTGACTTCGTGGTTGCCGGCGCGCAGACCCGGGATCCTGGAAACAAGCCAGGAAAACCCGAAACCAAGGCCGTTGATGATGGCCTGAGACTGCATCCGGCGGGCCTGCAGCATAATCCGATGATGTTCTTCGGATGTCAGTGTGCTTCTGAACTTTGTCATCTCGTATCTCCTGTTGAACAGTATGTGTTGGAGTGAAGATGGGTTGATTTGCTGCTATGCACAACAGCTCCTCTCGCACCGCAGCATTGCGCCTGATGCATGGCTCGTGAACTCGTTCCCTCCGGCCTGCGCTGGCGCGGCGCGACATGATGAGTCAATATGGCCTGAACACGGTTTCTGCTGGTCAGACCCCGTGTCATCGTCGGTGTCATTTCTTTTCAGGTCTTCATGAAAGTCTCCCTCACGACAAAAATCGGGCTGACCATCGTAGGCATCGTCGCCTTTGTCCTGCTTCTGGTTACCTTCCTGAATTACTTCAAGTTTCAGAAAACCCTGGCGGGCCTGCTTGATTCGCGCGTTCGGGTCGTCTCGCTTGATCTGAAAAGCACGGTCGAGGGGGGGCTCAATCTCGGGCTCGCACTCCGGAATATTGAAACCCTCCAGCCTATTCTGGATCACGCACGGGAGATCAATCCCCTGATCGCAACGATCCAGGTCTATGACGAGTCGGGGAACCGGCTGTTTTCATCCCCTCAGTCAGACGTTCCGGTGGTACCGGCCGAATGGATGACCGCACTGGACAGTGCGGAGACAGATACATGGTCGCTGGCTGGCGAGACAGAATTTGTTGTCGGTGTCCCGCTGGTCGACAACCTCGACAAATATGTTGGCGGCCTTTCCGTGACTTACTCGCGCAGCTATTCCGATGCCAAGGTCGATGCGATGCTTCGGGAACTGGGCGAGGCAGCGCTGCTGGCACTGGCCATCTTCGGCACGCTTGCCTTTCTGGCCGTGTTCCTGCTGTTGCGCGATGTCAGCGCCGCCTATCGCCGCATGCAGACGGCGATGACACTGGCCGCGTCGGGTGGTGTCGATCCGCCGGATGGCGGCAGTCGCACAGAAATCGAGACGCATATGCTGATGGTCCGTGATTACGCAGCGGGCGCAAAACAGGACATTGACCGGGCGACGGCTGCCATCGACGAAATCGGTCGCAAAGAGGGGCTGCCGTCATGAGCCATCCCGCAGACCGCAGCGCCGCGCGCAGCTATTCACGCCGGATCAACATCCGTCTGTTTGCGCTGACACTGATCATTCTGGCCGGTGCTGCGGCTTTTGCCTCATGGCGCGCACTTGATGCCTTCGAGCGCGAACTGGTGCCGGAAATCGAGCAGAAATCGGTTACAGTCGGACAGTCCGTCAATGACCTCATCGAAAAGGCACTGGCGATCGGTGTGCCCTTCCAGCAGATGGTCGGCATGGAGCAGTTCCTGAGCGATGCCAAGGCCCCTCACCCGGAAATCCGCTATCTGGCTGTCTCCAGCACAGAAGGCGGTCTGCTGTATAAATCTGTCTCGTCGGCCTCTGCCATACCCGATGAGGTGGCGGATATTGCCCGGCAGGTGATTTCCGGTAATCACTCGAAATGGGTGGAACTGAAGAATTATCAGAACACGGCGCTGCCGATTACCTTCGAGGACCGGACAATCGGTGTCCTGCATGTTGGCGTCGACCGGGCTTTTGTCCGGCAGACCATTTCCGAAATTCTTTATGATATTCTGGTTGTCCTGCTGATCTCGCTTCTCGTCACCTTCGAGGTGTTGCTGATCATCGTGGCGATCAGTATCACAACGCCGATCAGGCTGATGGACAATGTTGCAGACCGGCTGCGCGAGGGTGATTTCAGCCTTGCCGTGCTGCACCGGTCGAATGACGAGATCGGCCGGTTTCTGGAAGCCTTCAATGCGACCATCAGAAGCATCAACCAGAGCTATGATGCCCTGCTGAACAAGGTTCGCTCGTTGCAACAGACAATCGGTAACCGGGTGGTCTCGAAGGATGTCGAGGACATTCTCGCCGGTGTGCAGAACCGCTTCCGGTTCTTCTCGTCCGAGGGGCCGCGCCGGCAGCTGCGGGAAAGTAGCCTGATCAACATCCGCACTCCCCTGTTCATCTTCATTTTTGCGGAAGAGCTCTCACGCCCCTTCTTCCCGATCTATGTGAAGGAACTCTACGCGCCGATTCCGGGACTGACGCCGGAAATGGTCATCGGCCTGCCAATTTCGGTCTTCATGCTGATGGTTGCGATTGCCACACCCTTTGCCGGCACCTGGGCCGACCGCTACGGCCCCCGCCGGGTCTTTATGATCGGGATCGTTCCGGCTGTCATCGGGTTTATCGGAACCGGTCTTGCCCTCAGCCTGTATGACCTGCTGTTCTGGCGCTGCCTCTGTGCGTTTGGCTATGCGACGATCTATATCGCCTGTCAGGGCTATATTGCCGACAACACGGACTCGTCGAACCGCGCGCAGGGTATGGCAATCTTCATGGGCGGGGTGTTTGCCGCCGGAATCTGCGGTGCGGCTATCGGCGGTATTCTGGCAGATCGCATCGGTTTCCGGCTGACCTTCTTTGTCTCGACGGCCCTCGCCCTGCTGGCGGCCGTCCTGGTCGTGAACCTGATCGATCCCCAGCCACCCCGAACCGGCGCACCCAAACGCAAACTTCGGCTGGGCGATTTCATCACGGTGCTCGGGAATGCACGTTTTCTGGCATTACTGCTGTTAGGCGCCATCCCCGGCAAGATCATCCTGACCGGGTTTCTGTTCTATCTGGCACCGCTCTACCTGAAGCTGCTGGGCGATAACCAGTCGACAATCGGTCGGGTGCTGATGGCCTATGGCATTGTCACGATCCTGATGACCCCCGTCTTTGCAAAACTGGCCGACAGGCTGGGTGCACATCGCTGGTTCGTCGGGCTGGGAACAGCCATTTCAGGTCTTGGACTGATCGGCATTCTGTATCAGCAGAGTACGATCACCGTTCTGGGCGGCGTTGTCATGCTGGGGCTTGGACATGCGATGTCGATTTCGCCGCAGCTGGCCATGGTGCCGGAGATCTGTGCCAGGGAAGTTGCCGAGATCGGCCAGACGACCGTGCTCAGTGTCTTCCGTCTGATCGAGCGGATGGGGTCCGTTGTCGGACCGTTTATTGTCGCCGCCCTGATCGGGGCCTTCGGCTATTCCGGTGCCATGGCCGGGACCGGAATTCTGATCAGTAGCGCGGGCGTCCTGTTTCTGGCAGTATTTCTGGGCTTCGCCGCTTCCGGCCCGGCAAAAGGGAGTAAATCGTGATGAACCCTCTCAGACTGGTGACCGGTTTTGCTGTCTTTGCGATGACGCTGGCCGCCGTTCTGATTCCGCAGGACCTGTCAGCACAGGAACGGCGGGTCATCGACAATGATGGCAAACCCTTCCGCATCTATATGGTGACCTGGCGGGGTGAGACCGATACGGACCGCGGGTTTGCCGATTACTTTGCTGAACGGAATATCAGTGTTGAGCTGATCCGCCGTGATGCCAACCGTGACAGTTCGAAGTTCCCGGAATTTGTTTCTGAAATCAACGCCCTGAAGCCGGATCTTGTCTATACGTGGGGAACCGGCGTCTCACTCGCAATCCTGGGCAAAGAGGTCGAGGTTGACCCGGAAAAGCATGTTACCGGCATTCCGGCAGTTTTTGCCAATGTCTCGCAACCTATCGGCTCCGGCCTTGTGACCAGTGCCCGGACCTCCGGGCGAAATATCACGGGGTCCTTCTTTCTGGTTCCGGAAGAAGCCCAGTTGAAGGCCATGGCGCAATACCGGCCCTTCAACAAGCTGGCCGTGTTGTACAATCGCAAGGAATCGAATTCGCGTCTGGCCGTTGATGCCCTGAAGGATCTGTCAAAGCGGATGGCCTTCGAGATTATGGCGCTGGCGGCCCCGCTGGATGATCAGGGCGAGGCCATCAAGGAAAGTGTTTCGGGCATGGTTGAGCAGGCCGCCGCCTGGAAGCCGGATTTTATTTATATTCCGCCAGATTCCTTTATGTCGCGGCATCGCCATCATCTGTCACGGGCGGCCCTGCAATATGGTGTTCCGGTTTTCGGTGCCGCGGAAGGATCGCTGGATCAGGAGGAAGACAAGCCGTCGCATGTGCTGATGGGGCTGATCAGCCGTTATTATAATATCGGCCGGCTTACCGGTCATCAGGCGGAGCGTATCCTGGTCAACCGTCAGCGGCCGGAAGACATTCCGATTGAATATCTCAGCCGTTTCTCGCTGGTGCTGAATATGAACGTCGCCGATGCTCTTGGCCTGTATCCACCGATGGATATACTGAAAATCGCCGAAATTGCAGAGCCGGCAGAAGACGCAAAACAGTTTGTGCCGGTCGCCGGGGGCAGTTAAACCCCGGCCTTATGAACCTTTCAGACATTCAGCGTCGCATGGCGCAGCTGCGGCTTGATCCGGAGGCAACTGGCATCAAGGTCAACCTCTATACCGGCGATGAAGCAGCAGCGGTTGCCCGGGCCTCGGCGAAAGTTGAAGGATACCGGTGGTTCCGCGGGGTTGAGAGCCTGATGGTTGCCGATTCCTATCTGATGACACATCTCGGCCGGAGCTCGACCAATTTGGAACCGGGCGAACGCCGGAGTTTTCTGGAAACGCTTCGTGGCCTAGTCCGGGATGTTGCCCGTGAACGTGATGCTGGCTTTGCCCCCGATAATCGGCCCTTCCTGATAGCCGACATGCCGGAGGGAACGCTGGATAATGTGGAGAGCGCCCTGACAGCAGCCCGGGACTTCCTGTCAGATGGTGCAGACAGCGTGAAGGTAGAGGTGCATGATGACGCCCTGCTGCCGGTTGTCGCCGCTCTGCATGCCGAGGATATCCCGGTTCTGGGCCATATCGGCTACACACCCCAGAAGGCCGAGAACCGCCGATATGGCCAGACACCCGAAGAATGCAATGCCCTGTTCGCCCTTGCCCGCCGGGTTCGTGATGCCGGGGCCTATGCCATGGTGATCGAACGTGTCGGCCCGGAACTGAATGCCCGGTTTTGCCAGCCCGACCCTGCGGGCATTCCGATCTACAGTATTTTCTGTGGCCGGGCATCACATGGCGGCCAGAGCCTCAATGTCTGGGATTCTGTGGTACTGCCCGACTTTCAGGCAATAGCCTTTCCGCCAACAGCCATTCTGCCGAGGGTGGAGGTAACAGAGCGCTACAGCCGGGATCTGATAGCCGAACGCTTTGAGGCGCTGTTACGGCTGGCAGTGGACGGCAGTTTTCCGGCAGCGACAGCAGCGGCCCCGGCCGACAACTCTGCCCCCTCACCCTGGTCTGCCTGAAGCCAGCAGCAGCTATTTCTTTCCCGATGGAATCTGCGCGCCACAGGCCAGCGTCTGGTCGCGCAGTGTCAGCTCCCAGTCGCGAGCCAGAACCAGCTGATTGCAGGTCAGCCCGCGGGACCCGCGCAAATCGGCTTCGATCATCACCGCATCGGTAAAATCGACCTGATCCAGATTTGCGCCGCGGAACGAAACTTCACTCAGGTCTGCATCAATGAAATCAGCGCGGGTCAGGTCGGCACCGACGAACCTTCCATTGCGAATTCTGGCAAGGCGGAACTGCGTTGACCGGAGGTCGGCCCGCCGGAAGGTGGCTTCGGTCAGATTTGCGTCGGAAAAGTCTGTCTCGCTGAGGCGGGCATCAACGAACGAGCTGTTGCGGAGGTCCGAGCCGATAAAACTCGCCCCCGTCGCCAGCAGACCATTGGCGCTGAGATCACGCATGTTCGCATGGTCGGCCAGTCCCCGGTGAAAACTTGATTTATCAAGCGAGGCCCCGCGAAGGTTCGCCCGGCAGAACCGGATATCGTCGAAGACGACTTCGCTGAAGTCCAGCTGTGAGATGCGATTGCGGATATTCGCCGGCAGGCCGAGATAACCCGGCGGGGCATCCCCGTAATCTGCAAGCGCCCAGTTACAGGCCTGTTTCAGGCCGTCCGGATAGAAAATTGCCCCTTCAAGTCTGGTCTCGAACAGATTGGCCAGAGCAAAGTTGGCATCGGTCAGGACGGCATTGCGAAGGTCGGCACGACTAAGATCGGCATTGGAGATATTCGCATTCTCAAGCACGGCAGACCTGATATCCGCCTGACGCAGGTTGGTGTCGCGGAGATCAGCCCCCGTGAAACTGGTCTGCGACATATTGGCATCGTCCATCCGCGCACCCTGCAGATTGGCCCGGTCCAGCTTGGCTTCCTTGAGATAGGCATTCTTCAGATCAAAACCTCTGAGGTCTTTCTCCGTCAGGTCTCCCCGGAACAGGTAGAGGTCACGGTGGAACGGAATTTCAATGAGGCTCGAATACAGGCCGAACAGAATCAGACCGGTCATGCTGGCCGACAACACCGGTACTGCCCATCGCCTGCGGCTGGGATGACAGCGGCGGCCCTGTAGGAACAGCAGGCCCGCCGCCATGATGATTGTGAGTTCCAGCATCACCGGCCCCATCAGCGGCCGGGGCATCGCACGATAGGCAAAAACCGCCAGAATGGCCGGTGGCATCCAGTAAAACAGGACCCAGGTAATAAGACTTGGGGCACCGTCGCTGATATTGAAAATGGTCGGCAGTTGCTGCTCCTGCGGGATCGCCGAGAAGCGGCGCTGATGCCGGATGAAGATATGCAGATAGATCGTCAGGGCGACCAGCAGGACCGGCCCGATCAGCAAAAAGGCGTCGAAGGAAATGGCGAAATTCATCACCGGCATCTGAACGCGGGCATCTGCCGCCATGAAGCTGACATCCGGGGCGGCCAGTGTGATGACAAAGAACAGGCTGGCCAGCCCCAGAATGTTGAAGGTCTTTGAGATGGTATTCGAAACCTTGTCGTGCTGCGCCTTCATGGCAGACAGGGGAATATCGGGCGCTTCCGGCGGGGGCATGGGCGGCATCAGATGGTCGATCAGCCGCATGTCACGGCGGGCTGCTGCCCATTCCTCCTGAATGGCCCGCAGCCGCTTCTCGTAAAGCGCCCGGCTGATACTGTCCGGATCGTCATCCTCGTCGTCATCGTCTTCAAAGAATTCGAGGACACCATCTTCATCGATGGATTCGCTGATCGCGTCATCTGTCGTATATAGCGGCTCGTCTTCTTCCCCGTCGTCATAGTCCTCCGGCTGGCGGACCGGCTTGCGGCGTTTTGCTGCGGTGGGCCCGAGTCGGCCCTGTTCTGCCGGTTCCCTGGTCTTTGGGACCTCCGACAGGCTGGCAAGACTGACCGCGGCCGGATCCCCACCGGCGGCAACAACATCACGGGCAGCCGCAAAGAGAGTTCGTGCCTCGGCACAGGAAAGAGCCGGAAACACACCGAGTGTCAGCCGGCGCGCCCGGCCGTCATGGCGGTAAAGATATATCCATGACTTGCGACCGCTCGGGGCAACCCGCAGCCCGAACCCCGGCGTATCATCCCCCCATATCTCGAATCGTGCGGGGCGAGGTTTGACGGCTGCGACTGTCTGTTCCGTGAAGATCATCGTCCGGGGTAGCCATATGTTCTGCTGCTACCCATAACAATCTCACTGATTTCAATTATTTACAAAATATTAATGCGCCATTTTTTCTGGGTAACAGAGTGTCTGCGGGATATCTGTACTCGGCATCAAGGTGTCTCCCGGGCCGGGGTTTCAGTGAAATCACGTTTCTGCGTGACACTGTGGCCGATACTTTGCCCCAACGCCTTCCGGTATTACCTTCGGTTACTGCCGGACCGGCTCTGTCCGCAGCCGGTGACAGCCCGCGTGCCTTCCCGCACTGTGCTATCAGCAGCAAACCCGGAGATACGGCTTCCTCAGAGAAGGTGTACCGGCGGACAGCAAGGTGAAACGGCTTGGACCGGGATACGCTTTTCCCTAGTCTGTGACGCGGGGACACAGCAGCGGAAATACAGGGAGAGACTACATGGCTGATCGGTCCGGCAGTACGGATAACTTCGCTGTCGAACTCGGGCTGGATGGCAAGACCAACCGGCAACCCTCGCCCCTGACCGACATGCAGGTGCCGCGCCCGACTGCGCCTGTCTATGATCGCAAGACAGTGCCGCTGATTGATGACATCCCGAAGGAAAAACCGAACCGGCTGCTGACCCGTACCGGATTGCTGCTCAGCCTCGGCTGGATCGGCATTTGTAGTTACTACATCACCCTGGAAATCGGCTGGAGCCTGCTGCCGGCTTTTCAGACCGTTGAATTGCTTACCGCCGGTGCGGCCTTCTCCACCCCGCTTGCGCTGATCTGGCTGACGGTCGGCTATCTGGAGCGCGGTCGCAAGTTGCAGCGGATGACGGAGCGTCTTGAACATCATCTGCGTCGCCTCACCTACCCGGAGGAGTTTGCCGAGACCCGCGTCCGCGAGATTGAGGAATCACTTCGCCGTCAGGCCGAAATGCTGGAGGACGCAACCAACTCTGCGGTCAACAAGGCAAGTGCCCTGCATGCCGCGCTCGGGTCGAAACTGCAGGATCTGGCAACCCTGACGGACCAGATTGACATTCGTTCGGGAAAAGCCGCGAAATCACTGGATACGCATCTGGAGAAAGCGGGTGAAGGCGGCAAGCGGGCACTGGCCATCAGTGATACACTGAAGGCCGTCGCCGAAGATGCTGTCCGGGCGACGGACAAGGCTGCGGCATCCGCTGAGAAAGCCGAGAAGCTGATGGTCAGCACTGTCGATCATATCGGACAGGCCAACCGGCAGGTTCTGGAACGGACCGAGCAGGCCGTTGGCGAATTGCGGACCGCATCCGAACGACTGACCGCTGATCTTGAAGCCTTTGCAAAACGTGCGGGGCATCTTGATACGGATATGGCAGCCCGCGCGTCCTCGCTGACGGAACTTGCGGCAGAGACTGCGGACCGTGCCCGTGATATCGAACAATCGCTGAAGCGACAGTTTGAGCAGGCATCCGCTTCTGCCGACATGGCCGAAGAACGTGCTGAAAAGGTAACGGAAGTTCTGGCCCGTCATACCAGCCTGCTTGCCAGCGCAACCGAGACGACAGAATCCCGCACCCGTGACATCTCCCGCGCGCTTGAAGCGCAGGTCGATATACTGGGCGAGAAGTCGGATCAGGTTGCCCTGCGGGCGAAGAATGTTCAGGCATCCGTCGAAGCCCAGACCAAGGAATTCGACATGGCCGCCAATCGCACAACCGAGGCGATGGAAGCGCTGGAGATGGGCTTCAGGAAACAGATAGCGGTCCTGAGCGAGGGCGCTGCATCAGCCAAGAACCGGATCGAGGATGTCGGTGACGCCCTGCAACGCCAGACCGCATCCGCCTCGGCACAGGCGCAGAAGTTCAGTTCCGACATCACAACTGTCGGCACCGCCTTTCGGCGGGAGTCCGAGGTTCTCGACCGGTCAGTTGCCGGTGCCAAGGAAGGCGCGGAAGCTGCCGCCGCCCTGCTCCGTGAGGAAACAACACGGATTTCGAAAGCCGCCATTGCCTTTGAGGCGCAGGCGATTGGTGCCCGCGAGGCGATTTCTTCGGTCGCTCAGGATCTTGAGAAAATTTCGGTGACGCTGGTCACCCAGACCAACATTGCCGACAAGGCAACCACCCAGCAGACGCGAACCCTGTCAGAGACAGCAGACCGGGTCGCCAGCCGGGTGAAGGAAGTCGGCGGCATGATCGACAGCTATTCCCAGGGTCTGATTCTGGTCGCCAAACAGGTTGCCACCCATGCGGCAGAGGCCCGCAGCGGACTGGAGGCCCAGGCCGAAGCCATTGATGATGCCTCGGATACCGCCTCCACCCGGATGCGCGAGACGGGGGCCCTGATGTCAGGGCAGCTTTCCAGTCTCAATACGGCGGCTGAGGAGGCAATCAGCCGCTTGCGCTCTGTTGCCGAGGCGCTGGCAGACCGGGAAGCTGAAATATCCGCCCGGTCAGAAGGTGGCTCCGCCTCCATCAGGCGGGTAAGCGAGACCCTGCGCGACAGCTCAGGTGCACTGAACAGGGCGGTGGAAGATGCCAACAGCCGAATGGATCTGGCCACGCGCATGTTCACCGATGGCAAGACACTGCTCGGCCACGCATCGCAGGAAGTCGTGAACGAGATACAGACGGCTTTTGCCGCGCTGAAGCAGAAAGCGGAGGAAATTGGTTCGGTCTCCCGCGACAGCAATGACAGCCTGAAACTGCTTGGCGACGGCCTGTCCGGCCAGCTGAAAACCGTGGAAACCGTCACCGAGAACGCCTCGGACAGGCTGACTTCGGTCAGTGAGTTGCTGCGGTTCGGCGAACAGGCGGTGAGCCGCAATGCAGAACAGGCGGCTGCCCGGCTGGAAGATGTCTCGCAGTCGTTTCGCGAGCAATGCAAGATGCTCTCGATGCTGTCCGAGGAAACCGATGCACGCCTGTCCGGGGTCGCCGGATCGGTTCATGAACGGATTGAGCAGCTCACCGAGATATCCGGAGAGACAACGGAGCGGGTCTCCGCACTGGCTGATTCCATCCAGAATGTGGCAGAAGCAACCAGCTACGCAGCAGAACATGTGACCGGTGGCGGAACCAATCTGGTCAAGATTCTCAGCGATGTCGGCGAGTCTGCCAAACGGGCCGGCGAGGATATCAGCCGCGCATCGCGGGCGATTGCCGACGAACGCAAGGCATTGCGGGATGGCACCGCGACAACCAGCAAGGAAATCAAGGGGGCCGCCGACGAGTTTGTTACCAAAGCAGCGGCGATCCGGGGTGATTCAAACCAGTCCGTTGAAGCCATTGTTCAGGCGGGAGACCGTCTGCGGATGTTCGCCGAGAAGCTGAAGTCAATCTATGAAGCGTCTTCGAATACAGGGCGCGAGACCCATGCGATGATCGAGGCACAGACAAAATCCCTGAAAGACGCCTCTGACCTGGCTATTCTGAGTGCGACCAACTGGTCGGATACCACCCGTCAGGGCGCCGACCGCCTGCAACGCATTTCGGCACAGGTGTCGGATCAGACCAAGCGTATGGTCGTCGCCTTTGAAGAACAGGCGAACGCCCTGATTGAAGCCTCCTCCGGGGCCCAGACCCAGCTTGATGTGATGGGGGAAAAGCGGCGGGTTGAATCACTGCAGTCGGCCATGCGGCAGGCAAGCTTCATCATCGAAACGCTGAATACACTGGCCGTCGATCTCGCCCGGATGTTCGAGCGTGATGTGGATGACAAGACCTGGGACCGCTATTACGCGGGCGATACCAGTGTGTTTATCCGCCGCATCATCACCATGCGAGAGAAATACCGGCTCCCCGCGATCAAGAAGAAGTACCAGACAGACGTCAATTTCCGTGAAGCCATCGACCGCTACCGGCTTGAGTTCGAGGAACTGGCAAAACTGTCGCAAGGAACCGGACGTGATGAACTGCTTGGCCCGATCTTCTTCGGCTCTGACCCGGGCAAGCTCTACGCCCTGCTGACCCACGCGCTCGAAGAATGAGCAGACCCAGACCCGGGCGGGTTGTTAACTCAATCAACGCGCCGCACGGAGAGTTATGCGTCGATTTGTTTGTGCGCGACGACGGATCCTTCGGCTTTCAGGAATACCGCCGGGATGTGGAAGACCGGACCGGCTGGTTTCCGCTTGGTCACTGGTCTGACAGGGTATTCAGGACAGAGGCCGAAGCCTTGTCTGCAGCGGCTGGCGTCATCGGCTGGCTGCCGGATGTCCTGAAGGCCGGAGCCGGTCGTCAGACAGGTTAGTCAGTCACCAAGGCCCTTTGCCCCTACTGTGATCCCGTCGAGCGTGTAGCCCGTCAGGTGAGCCATGAGAATGCCATAGTCAGTATCAATCCTGACACGGACGGGGACCGGCGGGATATCTGACCGCGGACGGGCGACATAGACCGTGCGGTTGCGGGCGGTTTGGGCGTATTTATTTTTCTCTTTCCGGTCGCCGCCAAGCAGCTTCATCTCGATGCTGCAGGCAAGGGCATCGCCGGCATAAACCGAATAGCTGTTCGGTTTGATATTTTCGGTACCGTTTTCCGTGACCGTCAGGTCATACCGTCGCCTGCCATCAAAAACCCCGAACTGGCTGTTACACCCCTCGCCACGCATGATCGCCCCCAATATCTGGGCAATCACTGAAAGTGGGTCGACGGTGCCATCAGCAGGATTTTCTGGAAGACTGTTTACTTTTTCCAGGTCAGGTTCCGGTTCCACAGAATAGGATATAACATCCCCTGACGGGGCATAGTTTATGTCGACCTTCCGGGTATTACCTTTCCAGACGCCGTTATTGCGATGTGCGGCCGGAACAGCGCGATCACCGGCAAAGATGCCGTTACTTCGTGCCTGGCCCTGCCAGCTGACAAAAAAATCTGCGATTCCGCGGGATATACTCTCGACACGCAAATCGTAGTCTTTTCCGCCGGTGACCAGTTCGGCCCGGGCAGAGAGGATATGAAATCCACCGAAATAGACTTCGTAATTCAGCTTAACGGGTGTATCTGCCTGCGCCACCTTCCCCGTCGACAGGGCGGCAATCAGGCAGACGAAGACAAGGCAACCTGACCGGATGAGATGCATGATACGCTCGTAAATCCGTGTTGTGGCCATACATGACCGGTTTCGTCTTACTTACGCGTCATATGGTACTGCGGATCAGTATGGCAAGCCGACATAATTCTCGGCCAGCGATGCCGAGGCTGCCTCCGAGTGGATGACATAATCCAGCTCTGCCTGCTGGATACGCTGTGCAAAGTCGCCATCATCGGGGAAGCGGTGCAACATCTGGGTCATCCACCAGGAAAACCTGACCGCTTTCCAGACCCGTGCGAGCGCCTTGCCGGAATAGGCATCAAGACCGGAAGGTGAGCGATCCGAGTAGTATTCCAGCAGACCATTGAACAGGTAATGAACGTCGCTGATGGCGAGGTTGAGCCCTTTTGCACCGGTTGGCGGGACGATATGGGCTGCATCTCCACAGAGGAACAGGCTGCCAAAGCGCATCGGCTCCGCAACAAATGAACGTAGCGGGGCGATTGATTTCTCAAACGACGGCCCGGTTACAACGGCCTCTGCAGTGGCTTCGGGCAACCGGCGACGGAGTTCATCCCAGAAACGGTCATCACTCCATTGCTCCACCTTGTCCTCAAGCGAGCATTGCAGATAGTAGCGGCTGCGCGTGTGCGAGCGCATCGAGCAAAGCGCAAATCCGTTGCTGTGGTTCACATAAATCAGTTCGTCATTGACCGGAGGAACTTCTGCCAGAATACCCAGCCAGCCGAACGGATATATCCGTTCAAAGGTCTTGATGGCCGCGGCGGGCACTGATTTGCGGCTGACGCCATGGAAGCCGTCACACCCGGCAATGATGTCGCAGTCGATGCGTCGGGTGGTGCCTTCCCTGTCATATGTCACATAGGGCTGGCTGCCGGCAAAGTCTGAAATGGTAACATTTCCGGCTTCGTAAATGCTGCTGGCACCTGCGGCCTTGCGGGCCTTCATCAGGTCCAGGGTGACTTCGGTCTGGCCATAGACCGTGACCTGTTTGCCCCCGGTGAGATGCTTGAGATCAATTCGATGCTGTCCGCCGCTGACGACGATATCGATCCCGTCATGCGGCAGCCCTTCAGCATGCAGGCGATCGGCAACGCCCGCCTGGTGAAGCATCTGCACGGTTCCCGGCTCCAGAACACCGGCCCGTATCCGGCTCAGGATATGGTCTTCGCTGACCCGGTCGAGGATGACATTGTCAATCCCCGCATTCGTCAGCAACTGCCCGAGCAGCAACCCGGACGGACCGGAGCCAATGATGACGACCTGTGTGCGCATATCGATTTCTCCCTGACCAACAACAGATGCGCGACGACCATGTCTATGACAATGGACTTGAAGGACAAATTATTGCACTTTTCAACCATCCGGTCCGTCCTGGTGCAGCATGAATTTTATCCCGACCTATGCGTTGTATGGCGAAGAACAGGCAGAAGAAGCCGAGTTCTTTATCCATTGCGAGACCATTGCTTCCCGTAGTGAAAAGCATCAGTGGCGTATCCGCCCGCACAAACATGTCCGTTTCCTGCAGATTCTTCACATCTCCCGGGGATCCTGCAACAGCTGGATCGACGGTAACGACAGACGGCTTGGACCGGGAGGAGCCGTCGTCATTCCTGCGGGTATTTCGCATGGCTATACTTTTTCACCAGACATCAACGGCCATGTGCTGACGGTGGTTGCAGACAGTGCAGAACAGCTTTTTCCGGATCATCAGCGCATTGCCCGCTGGTTTGACCGCCCTCAACTGGCGGAACTGACAGATGCGGGAAATGATCTGGACGACCTGAACATCGCATTGCAACGATTTGCCGCAGAATATGAACAGCGCCGAACCGGGCGGTCGCTGTCGCTTGATCTCCAGCTGCGGATGATCCTGTTAGAGATTTACCGGCAGTTCCACGAAAGTGGCACCCCGGAGCCGTCATCTGACACAAATATCGATAGCCGGCTGCTCAGGTTAAGCGAGTTGATAAACCGGCATTATCGCGAGCATCAGCCCGCTGCCTTCTATGCTGCCGAGACCGGCCTTTCACTGACCCACCTGAACCGCCTCACCCGCCGGGCCTATGGCATGCCGGTAAGTGGCCTGATCGCACGCCGGGTTATTCAGCAGGCCAAGCGCTATCTGGTGTTTTCTGCAAAACCGGTTCAGGCCGTCGCGTTTGAGCTCGGATTCTCCGACCCCTGTTACTTCTCACGGTATTTCACACGCCATACCGGCAGCCCGCCGCGCGCCTTCCGGCAGGCACAGATCGCCGCCATGGCTGACCAGCCGTATTAACCGGTCAACCTGCAACGGATCGCTGCAAATCATCCCCGGAGCGATTTCGGATATCTGCGGAATTCAGCAGGCGACGACATTGACCGCCAGTCCGCCCTGTGATGTCTCCTTGTATTTCGACTGCATGTCTGCCCCGGTCTGACGCATGGTTTCAATCACATCATCTAGCGGGACAAAGTGCGTGCCGTCACCGCGCAGGGCGAGGCGCGAGGCATTGATGGCCTTTGCCGCGCCCATTGTGTTGCGCTCGATACAGGGAACCTGCACCAGACCGGCAATCGGATCGCAGGTCAGGCCCAGATTATGTTCCATGCCGATTTCCGCAGCATTCTCGATCTGCTCGTTCGTACCACCCATGACCGCGGTCAGCGCACCCGCAGCCATTGAACAGGCAGCACCGACTTCTCCCTGACAACCAACCTCTGCCGCAGAAATCGATGCGTTTTTCTTGTACAAAGCGCCGATAGCTGCCGCCGTCAGGAGAAAATCACGGATCCCCTGAGGGGTGGAGTTGGCTGCGAAACGATCATAATACATCAAAACTGACGGAATGACGCCTGCAGCACCGTTTGTCGGGGCTGTGACCACCCGTCCGCCGGCCGCATTCTCCTCATTCACCGCAAGTGCCCAGAGGTTGACCCAGTCGAGAATTGTCAGCGGGTCTTTCATCATTGCTTCCGGGCGTCGCAGCAGATCGCGCTGCATGGTTGTAGCGCGCCGTTTCACATTAAGGCCGCCGGGAAGACGTCCCTCCTCTCGGCATCCACGCTCGATAGAGGCGGTCATGGTGTCCCAGATACGATCAAGTTTCTGGTTGATCTCCTCGTCAGACCGAAGGGCCCGTTCGTTCTCCAGCATCATCTGGGCAATGCTGAGGCCGCTCTCCTTCCCCATTTTCAGGAGTTCTTTTGCCGTGGCAAAATCGTAAGGAACCTGAACATTGACGCCGCGCGCGGCCTCGCCGGCTTCAAAGGCTTCCAGACTGAGTACAAACCCGCCACCGACCGAGAAATAAGTATCTTTGAACAGCTCCTCTCCGGCGGCATCAAAGGCGGTGAAGATCATGCCGTTGGAGTGCTGTTCAAGAAACTCATCCATATTGAAGCGCAGATGCTGATCATGCAGGAACGGAATACGGTGCCGCCCCAGCAATTCAACAGACCGTCTGGCTTTGATGTCTTCTATGATCGCGGGAATCCGATCTGACTCGACCGTATGCGGTCGCTCACCGGCCAGCCCGAGGATGATGGCAATATCCGTCGCATGTCCCATGCCGGTTAGCGCCAGCGAGCCATAGAGGTCGACCTGCAACTGTGCGACCTGTTCCAGCAGTCCGCGTGTCTCAAGCTCAAGTACGTAGTCACCGGCTGCATTCATGGGGCCGACAGTATGCGAGCTGGAGGGACCAATGCCGATCTTGAACAGGTCAAAAACGCTGATATGCATGTCGGGTCCAGTCCGTAATGTAACGTGACGTCAGAGCGGGGCGCGGTATTCCATCATCGCGTCAATCAGCCAGTCCGCCACATAATTTGCAAACGACCAGCGGGGATAAATCCGCCATGTGGCATGATCGTCAATTTTTTCCACAATAACCTGGCTTCGGGCCAGGTTGGTTCCGGCACAGTGACCGGCCAGAAATTTTGACGGGTGCAGATCAAGCAGGCACCCCTTCTGCAGTACTTCAATGGATTTCGGACCATGCAGTTCCAGCGTTGTCCGGTTGGCGCTGACATCTGTAATTGCTGAATGCCGGTCGGCCAGCTGCAGGGCCAGCTTTCCGATCAGCGCCTGCTGTTCCCCGTCGGGGGCAACAATCATCCATTCATCAGGCCCCATCCAGAGGGCACGCGTTGTCAGACGGGAGGTCACGGTATTCGGCTGTTTCGGCAGGGCAAAGCCGATGGCATCTTCGATCGACTTGCCAACCCCGCGCATTGACAGATCAACCCGCAGGTTGACCATGCCAAGAAATGGTATTTCCCGTAAGGCGACGGCCCCGTCAACCGACGCGACGGCCAGTTTCTGTTCCCAGCCTGAAAGCGGGCTTCGGCGCAGTGTAAGATCAACCATTTGCCCGCTCTCCCTTCGGATCAAAAAAGACCGGCTCGACCACCCGGACCCTGATTGCCCGTGATTCCAGCGGGGCGTGGAGTTCTTCGCCGATGCGGGACCGGCCATCCTTTATCAGCGCAAGGGCAATGCTGTGCCCCAGTGTCGGACTGTAATAGCTGGAGGTGACATGCCCCAGCATCGGCACTGGCGGCACGCCCTTTGCTGCTTCCGTGATCTGGGCCCCTTCCGGCAGGACCTCGTTGCCGTCAGCCACGGTCAGCAGGCCAACCAGCTGTTTGCGGTCGCTGCGGGCCGTGTCCGGGCGACTGAAGGAACGTTTGCCGATAAAGTCCGGTTTCTGTTTCGAGACGATCCAGTCCATCCCGAGATCCTGCGGAACCACCGTACCGTCGGTTTCCTGACCAACAATGATGAAGCCTTTTTCCGCCCGCAGGACATGCATTGTCTCGGTGCCATAGGGGGTAATGCCGAAGGCTTTCCCGGCCTGCATCACGGCCTGCCAGACAGCGCGGCCATAGAATGCCGGGACATTGATTTCGTAGGAAAGCTCTCCTGTGAAGCTGATCCGGAATATCCGGGCCGGTGCGCCGGCAATTTCTCCTGCCTGCATGGACATAAACGGAAAAGCCTCTGCCGAGAGGTCGATATCGCCGGAGAGTTTCTGCAGCACCTCGCGCGATTTCGGCCCGGCGATGGAGATTGTCGCAAACTGTTCCGTGACCGATGTGCAATAGACCTTCAGATCCGGCCATTCGGTCTGGAGATATTCTTCCAGCCAGTCCAGAACCTGTGCCGCATTGCCCGACGTGGTTGTCATGATGAAATGGTTTTCACCCAGCCGGGTGGTCACGCCATCATCGAAGATCATCCCGTCTTCATGGCACATCAGTCCGTAACGACAGCGCCCGATACCCAGTTTCTTCCAGGCATTGGTGTAAATCCGGTTGAGGAATTCCGCCGCATCCGGGCCCTGAATATCAATCTTGCCCAGCGTTGTGGCGTCCAGCAGGCCGACAGCATTGCGGACCGCAAGGCATTCCCTGTTCACGGCCTGCTGCATCGTCTCGCCAGCCTGCGGATAGTACCAGGGACGCAGCCACTGGCCGACAATCTCGAACGCGGCGCCCTGCCCTTCATGCCAGTCATGCATCGGTGTCTTGCGGACCGGGTCAGACAGATGGCCGACATTGCGCCCGGCCAGTGAACCATAGGACACGGGTGTGTAGGGTGGGCGGAAAGTCGTGGTGCCGACCTTCGGAATTTCGTTGTTCACTTCACGGGCCAGAATGGCCAGCGCATTGATGTTGGATGTCTTGCCCTGATCGGTGCCCATGCCGGTTGTGGTATAGCGTTTCAGATGCTCGACCGAATGAAACCCCTCACGGGCGGCAAGCATCAGATCACCGGCTGTCACGTCGTTCTGGAAATCGACAAAATGCTTTCGTGGGCCCTTGCCGGTGGGGTGATCGCTGGGGGCGACCCATGCCGGTTGCAGGCCGCCGGGATCAACGGTTTCGCCTTTTGGTGCTTTCCGGGCACGCGCGCGGAATCCGGCCTCGCGCGCCGAGATATGACCGGCCTCTGCGGCTTCCGCCAGACAGTCAGCCGAGACCCGTGTTCCGTTCGCTGACCCGACGACACGACAGGCCTGTACAAATGTTTCCGGCAGAAAACAGGTCTGTTCGCTGTCATACCGAAGCTTGCCACCGGATTGAGAAAACAGATGTATCGCGGGCGTCCAGCCGCCGGACATCAGCACAGTATCGCAGTCAATCCGCCGGACACCGCCGGAAATACCGATCCCGTCCGGTGTGGTGGCCATAACATCGACACCGATGACTGATTTACGGCCTGCCGTCCCGATAATGCTTGAACCCGGCAGGACCTCGACATCTGCACTGTCAGCCCAGGCAAGGGCCTGCGCGCCCGGCCGGGCGCGGATATCGACAATCGCGTCGAGCGGCATGCCGCCGAGATGCATATCAATGGCTGAGCGATAGGCATTGTCATTATTGGTGAACAGGACCGCCCGCTCACCCGGTTTCACCGCATACCGGCTGGTATAGACCCGTCCGGCCTCTGCCAGCAGAATGCCCGGACGATCATTGTCACCGAACACCATCGGACGCTCATGCGCACCGGTGGCGATGACGACCCGTTTTGCCCGGACATGCCAGGCCCTGTGCCGGGAAACTGTTTTTGGTCGTAAGGGCCCCAGATGATCGGTTCGCCGTTCCACCATGGCGATGTAGTTGTTGTCGTAATAACCGAAAACGGTCGTCCTCGGCAGCAATGTCACATCTTCATGTTGCCTCAGTTCGTCGAGAGCCCCGGCAATCCAGTCACTACCCGGCAGACCGTCGACGCTTTCGCCGGAATGCAGCAGGCTGCCGCCAAATTCGGACTGTTCATCGGCCAGCACAACACGGGCCCCGGTACGGGCTGCGGCAAGGGCTGCGGCAATACCTGCCGGGCCAGCCCCGGCAATCAGAACATCTGCGTGAACATACTGGTGATCATAGATATCCGGATCCGGATATTCCGGTGCGCGACCAAGGCCTGCGGCACGGCGAATGATCGGTTCGTATATCTTGTTCCAGAAACCAGCCGGTCCCATGAAGGTTTTGTAATAGAAACCGGCAACGAAGATACGCGACAGCAACGAGTTTATTTCGCCGATATCAAAATCGACAGAGGGCCAGGCGTTGATACTGGTCGCAGACAGCCCGTCATAGAGTTCAATCTGGGTGGCCCTCAGATTAGGCTCCGTATGAGCGCCCGTCTCCAGCTGAACCAGTCCGCTGGGTTCTTCCGAGCCGGCTGTCATGATGCCGCGGGGGCGATGATATTTGAAGGAACGACCGACCAGCCGGACACCGTTGGCAAACAGGGCTGACGCCAGTGTATCGCCGGGATAACCCTCATAATTCTGGCCGTTGAAGGTAAAGTGCAGGACGCGGCTGCGGTCTATGCGCCCGCCGTCGGCAAGCCGGAAGGACTGGCTCATGCCTTTGCTCCCTTGGCTGGTCCCGAACCATCGGGCAGATCCGGCATCTCGCCGATCCTGTAGCTTCCGGCAATTTCATTCGTGTGCGTGTTGCGCATCACGTTGAACCAGCGACGGCAGCCGGAACTGTGGCTCCAGCGTTCCCGGTGCCAGCCTTTCGGATTTGTCCGCATAAACAGAAAGTCGGCCCATTGCTGGTCGGTCAGCTCTTCCGGCTTTTCAGGACGTGCGATATGGGCCTCGCCGCCATAATGAAATTCGGTTTCCGGCCGATCGCCGCACCAGGGGCAGTGGATAACAAACATATCTGATACTCCTAATGCGCAACGGCTGCGGCGCCGTGTTCGGCAATCAATGCGCCCGAGATGAAACGGTCCAGCGCAAAGGGTGCGTTGATCGGGTGCGGTTCCCCCGTCGCAACGGTATGGGCGAATACATGGCCCGATCCCGGCGTCGCCTTGAAGCCACCGGTTCCCCAGCCGCAATTGAAAAACAGGTTCTTGACCGGCGTCTTTGAGATAATGGGTGAAGCATCCGGGCAGGTATCAACAATACCGCCCCAGGACCGCAGCATCCGCACCCGGCTGAAGATCGGGAACAGTTCCATGCAGGCACCAAGCTGTTCCTCAATCACCGAAAGCGAGCCGCGCTGGCTGTAGGAATTGTGACTGTCGATCCCGGCCCCCATAACCAGTTCACCCTTGTCGGACTGACTGACATAAACATGCACCGCATTCGACATGACCACCGTCGGCATGATCGGTTTCAGCGGCTCAGAGACCAGTGCCTGCAGCGGATGGCTTTCCAGCGGCAGCCGGAAACCGGCCATGTTCGCCAGCACAGACGAATGACCTGCGGCAACGACCCCAACCTTTTTTGCACCAATCCGGCCACGGGTGGTCTGGACCCCGGTGACAACGCCATCGCTGATGTCGAAGCCGGTGACTTCACAGTTCTGAATGATATCAACCCCCAGCGCATCAGCCCCCCGGGCATAGCCCCAGGCAACGGCATCATGCCGGGCAACCCCTGCCCGCTTTTGCAGGGTTGCCCCCAGCACCGGGTATCGTACATCCGGCGATATATTGATGATCGGGCAGAATTCCTTGACCCCGGCCGCGTCCAGCCAGACCGCATCCACCCCGTTCAGCCGGTTGGCATTCACCCGGCGGATGCTTTCCCGGACATCATGCAGGTTATGCGCAAGGTTCATAACACCGCGCTGACTGAACATGACATTGTAATTCAGGTCTTGCGATAACCCTTCCCAGAGTTTCAGCGAATGCTCGTACATCGCCGCACTCTCGTCCCAGAGATAATTGGAACGAACTATCGTGGTGTTGCGACCGGTATTGCCGCCGCCAATCCAGCCCTTTTCCAGCACGGCAACATTGCGGATACCATGCTGTCTGGCGAGATAATAGGCGGTTGCCAGCCCATGCCCGCCGCCGCCAATGATGATCACATCATAGGAGGGTTTTGGCTGCGGACTGCGCCACTGGCGCGGCCAGTCCTGATGCCAGTTCATGGCATTGCGAACAAGAGAGGCAATTGAAAATCTGGTCATGACGGGCCCGGCTGTTGGGATGTCGTTTACTAGCAGGTTTATGTCGCAGAAGATATCCTTTCGCCGACGCTGGTTCCGTATATTTGCGACATTAACTGGAAGAATATTGCCATTGATGGGCGGCGCTCATGCAGGCTTCCGAAATACAGATCAAGGCCCGCCTGTCGGTTGGCATATTGTTGCTGCCCAACTTCACACTGATGGCGTTCGCCGGCTTTGTCGAAGCCCTTCGACTGGCCGCGGATGACGGTGATGGCAGCCGGCAGATCAACTGCCAGTGGACGATTATCGGGCCGGATCTGACACCGGTCCGGTCAAGCTGCGGTGTCGAGGTGACACCGTGGGAGCTGTTTCCGGATCCTGTCCGGTTCGACTATGTCGTGGTTGTCGGCGGGTTGCTGCATACCGGCCCTGATGCCTCTCCGGCGATGGCAGCCTATCTGAAACGTGCAGCAGCGGGGAATGTTCGCCTGATTGGCCTCTGCACCGGGGTCTTCCTGCTGATCCGGGCCGGGCTGATGAAAGGCAAGCGATGCTGTGTCAGCTGGTATCATTATCAGGACCTGGTCGATGAATTCCCGGATGTCGAGCCGATTGCCGACCAGCTGTTTGTGACTGATGGCAACCGGATAACCTGTGCCGGAGGTGTCGGAGCCGTGGACCTGGCAGCCTGGCTGATCGAGCGTCATTGCGGCCGGGCATGGGCCCAGAAAAGCCTGCGTATTCTTGTTATCGACCGGGCGCGTGCACCAAACAGTTCACAGCCCCAGCCACCTTCCATGAAAGCTACCCGGAACGAACGGGTGCGCCGGGCCATGTTGCTCATGGAACAGCATCTGGGCGATCCCCTGCCGGTCGAACAGATCGCACGCCGGGTTAATATCTCGAAGCGTCAGCTGGAACGGATATTCCGGCAGGAAGTCGGCAAAAGTCCGCATGAGGTGGCCCTCGAACTGCGCCTCAACTATGGCCAGTGGCTGCTGACCCGGACCAGCCGGTCAGTCACGGATATTGCTGCGGAATGCGGTTTTGCCGATTCATCGCATTTTTCGCGGGCCTATCGAAACGCGTTTGACGAAACGCCCTCCGCCGCCCGACTGACAGCAGCGGTCAGGCCTGAGGCCGGACTGGTTGATGCTGTCTGGAATGATATGACGGTTCGTTAGCTGGCCGAATTAATGCCGCAATGCACCATTGATGTCGACAGGGCCGCTTTCATCGCTTAAATCGAAGGGATGAATTTTCATGTGCGTCAGGACATTCAACCGGAACGGCCGCTCGAAATTCTGGTGCCTGCACGTCAGACCGCACCGGTTGTCTTTTCGTCGCCGCATTCAGGTAATCGCTATCCTGCGAACTTTATCGCTGACAGCTGCCTTGATCCGCATGCCCTGCGGCTTTCCGAAGACTGCTATGTTGATGATCTGTTCGCAAATGCGCCGGACTATGGTGCGCCCCTGATCCGGGCGCTGTTTCCCCGGGCCTATATCGACGTTAACCGGGAAGAGTATGAACTTGACCCGGAAATGTTCGCCGATCCTCTGCCTCCCTATGTGACGACCCGCTCTCCGCGGATATCTGCCGGACTGGGCACCCTGGCGCGCATTGTTGCCAGCGGTTCAGAAATCTATGGTGACCGGAAGCTTTCCTTTGCCGATGCGGAAGATCGTCTGAAAAGCTGCTACCGCCCTTATCATCAGGCGCTTTCCGGACTGATTCAGGAGACAAAGGCGCGGTTTGGCGTCTGTCTGCTGATTGACTGCCATTCCATGCCGTCGCTGCGCAGCATCAGGCCGAAGCCGGATATTGTGCTTGGCGACTGTTACGGCAGTGCCTGCCTGTCTGATATCACCGATCTGGCTGAGGATTACCTGACAGATGCAGGCCTGACAGTTGGCCGTAACACGCCCTACGCCGGCGGCTTCATCACCCGGACCTATGGCAGGCCGCCGGACAACATTCATGGCCTGCAGATCGAGATAAGCCGTGACCTCTACATGAACGAGCGGCAGTTGACCAAACACCGGAATTTCAATCTGATGAAAGGTGTAATTGGCGGGCTTGTGGGGCAGCTGGCCAGTTTCGGGCAATCGATGACAGCCGCCGCCGCATGATGGAAAATCTGGAAATACGCCCTGCCCGGGAAACTGATTTCGCCGAGATTACAGCAATCTACGCTCATCATGTCCGACACGGGACAGCCAGTTTTGAAGAGGTTCCGCCTTCTGTTCAGGAAATGATGGAACGCTGGCGCAAAGTCACAGGCAGTGGAAATATCTGGCTTGTCGCGGCAGATGCTGTGGGTATCCACGGTTATGCCTACACCACTCCGTTCCATGTCCGCCCTGCCTATCGTTTTACAATCGAGAATGCGGTCTATGTCGCCCATGATGCTGCCCGACGGGGTATCGGAAAGGCCCTGATGAAACCGCTGATCGAGCATGCCCGGACGGAGGGCCGGTGCCGGATGATTGCGGTGATCGGCGACAGTGCAAATGCCGGCTCTATCGGGTTGCATGAATTTTACGGGTTCCGGCATATCGGTGTGCTGGAAAAGGTCGGCTACAAATTTGAACGCTGGATTGATGTTGTGATGATGCAACTGGATATTCAGCCGGAAGTGAACCCCGGTTGAGCGGACATCTGAAAGCGGCATCCATCTTCCCTTCACCGCCACCTCTGTCATCTTCCTGGGCATTGTTTCTGGATGTTGACGGTACACTCGTGGAACTTGCTGATACACCTGATGCCGCAACGGCCCGGCCGGACCTGCTGCCTGTGCTGGAAAGCGCCCGCGATCTGCTGGGGGGTGCCCTTGCACTGGTCAGTGGCCGCCCGCTCAGCGGTGTTGACCGTCTGGCGCCGCTCTGTGGTCCGGCTGCCGGCATGCATGGCCTCGAACATCGCCGTGCCGACGGGGTGATGCTGGATATCGCACCGCCAACCCCGGCACTGCGGGCGCTGGCCGATGACCTTCGTACCTTTGAAGCGCACAATCCCGGTATCATTTGCGAAGACAAGGGGCCGACAGTGACTCTGCATTTTCGCATGGTGCCGGAACTGGAGGCTGCAGCCAGAAAGCTTATTCAGTCTCACCGGCAGAAGCTTGAACCCGACTACAAATTGCAGGAAGGCAAGATGATGATCGAGATCAAGCCGGCTGCGGCGACCAAGGGCCGTGCCGTCGAGACTTTCATGCAGGAACCGCCTTTTGCCGGTCGTCTGCCGGTCTTTGTCGGTGATGACATCACCGATGAGGACGGCTTTGAAGCGGTGAACCGGCTTGGCGGTCTGTCCGTCTGGGTGTCGGACGCTCCGGCAAGCCGGACGACTGCCGCACAATTCCGTCTTTCCGGCGTTGGTGATGTGATCGCCTGGTTAAACCAGAACTCATGAGGCAGAGATGACACCAGACCTTAATCTCGGGATCATCGGCAATTGTGCTGTCGGTGCATTGATTGACCGGAATGGCCGCTATGTCTGGGCCTGCCTGCCCCGCTTTGACAGCGACCCGTTCTTTACGGCTCTGATTGATGGTGAACAGCCCGACCGCGGTTTCTTTGATGTTGAGCTGGAGGGCTTCAGCCACGCGGAACAAAGCTATGACCGCAACACGGCGATCCTGACAACGCGGCTTCATTGTGTGAAGGGATCGATTGTCGAAATTACCGACCTTGCTCCGAGGTTCCTCAATCATGGCCGGACCTTCCGCCCGACCACTTTCCTGCGTCGCCTGCGGACGGTAGCGGGTGAGCCGTTTATCACGATCCGGCTCCGCCCAAATGCTGATTACGGGCGCGGTGTGCCGGTTATGACACGCGGCAGCAATCATATCCGCTATGTCGGAACGGACCATGTCATGCGACTGACCACGAACGCGCCGGTCGCCTACATCCTCGACGAAACCGGCTTTCTGCTGCAGGAACCGCTCGACCTGCTGCTGGGTCCGGACGAGAGCCTGGCTGACCCGCTGGCAGATACCAGCCGTCGGTTCCTTGACGAGACAACACGATACTGGCGCAACTGGTCGCGGTCGCTTTCCGTCCCGTTTGAATATCAGGACGTCGTCATCCGGGCCGCCATGACGCTGAAACTCTGCGCTTTCGAGGAAACCGGTGCCGTCGTTGCAGCGCTGACCACTTCGGTGCCGGAACATGCGGACAGCGGGCGTAACTGGGATTACCGTTACTGCTGGCTGCGGGACGCCTATTTTGTCGTACAGGCGCTGAACCGGCTTGGTGCCACCAAGACCATGGAGGGGCTGATTACCTATATCAGCAACATTGTGGCGCGCACCGGCGGCGGGCATATCCAGCCGGTCTACAGCATCACGACCAATCCCAGTCTGGAAGAATGGATGACAGACGGCCTGCGGGGATATCGCGGCATGGGGCCAGTCCGGATCGGCAATCAGGCCAGCGAGCATATCCAGAATGATGTTTATGGTCAGGTAATTCTGGTCGCGACCCAGGCATTTTTTGACCGGCGTCTGTTCCTCCCCGACCTCCCGGCCCTGTTTGAGCGGCTGGAACTGGCCGGTGAGCAGGCGTGGGCGCTGTATGACCAGCCTGACGCCGGGTTGTGGGAATTCCGTACCATAGCCCAGGTCCATACCTACTCCGCCGCCATGTGCTGGGCCGGGTGTGACCGGCTGGCAAAGATCGCCTTGTCACTCGGTCTGCAGGAACGCAGCGACTACTGGCGTCACCGTGCCACGACCATGCGTGATCGAATCATGGCAGAATGCTGGAATGCAGAAATCAACAGTTTCGCCGATGCATTCGGCGGATCCAATGTCGACGCCAGCCTGCTGCAACTGGCAGATATCGGCCTGATATCTGCGAATGATCCGCGTTTCATTGGCACGGTTGAAGCCGTCGGGCGGGAACTCAAACGCGGCCAGCATGTCTTTCGTTACATCTCGAAAGATGATTTCGGGGAACCGAAGACTGCCTTTAACGTATGTACATTCTGGTACATTGAAGCGCTTTGCGCGATTGGCCGGATGGAAGAAGCCCGCGAACTGTATGATGCCGTGCTGGCAAGCTGTAACCATCTCGGTCTGCTGAGCGAGGATATTGACCCGGCCACGGGTGAGCTGTGGGGTAACTTCCCCCAGACCTACTCAATGGTTGGAATGATCACCTGTGCGGCCCTGTTGAGCCGGAGCTGGAAGGAAGCCCTGTGAGTCAGAGACTGGTTGTTGTCTCCAATCGTGTTGCTGTCGCGACGGACAAGAAAGCGCAGACCGGTGGACTTGCCGTGGCGCTGAATGATGCGCTGCGCGAAAATGGCGGCCTGTGGTTCGGCTGGAGTGGCAAGACCGCTGACCGTACGGCCATGACCCCGGAAATCACGGACGCGGGGAATGTCCGCTATGCGACGCTGGATCTGGGTGAGGACGATTTTGACGATTACTATAACGGCTTCGCCAATCGGGCGCTCTGGCCCCTGTTTCATTACCGGCTCGATCTGACGAACTTCACCAACCAGAATCATGCCGGCTATTTCCGGGTGAACGCCGTGTTCGCCAGCAAGCTGGCGCCGATGATCGAACCGGATGACCTGATCTGGGTGCATGACTACCATATGATTCCACTGGCCGAGGAACTGCGCCGTGCCGGTGTCACAAGCCGCATAGGGTTCTTCCTCCATACTCCCTTTCCGGCAGCCGAAATCCTTACGGCGCTGCCCAGTCATGCCAATCTGGTTCGCGGCCTTTGCGCCTATGACATCGTTGGTTTCCAGACCATCAACGACCTGCGTTCGTTCCACGACTATATTCTGCATGAAACGGGCGGCATCGTTCATCCGGATGGTCAGGTGGAAGCCTATGGCCGCAAGCTGATCGCGAGAGTCTATCCAATCGGTATTGATACCGAGGAATTTGCCCATGCCGCACAACAGGCTGGACGTTCAGCCCAGGTGAAGCGGCTGCGTGAAAGTGTTGGCGAACGCAGTCTGATGATCGGTGTGGACCGGCTTGATTACAGCAAGGGGCTGGTCGAACGCTTCGATGCCTTTGCCCTGATGCTGGAACGCTATCCGTCAGAACGCGGCGCCGTCAGCCTGTTGCAGATTGCACCACCGACCCGCTCAGAAGTTCCCGAATATCAGAAACTCCGTCTTGAACTGGAAACCCATGCCGGGGGAATCAACGGCCGGTTTTCGGAATTTGACTGGATGCCGATCCGCTATCTCAACAAATCCTATAACCGCAACACCCTAGCCGGGTTCTTCCGGGAATGCCGTGTCGGGCTTGTCACCCCGCTGCGGGACGGCATGAATCTCGTTGCGAAGGAATATGTTGCCGCCCAGAATCCCCGTGATCCGGGCGTGCTGCTGCTGTCGCGTTTCGCTGGCGCCGCCCGCGAGCTGGATGCGGCACTGATCGTCAATCCGTTCGACCTCGATTCAACCGCAGAAGCCATGGCACGTGCCCTGACAATGCCGCTGGAAGAACGGCTGGAGCGCTGGCGCTCGATGATGGATGTGCTGCGGGGCAACACCCTGTCCGACTGGCGTGACAGTTTTCTGGGTGATCTCAGAAAGACAAACGCCTGATGGCCAGCCTGCTGGGCGATATCGGCGGCACGAATGCCCGCTTCACCATCGGGCTGGCGGATTCCGGTGACGATCACGCGAAAACCTATCGCTGTGCCGATTATCCTGACCTGGCAAGCATCATCGAGACTTTCATTGCGTCCCTGCCTGACAGCCTCAAGCCGAGAAACGGGGCCATCTGTGTCGCCGGTCCGGTGAAAGGCCCGACAGCGGAAATGACCAACCTACCCTGGTCGGTTGATGCTGATGTGCTGCGTAATCGTTTCAGTCTCGAATTTCTGTTTCTGGTGAATGACTTCACGGCCCAGGCACTGGCAATTCCTTACCTCGGAGAGGCTGATCTGTTCGCGCTGGACCGGATGGAAGCACCTGCCGGGCGTGCGATGGCCGTGCTTGGACCGGGCACCGGCCTTGGCGTATCAGCCCTTGTTCCGACCCCGGACGGGCGCTGGTCGCCGCTGACGACGGAAGGCGGGCATGTCACAATGGCCAGCCGAACCGGTGAGGAAGCCCGTGTCCTGCAGGTGCTGGCGGACCGATACGGTCATGTGTCGGCAGAGCGTGTCGTCTCGGGTCAGGGGATCGAGAACATCCACAAGGCCTTATGTCAGATAACCGGCACCCCGGATCCGGAAATGTCCGCGCAGCAGATCGTTGACTCTGTCCTCACCGGCACAGAGGGATTACCGGCGCAGACGCTCAATCTGTTTTGCGGTTTCCTCGGCACCGTCGCCTCAAACCTTGCCCTGACCATCGGCGCACAGGGCGGTGTCTTCCTGGCTGGCGGCATTCTGCCCCGGATGCCGGACCTGGTCGCCGCCTCGAATTTCAGATCGCGGTTTGAAGACAAGGGCAGGTTTCGGGAGTATCTTTCCCCGATCCCCGTCCGGATTATCATGCACCCCTACCCGGCCTTTCTGGGACTGGCGGCGCTCGCCCGGGACCGTTACAGCCGGAACTAGCGCCCTTGACGCACGGCATCGCATCGCCATCTATGCGGGGTCATCCGATGGTCTGCACCGATAGCGTTTGTCGGCTGGCTGGTGATCAGTAATATCGGATAAACCAAGAAAAACGCTGCGGAGAGACGTCTTGATCGATCCCTTCGGTCGTACAATCAATTATCTGCGCGTGTCGGTCACTGACCGCTGCGATTTCCGCTGTGTCTATTGCATGGCTGAAGACATGACATTCCTGCCCAAGAAGGACGTTCTGTCACTGGAAGAACTCGACCGTCTCTACAGTGCCTTTATCCGCAACGGTGTTGAAAAACTTCGGCTGACCGGCGGGGAACCGCTGGTTCGGCGTAACATCATGTGGCTGATCGAGCGGATGGGGCGACATCTGGAAAGCGGTGCGCTGAAGGAACTGACCATCACCACGAATGGCAGCCAGCTCGGTAAATATGCCGAAGACCTCTATCGGTTCGGGATGCGGCGGGTCAATGTTTCGATCGATACACTTGATCCGGAGAAGTTTGCGACAATCACCCGCTGGGGCAAGCTCGACAAGGTTCTGGACGGGGTGAAAGCCGCAAAAGACGCCGGTCTGGAGGTCAAGATCAATGCCGTTGCCCTGAAGGGCGTCAACGAAGACGAGCTGTCGGCAATGACCGGCTGGTGCGGCGAGAATGATCTCGATCTGACCATCATCGAGACCATGCCGCTGGGTGAAATCACCGGCGACCGTAATGACCAGTATCTGCCGGTAAGCATGGTCCGCGCGGCGCTGAAGCAGGACTGGACGCTTGATGCATCGGATCACAAGACCGGCGGACCAGCGAAATATTATACCGTTGCGGAAACCGGCAAACGGATCGGCTTCATCACACCGATGACCCATAATTTCTGCGAAAGCTGCAACCGTGTCCGGCTGACCTGCACAGGCACGCTGTATATGTGCCTGGGACAGGACGATGCAGCGGACCTCCGCGCACCCCTGCGCGCCAGTGAGAGCGACGAGGCGCTGGATGCAGCCATCCACGAGGCGATTTCCCGGAAGCCGAAAGGACATGACTTTGTCATCGACCGCCGGCGCAAGTCACCGGCTGTTTCGCGTCATATGAGCGTGACGGGCGGCTGATCCATCCGCTAGAACAGGTTGTGGCCCCTCGCCGCTTCCTTTTCATTCAGGCTGACTGCAATGACCGAAACTGACAATGAAACCCTGCTGGCAAACCGGCTGGATGACGGCTTCTTTCCGGAACTTCCGAATCACTATCGCGGCAAGGTGCGGGACGCCTATGACCTGCCCGACGGCCGCCGGGTCATGATCGCCACGGACCGGCAGTCGGCATTTGATGTCGTCCTTGCATCGGTTCCGCTGAAAGGTCAGGTGCTGACCCAGACGGCTAAATTCTGGTTCGAGCAGACAGAGGATATCTGCCCGAATCATGTCATCAGCTTTCCTGATCCGAATGTGACGGTGGCAAAACGTCTGGATATGCTGCCGATTGAAATTGTCGTTCGTGACTACCTGACGGGGTCCACGGATACCAGCATCTGGAAGATGTACGAGTCTGGAAAACGCAAGGTCTACGGCCATTCGCTGCCGGACGGCATGCGCAAGAATGACAAACTGGCAGCGACCATCATCACCCCGACGACAAAAGCTGCCGTCGGCGGCCATGATGCCCCGATCACGGCAGGCGAAATCATCGCGTCCGGTATCCTGTCCGCTGAGCGATGGGCCGAACTGTCGCGTCTCAGTCTGGCGCTGTTTGCCCGCGGGCGCGAGGTTGCCGCGAAACATGGTCTGATCCTGGTCGATACAAAATATGAATTCGGGGTCGACGAGACCGGAGCATTCATTCTGGCCGACGAGGCACATACGCCGGATTCCAGCCGTTACTGGAAGGCGGGCAGCTACAAAAGCCGCTATGCCGCCGGCGAAGAACCGGAAAGCCTGGACAAGGAGTTCCTGCGCCTGTGGATCAGTCAGCGATGTGATCCCTACACGGAACCGGTACCGGAAATTCCCGGCCCGACCCTGATTGAATTCAGCTCCCGCTATGTCACCCTGTATGAAACAGTTACCGGTCTGCCGTTCTCGCCCGGCGACATTCGTACCCCTGTCCGAGACCGGATACGGGCCGCTCTGATGCGCGAATTTCCGGAATATTTCTGATTTCGGACGGTCTGTCTGACGGCTTTCAGATTTATTTTGTACGGACACTGGCGTGATTTGATGCCAGACCGCTATACTGCACGCCCACCAGTGTCGGAAAGCCGCATGGATTTCAACAAGATCGCGTTCGTTGCCTCCACCAGTTCCGGGGCCGAACAGGCCCTAGCACGGCTGACAGCACGATATGAGAATGTCGATCCTGCAGATGCTGATGTGATCGTCGCACTCGGCGGTGACGGCCTGATGCTTGAAACCCTGCATCGCTATCTTTCCCGGGACATCCCGATCTATGGCATGAACCGTGGCACGGTCGGCTTTCTGATGAATACCTATCGGGAAGACAACCTGCTGGAACGGCTGCAGGCGTCCGAGCCGATCACGCTCAATCCCCTGCTGATGCGTACCCGCGATACGAACGGAGCCGAAAATACGGCACGGGCAATCAACGAGGTCTCCCTGCTGCGTCAGACCCGCCAGGCAGCCCAGCTGCGAATCTCCGTCGATGACAAGGTTCAGCTGAAGGATCTGGTCTGTGACGGGTTCATCGTTGCCACCCCGGCCGGAAGCACCGCCTATAATCTTTCCGCCCATGGGCCGATCATCCCGCTCGGCGCCTCCCTGCTGGCGCTGACGCCGATCAGCGCCTTTCGCCCCCGGCGCTGGCGTGGCGCATTGCTGCCGGATACGGCAAAGGTCACGCTGGATATTCTCAACCCGGCCAAGCGGCCTGTTTCCGCCGTTGCCGATTTTACCGAAGTCCGGAATGTCGCGCGGGTCGAGATTACCCAGGACCGGGCGACAAGTCTGAACCTGTTATTCGATCCTGAACATAACCTTGAGGATCGCATCATTGCGGAGCAATTTCAGCCATGAAGCTACCTGATTCCCTTCGAGACGGTGCGATGTGGCGTGTCTGGATACAAACCGTCCTGATCGGGCTCGTCGGCGGGGCTGCCTTTACATTCATTGATATGCCGCTGGGCTGGATGACCGGATCGATGGTGTTCACAACCATCGCGGCGCTGATGGGAATGCAGGTGGCATTTCCAAGTGCCCTGCGCAATTGCATGGTTGTCATTCTGGGGCTGATGATCGGGGCAACCTTCACGCCCGAGACGCTTGAGCATGCCACCAGCTGGATTCCGACTCTGCTTGCCGTGGTTATTTTCTCGACACTGGCGACCGTGCTGGTGATGGCCTATCTGAAAAGCACCGGCAAGTTCCGGCCGATGACCGCTTTCTTCTCGTCTGCGCCCGGTGGCTTTGGCGAGATGGTCATCATTGCGGAATCCTACGGCGCGAATGTTCCGCGTGTGGCGCTGATCCATACCACACGGGTTTTCATTGTCGTCCTGTTGCTGCCGCTCTGGTTCCGTGTATTTGAAGGATATGTTCCTCCCAACCTGCTGATAACCCAGATCGGGGGCGCTCTCGAACTCAATGATGTACTGGTTCTGCTGGCCGCCGGAATTGTCGGCTTCTTCGGTGCCCGCCTGATCCGCATGCCGGCGCCGCAGATGACCGGGGCCATGGTTGCATCGATTGTCGTTCATGTTCTCGGATTTACGGATGCTGCCCCGCCGGGTGTGCTGATTGCTCTGGCGCAGCTGGCTCTGGGTTGTTCTGTCGGCGCCAAGTTCACGGGCGTTACCCGAAAGACCGTGGCGGAAACGGTGGGACACGGCATTGTCTCAACCGGCCTGATCTTGCTGATGGCGGTTGCGCTGGCCTGGGCGCTGGACGGCTGGATCGGCTATCCGATGATCAGCCTGTTCCTGGCCTTCGCACCGGGCGGGTTTGCGGAGATGTCCCTGATCAGCCTGTCACTGGGTATCGAGACCGCTTTTATCTCTACCCATCATCTGGCGCGGCTGTTGTTTGTCGTCATCGCCGCCCCGCTGTTCTTCAAGCTGTTCCGGTCGCTTATTGATCCGCCTGCCAGATAAGTCCCGGCAATACATGATCGACCGTCACCCCGAATTCGGTGGCCATCAGGGCAACAGCTTCGGCCTTTGGCTGCTTGCCGGGTTCGATCATCAGGCGTTCTGCATAAATGCCGCGGGCAACAAAGACTCCGCCGACACCGGCTGCGTTGGCTGCTGCGATATCGGTCCGGAATGAGTCGCCGACCATGACGGCACGCGACTTGTCGACGCCCAGCAGGCCAACCGCCTCTTCCAGCACATTGGCATGTGGCTTGCCGTAATACCGCACCTCACCACCCATTTCCTCATACCGCGCCGCGATGGCTCCCGCACAGATTTCGCGTTTGCCACCCCGGATCACTTCCAGATCGGGATTGGCACAGATGGCGGGAAGATTCCGCTGCCGCATGGCATCAAGAATATCCTGATAATCCGCAACAACTGAATCGGCACTATGCGCGCCGGTAATCATCGCAAAACTGGCCCCTTCGGCAGTGGTCTGGCGACTGACCAGACCACCTTCCAGCATGGTCAGGTCGCGGTCCGGACCGATATGCAGACAGTTCCGGCCAAGCGAGCGCACGAATTCGTCAGACTGGTCGCGGATTGCCCGCCAAGCGGCTTCACCGCTGGACAGCACATCGTGATAAAGCTCTCTCGGCACCCCCAGATGCGTCAGATGATCGATGACCGCCTGCACCCGCCGTGGCGCGTTGGACAGAAACACAGCCCGTTTCCCGGCTTTCTGAATCTGTTCGAGACAATCAACCGCACCGGGATAGGGCTGGACGCCATCATGCATCACGCCCCAGAGATCGAGAACAAATCCGTCAATATCCGGAGCAAGGTCAGACAGCCCGTTGAGCAGCCGGGGGTGGGCGGTGTTCATGTTCATCAATCCTGTGATTTTGATCCGACGGCGTCAGCGATAGTTGCGAACCCGTCCGCTTTCAGACGCCCGGTCAGGACCCGGTTGATTTCAGTCACCAGTGCCGGTCCGGCATAAATGAGCGCAGTATAGAGCTGTACGAGCGATGCCCCGGCGCAGATCCGGTCATAAGCATCGATCCCGCTGGAAATGCCGCCAACACCAACCAGTGGCGTTGCAGGCCCGAGATGACGCCGCATGTCCTTCAGGGTTTGCAGGGCAAGTTCTGTGAGCGGTTTGCCGGACAGCCCGCCGGTCTCGGTCTTGCGGTGGTCGCGCAGTGTTTCGGGGCGGGTGATGGTTGTATTGCTGATAATCAGCCCGTCGATTCCGCCGGTCTGAACCGCTGCCGCGATATCGGCCTTGTCGCGATCTTCCAGATCCGGCGCAATCTTGACCAGAACCGCAGGCCCGCCGGTTGCCGGCAAAGCCGCGCGTACGGCCCCGACAATAGCGGTCAGTTCACCAGCGCCCTGCAGGGCGCGCAGCCCCGGTGTGTTTGGTGAGGAGACATTGACCACCATGTAATCGGCATATTTCCCAAGCTCCCGCGCACCGGTGGCATAGTCTGCGGCGGCATCTGTGCTGTCCTTGTTCTTGCCAAGATTTACACCGACGATCCCGGCATCACGATTGCGGTCCCGCAGCCGCCCCAGAACAGCCGGGACACCATCATTATTGAAGCCCATCCGGTTGATGACCGCGCCATCCTGCGCCAGCCGAAACAGCCGCGGCTTCGGATTTCCGGCCTGCGGGCGGGGTGTCACGCTGCCGACCTCGACGAATCCGAAGCCAAGCCGCAGCATGGCATCCGGCACTTCCGCATTCTTGTCGAAACCGGCTGCCAGACCCACAGGTGACGGAAAATCGAGGCCGAACAGACGCTGTTTCAGGCTCGCAGCCGGTTGTTCCCTTGTCATGCCTCCAAGGCCCAGCTTCAGACCGTTGATCGTCAGACGATGTGCCGGTTCCGCCGGAAGTTGCCGGGCCAGAGCGAGCATCATGGACTGAATGCTCATGACCCCGTCATCTCCGGGAAGACATGCCGTCCGTCGGCACCCAGCGGCAGCGGATCAGCACGCCTGACCGCCGTGACAGGCAGATCGCCATAGAGATGCGGGAAAAGCTGCCCGCCGCGCGATGGCTCCCACTTCAGGGCATTACCCAGGCGCGTTGCATCGACGCTCAGCAACAGCAGGCCGGTCTGTCCGGCGCGATGCTTCGCCGCACTTTCAACAATCTGGGTTGCGGTAGAGAAATGAATGAACCCGTCCGCCGCATCCTGCGATGACCCGGGATACTGGCCTGTCGTCTGAGCGGCCTGCCACTCTTCCTGTCGGCACATATGGTAGATGATCTGATCGGTCATGGCGGCAAATTAGCCGAGCAGCCGACCTTGTCAAAGCGCATCAGCATTACGTTGCCTGCCCTGCCCGGTCCGTTACACTGACCATACGACAATACAGAAGGAACGCGACATGATAACACCGGGGCCCGAAGGCATCGTCTGGAGAGACGGCGTCTGGCAGGATGGCAACACGGAAATGATGCGGGCAAAGGCACATGGTGGCTGGCTCGGCGGAATGGTGTTTGACGGTGCCCGTTCCCTTGACGGCAAGGCGCCGGATCTGGACCGGCACAGCGAACGGGCGATCCGTTCTGCCGAACTGATGGGGCTTGACCCCAAAATCACGGCGGAAGAAATTATCAGGCTGTCGCTGGAGGGAATCGCCATGTTCCCGCCGGAGGCGGAACTCTATATCTGCCCGATGTTTTATGCCGACACCGGATTCATTGTCGCCGACCCGGAATCGACCTCCTTCGTGCTGGCCATTCATGAAAGCCCGATGCCGCCGCCGACCGGCTTTAGTGCCTCGCTGACCAAGTATCATCGTCCCCTTCCCGATTCCGCGCCCACACTGGCAAAGGCATCCTGCCTTTATCCCAATGTTGCACGCGGCATGCGCGATGCGCGATCCCGCGGGTTCGATATGGCTGTGGTGCTCGATCCCCTCGGTAACCTTGCCGAATTCTCCTGCGCCAATCTGTTCTTCGTCAAAGACGGTGTGGTTCATACACCGGCGATCAATGGCACTTTCCTGAACGGCATTACCCGGCAGCGGGTGATGACGCTGCTGCGCGATGCCGGTGTCGAGGTTCAGGAACGCCAGTGCAGTTATGCAGAGGTGCTGGACGCCGACGAGGTGTTTGCCACCGGCAACAATCCGAAAGTCATCCCGGCAACCCGGATTGACGAACGCGAATACCAGGCTGGCCCGATGTTCCGGAAAAGCCGCGAGCTGTATTTCAAGTTCGCCGGTGTCAAAGACCCGCATATGTAGTCCGATGCTGCGCTGTCTGATCCTTTTTGCAGCTCTGCTGACGATAAGCGGTCCGGCTCCGGCCACCGCGCAACCACCCTCGCCACAGCAGCTGGCGGAACGTGCCCGCAGCCTCATACCGCTTGTCGAGGATGAGTATGATTTCCGTGAGATCGTGGCGCTTTATACGGAAGCGTCTCGTCAGGGGCTGACCATTGCAAAATACGAACTGGCGGAACTGCTCTCCGTCGGACCGACAGAATGGGCGGACTATATTACCGCCGCCCGGCTTTATCGTGAAGCTGCCCTGGCCGGACATCGACAGTCGCGCTGTATTTGCGGCTGGATGCATTCAGCCGGCATGTATGGCTCGGATGTCGATTACGCCCGGGCCCATGCCCTGATGACTCTTGATGGCCGGGATGTCTGCGAGAAAATGAAGGATGCGATCGAATCCGTCGAGATCAAGATGACCGCAGCAGACAGGGCCAGGGCATCAGAGATTTCCCGAAACTGGCTCAAGGGCGACACAGCCTCGATTCTCGAACTTCAGTAGCGATGAACCGGCGTCCCGGTTATCCGGCGTTCAGATCCTCACCGGCAACCGCCCGGTCAATAAGCGCCAGAGTCTCCGACAGCCCATAGAGGGCGATGAAGGATCCCATGCGCGGTCCCTGCTCCTGACCCAGCAGGATCTCATAGAGGCATTTGAACCAGGCCCGCAGATCGTCAAAAGCATCCCGCTTGCCGATCTCGTAGACTTCGCTCTGGATCGTCTCCGTATCAGCATCAGCGGGCAGCTTCCTGAGCGCCGCCGCAAGGTCTGTCAGCGCCTCGATCTCGGCCGGAGTCGCCGCACGATACTTCTTCGACGGCCGCACGAAGTCCTGATAGTAGGTAATCGCAAAGCCGACGAGGCTGTCGAGGGTTGGTGCCGTCTCCGGTGTGGCATCAGGCGCATAGCGCGAGATGAAGCCCCAGAGAACCTTCTTGTCTTCCGTATTACAGACACTGGCCAGATTCAGCAGGATGTTGAAGCTGAGATGATGACGTTCCAGTGGCGGATTGCCCCGGTGAATATGCCAGACCGGGTTGGAGAGTTGCAGCTTTGGCTCCTGATCCGGATATTTCTCCAGATGAGTCAGATATTCGTCGACGCTTTTGGGAATCACGTCAAAGAACAGCCGCTTGGCCTTCCTCGGAGCATTGAACATGTACAGGGACAATGATTCGGGATTGGCGTAGCGCAGCCATTCCTCCACCGCCAGGCCATTGCCCCGGGTCTTGGAAATCTTCTCCGCATTCTCGTCGAGAAACAGCTCGTAGTTGAAGCCTTCCGGTGGCCGGCCACCCAGAATGCGGCAGATCGCGCCGGAATGTTTGGCCGAATCAATCAGATCCTTGCCCGACATCTCGTAATCAACCCCGAGTGCCGCCCAGCGCATCGCCCAGTCCGGCTTCCACTGCAGCTTGCAATGGCCGCCGGTCACGGGAACCGTCACCAGATCACCGCTTTCGGGATCGTTATAGGAAATGGTTCCCGCAGCAACATCGCGATCTACAACCGGCACCTGAAGCACGACACCGGTACGTGGACAGACCGGCAGGAACGGGCTGTAGGTCTTCTTGCGGTCCGGCCCGAGGGTCGGCAGCATGACCCCCATAACCTTGTCATATTCCTGCAGCAGCTTCAGCAGCGTCGCGTCGAATTCTCCGGAACTGTAGCTTTCAGTCGAGCTTTTGAATTCATACTCAAAACCGAAGCTGTCGAGAAATTCCCGCAGGCGGGCATTGTTGTGATGCCCGAAACTTTCATGTGTGCCGAAGGGATCGGGAATCCGGGTCAGCGGCTTGCCAAGGTTGTCGGCCAGCACCTGACCATTGGGGATGTTGTCCGGCACCTTGCGAAGGCCATCCATATCGTCGGAAAAGGCGATCAGTCTGGTCGGGATATCGGACATCTGTTCAAAGGCAAAACGCACCCAGGATGTCCGGGCGACTTCACCAAACGTGCCGATATGCGGCAGACCTGACGGGCCATAACCGGTTTCAAACAACGCGTAGCCTTTTTCCGGCGGTGCCTTCTCGTAGCGCTTGAGGAGGGCGCGAGCCTCCTGAAAGGGCCAGGCATTGGAAGACAGGGCGAGATCGCGGATCGCGTCGGACATTATTATTTCCCGATTGAATGAGTGGCGCGAAAACTAGGCCGGGCCAGCCCCACCGTCAAGCTGGCGACAGGCTGCAATCCCGCATGGCGCAACCGTTTCCAGTGAGTACCATGACCTTATGAGTCGCCCCGCAACCGATCCTGCCGCAATTCCGGCAACCCGCCATCCCGTGCTGATCGCCTCCCATGGTGATGGCCTGTGGCTGTCGGCGGATGGCGAGCTTGAACGGTTGCCTGCCGCCCGGCTGCTGAAGCTGGCTGAAAATGCACCGCCGCTGATCTGTCATGCCCGCTCGACGATAACCCGGCTCGGCGGCAAGCCGTTCCCCTGCTTCGATATTCTGGAGCTGTTCTGCTTTGCCTTTCCGGCGAAGTTTGTCGTCCCGACAGCCGCCGGTCTGGCCCGCTTCATGGATCATGCCCTGCCGAAGTCACTGGAAGCTGAGGCAGAAACCCTGCTGCGCGCTGTCACCCATTGTCTGGACGAACTGAGCCTGACATCCGGGTCGCAAGCCGAGCGTGCCCGGCGGATTGCCTGGGCCATGACCCGCAGCGGCTGGAACTGGGGCCATACTGTTCTGCGGGCGCTCGGGGAGACGGCGTCTGAACCGCATTCCGCCAATGTCGCTGCCGGGTTGCGTGTCTGGACGGCCCTGCCCGACTGGTCGGACCATGCCCCGGAAGGGCAGCCCGGAAGCAAGCCTGTGACCTCTGCCGAGGCCCGTAACCGCCTGACCGAACTGATCGGTCGCGGTGCTGAAGACCGGCCCCAGCAGGCCGATTATACATCTGCCGTTTCCGCAGCATTCCAGCCCCGGGATCAGGTTGATCGCCCGAATATCGTTCTGGCAGAAGCCGGGACCGGCGTCGGCAAGACGCTGGGTTATATCGCACCGGCATCTGTCTGGGCCGAAAAGAACGACGCCCCGGTCTGGATCAGCACCTATACCAAAAACCTGCAGCGCCAGATCGACGGCGAACTGGACCGCCTCTTTCCGGACCCGGCAGAGAAAGCCCGGAAGGTCGTTATCCGCAAGGGCCGGGAAAACTATCTTTGCCTGCTCAACCTTGAGGAAGCGGTTCAGGGCTTGCCAACCAACCCTGATTCCGGCGTTGCCCTCGGCCTGATGGCACGCTGGACACTGGCAACCCGGGATGGTGCCATATTCGGCAGTGATTTCCCGACATGGCTGGCTGACCTGCTGGGGCGCGGGCGAACCCTCGACCTGACCGACAGCCGGGGTGAATGCGTCTATGCCGCCTGTCCCCATTACGGAAAATGTTTTATCGAACGCTCGGTCCGGCGTTCCCGCCGGGCGGAAATCGTGGTCGCCAATCATGCGCTGGTCATGATTCAGGCATCCATGGGCGGTGGTGCGGACGGCCAGATGCCGACACGTTATGTGTTCGATGAAGGCCATCACCTGTTCGATGCGGCAGACAGCACCTTTGCCGCCCATCTGTCAGGGGGAGAAGCCGCCGAACTGCGCCGCTGGCTGCTCGGCTCGGAAGACCGGGGGCGATCCCGCGCACGGGGCTTGCGCCGGCGGATCGAGGATTTGCCTGCCGGAGAAACCGATCTCTGGGAACATCTGGACGAGATGCTGCAGGCGGCCCGTGCCCTGCCCGGTCCCGGATGGCGAAACCGGATGCAGGGCGGCCAGCCCGGCGGACCGGTGGAGGCTTTTCTCAACAGGGTCCGTGATCAGGTCTATGCCCGCACCGCCGACAGCCAGTCACCCTACGGGCTGGAGACCGGGACCAACGACCCGGTTGACGGCCTGATCGGGGTAGCCGGAGAAGCCGCCGAAGCAATGGCCTCTCTCGCCCGGCCGATGGGGAAGATGCTGAACGCCCTGGCCGACCTGATAGATGATGAAGCCGCCGATCTGGACACCGCCTCCAAAAACCGTGTCGAGGCCGTCTCCCGCGGTATTCAGCGGCGTCGCGACCAGATCCTTGCCTGGGCGGCGATGTGCAAATCAGTGGGTGAACTGCCACCGGCGGAATTCGTTGACTGGTTCGCGGTCGACCGGGCCTTCGGTCAGGACAGCGATGTCGGTATGCGCCGCCACTGGATTGACCCGACGGCCCCGCTGGCGGCAACTGTTCTGCGCCCGTCGCACGGAGTTCTTATTACCTCTGCCAGCCTTCGCGATGGCGGTGCGGAGGCGGATGGAAACTGGCTTGCCGCCGAACAGCGCACAGGGATGCCATGGCTTGAGTCCACACCCGTTAGGGTTCAGGTCGAATCACCCTTCAATTATGTCCGCAATACCCGGGTCTTCATCGTCAATGATGTCCGCAAGGACCGGATGGAGCAGGTTGCCGCTGCCTACCGGGAACTGTTTCTGGCATCAGGCGGCGGCGGAATTGGTCTGTTTACCGCAATATCGCGACTGCGCGATGTCCAGAAGCGGATCGCCTCCCCGCTGCAATCAGCCGGAATCCCCCTGCTCTCACAGCATACCGACGGGGTTGATGTCTCGACACTGATCGACATGTTCCGCGAAGATGATGATGCCTGTCTGCTGGGCACCGATGCGGTTCGGGACGGGGTTGATGTGCCCGGGCGGTCGCTGCGTCTGCTGGTGTTTGACCGGGTGCCCTGGCCCCGGCCGGACATCCTGCACCGCGCCCGCAGGGAGCTGTTCGGCAAGCGCAATTACGACGATATGATCACCCGGTTCCGGATGAAACAGGCGTTCGGACGGCTGACCAGACGCCAGGATGACCGGGGTATCTTCGTTCTGCTGGACCCGATGACACCCAGCCGTCTGCTGGGGGCCTTCCCGGAAGGTGTTGAAGTGTCAAAAGGCGGGCTCGCCGAAACCGTCGCCGCTGTTCGTGAATTCTTCGCCCGGCCGGAGAAGTAAGCGCCCGGCTGACCCGGTCAGGATCGCTTCCGGTTTGACGTCAGCAGGTCCGTCATGTCTGCCGCGGGCATCGGCCGGCCGACAAGATAGCCCTGTACTTCATCGACGCCGGCAGTGCGCAGGAACTCCAGCTGGCTTTCAGTCTCAACCCCCTCGACATTCACTTTCATATCAAGGCTGTGGCCGAGGTCGACAATGGCGTTGATGATTGATTCATTGCCCTTGTGAACACCAATATCGACCACAAAAGAGCGATCAATCTTCATTTTATCGACAGGCATTTTCTTCAGATAATTCAATGATGAATAGCCCGTTCCGAAGTCATCGATAGAGATCGTCATGCCAACTTCGCGCAGCTTTTCGAGGACGGAGATCGTGGCCTCGATATCGGTCATCGCCATGCTTTCTACAATCTCGATCTGCATCATCCGGGGATCAACGCCGGATCGTTCCAGTGAGCCCAGAATGATTGGCATGACATCCTTGTTATTGAACTGCGCGGGCGACAGATTGACCGCCATCGTACCGCTGAATATTCCGGCGCTTGCCCAGGCTTTCGCCTGAATGGCGGCTTCATCCAGCACCCAGTCACCAATCGGCATGATCAGCCCGCTGCTCTCCGCAATCGGGATGAACAGGCCGGGAGCCAGAATACCCCGTTGGGGGTGGCGCCAGCGCAACAGCGATTCAACGCCGCATATCCGGCCTGATTTCAGGTCGATCTGCGGCTGATAATAAAGTTCAAGCTGCCGGTCTGCCAGTGCCCGGCGGAGATCGTTCTCCAGCAACTTGCGGACCTGAACTTCCTCGTTCATCCCGGCGACAAAAAAGCTGAAACGGTTGGGACCTTCCGACTTGGCACGGGAAAGCGCCAGATCGGCATGCTTCAGAAGTTCATCGGGATCAGAGGAGTCTTCCGGGAACATCGACATGCCGATGCAGCTGGACAGGACGATCTCCTGATCATCAACGAAATAGGGCTGTTCGATAGTGCAGAGCAGTCCTTCTGCAGCTGTGGCCGCACCATCGACCGCCCGTAGCTGGGTCAGAATAACACCGAACTCATCAGCACTCAGTCGGGCAACAGTATCTGATTCCCGAACCCGGTCACAAAGCCGGTCACCAACCTGTCGCAGCAGTTCATCGCCGACATGATGTCCAAGTGTCTCGTTGATCTCGCGAAATTTGGCGATGTCGACGGTGAGCAGGCCGATCTGGTCACCGGTCCGCCGGGCAAGTGCGATGGCGCTTTTCAGGCGATCCCGAAACAGTACCCGGTTTGGCAGTCGGGTCAGGCCGTCATGATGTGCCAGAAAATCGATGCGGGCCGCCGTATCCCGGGAATCCGTCAGATCCCGGATAATCGTCACCAGTCCCTTGCGCCCGCCATGGCGACGAAACAGGGGAATCTGCACGAACTGATAGAGCCGCTCATCTTCGGCATCCAGCGTCAGTGTTTCTTCCCGTGAAATCTGTTTTCCAATCGCCCAGACTGAGCGGGAATAGGTAAAGGCTGCATTGAACAGGCTGCGGTTTGATGTCGATGATTCGATGACATCATCAATCTTGCGCCCGGGCAGCTGCTCGGCAGACAGGCCGAACATTTCCCTGAACCGGCGGTTGGCGAACAGCCAGTTTCCGTCGCCATCCAGCAGGCAGACGCCATCCGGCACAGCGTCAATCATGGTGCTGACCCAGTCTCCGTCAGCAGGATGTGCCTCATCCAGATCAACAACCTGCAAAAGACAGGCCTGTCCGGCCCCCGTATCTTCCGTCACGCGAAGCAGCCCATGTAATGTAGATGCGCCGTCATCAGCAATCAGGGATCGCAGGGCAGATGAAGGCAATGTACGAAACTGACCATCCGACAGGATCCCGTCCAGGGCCGTCACCAGCGCATGGTCACGCCGTCCCAGCACGCTGACGAGAGACTGCCCTTCCATTGCTGACGACAGACGGCCAGTCAGACGTTCGAGGCCCGGACTCCACAGCAGAATTGTGCCGCCATCGTCAAAAATGACGCTGCCGACGTCTGCTGCATCCAGAACAGTACGCAGAAATACCGTGCTGTCGCTGTCGATTAACTGACTTGGGCTCTTGGCCGGAATAGACATTCGTCTTCTACACTCTTCCCCGATTTGATCAGCATAGCAAAAACACTGCAGATACAGAAGTAATCACCGTCACACCTCCGGAGATTATCTTTCGGACACGCGGATGATTTGCATCAGGCTTTCCGTAAAACTACAGTTGGGCCAAATAATCCAAGGAGATAGTCTATGCTCGACGTACAGGGTGCACTTATCTATGCGATGGTCATCACATCCGCCGCAGATGAGGAAATCAGGGCATCCGAATTCAATCTGATTGGTCATGTTGTCCAGTATCTTCCGGTCTTCCGGGACTTTGACAAAGTCAGACTGCCCCGGATTGCAGAGGACTGCCTGTCACTGCTTGATCAGGAAGACGGACTGGATGCAGCTATCGGTCTGATCAAGGCCGCTCTGCCACAGAAACTGCGCGAAACCGCCTATGCACTTGCCTGCGAGGTTGCCGCCGCAGACCGCAAGGTCGATCAGTCTGAACTCCGGCTGCTGGAAATGATGCGCCATGAACTGGAGGTGGAAAGACTGACCGCTGCCGCCATCGAGAAAGGCGTCGGCGCGAAATATGCCGTGGCTGCTGCCGATGACTGAGCATCCGGACCTGTCAGGGTGGAAGATTGGATTCATCGGCCTCGGGCTGATGGGCAAGGGCATGGCGCGTAATCTGCAAAAGGCGGGGGCTGAGCTTTTCATCCATAACCGCAGTCAGGCCGCCGTCAACGAACTGACGGCAGAGGGCATGACAGCGCCCGGATCACCACGTGCGGTTGCCGAGGCTGCCGATATCGTCATTGTCTGTGTCACCAACACCCCGGCGGCAGAGGCGGTGATCGAAGGCCCGGACGGCGTATTGTCCGGGATGGTCAGCGGCAAGATCCTGATCGATATGGGCACAACGACCGTCATAGCCGCCAGGCGTTTTGCCGCCAGCGGTGCAGAAAACGGGGTCGTTGTTCTGGATGCACCGGTATCCGGCGGACAGCAGGGAGCGGATGACGGGTCCCTGACCATCATGGCCGGCGGGGCGGCAGATGGCTTTGCCTCTGCCCTGCCCGTCCTTGAGGCCATGGGATCGCATATCACCCTTGTTGGTGACAGTGGTGCCGGACAGATTGCCAAGGCTGCAAACCAGATCATTGTCGGCCTGACAATCGGAGCAGTCTCGGAAGCGCTGGGCTTTGCAAAAGCGGCCGGTGTTGACCCGGCCCGGGTTCGTGACGCCATCCGGGGTGGATTTGCCGAAAGCCGGATTCTCGACGTGCATGGCAGACGGATGGTCGACGGTGATTTTACCCCCGGCGGCCGCAGTACAGTGCAGGAAAAAGATCTCCGGCAGGCGCTGGAATTTGCTGAAACCTGTGGCCGGGAACTACCCGTAACCGATCTGGTCCGGGACCTCTATCTCAAACTGATGGAGCTAGGTGATGGCGACCTCGATCACGCCGCCCTGTACCGCCTTTATGATGGCAGCCACGACTGACCATCCGCTTCACTGATCACTAGTGAGCAGTGAAGCGGATGGTACAGCGTCAATGGCTATCCGTGTGATACGGCGGCCGGAACCAGCTGACGCTCGCCGACATTTTTGACCGCCTTATCCTCACTTTGCGAGGTTTTCAGACGAAGCTGTTCCATCAGCTGTGTCATTGCCGTTTCGCGCCAGAACCAGTTCATCAGGGCCCTGGATGCGGGTGAGCCGGGTTTTGCGGTCGCCGCTTCCTGATACCATGTCTTGATATCTTCAATCGCAAATCTCAGCGTCTCCGCATCATCCCGACCGCGCCCCTTGTCCGGCAGGGTGCCGGATTCGGTGTAGGCCGTCAGAACGGCAACACAGCCGGAGATATCCAGTCCGGACAGTCCGAAGGTGGTACGCCCCCGCTTGTCGAGCGACATCCGGTACCAGGGATCAAGACTGCGTATTTCAGTCTCGACAGCTTTTACAAGCTCGCTCCGGTCATCAATCACCGGTTGTTCAAAAGAGACAGGGCAGGCCCATCCCTCACCTGTTTCTTCGTCCTCGACGGCTGCTGGTGCATCTTTGGGAAAGTCCACCAGAACCGGTCCGTCCGTGCGATCCAGCAAATTCAGTGCAGCAAGCAGCACTTCCCGCTGAAAATCAGGATTGTTTGGCAGACCGAAGGGACGCCCCAGCTCGAACGTTGTCCACAGAGCCCGTGGCGTGTTCATCTTCTCGGAATGCGGACGAATAAGACTGATGCTTGTCGTCGCAATACCGGCAGCTTCCAGCACATGTGCAATCGCGCTCACGGCGCGAGTACAGGCTGGTCAGACCGGGGCGAGACAGACGGCGTCGACCCGGTCACCCTTCAGGGACTCAACAATGCCCTGTGCGGCGGTAAACACCCGGTCAATCGGTGTCGATCCCATGAATGAATAATGGAACTCCGCAACTGAGCCGATAACACCTTCCCGGGCCAGCTCGTTCAGCCGGTCAACGGGATGAACCGTATTCAGGTCCTGCTGAAACCCAGTTCGGTCAAAATTGACCGACGAATGGCTCATGACCATGTCGCCGGACGGGGTGGAGGCCGGGAGAACACGATATTCGCCCTTGGCTGTAAACGGCGGGTCTTCACGGCGAACAAGTGCGGCTGTGGTAATCAGGGCAACGCGTCTTTTGTTCAGTGGTGGCCCCGACACAAGCGGTGTCGGTTCCTGGTCCGGACAGGGAATTTTCTCAAGATGAATTCGTTCCGCGTCCGGCAGGCTTGCAAGATCAACCATGCATATCTTCCTGCTGTTAGGTTTCGTTAGTCTCAGTCTGCCGTCAAATATACAGACTTCGCAACCCCAAGCCGGCCCCAGAATGCAAAACGACCGCCCCCGGATGGGGACGGTCGTTTTTTACCTAACGGGTCTGGCTTACTGCGAGCGCAGTCGCGGATCCAGCGTATCACGCAAGGCATCACCAAACAGGTTGAACCCGAACACGGCGAGACTGATCGCGACACCCGGCCAGATGGCAACCCAGGGTGCACTTTCCGCAAACTCCTCTGCCCCGCCCTGCAGCATCAGGCCCCAGGCCGGTGTCGGCTCCTGCACACCAAGTCCGAGATAGGACAGCGATGCTTCCAGCAGGATTGCCTGACCGAGGAACGAGGTCAGCATGATCAGGAACGGTGCCATCACATTCGGTGCCATATGCCGGACGATAATCCGGGTATGGCTGAAACCGCAGGCCCGTGCCGCATCGACATAGGGTATTTCGCGCAGTGCCAGCGCACTGGACCGCACCACGCGGGCACATTGCGGAATGAACGGGATGGTGATTGCGATGATCACGTTCGACGTTCCGGCCCCGAGAATGGAGACAACGGCCAGTGCCAGGATGATGAGCGGGAATGCCATGAAGACATCCATGACCCGCTGCAGCAGAAGATCAAAGATACCGCCGAAATAGGCGCTCATGACACCCAGGATCAGGCCGGAAAAGGCCCCGACGAAGGCGGCTGTAAAGCCCACAAACAGGGCAGTTCGTGCCCCGTAGATGATGCGTGACAGCAGATCGCGACCGAACATGTCGGTTCCCAGCCAGAATTCCGCATTGGACGGTGCCGGGAAATCGTACTGGTAGAAAATTTCGGTCGGGTCATGGGGGGCCAGAATATCGGCAAATACCCCCATGAAGACCATCAGCATAACAATGACGCCCCCAAGCATTCCAATAGGCTGCTTGCGGAAAATCTTGACTGTCGACAGGAATATCGACGATTTCGGAGCGTCGGTAGCGAGCCTGCTGCTGGCCGGTGCTTCACTTACGGCAACCATAATAGCCCCCTTAACTGTATCTGATACGTGGATCGAGCCACGCATACAGAATATCGACGAACAGATTCGTCATCAGGAAGATCAGCACAACCAGCATGACCAGCTGCTGGGTCATGTTGAAATCAAGCTGCAGAACCGAATCGACGAACAGCTTGCCAAGACCATTCAGGTTAAAGACCTGCTCGGTCACAACCAGTCCGCCCATCAGGAAGGCGAACTCGATTGCGATAATGGTGACAACCGGCAGCATGGCGTTTTTCAGCGCGTGCCGGCGGATGATGATTTTTTCAACCAGCCCCTTTGCCCGCGCCGTCCGCACGTAATCCTCTCGCAGAACCTCTAGTAGTGCCGATCGTGTCATACGCGTGGCAACAGCGGAATACCGGTATCCGGTAGCGACAGCCGGCCAGATAATCTGGCTGAGGTTATGCATCGGATCTTCAAAGATCGACTTGAACCGGATTGGCGGCATCCATGGGTCACCAAACACGGACTGCGAGAAGATCAGCAAGCCGAGGATGATCATGATACCTAGCCAGAAGGACGGTATCGCAATCCCCGCGATACTGAACAACCGGACCACCAGGTCAATCCAGGTATTCTGCCGGATCGCAGAAATCGTCCCCAGCGGTATGGCGATGATAATGGCAACCAGCGTTGCCATGATGGCGATCTGCAGGGACAGTTCAAATCGCAGGGCGATTTCCTGAACAACCGGTTGCCCGGTCCAGAAGGAATTACCCAGATCGAATGTCGCGTAGCCCGCAATAAAATCAAAAAATTGAATAATCAGTGGCTGGTCAATGCCGAGATCAGCACGGCAGAGATTGATCTGCTCCTGATCGACAAACGCCCCTGTTCCGGCAAACCGGGTTTCACACACATCCCCCGGTACTGCACGCAGCAGCAGGAAGACAAAGATCGCCGCGCCGAGAAGCGTCGGGATCATCAGAAGCAGCCGCTTTACAATATACTTGTACATTTTCCCTCGTCCGTCGGAAGACGCTGCCCGTGGCCAGAGACCACGGGCAGCAGGTTATTTTCCGGCGTTATTTATCCAGCCACACATTATCGAGGTGCTGGTTGAGATAGTGACTCGGCGAGATCTTCCAGCCCTTCACATAGGAACGGTGCGGGTTGATCTTGTACCACCAGAGGGTGACACCGATATGGGCCATTTCGTCGATCGCGCGACGCTCATACTCACGCATGATGGCGCGCTGTTCCGTCTTGTCGCTGGACCGGTTCATCTTGGCGAACAGGTCTTCCAGAACGGCATCTTCGTACTGGCCGTAGTTATCGCTCGACGCGCCACGGAACTTCGTGGTGTCAGCAAGCGGGTTCACGACAGACTGGCAGTTGAACTCGACAGAAACGTCGAAGTCTTTCTTCTTGCGCAGGGTGTCATAGAACGGTGCGGTCGGCTGTACCCGCTGGGTAACATCCAGACCAACCTTCTTCCACTGATCCAGCAGCCAGGTGCCGACGATTTTGTACGGCTGATCGACACCACGGTTGTTGAGCACGAAGGACAGGTTCGACTGACCGGCATCTGCCAGCAGGCGCTTGGCTTCGGCACGGCTCTTGTCGAGGTCCGGCCAGTAACCGCGCATCTGCTCCAGCTCCGCCTTGGTTGCCGAAAGCGGATGGTTCGGGAATGCAACCCCGCCAACCGTCTTCACGATAGCAATCCGCGACAGATAATTGGAGCCGCCCCAACGGTCGACAGCAAGGGTCAGTGCCTGACGGACCCGGGGGTCGTCAAACGGCTTTACCTTCTGGTTCGGCGTTGCCAGCAGCACACAGTTCCAGTCGCTTTCCTGAACCGTGATCTTGTCGCCCAGTGCCTTTACCAGGTCATCACGATGTTTCGGCGGGAAGCCACGGAACTCGATAGCTGCACGATCACCACGGATCGCAGCAACACTGACGGCCAGCTTGGCTGAAATCGTTGAACGGAAACCGTCGAGATACGGTTTGCCGGCATGGTGATAGTCCGCATAGCGCTCGCCACGGACGAACGCACCGGCCTGATATTCAACGAACTTGAAGGCACCGGTACCGTTGATGTTATTGGTGTGCCAGTCATATCCGTGCGTATCGAGGTCCTTCTTCGCATAGATGTAGTTGAAGGGGGCCGCGAGTGCCGGCAAGAACGCACCGGACGGATATTTCAGTTTGAAAACAATCGTGTTCGCATCCGGAGTCGTGATGGACTCAACCTGGCTGAACTGCGACTTGCGGGCGCTCGGTGTCCCTTCCGGCGGGAAGATGATCTTGTCAAATGACGCCTTCACATCCGCGGAGGTCAGCGGTGTTCCGTCATGGAACTTCACACCCTGAACCAGGTTGAACACATATTCAGTGCCATCGCCACTGGCTTCCGGCACATCCCCGACACAAAGGTCACAGACAAAGTCCGGTGACGAAGGATTGTCCGGATCGACACGAATCAAAAGGCTGTAGAACGGACGTGTCGGATGCACCATTGCATAGGTCGTTTCGCGATGCGCATCAAAGGACGGAATTCCTCCTGGCACCACAAATTCAAGTATCCCACCTTTCTTCGGCGTCTGCGCCGAAGCCGTGGCTGCCAGACCGACAGCGGCGACAGCGCCGATGCCAAACCCAACAACCTTGCGTAGAAGGACGCTATTCATCTGGTCTCTCCCTTACTTCTTTAATGTTTCGACATCAGTTTCAGATACTCTTCGGAGAACTGATATCGTCCTATTGACCGCCTCCCGGAACGGCATGAATGACATCCGAGGATGTCAGACTTCTGTACAGGCCACCCAATGGCCTGGAACGACCTCCCGCAAGGGAGGAATCTGTTTGCTGCAACTGTCTACGGCAAGCGGACAGCGCGGATGGAACACACAACCGCTTGGCGGATTGATCGGGCTCGGAATTTCGCCAGCTACCGGATTGAACGGCCGCGACTTCTCAATCGTCGGATCCGGTATCGGCACCGCATTCAGCAAGGCCCGTGTATACGGATGCATGGGGTTGTCGAACAACTCGTCACAGGGAGCCAGTTCGACCAGATTCCCCAGATACATCACGGCAACCCGGTCACAGAGGTGCCGGATAACACTGAGATCGTGCGAGATGAACAGATAGGTCAGGTTGAACTTGTCCCGCAGATCTTCGAGCAGATTGATCACCTGAGCCTGAATCGACACGTCGAGAGCCGAGACCGCCTCATCACAAATGATGAATTCGGGATTCAGCGCCAGTGCCCGTGCAATACCGACACGCTGACGTTGCCCCCCGCTCATTTCATGCGGGTATCGATCCGCAAAGTTCGGGTTCAGGCCACAGGTCGACAGCAGTTCTGAAATCCGTTCCTTGATTTCAGCGGCACCAGACATGATGCCATGGACCCGCATGGGCTCGGCGATGATCTCGCCGACTTTCATGCGTGGATTGAGCGAGCTGTAGGGGTCCTGAAAGACGACCTGGATCCGCTGCCGGTACGGGCGCATTGCCTTGGCGTCCAGCGTTGCCAGATCGACACCGTCGAACATGATCTGTCCGGCCGTCGGCTTTTCCAGCTGCAGGATACAGCGGCCTGTGGTTGTCTTGCCGCAGCCGGACTCACCCACCAGACCGAGCGTTTCACCACGCAGGATCTTGAAGCTGACATTGTTGACCGCCTTGACCTGGGCAACAACGCGCGGAATCAGAACGCCTTCCGTTATCGGGAAGTACATTTTCAGCTCATTTACCTCAACCAGCACGTCATTGCTGGATATATCCCGGCGCACGGGATTCGAGGGCGTGGCACCGTCGGGGCTCATGAGGCCTCCTTCATGGACTCGACAAGATTTTCCTTGTTGAAGCAGGCGGCAGTCTGAGTATCGCTGACTTTTTCAAGGGCCGGAAATGATTTGCCGCATTCTTCCGTGGCAAACCGGCATCGCGGACGGAACGCACAACCGCCATCCAGCTTGCTGAGATCGGGCGGCTGCCCGTCAACCGGGTCAAGCTTCGCAGCCCGCACCAGATCAAGTCTCGGTACGGACTTCAGCAGCGCCAGCGTATAAGGATGACGCGGGTTGTGATAAATATCCTCGGCCGTACCGGATTCGATCACCTTGCCGGCATACATGACGTTCACGCGATCTGCATAGCGCGCCACGACACCGAGATTATGGGTGATGATGATCTGTGCGACACCAAGCTCCCGCGTGAGGTTTTTCATCAGCTCCAGAATCTGGGCCTGAATTGTCACATCCAGTGCGGTCGTCGGCTCGTCAGCGATGATCAGCTTTGGCTCACAGCTGAGTGCCATGGCAATCATCACACGCTGGCGCATACCGCCCGACAGGTGATGAGGATATTGCTTCAGACGCCGGTGCGGTTCCGATATCCCGACCTTGCCCAGATAGGCAATGGCCCGTTCGTTAGCCTCCTCCTCGGAAATATCGAGATGCGCAAGCATCGTTTCCGTAAGCTGCTGTCCGATCGACAGCACAGGATTCAGCGACGTCATCGGCTCCTGAAATATCATCGATATTTCCTGGCCGCGGATATCACGCACTTCAGCATCGCTGAGCTTCAGAAGGTCCCGGCCTTCAAAAAAGATCTCTCCGCCGACGATCTCTCCCGGCGGTTTGGCGACGAGTTGAAGAATTGACAAGGCGGTGACCGACTTGCCACTGCCGGATTCACCGACAACAGCAACAGTTTCACCTTCATCGACAGTGTAAGACACACCGTCAACGGCCTTAACGACACCTCCAGACGTAAAGAAATGCGTCTGCAGATTTTTGATATCTAACAGAGTGCCCACAATCCTCCCTTTTCATTTTTTTGGTTACTGGGGCAACATGACGGTACGAACCGCGCATAACGCTGTCAACGATTACAGTTGGTATTTCCGACAGTTAAGACAGATTCAGCCCCCAAAGTTTCGCCTGATGGAACTTCTTTGAAGCTTTGTGTGAAGTTTGCTCAACAAATAGCCAGTTACCGCACCGCAAACGCGTCCAGACCGAGCACCCCGTCACCGTCATTCAAAATCAGGAGAGGGTTTATTTCTGCTTCACTGAGAATCGGTGCGCCTTTTATCGCGAGTCTGGAAAAAGCGCTGACCGCCGCCGCCAGTGCTGTGGCATCACCTTTCCTGCCCCGGAACCCTCTGGCAACCGCAAGGCCGCGAACCTCGTCAATCATGCTCTGGGCTTCTTCCTCGGTGACCGGAGCCAGGCGAATCGACACGTCGCGATAGATCTCCGCCATCACTCCGCCGGCGCCGAGAACAACAATCGGCCCGACCTGCGGATCACGCCGGAAACCGAGAATCGCCTCGGCAAGCCCCTTGCGCATCGGAGAGACCAGAACCCCGTCAAGTACCGCATCCGGTTCGGCAGCAGCGACGGTCCTGAACATGTCATCGATGGCAATTGTGAGGTCTGCCGCATTATTCAGACCCAGATGCACGCCACCAACGTCGCTTTTATGGCCAATCTGGCGGGATACGATTTTCGCCGCGACCGGATAGTCGGCGACATCAGGCAATATCCCCGGCTGAACCAGTTCAGCGGCAACCATCGGGACACCCATGCGACTGAACAGTTCCCTGCCCTCGATTTCGGTCAGGGCCCCGGTTTCGGGGAGGTTGATGTCACTGATATCCGGGAAATCCCCGGCCCCGGTCCCGGTCGGCGGACACCATGAAAGGAAGGCACGCACCGCATCGGCACAGGATTCGGGTGTCCTGAATCCGGCAACACCCGCCTCATTGAGCAGGCTGAGCGAGCGGTCGGCCTGCGGTGCGATGAAGGCGGCGATCGGTTTGTGCGCCTTTGACTGCGCGACAATCGGCTTTACCGCGATATCCGGTTTGAACTGGCCGCTGGATCCGACAACGCCAACGGCAATACCGCAATTATCGGATTTTATCAGTTCCTCCAGTCCGGCGCCGTAGACTTCGGCATTCGCCCCTGCCATCGTCACATCAATCAGCGGTGAGTCGGATACCCGGATGCCATATCCTGCCATCCGTTCCCGCAGAGCCGCCGGCGGAACAGCAAGTTCAACACCCAGCGTCCCCAGCCGGTCAACGACGGTGGCGGCACCGCCCCCGGTTGTGGTCATTACCGCAGCCTTGCGAACGGTCGGCGGGCGGCGCCCGATAAACAGCGACGGCGCTTCAAACAGTGTTTCCAGATTATCAACCCGGATCATTCCGTTATGCCGGAAAAAGGCATCAATCGCCTTGTCGGTTCCGGCAATCGCCCCGGTATGCGAAAGGGCGACCTGCTGACCGGCAGATGATCGTCCAAGCTTGTAGACCAGCACCGGCTTGCCGAGGTCATAGGCGCGACGCGCGGCGGCGGCGAGTTTGTCAGCATCCCTGAGCGTTTCCAGAAACAGCAGGATCGCATCGGTAGACGGATCCTCCGCCAGGAAACCTGTCAGTTCACCAACACCCAGATCACATTCGTTGCCGACCGAAACCAGCTTGGAAAAGCCGATTCCACGGGGGGTGCCACGGGAAATCATCGTTCCGAGAATGGTCCCGCTCTGCGACACCAGTCCCAGCCGGCCGCGCACCAGCTCGCCCGCCTCCAGCACCGCATTAACGGTCAGCAGGGCTGCGATATCCGTCGCGATCATGCCCATCGAATTCGGGCCGATAATCCGGATACCGAGATCGCGGCCCATGGCCACGACTTTCGCCTGAAGCGCCTGCCCGTCGGCACCGGCTTCGGCAAAACCGTCGGAATAGATGGTGGCAACCTTCACCCCGGCAGCCGCGCAATCTTCAAGGGCAGTCGGCACAAAGCGGGCCGGCACCATGATAAATGCATGATCGACAGGTGCGCCATAGGCCGCGAGGCTGGGATAGGCCCGCTCTCCCAGCACTTCATCACGGTTCGGATTAACCGGCACAATCTTCCCCTGAAAGCCATGCATCCGCATATAGCGCTGGGGCCGTGCCGTGTTCTTTCCCGGATCTGCGGATGCACCGATGAGACCCACCGTTTCCGGTGAGAAGATAGCCTTTGCGAGGGACATGCGTTTAACCCGCTTTCGGAGGGCGCTGATTGAAACGGCGCTCGAACACGCCTTCCGCGATCCGGTTTTTCAGAATTTCAATGGAGCCACCGGCGATCATCCAGCCCCGTGTCCGGCGCAGGCAATATTCAACCAGACAGTCCTGACTGTAGCCGGCTGCCCCCATCACCTGCATTGCCTCTGATGCGATTTCAAAGCCGACCTGATTGCAATAGGCTTTTGCAATGGCGGTTTCCTGGGCCGAGGGAATGCCGCTGTCGGCGTTCGTTGCCGCCCGGTAGAGCAGCAGCTGGGCCGCATCGAGTTTGATCTGCATATCCGCAAACTTCCACTGCAGCCCCTGAAACTCGCAGATCTCCCGGCCGAACTGCTTGCGGGTCAGGGCATGTTCACGGGCGATATTGAACGCAAGACGGCCAAGTGCGAGCGACCGCGCCGTATTGCCGATCCGCTCCACATTAAAGCCTGCGATCTGTTTCTTGAAACCGCCCGGGCCGAGCAGAACATTCTCCGGCCCGACATAGACATCCTCAAAGTAGAGCTGTGCCCAGTCATCCCCACCGAGATATTTCACCGGCTGTCCCAGGCTGAACCCCTTCATTCCCGGCTCGATCAGGACCGAACCGATGCCGCCGACACCCGGGCCAAAACGAACATAGGCCAGAATGACATCCGCCTCTGTGCCGTGGCTGGTAAAGACCTTGGTCCCGTTGATGCGGTAGCCGTCACCATCAGGGGTCGCCGTGGTCTGGAGATCCGTGACCGCCGATCCGGCTTCCGGTTCCGTCATACCGACGGAGATCAGGGCTTCGCCCGCCAGCAGGCGTGTCAGGTAACGCTGTTTCTGGTCATCAGAGCCATATTCAGCCAACACACGAATGGCACCAAAGCTGCCAGCCTGAATGACATCGGCACTGCGCGGGCAGATCTGCGCCATCGTCTCAATCGCAATCACCGCATCCATCAGGCTGCCACCCTGACCGCCGTCAGCTTCCGCAATGGTAATACCGAGCAGACCATTCTCTGCCAGCATCCGCGAGACATCTTTCGGGAATGGCCCGGCATGCGCCCGTTTCAATGCCCCGTCAGCAAGGTGACGTTCACCCAATCCGCGCACGGCATCCTGAAACATGCGCTGTTCTTCATTGAGATCAAAATCCATCTTTCCTGCGTCCTCTATTGATTGGCCCGGGCATTGTCGCCGCCATTTCGCATATTATGACCGGACAAATCAAGACCCGTGATCATGTCCGACAACCGAAAATAATCCCGGATGTCCCGCCACCACCGCAGCAGATACCTGACTGTTGATAGCGCAGATTCACAGAGTTGTGCAAAACCGCCTTGTCGATAAGCAGAAACAACATGACAGGAACGTCAGGGAAAAGAGCCGGTCCGGGGCTCCTCTTTCCTCCACCCGGAATCAGACGGACTTCAGATTGACCCGCTTCGACAGTTCTTCGGCACTCTCAACCCGCTCTGAGTAACGGTCGACAAGATAGGCGGCATGGCCACGGGTCAGGATTGTGAACTTCATGAGTTCCTCCATCACATCGACCATGCGGTTGTAAAACGGGGAGGCATTCATACGCCCGTCCTCCGCGAACTCCAGAAAGGCTTTCGGCACCGATGACTGGTTCGGGATCGTGATCATCCGCATCCAGCGGCCAAGAACACGCAGCTGATTGACGGTATTGAAGCTTTGCGACCCGCCCGAGACCTGCATCACGGCAAGGGTCCGGCCTTGTGTTGGCCGGACACCCCCGATTGGTGCCAGGGGCAACCAGTCAATCTGGGTTTTCATGACCCCGGTCATCGCCCCGTGCCGTTCGGGGGAGCACCAGACATGGGCCTCTGACCACAATGAGAGCTGACGCAGTTCCTGAACCTTTTCATGGCCCTCGGATATGTCGTCGACCAGCGGCAGACCAGCCGGATCAAAGATACGAACCTCGGCGCCAAGCCCGTGCAGAACCCGGGCGCCTTCTTCGGTCAGCAGACGTGAATAGGACCGGTCACGCAGCGAACCATAAAGCATCAGCACCCGTGGTGGATGCGAGGCGCTGCTGTCCGGTGCCAGTCGTCCTGTGCCAGGTTTGTGGAAATGTTGCCGGTCAATATTGATCAGGTCGTCGCTCATGGTGCGGTAATCACCTTGCCGTCTTCCTTGGTCCAGCTTGTTCCGGGAGCCACATTCAGCAGTGAAAAGACCGCCTCTGAAGGCCGGCAGAGAGCAACACCCCTGCCCGTACAGACAATAGGACGGTTGACCAGTACCGGATGCTGCACCATGGCGGTCAGAATTTCATCCTCCGTGACGGAGGGGCCGGTCAGGCCGAGTTCTTCAGCCGGTGACTTTGATACCCGAAGCGCGGTGCGGGGCGTAAGGCCGGCAGCCGCGAACAATCCCAGCAACTGTTCCCGGGTCCAGCCGGTCTTCAGATATTCGATCACAACCGGTTCGCCCTCAAAGGCACGGATGATCTCAAGGACATTGCGGGAGGTGCCGCAGTCGGGATTGTGATGAATAACCGTCGTCATGGCCTGAAGAGTTTCCTTTCAGAAGCGTTCATCTGCCATTGCAGCAGATCAGGTGCGGGTAATCTGGCTGATGACCGGCTGACAAAGGTCCGGGCGGCCGCCACAGCAATCCTCCATCAGAAAAGCCAGCAAGCCGCTCATTGTCTCGAAATTTGCAAAATACCGGACTGTCCGGCCCTGCCGCTCATTATGTATCAGTCCGGCACGGTGAAGGATCGCCAGATTGGCGGACATCGTGTTCTGCCGCACCCCCATCCGTTCACCGATCTCCCCTGCAGGCAGACCGTCAGCCCCTGCCGTCACCAGAAGGCGAAAGACGTCCAGACGGGTTTGCTGGCTGAGGGCGGAGAATGCGTCGAGTGCCTGGTTTGAATCCATATATCCTGATTATTTGATATATTTGTTCAAGTCAACAACAGTCATTCTTCTGCCGGCTGTCGGGTCGGGTTTGCCCTGAATGCCTTCACCCGCACCGGCAACCAGAACAGATACTTGATCAATGCCGGAATTTCGCGACAGGCATGCAGGATCGAAGATGGTGTCAGGGTGCGGTTCAACACCGGCTCCGGCACCGCATTAATCCCGAGCGCCCGGCAGCACATAACCGCGCGCGGTATATGCCATCTGTCGGTTACGATGAACAACCGGCTGACCCCGTGGTCAGACAGCAACCGCGTCCCGAGAGCGATGTTCTCGAAAGTATTTATGGATCGCTCATCAAGCAGGATATCCGTTTCCGGCACACCATCTGATATCGCCAGCGCCGCCATGACAGCGGCTTCAGACGGGCTGTCCGCCTGCCCCGCCCCGCACATCACCAGACAGGAGCCGGGGGTCTGTCGCCAAAGCCTGACCGCATGGGAAACCCGGCGATGCAGCCCGGCAGAGGCAGTCCCGTCCGCATGGACTTTCGCCCCCAGCACCAGAATGACACAGCAATCTCTGTCCGTCCCGATGACTACCCCCAGAAAGCGGCTTCCGGCGGATGGACGAATTCTGCCTCATAGCGCAGTCCGGGATCACGATCGCGGGCCATCCAGAGGGGCCCGTCAAGATCAACAAACTCGGCGCCCTGGGCCACCAGAACCGCCGGTGCCATACCCAGCGATGTACCCATCATGCAGCCGACCATGATGCCGAAGCCTTCAGCCAGGGCGGCATCCCGCAGGCGCAGCGCCTCGGTCAGGCCACCTGTCTTGTCGAGCTTGATATTGACGAAGTCATACCTGCCTTTCAGCCCGGCAAGGTCTGCCGTGGTGTGACAGCTTTCATCGGCGCAGAGCGGAACATCACAGCTGATATCCTGTAAGGCGGCATCTTCGCCAACCCGGAACGGCTGTTCCAGCATGGCAACATTCAGAGCCTTCAGTTCCGGTGCAATGGCCAGCAGGGTAGAGAGGTCCATGCCTTCGTTGGCATCGACGATGATGCGGCTGTCCGGTGCTCCCTCATGCACGGCCCGGATCCGGTCGAGGGCACCCTCGTCGGCCAGTTTCATCTTGAGCAAAGGCTTATGGCTGATTTTCGCCGCCTCGCGCCGCATGACATCAACCTCGTCAAGGCTGACCGTCTCGACCGTGACGATGCGCGACGGTGCTGGCAGTCCGGCCAGCTCCCAATGCCGTTTGCCGGAGCGCCTGGCTTCAAAATCCCAGAGAGCACAATCCAGTGCATTCCGGGCTGCCCCGGCCGGCATGAACTGCTGCAGGGCATTGCGGGTCAGGCCGTTGGCCACGTCGTTCCGCATCGCCTCGATATCGGCGATAACCCGCTCGACCGTCTCGCCATAGCGTGCGTAAGGCACAGACTCACCAAGCCCGGTCGTCACACCGTCACTGATTTCCGCGACGACAACGACAGCTTCGGTCCGCGCGCCCCTTGATATCCGGAAAGTCCGGGCAAGCGGCCAGACTTCAGACCGTGCGTTAAGCTGCATCAGATACCTGCGACGATATCAACCAGAGGTCCGACACCGGTCTTCACCGGATCGACGGCGGGCATCCCGAACCTGTCCTCGAATTCCTTCAGGGTACGCTCGGTTGCTGCCGCATCAAGCGCCGCACAGTTGATCGCAAAACCAATCACCCGGGCAGCAGGATTGGTCAGCCGGGCACAGTGTTCGTTAAGGGAAATGCACTCCGCAATATCCGGAATGGGTGATTTCGGCAGGCCCCGCATATGCGTGCGGGTCGGCTCATGACACATGATCAGCGCATCCGCCTGCGCCCCGTGCAGCAGGCCCAGACTGACCCCGGCAAAGGATGCATGGAACAGACTGCCCTGGCCTTCAATGATATCCCAGTGATCAGCATCATTGGCCGGGCTGATCTTCTCGACCGCGCCGGAGATGAAATCGGAAACCACCGCATCCACGGAGACACCGGATCCGGCGATGAAGATGCCTGTCTGTCCGGTCGCCCGGAACGTTGCCTTCATCCCCCGCGACAGCATGTCCTTCTCGATTGCCAGCGTCGTGTACATCTTGCCGACCGAACAATCGGTTCCAACCGCCAGCAGTCGCTTGCCGGACCGGTCTTCGCCGCTGCCCGTATCAAAATCTTCCTTCGGATGGCGAACATCGGAAATGGTCCGGCCATGCGCGGCTGCCGCGGCTTTCAGTTCCGGCACATCCGCCAGCCTGATATGCAGACCACTGGCCAGGTCCATACCCAGTTCAAGCGCACGTTTCAGCGGCGCAATCGATGCAGGTGACAAACGTCCGCCCCGGTTGGCAACACCCACGATAACCGTGCCGACACCGGCTTTTGCCGCTTCATCAACGGTCATATCGGGCAGTTTCAGATCGGCCTTGCAGCCATCGAGGCGCAACTGGCCGATACACCAGTCCGGGCGCCAGTGCGCCACACCGGCAGCGGTTTTCGCGGCAAGCTGATCAGGCGCATCTGCCAGAAACATGAGATAGGGCGTGCGAAATGACATGGTATTCCTCCTGATCTGTCCGAACCGGCACTGTAGCCAGCCGATCTGACCATGCAATGCTATTCCATTGGGCCAGCCAGTTGTGCCATCTCGGCAACGGTGACCGGCTTTATCGGCATGCGCAGCCGGTAATGTCCGATCTCCGCGGGATCCGCCTGCTGAACATCCGCCATCAGGCGGGTCACTGTCAGGCTGCACATCCGCCCCTGACAGGGCCCCATCCCGGCCCGGCAGAAGCTCTTCATCTGGTTCGGCCCGGAACAGCCGGAGGCCGCAATACGGCGGATTTCCCCGGCGGTGATTTCCTCGCAGCGGCAGACAATCGCCTCATCCGCCGGAAGCGACAGATGCGGACGATAAAGTCGTTCCAGGAATGGCCGGACAGCCCCGTCCGCTGCAAGTCTCGACTTCAGCTCCGCAATGCGCGACACATTACCCGCCGCCTTCGTTCCGTCCAGGTCCTGCACGACACCCAGCCCGGCGAGTTCGCCGGACAGCACCGCACTTTTTGCCCCGTCAATGCCACCACCATCGCCCGCGATATAGATGCCGGGCTCTGACGTCGCGCCATAGTCGCCGAGTTCGGGCCGCCAGCAAAGCTGCGATCTGTCCCAGACCATCCGGCAGCCAAGGGCCATCGGAAGCTGCGTATTCGGAACGACCCCTTCATGCAGGATAACGGTATCAGCGACCATCTGCCGGTGTGCCCCGCGATGACTGAAGCGCAACTGTTCGGCAGATACCTTTCCCAGAATATTCAGGTCTGCAACACCGGACAGGACTGGAACACCGGCCCGGCGCAATTCCGAAATCATCGCCAGACCCTTGCGCAGATAACCGGAAGCACGCAGCGCCTTCGGCAGATGCTGAAGTGCGTAGATGCGATCCCGCAAAGTTGTGGTCTCAAGGATCGCAGTGATCTTCACACCGGCCTTCACATATTGCGATGCCAGCAGAAACAACAGGGGTCCGCTGCCCGCCAGAATGATCTCACCGGACGGCGTGATCCCGGATTGCTTCAGCAGAATCTGGGCTGCGCCAGCCGACATGACACCGGGCAATGTCCAGCCCGGAACCGGAACCGGGCGTTCCATGGCCCCGGTGGCAATAATCAGTCGCTTTGCCGATATCTGCTTCTGTCCGCCGGGAAAGCTGAAGGCGATATCAAATCCGGCTTCCGTCCGGTCCACCATCCAGACCGTTGCCTGATCCTGATAGAGTGCCTTCGAGGCACGAAACCGCCGGACGATATCTGCCCCGTCGGCATAATCCGGGCCCAGAATGGCCGGGGTCTTGAGCCCGCTGGACTCGATCGCCCGATAGATCTGGCCGCCCGGACTGCGCTGCTCGTCTAGCAGACAGACAGCCAGTCCGGAATCTGCGGCAACAGAGGCCGCAGCAAGACCGGCAGGGCCAGCACCGATAATCGCGAGATCACAGGTAGTCCCGCTCATGGTGCCACCTTCACCTTGCCAGTCGGTCGCTGAATTTCCATGCCCTCTTCCAGCGGCACCATGCAGCCCTGACGCCCGGCAACACCGTTGATCGTGACGAGACATTCAAAACAGACACCCATCATGCAATAGGGCATCCGGGGTTTGCGGCCGACTGGGCTGAGGCGGGTATGCTCCAGCCCGGCCAGCATCATCGCTTCAGCGACAGTAACACCCTCCGGTGCTGCCGCTTCCCTGCCGTCGATACGAAAGGCCAGGCGGTCTTTCGCTTTATTCAGTCGTGCGTCAAACATCGAACCTCGCACTCGAAAATACACTCAGCCGTTCCGGTAACTCACCGTCGATAATAGCATCGGCCAGCGGCCCCGCATGCGATGCCGCCAGGGTCACCCCGCTATGGCAGTTGGCAACGAACGCACCCGGATATTCCCGGCTCTGTTCATAAAGCGGCAGGCCGTCCGGCGTCATGACCCGCAGCGCCCCCCAGGTCCGGACAACCCGGGCAGTGCCCAGAAACGGAAAGGTACGGATTGCCCGGGTGGCGATATCGCCGAGCACGGGTGCCGTTGTACCCGTATCAAACCCGACATGTTCGTGGCTGTCGCCGAACAGCACGCTGCCCTCTGCCGTCTGACGGACGAAGGTGGTCGGCATCGACATGAAAGGATCAATCCGTTCGGTGACCAGAACCTGACCGCGCATCGGTTCAAGCGGGGCCTGCAATCCGACCTGCCCGGCCAGCGCAGCATTGCCGAGACCCGCCGCCAGCACCAGTTTCGGTGCACCAAAGACCCGGCCACCTGTCGATACCTGAAATCCGCTGTCAGACGGGACGATCTGCTGTACCGGCGCATTCGGGAGGTACCGCCCGCCCGCGGCAGTGAAAGCCTCATGCAGGGCGCGAAACAGGTAGAGCGAGCTGCAATGACCATCATCGGGACAGAAGGAGCCGCCGGTCACATCCGGGCCGATACCCGGCAACATTCTGGCCAGTGCTTCGCGATCCAGCATTTCGATCGAGCTGCGGTTTGCACCCGGCTGGTTGCGGAAACGCTCGACCTGTTCTGCCCGCGCCTGAAATTCCTCCTCCGACAGGCAGATATGTACACCGCCCGGCTGATCGTGACAGACATCAACCCCGGTCCGGGATTTCAGGTCCTTTGCCAGCGTGGCCCAGTTGGCGGCACTGTCGCGGGTCCAGTCAGCATAGGCCGGGGCCCCCAGCCCCTTGCTCTGCACCCAGACCAGCGCAAAATTACCCCGTGATGCACGGAAGGCGATATCACCTTCGTCGAGCAGCAGAACTTTCGTCAGTTTCCGGGTCAGCCCGTAGGCAATCGCGGCCCCGACCAGTCCGCCACCGACGACAATCGCGTCATAATCTTCCCGTGCCGTGCTCATCATCTCAGCCATTCGTTTTCAACATCCGGTCCGCCTGATCCTGCAGTCCGGATATCAGGGCATCCGCGCCTGAACTTCGCAAGACCGATTGATATTCCGAGCGCTGCCGGGCCAGTTCGCTGATCGACCCGTCCAGATAGATATCAACAATTTTCGGGCCGTCATCAGAACTGAGAATAACATAGGTAAGACGCACCGGGTTTTTCCTTGGCCGGCGCAGTTCGGTTCTGACCAGCAGCGAATCATTCAGCGCCGCCTCGGTCCCCAGCGTTGCAAAGGATTCACCGGAAAAGCCGTCAAACCGGTTGGCATAGGTCGCGACGGTGATCTCTGTAAACGCCCTGAGATAGGCCGCCTTCTGGCCGTCGGTCATTTTCCGCCAGCCCGAGCCCGCAGCAAACCGCGACATCCGGTCCAGCGCAAAGCCTGACCGGATCACCGGCCCGAGTCTGGCCGCGCGTTCTGCGGCAGAGGTCGTACCCGCCGACTTCATGGCCGAGAGCAGTTCCGCGTGGAGATTCTCAACGACCGCAATCGCACCAGCCGGTGGTGGCCCTGCTGAGAATGCTGGCGTTGCAACATTTCCGGTCAGAATACCCAGTATTATCAGCGCTTTGCCAAACTGTCGGCGCAGCATGTGAACTCTCCGTCGGTTTACATTGCGGGCGATCTTGCTATTTCAAAACGGCAAATGAAAGGCAGCAGCCATCATCCCTGACCTCCTGCCGTTATGAAACTGTGTCGCTGCGTTGCAATATTTCCTGTCCCCGCGTATAAGCGGCCCATTCATAAACGCATCCTGATAAGCTACTTGAAGTTGGGGAAGCATCGCTTAGCTGTGCGAGACAGTTTCCTTACGTCAATCAGAGGAATATCGATGACCGACACGCACCCCCTGAGAGTTGTTCTGGCCCAGCCACGCGGTTTCTGTGCCGGTGTCGAGCGAGCCATTGATATTGTTGAAAAAGCTCTCGAAATCTATGGGCCGCCTGTCTATGTCCGCCACGAGATCGTCCACAACAAGTTTGTTGTCGAATCTCTCCGTAACAAAGGCGCTGTCTTTGTCGAAGAACTCGACGAGGTTCCGGATGGTGCGGTCACCGTTTTCAGTGCGCATGGCGTACCGCAGATGGTCGTGAATGAAGCTGAGAACCGTGATCTCCCGGTCATTGATGCAACCTGCCCGCTTGTGACCAAGGTTCACAAGGAAGGCCAGCGCTATGCCAATATGGGACGCGAGGTTATTCTGATCGGCCATGACGGTCACCCGGAAGTTGAAGGCACACGCGGCCAGATACCCGGCGGCGTACTGCTGGTATCAACTCCGGCTGACGTTGATACAATCACGGTCAAGGATCCGGACCAGCTCGGCTATGTCACACAGACCACGCTCAGCGTTGATGATACCCGCGCCGTGATTACCGCCCTGCAGAAGCGGTTTCCGAACATTATCGGGCCGGATGTCCGCGATATCTGCTACGCAACGCAGAACCGGCAGACGGCTGTCCGCGAACTGGCACGACAGGTCGACCTGATTCTGGTCATCGGTGCACAGAACAGTTCCAACTCGAACCGGCTGGCCGAGATCGGCAACGAGATGGGCATTCAGAGCCATCTGATTGATGACGCCAAGTCATTCGATGATGCCTGGCTTGACGGGGTTGATACGGTCGGCGTCTCCGCCGGTGCGTCGGCACCGGAGAAACTGGTTCAGGACCTGCTGGACCACCTGGCTGCGGTGCGGGATGTGACCGTCACCACGCTGTCCGGCGTTGAGGAAAACGTCGTCTTCAAGCTTCCCAAGAAATTGACTGACGCAGCCGCTGCTGCAGCAGTATCCTGATCACCAACCGCCGGGTTCCCCAAACATACCTTGCGACATAAAGAGGGCAGATAATTGGCCGTTCCATTGATCCAGCAGGCGCGTGTTGGCGCCTACGTTCTGAAAAACCGCATCACCGGTCAGAAGAAATATCCGCTTGTGCTCATGCTGGAGCCGCTGTTTCGCTGTAACCTTGCCTGCCCCGGCTGCGGCAAGATCGATTACCCGGACGAGATCCTGAACCGTCGCCTCAGCGTCAAGGAATGCCTTGATGCTGTCGATGAATGCGGTGCACCCATCGTCTCGATTCCCGGCGGCGAACCTCTGTTGCACCGGGAAATTGTCGAGGTTGTCGAGGGTATCGTTGCGCGCAAGAAGTTCGTTTATCTCTGCACCAATGCGCTGCTGCTCAAGAAGAAAATCGACCAGTTCAAACCGTCGCCCTATCTCACCTTCTCGATTCATCTTGATGGTGACCGCGAGCATCACGACAAGGCGGTTGACCAGGAAGGGGTTTTCGACAAGGCGCTCGAAGCGATCAAGATCGCCCGCGACCGCGGTTTCCGGGTCAACATCAACTGCACCCTGTTCGATGGCGCTGACGTAAACGCGATGGCTAAGTTCTTCAGCTTCGTCTGTGACGATCTGGGGGTCGAAGGTATCACCATTTCTCCCGGCTATGCCTATGAGCGGGCACCGGATCAGGAGCATTTCCTGACCCGTGAAAAGACCAAGAACCTGTTCCGCGATCTGTTTCGTATGGGCAAGGGCAAGGGCTGGCGTTTCTCGCAGTCCTCGCTGTTCCTTGACTTCCTCGCCGGGAACCAGTCCTACGAATGCACCCCCTGGGGCAATCCGACACGCAACGTCTTTGGCTGGCAGCGCCCTTGCTACCTGCTGAATGAAGGGTATGTGCCCTCGTTCCGTGAACTGATGGACGAAACCGACTGGGAAACCTACGGCACCGGCAATTACGAGAAATGTGCAAACTGCATGGTGCATTGCGGCTATGAAGCCACAGCCGTGAATCACACAATCTCGAACCCGCTGGCCGCCCTGAAGGTTGCGCTGAACGGTGTTCGCACCGACGGTCCGATGGCCCCCGAGATCAAGCTTGATAATGCCCGCAAGGCCGAGTTTGTCTTCGACAATACCGTTCAGTCGTTCCTTGATGAAACCCGGCATGAAGCGCCTGCCCCCCGTCGCAGCCGCAAGGAGCCGCCGGTCGCCGCAGCCGAATAATCTGAACGGAATAAATCAGGATCAGATCACTCCGGACAGCACCGCATCCTCGCATGGGTGGTCATAGACTGCCCATGCGACGGTACTGCCGGAGATCCTGAACCGGGCGGTGGCAAGCGTGTAGCTTGTCTCTTCAAGGTCCGTTCGCTTCAGGCATATCGGAAAATCCGCGTTGTCGGTATTGCCGAGAATTTCGAGCCCCGAACAAGCCCCCTCGCCCTTTGCGGCCAGAATCTGCTCCGCCTTCTCCTGCCGGAAGCGGGAAGATGGCGTGATCTCCTGCGCGAGGTCATCAAACTCCTTAAAGACCAGATGATTGGCATGGGCTGCCTGACCTGTCACTTCCCGGACCGCACAGCCCGATGCAGGCGCTTCGACGGAGAGCAGGCGGCGATCCCCCCGCCGGGCCAGGGCATAATGGAATCCGCTCGCCCGGTCAGTTCTGCGGAACAGCGCAAGCGCCTCATCCATTGAGTGGCAGGCCAGTGACGCACGACTGATGATATGGCGAGGCAGTCCGGCCTTCTGGTCGCCCGGCCGTATATTGTTGACCGTCTGAACCAGTCCGAATTCATTGAAACCGAAATTATGCCCGGAAATCAGGCCGGGATAATAAAAACTGGTCACAGACGGGGCATCTTTCGGCTTCAGTGTGACAAGATGGCACAGCCCTTTCAGCCATTTATGACCATCCTCGTTATGGGCAATCTCGACCTCCCCATCCGCACCTCCGGCTGTCATCACGGTTGTGCAGCCCAGGGCTCCCTCCGGGACGGGACCCGGCCCTATGGGCAGGTCACCGCGGCAATTCCAGATCAGAACATCCTGAAACGGCACGTCCGCTCCGTCGGCGATCCCCTCGATCTCCTGTATATATTCAGGAAAGGCGGCACGGCTGGCGGCCTCGATCTGTTTCAGCCGGTCCGAACCCAGCCAGAGCCTGCGCAGGGCGATAACCCGCTCCATCTTCGGGATGATATTCCGGATACTGTCGGCGGACAGCCGCCCCAGGGCGACACCGATGTCATAGTGACTTCCGGAAAATTCGAACTGTTTCAGTGCCATCGCTCTCTCCGCCTCACCTGCCTGTTGTCTAGCCGGATGATAATGCCAGACCGGCACCCAGCAGTCTCGCATGTGCGGACTGACTGCGGCGGCCGAGTGCCAGGATCGCACCGAACTGCCCGGGATAGCGGAGCAGCCCCCTGATGACCGGCAATATGCGCCGGTTGCCCTCGTCATCGAGACCGTCCAGCGCGACCGGGGGAATATGGTCATCCCATTCATCGGCAATGGCCCGGACACAGGCGAAGGGTATTTTCTCACGTGTCGCGACCTCGGCCACGCCGGCGCTTTCCATATCCACGGCGACACAACCTGACAGGCCGGCCCGCCGCTTTCCGTCAGGGTTAGAAATCGCCTTCGCTGCAGACAGCACGGAGGCCGCCATCGTTGCCGCAGTCTGCTCTGCCAGCCAGGCGGACAGATCGGCGGCACAGGAATACAACTGCCCATCCTCGGTCCGGATTTCCGTGGCGACAATCAGATCACCGGACTGAACGGACTTCAGAAGCCCGCCGGCAATTCCCACTGAAACAAGTGTGCTGCATCCTCGGGCGACCAGTTCCTCTGCCGTTTCCCGGGCTTTTTGCTGCCCGGGACCAAAGCAGAGGATACGCTGTTCGACGGTCGTTCCCTTAAGCGCACGGCGCAGGATCGCGACCTCGCTCTGCATACCGCAGACAAAACCGAAACTGGATAAATCCGGGCTCACATCCCGGTCAGCGGAAGCCGGGCATTGCCGGTTTTAAGATTCCGGTACCGGGCCAGCGCCCAAAGCGGGAAGAACTTCGGATAGCCGTGATAACGAAGATAGAAAATCTTCGGAAAGCCGACGGCGGTGAACCATTCTTCTTTCCAGTTCGTACCCTCGCGGTCTGCCTTCAGCAAAAAGGCGACACCGCGTTCAACCGCCGGAGAGTCGATCTCGCCCGCCGCCATCAGACCAAGCAGCGCCCAGGCCGTCTGGGAGGCCGTGCTGGCTTTTGCAAGTCCGCGTTGTTCATCGAAGTAGGTCGCGCCGTCTTCTCCCCAGCCCCCGTCCTCACGCTGGATTGATTCCAGCCATTCGACAGATTTTCGGACATAATCACTCTGCATGTCCTCGCCGGCGGCATTGATCGCGCAAAGCACCGACCAGGTGCCGTAGATATAGTTGGTTCCCCAACGGCCAAACCAGGAGCCGTCCGGCTCCTGTTCGCTTTTCAGGTAATCGACACCACGGGCAACCGCGTCATGGGTCCGGTCATAGCCAAGCTGTGCCAGCATGCTGATGCAGCGCGCGGTCACGTCCGATGTCGGCGGGTCGAGCAAGGCACCGTGATCGGCAAACGGAATGTTGTTCAGAACATAATGGGTGTTGTCGACGTCGAAGGCACCCCAGCCGCCATTTTCCGACTGCATGCCAATAATCCATTCCGTCGCCTTGGAAATGGCATCCGCATATCGTTCCGGATCAACCCGGTCCATGGCCATCGCGACAACGGCTGTATCATCCACGTCCGGGTAGTGATCATTATTATACTGGAAAGCCCAGCCACCCGGCTTCAGATCCGGCTTCTTCCAGGCGTAATCGCCGAAAACCTCGGTGATCTGACGCTTGACCAGCCAGTCACAGGCAGACCGTGCCGTCGACAGGTCGGGCTCGCCGGAACTGCTTGTTGCCGCCGTCGCTTCGGCAACGGCATGCGCAACCAGCGCCGTATCCCAGATCGGCGAAACACAGGGCTGACAATAACCCTCTTCTTCCTTGAGAATGAGAAGATTGTCGATTGACCGGCGGGCGAGGACAAAATCCGGGTGATCCGCCGGATACCCCAATGTGTGGTACATCATCACAGTATTCGCCATCGCCGGGAAAATGGCACCGAGGCCATCGTCACCATTCAGCCGTTCCTTGACGAATTTGAGGCATTTCTGCACTCCCCGTCGCTCAAGCAGCTTCGGGAACATCGGCTCGGCAAACCGGACGACCTTGTCCAGCCTCAGAAAGAACTCGCCCCAGCCGGATCCGGTCGGATTGACATTATAGTCATTAATCTCGAAAGGCGGGCGGGTGAACAGCTCGTCTATCCTCACGCCCCGCGGATTGGCGGCCTGTGCCCGCAACGAATAGAGCACGAACATCGGAATCATCACAGTCCGTGACCAGTAGCTGACTTTCTCGATATGAAACGGTGACCAGCGCGGCAGCAGCATCGCCTCCGGTCGCATGACGGGAACCGCATGCCATGGCGTCTGGTTGAACAGCGCCAGAGCAAAACGGGTAAAGACATTCGCCCGTTCGGCCCCGCCATAGTCCAGGATAGCCTGGCGCGCCCGCTGCATATGCGGCTCGTCCGGGTCATCACCAACCAGCTTGAGGGCGAAATACCCCTTCACGCTGGCTGATATGTTGAATTCGCCCTCGTGATAAAGCGGCCAGCCGCCATGCTTGTCGGACTGCTGACGGCGGATGTAATTTGCCAGCTTCTGTTCGACCGCATCGTCAATTGTATCGAGGAAGTGATTCAGGAAGATGTATTCCGCCGGAATCGTGACATCGGCCTCAAGCTCAAACACCCAGTGACCATCACCCTCCTGCATACGTTCGAGATCAGCCAGAGCCTCGCTGATTGTCTGATCGACAAGCGCTGGGTCTGAAATTGAGGGCGTCTGTGACGATGTGGTTACGTCAGAGATAATGTTCATGAGATTTCCGGCTATATCCGACCGTATTCGCAAGCGCAAGAAGCGGCTGCGGGCCGCAGACCCCGCTATCTACCCGATGTAACCATTTTGTCAAGGTTGTCCGGGGCTTGCCAAAGCCTTCGCAACTGCAACATGTCCCGACCGGACAGCACCTTCAATGGTTGCCGGCAGGCCTGTTGCCGTCCAGTCACCGGCCAGGAACATGTTGGATAAAGCGGTTTGCGGGCCACTCCGGCGTTTCAGCTGTTCAGCCGACTGGGTAAAGGTCGCACGCTTCTCGCGGATGATGCGGAAACTTTCATATGACCTGGTCGGCAAACCCAATGCCCGCTTCACTTCATCAAAAACGACCGTTGCGAGGTTCTCTGCCGCCGTCGATTCGTAGACTTCTGCTGCGCTGACTGTGACCGAGAGAATATTGTCGCGAACAAATATCCACTGCGAGATACCGCCAACGACGCCCTTCATAAAGGGTTCGCCCGGCGCAGCGAGCGGTTCGGCCATCCGGAAATGCAGATTTGTGATCCCCCGATGACTGTCCGGCACTGTCACATCCGGGGTCAGGCGAGCCATATGGCCGGCAGAGATGGCCAGAATCACCGCATCATCAGACCCCAAATCAACTGAATAATTGTCAAAATGCAGGGCTTTGAGCCGGTCTCCCGCTGTCTCCAGCTGTCGCAGGCGGGTGCCGAACCGGACCGTCGCACCGGCCTGTTCCAGCCTCTCTGTGGCCGGATCGATCAGCGCCGGGCCAAGGCCGCGCCGCGCGATCATCGGGCGACAGGCTTGCCCGCCCTTGCCGACCGTTTCCCGGAGCACCGGCCAGAGCAGGCCGGCAGCCGCAATCTCCGGTTCGGTGTTCAGAATCGCCACCGACAGTGGTTCCCAGAAATTGCGGTAGCCGGCACCGCGGTCGCCGAACAGGTCGCTCACGGTCCGTTCACCCGCAAACGGAAGCTTCAATCCTGCCAGATAGTCCAGGGCGCCAGTATCGGCGGCCCGGCGGTCCGGATCGAAAATCCAGGTCGGCAGCCGACCGTCATCCATGGCAATCCGCCATTCCCGGTCATCCTGCAGGTCAAAGAAATCAAACCCGGCGGTTATTGCCGTCGCAAATCCGTCCGGATCAGCACCGGCATCTGCCATAAAGTCCCGGATGGAATGATTGCCTGAAAGAATCAGGTGGTTGCCGTTATCGATCTCTGCCCCCAGCAGATCATCATGAAATGACCGGCAGCGCCCACCTGCATGCCCCGCCATTTCATAGAGACTGACAGAGGTGCCCTGACGACTGGCGCGACAGGCGGCCGCAAGACCGGCAACACCGGCACCAACGATATGCAGATGCCGGGTCACAGATAACCGCTGCGCAATGCGATCCAGAGCTTCCCGGCTTTTCCCGGTCCGACCGGCCGTTCAATAACAGCAGGTTCCCAGCCACGCCGGACAAGACGGGCATGAATTTCCCGGTAGACCGCCAGCATGATTCGTGCCGGTCGTGTCGCCCGGCGGTCGGAGCGATCAAGAATTGCCTGTGCCTCGGCAAAATGTCCTGCTGCGAGACCGGAAAGTTCACGACAGACCGGCTCAACGGCTGTATCGCGCAACATCTCCTTCGGACCGGTCGTCTTCAGACCTCTGGCCTGAAGCATGTCCTGCGGCAGATAAATCCGGTCAATCTCCGCATCTTCGGCAACATCACGCAGGATATTGGTCAGTTGCAGGGCCAGCCCCTCCGCGCGGGCCAGTGCCAGGCCATCATCCTCCGGCATCCCGAACACTCTGACAGACAGACGGCCCACGGCACAGGCGACCTTGTCGCAATAGTCAATCAGGGCCTCCCGGTCCGGGATCCGGATATCAGGCCGTGCATCAAGCTCCATGCCTTCGATCACCGCCAGAAAATCGTCCTGTTTCAGATCAAATTCTGCGATCGGCTGCTGCAGGGCGCGGGCAACCGGGTGACCCGGACGGCGACCCTGATACAGATCGTCAATCCATCCGCGCCATCTCGCGAGCGCGATCTGCTTGTCGGCCAGATCACCGGGTTCATCAGCGATATCATCAACATCCCGACAGAAGGCATAGACCGCATACATCGCCGCCCGTTTCTCTGGCGGCAGCAGACGCATGGCAAAGAAAAACGATGATCCCGACGCCTTTGTCGCTTCCTCCGCGATTGTCTGGTCTGTCTGCATGTCAGTCATGCGCTTGCTGCCCCGTTTCCCCTGCCCGGCTGTAGGTGCGACCTTTCCAGCCGCCGCCACGTCCTCTCCAGTGCCTATAGCCGGAGGACCATGTCATCAAGCCGTAAAGCAATCCCGCGACCGGAAGCGTCAGCGCCCAGACAAGGGGAAGCCTGTAAAGCTGTATGGTTGGCAGAAAACAGACTGTCATCAGCGATAATGTGACAGCCGAACCAAGGGCGACGGCGACATCGCCGGTCAGCAATCCTGTCACCAGACTGGCCACCGGCATCAGATACAGCAGCATCATACCAGCCACCGACCCGATCAGCAGGGCCGGTGAATGGCGAAGCTGGGTATAAGCGGTGCGTGCGACCATGTCCCAGATTTCGCCCAGACGGCTGTAACGCCGCAATGACCTGGTCTTGCCGGCCAGTCCCAGCCAGACAGGGCCTTCCCGTTTCAGCAGTCGCGCCAGGGCACAATCATCAATGACCGCATCCTGAATCCGGGTAACCCCGCCAACGGCATCCAGTGCGGATTTCCGGACCAGCATGCATCCGCCAGCCGCCGCCGCGAGCTTCTGATCCGGGTCGTTGACCCGGGGAAACGGGTAAAGCTTCTGAAAAAAGAACACGAAAGCCGGGATCAGCAGTTTCTCCCAGGCCGTATCGCAATTCAGCCGAACCATCAGCGACGTCAGGACAAGGTTCTCCAGTTCTGATTTGGTGACCAGCTGTCGCAACAGTTCCGGCTCATGCTGGATGTCCGCATCGGTGAGGAAGATATATTCACTGTCGGCCGGAACCGAGTTCAGCCCCTTGTTGACTGCCCACATCTTGCCGACCCATCCCGGCGGCAGCGGCTGATTGGCGATCACCGTCAGCCGCGGGTCCCCCGCTGCTGCCTGACGGGCGATATCCGCCGTGCCGTCGGTTGAGGAATCGTCGACCAGCCAGATCGTGATATCGCCGGGATATTCCTGCGCCAGCAACCCGCTGATCGTAGTCGCGATCCCGTCAGCTTCGTTACGGGCCGGAATCACCACGGCAACAGCCGGATAACGCCGCGGTCGAACATCATGATGGACCAGAATCTGATCTGCGCGCCAGAACCGGCCATGTGCAAACAGCAGATAAATCCATGCCAGCAGGGGAATGGCTGTCAGCAGGGCCAGCACGTTCATGTCCGGCCTGTATCAGGCCCGTGCGGGTTCGATGAGGCTGGCACTGTCGAGGCCCAGGGCCTGCATCGCGGTCGCCGCGATATGCTGTGCACTGAGGCCCGCCTGATCATACATCGCATCCGGCTTGTCCTGATCGATGAAGACATCC
>JAVJTE010000029.1:0-77517 GCA_040219025.1 Rhodospirillales bacterium | reverse complement strand
AAAGCGACGAACCTGATGCCGGAGCTGCTGTGTGTCAGAGCGCCCTTCACCTCCCGCCGCCGTGGTGTCGAATTGAAGATCATCGCCGGGACAGCTTGCCCCAGACCCGATGCTGCGATGATCCGCGGCTTGCGCCGCGCACATCTCTGGACCACGGGATTAAAGGCAGGCGTCCCAATGCGACGGCTTGCTACAGAAGCAGGGGTGACGGAGCGCTACATCGCGCGGCTCGTGCCACTTTCCGGGCTTTCGCCAAAAATCCAGATCGCGATTCTGAAAGGCACACAGCCGGCAGATCTTACTCTCGAGCGACTGGTGCGCTATCCCCTGCCCCTGGACTGGGCAGAACAGGAACAGATGCTCGAAAAAGGCAAATAGCCCGTCCCCTGTTATTCCGAATTAAGTTCCCTGATCTGCTCGAATAAATTCCCTGATACGCAGGAAATAATTCCCTGTTATTTCGCACAGGGAAATCTCTCGTAACAGACTGATATTGCGTCGCTATTCAGAGCGAAATCGCAGAAATAGATCTAAAAATTTCCAAATTCCCTGTTCTTTCCCTGTAAACCGGAATCCACCCCGCAGATATCACCCTGAACGGACCGCCGTTTTTACAGCACTGAGACGCATGGAGAAATTGGCGGGAATCAGTCGTGACGGTGCGTCTCAAGGGAATACGCGTATGCGCAAGCCACTGAATTCTCGCGAGAATTCGCAACCATTCGGAACTGACATAGGGAGACTGGTGTCGGTGGCGGAGAGGCAGGGATTCGAACCCTGGGTACTGTTACCAGCACAACGGTTTTCGAGACCGCCCCATTCGACCGCTCTGGCACCTCTCCGCGATCCGGGCCGGGCCCTGACGGGTCCGGTGGAGGGCGGGAAACTAGCGGATGCCTTGGGGTCGCGCAAGTGTCACGAAGCGGCGGCGGCATATTCATCCGCACCGGTGCAACAGTGCCGTCAGCGGATTGCTGGTCTGCCGGACAAACCACTGATTCCGGCAAACTTTTTTATCCACAATGTCCGGATAACCGGAACGGCCGCCAGCGATCAGATACCCTGTCCCTGCGGGAACCGGCGGATCGACAGGTCGTCGACATCAATCGCCGGGGTTTTGCCGGACATCAGATCGGCGAGCAGCCGCCCCGAACCCGGCCCCATGGTCCAGCCCAGCGTGCCGTGACCGGAATTCAGCCAGAGATTGCCGAACTTCGTCGGGCCGAGCAGCGGGCCGCCGTCGGGCAGCATCGGGCGCAGGCCGGTCCAGAACTTTACCTCGGACAGATCGCCGCCTTTCGGAAACAGGTCACGGACGATATGGAACAGCATCTCGCAGCGGCCATGGCTGAGCTTCAGGTTATAGCCGGTCAGCTCTGCCGTGCCCGCAGCACGGATGCGGTCACCGAGGCGGGTAATCGCCACCTTTGATTTCTCATCCATCATGGTCGAGACCGGCGCCCCGTCCTCGTCAATGATCGGCACAGTGACGGAATAGCCCTTCACCGGATAGATCTGGGTGCGAATTCCGTGCGGGCGGAGCAGCATCGGCGTGTAGCTGCCAAGTGCGGCAACATAGGCATCCGCCGTCATATTGCCCTGATCGGTTTCGATATGGCGCACCGCATCGCCATCGGCGATCAGTTTTTTGATCTTCACGCCATAGCGAAAGACAACGCCCAGCGCCTCGGCCTTCTTTGCCAGCCCTTCCGTGAACTGGAAACAGTCCCCGGTCTCGTCACCCGGCAGCAACAGACCGCCCGCAACCTTCTCCGACACATGTTTCAGGGCCGGTTCCTGCCCGATACAGCCGGCACGGTCGAGAATCGAATGCTCAATCCCGAACTCCTTCAGGATCTCGACATCCTTCGCCGCATCATCGACGCCCTTCTGGTCGCGGAACATCTGCAGCGTGCCCTGCATCCGCTCGTCATAGCCGATGCCGGTCTCGCCGCGGATCTCCTCCAGGCAGTCGCGGCTGTAGGCGGCCACTTTCAGCATACGCGACTTGTTGATCTTGTAGGCGTTGCTGTTGCAGTTCTTCAGCATACGGAACAGCCAGCGAAACATGTAGATGTCGATGCGCGGGCGAACAACCAGCGGCGAATGCTTGTGCAGCATCCATTTTATCGCCTTCACCGGCATGCCCGGTCCGGCCCAGGGCGCGGAATAGCCGGGAGAGACCTCCCCCGCATTGGCAAAACTGGTCTCCAGCCCCGCCCCTTCCTGCCGGTCGATCACCGTGACCTCATGCCCTTCCTTCGCCAGATAATAGGCGGTGGAAACACCGATCACACCGCTGCCCAGAACCAGAACCTTCATCACCATTCCCCTGTCATTCCCCGTCGGACAATACGCATCGCCTGCAGACACAAGACTGCACGCTTGCCCCCGTCCCGGCAAGGGACAGACGCCGGGCGCCACCTGATCCGGCCACCGATTTGTAACCTTGCCGCCAGCCGGTCTGCCGGTTAGCTTCCCCGAATGGCCGCGTGGTGGAATTGGTAGACACAGCAGACTTAAAATCTGCCTTGGGGCAACCCGAGTGCCGGTTCAAGTCCGGCCGCGGCCACCACAACGGCTTTGCAACGCAAAGCCGCTAAATAAAATTCGGGGTTGATCGAGCGACAGTCGTTTCCCAGAACGACGATAGCGTTGCCAAACAACAGTTCTCCCTCCTGTTACAACTGTCTCCATATTGCAAATTTATCGCATCTAACTCATAAGTCGAATTTATGTGTTAATCGCGATATTGACAATTTATCGTCATTAACACATATTACCGCCGTCATGGAACTCGCCCGCACACCCGCCCAGATCGGCAATGCTGTCCGCCGCGCCCGCAAGAAACGTGGCTGGAGCCAGACCGACCTCGGCACGGCCGCCGGTCTTCGCCAGGAAACCATCTCGCTGATTGAAACTGGCCACGGCGCGGCAAAGCTCGAAACCATTCTTGGCGTGCTCTCGGCACTGGGACTGGAACTCCGGATATCACCGCGTACAACGTCATCAGCAGCCGATATCGAGGCCCTGTTCTGATGCCACGCAGAGCCCGGCACAAACCGCTGCTTGTCCGGCTCAACAACCGGCTGGTCGGACAGCTGTTGAAACAAAGCAGCGGCGCGATTGACTTCAGCTATCACCGTGACTGGCTCGACTGGTCTGATGCCATCCCGGTCTCCCTTTCACTGCCGTTGCGTGAAGATACGTACCGCGGTGAGGGTGTCGCTGCGGTATTCGAGAATCTGCTGCCGGACTCTGATGGTCTCCGCCGGCGGGTGGCTGAACGGGTCGGCGCAAACGGCATTGATGCCCATAGTCTGCTGGCAGCCATTGGCCGGGACTGTGTCGGTGCCCTGCAATTCAGCGATCCGGACAGGCCGACCGATACGGACAGTACAGCGATTGACGGCGAGACGGTCAGCGAGACAGAGATCCAGCGGATGCTGCTCAATCTGGCCCGGGCACCACTGGGCCTCGATCAGGATCAGGACTTCCGCATTTCCATTGCCGGCGCACAGGAAAAGACAGCCTTGCTGTGGCATAATGGCCGCTGGCTGAAGCCCAGGGGCACCACGCCGACGACGCATATTTTCAAGACCCGGATCGGCCATTTACCGAACGGTATTGACCTCTCGAACAGTGTCGAGAACGAATTTTATTGTCTGAAACTGGCAGAGGCTTTCGGGTTACCTGTCAATCATGCGGAAATCCACCAGTTCGGCGACACGAAGGCACTGGTCATTGAGCGTTTCGACAGGCGCTGGACCGCCGATGGCAGGCTTCTGCGATTGCCACAGGAAGATTGCTGTCAGGCTCTGTCGGTTCCGCCAACCCGAAAATATCAGAACGAGGGTGGTCCGGGCATGGTGGAAATTCTGGAATTGCTGAAAGGCAGCGACCGCCCGGCAGAGGATCAGGCACAGTTTCTGAAATCCCAGATACTGTTCTGGCTGATTGGGGCGACGGATGGCCATGCCAAGAATTTCAGCATCTTCCTCGGCCCCGGCGGACAGTTCTCCCTGACGCCGCTCTACGACATCCTGACCGCCCAGCCCAGCCTCGGTTCCGGCCAGATCAGACGCAACCAGATGAAGCTGGCCATGTCTGTCGGCGAGAACAGGCATTACCGGATCGACGAGATCAGCGGACGACATTTCAGACAGACGGCAAGAGCGGCGGGATTACCGGACAGACTGATCAGTAGCGTGATCGAAGACATAGAGAAAAGAATGCTGACAGCACTGATTGAAACCGCGAATATTTTGCCGTCAGGTTTTCCCGGAGAAATACATACGGCAATCAGTTCGGGCATAAAGGCGGGATTGCGAAGGTTATCAGATACCCGGTCATAGCCTGACAAGATACAGTGCCGGCTCTTGTCAGATTGATGTTCATATCAACGGACAGGCCGGTTGTGCCGAAAGATCATGTTGCTGCCGTTCCGGGTTCGGGCATTCGCCCCCTCTATCCACCACCATCGCTGTTCACAGGAAACCACACGAAGCATATCCGGGCTGTGTTGGGCGGCAGTTATTTCCTGAACTGACGAAGACCTTTGCTGACCATTTGCCCTGATTCTGTGGAACATAAAAAATATATCCACGCATTCGCAGTACGCTTTTCTGGAAAAAATCAGCCCGCCACACTATAAAACCTGCAGGGGAAGATTCCGGGGGCCGTATGACAGGCAAATTCAAAGCGGATCTGGCCGCTTCATTTCTTGATGCTTCTATCGAAGATCAAAAATGGCCTGATCTGCTCCAGGATTACACGAATGACTGTGGCGCGGTATCGGGAAATGTGCTTTCACTGAAGATGACGGAAGGTGGCTCACCCGCTGCAGTTCATCTGTCAAAGGGTGTGAACGCAGAGAAACTTTCCGCATGGAATAACGAATACAGCCAGCACGAAGCCGACTGTTTTCCGGTTATTGCCCGGTCGGAACTGTTTCAGGTGCTCTCCGAACATGACATCTGGCCGGACCAGGAAGAGTTCAATTCCCGGCCTCACATCCCCTGGCTGGCAGAGAATCTCGGGGTCAGGCACCGCCTCTGCGCAAGGATCAGCGAAGAACCCTCATGGTTTGAAACGGTATCTGTACAATACCATAAGGACCGTGGGCCGGCGAACGCCGCCGAGAGAGACCTGTTCGGGAAATATGCTCCGGTTATTGCTGCCAGCGTCCGGCTGGGGCGCATATTCCAGACCCTGAAATCCCGGTTCAGCGCCGTCCTGTCAGTACTCGACAGGTACCGGGTCGCGGTCATGCTGGTGACCGACAGCGGTCAGGTTGTCCTCCGGAACCGCACATCGGAGAAACTGCTCGACCAGACATCTGCGCTAGCCATCACCCGCTACGGCAAAGTCCGGATCAGAGACAGCGATTCAAACGCAGAACTGCAACGGCTGATTGAGCGGGCAGCAAATACCGCCAATGCGAAGGATGACGTTCCGATGGGCACTGTGATTGCCCGGGGCAGTGTTCATGAGGACGCGATCATCTGCGAAGTATCAGCCGTAAGAGATACAACCGATGAACTGGGGGAGCGATATCGTGGAGCCCTGGTCACGCTCTACGATCCTTTCCTGCATCCTGAAGTCTCAATGGAGGGTTTCTCGCTGGTCTACGGCCTGACCGGGGGCGAGAGCGCGGTAACGGCCCTGCTGCTCGAAGGAATGACGACCGAAGACATCGCCGAAACACGCGGGGTAAAAATCGGAACCGTCCGAAACCAGATCAAATCTGTACTCGCCAAAACAAACAGCCGGTCACGCAGTGATCTTGTCCGAAAAGCAATCAGCGCAAACCCGCCGATAGACAGAAAACGGCCTGACGAGCGCTGAATCAATCCCTCTGTGCCAGATGGGATATGAAGCCACCGACACCGGGTTGCTACCTTGCCTGCAGACAGACAGGCCAGAGACAGCAGCATGCACGCAACCCCCGGATCCCGGAGTGATAACAGGATTCCCGTCATCACCTGGGTCACAGACCATCGCTTGACGATCACGGCAGTGCGTTATCAGACACTGATACATTCCTGCCGTCTTTCGCTGGCAGGCGGCAGTTCTGATTAATATGTGGCAGATATCCCCGGATGAAGGGTTTGATCGTTACCCTGAGTTAAAACGCTATGAAGCAGCTCTTTCGTGGCTCGACAGGTGCAGGATTGCGGCACTGATCACGACCTCCCGGTGGAAGGTATTGGTACGCAACAGAACAGCAAGACAGACTGTTGATCTCTCTCCGGACATCACGATCACCCGGTCCGGCGTAATCAGAATATCCGGTATCAGCCCGATATCGGGTGACCCTGAAATTAATGATACTGTATCAGAGGACACATCCCTGCCGGGGGCAGCCACTCAACTTCTCGTCAACGGATGTGCGAACGGTCATGAACTGCTGGTCGACATATGGCCGGTCGCCCTTGCCACACAGGACATTGCTGACCCCGGCGACCTAATCTTTATCACTGTATTTGATCCTTCCAGCCATCTGGCACTGGCACTGGACAAGCTGGCGACCCTGGCCGGCCTGACAAAAAGCGAGACCGAGGTCGCAGAACTGATCCTCGATGGCAGATCGACGGATCAGATTGCCGTCATCAGGAATGTCAAAGTCGGAACTGTTCAGAACCAGGTTAAATCAGTTCTGGCAAAAACCGGATCCCGTTCAAGGATTCAGCTGCTGCGGAAAGCGATCGGTATCGTCTTGCCCGGCGAAAATGACAAATAATCTGCATAAACCGGAGGTTCCTGTACCAGATGGGATATGATCGGGGTTTCCCTTCCTCATTAGTCTGCTGTTGAACGAGGCGAACGGTCTCGTTGTCCTGAAACAGGAAGAGCAAACAGACAAAAGGGAAAAGATGAATGACCAAAATCAAGTATATTGCCGTGAGCTGCGCGGCACTGATGACACTGGCGGCATGCCAGACCACACAGGAAAACCTGGCCGAAAGCGGAGCGACAAAACTCGACAAGAGTGCCGTTACGTCAGTCTTCAGCGGCAACACAGTTCCCTGGAGCAGTGGCGAGGGCTCTTCATTCCATGCCGCAGACGGCAACTATATGTATAAATCGAATGCTGGCTCCACCGGTAGCGGAACATGGCGGGTCAGTGATGCCGGCGATTACTGCTTCATCGTCAAGGACTGGTACGACACAGAGCAGTGTTTCGAGATCTACAAGAAAGACGACCAGCTGATCAGCGTGGCCGGGGACGGTACCCGCCGGACAATGAAAGAGGGGGCTGCAGGTAATACGCTGTAAGTGCCGGATTTTTCAAACCAGCGATGACCGGCTCAGCCGGCCGTCGCTGGTTTTATCTGTTAAGGGAGGTGCCGTTCACCCCATCGCCCGCGCCACCGCTGCACGGCAGTGCAGTTCCGTGGTGGAGTAGGTTGGCACCTCCGTATCGCCGTCGCGGATCAGCAACGGGATTTCGGTGCAGCCGAGGATGGTGCCGCGGGCACCCCGCTGGCGGAAACGCTCGATCAGGCCGACATATCCTGCACGGGTCTCATCGGTGAAGATATCTTTCACCAGCTCATTATAGATTGAATCGTGAATGTAGCTGCGTTCGTCATCATCGGGAATCAGTGTCTCGATCCCGCGGGCTTTCAGAATGCGCGGGTAAAAATCGCCTTCCATGGTCTTTCGCACCCCCATCAGCGCGACCTTGTTGAAACCGTCGGCGATGATGGCATCCGCCGTCGCCTCCGCGATATGCAGGAAGGGGATACTGAGTGACGGTTCCAGCTCCGGCACGAAGCGGTGGACATCATTGCAGGAAATGACGAGAAAGTCGGCACCCGCTTTCTGCAGCGAGACAGCGGCGTCGCGGATGATTTCACAGGCCGCAGCCTCGTCCTGGCGGTCAATCACCGCATCGACATAATCCTGCCGATTGACGCTTTCAATCACCAGACGGGCCGAGGCGACACCGCCGAGACGCCCCTGTGTCATCTGGTTGAGGCGGCGGTAATAATCTGCGGTGGAGACCCAGCTCAGGCCACCTATCACGCCGATTTTCTGCATTGTCCCCTCCCCGCCATGCTTAACTCTGTCCGGCGGGGAGGGTGCGACAATCAGAGCTGGTCTTCAAGCCGGTCGGTAGCCGGTGCCGGAGTGCGGGACAGACCCGCAATCTGTTCATACAGGTCGGCCGTCATGTCGATTTTGACCGAGTCCAGTGACGGCTGCAGCTGTTCCACATTGCGGGCGCCGACGATCGGGCAGGTCACTGCCGGATTTGCCCCGGCCCAGGCGACGGCGAGGCTGACCGGATGTACCTTGAGGGATTTTGCCAGTTCGGTGAAATCACCCGCCGTGTCATAGGCCCAGCTTTCGCTGTAGCGTTTGGCATAGCCCTTGTTATTGATCAGGCGACCGGCATCGGGCTTGTTGCCCGGGCCGTATTTACCGCTGAGCAGACCGCCGCCGACGGGGCTGTAGGTGATGACGCCGAGGTCTTCAGCCAGTGCCAGCGGGAAGATTTCCGATTCAGCCTGACGTTTCACCAGACTGTACATCGGCTGGATGACATCAAGGCGCGACCAGCCCTTGCGCTCGGCGATACCCAGCCCCTTCGCAATCTGCCAGGCCGCGTAATTGCTGGCACCGAGATGAACCACCTTGCCCTGCGTCACCAGATTCTCCAGCGCACGAAGGGTTTCTTCCACCGGTGTTTCCTTGTCCCAGCGATGCATGAACAGCACATCCAGCCGGTCAGTGCCGAGACGCTTCAGACTGTCTTCGACGGCGCGGGGAATATGCCGGCGGTTGCCGCCGCCCGCATTGATGTCCGGGCCGGTCGAGTTGAAGCATTTCGAGGCAATGACGAGATCATCACGTTCACTGGCGATCAGCTTGCCAAGGATTTCCTCTGCCTTGCCGTTGCTGTAGCCGTTGGCACAATCATAGAAGTTGATCCCCGCATCACGGGTCGCCTTGTACATTTTTGCCGATTCTGCGGCATCCGCGTCACCGCCGAAAGACATGGTGCCGAAGCAGAGTTGTGAGACCTTTATGCCGGTCCGGCCAAGCAGCTTGTAGTTCATGCTGATATCGTCCTGATAAGATGTTGGATGGGCAATTCCCGCCGGGAATCTGCACCGTTTGTCTGAGCCCATGCTGCCATAAATTCGCCGGAGCAAAACCTCCGTTTTCGTCATCTCACGATACGGGATTGATTCTGATCAAGGCCACCGGTTTCAGGACAGCCTAAATTAGGGCCATGACCCGATTTCTGCCTGATTACGCCAATGCCGCCGTGCCCCGGTATACAAGCTATCCGACGGCGCTGCAGTTTCATGAGCTGGATGAACAGACCTACCGTCGCTGGCTGCGCTCGCTCCGGCAACAGGAACGGCTGTCGGTCTATCTGCATGTGCCGTTCTGCCAGCAGCTTTGCTGGTATTGCGGCTGTGCGACAGAGGTTAGCCGGCGCAGCGAAAATACAGAAGCCTATGCCCGGACGCTGGAGCAGGAGATTGAAATGGTCTCGGCGCTGGCCGCACCGACAGGCGGGATCGGCCATCTGCATTTTGGTGGCGGCACCCCGACCCAGCTCACACCGGTCAGCTTTCGTCGCCTGTTCTCGATTCTCGACCGCAGTTTCGGATTTGCTGCCGATGCCGAGCGGGCGGTCGAGGTTGACCCCCGCCGGCTGGAGCCTGATATGGCAGAGGCATTTGCCCGCTCCGGGATTAACCGGGTAAGTCTTGGCGTTCAGGATATTGACCGGGAGGTTCAGGCGCTGATCAACCGGCACCAGCCCCTCGACCTTGTCCTGCAAACCGTTGCCCGGTTACGGGAGGTCGGGATCGAACGGATCTCGATGGACATGATCTATGGCCTGCCGGGTCAGACCGCGGCACATGTCCGGGCGACGGCCCGGGCGATTGCTGATGCCGGTGCCTCGCGGGTATCGGTCTTCGGCTATGCCCACGTGCCCTGGTTCCGCAAGCATCAGAAAGCCATCGACGAGGCAAGGTTGCCGGGCAGTGCCGAGCGTTTTGAACAGATGCTGGCCGCCGCTGATGAATTGCAGTCTGCCGGATACATCAATATCGGCTTTGATCATTTTGCCCGCCCGGATGACGGGCTGGTCATCGCCTCCGGGCGCGGACGCCTGCGCCGGAATTTTCAGGGCTATACCGACGATCAGGCCAGCACCCTGCTGGGCTTCGGATCATCGTCAATCGGCAGTCTGCCTGACGGCTATGTACAGAACGCCGCCACGTCCCGCGACTGGCGTGCCATGCTGTCGGAAGACAGGCTGCCAGTGGTGCGCGGATATGCCACGACCTTCGAAGACCGTCTGCGCCGGCGGTTCATCGAGGAAATAATGTGCTATGGCGCGCTGGATGCCGCCGCGATCTGCCGGGATTTCGGTGCCGACACCAGACAGGCAGAACAGGCCTTCACCAGCCTGTCACCACTTGCCGATGACGGGCTGGTCACCTGCGACGGCCAGGCACTCACACTGCAGGCGACCGAGACCGGCCGTCTGTACCTCCGCAACATTGCTGCCTGCTTTGATCCGACCCATACCGCCCGGGCAGGACGGCACAGCCGCGCAATCTGACCCCGGTCAGGACGGGAATTTTTCCCGAAGGGCCGAAACCTGTTCCGGTGTCAGATAGCTGGTCTTCGCATGACGCAGCATCAGGAACAGCTTTGCTGTTTCCTCCAGCTCCTCCGTTGCATAAACCGCATCTTCCAGTGACTTGCCGGCGACCACGGGGCCATGATTGGCCAGCAGCACAGCATGATGCTCAGATGCCATCTCGCGTACCGCCTTCGCCAGATCGAGATCACCCGGCGGGAAGTAAGGGACCAGTGGCAGCTTGCCGATCTTCATCACATAATAGGCCGTGATCGGCGGCAACACATCCGTCGGGTCGACATCAGCCAGACAACTGACCGCAACCGAATGGGTTGAATGCAGATGTACGACAGCACCGGTTTTCGGCCGCTCTTCATACATCGCACGATGCAGGAAGGTCTCTTTCGTTGGCTTGTCGCCGCTGACATGACGCCCCTGATCATCCAGTTTCGCCAGCCGCGCAGGATCCAGTTCACCCATGGTTGAGCCTGTCGGAGTCATCAGCCAGCCATCATCGACTCGGACACTGATGTTCCCGGAGCTGCCGAAGGTCAGGCCCCTCGTGAACATGGACTTCGCCATTTTCACGATATTTTCCCGTATTTTTGTCTCAGTCACAGGTTTTCCCCAGAAATTTGCCTGAATCAATCACTGAACTGGCCTTATGTCGACGGTTATTCTGGTAATTAAGCATAGTTCATTGTACTTATCTGTGGGGTTTGAGGGATATGCAAGGTGGGGGATTAATATGGTTCATATAGGCATTGCGCACGCAACCGGGCTTGCAAAAGTGCCGGTCCGGTCGGCGTTTGCAGAATTCTGGCCGGAAGCAGAAATTTCGGAATTTGAAGACTCTGATCTGCCCGCCATGCGCGCAACAGCCGCCGGAGAGACGCCTGAAATTCAGCGCAGGATTGCCGCCCTTGCCGACCAGGCCAGCGATGCCGGTGTTGATGCGCTGCTGTTCACCTGCTCAGCCTTCGGACATTCGATTGACCTGGTTGCCGCCCGGTTGTCGATTCCGGTCATGAAACCTAACGAAGCCATGTTCCGCGAAGCACTGTTGACCGGCGGTCGCGTCGGGATCGTCGCAACATTTGCGCCAAGCCTGCAATCCATGTCCCGGGAATATGCCGAGATTGCGCGCGAAGTGGGCGGCAGCCCTGAACTGCAGGTCGTCTGCGCCGAAGGTGCGATGAGCGCGGCCCTGTCCGGTAATTCATGGAAACATGACAACCTGATTGCAGAAGCTGCGGGCAGCCTGGGCAAGTGTGACGCCATTATGCTGGCACAGCTGTCCATGACCTCCGCCTGCGATGCAGTTCGCGATCTTACCGGCGTCGAACCACTTACCAGTCCGGCAAGTGCCGTCAGGATGCTTCGTTTCATGATTGGCGAACAGGCCCGTGCCGCATCACTTCAGGCTCTCTGACGACGCCATCCGGCGGGTTACCGCGCGGCAGGGCAAACCTCATCTGATTGATGTGGTGACAGCCGGAACCACCGCCCTCGTCGTCGTCGATATGCAGACTTACTTCATTGGCGATGGTATGCCCGCTGCGGCGCCGGTAGCAAAAGAAATCGTACCTGCCATCAACCAGATTGCGGGTGCCCTCCGCATGGCAGGTGGAATCGTAATCTGGATCATTACCGATGGCTCACCCGCTGCATCCGACAACTGGTCCGGATACCGCGCATTGCATTCCGATGCGGCATGGAAGCGGCGGCAGACATTGCTGTCCCGGGATGGCGCGGGCTATCCGCTCTGGCCTGAACTCCGTACAGACCGTGATGACATTACCGTTGTCAAGACACGCTACAGCGCGTTTGCACCGGACTCATCAGACCTCGACGCCACGCTGCGACAGCGTGGCGTCGATACCCTGCTGATTGCGGGCACTGCAACCGGCGTCTGCTGCCAGACAACAGCCGTCGATGCCATGCAGCATAATTACCGGGTTGCGATGCTGTCGGATGCTCTCGCTGCGCAATCTGACGCGGAACATGCCGGTGCCCTCAACCAGTTCTATCTGCGCTTCGGTGATGTCCTGACCACACAGGAAACCATCGATCGCCTGCGATGATTGTCAGGACGGAGCTCAGTAGTGTCGGCCGTTAGCCGCCCGGTCCAGCGCCAGAATGAGAAACGGGTCGTTCCCCAGTCCGGTTTCGTCAAGAAAATCGACCAGTTCATCACCGCCGATCCGGTCAATATGTGCACGGACCGCCATCAGTCGTGACATGGTCTCGTCGCCCCAGCGTTCCCGCAGAAAGTTCACTGTCGTACGCTGACGCTCCTCATTCATCTCATCGCTGTTCCAGTTCGGATCTGTAAGCGCCCGGCTGTAGGACGCCAGAACGCCATTCAGTTCGCCCTGATTGAGCCCGGCCTTGTGACACCAGTTCTGTGCCGAACCGAAGCCGCTGGCATTCACCGCCATTCCCGGCGGCATGTTCAACTGGTCAAAACTGTAATCGCCGGGGCTCGCGGGAGCGACCGGGGCGGTTTCCTCGGCTGAGGCCTCAAACTCCGGATCATCATCAGATGACGGTCCGAGAAGGCTCTGCGGCCTGGCGGTATTCAGGGGGTGGCGGGGGTCTCTCATTCTGCAACTCCTGATCTTCTGTTTTTGACGAAGACCGGAGACTGATGAATTTCCGGATAGGGTAATAGCCGGCAGGATTAAAATTTATGCGGGGTTTTCCGGCCAGACGCGCTGAACAAGTCAAGCCGGCCTGCGTTAACGTCGGCCGGGCCGGCGCCACCCCTCCGGAGCGGCCTGGGCCCATGCCGCATCGAAGCCGCGTCGTGAAAGTCCGGGAAACCGGGTCTCTGCGACGGCAAACAGGGCGTCCTTGCTGTCCGGGCTCTCACCGCCTGCCGCGAGAGATTCAATCCAGTCCCGACAGGCCGCACGCGGGCTTTGGCCGGTCAGTGTGCGCCCGCTGCTCCGTGATGCATGGCGGAGCCCGGCGGTCAGGGCACGCAACGGATCTTCAGCAATCAGAACCTGATCCGCCACCGACACAGCAGACCCGGATGATACCCGCCAGGGATTATCGCCAAACCCGGCGATCCATTGCACCGGCGGCACCTCAGCCGGAAGCGGGTTCTCCGGGCTGTTCCGAATCGCCGGAATTTCGCCGGTGGCAAGCGCATCGCGCAACATCCGCCAGGCCGACATCCACTGCACAACATCAGCCGGCGGATCGCCCCGGGGGGCTGCAAGCCAGGCCGTTGCCTCAAGACCCGCAGCCCAGCCGCGGCCTTTATCAAGCGCCCCGGCAATAAGCCCGACAGCATCAGTCAGACTGATCCAGCCCGGCGGCCTGTAGCGGGCTGCCAATCTAGCAATCTCCTGATGTATCGGGCGGCAGCGTCTCCAACGCGCGGGCAACCGCCTGTTCAAAGTCTTCCAGCAGGGTTTCGTCGCCCCCGGAAACCGCATCCAGATAAGCGCCGACATCCTTGCGGATAATCCCCATGGTGTTCGCCGGGTCATAACCTTCCCGGGCAAACTTGATCCGGTCGTAATTATTGCCAAACCAGCTCGCACCCGAACTGGAGGCCATGACCTCGCGCAGCTTTTCGGGATCAAGACCAAATTCCGGTGCCAGCAGGCCAACCCGGCGAACCGCCGCAACCGACGCTGCACAGACGAAGTTGTTCAGCACCTTGCAGGACATACCCGCCGCAACCGGGCCGAGATGATGAAATACCCCGCCCGTCACCTGCAGCAGGGGCATCAGGAACGTAACATCTGTTTCAGCCCCTCCCAGCATGAAGGTCAGGGACCCGGCCTCCGCTGAATAAGGGCCACCCGACATCGGGGCATCGACCAGCTTCATCCCCTCCGGCAGACGTTCCTGCAGCCCGGAGACGAAACGCGGTGACAGGGTGGAACAGATAACCAGCATTTCGGGTGCCTGCGGATGACGGACAACCGCCTGCCGGCCGAACAACAGCGCCTCCGTCTGGGCAACATCGCGGACGACCGAGAACAGAATATCTGTCCTTTCCGCGAATGCCGACGGGTCGGCGACAAACCGTTCCCCAAGCAGCGGAAAGTCGGCTGCAGGCCGGACATCATGGCCGAGAACATTAAAACCCGCATCCGCCATACGCCGGGCCATCGGGTAGCCCATGTCGCCAAGACCGGCGATACCAATCGTTTTTCCTGCCAGTTCCCGAGTCGTCATTTTTGCCATCCAAATGATGCAGTCACTTTAGTTCCTCGCAACAAAGACTCCAAAAATAACTTGTCCGTGAATGGCTTACGGAACCAGAAAATAATTAGTGATCTTTTAAGAAGCTATGATTAACGTCTATACGGGGTCGGGTCATTGTGGAGGGTATATTGGTGAGTAATCCAGTTCAGATTGGCGACTTCTATCAGCGCAACGATGCAACTCATTTCGTCTGGCAGGTAGTGGAACTGTTCACGCCGCGCAAGGAACAGCCCCATGCCCGGGTCTGCCTGATGAGTGATCCGTCAGACCGCAGACTGATCTCGATTTCCGCATTGCGCGACAATCGCCTGTTCAAGCAGGTCGAGCGGAGCGGCCGAGAAGCCGCCTGACATTCAGACCGTCGGGCCCGCGCCCCGGAACTTGCGATAGAGCCTGCCGTCGACCGATATCAGGCCGGCAAAGATCAGCAGCATTCCGGCGTAGGCATATGCACCCGGCGTTTCATCCAGAAAGCTGATGCCCAGCGCCATGGCGCTGATCGGAATCAGCAGGGTTACCAGCATCAGGTTGGTTGATCCGGCGGTGGCCAGCAGCCGGAAATAGATCAGATAGGCCAGTGCTGTCGATACACTCGCCAGGCCGATCACCGAGGCGATGACAGATGGCGACGGCACCACCTCCAGCGGCTGTTCGGCCAGCAGAGCCGCAGGGATCATGACGACAGACGCCATCAATAACATGCCCGCTGCAGCGACCATCGGCGTCAGCCCTTTCAGCCGCCGCCCCCATATGCTGGCAAAGGCATAGGACAGGGCGCCGCCAAGAACCGCCACCTGCCCGGCATTCGCCATATCAAAACCGGCCAGCGCCGATGGACCAATCATCACAACCACCCCGGCAATCCCCAGCAGAACCCCGACCAGCTTGTTGACCGTCATCCGTTCGTCGGTTGTCAGCAGATGAGCGACGAAGACCGTGAACAAAGGTGTGGTTGCATTAAAGATCGAGGCGATGCTGCTGGTGACATGCACCTGTCCCCAGACGATGAGGCTGAACGGGAAGACATTGTTGAGCAGCCCCATAACAGCGAGCGCCCCCCATATCCCCCAGCCCCGGGGCAGTGCCTTGCCCGTCACCCGAAGAATGACCAGCAGAATGGCCGCAGCCAGCGAGACCCGGAGGGCGACAACCGTCAGCGGGCCATAGGCGAGCAGCGCCACTTCCGCAAAAAAGAATGATCCGCCCCAGATAAGCGAGAGAAAGGCGATCAGCATCCAGTCGCGTGTTGTCATGAAAGCCTCCGGGCAACAGTGATGCTGAAAGGTAACCCGCTGGCTCCGGCATAAACTATCCGGCGCTTGTGCGGCTATTGTCAGTTACCGGACGAGCCGACTGAAACGGGGGCATGCCCTATTCAAACAAGGGAAGGATGTAATCCCAGGCCAGCCATAAAATAACGATAACCGCCAGACCACCGAGATATCCCCTCCGGCGCTGTCCGGCCTGGACCGCGCCCCAGCCTTCGGCCAGCGGCTCACCGCATTTCGGGCAGACAGAGGCATCCCCGGAGATCGACTTGTTGCAGGTCGGACAAGCCTCCAGCCTGGCCATCTGTCAGGTCCGGTAATCCGGCGACCTGTCATCAAGCAGGCGGAGATAGGCATCCCAGGCACTGACCTTCCTGCCTGTGCCCATTACAGATGAGGCCCCGCCCCCTTCAAACTGCCGTGCCGTGCGTTCCATCACCTCTTCCGACGGCTGGACAATTTCCCGGCCACTGGCCAGCACCTGCATCTGCAACTGGCAGGCCTGCTCCAGATAGTAAATCCGCTTGAACGCCTCGGCGATGGTGGTGCCGGTGGTCAGCAGGCCATGATTGCGGAGAATCATCGAATGGTGATTACCGAAGTCGGCAACCAGCCGTTCACGCTCTGCCAGGTCCAGCGCAATGCCTTCATAATCATGGTAGGCCAGCCGGTTATGGAACTGCAGCCCGGCCTGGGTCAGCGGCATGAAGCCGTCTTTCAGGCAGGAGACGGCAGAGCCTGCCGCAGAATGTGTATGAACTACACAGAACACATCATGGCGGGCCGCATGAATGGCGCTGTGAATTGTATATCCGGCGGGGTTGATCGGATAGGGCGACGGGGCGAGCAGCTTGCCGTCGAGATCGACCTTCACCAGGTTTGACGCCCTGATCTCGTCATAACGCAGGCCATAGGGGTTGATCAGGAACGCCTCTCCCTGACCGGGAACCCGCGCCGTAATATGATTATAGATCAGGTCGGTCAGGCCGAAATGATCGATCAGCCGGTAACAGGCCGCAAGGTCGACCCGGACCGCCCATTCATCGGGGTCGATGCTTCCCTGCCCCGTATTCAGCTCTGCACTGCTATCCGGCATTTCCCGGCCTCTTCTGAAACTGTGCTGAGCCGTGCCGGTGGATATCGGCACGGCTCAGAAGTCATCACCAGTTTATTCGGCAGCGACCGACGGCAGACCGGCCAGTGCCATGGCGAGTTCAGCCTCGTCATAGACCTGATCTGTCAGTTTGCCGGCGAAGAAATCCATGTAGGCCTGCATGTCGAAATGCCCGTGGCCACACAGATTGAACAGGATTGTCTCGGCCTTGCCTTCCCGCTTGCAGCGCAGCGCCTCGTCAATGGCACCCTTGACCGCGTGGGTCGCTTCCGGTGCCGGCAGGATGCCCTCCGCACGGGCAAACTGTACACCCGCTTCAAAACATCCGACCTGCTTCAGGGCCACGGACTCGATCAGGCCGAGGTCCGCAATATGACTGATCAGCGGCGCCATGCCGTGATAGCGCAGACCGCCGGCATGGAAGCCCGGCGGAACGAACGAGCTGCCGAGAGTATGCATCTTGACCATCGGCGTCAGCTTGGCGAGGTCACCGTAATCATAGGCAAACTTGCCGCGGGTCAGCGTCGGACAGGCCGCCGGCTCAACCGCGACATAGCGGGTCTGTTTGGCTGCCTTGCCCTGCAGCTTCTGGCCAAGGAACGGGAAGACGATACCCGCAAAGTTACTGCCGCCGCCGGTGCAGCCAACGATAACATCGGGATAATCGTCAGCCATTTCCAGCTGGTCGATCGCTTCCATACCGATGATCGTCTGATGCATCAGCACATGGTTCAGCACCGAGCCCAGCGCATATTTGGTGTCATCACGCTGTGCCGCCATTTCCACAGCTTCAGAGATGGCGATACCAAGGCTGCCGGTGCTGTCCGGGAACTGCGCCAGCACGGCCCGGCCAGAGGCTGTTTCTTCCGACGGGCTGGCGACGCAGCGTGCGCCATAGGTTTCCATGAGGGCCTTGCGATAAGGCTTCTGCTGGAAACTCACCTTCACCATATAGACGTCGATTTCGATACCGAACAGCGATCCGGCAAAGGCCAGCGACGATCCCCACTGACCGGCTCCGGTCTCGGTGGTGATCCGCTTGATGCCCGCTTCCTTGTTATAGAAAGCCTGCGGTACGGAAGTATTCGGTTTGTGACTACCGGACGGGCTGACACCCTCGTACTTGTAATAGATCTTCGCCGGCGTACCGAGTGCCTTTTCCAGCTTCCGGGCCCGGTACAGCGGAGACGGGCGCCATTGCCGATAGATTTCACGGACCGGCTCCGGAATTTCGATATCCCGTTCGGTGGAGACTTCCTGCCCGATCAGGGCCATCGGAAACAGCGGGGCCAGATCATCCGGACCAATCGGCTGGCCGGTTCCGGGATGCAGCACAGGCGCCAGTGGCTCCGGCAGATCCGCCTGCAGGTTGTACCAGGTCTTTGGCATCCTGCTTTCTTCAAGGAAATACTTCACGGTATCTGACATCTGGCTCCCCTTGTTTTTTGTCAGTTCTCTCTGTCGGTCAGCATCCTAGACCATTCATTTGTGAACGAACAATGCCGCAGTTGGAATTCAGCAATCGATGATGCTGCCACCGCATCCGCCGTCACTGAACGGATCAAACAGCGGAAACATTGTTGTCATCATGCCGTGGATCAGCCGTTTCAGCCCTGCCCGATCAGTTCCGTCCTCCGGATAGAAAATACCCGTAGCACCGGATTCCATCCGATCCTTGTAACAGAATGCAGCTGTGACGATCATTTTCGATGACAGCGGTTCCGGTGACGGCACTGATTCCGGATTACACATCATGGAATGACCGAAATTGTCAGGCGCACCAAACAGCATCCGCACCGAATAATTCTCCGTCGATCCGGGTTTCGGACTGGTGGTGAAGCGGACCAGTGGGCCCGCATTCCTGCCATACATCATGTCTGTAATCAGGCTGTCGAATTCAGTTTGAGGCATCTCATAGAAGCGACCTGAAATCACGACAGGCATATCGCCCTGTCCGGCGACCAGCCCAACCGCAGATGGCACCCCGGGCTGATAGACATCCCCGACCGACCGGTTGCACCCCGCCAGCATCAGCAGGCAGGACAGCATCGCAAAAACCTTCATCACCAGTATCCGACAAGTTTGATCGGTAACACTATGACCATCAGAAAATGGCGAGACAATGTCGAACCCGCGTCCCGGTCAGATATCGATATCCTCAACGAAACGGGCGCGGTCCTGAATGAAATTGAACCGTTTTTCAGGGTTCCGTCCCATCAGGTCATCAACCAGCTGTTCGGTATCACGCTGCGCCGACCGGTCATCCGTTGTCGGCACATTGACCTTCAGCAACTGGCGCGTGGCCTTGTTCATGGTCGTCTCGCGAAGCTGCGGCGGCGGCATTTCACCCAGTCCCTTGAACCGGCTGATTTCAATCTTCCCGTTGCTCCGGAAGGTGCCGTTCGACATCAGTTCATCCTTGTGGGCATCGTCGCGGGCGTAGATCGATTTTGATCCCTGCACCAGACGGTAGAGCGGCGGCATGCCGAGATACAGATGCCCGTTCTCGATCAGCGCCGGCAGTTCCTTGTAGAAGAAGGTCATCAGCAGGGAAGCGATATGCGCACCATCAACATCGGCATCCGTCAGGATGATGACTTTTTCATACCGAAGCCGTTCTTCGTCATAATCCGCCCCCGCACCACAGCCGAGAGCTTCAATCAGATCCTTGAGTTCCTGATTGCCCTTCAGCTTGTCACGGGTCGCACTGGCGACGTTGAGGATTTTGCCTCGCAGCGGCAGCACCGCCTGGGTTGCCCGGTCCCGCGCCTGCTTGGCAGAGCCGCCAGCTGAGTCACCCTCAACCAGGAAGATTTCAGTACCATCGGACACCGAGCGGGTGCAGTCCGCCAGCTTGCCGGGAAGCCGCAGCCGCCGGGTGGCAGACTGGCGCTTCATCTCTTTCGCCTCTTTCCGGCGGCGGCGCATATCGGCGCTTTCAATCGCCCGGTCCAGCAAGGCCTTTGCTGAGTCACCATCCGCCGACAGCCAGTGATCGAAATGATCCTTCACCGCCATCTCGACCAGCCGTGTGGCAGAGGCCGATGTCAGCTTGTCCTTGGTCTGGCCCTGAAACTGCGGATCGGGAACAAACGCGGACAGCATACCGCAGGCGCCGCCAACCACGTCTTCTGCCATGATCTTGGCGGCCTGCTTGTTACCGATCAGCTCGCCATAACCCTTCAGCCCGCGCAGCAATGCCGTGCGAATGCCGGATTCATGGGTACCGCCTTCCGGTGTCGGAATCGTGTTGCAGTAGCTGTTGAAGAATCCCTCATCATCCATCGGCCAGGCCACCGCCCATTCACAGCGCCCCTGCCTGTCGGGAAAATCGGCATGCCCGGCGAACATCACAGGCGTTACCGTCTTGCGACCCTTCAGCACTTCCTCAAGATAATCGCCGAGCCCGCCCGGAAAATGCAGAACCGCCGTTTCCGGCGTCTCGTCACCGTCCCTGATCAGCTCGGCTGCACAGCGCCAGCGAATTTCCACACCCTTGTAGAGATAGGCTTTCGAGCGGGCCAGCTTGTACAGCAGCGACGGTTTGAACCCTGCCCGCGCACCGAAGATTTCCGGATCCGGATGGAAAGTGACGGCCGTCCCCCGGCGGTTGCTGACCGCCCCGACATCTTTCAGTTCCGATGTCGGATGCCCCTTGCTGTAGGTCTGGCGCCACAGCCTTTTATCGCGGGCAATCTCGACCTCCAGATTGTCCGAAAGCGCATTGACGACCGAGATACCAACCCCGTGCAGGCCACCCGATGTCTCATAGACCTTGTTGGAAAACTTACCCCCCGAATGCAGGGTGGTCAGAATCACTTCCAGCGCCGACTTGTCGGTGAACTTCGGATGCGGGTCGATGGGAATGCCCCGCCCGTTATCACGTACCGTCAGCAGATCGCCCGCCGCCAGCTCGAATTCGATCCGGCTGGCATGACCCGCAACAGCTTCATCCATCGCGTTATCGAGGACTTCGGCAGCAAGATGATGCAGCGCCCGTTCATCGGTGCCGCCAATATACATGCCGGGACGCCGGCGCACCGGCTCCAGCCCCTCAAGAACCTCGATATCCTTGGCTGAATAGCCCGGGTCGATTGCCGCTGAAGCGGGTGAATTAAACAGATCTGCCATGCCCGCATTATAGATTTGCCGTGAACAGGCGCAAGCTTCATGCTGTAGTATAGTTGACAGCAATCACCAATATCTTGTGGATCATCGGCGATGAGCGATAACGACATTCCCCGTGGCGAACTGGCCATCCGGACCATCGCAATGCCGGCTGACACCAATCCGTCCGGCGACATCTTCGGCGGCTGGCTGCTGGCCCAGATGGATCTTGCCGGCGGCACCACAGCCTGGCGCAAGGCCCATGGCCGCGTCGCCACCATTGCGGTTGACGGCATGACCTTCTACCGGCCTGTCAGGGTTGGGGATGTGCTGTGCTGTTACGCCGATCTGATCCGTGAGGGGAATACATCGCTGACCTACCGGATCGAAGCCTGGGTATTGCGGGGACCGGAAGGCCCGGACCGCGAAAAGGTGACGGAGGGGCAGTTCACCTTCGTCGCCATTGATGAGAACGGCCGGCCAAGACAGCTGCCGAAGAAATAGCGGCAACAGCCTTCAAACAGCCCCTCCGGGTTTCTCAAGATGTCTTATCTGTCGCCAGCCAAGCCAGGACAGGCCGAGGAAGCCGATCAGCAGCAGGATACTGGCCGCCCCCCAGCCGGACGCAACCGCCTGCTCTATGGTACTGCCGAAAAGATAACCACCCCCCACCAGTAACAGGCACCAGAGTGTGGCCGAGGCCAGATTGAGCAGTGTGAAATACCGCCATTGCATGTCCCCCAGCCCGACCGGAAGTGCGCCGATTGTCCGCATGCCTTTCGGATAGCGGTAGAGAAAGATATAGGCTGCGCCATATCGCTGCATCAGCAACCGGGCTCTCGTCATCAATCGCTGCAACCCCTCCCGTCGCTGCATGAAGCCGACGCCATAACGACGGGCGACAAAGAACCGGACCTCATCACCGAGATATCCGCCGGCCAGGGTGACGGCGGCGACAATCATCACATCAAGCGATCCGTAAGTCGCCACCAGTCCGGCAAACAGGGGCAGAGCACCGCTCTTCAGGGCGCAATAGGCAAACAGCAGGATGTAGACCAGCGTCCCGTATTCAAGAATAAGGCTGTTGACCTGTGCCACGGTGGATTGTCCGGTTGATGACCTGAGGACTGATCTGGTGATCCGGCGACAAAATACAAAGCAGAAACGCCGTTTTCAGCCGTCGGATGTCCCTGTCGTCTGTTTTTGCCGGGCAGCCTTTGCGACGGCAGTTGCTGCGGCTGCTGCACTGGCGTCAGACAGCTGTCCGTCGCCGGGGGCGGCTTTTTCATCCGCGCCCTTTTCAACCGATACCCTGACTTCGGGTCGGGCAAAGTCGATGCCGTTATCAGCGAATGCCTTCTGAACCGCGGCATAGGCATGGCGACGGATCAGGAACTGCTTGCCGGGCTTGCACATGAACTTGGTGGAGATGATGAGGCCGTAATCATCAACCTCCACAACACCCTGCGACTTGAACGGCTGGATGAAATCCTCGCCCACATCCGGATGCTCCATCAGGCTGGCTCCGACCTTCTTGATGATTTTGCGTGCCTGCTCCAGATCTGTATCGAAGCCCACCCGGAAACGCAGCTTCATGATTGCCCAGTCGCGACTGTAGTTTGACAGCCGTGTGATCTCGCCAAACGGCACGGTATGCAGCGCCCCGCGATGGTGGCGCAGTTGCAGGGACCGGGTTGCAATCCGCTCGACCGATCCCTTCACATCACCCAGATCGACATACTCACCAAGCCGGAAGGCATCATCCATCAGGAAGAACGCACCGGAGACGATATCGCGAACCAGGGTTTGCGAGCCAAAACCGATGGCAAGCCCGACAACGCCGGCCCCGGCGAGTACCGGGGCGATGTTCACGCCCATCGATGACAGGACAATCATCAGGGCAATCACCGCTATCGTCACCTGCCCGGCCCGCCTGAACAACGGCAACAGAGTACGCATCCGCGACAACCCGGCCCCGCCGATCTCCATTTCAGCATTGTCATGTCCTTCGTCGATCAGGGCGGCATCTTCTTCGGCAATTTTCCGGTTCGCCCATATGTTGAGCATCTGCCAGAGACTGTAAGACACCAGCAGCACAATACCGACTTCCAGCATTCCGCGCGCCACAGCAGAGGCGACCGCATCCGTGCGTCCGAGAAGATCGAACCGCCAGCCGGTGAGCAGAATGAACAATGACCCGACACCGACAGCAATCCGCAGAACCCGGAGGACGGAGGGGCTGACATCATCGCCCGAGCCGATCAGGCTGTGAGCCTCACGTTGTGCCGCCGCATCGAACATCGGCCAGATCGACAGAATGGCGATGGTCGACAGCCCCGCACCAAACAGGGGCGTTGCCCCCAGCGTAGCCATCCCGACGAGAACGCCCCAGAGAACCGGAATTCCAGCCGCCATCAACCAGGGATAGAGCCGGGCAAACCGTCTGCGACCGGGTGAGGCGGCGGGGCCGGAGAGGTCACGTTGCAGGGCACCGCGTCCCAGCACAAAGACGACCGAGAAGCCAAGCATCATCACCGTGCCAACCATCAGCAGCAGCAGTAAATGGACATCCCCGTGAATGCCCATGACGGCAAACAGGGCGCAGGTGAAAAACCCGAACGCCCCGAGTGCCATCGACACCAGCACACCGCGATGAATGGCCAGAGCTTCGGTATCCGCAAACGAGGTTATCCGCATGGCAGGCAACCGGATGCCCAGAAATGACCGGCTGAAGCTTGCAACAAGCCGCAGGATGACAATTGCCGACAGGTAAAAGGCAAAGGCGATGCGATCCACCGATCCACTGGTTTCAATGATGAAAAAGATCACGATGGCCACCACGGCAAACAGCAGGATGAACAGGCCGTCCCGCAGCAGCACAGCACCGAGGGCGCGCAGTTTGAGCCAGAGCGTCAGACCAGCCGGAATCGCGGTGACACGGGTTGCCGCAACCCGCCGGCGGACAACAGATTCAACCCCCAGACCGCCCAGCAGCGCGGCAGCAAAAGCCACCAGAAACAACGCCATGCCGCCTTCTTCACGATCACCGAACAGGGTATCCCCCGCCTGCCGGAATGCATCCGGCAACCCGCCATAAGCACCCAATATATCACCCAGCCGTTCGCGGATGCGGCTGAAATCGGATTGCAGGGAGTAGGCGAGGTCTGCGGGATTGAAACCATGCGACGCTACCGTATCAGGCGTCGCCAGTTTCCCGGCAACAATCGCCCGCAATTCGGCATCGGACAGCCGTGCAAGATCAGCTTCGGTTACAGGTGGATTGGCTGCGGCAAGGTCTGCGCTGGCACCGGGTGATGCCCAGCCCAGCAATCCGGCCAGCAGCGCAGCAAATATCCATCTGGTCATTCTGATCGTCTCCCCCCGGAGCTGACATCTGCGCCGCGAAGGCAGCAGCTCACACTATCCGCCAAAGCCGCCGCGATGAACAGCCCCGGCCCGATGTCGGGAGAGTCAGAATATACTGAACGCCATAACCCGGATCAGGCTGCGGTCTCCGGCTTTTTGGTACCGCCGGTCATCCGTTGTCCCAGCAGCGCGATGCGACGACAGACGACATAGAACACCGGCGTGAACAACAGACCGAATCCGGTCACCCCGAGCATACCGAAGAAGACCGCCGTTCCCAGCGCCTGACGCATTTCCGAACCGGCACCGGAGGCGATCATCAGCGGGACAACCCCCAGGATAAAGGCCAGCGAGGTCGTCAGGATGGGGCGGAGGCGAACCCGTGCCGCCTCGACAGCGGCCTCGGCAACAGACATCCCTGCCTGCTCTGCCTGCCGGGCAAATTCGACGATCAGGATGGCGTTCTTCGCCGACAGGCCGACCAGCACAACCAGCCCGATCTGGGTCAGAATGTTGTTGTCCATGCCACGCCACATCACCCCGCTGACCGCCGCCAGCAGACACATCGGCACGATCAGGATCACCGCGAAGGGTAATGCCCAGCTCTCGTACTGTGCCGCCAGCAACAGGAAGACGAAGATAACCGATGCCCCGAAGATCAGGAGAATGGACCCGGAGGCCAGCTTCTCCTGCAGCGACAGTTCCGTCCATTCGAGGGTGAAACCATCCGGCAGGGCCTGAGCCGCCAGCCGTTCCATTTCGGCCAGCGCCTCACCGGTCGAGATACCGGCGACCGCATTACCCTGCAGGGCAACCGACGGATAGAGGTTGTAGCGCAGCACCCGGTAGGGGCCGGTCGTATCCCGGAATTCGGCGATAGACCCGAGCGGCGTCATCTCGCCATTGTCATTGCGGGTCCGCAGTTTGGCCACATCACTGACCGTTCGCCGGAACTCGCCGTCAGCCTGTGCCGTCACCCGGTAGGTCTTCCCGAGCAGGTTGAAATCGTTGACATAAGCCGACCCCAGATAGGTCTCAAGCGTATCAAAAACCCGCTGGATCGGGATGTTCAGCTGTTCCGCCCGAACCCGGTCGATTTCCGCATAGATTTTTGGTGTACCGGTGTTGAAGGTAGTGAAGACACTGGTCAGTTTCGGTGACTGGTTGGCCGCCCCGGCCAGCCCCCAGGTCACACCTTCAAGCGCTTTCACACCACGCCCGCGGCGGTCCTCGACCACGCCCTTGAAGCCGCCGGCATTACCGACCCCCCGCACCGGCGGCGGCGGAACAACGAAGACATTCGCTTCCTTCACCTGTGCCCCGGCCCCGCGCAGGCTGTTCAGGATGCTGCCATAGGACACACCGGCTGCCGAGCGTTCCTCGAAGTCTTTCAGAGTGACGAAAATCGCGCCGGCGTTCGGCGCACTCGTGAAAGTCGCGCCATCAAAGCCCGCGAAAACCGCGGCACTGGCAACTCCGTCAACCTTCAGAATATCGCTCGTCAGCTGGCGGACAACCTTGTCCGTCCGCTCCAGTGTTGCGCCGGGCGGAAGCTGGATAACCGTGATGAAATATCCCTGATCCTGTTCCGGGATAAATCCGGTCGGCACGCGCTGGAACTGAAAGGCCGTCAGCACGACAAGGCCGGCATAAGCAACCAGCACCAGAATCGAAAACCGCACCATTTGTCCGGTCAGCCGGGCATAGCCGTTCGACAGCTTGTCAAAAGCCCAGTTGAACCCGTCGAAAAATTTCCTCACCGGCCAGAGCAGAACAGTGCCCCGCTTCTCGTTCTCATCCTTGTGTTTCAGCAGAATTGCGCTGAGCGCCGGACTGAGTGTGAGTGAAACCAGCGCAGAGATTGCGGTGGCTGTCGCGATGGTCACCGCAAACTGACGGTAAAACTGGCCGCTGATCCCCTCCACAAAGGTTGTCGGGATGAACACCGCAGCCAGCACCAGCGCGATGGCAACCAGCGCACCGCCGACTTCATCCATGGTCTTGTGCGCTGCGTCCTTCGGCGACAGGCCTTCCTGCAAATTCCGCTCAATGTTCTCGACCACGACAATCGCATCATCAACCACAATGCCGATGGCCAGCACCATGCCGAAAAGGGTCAGGTTGTTGATGGAATATCCAAGCGCCGACATCATGGCAAAGGTCCCGATCAGCGAGATCGGAATAGCCAGAATCGGAATGATCGAGGCGCGCCAGGACTGCAGGAACAGAATGACCACGAGGACGACCAGCACGATTGCCTCGTAGATCGTCACCTCCACCGCATCAACTGATTCAGCGATATAGGCGGTGGGATCATAGATGATGTCGTAGGCCAGTCCTTCCGGGAAACTCTCCGACGCTTCTTTCATCAGCGCCCGCACTTCGGCGGCGGCTTCCAGTGCATTGGATCCGGGACGCTGAAACAGTGCGATGGCAACCGCCGGGTCGGTGCCCAGATAGGCCAGCGAGTTATAGTCACGCGCACCAAGCTCGATCCGGGCCACATCGCCGAGACGTGTCACCTTTCCGCCACTGCCGGCTTTCACAATAATGCGTTCAAACTGCTTTACGTCTTCCAGCCGGCCCTGCGTTTCCACTGCCAGCTGGAAGGCACCGGGATTGGTAACCGGTGCCTGGTTCAGCGAACCGGCGGCGACCTGCACATTCTGCGCGCGTACCGCCTCCACAACATCGCTGGCGGTCAGATCCAGTTCGGAAATACGTTCCGGATTGAGCCAGATACGCATCGAATAATCGCTGCCACCAAACAGCTGAACCTGGCCGACACCTGACAGCCGGAGCATCCGGTCCTCAATCTGCAGGGAGGCATAATTCGAGACATAGAGTGCGTCGAGCTTTTCCCCCGGCGAATACATATGCACGACCATCATCAGGTCGGGGGAGTTCTTGCGCGTTGTCACACCGAGACGGCGGACTGATTCCGGCAGGCGGGCCTCGGCGATTGCCACCCGGTTCTGCACAAGCACCTGCGCTGCATCAAGATCGGTTCCGAGTTCAAAGGTGACGGTGATCGTCACCGCCCCGTCGCCGGTCGACTGGGACGACAGATAGAGCATGCCCTCAACGCCGTTGATCTCCTCCTCCAGCGGGCTGGCCACCGTATTGGCCAGTGTTTCTGCCGAGGCACCGGGATAGCTGGCGCGCACCTGAATGGTTGGCGGTGCGATTTCCGGATACTGCGCAATCGGCAGGGACATCGCGGAGATGCCGCCGATCAGGACGATGAAGATCGAGACAACCGTCGAGAAGATCGGACGATCGACGAAGAAATGTGCAAATTTCATGATGCTGACCTTTCCTGCCGACCCTATTGGCCCGGCTGCCCGTTCGGCCAGGGTTCAATCGTCGTCTCCGTCGGTGTCACCGGCTGACCAAACCGCGCCCGCAGAACACCGTTAACGATGATCCGGTCGGTCTTTTCCAGCCCCTTGCGGATAATGCGCAGTCCGAGTTCGTTCGGTCCGACCCGCACGACTTTCGGCTGAACGACATTGCTGTCATCCAGCGTCAGGATAAGCTTGCGTGACTGGTCGGATACAATCGCCGATTCAGGCACCAGAATAGCTTCATAGACGAGCGACCCCGGAAGCCGCAGGCGGCCAAACTGGCCGGGCAGCAAAAACCCGTCCTGGTTCGCCAGCACAGCCCGAACCCGGATTGTACCGGTGCCCGCGTCAATGACACTGTCGACAAAGTCGATCCGGCCCTTGTAGGACCAGACATCCTCGTCCGGCAGGCGCACCTCGATCTCCGTTCCGCCATCGCGGGTTGACTTCAGGTCACCGCGGCGGTTGGCCCGCTCGTAACTGAGATACTCTGTTTCGCTCATGTCGAATTCAAAATGAATCGGGTCCACCGCGACGATTCGGGTCAGCAAAGTGGTTGTCCCGGAGCCGGAGACCAGATTACCCACATCAACCCGGCTGTCAGAAATACGACCGGCAATCGGTGCCTTGATTTCAGCAAATTCGATATCCAGCTGGGCTGCCCGCAGGTCAGCCTCTGCGGCGGCAATATCTGCGGATGCGACCAGCCGGTCGCTGATCCGCTGCTCCAGCGTGGCCTTCGGCAATGTGCCGCGGGTGACCAGTTGCTGGCCGCGCTCCACTTCCTGATTGGCAAACTGGTATCTGGCACGGGCTGACGCCAGTTCCGCCTGTGCCCGCGATTTCGCCGCCTCAAACGGACGCTTGTCGATGCTGAACAGCAGATCACCGGCGCTGACCATCTGGCCGTCCCGGAAATGCACAGCCTCGACATAGCCGCTGACCCGCGGGCGTATTTCGACATCCTGCGAGGCATGGAAGCGCCCGTTGAACTCATCCCATTCGATGATTTCCTTTGCCAGCGGGCTGGCAACATCAACCGCCGGGGGCTGTGGGGCAGACGGCGTCGCGGCGGTGTCGGCGGACTTGTCGTCGCACGCCGTCAAGGCGATCAGCATTATCGGCAGAACATGAAACAGGCGCGCAGACATCCGGGAAACTCCGAGATCGGTTACATCACTGCGTTGCAGCGCAGTATGACCCGCACCAAAACCCGCCTTTCAGCGGATTTTTATTGCAACGCAGCAAAGAACTATACTGTCCAGTTTACTTTGTCAACTGGAGGCCGCGAGCAGCGATGCGTTCCCGCCCGCCGCCGTGGTGTCGATGCAGAGATGTCGTTCATGGATGAAAACGCTCTCCATCCCCGGCTCGGTCGAGATCTGTGGCAGCGGTCCCTTCCCGGTTGACAATACCTTCCGGAACTCTCCCGCCGGCTTTTCATCCCCCCAGTAGCAGACAGCACTGACGCCCCGCAGCTCACCTGCCTGTTCCGGCTTCAGTTTGCCGTCAATGACCAGCGCCCCCTTGATCTCTTTCAGGCCGGGCGCAATCACCACTGCCGGACAGCCATGCGCCAGCGCTTCCTCTGCCTGCCGCTTTGCCGCTGCCGGACCCGGACCAAGACAGAGAACCGTCCCCCGGGAATAAACCGACAGACGATTGGATTCGCCGGTCGGGCCGGGCAGGTCATGGTTGCGCAGGACGCCATGCAGAGGGCGCCCGGCGGAATCGACAAGCTTCTGCACGGCGGCGGTGCGGACATCGTGGCCCCCGGCATCATCAGTCACCGGCTCTGCCTGCCGGGTAAAGCGCGGCAGGTAATTCGGCCCCCCGGCCTTCGGTCCGGTTCCCGACAGGCCTTCCCCGCCAAAGGGCTGGGATCCGACGATGGCACCGATCTGGTTGCGGTTCACATACAGGTTACCAGCCTGAACCCGGCCGATGATCTGCTGAACACGGTCATCGATGCGGGTGTGCAGGCCAAAGGTCAGGCCGTACCCGGTTGCGTTGATGGCATCAACCACCGCATCAATCTCGTCCGCCTCAAATGTCGCGACATGCAGAACCGGGCCAAAGATTTCCTCCTTCAGATCTGCGATACCATCGATGCTGATAACCGCCGGTGCGGCGAAGGTACCGCCCGCCGGTGCCACGAGACGTTTCATCAGCCGCCCCTCAACGGCGGCAGCCTCGACATGCGCCTCGATTTTCGCCAGTGCGTCCTGATCGATAACCGGGCCGACATCTGTTGTCAGCTCCCAGGGCGCACCGACGTTCAGCTCGTCCATGGCACCGAACAGCATCTCCAGCAGCTTCTGGGCGACGTCCTTCTGGACATACAGGACACGCAGTGCCGAACAGCGCTGGCCCGCACTCTGGAAGGCGGATGCAACGATATCGCGAACCGCCTGTTCCGGCAGCGCGGTTGAATCCACGATCATCGCATTCAGCCCGCCGGTCTCTGCGATCAGCGGTGCCCTCGGATTACCTGTGGCGATCATCGACCTGTTGATGATCCGCGCGGTCTGGGTGGAGCCGGTAAAACAGAAGCCGTCGATTTCCGGTGCTGCCGCCAGGGCCGCCCCGACGGTCGGGCCATCGCCCGGAATCAGTTGCAGGGCCGCCACCGGCACGCCGGCCTGATGCAGCAATCCGACAGCCTTCGCCGCGATCAGCGATGTCTGTTCCGCCGGTTTCGCCACAACCACATTCCCGGCAGCCAGTGCCGCCGACAGCTGTCCGGTAAAGATCGCCAGCGGGAAGTTCCAGGGCGACACACAGGCAAACACACCCCGTGCGTGGCGGTCACTGCCGAGGTTTGCAGCCTGAACCGCATAGTAGCGCAGGAAATCCACCGCCTCCCGGATCTCGGCGACGCCGTCAGCCTGGGTCTTGCCCGCTTCCCGAGCCAGCAGGGCAAACATCTCCCCCGCATGTTCTTCATACAGGTCAGCAGCCTTGTTCAGAATCGCCCCGCGTTCCGCCGCCGTTCCTGATGACCATGCGGCGACCGCTGCACGGGCGGTGGTCAGCGCATCGGCAACGGTTGCCGCATCACCCGTTGTGACATGGCCGACGATATCCTGATGATTGGCGGGATTGATGATCTCCACCGTCTCGCCCCCCTCTGCCGCCCTGACAGTCAGCGGCTTTGCGCTCCACTGGTGCTCTGCCCAGGGCCCGCGCCCGGCCTCTATTTCCGCCAGATCATCCAGATCGGTCAGATCCCAGCCGCGGGCATTTACCCGGTCAGCCCCGTACAGATCCTTCGGCTGGCGAATATTCGGATTGGCCTGGTTCCCGGCCAGTTTCTCAACGGCTGCAAACGGGTCGGTGGCGATTGATTCCGGGGACAGATTTTCATCCACGATCTGATTGACGAAGGAGCTGTTGGCACCGTTTTCCAGCAGCCGGCGTACCAGATAGGCCAGCAGATCCTCATGCGCACCGACCGGGGCGTATATGCGGCAACGGGTTCCGGCATCGCGGTGCACCACATCGTGCAGGGCCTCGCCCATGCCATGCAGGCGCTGGAATTCAAAGGGCTGCCCGTCCGTCGCCATCTCCAGAACCGCGGCCACCGTATGCGCATTATGGGTCGCGAACTGCGGATAGATGCGGTCCGTCATGCCCAGCAGACGGCGTGCACAGGCGATATAGCTGACGTCGGTCGAGGCCTTGCGGGTAAACACCGGAAAACCGTCAAGGCCCAGCGTCTGCGCCCGTTTGATTTCCGTATCCCAGTAGGCCCCCTTGACCAGACGGACCATAATCCGGCGGTTCAGCAGACCGGCAAGCTCGTACAGCCAGCTGATGACCAGGGACGCGCGCGGGCCGTAAGCTTGCACCACCACCCCGAACCCGTCCCAGCCTTTCAGCGCCGGATCCGACAGAATAGCCGCGATCACATCCAGCGACAGGTCGAGGCGATCCGCCTCCTCTGCATCGATGTTGAAGCCCATGCCTGCGGATTTCGCCAGCAGGGCCAGCGACCGGGCGCGGGCCACCAGTTCAGACATCACCCGTTCGCGCTGGGCCACTTCGTAGCGCGGATGCAGCGCCGACAGCTTGACCGATATACCGGGATTTTCCCGGATGTCCTTCGACTTGCAGGCACTGGCCAATGCCGTGATGGCATCGGAATAGGACAGGTGATACCGCCTTGCATCCCCTTCGGTCCGCGCCGCCTCGCCCAGCATGTCATAGGAATAGGTATAGCCCTTCTTCTCCATCCGGGCCGCCCGGTCACGGGCAGATTCAATCGACTCGCCAAGCACGAACTGGCTGCCCAGATCGCGCATGGCATGGCTGACGGCGGTGCGGATGACCGGCTCGCCCAGCCGCTTCACAGCCCCCCGCAGGGTCGCGGCAAGGCCGCGGTCACTTTCCTTCAGCACCTTGCCGGTCAGCAGCAACGCCCATGTCGAGGCATTGACCAGCGGCGAGCTGGAATGGCCGATATGCTTGCCCCAGTCGGACGGGGCGATCTTGTCTTCAATCAGCGCCTCGATGGTTTCCTCATCCGGCACCCGCAGCAGCGCCTCTGCCAGACACATCAGGGCAACACCTTCCTGCGTCGACAGACCATATTCGGCCAGAAACACCTCCATCAGCCCGGGGTCCGACTTGTCACGAACCTTTTGTATCAGATCAGCACCACGCCGGCAGATCGCCTGACGCCCCTCCGTATCCAGAGCAGCCATATCGACCAGATCGCTGACCACCTTCGCCTCGTCGGGAAGGTTTGCTGCCCGGATTTTCTGCCGTAATTCCGTGAGATGATCTGAAGACACTGACATCGCTGGCACTCCCTTTGAACCGATGCCAGCGACTCTAGCAGAGCTTTTGTTTTCATGCTGTCCAAAGGAGACTAGAATATCAGGCCAATCACCTGATTATTTGACCAATAGAAACGCAAATGACTGACGACAAACAGCTCAGCAGTGAATTTGACCGGCATGACCGCAAAATACTGGAGATACTGGCTGAAAATGGCCGTCTCACCATCACCGAACTCGCGGACCGGATCGGGCTATCAAAAACACCCTGTCAGAACCGGGTAAGACGGCTGGAGAAAGATGGCGTGATCCGGGGCTACCGCGCTGTCCTCGACCCTGTCTCCATGGGCGCCGCCCATATCGCCTTTGTCGAGGTGCAGCTGTCCGACACCCGCGAGGCGGCATTGCGCGCCTTCAATGCCGCCGTGCAGGGGCTGCGCCCGATCGAGAGCTGTCACATGATCGCCGGTGGTTTCGATTACCTGCTGAAAGTCCGGACCCGCGATATTGCCAGCTACCGGAAATTCCTCGGTGAAACACTCTCTGCCCTACCAAACGTTGCACAGACCCGCACCTATGTCGTGATGGAGGCGGTGAAGGATACGGGTGCCTGAACAAGCGCCGCAAATTTCCGTTCGCCCCCGGCGCTCCGCGTCGCTAGCATTGGGCCTCACCCCTTCTGCCGGAATAATCCCGGGACCCGACCTGCATGCTTTCCCTGACGACAACCCTCGCGCTGACGGCTGCCATGATGGCAACCGCTGTCCTGTCAGGCATCTTCGGAATGGCCGGCGGCATGATTTTGATGGGTATCCTGATTACCCTGCTGCCGCTGCCCGCCGCCATGGTTCTGCATGCGGTGTCACAGCTTGCCTCGAACGGCTGGCGGGCCTGGCTCTGGCGTCATCACGTCAATCCGCGCATCGCCATCGAATATATCACCGGCGCCGTGATTGCCCTCAGCCTCAGCCTGCTGATCAAATATGTTCCGGAAAAGCCCTATGCCCTGATCTCACTCGGCCTGCTGCCCTTCATCGCCCGGGCGATACCTGACCGGCTGACACCGGACATGACGAAGCGCGGACATTCCGTCATCTGCGGTGTCATCTGTGTCACGGTACAGATCACCACCGGCATCGCCGGGCCCATTCTGGATACCTATTTCATCCGTTCCGGACTCGACCGCAAAGCCATCGTTGCCACCAAGGCCAGTGTCCAGGTCTTCGGCCATATCTCGAAGCTGATCTATTTCGGTGCGCTGATCGACGAGGCCGCCGGTCTTGACCCGGTGCTGGCAGCCATCGCCATCTTCTGCGCCGTCGCCGGCACCACCCTCGCCAGCCGGGTGCTGGAGGTGATGACCGAGGCCCAGTTCAGAAAATGGACCAATCTGATCATCACCTGCGTCGCACTAGTCTATATCGCCAACGGCCTGTGGCTGCTGGTCGGCTGACACGAGTTCTTGCCGGGAAATACTTGAAAAATTTTCAGTTAAAGATCTTCAGCACCATGGCACAATCAAAGGTATCGACATGTCGGTTATGCGGCCAAGACAGCGACCTTTGCTTGTCTCATGCAATCCCGAACGCATTTTTTCGTTCGATCCTGCGAAGTAACCACGGTTCTGCAATTGCCATTCCCAAAGATAATGGAAAAATTCATCTCACAGGCGATTCAGGCAAGGCAAAACTTCTCTGTCAACAGTGCGAGGCCCGCCTTAATACCGAGTTCGATAAACCGTTGATCAAGTGCTTGAGAAACCTTGATGGTGAGATTCTGAGAACGGGCTTCAGTGCACGGATTAAATTCAACCATGATCACCTTGCTCGCTGTATAGCCTCAGTATATTGGCGAGGCTGCGTGTCGTCAGCACGCATGTATAAACATATCAAGCTGTCTCACCCAGACGAAGCAACACTATTTCAAACAATGACGGGGAGTGACTCCCTTGCATTGCAAAATACAAGCGTCAGCTTTATGCGATTGTATGATCCTACGACTGAGGAATCAGGTGGGTTTACGCAAGGTGTTGTATCAAATTTTGTATTTCCGATAACCGCACACAAAACGAGTCTCAAAAGAAAAAAAACATCAACCAATTTCGCACTCACCATGTGCCTCCAAGGTTTCTTGATCTGCCTCTTTGTTCCACGGCTGCCTCACACGCAAACGCGACGCCCAAAATTTTTAAAGTCAGGCGGTCAGCACCTACACGCACCACCAACAAATATGCTCCTCTACCCTCCTTTGATGGATATGATGGTAGGCGGACTTGCCAAAGTGAATTCTGGCGATGTCACGTCAGCCGTAACAAAGTTACAGAATCGTCCTGAGAACAATTAAGTTCAGAGCCAATTGGGGAAAGCCGACCTAAAGCTTCAGGCCGCAGCCTTCGAAAGCGGCTTTGGTGGCCGCTTTCTCGGCGTCCGTCAGTTGCAGCAAGGGCTTGCGGACCGGGCCGCCGGCCTGGCCCAGCAGTTCCTGCCAGTATTTCTGATGGGCCTGCGGCTTGCCGCCGGGGCGCGTATCCTTCAGGGCCTTGCGAACCGGGGCCAGACTGTCGCGAACCTTGCGGGCGGCCTCAACCTCGCCTTTGAACGCAAGGTCGGTATATTCCCGCATCCGCTTGTCGTTCTTAGTCTGCAGCAGATAAGGCGGTGACGAGCAGAGATAGAGCCGCCAGTTAAGCTCGACGATATTATCGAACCACTCATCCTCGGAGGCGGTGCTAACGATCAGCTTGTCACCGGCGAGGCGGGTCAGCTCGGCATACATCTCGCGCTCGACACTGTATTTGATGGCGACGATATTCGGCAGGTCGGCAATCCGGGCACAGAGTTCCGGGCTCATCAGATAGCCGGAATCCGGATGGCTCCACATGGCGATGCCGATATTCACCTGCTCCGAGACGGCCTTGTAATAGGCCATCAGGGTCTCGTCCTGATCATGGATGAAATGCAGGATCGGGGCATGCACCACGATATAGTCGGCCCCGACCGCCTCCGCATGCTTTGCCAGCTCGACGACGGTATCGAAATTCTGGTCGGAGCAGGACATGATCGTGCCTGCCGCACCACCCACTTCATCAACCGCAATCTCGAAATTCCGTTTCCGCTCCTCAACCGACATGGAGAAGAACTCGCCCTGCTTGCCGGCGATGAAAAAGCCGTCAATTTCCAGATCGTCGATCCAGTGCCGGAGATTGGCACGAAGCCCCGCCTCATTCATCGAGGAATCAGGGTTGAACGGGTTCAGGGCAGCGGCCCAGATACCGGTCATGTTTTCGCGGGCATAGTCCTTGGCGTCATTACGGCGGTATTTCATCTGAACGTCCTTTGTCGATATCCGGTTATTTTGCACTGACTATGACGATGGCCGAAAATTATGTCGAGGCCCCGTTTCGATCTACTGGCGGATTGGCCATGCCCGGTTATGATCGGACATAACATCGATCATAACGGGGCAGGCCAGCATGCGCATTGGTGAATCACAGGTTCGGGTGGAAGATGACCGGCTGTTGCGGGGCGGCGGTCGCTACACCGCCGATTACAAGGCTGACGGCGAAGCCCGGATGGTTATCCTGCGCGCACCGCTGGCCGCAGGGCGGATCATCGAACTGGATATCAGCGATGCACGCGAGATGCCGGGCATCATCGACATCATCACCCATGCCGATCTGAAACAGGAGGGCACTGGCCCGATTCTGCCGGTCATCAAGCATCCCGCACCGGATGGCGGCCCGATGTATGCCCCGGAATTCCTGCCGCTGGCGGGCGACCGGGTGATGCATGTGGGCGAGCCGGTCGCGGCGATCATCGCCGAAAGTCTGGCCGAAGCCGAAGCGGCGCTGGAGGCCATCGTTCTGGATATCGACGAAGACCCCTCCGTCTGCGACTGCCTGGAAGCTGTCAAACCGGATGCGCCGAAGATCTGGCCCGAGAAAGCCGACAACCGGGTCTTCCTGTTCGAACAGGGAGATGCGGCAAAGGTCGACGACGCCTTCTCAAAGGCCGCGCATGTGGTCGAGGAACGCTTTCGCATCACCCGCATCACCGCCGTGGCCATGGAACCCCGGGCTGCGCTGGCCAGCTATGACGCGGGTACGGAACGTTTCAGGCTGGTCCATGGTGCCCAGTCGGCGCATCGCCAGCAGGCACCGATGGCTGCGATCCTGGGTGTGAAGCCTGACCAGTTGCAACTGGTGGTCGCCGATACCGGCGGCGGCTTCGGCATGAAGAATGCCCCTTACGCGGAATATCTGCTGTCGCTGATCGCCGCCCGCCGGACCGGTCGTACAATTCGCTGGGTTGCCACCCGGCTTGAGTCCTTCATGGCCGACGCCCAGGCCCGCGACCAGGTCGCCGATGCGGCCCTGGCACTGGATGCCCAGGGAAACTTCATCGGCGTGCGGGTGACGGCGGTTGCCGGGCTGGGTGCCTATATGGGACCGATGTCCGGACATCCGCCAACGATGAATGTCGGCAGCCTGTCCGGTGTCTACCGCACGCCCGCCATTCATGTCAGCGTTACCGGCGTGCATACCAACACCATGTATACCGCACCCTATCGCGGTGCCGGGCGACCGGAAGCAACCTACATCATCGAACGCCTGATCGACATTGCCGCCCGCAGGCTGGGCCGCGACCGGGCAGATATCCGTCGCCAGAACATGATCACCGCAGACCAGATGCCCTATGATACCGGCTTCGTCTTTACCTATGATTCGGGCAATTTCCCCGCCGTGCTGGACCGCACGCTGGAACTGTCGGACTGGGCAGGATTTGAAGATCGCCGGGCAGAAGCAAAGGCGCGTGGAAAGCTGCGCGGAATCGGCATCTCCTGCCCGATTGAAATTGCCGGTGGCCCGTTCAACGGCCCGGCCCCCGAATTTGCCCGGATCGAACTGACCGCCGACGGCAAGGCAACCGCCTTCATCGGCTCTGTCGATTCGGGTCAGGGGCATCAGACCGTGTTTCGCCAGATGATCTGCCAGCAACTCGACATCAGCCCGGAGGATATCACCATCATCTCCGGCGACAGTGACCGGGTCTCGAAAGGCACCGGCAGTTTTGGCTCTCGCTCGATGGGGGCTGCGGGCACGGCGATCAACACCACCGTCCTCGACATCGCCGAGCAGCTGAAGCCGAAAGCCGGTGAGATGCTGGAAACCCATGCCGCAGATATCGATTTCCGGGACGGCACATTCCGGGTTACCGGAACCGACCGGATGGTGCGGCTGATCGAGGTGCTGCAGGAACAGGCCTCCCCGATAGATGCGGAGTCCTTTGTCGGCGCAGACAATGCCACCTTCCCGAACGGCTGTCATATCTGCGAGGTCGAGATTGATCCCGATACCGGCGATATGGAGATGAAGTCCTATATCGTGGTCGATGATGTCGGCACAGTGATCAACCCGCTGTTGCTGAAAGGCCAGATTCACGGTGGTGTCGCCCAGGGTGCCGGACAGGCCCTGATGGAGAATATCCATTACGACCCGGACAGCGGCCAGCTGGTCTCAGCCTCCTTCATGGATTACGGCATGCCACGGGCTGATACCTTCTCCGACATCGAGGTCGAGGCACTTTCGGTCCCGACAAAGGTCAATCCGCTTGGCGTGAAGGGCGCGGGTGAAGCCGGAACGGTCGGTGCCTTGCCGGCCTGCGTCAGTGCCGTCTGCGACGCCATTGATGTTGACCATATGGATATGCCGACAACACCGGAGCGGATCTGGCGGGCCCTGCAGAACAAGTCCTGATCCTGCACCCGGTTCCGGGACAACGGGACTGTTGACATAAAAGACCCTCAATTCTCGTCCTCCCGGGACGACCGCAAGGTCGGCGTCCCGGGATCTTCCCTGCCAGAGAAAAGCTCCCGGACCTGATACCTGAGCACCGGGCACCGGCCTGAATCAGCGATCAGCCCGCGCGGCGGGGCGTTGACTCGCATAGTCCTTCCTGTTTAACTTTAAATTGTCGACAATCGACTGGACACAATATGCCATTAGAGTTTGAACGTCCGCAGGCGCTTGTGGAAAGCGTGCAGGAAGCCCTGATGAACCTGATCTTCAGTGGCGAGTTGAACGCCGGCGAGCGGCTGAATGAAGCCGCCATCGCCCAGTCTCTCGGGGTCAGCCGCAGCCCGGTGCGCGAGGCCATAAGGTCACTGGCGCAGACCGGCCTGATCGTGATTCACCCGAACCGTGGGGCGTTCCTCCGGGTGTTCAGCGATGACGAGATCAGCGAGATGTATGATTTCCGCTGCATGCTGGCCCGCGAGGCCGGAGCGCGGGCAGCAACCCGCATTGGCGCATCAGATCTGGCCAGACTCTCGGAAATCATCGACGACATCGAACGGATCACCACCGCCGGTTCCGTGCGGGAATTCTTCCCCCTTAACATCGAGTTCCACCGGATCATCGTGGTCGCCAGCGGCAACCGGCGACTGGCATCCAGCTACTTCGACATTGCCCGGGAACACCGGCTCTACCGGCAATATTGCCTGCAGCTTGCCGGTCAGCCGGAACAGCGTGGTCTGGCACATCAGCAAACATCCAATCAGGAACACAGACTCATTCTGGCAGCGTTGCAGAACCAGGACGCGCAGGCAGCAGGCGAACTGCTGTACCAGCACGACCTCAGCGGACAGCAACGCACCGGCGAATTGCGTATGGCGGCCGCAGCAAAAACATCAGTCGCCTGACAACGGGAGAAAAAAATGAAACGTCTTTTACCTTCGATCATCCTCGGTGCTGCACTCGCAGCATCCCCGGCCTTTGCCGAATTTCCGGAAAAGGAAATCGTCGTCATGGTCAATTACGGTGCCGGTGGCGCCGTTGACCGTACCGCACGGTCGCTGCAGAAATTCCTGCCGACGGCACTTGGCCAGACCGTGGTTGTCGAGAATCACGGAGGTGCCAGCGGAAAGATCGGCATCCAGAAATACATGGATGCCCCGCGCGACGGCTATACGGTTCTGACCGCCTTCGCGCCGGCCACAACCTATGTCAAATTCAAGGATCCGAAAGTGTTCAGCATGGATGACCTTGCCGTCATCAATGTGCAGTGGACAGACCCGGCGATCCTGATTGCGCGCAAGGATACGGGCTGGAAGAATCTTGATGACATGATCGCGGCGGTGAAGGCCGATCCCGACAAATACACCATCTCCTCAAGCGGCGCAGGGGCCGTGGGCAACCTGCTGTCTCAGGACCTGTTCAAAAAGCTTGGCCTGAAGATCAAGATTGTGCCTTACAAGGGTGGCGGCCAGGCCCGTAAGGCCTTCCTCGGCGGCGAGGTCAATATGACCGCAGCCGGCGCCGGTGGCGCCCTGTCTGCCCGCGACGAGGCTGTCGTGCTCGGGGCTTTCTGGTCGGGCAAGGTCGAAGGCTGGCCGGACGCAAAGCCGCTCAACCCGATGCTGGAAAAATATGGCGTAACCGTTCCTGAAGGTGGTGCCTACCGGTTCCATGCCGTCCATGCCGACGTGAAGAAGAACCATCCCGACCGCTTTGCGAAGCTGGTTGAGGCATTCCGCAAGACCACGACCGAAGACAAGGACTTCATCGCCTTCGCCGACAAGACAGGCGTTGGCCGTGACTGGCATGGTCCCGACAAGTCGGATGCGATCATCCGCAGCGTCGACAAGACCTTCGAGGATATCCTGGCCGGCAAATAAGGCCGGCAGGAAAGCAAGCCTGCCGGGTTTGCTGACTTGAGACAGAACGTCCGGCTTCTTCACAGGGCCGGACGTTCTTCATATCCTGATTGCCGGATGTACCCGGCTGCCCCGTCAACAGACTGAAACACCCATGCGCCTGAAATCCGCTTTTCCTGTTCTTGCCGTCACGGTCCTGGGCTTTGGCTGGGCCGTCTGGATGCTGCAGAGCACGCTGGCCGACAAATATGGCGGTGCCGAATCTGTGCTGCTGATAGAGCCCCTGGTCTGGCTGCTGGGCGGTGCGGGTTTGCTTGTCATCATCGAAATGCTGACCGGACGAACGGACGACCGGGAAGATACCGGGCTGGCTGACCCCCGACGGCTTTCGCTGCTGGCGGCGATGATCCTCTATGCCTTGGCCCTGCCCTTTCTTGGTTTTGTCATCGCCTCGGCCCTGTTCTCGTGCGCGCTTGCCGCAGCCCTTGGCCTGCGCGGGTACTGGCTGATCCTGATACCTGTCATTTCGGTCGCCCTCATCCTTGGCTTCTTCTCCTTCTTGCTGGGACTGCGCCTGCCGCTCTGGCCGGTATTCCTGACCGGAGGCGGCGCATGATTGACTGGGTGAACATGTCAGCCGGTCTTGATCTGCTGATCAACTGGCAGACCCCGCTGGTCATCTTTGCCGGCATGATGCTGGGCCTGATCATCGGCGTCATCCCCGGCATGACAGCCGCACTGGGGCTGGCCATCATCCTGCCGCTGACCTTCTCGATGGATGCGCTGACCGCCCTGATCCTGATGACATCGGCCTATACCGGCAGTCTCACAGGCGGCGGTATACTGGCCATCCTCATCAACACACCGGGCACACCGGGGGCCGTTGCCACCACCTTCGACGGCTATCCGATGGCCCGGCAGGGGCGGCACAATCTGGCGCTCGGACTGCAGGTTGCGGCTTCCGTCATTGGCGGGCTGCTGTCCTATCTGGTGCTGCTGGTCGCCATCCATCCGATGACCTGGCTGGCCCTGCAGTTCGGCTCCGGCGAGATGCTGGCACTGACCATCTTTGTGATCATCTTCGTCGGCGTGCTGCAGGGTAAATACCTGACCCGTTCGCTGTTTGCCGGCGCGCTGGGGCTGCTGATGTCGACGGTCGGCACCAGTGTCGCAACCGGCGTCACCCGCGGCACCATGGGCTTCCCGGAACTGGAGGACGGCCTGCCGCTGATCCTTTGCGTGATCGGCATGTTCGCCATTCCGGAACTGATCTCGCTCGTCACCCGCCCGGCGATCAGCGACCGTGATGTCAGCCGCGGCAACAACCTCCGCGAACTCTGGCAGGGTGTTACCCTTGCGTTCCGGCGGATCCGCATCTGGGCACAGGGCAGCATCATCGGCATTGTCATCGGCGTTCTGCCGGCGGCCGGTTCCACCCTTGCCTCGCTGACCAGTTACTCGCTGGCGAAACGGCTGGGCCGCCGTGACCAGAAATTCGGCGAGGGCGAACCGGATGGCGTCATTGCCGCCGAAAGCGCCAACAATGCGTCTGAAGGCGGGGCGATGGCCATCCTGATGGCGCTCGGCATCCCCGGCAGTGCCTCGACCGCCGTCATTCTCGGCGGCTTTCTGCTGCATGGTCTGGTCCCCGGTATCGGGTTGTTCCGCGATAACGGCCCGCTGGTCTATGGCCTGATCATGGGCAACATCCTCCAGATGCTGCTGCTCGGCTTCTTTGCCGTGATCGTCGCCTGGTTCGTCGGCCGGGTTGTCACGGTTCCCTCCCGCATTCTGGTGCCGCTGCTGCTGGTGCTGATGTCGGTCGGTGCCTTTGCCTTTCGCGGGCTGATGTTCGACGTCTTCGTTCTGTTTGCCTTCGGGTTTATCGGCTGGTTTTTCCGGCGGTATCATTTCACCCTGCTCAGCTTCATGATCGGCCTGTTCCTGGGCCGTCAGCTTGATGAGGATATGGAGAGGGTATTGATCTTGTTCGGAAACGATCCGCTGTCGGCACTGGCCAGCCCGATCACCGCCATCCTCACCGCCTCGACCGTCGGCCTGCTGGGCTTCATTCTCATAAAGGGCCTGCTTGCCTGCAAGTCGGGAGGCCAGCAATGACCGAACCTGTCACCATCGCCCGGATCGAGGCCCGGGTTTATCGCGCGCCCCTTGTAACGCCCCGGCGCAACGCCTTCGGGGTGATGACGGAACGCAGCGCCTTTCTGGTTCGCGTCGAAGCCTCGGATGGCACCGTCGGCTGGGGCGAGGGCTTCTCGAACTGGCCGGCCTTTGGTGCGGAATACCGTGCCCGTTTTGTGGCCGAGATGCTGTCACCGCTGGTCACCGGTCAGACCATCACCACCCCGCAGGCCCTGATGAAGCAGATGACCCGGGGCCTGAAATCGATCCGCATCCAGTGCGGCGATCACGGTGCCATTGATCAGGCGATTGCCGCTGTTGATATCGCGATCTGGGATCTGGTCGCCCGCCGGGCGGGCAAACCGCTGCATGAGATGCTGGGGACCACCGGCCAGACCCGGCTGACCTGCTATGCCAGCGCGCTGACCGCCGGGACCCAGGCAGACCTTGTACCCGTTGCCCGTAAAATGGGGATCCGGCATTTCAAACTGAAGGTCGGGTTCGGACCCGATGCCGACCGGCAGGCGCTGCGTGATCTCGTCGCCCTGGCCGGTGACGGGGCCGGGCTGACCGTCGATGTCAATCAGGCATGGACAGACGATGAGGCCGCCGCCCGTATCGGCGAGCTGACAGAAATTGCACCGCTCAACTGGGTGGAAGAACCGATCGCCGCTGATTCCGCCCCGTCGGTCTGGCGCACTCTCGGGCGCATCGCCAGCGCGCCGCTGGCGGCTGGTGAGAACTTATGGGGCTCCGCCGCCTTCGATCCCTATATCGACAACCGCTGCATTCGCGTACTGCAGCCGGACATCATCAAATGGGGTGGCCTGTCCGGCATGTTACAGCTGGGCAATGCGATCAATGCGGCGGGGCTGCGGTTCTGTCCGCATTATCTCGGCGGCGGTGTCGGGCTGATGGCCACGGCGCATCTGATGGCGGCCCTTGGCGGAGATGGCCTGCTGGAACTCGATCTGACGGAAAACCCGTTCCGCGACCAGCTCGGCAGTCCTTTTTCCCTGATCCGCGACGGTGACATGATCCTGCCGGATACAGCCGGACATGGCGTCAATCCGGACAGCTCCGGGATTGAGGACTTCCGCGTTTTCTGATCGAAAGCCGACAAGCTACCTGCCGGACTGTATCTATCCGTCTCGCAGGGCATTACCGGTTACCGACAGGGATAGGGCCAGATACGCTTTGTATCCGGCGGCGTTGCCTTGCCGCTGGCGTCCATCCAGGGCACGGGAATCTGCTTTTCCGCACCGGACAATTTACCCGCCGCCACTGATTCCCAAGGTTCTGACAGACGATAGAATGCTGCGGGGTCCATGAAGCGGCCATCCTTCGGCAGCACCGCCTTGCCATCATTTGACCATTCAGGAACCGGGCTGTAGAGCACGGCCAGATGCAGCGCATCCCGGCGTTCGCGTCTGCCCTGTTTGCCGCTGTTGCCGGTGCGGCCAATCTCGTCGCCCATGGCAACGACCGCACCGACGACCAGCGGCGACATATCCTCCAGATGGGTATATTGCGAATAGGTCCAGAACGGCAGGCCGGTATCTTCCGGGCGATGGCGCAACACCACCTCGATGCCCTTGCGCGATCGCCGGTTACGCGACTTCCCGACCACCACGCCCGCCGCAATGGCGCGGATTGACGTCCCCCGTGGTTGCGGAATATCAACGCCCTTGTGGAGCGCCGCCCGGGGTCGCTTGTGGGTATAATCAATCGCCCAGGTTTCACTGTCGATTTCCGGGCATTGCCCGCCCGCCGCGAACGCCGTCACCAGCCCGGTTTCAATCACCCCCCGGGCCTTCTGCACCGCGACATTCTCGTCGCCCAAGCCGTCATCATCGGCCCCGACCATCATGAAGATTTCACGGGGAATTTCCGACGGCTCGACGAAGCCCTCCATCCCCTTGCAGGCCTCACACTCCGCCGCCTGTGCCGCTGCGATCCCGCTCAGCGACCCCACCGTGAACACCAGAATGGCGGCGAGTATCCATCTCTCGGTCCTTGTCATCGTCAACCCACCTGCCGCGCTCAGAAATTTTCCTTGTGGAAGCCGAAGCCCTGCCGCCCTGCTTCCGCCGCCAGAACCGCGGCCAGCGGTGCCGGGCCGCAGAAATACACATCGACCTTCTCACCCGCATGCTCCGTCGCCAGCGCAGCAAAAATCGCCCGCCAGTCGGGCCGCCCGAGATGCGTGCGGTTGCGCAGGCCCGTGAACAGATCCTTACCCGTTTCCGCCTGATAGACATCCATCGCCACATCCAGCGCGGCGGAGGTCATGTCGACCTTCACCCCCGTCAGATAGACCTGTGCATCCAGATATTTGCGGTCGGGATCGCGGGCCTCAAGATCCGCCAGCATGCCGGAGAACCATTCAAAGGAGTACTGGTCCCGGTTCATCCAGATGAAATGCGCCCGGTCGACGGTCACCGCTTCGTCGCCTGTTGCCAGCCGCATGAACAGGCTTTTCAGGATTGCGGCAAAGGGGGTGACACCGATCCCCGCCCCGATCAGCACCACATTCGACGATTTGAAGATCGATGTGCTGGGCGTGCCGTAAGGGCCATCGATCAGTGCATAATCCAGCCCGGCCTTTGGTGCCGCCTGCCCTGCGGCCCGTGCCTTCGCCAGTTCATGCAGCTTGCGGGTCCAGTTGCCCAGACCCCGCACATGCACCGACAGCTTGCCGGTTTCCTCCGGGCAGGTGGTGACCGTAAAGGGATGCCATTCATGGCCGGAGATCTGCGGATAGCGGATGAAGACATAATCACCGGGCTGATAGCGGAAACCGTCCGGCAGTTGCAGCTGCAGGCGGGTCACGCTGGAGGGTAATGCCTCAATGGCGGTGACCGGCATCCTGCGGCTGGTCCGCACAGTCCGCACGATCCGCTCGATCACATAGCCCACCACCGGCAGCAACACCCACTGCCAGAAGGACGGCCCGTGGAACAGGGCCAGACCGAACCACAGGATGAAAAGGAAATGGGTGAAGTAGAACAGTTCAAAATGCCCGCCACGGCGGATGAAATCCATCGCACAGACCCACATCACCACGAACACGGCGGTCAGCAGCACCCCGGTCAGACCGGCCTGGGTGGAAAACAGGTAATGGCCCATGCTGTCCGGCAGGCTGGAATAATTCGCCAGATGCATCAGCGTATGGACCAGCGCAAAGGCCATCATCACATGGCCGACCAGCTTGTGAAACGCGATGGAATCGTCAATCGGCAGCAACCCGCCAATCAGGCTCTGGCGCAGCCAGGTCAGCAGATGCCGTAACATCGGCACCAGTATAAGCGCCCCGTTGAAATTCAGGCAGGCACCGCAGCCGCGGGCGATCTGCACAAAAATCGTCGCCCCCTGTTCGGCATAGCTCTGCATGGCATGGGTAAACAGCGCGACATTGATCGCCGCATAGATCACCAGAAAAACACTGGCCGCCCGGTTGTTGTTGACCAGCCGCCCGAACTTCCGGCCCCGGTCGGCCAGTGTGGGCTTGCGCCGTTTCTCACCCGCCGGGCGACGCTGCTGCAGCCAGGAGGTTGCCGAGAGCGTCATATGTTTCCGGAAGTCCGGATAGGCATTCATGACGCCCATAAACTCGTCAAAACTGATCCCGCCGCCGCCATCGGAGTCCGCCCGGCGGAACAGGGCATCGGTCAGCCCGTCGACCGCCTGTTCCGGCAGCTCGATGGCATTCTGTGCAATGCTGGCAGCAATCACCTGCCGCAATTCATCGCGGTCGATCTCGCCGCTGTCATCCGGGTCATGCAGGCGGAAGGCAAAATGCAGCCGCTCGCGCTCATCCCCGTCGACGATGGTGCGGACAAAGCCCATGAATTCGGCAAGCTCAACGGTGCCGCTGCTGTCATCATCAACCATGGTGAACAGCCGGTCGGCATAATAATCATCCCCCAGCTTCAGGGCCCCGGCGAACTCGTCGCGGTCAATAACCCCGTCGTCACCGGCGATAGACCTGAACCGCCGCTCCAGATCCGCCAGCAGCGCAGCCTCCGCCGCCGCCACATTCCCATCCGCCATGATAGCCCCCCTGATACCCTCTCGGAGGGCCATTCCCCAACGGCCCCGACTCACACTCTAAAGGAAGCCCCCGGAAAAGCGGCAGAGATTCGTGATTCCCGGATTTGTCGCCTCATGTCATCCCGACGAAAGTCGGGATCCCGTGATCAGAAGGATAACCGCCTTCGGCTGGGTCCCGGCCTGCGCCGGGATGACAGGGGTTGAATTTCGGGTGCTGCCTTCATTGTCCCAAACCCGATTTGGGACCCATGCCACAACCCCCGGCGGCATGGATCCCGGATCAGGTCCGGGATGACGAAATCTGCGGTTGAAATGATTCCCCAGCTACCAACGCCTCCCCCGAAGTCATCCCGGACGCAGCACAGCGAAGATCCGGGACCTCATACTTCGACCGCAACCGAACGAGGCCCCGCGTCAGGCCCGGGGTAACCGGATTGGAAAATGAGAGTGGGGAGTGTTGATTAAAAGCCCCGCCCCCCTAAGTCATCCCGACGACAGCCCAGAAAATATCTAAGACAGCAAACTAACCCGCTCACACCTTGACCCGCAGTAACGGCAAGTGGTAATCAGAAATAACCCACAAAGTCCATGAAGTTATACGATTATTAAGAAGTATTATTCAAATATCATATAACTTTCCATAATTTTTATCTGGTCGACTATCTAAATTTGAACTTCGTAATAGTTCATCAATCACGTTGTTACCGTACTTATTTCGGATACGTAATTCAAACTCCGGCTCTATATCTCTAGCAAATGCTACTAAACCGCGCATGTAATGCAATCTATCTTCGTCTAATTTTCCATTAACCCAAAGATATATTAATGATTTTATCTCACGCTTCCTATCCCTACCAATTGATAATTTATGATCAGAAGTAACAATGACACCAGATACTTTTCTGACATATTTTTTTGATAAATATGCTGTTTTCTCATGATTAACTCGCAACTTTAAATAACCAATATTACTTTTATATTTAATTATTTTTCTCTCTATACCGTATAATGCACATTTTTCATGAGACGATACAAAAACATCATCAGCATACCTTGTATAAACTAAATTATCCTCAATACACGAATCGTGCATTTTTTTATCAAATTCAAACATCATAGCATTAGTGATTGCTGGAGAACTCGGGGCACCAATAGTCAGCCTTCCTTTTCTGCATACTATTTTTCCAACAAAATCTATGTCATCAGCGCTCAAACCCATTCCTAATTTTCTAGATTGATCTTCAAAAAATTTTTCAATCCCCATTTGTTTAAACGATGGGAAAAAATTTACAAAGTCGTATCGATTAGTATACTTTGTCGTTCTATGTCTTTCCGCATTAATACGAATACCACTTCCCTTTCTGTAAGCAGTCGCTGACTCATGTATAATAAATCTAGATACAACTGACTGCACAATCCATCGTTGTATAGCCTTCAATTCGCGACTTGGATGCTCAATTAATCTATCACCACCTGTTCTTTTAGGAATGCGGTATTCTTTGTAACGAACATCAGCTGTTTCAGCCAATCTCAATAGTTTATGAACACCAATATTCGAAGTTCTAGATAGGGTTTCAATAATCACTGAATTTTCCTATTCAAAACATCCCTAAATTCTGAATCTGCAGAAATAAAACTCGCTGATATATCTAACGATAACACATCGTGTTCAGTTTTCGCCCCATCCTTTAAGCTCAACAAACCAGACTCATTCTCATGAATCGCCAAATGACCGAAATCACCAATTTCAACTAATTTTTTTGCTCCAACAAGTATTGAAATCATTTGCTTTATCTTACTTTTGTTTACAATTCCCTTAAATAGACTCATTAAGAAAAATTCAATGTCTTCAGTAGTAGCAATTTGTAATATTTTTACCAACTGATGTATTAAGCAAAACAACTCAAAAGGTTCGATTAATTTAAATGTTTTAACTTCAAAAGATTTTTTTGTTTTACTTAATGGAGACCTCTCATTTATTCTTTTTGATATTATGCTAAAGTCATGACTTTCATAATCAAATTGAATATTAGGTTGAAATTTTGACATGTCTTGTATTTGTTTTGCTGGCCCCAAGGAAATAAAGCTATCTGATTTTTGTCTTTTAAAATCAATAACAAGAATAATTTTTTTTGCCAAGCTAGGCCTAGCTGAAAAGTACCCTGTTTCTGCAAATGAACCTGGCGCTTCTGGGAATATAACAATTGAATGAGATAACTGACCCACCAGTTCCTCAAATTCAGAAATATTGAATGGAACTTCATCCCCCAAACCAAAATAACTATTCATAGCAAACTCAGGTTCAAAAAACTCATGGTTTGGTAAATGTTTACTAAATTCTAATTGAAATTTCTTTCTTAAATGCTTTTCCGGATTATTTCCTCCACACACAAAAACAATGTTGCTTTGTCGTCGTATATGAAAGCCCTCGCGAAGAATCTGGACCACCCGACCTCGTAATAATTTATAGTCCTTACTACGAAGTGGGTGATCCATTAACTTCTCTTACTAAAGCGTCCGACTTCGAATAATTTTGTCGGCACCGAGGCGAAGACCGGGGCCGACAAAATTATTCGAAGTCGGCGCCCAAAGTCGTTCAATCAATATCAGCCTGGCAAATCACCCGGCATAGAGTGCTTTCTATAAAACACCCAACTAAGAGTTCTCGTACAGTAGGATAAATAATGTAATTTACAATTAAAAATTTTTCCTGATACAAAAAATTGCTCCCTCTAATACTCCACCTTATCCGCCTTCTCCTCCCACAACCTGAACACTCCCTCCGCATCCTCGCCCGGCAGGTGCACCGTCGGCAGGCTCCGTTCCAGCGGTGCCAGCGGCACCTCGTCGTAGAGGAAGGCGTCGTCGAAGCCGATCTGGGCGGCCTGGTCGCGGGTGTTGGCGTAGATCAGGCGGTCGAGCCTGGCCCAGTAGATTGAGGCGAGGCACATCGGGCAGGGTTCGCAGCTGGCGTAGATGGTCGCCCCCTTCAGGCTGAAATCGGCGAGGTGGGTGCAGGCGCGGCGGATGGCGACGACTTCGGCATGGGCGGTCGGGTCGCAGGATGTCGTGACCTCGTTACAGCCTTCGCCGATGATGACCCCGTCCTTCACCACCACTGCGCCGAACGGACCGCCGGTGCCGCTGTTCATCCCCTTTCGGGAAAGTTCCACGGCGCGGGCAAGGAAACGGCGGTCGTCGTCGGTGGCTTGACGGGGGTCGGGGCTGGGGTCGGTCACTGGGCTTGTCCTTCACGGATATCAGCGATGGCGGCGAGGATTTTCTCCGGCGTGGCCGGAGCCTGCAGCGGGACGGGCTGACCCGGCTGGCCGAGGCTTGCCACCGCATCGCGGATCGCCAGCCAGACCGACAGCGCCAGCATGAAAGGCGGCTCGCCGATGGCCTTGGAGCGGAAGATTGTCGCCTCCCGGTTCGGGGCGTCGTCGAGGATGCGACAGTTGAAGACCGGCGGCACATCGCGGCTGCCGGGAATTTTGTAGGTGGACGGCCCGTGTGTGCGAAGCCGTCCCTCGCCATCCCACCACAGCTCTTCTGCGGTCAGCCAGCCCATGCCCTGAATGAAGGCCCCTTCGATCTGGCCGAGGTCGATGGCCGGGTTGAGGCTGTGGCCGCAATCCTGCAACAGCTCGGCCCGCATCACCCGGGTTTCGCCGGTCAGGGTGTCGATGGCGACCTCTGCCGCCGCCGCGCCATAGGTGAAGTAATAGAACGGCCGGCCCTTCGAGGTTTTGAAATCCCAGTGAATATCCGGCGTGCGGTAGAAGCCGGTCGACGACAGCGACACCCGGTTCTGCCAGCAAAGCTCCGCCAGTTCCGGAAAGGAGACGGAGCGGTTACCGGCAAAGATGCGGTTGGCGGCAAATTCGATCTCTGTCTCCTCCACCCCAAAATGGGCGGCGGCGACGGTGATCATGCGCGCCTTGATGGTCTCCGCCGCGTTGAGGGCCGCCATGCCGTTGAGGTCGGAGCCGGAGGAGGCCGCCGTGGCGGACGTGTTCGGCACCTTGCCCGTAGAGGTAGCGGTGATGCGCACATGATCGAGGTCGATCTGAAATGCCTCGGCCACCACCTGGGCGACCTTGATATACAGCCCCTGCCCCATTTCCGTGCCGCCATGGTTCAGATGCACGCTGCCGTCTGTATAGACATGGACCAGCGCCCCCGCCTGATTGAGCGTCGGCAGGTTGAAGGAAATGCCAAACTTGATCGGCATGGTGGCAAGACCTTTGCGAATCACCCCGCCCCGAGCGTTGAACGCATCAACCTCCGCCCGCCAGCCGGTGAGGTTGGCCTGCGCCGCCAGACCGGATGTCACCCGTTCGATGATGTTGTCGGTGACCGCTATGCCGTAGGGCGTGGTCTCGCGCCCCTCCCCGCCATAGAAGTTGCGGGCGCGCACCAGATCCAGTGGCAGTTTCAGATGCCGGGCGATATCATCGAGCACCCCCTCGATCGCGATCATGCCCTGCGGTCCGCCAAAGCCCCGGAAGGCGGTGTTGGAGACGGTGTTGGTCTTGCAGGCAACACCGCGCAGGCTGGCATTCGGCAGGTAATAACAGTTATCCGCATGGCAGAGCGCCCGGGTCACCACCGGGCCGGTCAGGTCGGCCACATTGCCCGCATTTGCCGCCAGCAGCATATCGACTGCCTGCAGCCTGCCCTCCGCATCAAAGCCCGCATCATAGCGGATCAGGAAGGGATGGCGTTTGCCGGTTGCCACCATGTCATCGTCGCGCGGCAGGCGAAGCTTCACCGGCCGCCCGGTCTTGTGGGCTCCCAGCGCCGCAATGGCCGCGATGATGGTAGCCTGTGATTCCTTGCCGCCGAATGCCCCGCCCATACGGCGTACATCAACCGTGACCTGACTGAACGGCAGACCCAGCACATGGGCGACACCATGCTGTACCTCCGTCGGGTGCTGGGTGGAGGAAAAGACCTGCATCTCGCGGTCTTCACCGGGAACGGCGACCGCAACCTGGCCTTCCAGATAGAAATGGTCCTGCCCGCCGCAGCGGACTTCACCTTTCAGACGCAGCGGCGCGGCTGCAAGTGCAGCCTCCGGGTCGCCATGGCGCATCACCTGATCGCGGGCGACGGTGCTGCCCGCTGCCAGTGCGTCCTCGATGGTCAGGATGGCCGGGCGCTGGTCCCATTCCACCTCGACCAGCCGTGCCGCCGTCTGTGCAGCGGCGAAGCTGTCTGCAATGACGGCGGCGACCGGATGGCCGACATATTCCGCCACTTCCGCCAGTGCCGGTTCGTCCTTCAGGATCGGGGCGATATCGTTGCGGCCCGGAATGTCCGCTGGCGTGATGACGGCACGTACACCCGGCATGGCCAGCGCCTTCGCCGCATCAATGTTGATCACCGCCGCATGCGCATGCGGGCTGAGCACCAGTGCACCGTGCAGGCTGCCCTGCGGCAGCGGCATGTCGTCGAGATAGATTGCCCGGCCCGTGACATGGCCCCGGGCGCTGTCATGGCGGACAGACTGATGCACGCCGCCCTTGATGGCCGCAGCCCTGATATTCCCGGCTTTCGCCTGTTCGTTCATAACGCCTCCAGCCGGACGGGGTTTGCCCCCTCCGTGGTCTCGGCATGGAGGCGTTGCAGCAGGTTGGCCGCGACCCGGTTGCGATAGGCCGCCGTCGCCCGGAAATCATCCATCGGCGAGATATCCTCCGCCAGCGCCGCCATGCCCGCTGCCACGGTTTCTGCTGTCCAGTGCCGGCCCGTCACCGTCTGCTCCAGCCGGATCGCCCGAATGGTGGTCGCCCCAACCCCGCCATAGCAGGCCCGCAGTTCCCGAACCCGCCCGCCTTCAAGAGACAGCAGGTAGGCCGCAACCACGGCAGAGATATCCTGATCAAAACGGCGGGAGATCTTGTAGGCGGCGAACTGTGTTCCCGCTGCCGGTACGGGGATTGAGATACTCTCGACAAACTCGCCCGGTCCCAGGGCCGTTTTGCGGTAGCCGGTGATGAAATCGCTGACCGACAGGCTGCGGGCAGTATCCGACGACCGCACCATCACCGATGCATTCAGCGCCATCAGGCAGGGCAGCGTGTCCCCGATGGGAGAAGCCGTCACCAGATTGCCGCCGACCGTTCCGAGATTGCGGATCTGGCGCGACCCGATCCGGCGCAACAGGTCGCCGAAGGCCGGCGCGATCCGGTCCAGACAAGGCAGCAGCTCGCTGTAGGTCACGGCAGCACCGAAGGTCAGGGCATCCGCCGTCTGTTCGATCCCGCGCAACTCTGCCACATGGGCGACGGAGATCACCACCGGCGGGGTTGCTGCTTTCTTGGAAAATTCCAGCCCCAGATCCGTCCCCCCGGCCAGCAGCCAGGCATCGGGGTGATCGTTCATCGCACGGCCAAGATCGCGGCTGTTTTTCGGGGCCAGAAACAGATGGTCTGCGGTGAACAGGCTGGCGGATGCGGTCAGGCCGGACAGGATATCGGCCTCGTTACCATCACCCCCGGCGACGTTTTGTGCGATATCGCGGCAGGCATCAATAATTGGCCGGTAACCGGTACAGCGGCAGAGATTTCCGGCCAGAGCCTCGTGAATCAGGTTATCCTGACCCGGCTCGCCGCCCTCGGCAAAGGCATACATCGCCATGATGAAACCGGGGGTGCAGAAGCCGCACTGGGTGCCGTCGCCGTCTGCCATCGCCTGCTGAACCGGATGCAGGCTGCCGTCCGGGCCGGACAGTCCCTCGACGGTTTTCAGGGCTGCCCCGTCAATCTGGCCCAGCGTCAGCAGGCAGCCATTCACCGCCCGCCAGTGCGTTTTCCCCTGCTCGCAACGGCCGAGCGCCACCGTACAGGCACCACAATCGCCTTCTGCGCAGCCTTCCTTTGTCCCGGTCAGCCCGGCCTGTTCACGCAGCCAGTTGAGGACCGTGGTTGTCGGCGGATGCCGGTCGACGGCAACCGGCTCGCCGTTCAGCAAAAATTTGATCGAAGACATCCACCACCTCAGCCACCCATCGAGGACCGGAAGGCCCATCGGGTTGTCCGCTGTTCAATCCAGGCGAACAGCGCGTACATGACGATACCCTCAATCGCCAGTGCGACCAATCCCGCAAACACCAGCGGCATCTGGAAATTCGATCCGGCCAGTGCCATCAGATAGCCGATCCCCGCATTGGCGGCGACCGTTTCCGACACCACCGAGCCAACGAACGCCAGCGTAATGGCAACCTTCAGTGAGCCGAAGAAATAGGGCTGTGCGCGGGGAATGCCGACCTTCAGCATGATATCAAGCTTGCGGGCACCCAGCGCCCGCAGCACATCCTCAAGCTCCGGCTCGGTCGTCGCAAGACCGGTCGCGACATTGACCACGATCGGGAAGAACGAGATCAGGAAGGCGGTGATGATGGCCGGTACTTCGCCGATACCGAACCAGATCACCAGAATCGGCACAACCGCGACTTTCGGTATCGAATTGAACCCGACCATCACCGGATACAGCCCGCGATAGATCGTCTTTGACCAGCCGACCACCAGCCCGAGGAACACACCGAACACCACCGCCAGCGCAAACCCGGCCAGCGTGGTCCAGAGCGTCACCCCGGAATGACGCAACACCGGACGCCAGTGCTGCTGGAAGGCGGCGAAGATATCACTCGGTGCCGGCAGGATGATCTGGCTGATATCAAACAGCTGGCAGACCAGCTCCCAGACCACAAACAGACCGATGGTGAAAACCCAGGGGGCCAGACGTTCATTCATGGTGATCATGCCTGCCGCACCTCGGCAATCTTGCCGCGCAGTTCATGGACGATATCGGTAAAATCACTGGTGAAGCAGACATCCAGGTCACGTGGCCGCGGCAGATTGACCTGCTTCGTCAGGGTGATATGGCCGGGCCGGGCGCTCATCACGTGAATGGTGTCGGCCAGAAACGCGGCTTCGCGCAGGTCGTGGGTGACCAGAACCACGGTGAAGCCGTTGCGCTCCCACAAATCACGCAGTACGCACCACAGTTCCTCGCGGGTGAAGGCATCCAGCGCGGCGAAGGGCTCGTCCAGCATCAGCAGTTCCGGCTCGTGGATCAGCGCCCGGCAGAGCGAGGCCCGCTGCTGCATGCCGCCGGACAGTTCCCACGGGAAACGGTCGCCGAATCCGGCCAGACCGACAGTCGCCAGCAGCGCCTCGGCCCGGTCCTCATATTCCTTGCGGTGCGACCGGAACCGGCGGCGATGCGGCTGCACAATTTCCAGCGGCAACAGCACATTGTCGCGCACCGTCCGCCAGGGCAGCAGATTGGAATTCTGGAAGGCCATGCCGGCTATCTTCACCGGGCCGTCAACCGGCTTGCCGTCAACGGAAACCTGGCCCTTCGTCGGCTTTACCAGTCCGGTGACCAGCCGCATCAGGGTGGATTTGCCGCAACCGGAAGGGCCGACGACCGAGGTGAATTCACCCCGGCCAACGGTCAGGTTGCAGCCCTGCACCGCGACGACCTCCTGCGAGGCCCCGCGATAGGTCAGGGTGACATCATCGATAATAACCAAAATGTCACCCTGCCCTGTCAGCGTAACGCGGGCTCAGAGTTTGCGATCCGCAGCCGGCGGCAGGTAGGACGGGTCGAACACCGCCTTCGGATCCGGCGTCGCCTTGAAGTCATAAGTCACGCCGATCTGGCCGATCGATTTCACCAGACGGTCCGGATCAACGTCACCGAACCCGTTGGCTTTGACATAATCCGTGACGAAGTTGTCACGCAGCGCCATCTTCAGTCGCGCCAGTTCAATCGCCTCATCGGCGATCTCGTTGCGTTTCATGACGGATTTGATGGCAGTCTCCGGATCGGCGACGGTTGCCTGAACGCCCTTGATGGTGGCGGCGACAAAGCCCTTCACCACATCCGGGTTGGCCTTGGCAAAGTCGGTATTGACCATGATGGCATTGCCATACAGCACCAGACCATAATCGGACATCAGCATGACATTGATGTCTTCCGCCGGGATGCCGTTGCGCTGCAGGTTGAAGAAGGATGAAAACGAAAAGCCGGTGATCGCGTCAACATCGCCCTTTGCCAGCATCGGCTCGCGCACCGGGAAGCCGACATTCTCGATCTTCACTGTCGAGGCATCGATGCCGTTTTCCTTAACGAAGGCTTTCCACTGGGCATAGGCACCGTCAGGCGCCGGGGCACCGAGGGTCCGGCCTTCCAGATCCTTCGGCATCTTGATGCCGGTCTTTGCGGTGGTAATAATGGCGAAGGGCGGGTTGTCATAGACCATCAGGATGGCCGTCACCGGCGCTCCCGGATTCTGGTCGAGATATTTGACCAGAGAATTGATGTCGAAGAAACCGAGCGGATAGGTTCCGGCGGCAACACGGGCGATACCCTGTACCGAACCCGGGCCGGAATCGACCGTCACATCAAGGCCCTTTTCCTTGTAGTAACCCTTGTCGATGGCGACAAAATATGGCGCAGACGGACCTTCAAACTTCCAGTCCAGCGCAAACTTGACCGGCGTTTCCGCCACGGCCGAGGTGGCTGTAATCCCTGCCAGTGCGGCAAGGCCAACGATAATTCCGCGAAGCATGGAAAAACCCTTTCCTGTAAAAAACCGGTCTTGTCAGCAGTCGGGCATCAGGCCCGTTTCTGCCGGAAGATCACGCCTGTCACTGACGCAAAGCCTGTGCCAGTTCGACCGGGCCCTGATCCGGTCAGGATGCTGGCAGCAGCAGAGGATATTGTCGATTAAATCTTGTGCAGAATTTGGCTAAAGCTGCAATTTCAGGCAGCAGGCCTGCTGTGAAAAGCGGCAAGCTCGTCGACCAGCCCGTCCAGGAAATTCTGAAATCGCTGCGTTGGCTGATGCGCCATGATGCGGTCTTCCAGCGGGTCCGGGGCGGTGATGCCGGAACCGGCCATGGCCTGAATGACGGCATGCCCGCAGAACGGCACATGCACTTCCGAATAACCGCCCTCATGTGCCATCACCAGCCGCCCGCCGCACTGCGCATCGGCAATCGCCACGACGCGCCGCGTCATCTCCGCGAAGGTCGCGGAGGTCATCAGCATTCGCGACAGGGGATCAACGCCGGAGCCGTCATATCCGCAGGCAATAAGGATGACATCCGGACGGTAATTACGCAGCGCCGGCTCAACGATCTTCTCAAAGGCACGGATATAGGTGCTGTGCCCGCTGCCCGGTGGCAGGGGAATGTTGATGTTCGCCCCTTCACCCGCGCCCTGTCCCCGCTCGGCGGCACCGCCGGTATCGCGGGGATAGTTGTTCTCCTGATGCAGCGAGATGGTCAGCACATCCGGACGGTCGATGAACACCGCCTCCGTGCCATTACCGTGATGCACATCCCAGTCGACGACGGCAAAGCGTTCGGCCAGACCCGCCGCTCGCGCCGTCTCGATCGCCACCGCGATATTCGCCAGCAGACAGAACCCCATCGGTGTATCCGGCAGACAATGATGGCCGGGCGGGCGACTGAGCGCATAGGCATTCCGGTGCCGCCCCCGCAGGACGGATTGCAGGGCACCACTGACAAGCCCCGCCGACAGGGTCGCGATTTCATAACCGCCCGGCCCAAAAGGCGTCCGCTGGCCAAGTTCACCGCCACCCGCATCGCTTATCCGTTTGAATTCGGTGAGGTAGGATGCGGGATGGACATGACGAAGCTGCTCTTCCGTCGCCGCACCGGCGGTCAGGCAATCCAGTTCACCTGCCAGTCCGGTAACCTCCAGCAGGTTTTTCAGCCGGCGTTTGGTTTCCGGGTTTTCCGGCAGGCCGCCGGCTGCCAGCGGCTGTACCAGCCCGCCGACCGGCACAACGGAGGCGTAGTTGCCGCCGGAATGCCAGAAGCACTTTTCATCTGAATAAAAGGCTGTCGACGTCATCCGCTTCACTCTCCGCACCCTGCATTGACAGGTGGCAGTCTATCGCCCGGATAACAGATGTCATCCGGTGATCCGGTGCGACAGGAGCGGTTACTTCTCTGCGGCGGCTTCCATCTCGTTCCGGACCAGTGCTGCATAGCGATAAATGCCGTGAACGAACTTGCCATAGGGAAAGGACAGGAACAGGGCGAAGACCACACCAAGATGGATGGCCAGCAGGGTTCCCATCGCTGGCGTTGCCCGCAGGAACAGCAGCAGCAGGCCGGTCAGCCCTGTCAGGAACAGCATCAGGATGAACGCCTGATCCATCCCGCCGGTGGAGGTTTTGATCTCCGTCAGCCGCGACTGCTTTTCTTTCCACAGGCCAAGCGGCCCGATCACCAGACCAAAACCGCCGACAGTGCCCAGAATAACCGCGAGATTGTACCAGGCGTAGGGTGCTTCCCAGCCGAACAGATAATGCTGCAAGGTTGCGACAGAGGTCGAGGCGAAGCAGAGCAGGAAACCATAGAAGGTCATATGGTGGTAATGCCGCCGCTTGTCGTCGGGATCCTCGTCCGTGTTCATACAGCCACCGCCACCGCCATCCAGATTGCGCAGCGTCGCCGCCGCCGTGCCGGCACCCCGGAATGCCGCCCAGGTAACCTTGCCGCCACCGGTTGCAGCCCAGAATTTTCGCAGGCCCATCCAGAGCGCTACCATCGAGAACAGGAACACCCCGCCAAACAAGGCGACCATCGTGTTATGCGGCATGATGCGATAAAAAGCACCGCTGCCGGTCTGGGTAGAGAACATGATCTCGGTCGAGCCGAAGGCCATGAAGCCGCCGATGAAGGCGGCAACGGCCAGCGCCGTCAGGACCGCAATCACCAGACCATTGCGTTCAAATGCCGGTGCCAGAAAACCCGGCCAGGCATAACGGCCATAGCTTTCTGCTCTGACTTCCGCCATCGCGACCGGATAGTTGATGCCGAATTCATGCGGCGGTGCGTACTGGCAGTCATGATAGCAGGCACCACAGGCATGGCAGAGGTTGGCCAGATAGTCGATATCACCTTCTGTGAAGGTCAGTCTGCGTTCCAGCGCCGGAAAGACCGCGCAGATACCCTCGCAATAACGGCAGGAGTTGCAGATTCCGGTCTGGCGATGGGCTTCGGTCAGTGCCTCAGTTGCGAGCATTTCCTGCGGCCTCCCTGCCTGCGATGCGCCCGAAGACGCTGCCGATTGTCATGCCGATTCCGGCCAGATATCCCTTGCCGAGAATATTCCCGGCCATGATTTCACCCGACGCGAACATGTTACCGGACGGCTTGCCGTCAGCCATGATCATCCGCGCGTCGGAGTTCACCTTCACACCGAGATAGGTAAAGGTAATGCCGGGGCGGAGCGAGTAGCCATAGAAGGGCGGCTTGTCGATGGGCCGCGCCCAGTGGGATTTGTTGATCCCGAGCCCTTCCGTATGACAGTCATCATGTTCGTTGTGATTGAAGTTCGATCCCCGGCAGGCCTTGTTGAATTCTTCAACCGTCGCCTTCACCTTCGCACCATCCAGCCCCATGATCTCCGCCAGTTCCTCGATGGTATCCGCCTTGTCCGGCGGGAACGGCGACGGCATGAAGGAGTTGATCGATTTCGAGTCAATCAGTACATAGCCGACCTGTTCCGGCTGGGCGGCAACAAGGCGTCCCCAGATCGCATAACGTTTCGGCCAGAAATCCTCGCCCTCGTCATAGAACCGTTCGCCCCTGGCATTCACCACCACCCCGAACGGCACACAATCCAGCCGGGTGATCAGGCCGCCGTCGAATTTCGGCGCACGTCCGTCAATGGCGACCGCGTGGCATTGTTTCGGGTCACCCAGAATTTGCACACCCCGGTCCATCATGAGGCGCAGCACCCGGCCCCTGTTATAGGGTGTGCCGCGGATCAGGAAATTCTCTGCTGATGGTCCCCAGGCTTCCTTCAGCCACTCGATATTGGCTTCAAACCCGCCAGAGGCCGCAATGAAGGTCCGGATACTGATAGTCTCTGTCGCCTCGCCTTTCTGCACGGTCACCGATTGGGCAAAGCCGTCGACGATATCGACATCAATGACTTCCGTCTCATATTCCACGGTGACACCCAGACGCAGCGCCGTGCGATAGAGCGCGTTCAGCATCGCCTTGCCACCGCCAAGAAAGAACGCATTGGTGCGGCTCAGTGTCAGCGTGCCGCCCATTGACGGCTGAAACAGGACACCCTGTTCATTCAGCCAGTCCCAGAGCTCTTTCGAATTTTCCAGCGTCATCTGCGCCAGCTTCATGTCGGTTTCGCCGTCCGTCACGCGCAGCAGATCCTCCATATATTCCTCAACCGGATAAGGTCCGGTCAGGACTTCATTCGCGCTGTCATGGGCAATCCGGCAATTACGGGTATGGCGGGTATTTCCACCCCGCCAGAATTTTGGTGCGGCCTCGACCACCAGTACGGAGGCACCGTCACGGGCTGCGCTTATTGCTGCGCAGAGCGCGGCGTTGCCGCCTCCGGCAACAAGCACGTCATAATTTCGCAAGGTCATCAGCGCTTCCCCACTCCCGGTCTCCCCGGTGATCTCTTGTCCGTTTTGTCCAGACAATATACTGTTTCATTTTCGTGATGCAATCATCCCGTCCTGCGGGGTCGGGTTCAATACCAGACGATATTCGGTACCTTCGCCAGTCCGATGGAGCCCAGAAATACAGTCTGGTTGCGGATCGACACCGGAAGGTCGATGGCACCACGAGGACCGGAGGTTGGACGGCTGCCCAGCACAGTCAGGGCAAATTTTACGGCTGTCGCCGCACCGGATTGCAGGAAACCCTTTGCCGCCAGTGCATCCACCGTCTCCGGCAACCCAGTCGTTCTGGTTGCCAGTTTCAGGTTCGGCTGCAAAGCCTCATCGACATGGCCTTCCCCGTTTGCCGCCAGCGCCAGCTGTCCCCAGGTTGCGCGAAAATCATTGATGATCGCCCGCCCGCCGGTGTCGCGCCACATGGTCACCATCTGTGACGGGGCACGCCCGGCAATCACGCCGGTCAGATCCGCATCCAGGGCAAGGGCTTCAAGGCGCGAGCCCAGCGGCTGACCGCGAAGCTGTGGCAGGATCAGATTGGCGACTTCCATCCGGATCTTCTTCGGCGCTGCCGTCCCGAGGTTGCCCAGATCCGACAGACGCAGCACGAACCGGCTGAACCGCACCATTTCCTCGGCATTCGCTGTTGCCACAAGTCCGTCTGCCGAAACATCAACGGACTGAACCTGCCCGTCATTCCCGATCATCACCCGTCCCAGCAGCGCCGTCGCTGCAACATCAATATCCGTGCGCCGGTCACCCTGCTGGATCAGCAGGCTGTGCCGCCCCGACGGTTCGACCATGATGGTCAGCGGTGACCAGGGGGTTGCCCAGGCGGTTGCATAGGGTGTTGACCATCTGGTGACCCCTTGTGGCCCGGCGGTGCGCACTTTCGGCTGGTCGATGGTCAGCCGGACTTCCCGGGGGAAACCGCTGATGGTATAGCCCTGATAGGTGACCTCCATCCCCTCGGCCCGCCGGTCGTCAATCCATGCCTGAAAACCGGCCTCTGTGCGGGCCGCCAGCAGATACCACCAGCCGGACCAGGCGGCGATGACCAGAAAGACGATAAGAGCGGGAAAGACAATCAGTCTGCGCATGGAAACCAGAGGGATGTTTTGACGGACCTACGGTAACCCCTCTATAGAACATCTCAACCCGTCATCCCAGCCGACAGGTCATATCCCGGTCATGGCACAACAGCGCACCGAAGCAGAAACCAACGCCCTCAAGGTGACTCTCGCCTCCTGGGCCTTTGTGCCGATCTGGTCGACGGGCTTCGTCGGTGCCCGCATGGGCACACCCTATGCCGAACCCCTCAGCTTCCTGTCCCTGCGATTCGCGGTTGCTGCCGCCGGTCTTGTGCTGCTGGTGGTGCTGACCCGCAGCGCCTGGCCACGCGACTGGCGCCAGACCGGACATATCTGCGTCTTTGGGCTGCTCGCTCATGGCGGCTATCTCAGTGCGGTGTTTGTCGCCATTGATCTCGGTGTTACCGCCGGTGTCTCGGCTCTGATCGTCGGGCTGCAACCACTGCTGACCGGGCTGATCGCCCCTCGCATGCTGGGCGAGACGGTCACCTGGCGTCAGTGGGTCGGGCTGCTGCTCGGGCTGGCCGGGGTGGCCATGGTGGTCTGGCAGAAGATGGATTTCAGTCAGGGGGACGGGCTGGGATTTGGCATCTGCGTCGCCGGGCTGATCGCCATCACCGTCGGTACGCTGTACCAGAAACGGTTCTGTTCGGACATGCCGCTGCGCAGCGGATCGGCCATCCAGTTCATGGCGGCCGGTGCCGCAACACTGATCGGTGCACTGTTGCTGGAAGACTTCCGGATTGAATGGACCGGCGAATTTGTCTTCGCCTTTGTCTGGCTGGTGGTCGTGCTGTCCTGGGGGGCGGTCGGGTTGTTGCTGTTCCTGATCCATAACGGTGCGGCAACCAAGGTCACCAGCCTGTTCTACCTTGTCCCGCCCGGTGCCGCCCTGTTCGGCTGGCTGCTGTTCGACGAGGCCCTGCCACCCCTCGCAATCCTGGGCTTTGCCATCGCCGCCGGGGGGGTCGCACTGGTGACCCGTAAATGAGTAAAACAACTGCTATCGACAATCCGGTCTGGGTCTTCGCCTATGGCTCGCTGATGTGGCGTCCCGACTTCGATTTCCTCGAAGAACGTGACAGCACGCTGCGGGGCTATCACCGATCGCTCTGCATCTATTCCTGGCATCATCGCGGTACCCAGGACTGCCCGGGTCTGGTCTTCGGCCTCGATCGTGGCGGGGCCTGCAAGGGCAAGGCCTTCCGCGTCGACCCGGCCAAATGGCCCGCCACCCAGAAATATCTCGACGACCGCGAGATGGTCACCGCCGTGTACCAGCCCCGCTGGCTCCGCGTCGACACCGCCGCCGGCCCGCTGAAAGCCTACAGCTTCATCGCCGTGCGCGACCACCCCCAGTATGCCGGCGTCCTCAGCATCGACGAGCAGGTTCGTTTCGTCCTGCAGGGCAGAGGCGTCAGCGGGATCAACATCGATTATGTCCGCTCAACGGTCGAGCATATGCGCGACGTCGGCATCCGCTCCGCCCGGCTTGACGCCCTGATGCGGGCGCTGGAAAAATAGTCACGGCATTTTCGCAGCATCCTTCGAGACGCCTGCTTTGCAGGCTCCTCACGATGAGGGGAGACGGATTGAATAACTCCTCATCCTGAGGAGCGCTGAAAGCGCGTCTCGAAGGATTCCGGACAGGCACATCCGTAAACAGCTTTGGCACCTGCTTCCTGCATCTGCTGCAGGTTGACCCGAGGTTTCAGTGACTCGCCCGTCACCCCTCAGAAAAAGCGAGTAACGACAGATCCTGCGCCCGGTCCTATGATGCAGGTCTGTGCGAGAGCATCAGAACCAGGAAGGACAGCCCGTGCCGATGAAATATCTCTCGTTTCCCTGGTGGACCTTCGCCATCGCCTTCGCAGCCCTGCTGATCAGTGCCATCGGCCCGAGCGACCGGCTGACCTGGCTGATGGAAACCCTGCCGGTCATGCTGGCCGTTCCGCTGATGATCGCGACCATCGACCGGTTCCGTCTGACCGACCTGGCCTATGGCCTGATCTGCCTGCATGCAGTCATTCTCGTCATTGGCGGTCATTACACATATGCGGAAGTCCCGGCCGGATTCTGGCTGCAGGAGGCGCTGGACTTCTCGCGCAATCCTTACGACCGGATCGGCCATCTGGCGCAGGGCTTCGTGCCGGCGATCATCGCCCGTGAAATCCTGATCCGCCGGTCGCCACTGGCCGGCACCCGCTGGCTGCCCTTCCTCGTGGTCTGCTTCTGCCTCGCCTTCAGCGCCTTCTACGAACTGCTGGAATGGTGGAGCGCCGCCCTGCTCGGCCAGTCAGCCGAACAGTTCCTCGGCACCCAGGGCGATGTCTGGGACACCCAGTGGGACATGTTCCTGGCCCTCACCGGCGCAGTTACCGCGCTGGTGACACTGAGCCGGATGCATGACCGGGGCCTTGAGAAGATCAGGCACCAAAAGAACTGAGAAACAGGGGCCGGTTAGCCTGGTCCTTCGAGACGCCTGCTGCGCAGGCTCCTCAGGATGAGGAATATTTGAAAATTCCTCATCCTGAGGAGCGCTGAAAGCGCGTCTCGAAGGACCGGACAGAAACTCACCCGCATTTCGAATAGCCGCATTCCACACAGCTGTCGCAGCCTTCCTCGCGCTTCAGCGACAGGCCGCCGCATTTCGGGCATTGGCGGAAGGCGGCGGGGGCCGGGGAAAGCTGGCCGTCGGTGGCCTTGCCGACGGTCAGGACCATGCGGTCCTGCTGATGACGGTCGTGGCTTTCCTTGGTCGGGATGAAGCCGATTTCGATCATATGCCGTTCAATGACGTCGCCGATGGCGGCCAGCAGAGAGGGAACATACTTGCCGTTGACCCACTGGCCACCGCGCGGATCGAAGATGGCTTTCAGTTCCTCGACCACGAAGGAGATATCACCGCCACGACGGAAAACGGCTGAGATCATGCGGGTCAGGGCAACCGTCCAGGCGAAATGTTCCATGTTCTTGGAATTCACGAACACCTCGAACGGGCGGCGGCGGCCGTCCTGGATGACATCATTGATGGTGATGTACATCGCATGTTCGCTGTCCGGCCATTTCAGCTTGTAGGTGCCGCCGGTCAGCTCTTCCGGGCGCTCCAGCGGCTGGGTCATGTAGACCACGCCACCGGCATCAAACTGGTCGGCGGGTCGCACTTCCGGCACACCGAGCGGCAGTTCCGGTTCGGACTTGTCTTCCTTAACCTTAGGCTCAACCGACAGGACCGAGCCCGTGATGTCGTTCGGGCGATAGGTGGTGCAGCCCTTGCAGCCCGAATCATAGGCCTTCATGTAGATGTCCTTGAAGGCATCGAAGCTGATATCTTCCGGGCAGTTGATGGTTTTCGAGATGCTCGAATCCACATATTTCTGCACCGCAGCCTGCATGGCGATATGGTCTGATGGCGACAGCGACTGCGCATCAACGAAATAGTCGGGCAGCGGCGTCTCCTCGCCGAACATCTTGCGATAGAGGCGATAGGCGTAATCGGAGACCTGTTCCTCGCGGCGGGTGCCGTCCGGCATCAGGATATTGCGAGTATAGGAAAAGCTGAACACCGGCTCCAGCCCTGACGAGACATTGTCGGCATAGAGCGAGATCGTGCCGGTCGGCGCGATGGAGGTCAGCAGGCTGTTGCGGATACCGAAATGGGCGATGCCGTCACGGATATCCTGATCCAGTTCAGCGATACTTTCGCCTGCCAGATAGGCTTCCGCATCGAACAGCGGGAACGCCCCCTTTTCTGCCGCGATATCGATGGAGGCGAGATAGGCCGAGCGCTGCAACGCCCGCATCCATGTCTCCGCCAGATGGAGCGAGCGGGCACCGCCATAGCGGGTGCCGCACATGATCAGCGCATCGGCGAGGCCGGTGACGCCAAGGCCGATCCGGCGCTTGGTCAGGGCTTCCTGTCGCTGCGCCTCCAGCGGGTAGTTGGAAACATCAATCGTGTTGTCCATCATCCGCACCGCATCACGGACGATGGTGTCCAGCAGGGCCATGTCCAGTTTCGCATCGGCCTGAAACGGGCTGGTCACCAGCCGCGCCAGATTGACCGAGCCCAGCAGACAGGCACCATAAGGCGGCAGCGGCTGTTCGCCACAGGGGTTGGTGGCGCTGATTTCCTCGCAATAGCGGAGATTGTTGCGGGCATTGATCCGGTCGATGAAGATCACCCCCGGTTCGGCATAGGCGTAAGTAGCCCGCATGATCCGGTCCCACAGGTCACGGGCCTGAATGCTGTCATAGACCACACCGTCGAAGACCAGTTCCCACGGCGCATCCTCCCGCACCGCCCGGACAAAGGCATCCGTTACCAGCACCGAGAGATTGAACATCCGCAGACGACCGGGATCACGCTTGGCATCGACAAAGGCCAGAATATCCGGATGGTCACAGCGCAGGGTCGCCATCATCGCACCGCGGCGCGATCCGGCGGACATGATGGTCCGGCACATCGCATCCCAGACATCCATGAAAGACAGCGGCCCGGAGGCATCAGAACCGACACTGCGGACCGGCGCGCCTTTCGGGCGGATGGTCGAGAAGTCATAGCCGATCCCGCCACCCTGCTGCATGGTCAGGGCCGCCTCGCGCAGATTCTCGAAAATCGAACTCATATCGTCAGGGATGGTGCCCATGACGAAGCAGTTGAACAGGGTCACCTTGCGGCCACTGCCCGCACCGGCGAGAATGCGCCCGGCCGGCAGATAGCGGAAGTTCTGCATGCATTGCAGGAAGCGTTCGCGCCAGGCTTCCTGATCTTCCTCAACCGAGGCCAGCGCCGTCGCAACCCGGTTCCAGCTGTCAGCAATGGTGCGGTCAACCGGGTGGCCGGCCTCGTCCTTCAGACGATACTTCATGTCCCAGATCTGTTGAGATATTGCAGCTATCTGCGCCATATGCGCGTGGTTCCCCGGTCTATCGGCATTACAGAGATTCCAGCCGGAAACGGGTTGTTCTCCATCCCGGCACGGCCTCCGGTCTGATGATAATCATCCTGTCGGGGGGATGAAAGCAACAGAAACGTTCTTGTTATGTTTCTTTCTCGCCGACAGCCGCAAGATGCTGTACCGGTTTGTCATCATCGCTGGCGGTATCACTCAACAAGGCCGTCTCCCGCTCGATCACGGCCTCCAGACGCTCCATGAATTCCCGTCGCGAAAGCCCGGGCGGAATCGGCTCCAGAAATTTGATCGTCATTATTCCCGGATGTTTCAGGAAGGTCCGTCGCCCCCAGAACATGCCGGTATTCAGCGCGCAGGGGACAACCGGCAGGCCGCTGTTCTTGTACATCGCGGCCACCCCCGGATGATAGGGCACGTACTGGCCGGGTGCGGTGCGGGTACCTTGCGGAAAGATAATGATCTGCGATCCGTTTGCTGCCGCCGCCCGGGTTTCCTGAACCAGATGCCGCAAGGCGCTGGCCCCGGCAGAACGGTCGACCGAGATCATCCCGGCATGCATTGCCATCCGGCCATAGATCGGCAGTTTCGTCAGTTCCTGTTTCAGCACAAAGATCGGGTCATCAAGGAACAGGTGAAACACCATCGTATCGAATGCTGACTGATGTTTCGCCGCGATGATATAGGGCCCGTCCGGCAGATGCTCCAGCCCGGCAACACGCCAGCGCAGACCAACCGCAAACCGGAGCAGACCGGATGTCATTCCGGTAAACAGCTTCGCACCATACTGCATCACCCCGCGCGACATCAGCAGCATCGGCAGCAGAATGATCAGCAACAGCGGGATCGCGCAGAACCAGAGCAGGTTGAACAGCAGCGACCGCAGCCAGATAATCAAAGCGCCTCTCCGGCCCGGTCAACCGCCCGGTTCGCCAGCCGCCGCAGCCGGGCGAACATATACTTGCTGTATTCGGCGGCATAAAGCCGGGCCGTTCCCGACCATTGCCACCAGTCATCGCGGCGCACATTGTCGGGGAAGACCGGCGAAACCTGGATATCGACAGTCGGCATTGCGTCATGGAACTCCAGCAGGCTGCGCGGCACATGGTAATGCGCCGTCACCAGAATGATCGAACTGATATTGTTACGCTTCACCCAGCCTCCGGTTTCCATCGCATTCCCGATCGTGTCAGGCGCCGCGTAGCCCAGCTCGATGCAGCATTCCAGTTCTCCCGGCGACTGCTGCGACATTTCCAGCAATGCCCGCACATCCAGCCCACGATAGACACCGGAGATAAAGAGCTTCGCCGCCTTGCCGTCAGACAGCAGGTTGAATCCCCGCGACAGACGGTCCTGTCCACCCGTCAGCACGACAATCGCTTCTGCCTGCCTCAGATCTTCTGCGGTGTCGGAAGGCATCTGGCCGACAAACCAGATCAGCCCGGCACCCCAGCCGGCAATCACGAGGCCAAGCAGAACGACTGACCAGTAGATCCGGCGCAGCAGACTGCCGCGCCGTCGTTTACGTCTGCCAATCATCAGTCGTTCACCACCATATCCACAAAACTAGTCAAATCATCGAAGACCGCAACATCAGAGACATCATCCGGCAGACCAGCCGCCAGAACCGATGCCCCCTTGCCTGTGCGGACCAGTGCCGGACGGCACCCGATTGTCTTCGCCGCCTGAAGGTCACCCTGCGAGTCACCGACGAACCAGACATTCCCTGCTGTCGCACCGAAGTCCGTCAGTGCCTCACGCAGCATACCGGCCCCCGGCTTGCGCCGGTCGTTCGCCTCGGCCGCCGTTTCCGGACAGCAATAGATCGCGTCAATCCGCCCGCCATCACCGGCGACCGCCTGTCGCAGATGGTCATGGATCCGGCGCAGGATCCGGGGGGACAGATCACCACGCCCGACACAGGCCTGGTTCGTTGCAATCGCAATCTTGTACCCTGCGGCGGTCAGACGGGCCACCGCGCCGGTCGCACCCGGTATCAACTGAAAGTCTGAAAACCGGGTGACCGAGTCCGGCAGATCAACATTCAGCACCCCGTCCCGGTCGAGAATCACAAGCGGCGCGGTCATGACAGCTTCCTGAGCGTGGTATAGACAGTCGCCCGCGCCGTCGCCCATGCAATCGCCGATACCAGCAGGGGTGTCATCGCCAGAATCACCCAGCTCAGCGGCGACAGCTGGGCTGACGGCAGCAGGGCCGCATCGATCCGGCTGGCCAGCCAGGAAAAGCCGTAGACGGTCCCCGCCGCGAAGACCCCGCCAATCAGGCCGCCACGCAGTCCGAGCCACAGCGCCCGCGCCCCGAACTTGCGGGCAATATAGGAATCCCGGGCACCGACAAGATGCAGGATTTCGACCACGTCATGATGAATGGCAAGCCCGGTCCGGGTGGTGAACATCACCGTCAGAATGGTCACCAGCAAGACAATGGCGAAGACCCCGACAGCCGCAATTTCAAACCACAGCACCACATTGATGAAGTTCTGCAACCAGACCCGGTGATCGTCGAGACGGGCACCCGGCACTGCCGCGCGCAATTCCCGTGCAATAGTCTGCAGATCGGCAATATCCGGATCCAGCCGCACATCGATCAGCCTCGGCAGCGGCAGGTCAACGATATGGTCCCCGGATCCCAGCCAGGGTTCCAGCAGATCGGCAGCAGCTTCGACGGAAAGCGCCTCCACACCCAGGACACCGGGCTGTGCCTCCAGCACGTCCAGCGCCCGGTTCACCGCATCCTCCTGCACACCGCTCGCCAGTGTTTCAGGGGCGATCTGTACCGTCGCAGTACCACTGATCTCGGCATTCCAGGCATCCACCATCGTGTGAACGCTGAGCACTGCCGAGAGGGCAAGAAAGGCCAGATAAACCATGAAGGCCGTCACCCAGGGCAGGAATCGCTGGGCATTGTCGCGCGCAAACAACTGACCGGCAGAAGGTTGCGCCATTAGCTGTCACCCCGCTTTCCACCGGATGAGGCTGGCTGGCTGTCGGTGACAGGCAGTTGCATGACACCCTGATTGATCCGCATCACAGGATACTGGAACCGGCGCACCAGCCCCTCGTTATGCGTTGCAATGATGATGGTCGTTCCCAGCTTGTTCAGTTCCTCGAACAGGTACATCAGCCGCATGGCAATCTTGTCATCGACATTTCCGGTCGGCTCGTCCGCCAGCAGCAGCCGGGGGCGCGAGATCACGGCACGGGCAATGGCGATGCGCTGTTTCTGCCCGCCGGACATGGTCTTCGGCGTCGCATCAAGGAAGTCTTCCAGACCAACCCAGCCCAGCAGTTCTTCCACATGCCGTTTCACTTCCGCATCCCGCACCCCGGCGATACGCAGCGGCAAAGCGACATTTTCAAGGCCGCTCAACTGGTCAAGCAGGCGAAAATCCTGAAACACGACACCAATACGCCGCCGAATCGCGGCAATTTCATGACGCCTTATGCTACTGACATTCCGGTCAAACAGGGAAACGATGCCGCGGGTCGGACGATTTGCCAGATAAAGCAGCTTCAGCAACGACGATTTACCCGCCCCGCTGGGCCCCAGCAGGAACCGGAAATCCCCCGGCGCGAGCCGAAAGCTGATATCGCGCAGAATCTCTGGCCCCGAGCCATATCGGAGACCAACATTCTCAAACCTGACGACAGACTGATCTTCAGCCAAAATTAACGCATCTCCTTCAATCTCTGAGACTTAACCGGGGAAGGTCTGAACGTCCAGTGGGCTAGCCCACTTGTGTCGGATTCAGCCCGCAACTATAAACGACTGATTCACATTACGCGGTTACCGAGGCCCATGTTAGTAAGCTGTCCGAATTGCGCGGCGAAATACAACATTCGTGACGAACTCATCGGCCCCTCGGGCCGAAAGGTAAAGTGCGCGCGTTGTGAACATTCATGGCATGCGACAGCTGGCGCGGTTGCAGCGGCTCCACCGCCGCCACCACCACCACCTCCTCCTCCGCCACCTCCGCCTCCGCCGGCTCCATCTCCTCCGCCTCCGCCTCCGCCTCCACCCCCTCCTCCGGCACCGGAGCCGGAACCGGAAACGGAAGAGAGTGACCCGGATGACTTCCCGGCAATGGCAGCGGATGACCCCGACGAGACAGATTTCCCGATTGCAGATGTCACGATCGACGCCAGCCGGGATGATGACATGCCAACGCTGGAGGTGCAGGACGACCCGGCACCGGCCACTGGCGATGACCGGGGTGGCCCGGCACTGAATGATGTACTGCCACCAGAGCCGGAGCCGATTCCGAATGTCTTCAGCCCCGGCATGTCAGCCCCCCAGCGCAAGCGTAAAAGCGGCGGCAAGGGAGCACCGACCTTCTTCATCCTGCTGTTCCTGATTCTGGGTAGTGCCGCAGCCCTCTGGTTCTTCCGCTCAACGGTACAGGACGTCTTCCCGTCAACCCGGGTGCAGTATCACAAACTGATCGATCTGCTCGGGCTGCCACCGGAATATCCGGGTGCCGGCCTTGAACTGGACTGTCCGTCCGACAAGCTGTCGCGCGATACCGATACCGCGGGCAATGAGTCAATCACAGCAGTCTGCACAGTCAGCAATATCACTGACCGACCGGTCGAATTTCCCCGCGTCCGCATCCGGCTGACCAACATCAATGGTACAATCGTACACAAGGAAGAAATCATCGCACCGCCGCAGGCCATGGTGACGCCCGGCGAAGTTGTGGTGTTTTCGCCAACGGTCAGTGGCGTTGGCCGGGCGCTCCGGATGGACGTCGATTTCGTTGACGGGAAGTAGCGGTATTCCGGCCTAAAACGTCTCCAGCAGACGATCGATGTAATCCAGTTCGGTCTCCGGACGTCCGGTGTCGCCGGAGCGGCGGCGGAGTTCATCGAGTATGTCGCGGGCGCGCTGAACGTCCCCCTTCGTCGGGATTGTCGTTCTGCCGTCATCCACTTCACCGCCACGGTCCTGTTCAAAGCGGCGACCCAGCGGGTCACGACCATCACCCTGCAGCTGCTGCTGGTTACCGCGACCACCCTGACCATTACCCGGCTGGCGTCCCATCTGCTGCTGGCGGGCCATCTGCTCGGCCATATCGCGGGCCCCTTCGCGCAGGGCATTCATCGCATCGCCCTGGGCCTGCATGGCATCTTCTGCAGATCCTTCACCCAGTTGCTTGGCGGCATCCCGCATCGAGCGTTCGGCACGACCCAGCGCATCGGGTATCTGGCCGTTTTCACCCAGCTGGCGCATCATTTCGCCCAGCTGGCGGCGCAGTGCCTCCTGTTCGCCGGCACCGCGCTTCATGTCTTCCTGTGATTGCTGCTGACCCTGCACCCCGCGCTGCTGCTGTTGCTGACCATTGCGGAAGGTCTGGTCCATAAGTTCCTGCTGACGCCGCATCATTTCCTGCATCTGGCCCATGCGCTTCTGCATTTCGCCATTCTGACCGGGCTGCTGACGCATACCGGCGAGCGGCATATTCTTCATCTGCTCCAGCATCTGGCGAAGCTGGCTCAGCATCTGTTTGGCGGCTTCCTTCGCACCGATCTCGTTGAGCTGGCGCATCTGCTCCAGCATGTCCTGCATCTCGCGCGATGACAGCACCTGGGCATCCGGATCAATCGGCTGGTCACTTGGCCCCATTTCCTGCAGCTTCTGGGCCAGTTCCTTGAAATATTCCTGCATCGCCTGCGCCAGCTCGTTCATCAGCTGCTGCATTTCCGCGTCAGTCACATCATCGCGGTCCATGGCTTCCTGCAGGCGCTTTTCAGCCTCGGCAAGCCGGCGCTCGGCCAGGGCAAGTTCACCATCCTCGATCCGGAGAGCAATGGTCCAGAGCAGTTCCTGAATCGAGGCAAGGCCCGCGGCATTTTCCGGTGCATAGCGCAGGCGTGCTGCCGCCGACCGCAGCGCCAGAAAAACACCGATATCACTGTTGAACAGGGGCGGACGCGCAGATATGGCGTTCAGCACCTCGAAAACCGTCTCCCGGTCTGTCGGATGCAGGGTCAGCTGCTTGCGGGCCCCGACCACCATGCGAGCTGCCGGCTGGTTGAAGCTGCGTTCCGGCAGGGTCATTTCGACCTGTTCGGTTTCGCCGGTCTGGCCGGTTGCATCCGTCACAGACAACTGTATGGAGACCATCAGTCCGGCCCAGGGATGGGCCGTCAGATCATTGGTATGACGGCTTTTCGCCCCGGTCGGTGACAAGCCGGGCAAGGGCAGGGTGTAGGCAATCTCCCTTGGCGAGCCTTCGAGGATCTCCGCGCCATCCGGGCGGCGAATGGTCGCGGTCGCGTCTTCGACCCCGAAATCATCAGAAATCTCGTATTCCAGTGCCAGCTGGTTACGTTTGTCCCCGGTCGGCGGCTTGATGTAGGAGATTGTCGGTGCCCGGTCAGCGACGACGGATACCGGCCATTCGGCCAGCGTCCGGTCACCATCAGCGAAACGGAGTGTTGTCCCGCCTGCTAATTCTGTTTCCAGTGTAAAGCTGCTCTCACCGACCACGGAAAGCGGTGTCTGCTGAGCGCCGGTATCGAGCACAGGCGCGGCCAGTCTGCCCTGCAGCGAGACCAGCAGGCGAGATCCGGACGGCACGACCACCTGCTGGTCCGCTGGCTGCTCTCCGCCGGCGGCATCGGTCTTTTGCGCTTCCCGATAGGTCAGGTAAACCGGCGCAAGACGGGTATAGGCGGGTGGCGTGATCCAGAGTTCAACCTGCAGCGGGGTCTGGGTTCCGAGGCGGCTGAAGTCCGGGACAGCTGCTGCTGCAACGCGGTCTGCCAGACGGCCATCGCCGACGACAAATCCGACCAGTAACAGCAGACAGGCACCACCAACCGCCGCATAGCGGTCAGACCCCGCCAGTGTCGGTCGCGGCGCCGCACTGTTCAGTCCGGCCAGCCTTGCCCGCTCACGCTGCTGATGCAGACGCCATAGCGCCGTGGTCAGGGAATTGTGATTGCCCTCGGCCAGCCGGTCTTCAACCGCTTCAATCGGGCGATGTACGAGTTTGTTCGACTGTTCGACCCGGGCCCGTATCTCAGCCCCGCCAGGCAGGCGGAAGCCGCGCAGACCGCGAACCAGCGCCAGGCATGTCGCGCCTGCAAACAGCACCAGAACCGCAAGATGCAGCCAGACAGGCAGGGCGGGCAGGATACCGGAGATAGCGAGACCCAGACCAAAGACAATAATGGCGGCGGGAAGCCAGAGGCTGCTGATCGCCCGTTCCCATGACATTGACCATCCGGTCCGCCAGAGGACACCCGAAAGTGACGGGCTGTTCATGCCGCTATGTCTGGTATCCCGACGGTCTGTCATGCTGCAATCCTGTTGCTAGTCAGCGCCCTTTTCAGATCGGGAAAAACCGACCCACTCTGGTATCTGGTCACGACCCATTATAGCATCAATATCTTCACGAGGCCGAATTATTGAATATCTTCCCTTGCTGACCAGCACTTCAGCCGCCGGGGGCCGGGCATTATAGCTTGAGGACATCACCGCGCCATAGGCTCCTGCGCTCATGAAAGCCACAAGATCCCCGTGTTTCAGTGCCGGCAGAGCCCGTTGCCGGGCGAAGGTATCGCCGGTTTCGCAGACCGGACCGACGATATCCGCCGGCTGGTCTTCTGCGCCCGCTGTGCGTTCCCTGATGGTCAGAATTTCGTGATAGGCGTCATACATTGCCGGCCTGACCAGATCATTCATCGCCGCATCAACAACAACAAAGCGTCTTGCCTCGCCCTCTTTCAGGCGCACCACTGACGAGATCAGCACACCGGCGGGGCCAACGATCGAGCGGCCCGGCTCGAAGACCAGTTCACAACCGAGATCACCAACCGTATCCCGGACGACCGCCGCATAATCGCTCATTTCCGGAATGGTCTCGCCCTGATAGGAGATCCCGAGGCCGCCCCCAAGATCGAGCCTGGAGACGGTATGTCCTGCGGCCCGCAGCTCGCGGACAAGATCAGCCACAATGCTGAACGCCTCGCGGTAGGGCTGCAACGATGTCAGTTGCGAGCCGATATGCGTTGCAATGCAGTCGAGATCGACATGGCTGTACTCCCGCGCCCGCTCAAACAGCAGCTTTGCCCGCGCGATGGAGATACCGAACTTGTTCTCGGCCTTGCCCGTGGTGATCTTGGCATGGGTTTTTGCATCCACATCCGGGTTCACGCGAATGGCCGCCGATGTGCGGATACCCTTTTCCGCCGCGATGCGGGCAAGGCTTTCCATTTCGTCTTCGGATTCGACATTCAGCGACAGCAGCCCGGCATCCAGGGCCGCCGCAATCTCCGCATCGGTTTTCCCGACGCCGGAAAACACGATATTTTCCGGTGACACACCGACCGCCAGCGCCTTCCGCAATTCACCGACCGAGACCACGTCCAGACCGGCACCGGCAGTCGCCAGCAGCCTGAGGACCGCCAGATTGTCGTTTGCCTTCACAGCGTAGCAGACATGCCCGCCAAGCGGTGCCAGCGCATCGCGATAAGCAGCAAACCGCCGCAGGATACCGGCAGCGGAATAGACATAGGTCGGGGTACCGACGTCCCGTGCGATCTCGCTCAGCCGGACACCCTCGGTCGTCAGCTCGCCATCGACATAGTCGAAATCCCAGCGTCTCATCTGTTGGGATACTTCTTCGGATAATCAGACCCGGCAGGATGCAGCGGTGCGTTCTTCTTGCCGCAGGCTGCAAGGCCGAACGCCAGACCTGCCGTCAGCAGGAACAGGATCAGGATACGGGTCAGTAACTGCATTTTCATGCCTCCTTCAGAAAGCGTCGCCGGGCCTCAAGCACTGCCGCCCTGACATTCGCCGGGGCAGTGCCGCCAAAGCTGGTACGTGATGCGACAGAATTATCCACGCCGAGCACATCAAAAATATCCCCGGTAATGCCAGCCTCTACCGACTGCATATCATCCAGGCTCAGCTCTTCCAGACCAATCGAGCGGTCTTCTGCCATTTTGACCAGCGTTCCCGTGACATGATGCGCCCGCCGGAACGGCATACCCAGGCTGCGCACCAGCCAGTCCGCAAGGTCCGTCGCAGTGGAGAAGCCCTGCCCGGCGGCCTGACGCAGCACATCCGCATTCGGCTTCATGTCACGCACCATGCCGGCCGTCGCCGCAATACAGAGCGCGATGGTGTCCGTCGCCTCAAACACCGGTTCCTTGTCTTCCTGCATGTCCTTGGAGTAGGTCAGGGACAGGCCCTTCATGACCACCATGAAGCCCTGCAGACAACCGAACAGCCGCCCGGATTTGGCACGCACCAGTTCCGCCGCATCCGGATTGCGTTTCTGCGGCATGATCGACGAGCCGGTGGTAAAGGCATCGGTCAGCGTGACGAAGCGGAACTGCGCCGAACACCAGATCACCGTTTCCTCCGCAAAGCGGGAGAGGTGAATGCCCAGAATCGACAATGCCGACAGATATTCCATGGCAAAATCACGGTCCGAGACGGAATCGAGTGAATTCGCGGTTGGCCGGTCAAAACCCAGCGCCGCCGCCGTGGCATGGCGATCAATCGGGAACGAGGTTCCGGCCAGTGCCGCGGCACCGAGCGGCGATTCATTCAGCCGGCGACGGCAATCCGCCAGCCGTGAGCGGTCACGGCCAATCATTTCCACATAGGCCAGCATGTGATGGCCGAAGGTAACGGGCTGGGCCGTCTGTAAATGGGTAAAGCCGGGCATGACGATATCGGCACCCGCTTCGGCCTGATCAATGAAGGCTGCCTGCAGATCCGCCAGCGACTGATCGACATTGTCGATGGCATCACGCACCCACAGACGAAAATCGGTTGCCACCTGATCGTTGCGCGACCGCCCGGTATGCAACCGTCCCGCCGATGCGCCGATAAGATCGGCCAGCCGGGATTCGACATTCATGTGAATATCTTCCAGCGCCGCGGAAAAAGTGAAATCACCGCTTTCGATCTCGCCTTCAATTTTCTGCAGGCCGGCAATAATGGCATCGCCGTCATCGGCACCGATGATTGACTGTGCAACCAGCATCCGGCAATGCGCGACAGAGGCGCGGATATCCTGGGCATAGAGCCGCCGGTCGAAATCAATCGAGGCGTTAATGCGTTCCATAATTTCGGAGGGACCAGCCGCAAACCGGCCGCCCCACATATCATTCGACTGCGTCATGCGGCAATCCCGGCTGAAAAGGGTGGTTATTCCGGCGATTGTCCCCATATCTGCCGATGTCTCAAGCCGTTTACGCCGGAGAATCCAGAATGATACCGCTCATCAGGGCCATCACCATCCTGCTGATCATGACACCTGCACTGGCGCTCGCCGGTCCGCCCAAAGACTATGAACCAATCGGTCCGGATGCCAGCCTGCCCGCCGACAGCTTCACCAACGGGCTCGGCGTGGAGATGCAGCTTGGCGATTTCCGCGGCAAGGTGGTGTTGCTGAACCTCTGGGCGACATGGTGCGGCCCCTGTGTCCGGGAGATGCCGCATCTGGACAAGTTGCAGGCCATGCTGGGCGGGGCCACATTCGAGGTGATCGCCCTGTCATCAGACCGGGGCGGAGTCGACAAGGTGGAGCCGTTCTTTCGTCGCACCAGTGTCGATCATCTGGAAATCTATCTGGATCCGAAAAACCGGATCGCTCGCGCACTCGGCGCACGCGGTCTGCCGACAACCTATCTCATCGATGCGGAGGGCCGGTTGCTCGGTTCCGTCGCCGGTGCGCTGGACTGGTCCGCACCGGAAATCGTCGACTGGCTGAAAGCCATCATCGCCCAACGCCAGGAACAGGCACAGCTCGGAGCAAACTGAGGCCACACCGAACCTGCCAAACTGCGTCCCTCATCCTCCTGAACGGCGCTCCCCTCCTCACCCTGAACTCGTTTCAGGATCCCGTGAGGCTGGCCTGAACCTGTCTGTATAAGCTCAGGCAGGCGGGAAGAGGTCCTGAAACGAGTTCAGGATGAGGAAAGAAAACGATGAAAGCCGGATAAGCTGCCCGGATCAGCGGGTCGGGACCGGTTCTTCACCTGAATAGTCATAGAAACCGCGGTTGGTCTTGCGACCGAGCCAGCCGGCTTCGACATATTTCACCAGCAGCGGACAGGGACGGTATTTGGTATCGGCCAGACCGTCATGCAGCACATGCATCACCGCCAGGCAGACATCCAGACCAATGAAATCCGCAAGTTGCAACGGACCCATCGGATGGTTGGCACCAAGCCGCATGGCCGTGTCGATGGCTTCAACCGATCCGATGGGTCCGTTGCAACTTGCGGATTTCCTTGGTCTGGATGTCTGACTGGCGGTGATGCATGTGCTGCATGACGGTCTGGCCGATACCAAATACCGTC
>JAVJTE010000028.1:0-8192 GCA_040219025.1 Rhodospirillales bacterium | reverse complement strand
CAAACACAGCAGAAATCATCGATTTCACCGCGCGCGGTGAGAAAAAGGACCTGTACGGGATCGGGGAGATTCCGCCACTCGGTCATGTCCCGAAGCAAATGCATGCCTGGGCAATCCGCCGCGACCGGCATGGCCCGCCCGACAAGTCTTTCCGGGATGAGATCGTCGATGTTCCGGCGGTCGACAGCCACGATGTGCTGGTCATGGTGATGGCTGCGGGCGTCAACTACAACGGCGTCTGGGCCGGGCTGGGTGAGCCGATTTCGGTCTTTGATGTCCATAAAGCCGATTACCATATCGCCGGTTCCGATGCGGCGGGCATTGTCTGGGCGGTCGGGTCAAAGGTCACCCGCTTCAAGGTTGGTGACGAGGTCGTCGTCCACTGCAATCAGGATGACGGCGACGACGAGGAATGTAACGGCGGTGACCCGATGTTCTCGCCAACCCAGCGTATCTGGGGCTATGAGACACCGGACGGCTCTTTCGCCCAGTTCTGCCGCGTGCAGGCGCAACAATGCATGCCCCGCCCGAAGCATCTGACCTGGGAGGAAAGCGGCTGCTACGTGCTGACGCTGGCCACCGCCTACCGCATGCTGTTCGGCCACCGCCCGCATATCCTGCGACCGGGTGACAATGTGCTGGTCTGGGGTGCGTCAGGTGGCCTCGGTTCCATGGCAATCCAGCTGATCAATACCGCCGGTGCCAATGCCATCGGTATCATTTCCGAGGAAAACAAGCGGGAGTTCGTGCAGTCGCTCGGTGCGACCGGCGTCATCAACCGCAAGGATTTTAACTGCTGGGGGCAACTGCCGCCGGTCAATGGCGACGAATTCGGCGATTATATGAAGGAATGCCGGAAGTTCGGAAAGGCGATCTGGGAATTCACCGGCAAGGGCAATGATGTCGATTTTGTCTTTGAACATCCGGGCGAAGCCACCTTCCCGGTCTCCTGCTTTGTGGTCAAGCGCGGCGGCATGGTTGTGTTCTGCGCCGGGACCACCGGCTATAACCTGACCATGGATGCCCGGTTCGTCTGGATGCGCCAGAAGCGCATTCAGGGCAGCCACTTCGCCAACCTGAAACAGGCAGCACAGGCCAACCGCCTGATGATCGAACGCCGTATCGACCCCTGCATGTCGGAGGTCTTTTCCTGGGATGATATCCCCGATGCCCATACCAAGATGATGGCGAACGAGCACAAGCCCGGCAATATGGCCGTTCTGGTTCAGGCAAAGCGCCCGGGCCTGCGGACGCTGGAAGACTGCATCGAAGGCTGAAACCGGTCGCGAGGTAATGCCATCCTTCAGAACGCAGCGTTGCGGCTGCCTGAAGGATGGCAACATCTTTTGCCTGAACGACCGCTTGGTGGCTGACATTTCCAGCGGCAGTGCCTAATTAATATTGTCACCCCTCATCCTGAACCGGTTTCAGGACCTCATTCCACCGGCCTGTGCCTGTCAGATGGTCTGACATGTACCCTGTCGGGACCCCGAAACGGATCCGGAATGAAGAAACAGGTCAGGAGCGGGGGCAAGCTGTTCATTCATCACGAGAGACCACACCATGCCCGAAGCCATCGCCGACGCCAGTTTCACCACCAGCGACCTGTTCAGGACCTGCCGGTCGGCGCTCGGCGCTGCGGATACGCTGCTGGCTGCTGCCCGCCAGGGCGTGGCCGGGCTGGTCAGCCGGGATGGCAAGGTTGATAACGCCGCCTTCGAGCGCGAGCAGTTTGCGGCCCATGGCCTGTCCTGGACCACAACCTATGTCGAGGGCCTGCGGCAGATGCTGGCCTGGGGCGAGCGGCTGCAGGATGCAGGTAATTTCCGGGAGCTGGAGCAACTGATCCTGCGGGCGGCTTACGGTGAATATCTCGACCAGCTCGCCGGCGGGCTTTCGCTCAGTCAGGGCGAAGTTCTGCGCCCGGCGGATATGGGAGTGCCGGCGGAGGCGGTAGCGGCCTTCCTCAGCGAGGATGTGCGCCGGTTGCAGGCGACAGGTAATACGCCCCCGGTACGGGCCCGGATTGCGGAGCTCATCGCCGATGGCGACTTTGGAAATCCCGGTTTCGATGACGACATGCTGGGCATGGTGCAGGACCAGTTCCGCCGTTTCTGTGAAGACAAGGTGACACCCTTTGCCCATGGCTGGCATCTGCGGGATGAACTGATCCCGATTGAGGTCGTCAATGAGATGGCCGAACTCGGTGTCTTTGGCCTGACCGTGCCGGAGGAATGGGGCGGTCTCGGCATGGGCAAGATGGCGATGTGCGTGGTGACGGAAGAACTCAGCCGCGCCTATATCGGTGTCGGTTCGCTCGGCACCCGCTCCGAAATTGCCGCAGAACTGATTCGCCTTGGCGGCACAGACGACCAGAAAACACATTATCTGCCGAAAATCGCCTCTGGCGAAATTCTGCCGACGGCGGTTTTCACAGAACCCAATACCGGTTCTGATCTCGGTTCATTGCGTACCCGCGCAGTTCGGGATGGTGACAGCTACAGAATTACCGGCAACAAGACCTGGATCACCCACGCCGCCCGCACCGACATGATGACCCTGCTGGCCCGGACCAACCCGGATCAGCCCGGCTACAAGGGCCTGTCGATGTTTCTGGCGGAGAAGCCGCGGGGCACGGCGGACAACCCGTTCCCGGCGGACGGCATGACCGGCGGCGAGATCGAAGTGCTCGGCTATCGCGGCATGAAGGAATATGAACTGGGCTTCGACGGCTTTGATGTCCCCGCCGGCCAGTTGCTCGGCGGCGAGGAAGGGCAGGGCTTCAAACAGCTGATGGCGACATTCGAGAGCGCCCGCATCCAGACCGCTGCCCGCGCCGTCGGGGTGGCGCAGAACGCCATGGAACTGGGCATGGCCTACGCGCAGGACCGGGTGCAGTTCGGCAAGCCGATCTACGGTTTCCCCCGGGTTCACGGCAAGATCGCCTGGATGGCGGTGGAGACCATGATCGCCCGCCAGCTCACCTATCACTCAGCCCGCGAGAAGGATTCAGACCGCCGCTGCGATGTCGAAGCCGGCATGGCCAAGCTGCTGGGTGCCCGCGTCGCCTGGTCGAACGCCGACAACGCCCTGCAAATCCACGGCGGCAACGGCTATGCGCTGGAATATCCGATCAGCCGCGTCATCTGCGACGCCCGCATCCTCAACATCTTCGAAGGCGCGGCGGAAATTCAGGCCCATGTGATTGCGCGGGGATTGTTGAGTCGGCGGAACTGACCATCCGTTATGTCATCCCAAACTCGATTTGGGATCCATCTGGTTCCGTAGCAGTTTAGATCCTGAAACGAGTTCAGGATGACATAGACAGGAGGAGTTATACGTTCCGGCAAGCGGCGACCGTCTCCCGGGCCATCTTGGCACTCAGTCCCGTATAGTTTCCGGCATCCAGTGCAGTCTCCAGTCCGGCGCGGTCGATGGCACCGGCGATTTCTGCGTCCGCCATCAGGGCGTCGATGAAGGGGATGGATTGTGCCACGGCCAGGGCGGCGGCGTGATGCACCAGATCATGCGCGTGGGTGCGGCCCAGTTTCGGGGCGAGCGTCATCATGACGTTTTCGGCAGCGATCAGTCCGCCCGTCAGGTTAAGGTTCTTCTGCATGGCGTCCGGCACAAGACGCAGTGCGGGGAGCAGGGCCTCCAGATCGGTCAGCATGTCATAGGCGAGCGATACAGGGCCGGACGTGCAGTCATACATCAGATGGTTGGTGGCGCTGTCGCTCTCGTTCTTCGGCTGCATGGCCTCGAAGGCGGCGGGCACGAAGCCGCGCAGGCGGGCCGCATCGGCGATGATCTTCACCGCCAGTTTGGAGTTTACCTTGTGCGGCATGGTCGACGAGCCGATGACATCCGCGCCCAGATCTTCGATAACCTCACCATATTCATCGCCCATCATCAGATAGAATTCGCTGACGATGCGTCCGACGGAGGTGCCGAACAGGGCAAGCAACAGCACATATTCGCTGATATGGTCGATGGCAGACCGGGCCGGGATATGCAGATGACCGAGGCCGAGACGTTTCGAGACCGCCTCGTTCAGCGCCGGGCCGTCCTTTCCCCAGGCATGCATGGCACCGACCGCGCCGCCCATCTGACTGGTGAAGGTGCGTTTCGTGACCTCGGCAAATCGCTCCTGATGGCGCTGCAGCTCCTCGATGGCGATGGCCAGTTTGTAGCCCATGGTGACGGGCAGGGCCTGGCGGTGGTTGGTGCGGCTGACGGCCGGCATGTCGGCGGTGTCCTCCGCCATCCGGCAAAGATGTGCCATCACACGGTCCAGCCGGTCCATCAGGGAGGCATGGGCGCGTTTCATCAGCAGGGTACGCCCGGTCTGGCTGATATTCTGCGTGGTGCCGCCCCAGTGGACATAGCCGGCGGCTTCCGGCGAGCAGGCGGCGGAGAGCAGCCGGGCAATCGAGGCGACGGGCGCGCGGGTGATGGCGATATCAGCGGCAAGCTTCGGAGCCGGAATGATGTCGAGATTTGCCTTTGCGGCGATTTCTTCACCGGCGGCCACCGGAATCATGCCGATCACGCCCTGTTCCAGCGACATGGCAGCTTCGACATCAAGGTAGGACTGCCAGAGACTTTCCCGTGTAAACAGGTCGCGGATTTGCTGGGGCGTGGGAAGGTCGGTCATGAAATGAGGTCCGGAATATGATGATTGTAACGGAATTGTCGCTGGTGAGCGGGATATTGCAACAGATGCGTGATGGTCATCTCCGCTTCCCGCAACTCCATCCCTTCTTCAGAGGAGGTATCTACGGGCAAGAATTGGCGCTGCCGGTAAATTTCCGGTGGAACTCCCGATGATCGGGTCCATATTCGAAGGATGAACTCATTCTTTCCTTATCTGGTGATGATTGGCGGGTTTGCCACGGTGGCCGTGCTGATGTTCGGTATCTTCACCTTTACCCGGTCAGGCCATACGGATGGTCGGCGGTCCAACAAGATGATGCAGCTGCGCGTCATCTTTCAGTTCGTCACCATCATGCTGATGGCACTGCTGGCCCTTCTTTCGATGGACTGAGATATTCAATGGTAACGCTCGACAAGATCTATACCCGTGGCGGTGATGCCGGACAGACATCGCTGGGTGACGGCAAACGCGTCGATAAACACAGCCTGCGGGTTGCAGCCTACGGTACCAGTGACGAGGCGAATGGTGTCATCGGCATGGCGCGCCTGCACAGCAATGGTGAGGCTGATGCAATGCTGGGCCGCATCCAGAACGATCTGTTCGATCTCGGGGCTGATCTCTGTACGCCGGAAGATGGTCGCAAGGCTGAGGGTGCGCTCCGTATAACACCGGAACAGGTGGCGCGGCTGGAACAGGAGATCGATGCCATGAACGGCGACCTGGCACCGCTGAAGTCATTTATCCTGCCGGGTGGCACGCCGCTGGCGGCGCATCTGCATCTGGCCCGCACGGTCGTGCGCCGGGCCGAGCGGATCATGACAGAACTTGCCGCAATCGAGCAGATCAACCCGGATGTCATCCGTTATGTAAACCGTCTGTCGGACCATTTGTTCGTGCTGGCCCGGGTCGCAAATGACAACGGTCACAGCGATGTTCTCTGGCAGCCCGGAGCGAACCGCTGAGCGGGTGCAGTATGCCCGCTAACGAGCCGCCGTCGTGAAATTGACATCGATTTAACGACGGCATAGTGTGCACTGCACAAACCAAGAGGTGGGGGCCTCATTGCGCTGAATTCCGGCGCGTCGACCCCATCAACGCCAATCTCATGAGAGGGTCGTCAGGTAAGCAATGAAGGTACTCGTCGCAGTCAAGCGCGTCATCGACTATAACGTCAAGATACGCGTCAAAGCGGACCAGTCGGGGGTCGAAACGGCCAACGTCAAGATGTCCATGAACCCGTTTGATGAAATCGCTGTCGAGGAAGCTGTCCGCCTGAAAGAGGCCGGCATAGCGACCGAGATCATCGCGCTTTCCGTTGGCCCGCAGCAGTCGCAGGAAACCATCCGGACGGCGCTGGCCATGGGGGCGGACCGCGGCATTCTGGTTCAGACCGATGACGAAGTGCAGCCGCTGTCAGTCGCCAAGATCTTCAAGGCGATCGTCGAGAAGGAGGAGCCGGGTCTGGTTATCCTCGGCAAGCAGGCGATTGACGATGACAGCAACCAGACCGGACAGATGCTGTCCGCGCTGCTGGGCTGGGCGCAGGGAACTTTCGCATCCAAGATCACGGTTGACGGCGACAAGCTGAATGTTACCCGCGAAGTTGACGGCGGTCTGGAAAGTATCGTCCTCAAACTGCCGGCCATCGTCACGACCGACCTGCGCCTGAACGAGCCGCGTTATGCGTCGCTGCCGAACATCATGAAGGCGAAGAAGAAGCCGATCGACAGCATGACCCCGGACGATCTGGGCGTTGATATTACGCCCCGGCTGAAAACCCTCAAGGTTGTCGAGCCGCCGAAACGTGAAGCCGGTGTCATGGTGGAAAGCGTCGCCGAACTGGTCGACAAGCTGAAGAACGAAGCGAAGGTGATCTGATGGCTATTCTGGTACTGGCCGAGCATGATAACTCGGAACTGAAACCCGCCACCCTCAACGCGGTTGGTGCGGCCAAGGCAATCGGATCGGACATCACCCTGCTGGTTGCAGGCTCGTCCTGTCAGGCTGTGGCGGACGCTGCGGCGAAGGTCGAGGGTGTGTCGAAGGTACTGCTGGCTGACAACGAGATCTACGGCAACCGTCTGGCGGAAGATACCGCCGGACTGCTGGTCAAGCTGGCCGGTGATTACAGCCATCTGCTGGCCCCGGCGACCACATCCGGCAAGAATATCATGCCGCGTGTTGCCGCCCTGCTCGACGTGGCGCAGATTTCCGACATCTCCGGTGTCGAGAGCGAGGATACGTTTATTCGCCCGATCTACGCCGGCAATGCGCTGGCAACGGTGCAGAGCGCAGACAGCATCAAGATCATCACCGTGCGGACGACCGGCTTTGATGCGGTTGCTGCCGAGGGTGGTTCGGCCTCCGTCGAAACCGTCGACGCGACAGACAGCACCGGCCTTTCAACTCATGTCGGTGCGGAGCTTTCCAGTTCCGAGCGTCCTGAACTGACCAGTGCCAAGATCATCATCTCCGGCGGTCGCGGCATGCAGTCCGGCGATAACTTCGTGATGCTGGAGAAGATTGCAGACCTGCTTGGTGCCGCTGTCGGTGCCTCGCGGGCGGCCGTCGATGCGGGTTTCGTGCCGAACGATTATCAGGTCGGCCAGACCGGCAAGATCGTCGCGCCGGAGCTGTATATCGCTGTCGGTATTTCCGGGGCCATCCAGCATCTCGCGGGGATGAAGGATTCCAAGGTTATCGTGGCCATCAACAAGGACGAGGAAGCACCTATTTTCCAGGTTGCCGACTATGGCCTTGTCGCAGACCTTTTCAACGCAGTTCCCGAACTAGAGGCGGCACTGAAGAATGCTTGATCAACCAGCAAGGCAGTTATCTGAAATGACCAAATTACAGACCGTCGGCGTGATCGGTGCCGGTGCCATGGGTAACGGTATCGCACATGTCTGTGCTCTCGGCGGTCATAATGTCGCGATTGTCGATCTCTCGGACGAAATTCTGGAGAAGGCGATTGAGCGGATCGGCCGTAACATGGACCGTCAGGTTGCCAAGGGTCTGATTACCCAGAGCGAGCGTGACGCCGGTATGAAGCGTTTCAGCACCAGCACCTCCTACGATATCTTTGCCGAGACGGATCTGGTTATCGAAGCGGCAACGGAAGACGAGTCGATCAAACGGTCGATTTTCAAGAATCTCTGCCCCTACCTGAAACCGGAAGCGATGATCGCGACGAATACCTCGTCGATTTCGATCACCCGGCTGGCGGCAGGTACAGATCGTCCGGGCCGGTTCATGGGCATGCATTTCATGAACCCGGTGCCGCTGATGAAGCTGGTCGAACTGATCCGCGGCATTGCGACGGAAGACGAGACCTTCAATGCGGTGCGCAAGCTGACTGATGACCTTGGCAAGCAGGTCGCCGTTTCCGAAGATTTCCCGGCGTTCATCGTCAACCGCATCCTGCTGCCGATGATCAATGAGGCGGTCTATACGCTGTATGAAGGCGTCGGATCGGTTGAAGCCATCGACACGGCCATGCGGCTTGGTGCCAACCATCCGATGGGTCCGTTGCAAC
>JAVJTE010000027.1:0-248649 GCA_040219025.1 Rhodospirillales bacterium | reverse complement strand
CCGCTGCCGGAAGCCCAGCTTGACCGCTTCCTGATCCAGATCAACGTCGGTTATCCTGACCACAAATCAGAAAAAATGGTGCTGGCGAAGACCACCGGGGCCGAAAATCAGGTTGCCCGCAAGGTGCTGTCTGCAAAGGAGCTGCTGGCTGCACAGAAGCTGGTCCGTCATGTACCGGTCGGCGATGCGGTGGTCGAGGCAATCCTGAAACTGGTTCGCGCCGGACGGCCGGAAGAAACCGATCTGCCGGATGTCGCAGCCAATGTTTCCTGGGGGCCCGGACCCCGCGCCAGCCAGGCCTTTATGCTGTGTGCCCGCGCCCGCGCCGTCATGCAGGGGCGGCTTGCCCCGTCGGTTGATGATGTCATCGCCATTGCCGAGCCGGTTCTGCGTCACCGCATGGCACTGAATTTCGCTGCAAGGGCGGACGGGGTGAATATCAGCGACATCATCCGAAAGCTTTGCGCCGTTGTCATCTGACCTGACCATGACACGCAGCCTTGAGGGCCGGGCGGAGGTTGCCGCTGCCGGCCTGCCGCCGCTGCTGGTGCGGGCCGACCGGGTTGCCCATACGGTTGCGCAGGGCGTGCATGGCCGCCGGCGTGTCGGCACCGGCGAGACCTTCTGGCAGTTCCGGCAGTACCAGCCCGGCGACACACCCGCCTCTATCGACTGGCGGCAGTCTGCCAAACGCGATCATGTCTTTGTCCGGGAATATGAATGGGAGGCGGCACAGTCTGTCTGGCTCTGGCGCGATGCCTCGCCGTCAATGTCCTACAGTTCCGGTCGCGACCTGCCGACCAAACGGGACCGGGCCGAATTGCTCTGCGTGGCGCTGGCCGGGCTGATGGTCCGTGCCGGCGAACGGGTCGCCCGGCTCGACGGTAATGAGCGCCCGGCAACCGGCAGGGTCGCCCTGATGCGCCTCGCTACCGGACTGACGAAACAGGCGGCGACCAGTACCGGCATTCCGGCGCGCGCCAACCTGCCGCGGCATTCCCGGGTTGTCATGTTCGGCGACTTTCTCGATCCGCTGGAACAGACCGCCGCCGCCGTTCGCGGCCTGTCGGCGCAGGGTGTCGACGGCCATCTGATGCAGATCAGCGATCCGGTCGAAGACGCCTGGCCCTTCGCCGGACGGGTACAGTTCAACGGGCTGGAAGGGGAGGCCAGCCAGCTTGTCGGCCGGGCCGAAACCCTGCGCCAGGCCTACCGGGAACGCCTGCAGCAACATCGCGCCGGATTGCAGGCAATCTGCGACAGCTGCGGCTGGGGCTTTGGCCTGCATCGCACTGACCATTCGCCTGAGTCCGCCCTGATGGCCCTGTTCGTCCGCCTTGGACAAAGGTCGCCGCGATGAACCGGCGTCAACATTCCTTCCCGGAGATCCGTGAATGCTGAATCTGGGCGCCCTGTCATTTGCTGCGCCGCTGGCACTTGCGGCCCTGATTACCCTGCCCCTGCTGTGGTGGCTGCTGCGTGCCGTGCCGCCGGCACCGCAACGGGTCGACTTTCCCCCCTTGCGTCTGCTTGCCGGATTGCTGGCCAGGGAAGAAACGCCGGCACATACGCCGCTCTGGCTGCTGTTGCTGCGCATGCTGGTGGCCGCACTCCTGATTCTGGGCATTGCCCATCCCATCTGGAATATGGCAAACCGGCTGCCCGGCAGCGGTCCCCTGATCCTGGCTGTCGACAATGGCTGGGCGTCGGCGACCGACTGGGCTGCCAAGGTCAGGACCATGCAGGGCCTGATTGACGAGGCCGCCCGGACCAGCCGCCCGGTTGCCGTGCTGCCTGCGATCACCGATCCGGCAGTGCCCCCCAGCGCCGCCGCAACCGGTCTGACAACCGCCGCCGAGGCCCACCGTATTGTCGGCGGCCTGAAACCCTTTCCGTGGAGCGGCGAACGCTCCGCCATTACCGGGCGGCTCGACACGCTGAACATTGACGGTTCGGCAAATATCGTCTGGATCGCCGACGGTGTCGGTCAGGATGATGACCGCAGCTTCGCCGAAAGACTGCAACGTGCCGGCTCGCTCCGCCTGCTGGCTGATGACGAGAGCCTGGGGCCGCTGATGCTGCTGCCACCGTCGCTTGAAGGTGCCGAGATAACCCTGACTGTCCGACGCACCATAACGGACGGCGAGGCAACGGTGGTCGTGCGTGCCGTAGACGCCGACGGGAAGGGGCTGGGCCTGCAAAGCCTGACCTTTGTCGATGGCGAGAACGAGACCAGCGCCGCCTTCAGCCTGCCGACAGACTTGCGTAACCGGATCGCCCGGCTGGAAATCCAGAACCGGGCCGGTGCCGGATCGGTTGCACTGACTGATGACCGCTGGCGCCGCCGCCCCGTCGGGCTGATTGCCACATCCGCGACCGATACCCAGCCGCTGCTCGGCGCACGCTATTACCTGCGCAAGGCACTGGACCCGTTTTCAGAAATTCGCGAAGGCGATTATCAGGAACTGATCGACAGCAAGCTGTCGGTCCTGATCCTGCCCGATTATGCCGGACTGACGGAAACCGACCAGGCCGCCCTCGACAGCTGGTTGCGGGCCGGCGGTGTGATGGTCCGTTTCGCCGGACCGGCACTGGCACGACAACCCGACAGTCTGCTGCCGGTCACCCTGCGGTCCGGTGGTCGCTCGCTTGGCGGGACGATGTCATGGTCGCGGCCAACCGGCCTCGCCCCCTTCCCGGCAGACAGCCCCTTTGCCGGCCTGCCGATCCCGCCTGATGTGCAGATCCGCCGCCAGGTTCTGGCTGAACCGTCGCTCGACCTGCCGAACCGGACCTGGGCCACGCTGGTCGACGGCACCCCGCTGGTCACGGCAGAGCGCCGGGATGAGGGACTGCTGGTTCTGTTCCATGTCACCTCGAATTCCGAATGGTCAGACCTGCCGCTTTCCGGTCTGTTTGTTGACATGTTGCGGCGCATTGTCTCGGAAAGCCGGGGTGTGCTGTCGGATACCGGCCGGGCAACCCTGCCGCCACTGGCCAGCCTCGACGGCTTTGGCATTCTGGGGCCGCCGACCGTAACCGCCACCGCCATCGAAGCCGGCGGCACAGCAACTCCCGTGGCCGGCCCGCGTCATCCGCCGGGCCTGTATGGCGCTGACGGCGCAACCCTTGCCCTGAATATCGGCACCGCAGAGGGCAGTTTCGGGCCCATTACTGACCTGCCCGCCGGGGTCACGACCGAGAGCTATGCCGGGAATGATGAAATCGATATCAAGCCCTGGCTGCTGCTTGCCGCCGCATTACTGTTGCTGGCGGATTTCGTTATTGCACTTGGCCTGCGCGGATTGTTGCGCCCGGCGCTGACCGGCGCACTGGCCCTGATGCTGTTCAGCGCAGCCGCCGCGCCCGACGCACAGGCGCAGACCGCAAGAAGTGACGATCGCGCCGCGATGGAGGCCGCCCTGCAGACTCGCCTCGCCGCCATGGATACCGGCGTTCCCGCCTCCAACGAGGTTGCACGGGCCGGCCTTTACGGCCTGACGCAGGCCCTCAATCGCCGCTCGGCCACCGATCTTGGCGAGCCTGTGCTGGTCAGTCCGGAACGTGATGATCTGAGCTTTTATCCGCTGATCTACTGGCGCATCGACCGGCAACAGCAGGCGATGAGCGACTTTGCCGTCAGCAAGCTGAATGACTTTCTGAAGAATGGCGGGCTGCTGCTGATCGATCAGGCGCTGGGGGACGGCCTTGGCGGGGCCTCGCTGGCCCAGTTGCTGCGCGGGCTGAATGTGCCGCCGCTTGCGCCCGCCGGTGAGGATCATGTTCTCACCCGCTCGTTTTATCTGCTGAACGACTTCCCCGGCCGCTGGGCCGATAACCAGGTCTGGGTCGAGCGGGATGCATCCGCCGACAATGACGGGGTGTCCTCGGTGGTGATCGGCGTCAATGACTGGGGCTCTGCCTGGGCCACCGACGATGCGGGACGACCGCTCTATGCGGTCACACCCGGCGGCGATGTCCAGCGCGAGATGGCCTACCGGTTCGGCGTCAATCTGGTGATGTATGCGCTGACCGGCAACTATAAGGCCGATCAGGTTCATGTTCCGGCAATTATGGAAAGGCTCGGGCAATGAGCGGCACCCTGTCCGGTCTCATTCTGGCGCCGCTTGTCGACCCGCTCTGGATCTGGTCGATTGCGGCGGTAACACTGGTTCTGGCGATCTATGCCATCTGGCGCAGCGCGCCCGGTGCCATCCTCCGGCTGGCGGCAATGGCGGCGGTGCTGGTTGCCCTCGCCAACCCGCAATTTGTCAATGAAAGCCGGCAGCCGATTGCCGATGTGGCGCTGATTGTCGTCGATGACTCTCCGAGCCAGAAGCTGCGGGATCGCCCCGAACGCACAGAGGCGGCCCTTGCGAACCTGACCGAGACCCTCGCGAAGTTCCGCGACCTTGATGTCCGTGTCGTCCGCACCGACGGTCGCTCCGACAGGGCCGACGGCACCCATCTGTTTGAAGCCGCGGACCGGGCCATCTCCGGCCTGTCCGATGGCCGGTTAGGCGCCACCTTCATCATCACCGACGGACAGGTCCATGGCCTGCCGGATCCGGACGACCGTGCCGGCAGCCCGGTGCATGTTCTGCTGACCGGCGAGCGCCGTGGTCTCGACCGGCGACTGGTTGTCGAACAGGCACCGAATTTCGGACTGGTCGGCAAGGAAGTCAGTGTTTCCCTGAAAGTCGAGGATCTTGGCGGGGCAACCGGTGCCGCCGCACAGGTGATCGTCCGCCGGGACGGACAGGTCATCAACAACCTTCCCGCCGCCACCGGTGAGACCCTTGTCCTGCCGCTGCAGATCGACCATGCCGGCGAGAATATCTTCGAGTTTGAGGCAACCGCCCTGCCCAACGAGCTGACCCTGCGCAACAACCGTGCGGTGCTGCCTGTCAACGGCGTGCGTGACCGGCTGCGGGTCCTGCTGATCTCCGGCGAACCGCATCCCGGTGAACGCACCTGGCGGAACCTGCTGAAGAGCGATCCCGCCGTTGATCTGGTCCATTTCACCATCCTGCGCCCGCCTGAAAAAGCCGACCGCACACCGCTGCGCGAGCTGGCCCTGATCGCCTTCCCGATCCGGGAGCTGTTCGAGGTGAAGCTGGACGAATTCGATCTGGTCATCTTCGACCGCTACCGGCGGCGCGGCGTGCTGCCGCCACTCTATCTCGGCAACATCGCGCAGTATGTCCGCAATGGCGGCGCATTGCTGATGGCAGTCGGGCCGGAATATGCGGGCAATATGTCGCTGGCCAGAACTCCGCTCGGCGATGTGCTGCCGGCTGAACCGACCGGCAATGTGACGGAATCCGGGTTCAAGGCGCGGGTGACGGAAACCGGGGCCCGCCATCCGGTCACCGCCGACCTGCTGGGCGCTGCCGATATTACGGACATGCCGCGATGGGGCCGCTGGTTCCGGCAGATCGAGGCAACCGCCCGCGACGGCGAGGTGCTGATGTCCGGCCCGTCCGGCCCGATGCTGATGCTGAGCCGTCCGGAAAGCGGCGATGTCTCGACGCCTGACCCGTCGCAAACCGCCGGGGGCCGGGTGGCCCTGCTGCTCAGCGATCATATCTGGCTCTGGTCACGTGGCTATGAAGGCGGCGGTCCCGCCTCCGAACTGCTCCGCCGCGTTGCACACTGGCTGATGAAAGAGCCGGAGCTGGAAGAAAACAACCTGTCCGCCCGGCCCGAGGGCCAGAACCTGCGGATCGAGCGGCGTTCACTGACCCCGGGCCCGGCACAGGTTCAGCTGACCCGTCCGGACGGCAGCACCGAAATGCTGGACCTGCAGCCGAACCGCAACGGTATCGCCACCATCACCATTGCGGCTGCGGAACCCGGTCTCTACCGGCTGACCGACGGCCCGCTCGACCGGCTGTTTGCGGTTGGTGATATCAATCCGGTGGAGTTCTTCGATGTCCGCACTTCACCTGAACCACTGGCCCCGGTGATGGCCGCTTCCGGTGGTGGCTATCGCTGGCTGACCGACGATCCGGCTCCCACCATCCGCCGCATCCGTAAAGACGCCAACCGCTCCGGCGACGGCTTCCTCGGCGTGTTGCGCAATGAAGACTATGTCATCACCGGCATCACCCAGACCCCCGCCGCCCCGCCCCTTGCCGCCCTCGTCATCCTCCTCGGCCTGCTGCTCTGGGCCTGGCGACGGGAGGGAAGGTAGACTCCGGCGTTCACCTCTACCCGACCCCGTCGTCCCAGGGCGGGGGGTCTTTGAAGCGGTGGGCGAGGTGGTCGATGAAGAGGCGGACCTTGGCGGAGAGGTGGCGGGAATGCGGGTAGATGGCATAGATCGCTATCGGATCGGCCTCGAAATCCTGCAGGATGGGGACCAGCCGTCCGGCACGGATGGCATCGCCGACGATGAAGGACGGGGTCAGCAGAATGCCAAGACCGGCAGTGGCGATGCTGGTGAGGAAATCGCCGTTGTTGGCGGTGACGACCGGGTCCGTGGTCACCGTCAGCGGCTGGCCGGCCTCCTGGAAGCGGAATTCACGCGGGTTTGAAATATAGCTGTAGCTCAGCATCCGGTGATGGGCCAGTTCCTCCGGCCGGTTCGGGCGGCCGCAATGAACAAGATATTCCGGGCTGGCGCAGGTTACCCGCCGACAGGTCGCCAGCCGTCGGGCGATCAGGCTGGAATCCGGCAGGTCGGCAATCCGGATTGCCAGATCATAGCCTTCATCAACCACATCAACCCGCCGGTCATTCAGGGTAACATCAACCCGCAAGTCCGGGTGAAGCCCCTGAAACTCTGCCACTGCCGGGGCCAGATAGCGGTTGCCAAAAGACATCGGCGCATTCAGGCGCAGTGTCCCGCGCGGGGTATCCGACAGATCAGTCACGGCCTGTTCAGCGACCAGAATATCGTCGAGCACGGCGGCACAGCGGTCATAATAGGCGCGGCCAACCTCCGTCAGGCTGAGCCGTCGCGTGGTCCGGTTGAGCAGCCGCGCCCCCAGCCGGTCCTCCAGTGCCGTGATCTGTTTGCTGGCGGCGGATTTCGACAGGCCAAGCCGGTCCGCCGCAGCGGTAAAACTGCCCGCCCGCACCACCTCGACAAACACCTCGATACCCTGCAGTCGCTCGCTCATTGTTTACCTCAGGAAACAATATAATGAAGAAATGACGGGTTATCGTCTTCAGAGCAATCAATTACATATGAGCCACAACCGAAACAGCTCTCACAGGAGACGGGCATGACCAGGGTACTGGTGCTTTATTATTCAAGTTACGGCCATATCGAAACCATGGCCTCAGCCATCGCAGAGGGGGCCGCCGCAGTTGACGGTGTCACCGTCGACATCAGACGCGTTCCGGAACTGGTGCCGGAAGAAGCCGCGAAGAAGGCGCATTTCAAGCTCGACCAGAAAGCGGATATCGCCACCCCCGCCGAGCTGGAAAATTATGATGCGGTCATCTTCGGCACACCCACCCGGTTCGGCAACATGGCTTCGCAGATGCGCAATTTCCTCGACCAGACCGGCGGTCTGTGGGCTGCCGGCAAGCTGATCGGGAAGGTCGGCAGCGTCTTCACCTCCACCGGCACCGGCGGCGGTAACGAGACGACCATCCAGTCGTTCCACACAACCCTGTTCCATCACGGCTTTGTCGTCGTCGGTCTGCCCTACGCCATTCCGGAGACAACGGATATCAGTGAAGTCCGGGGCGGCTCCCCCCTCGGCGCAGCGACAATCGCCGGCCCGGACGGCAGCCGCCAGCCGTCAGAAACCGAACTGGCGATGGCGCGGTTCCAGGGCAGGCATGTCGCCTCGATAGCCGCTAAACTGACGGCCTGAGGCCGGGACTGAACAACAGGAGTGAGAACCATGGGACAGCTGGTGAACGGCGTCTGGCAGGATGTCTGGTACGATACGAAGAAGACCGGCGGCAAGTTTGTCCGCTCGGAATCCGCCTTCCGCAACCGGATCGGTGATCCGGGGTTCGAGCCGGAAGCCGGACGCTATCACCTCTATGTCTCCATGGCCTGTCCCTGGGCACACCGGGTGCTGATCATGCGGCAGCTGAAGGGACTGACGAACGATATCAGCCTGTCGAAGGTTGACGCACTGATGCTGGCCGAAGGCTGGACCCTGAGCGAAGGAGAAGATCCGCTGCATGGTGCCCGCCGCCTGCATGAGGTCTATACCGCCGCAAAGCCGGATTACACAGGACGGGTGACCGTGCCGGTTCTGTGGGACCGCAAGCAGGGCACCATCGTCAATAACGAGTCGGCGGAACTGATCCGCATGCTCGATGGCTGGCGGGGAGCACCGGAATATTATCCGGAAGACCTGCGGGCGGAAATCGATGCGATCAACGAACGGGTCTATAACACGGTCAATAACGGCGTCTACAAAAGCGGCTTCGCCACAACACAGGAAGCCTATGAAGACGCCTTCGATGCGCTGTTCGACAGTCTGGACTGGCTGGAGGGCCTGCTGGACCAGCGCCGCTATATTGCCGGTGACCGGATCACCGAGGCAGACTGGCGGCTGTTCACCACCCTGATCCGCTTCGACCCGGTCTATCACAACCATTTCAAATGCAACCGGCAGAAGCTGCGGGAATACGACAATCTCTGGAACTACATGCTGGAGCTCGCCCAGCAGCCGGGGATCGCCGCCACCATCGATTTCGAGACGATCAAGAAACACTACTATGGCAGCCACGAAACCGTGAACCCGACCGGCATTGTGCCGAAGGGGCCTGCCATCGACCTGACACAACCACATAACCGGAACCGGATCCCGGTTTAGGAGGACATGATGCTGGATGTAAGACCATTTGACGGGCTGGGGAAGTTTCAGAACGGCTGGCTGAATGCCACGCATCATTTCAGCTTCGGGGAATATCATGACCCCCGGCGCATGTCATTCGGCCCGTTGCGGGTCTGGAACGATGACACGATCCAGCCCGGCACCGGCTTTGACATGCATGGTCATCGCGATATGGAGATCATCACCTATGTCCGCCGGGGCGCGATCACCCACAAGGACCATCTCGGCAATGTCGGACGGACCGGCGCCGGCGATATTCAGGTGATGAGTGCGGGAACCGGGATCATGCATGCGGAGTTCAATCTGGAGGAGGAGGAAACCCTGCTGTTCCAGATATGGGTCACGCCGGACAAGGCCGGGCTGCCGCCACGCTGGGAAGCCAAACCGTTTCCGAAAGGCTCGAAGAACGGCAAATTTACAGCACTGGCATCAGGTGAGCCGCAGTTCGGCAAGGATGATGATGTCCTGCGCATTCATCAGGACGCCACCCTCTACGGTGTCGATCTGGCCGAGGGCGCATCGGTTTCGCACAGACTCGCGAAAGCCCGCCGGGCCTATCTGGTTCCGTCACAGGCGGACATCACGGTCAATGGCCGGACGGTGACCAGCCGGGCCGGGATGGCCATTGAAGATGTTGAGAAAATCAACATCACGGCATCCGGTCAGACGGATCTGCTGCTGTTTGATCTGCCCTGATTGCAGAATGCTATTGTGGATGATGCGGATACCCATGGGCCGGAACGGATGTTAACTTGTTCCGGTTCGCAGGTCTTCCTGTGTCCGGTCATCGATGTCTGAAATATGGGATCAGAGTTTATGTACACCGCAGAACGACGCGCAAGGGCGCAGGGCTCTCTGGTCACAAAGCATAGCGGCAGCGCTCCGGGAAGTGATGAAATCTCGGAACTGAAGACCCTGATTCTTGCGCTGCGCAACGATATACAGGCGATGCAGCAAGGCGGCGGGGACAACGGAAACACCGTGGCAAACAGCCCGGCAGAAACAGATTCCCAACCGGAAGATCCCACCGACGAAGAGATCATGACGCTGAAAACCGAGGTCAAGGCGCTGGCCCACGCGATTCAGCAGACCAAGCGGGAAATCGCCGCCCTGCGCAGTCCGAATGCGGACAAGGACCAGATCTCCGCTGTCACCGACGAGCTGGATGCCGTGGTTCAGGCCACGGAAGATGCAACGAACACCATCCTTGAGGCAGCCGAAACCATCGACAATGTTGCCGAACAGCTGCGGTCCAGTGACGACACTTTCGTCAACCAGCTTGGCGAACAGCTGGCCGAACAGAGCATGAAAGTGTTCGAAGCCTGCAATTTTCAGGACATTACCGGACAGCGCATCAACAAGGTCGTCAACGGCATGAAATTCGTCGAGGAACGTATCCAGGCGATGATCGCGATCTGGGGCGAGGAAGATTTCGCCAAGATTGCCCCCTCAACCGAGATCAATTTCCGCCCCGATGATCCGGACGCCTCCCTGCTCAGCGGGCCGCAGCTTGAGGGCAAGGGCATCAGTCAGGATGAAATCGACGCCCTGTTCGACTGAGGCAAACCCCATCAGGTTCAGATCGCCGGGATATTGAACATCCGGCGTAACGCCTGCTGACCAGGCGGCGTGATTTCCAGCGCGCGGCTGTTGTTCAGCCGCCGGACATAGCCCTGATCGAAATAGTGACGGCAGATAACAGCCCCCAGACGCCCGGCGACATGCGGCACCCGCTCGCTCCAGTCCAGACAGGGACGGCAGACCGGGCGGGCACCTTTCTTGGTCATCACCTGCCCCGAAAGCTCGATCCCCATACCGGCCAGCGCCTCTAACCCGCCTTCGGTCACGATTCCGGACTCACCGTCAAATTCAACATATCCCAGCCCGACCAGACCGGTTGCAATCGCCACCCCCAGCTTTCCCGCGAAATGGTCGTAGCAGGTTCGCGCCCGGCGCATCGAAGCGTCGCGCGGTCCGGTCGACAGTTTCCGGGCCTTTGCCGGTATATCTGACGAGGCGATCTGCATGATTCCTTCCAGCATCCGGGCAATATCCGGTCCGGCGAGGCGGAAATACCGGTGGCGACCCTGCTTCTCCATCGCCAGTAACCCGGTTTGTGTCAGGCGCGACAGATGACCGCTGGTGGTCTGGGCCGTCACCCCGGCGACCGTCGCCAGTTCACCGGCGGTCAGCGCCCGCCCGTCCATCAGCGCCGCCAGAATCGACGCCCGTGCCGGATCGCCGACCATCATGCCGATTTCGGCAATTCGATTGGTGGTCATGGACATTTTCCCGGTCCTCCTGAATTGTCTGGTGCCCGAGGCATCACAGGGGTTGTTGTAGCCCGCCGCCGAAAGCGATGTTTCGGTGCAGGCCGAAGCATTCACATCCGCGACAGACTATCACAGGGCTCTCGCAAACAGGAGCCAGCATCATGACATCTTTCTTCGGCCGCCGGGTCGTCCTCTCGGCATTCATCCTCGCCATTCTGGGCTGGGGAACAGGGTTTTACGGTCCCCCCGTCTTTCTTCATGCGGTCACTGAACGCACGGGATGGCCACTGGTCTGGGTGTCTGCTGCTGTCACCCTGCATTTCCTTGTCGGCGCGGTTATCGTCGCGAACCTGCCGCGTCTCTATCGCAGGTTCAACCTGCCTGTCATCACCACCGGGGGTGCGGTCCTGCTGGCCACAGGACTGCTCGGCTGGGCGCTGGCAGCGTCGCCCTGGCACCTGGTTCTGGCGGCACTGGCCACCGGGGCCGGATGGGTGACGATGGGGGCTGCCGCGATCAACGCCATCATCGCGCCCTGGTACAACCGGCGGCGGCCCCGGGCGCTGTCCACTGCCTATAACGGGGCCAGCATCGGCGGCGTCATTCTGTCACCGCTCTGGGTGCTGCTGATTGACCGCTACGGCTTTCCGGCAGCGGCATCGACCATCGGCGTGACGGCTATCGTGATCGTCAGCCTCATGAGCCTGCTGGTCTTCCGGATCCGGCCTGAGATGGTCGGCCAGTTCCCGGACGGCGATGCGGAAGCTGCTGCCCCGGCCAGTACAGGGACCGAAATATCCGCTCCTCTCCGGCTGTCACGCGACCCGCGGTTTCTGACGCTGGCTGCCGGTATGGCGCTCGGTCTGTTCGCCCAGATCGGTATGGTCGCGCATCTGTTCAGCGTGCTGGCCCCGGCCATTGGTGTGCAGGCCGCCGGTTTCGCCATGGGACTGGCCACCGCCTGTGCCATTGCCGGGCGCAGCATTGCCGTGCGGGTGCTGGCCACCGGCCTGTCCCGCAGAACCGTGGCTGCCGGCAGTTACGGCGTACAGATCGCGGGCTCCCTGCTGTTCTTCCTGTCCGGCGACAGCACTGTTCTGGCGATCTGTGGCGTGGTTCTGTTCGGGGCCGGTATCGGCAATGCCACCTCCCTGCCGCCGCTGATCGCCCAGTCCGAATTTCCGGCCGCCGAGGTACAGCGGGTGGTCTCGCTGATCGTCGCCACGGGGCAGGCCTGCTATGCCTTCGCCCCGGCGATTTACGGCCTGATCCGGACCATCGGGACAAACGGCGACGGCCTGTTCTTTCTGGCGGTCGGCGCAGTCCAGTTCATCGCCGTCTGCTGTTTCCTCAGTCGCGGGCAGCGAGCAGCAGCACCTCAACCCGGATAGGCTCGTCACCGTCATGCCGCATCACCGCCTGATCCCGTGACAGGATCTCGAATCCGGTCTCATCTGCCGCCGTGGTGAGAAAATCGGGATGGAAGACATAGCGGATATGGTCTCCCATCCCGAACCGCGCGACATCGCCCAGCTCTGCCGTAAAACAGAAATGCCCCCCGGCTTTCAGGCGCGACCGAACAGCGGTCATCAGCGGCAGGGGATTGCCGATATAGCCGAACACATCCGCCGCCACGACAAGGTCATAGCGGCAATCAGTCCGCTTCAGAAAATCGAGTGCACTACAGGCTTCCAGCTGGCGGTATAGCCCGCGCCGCGTTGCCTGCCGGATCATCTTCGGCGCAAAATCCATACCGTCGATGGCCCGCGCCCAGGGCTCAACTGCCGCTCCGCAGAGGCCGGTCCCGCAGCCGACATCCAGAACCTCCAGCGCCCCCTGTCCCGGCCCCAGTGTTCCCTCCACCGACGCCCGGATCAGGTCATGGCCGCAATAGCCGAGCTTTTCCTTCAGATGCCATTCAAAGAAATCCGCGTAGTAATCGAACAGCCCGGCATAGAACTCGTCCGGCGGCGTCTCCGGCGTCTCGCCCTCGCCCATGGTGGACAGCACAAACGCCGCCTCGCGGTTTTCAGGATCCAGTCGCAGGCATTGCCTGAAAGCCTCTGCCGCCCCCTCGCGGTCGCCGGTCGTCGAGCGCAGACGCGCCAGCAGCAGGTGGCTGCGGGCGCGGTCCGCAAACCGGTCGATACCGGCAAGCTGGGCCGCCTCCGCCCCCGGCATGTCACCGCGCAACGCCGCGATTGCGGAGAGATGATCGAAAGCCTCTGCCGGGGCATCGCGGCGTTCAGTGAGATCCGTCAGCACCCCGGCTGCCGCGTCATGCCGTCCGGCATGTCCCAGCGCCAGACCCAGATTGCAGCTAATCATCGGATGGTCCGGGATCACACCGAGTGCCCGCCTGAAACAGTCAACCGCCGTCGCTGGCTGGTCCATCGCCAGCGCAAGATTGCCTTTTTCGTTCCAGGCGGAGGGATTGGCCGGGTCAAGCCGGAGCAGGCGGTCATACATCCGGTCGGCCTGCGCCAGATCGCCCAGTGCGCGGAAGGCGGCAGCCGATATCTGAACCGCCTCGCGATGGTCCGCATCCCGCTCCAGCGTCTGCCCGGCAAAATCCCGGGCGACTTCTGCCCGGCCCAGCCGCAGCGCCAGACGAGCCATCGCCACCAGCCCGTCCGGATCACCGGGATGCGCGGCCAGCCAGTCCCGGACACCGGCCACAGCTTCCCGCAGCCGGCCGGCGGCTTCATCTGCACGCGCTGTCTCAAGCGCGGACAGGCCGGGCCTCCCGCGACAGCCAGAATTTTTCAAACCGGTCCATCGCCTCTGACAACAACTCTGTCGAACTGGCAAAGCAGAGGCGGATATTGCCGCTGCCGCCCGCCCCGAACGTATCGCCGGGGGCAAGACCCACTGCCGTTGCCGCCATCACTTCCTTGCAGAAGGCCAGTGAATCCGTCATCCCGTCGACAGCGAAGAAATGATAGAAGGCACCCTCCGGCAGCGGGCAGTTGATTCCCTCCAGCCGGTTCAGCCGCTCATGCACCAGATCACGCCCGGCACGATAACGGGCCAGGCTTTCCGCAATGAACGGCTCGCCTTCCTCCAGCGCGGTGATCCCCGCCCACTGCACAAAGGTGGTCGGCGCAGCGATATTGTATTCGCTGATCTTCTCCACCGTACCCGTCAGATGCGCCGGGCGGGTCAGCCAGCCCAGCCGCCAGCCGGTCATCGCCCAGGGCTTCGAGAAGGAATTGACCACCAGCACCCGGTCATCCGGGTCGGCCACTTCGAGAAAGCTCGGCGCATGTGGCCGGTCATAGACCAGCCGGGCATAGACCTCGTCAGCCACGATCCAGATGCCACGCCGGCGGCAGAATTCGAGCAGGGCCTGTTGGTCATCCGTCCCCATCATCCAGCCGGTCGGGTTGTTGGGAGAATTGAGAAAGATTGCCCGGGTTTTAGTGTCACAGGCCGCAAACAGACGGTCGAGGTCCAGTGAAAAGCCACTCTGGTTGCGGTCCAGTGCGACATCCCTGGTCTCGCCACCCATGATGCCGACCAGCCCGTGAATGTTCGGCCAGACGGGGGTCACGAAGACCATGTTGTCGTCCGGTGCGATCAGCATCTGAATGGAAATCGCCAGTGCCTGCATGCCGGAGCCGGTGACGGTGATGCGCCCTGCATCCACGTCGATGCCATAGACCCGTCTGCTGTAGGCCGAGAGGGCGTCGCGCAGTTCCGGAATGCCGGAATTCGGCGCATAGAAGGTCTTGCCTTCCGCCAGTGCCCGGCTGGCCGCCTCGCCGATGAAAGCCGGGGTTGGTTTGTCCGGCTCGCCGAACCAGAGCGGGATCAGCCCGGGCAGATTGCGCCCCGCCTCATAGACCTCGCGTATGCCGGATTCGCGGAGATTCTCGATATTGCTTCTCAGACCGCTCAGCTTGCCGCTCCTGTCGCTGAAAAATGTACCCTGTGCTTGTCCGGCCTAGCCGAATAGACTGTTCCTGTAAACCTGACTGTCATCATGACGCGCCTGTTCCACCGATGGTGTCTGCGGCAATACATTCCTGTTTGCCCGATGACATTGCAGAACAGCATTATATATCAGGAGGACATTCGGTAAGGAATGCGATCGATATGCTGACGATATACGGACTCAAGAACTGCGACACCTGCCGCAAGGCGCGCAAATGGCTGGACGGCAAGGGCGCCGAGTACCGGTTTGCCGACCTCCGCGCTGACGGCTTTGCCCGCGAGGATCTCCGGCGCTGGGTGGAGAGCGCGGGATGGGAGACATTGCTGAACCGTCGCGGGACGACATGGCGCGGACTTGATGACAGCGAAAAAAATATTTCGGACCCCGAAGCCGCCACCGCCCTGATGGCCGAACATCCTGCCCTGATGAAACGCCCGGTCTTCGATTTCGGATCCTCCGTTATTGTCGGATTCGCCGCAGCACAACAGGCCGATCTGGAGAAACATCTGTGATTCTCGACCGCGAGTCGATCAGCAACGGCCTGATGGAAAAACTCGGGCGCGAGGCCGGTGAACAGGGGCTGTTCGACCCTCTGTCGGATGACGAACGTCACGCGGTCATGGAAGGGCTGCTGGCCGCACGGGAAGCTGGCGAGGCGGTCTGGGTCTTCGGTTACGGATCGCTGATCTGGAACCCGGCCTTTCATTTTCTCGAACAAAGGATGGTCGAGGTTCAGGGCTATCACCGTTCCTACTGTCTCTGGACCCCGCTGGGTCGTGGCACGCCGGAATGCCCCGGCCTGACGCTGGGCCTGGAAGAAGGCCGCTCCGTCACCGGCGTCGCCTTCCGTATCGACGAGACACTGGCGCGCGAAGAACTGATGATCATCTTCCGGCGGGAGCTTATCTCCGGTGCCTATTCGGCGAGATGGGTGAATGCGACCTCTCCCGACGGTGATATCCGGACCATTGCTTTTGTGATGAACCGTGATTATCCGCGTTATGCGGGTAAACTGCCGGAGGACGAGATTGCCGCTATCCTGGCGACGGCCAGCGGCAAGATCGGCAGCTGCCGGGAATATCTCGAAAACACGGTCAGCCATCTGGACGAACTGGGTATTCCTGATCCTTACCTCCATGACCTCCTGAAACGGGTACAGAACACCGCATGAGCCTCACGCGCGAGCAGATCAAGGGCGGCATCTTCGACCAGATGCGCGAGGAAGCCGGGCCGAAATACATGGCTGAGCGGCGCAGTCCGGAAGAGTTTCTCCAGTCCCGCATCGACGCCATGCAGCGGCGTCCGGCGGAGGCAAGGGATGTCTGGGTTTTCGGTTACGGTTCGCTGATGTGGAACCCGGCAATGCTGCTGGCGGAAATGCGTCCCGCCAGAATTTACGGCTACCACCGGTCCTATTGCCTGCGATCATCCTTCGGTCGCGGCACACCGGAATATCCGGGGATGATGCTGGGCCTGAAGCCCGGCGGTTCGGTTTTCGGCATGGCACTCCGGCTGTCGCCCGAGAATATGGAAGAGGAACTGGAGATTGTCTGGAAACGGGAAATGTCGAGCGGTGCCTATGAGGCACGATGGCTGAAGACCTGGCTGGAGGAAGGCCCGGTCTGGAGCCTGTCATTCGTCATCAACCCCGAACATCCCCGATATGTCTGTGACATGTCGGAAGAGGAAATGGCAGAGCGGATCGCCACCGCTGCCGGACGCAACGGCACCTGCCGGGAATATCTCGAAAACACCGTCAACTGGCTGAACGATATGGGCCAGACAAATGGCCCGATGCACCGGATGCTGCGGCTGGTGCAGCAACGGGACCACCTAGCAAAAGGACAGGACAATGGCTGACAAGATCACCAAGACCGACGCCGAATGGCAGGCCGAACTGACCCCGGAGCAGTATTATGTCTGCCGCAAGCACGGCACCGAACGGGCCTTTACCGGGCCCAATCATGACAGCAAGGAAGATGGCATTTACAGTTGCGTCTGCTGTGGCGAGCCACTGTTCGATTCAAAGACCAAGTTTGATTCCGGTACCGGCTGGCCAAGCTACTGGGCCCCGCTGAGTGACGAGGCGGTTGCCGAATATGAAGACCGCAAGCTGTTCATGAAACGCACCGAAGTGCGCTGCGCCCGCTGCGACGCCCATCTCGGCCACGTCTTCCCCGACGGCCCCCAGCCCACCGGCCTGCGCTACTGCATGAACGGCACCGCCATGACACTGAAGAAGCGCAGCGCGGACTGAGGGCGGAGCTTCCTCTCCATCACAGATCCGGGTCAGTCCTCATAGGTCTGTGAAAAAAAGAACATAAAAAGAACATTATTGCGGACCGGGAAGCTTTGTGTCACAGTGTCAAAAATTGACACAGACTTGAGATTCCCATGCGTAAGGCGGCGGTAAAGACGACGAGATTCACGCAGCTTTGCGGTCAGGCCGGCCTCACCCAGGAAGAAGCACAAAGCCTGCTGGAAGTGTCAAAACGCACAGCCTTCCGGTATGCTAACGGAACAGTACCTCTTCCACGACTGGCAGAAAAAGTGCTGTGCGAGGCTGCTGACAGGAAACCTGTCAGACGCAATACAGATTTCCGTTTTATCGACTTGTTTGCGGGAATCGGTGGTTTGCGGATCGGGTTTCAGGGTATCGGCGGTCATTGTGTTTTCACATCCGAGTGGGATGTAAACGCCCAGAAAACGTATGCGCTCAATTTCCGCGATAACCATCCGATTGCCGGAGATATACGCGGGTTCTCGGAACAGCCGGAGAGCATCCCCGAGCATGATGTCCTGCTTGCCGGTTTCCCCTGCCAGCCCTTTTCAATTGCCGGTGTGTCGAAGAAAAATGCGCTGGGGCGACCGCACGGATTTTTGTGCGATACGCAGGGGACGCTTTTCTTCGATACTGCCCAGATCATCGCCCACCACCGCCCTGCAGCCTTTGTGCTGGAAAATGTCAAGAATCTCGCCAGCCATGACAAAGGGCGGACGTTTGCAACAATCATGAACGTTCTGGAGAACGAACTGCAATACAAGGTGCAAACACGCGTAATCGGTTCGGAACCATGGGTTCCGCAAAAACGCGAGCGGGTTTTTATCGTAGGGTTTCGCGAGGATACCGAATTTAATCTCGGCGCCCTGAAACTGCCTTCTGCCGAAGACGGCCCGAAGCTTGGCAGTATTCTGGACAGGCACGAGGATGTTGACCCGAAATATACCCTGACTCCCCGGCTCTGGCAGTATCTGCAGGGTTACAAGGCGAAGCACGAGGCGCGAGGTAACGGGTTCGGGTTCAGTCTGTTTGGACCAGACGATGTGGCGCGAACTCTTTCTGCCCGCTATTACAAGGATGGTTCGGAGATACTGATCGACCAGCCAGGAGCCCGCCCCCGGCGACTGACGCCGACTGAATGTGCGCGTCTTATGGGGTTCGAACGCGGCGACCGGAAATGGCGGATCGAAGTTTCAGATACGCAAGCCTACCGCCAGTTCGGCAATGCTGTTGTTGTCCCGGTTGTCGAATTTCTGGCGCAGGCGATGCAGCCGCATATTGCCTCTGTAATAGCGAAGGGTGACAGCCAACATACTGAAACGCCGATTACCGTGTCCCGGCCCAGCCGAACACCTTCCGTTGCACTTGGCTGACATCGTCACAGCGGAGACCCGTAGCCGCATGATGTCCGGCATCCGGTCGAAGAATACGAAACCGGAAATGATCTTGCGGCAAGGGCTTCATGCAGCGGGTTTCAGATTCCGCCTGCACGACAAGGCGCTTCCGGGAAAACCGGATATCGTTTTTCCACGTTACCGTGCTGTCATCATGGCACAGGGCTGTTTCTGGCATGGCCATGACTGCCATCTGTTCAAAATTCCGGCGACACGGTCCGGTTTCTGGCGAGAGAAAATTAGTCGCAACCGTCAGAACGACGCCCGGACTCGCACCGCATTATCAGACGCCGGATGGCGGCTGGCAGAGATCTGGGAATGTTCCCTGAAAGGGAAAACACGATTGCCGCAGGACGAGGTGATAAATATTTGCGGGCGATGGCTGAAATCAAATGCCACCCGGCTCGAAGTCAGGGGACACTAAAATGCGGCGCGGTCAGTTGTCTGATCACTTTGCAGGCGTAGCCATCAAGCGTCTTAGCGCTGTCGAGACCAGACCGGCAAACTCGAACCAGCATGAATTCAACGGTGCGTCGAAGTTACGGGGTCTTTTCGGGGACGATGACCGGCGCGGGATACCCGCACGCTATATTTGGCTAGGCCAGGAACAGGAATCGATTAGCGTTGATGATACGGTAAGCTGGTATGACTCGCGCCGGAAACATCCGCTTCGCACAGAGTACCGATTGTATTATCGAACCAACGAAGTGACTGCCATGATGCAGGAAAACGACGTCCTGTTCATTGCGCTGTGCCGCAACGGTTCGGTTATGGTCATCATTGTCCCCGAAGGAAGCACAATCCAGAACCAGCTTGTATGGCTGTTCGGGCTGGAGGAACAGCCCGAGTTTCAGTTCACCTTTCAGGAAACAGCAGGCAGCAGTAATCCAGAGCTGGACTTTGCAGCGCGCTATATCCTGGACGAACTGGGTATCGAGCCAGAAGAACCGGAGGCGGCCCGTCTGGACGATTTAATCGAGCCGTTCGGGCTCCGTTTTCCGACAACGAGAATTTTCTCCGAACTTGCTCGAACAGCTGTGACAGACGTATCCCCGGCAGACGATCCGGACAGTGCATTGCTGGGCTGGCTCGATATGGAGGAGCAGCTTTTCCGAAGACTGGAGCGCCGTATAGTGGCTGAACGGATCGCGAGCGGTTTCAATATACCTGATGGCGCGGATGTAGACGGCTTTCTGTCATTTTCACTCAGTGTCCAGAACCGGCGTAAATCCCGCGCCGGGCAATCGCTGGAACATCATTTGGAAGCAGTCCTTGTCGCCAGTGGCATTCGTTACTCGCGAGGCGCAGAAACAGAGAACCGTAACAAGCCGGATTTCCTGTTCCCGGGGTGCAAGTATTATCATGATCCAGCTTTCCCTCCGGCACGGCTGACGATGCTGGGAGTGAAATCGACACTGAAAGACCGCTGGCGGCAAGTCCTGTCCGAGGCCGAACGGATTGACAAAAAGCATTTGCTGACACTCGAACCAGGCATATCGGAGAACCAGACCAGCGAGATGCAGGCCAAGAATCTCCAGCTGGTATTGCCACGCAAGCTTCACAAAAGTTTCCGGACCTCCCAGCAGGCCTGGCTAATGGATATTTCGGAATTTTTATCGCTAGTGAACGAGCGGCAAAAGTAAAATATCCGATACCGGGGTCCTGCCAGCCGGGCCGTCGCGGATTCTTCCTGTTCAGGCAGAGTCCGACAAAATCCCGGGGCTACAGGACGCAGTGTTTGGCGAAGTCGGCGATCTGGTTGGCGGTCCAGTCGCCTTTTGGCTGGTCCTTCATTTCGGCGCACCATTCGGAGCTGCCCACTTCCGGCTCGCAGGCGGCCAGAAAACCAAGGGTAGCCAGGACAGTCAGCAGTTTCAGCGGAGACATGGGCGATATTCCTGTTCAGGTCGATAGCTCGCGACGGCGGCCATCGAGATGGCGGATGAAATCACGAAGGTTGCGGACAGCGCGGGAACCGTGTCGCGCCGAGATGGATGCTTCGCCATTATCCGTATCCAGGATCGCGCGCAAGTCCTCAAACATCGCAGCAAACAGAATATGGAATTCGGCTTCGTCGAAATACCAGGTGGCATCGGCACCGCCAGGCGTTGGCGGGCCAAGATTTGAATCGACCACATTGATGAACCAGTTGATCCGCTTCGGCACATCATCGAACCGCCGGGATATGGCAATCAGCAGATCGGTAACCAGATCAATCGCCTCGTCATCGTCATAGACCACCTGCCAGTCGAAATCCCCGCGTGCCGTATCGCGCAGCCGGTTGACGATCAGCCGGGCGCGTTCCTGTGCTGCATTGATCTCGTCCTCTCCCAGCATGGTCTGCAGTGCGGTGATGAAGGCCGGTACAATGCGGCGCGACAATTTACCCGGTGGCGGGGCCTCTGCTCCCCGCGGGGCCAAGGCCCGGTCAAAACTGTTGATCAGCAGGCGTTCGACCATCTGGGTCCGCGCCCGGTCCCACTGCGACTGCAGCCAGAGCGCAATCGCCTGATCCCAGGCTTTCTGATAGATCGCGTCGAGCCCGGCAATACTGGTCTGATAGCTGTCGAAAAGATCGCGGATTTCCTGAACATCAAGCTTTCCGCCGGACCTTGCGGCCTCATCGGCCAGAATCTCGATAAAGAGCTGCAACACCGAATGGGTGGTGTCTGCGAACCTTTTTGGTCCCGGGCCCAGCGATTTTCCGCCTCTGCTCACCATAAGCATAATCCATGATTTCTTTTACCAAGCTTACGGGGATATCACGGCCCGGGCCAGTGAGTTGCGAAATGCAGGACAAGACACCCACTGTCGTCATTGACGCGGCAGGTTCCGCTGCCTATTGATCGCGGATCATGACCGACAGACTCAACATAGCGATCGCCCAGATCAACCCGACCGTCGGCGACATCGATGGTAACGCCCGGCGTATCCTTGCCGCACGCCTGGATGCGCATAAAGCCGACCTCGTGATTTTCAGCGAACTGGTGCTCTGCGGCTATCCGCCGGAAGATCTGGTTCTGAAACCGGCCTTTCAGGAACGGATCACCGAAGTGGTGGGCGAACTGGCGCGTGCCACATCGGATGGCGGACCGGCGATGATTGTCGGCACCCCCTGGCGGGTTGACGGCAAACTGCACAACGCGGCCCTGCTGCTGGACAGGGGAGAAATCGCCGCTGTCCGTCTGAAATGGGACCTTCCGAATTACGGCGTGTTTGATGAAAAGCGGGTTTTCGAGGCCGGGCCGATGCCCGGGCCGGTCAATTTCCGCGACGTCCGCATCGGCATCATGATCTGCGAAGACATGTGGAAACCGGATGTGACGGAATGCCTGGAGGAATCGGGTGCCGAATTTCTGGTCGTCCTCAACGGCTCACCCTTTGACGAGGAGAAACACGAGCAGCGCCTGAATCTGGCGGTCGCCCGGGTCACCGAATCCGGCCTGCCACTGGCTTATGTGCATCAGGTCGGGGGACAGGACGAACTGGTGTTTGACGGTGCCTCCTTTGTCATCAATGCAGATTGCAGACCCGCCGTGCAGCTGCCCGCCTTCGTCGAGCATACCGCGATGACCAGATGGACGCGGACCGGCGACGGCTGGCAGTGCGAAGCGCAGAAACTGGCCCCGATATGCACCGGCTTGGAAGCGATGTATTCGGCCATGATGCTGGGCCTGCGCGACTATGTGAACAAGAACGGCTTCCCCGGCATCCTGCTCGGCCTGTCCGGCGGTATCGACAGTGCCCTGTCGGCGGTCGTTGCCGTCGATGCGCTGGGCGCGGATCGGGTGCATTGCGTGATGATGCCGTCCCCCTATACCAGCCAGGACAGCCTTGATGACGCGGCAGAGGTCGCCCGCCTGCTCGGCACAAAGCTGGACAGCATCAGTATCGAGCCGGCAATGACCGCCTTTGCCGACATGCTGGCACCGTCCTTTGAAGACACGCAAAGCGGCGTGGCGGAAGAGAATATCCAGTCGCGGACCCGTGGCCTGATCCTGATGGCGCTGTCGAACAAGCATGGTGCCATGCTGCTGACCACCGGCAACAAGTCGGAAATGTCGGCCGGCTATGCAACGCTGTATGGTGATATGTGCGGCGGCTATTCGGTGCTGAAGGATGTCTACAAGACGGATGTTTTTGCCCTGTCGCACTGGCGCAATTCACATGTCCCGGCTGGTGCACTCGGCCCCGATGGTCCGGCCATGCCGGAACGGGTCATCACCAAACCACCCTCGGCAGAACTGAAACCGGATCAGACCGATCAGGACACCTTGCCGCCCTATGATATTCTCGACGGTATCCTTGAGGCGCTGGTGGAACACGAACAGTCGGTCGACTCCTGTATCGCGAGCGGCTATGACGAGGCTGAGGTGCGCCGTATCTGGCGCATGCTTGACCGGGCAGAATACAAGCGCCGCCAGGCCCCGCCGGGGGTCAAGGTCACCACCCGCAACTTCGGCCGCGACCGCCGCTATCCCATCACCAACGGCTTTACCCGTCACATTTGAGACGCGGGCCGGGCCGGTATATAACCACCGCATGTTATTTGAATGATGTGAGCAGAATACATCCTTCGAGACGCAGCCTTGCTGCTCCTCAGGATGAGGTTGGGGTAACTTGCAGCCTCGGGACGAGGTTAGGAGTAACTTGCACCCTCACCCTGAGGAGGGCTGAAAGCCCGTCTCGAAGGATGACATTCTGCCCTCGCATCGAATTTGGAACCGCAGACCATGACCCTGACGATTTATGACACCGCCTTGCGCAAGAAGGTTCCGTTTGAGCCGATAGACCCGGCGAATGTGCGGGTCTATGTCTGTGGTCCGACCGTCTATGACCTGATCCATATCGGCAACGCGCGGCCACTGGTGATCTTTGATGTCCTTTTCCGGCTGCTGCAGTCACAGCATGACCGGGTGACCTATGTCCGGAACATCACCGACGTCGAGGACAAGATCAACGCCCGCGCCCGTGAAAACGGCGAGAGCATCCGCGATCTGACCGAACGTACCGCCGCCCAGTTCCGCAAGGATGCCGCCGACCTTGGCTGCCTGCCGCCGACGGTCGAGCCGCGGGCGACGGACCATATTGCGCAGATGACTGATATCATCACGGCCCTGATCGCCAATGGCCATGCCTACGAGAAGGACGGTCATGTGCTGTTTAACGTACCCTCCTGGGCGGACTATGGCCGCTTCGCCAACCGGGATCGCGACGAGATGATTGCCGGCTCCCGCGTGGAGGTTGCCCCCTACAAGAAAGACCCGGCTGATTTCGTGCTGTGGAAGCCCTCGCTTGGCGATGATCCGGGCTGGGACAGCCCCTGGGGATTTGGCCGGCCCGGCTGGCATATCGAATGCTCGGCTATGAGCCGCGAGCATCTCGGGGTTGATTTCGACATTCATGGCGGCGGGCAGGACCTGATCTTCCCGCATCACCAGAACGAAGTGGCGCAAAGCCTCTGCGCCGCGCCCGGCAGCCGGTTCGCGAAATACTGGATGCATAACGGCTATCTGATGAGCGAGGGCGAGAAGATGTCGAAGAGCCTCGGCAATTTCTACACCGTCCGCGAGCTGCTTGACGAATTTCCCGGCGAGGCCCTGCGGCTGGTCATCCTGCAGACCCAGTACCGCCAGCCGCTCGATTTTTCGAAAGAGCGTTGCAGAGAAACTAAAAAGACTTTGGACCGATGGTATCGAGCAAAACAGGCGTTACGAGACATTAATCAGCCGTTTAAGCCATATGACAAAGATAACGTTGGCCCAACGAACATTGAAACAAAGGAATTGTTGGCTGATTTCAATCGGTTCATTCAGGACGATTTGAACACGCCTGGAGCACTTTCGATAATCAGTAAGACTGTGCCATGGATTTTTGAAAATTCTGACGAAGAGCATTTTGGACTTACCCAAGTTAGCGAAGAAGTACGCCAAAAAATGTCCATTACAGAATACGCAAGTGTCTTTGCAACAATGGCTGATAGACTTGGCCTGCTGCAGCAGGACCCGGAAGACTGGTTCCGCTGGACCGCGAAGGGATCAGACGATGTGGATGAGGCGGAAATCGAAACACTGATCGCCGCCCGTGCCGACGCCCGCAAGGCCCGCGACTTTGCCGGGGCGGACCGCATTCGTGACGATCTGGCGGCCCGCGGCATCATTCTGGAAGACGCCGCCGGTCAGACCACCTGGAAACGGGCGGGGTAATCAGCAGAAAACGGCGGAGCCTGCACCGGCTCCGCCGCATCCGCTTTTACAGCCGTCGTTCAATCGCATCCCAGACCAGCGCCGACAGATCGACATTGTCATAGCGGTCGATCTCCTGAATGCCGGTCGGCGAGGTCACATTGATCTCGGTCAGGTTGCCGCCGATCACATCGATGCCGACAAAAATCTGCCCCTGCTCGCGCAGGACCGGGCCGATAGCCTCGCAGATTTCCTTGTCACGCTTGCTCAGTCCGGCCTGAACCGGCCGGCCGCCGACATGCATGTTCGAACGCGCCTCGCCCTCTGCCGGGATACGGTCGATCGCACCGACCGCCACACCATCAACCAGAATGATGCGCTTGTCGCCCTTGCGGACATCCGGCAGGTATTGCTGCGCCATCACTGGCTCGCGCGAGTTGCCTTCAAACATTTCCAGCAGTGAAATCAGGTTCTCGTCACCCGGTTTCAGATGGAACACACCGGCACCGCCATTGCCGAACAGCGGCTTGACGATGATGTCCTTGTACTCCTCGCGGAACGCGACGATGTCAGCGCGGTTGCGGCTGATCAGCGTCGGCGGCATCAGGTCCGGAAACAGCGTCACGAACAGCTTTTCCGGGGCATTGCGGACCGACACCGGGTCGTTGACCACCAGGGTTTTCGGATGGATATGCTCAAGAATATGGGTTGCCGTGATGTAGGACATGTCGAACGGCGGGTCCTGACGCATCAGGATGACATCGAAGGTCGAGAGATCGACAGTCTCCTTCTCGCCCAGACTGTAGTGATTGCCTGCCTCGCGGCGCAGCGTCATCGCCTGACCGCGTGCGGTCACCCTGCCATCCCGCCAGGAGATGTCGAAAGGATGATAGTGAAACAGCGAATAGCCGCGTTTCTGGGCTTCGAGCGACAGGGCGAAAGTGGAGTCGCCGTTGATATCGACGGTCCAGATAGGGTCCATCTGGATGGCGACGGATTTTGTCATTTGGGTTCAAGCCTTACCGGTGGTGTTACCGGTTAATGTAGCCGCGCCCGCAATTCGTGCAAGAGAACCGACGCACGATAACGGGCATCGTCCGTATCCACCCGCAGCAGATAGCATTCCAGCGAGGCAATCGCGGAGGGAATATCGCCGACGCGGGCCTGCATCAGTCCGGCCTCGCGCCAGAGCGTCTGTTCATCCGGGGCAAAGGCCAGCATGCTCTGCACAACCTTCAGGGCTTCCTCGATATGCCCGTTCTGCAGCAGCCGCAGTTTCACATTGTTTTGCAGCCGCAGCAGGATCTGCCGGTCATCGACGGTCCGGTAATGATCGGGATGGAGTTCCGCCCCCGGACCGGAAAGCGCCTTCAGCAGGTTCCGCAGGTCAGGCGTGCGCAGCAGCTTGCCGCCGTTGAACGGGTCAACAATCAGCCGGTCCCCGTCCTTTTCCACACGGACCAGAAAGTGACCGGGGAAATTCAGGCCCGCAGCCTGGTATCCGGCCCCCCGGACAGCATGAATATAGAGAATACCGAGCGAGACGGGCAGACCGCATTTGCGGTCCATGACCCGCATCAGATTGGCATTCTGCAGATCATCATAGGTGCGTTCATCGCCGCGATAGTTTTCCTCACCGAACAGCACATCGTTTACAGTAGCAATGACCTGTGTGGCGCCGGGATCATCACCAGCCCTGAGCCGGGCAGAGGTGCGGCCTGCCAGATCGTCCAGCAGACGCCGGTAGCGGTCCAGCCCGACACCCGGGCGGTCCAGGGCCGCCAGCAGCAACGCAGCCTCGGCCAGATCAAAGCGAACGCCGTCACCGGCGGCAAAGGCACCAAGTGCCTCATGTATCTGTATGCTGTCGGTCACCGGGTCGTCCGCTCGGCAGACTGGGTACCCGGGCGCAGGCTGATGTGATTGACGACCTTCGTCACCCCTTCGATGTTGCGGGCATGATTAAGGGCGACATCCAGTTCCCTTTGCGACCGGCCAATCCCGAACAGATAGACCACACCGTTCACAGTCTCGATCGTATAATTGATGTTTCGGACATCGCGGTCGAACAGCAGTTTCGTCTCAAGCTGGGTGCTGATCCAGCCGTCGCGGGCAGAATCCATGACACCGAAGTCCTCCACGACCTGCACTTCATTGATGACCTCGCGCACCCCGTTGACTTTCCAGACCAGCGCCCCGGCGGCATCACGTTTTTCCGTCTTGTCGACAACACCGGTGACCAGAACCCGGCCGTCATGAACCTCGCGCGAAAGCTTCGCGACCATCACGTGATCGTATTTGAACCACTGGTCGAAGATATCCAGTGAAATTTTCGAGTCGGACGCTGCGGTCTCGATCCCGCGTTCCTGCTGGGAATAGACACCAGCCGTTGCACCAACCCCCAACGCCGCCCCGATCGGCGTGCAGGCGGTGGCCAGCGACAGCATCAGGAACGCAAAACCGGCTTTCGCAAGACAGCCCCGGTGCATCAGATGTTTCATGTCATTCAGACCCTGAATCGTTAATCACGGCGGCCCGTTTTAACCAGTTTCCGGTTGAAACGCGGCAACGGTATGGCAGAGCCAGCCGGGTTTAGCGGTCAGAATGACGTCAAAGCGTAAACAAAATGCTGCGAATTCCGGATGACAGGAAATAAACCAGCCGGCAGCCCGGATAATGCGTTGCTGCTGGCGCGGCGTGACGACAGCCAGCCCGATTGCCGGATCAGCCCTGTGCTTGACCTCGATGAAGGCCAGCACCCCGCCACGGCGGGCGATGATATCGATTTCGCCGACCGGGGTCCGGCGCCGGCGGGCAACAATGCGATAGCCCTTCAGGCGCAGAAACCAGACCGCAATCCATTCTGCCCGCCGTCCGGCCCGTTCCGAGCGTCGCCGATGATGCCGGCTCACCGGCTTTTCTGGATGTCCAGCGCCCGGCGATAGACTTCCTTGCGGGGCAGGCCAGTCAGTTCAGCCACTTCGTCAACCGCATCGCGCAGACTGACAGAGACCAGCGCCTCGGTCAGGGCTTCATCAAGATCAATGACATCAGCTGGATCAGTGGTTACCGGCGGGCCGACAACCACAACAATCTCTCCTTTCGGCGGCCCTTCGAATTCGTAGTGGGTAATAAGTTCATCCAGCGAGCCGCGCCGGACCTCTTCAAATTTTTTGGTCAGTTCCCGGGCAACTGCTGCCGGGCGCGGCCCCAGCGCCTGACGCATATCGGCAAGCGAGGCCGCCAGCCGCCGGGCAGATTCAAAGAATATCAGGGTTGCCGGGACAGCAGCCAGTTCGGCGAACCAGCTGATACGGGCACTGGTTTTCGCCGGGGCAAATCCGGCGAACAGAAACCGGTCGCTGGGCAGGCCGGACAGGGCCAGTGCGGTGGTGGGGGCGGAAGCCCCCGGCAGAACCGTCACATTAAGCCCGCGCTCCACCACCTCACCGACCAGCCGGTAGCCGGGATCGGAGACCAGCGGCATCCCGGCATCGCTGACCAGCGCCAGCGCCTCGCCGGCTTCCAGCCGCGCCATCAGCTTCGGCCGGACAGCCTGCGCATTATGTTCATGATAGGCCTGCATCGGCCGTTTCAGGCCATGCAGTGCGAACAGCTTTGCCGTAACGCGGGTATCCTCGCAGACCACCAGATCGGCAGCGCCAAGCACCTCCAGTGCCCGCAGGGTGATGTCCGCCGCGTTTCCTATGGGGGTTGCAACAATGTAAAGGCCGGGATCAACAGACCGTGTCGCAACGGCTTTTTCAGCTCTGGCCATAATTTCGCCCTGTCCTTCCGGTTTACTTCCCATAACACCGTCGCTACCTTGCATCCGCCCGTGAACCAGGAGGGATTGTCCGTGCATCGCAGGTCTTTCCGACAGCCAGCTTATTCCGGCCTCAGAGCCGGTTTTATCCTCGCCACCCTTAGTCTCGGGTTAATGGCCTGTGCTGCCCAGGATAACGGGCGCATTCCTGAAGGTGACGCAATTGCCAGACCATCCGCTCCGGAAGATACGGATGTCACGACCGCGACACCACAGCAAGCTGTCCCTCCACGTGGCGGATACCGGGTGCCCGAGGGATTCGACTCACGACTGGATGCAACCCCGGATACGACATCGCCGGCAACCCCACAGCCACCAACGACCTTTATCGACAGCTCTGATGAAGGCAAGATCCGGGTCGCACTTCTGCTGCCGCTGAGCGGTGAAGCCGAAACCATCGGCAAGGCGATGGTGAATATCGCAACGCTGGCGGTCTTTGACCTGGCCGATGACCGGTTTGATCTGCGTCCGCTGGACACACAGGGAACCCCGGAAGGGGCAAGGGCAGCCGCCGAACGCGCCGTCTCCGAAGGGGCCAGGCTTATCCTCGGCCCCCTGTTTTCGGCGTCCTTCGCCGCTGTCACGCCGGTTGCACGGGCCGCCGGCATCAACGTCATCGGCTTTACCAATGATCTGAATGTTGCCGGGCCGGGTGCCTATGTCATGGGTTTCACCCCCGAACAGCAGATTGATCGGGTTGTTGCCGCCGGTCTGGAAAGCGGCGCCCGACGGTATGCCGCCCTGCTGCCCAGCAACGCCTATGGCCAGCGCATTGCACAGTCGCTCCGCAGCGCCATTGCCTATCGCGGCGGGGAAACCGGGGATGTGGTGTTTTATGATCCGGCTGCCGAGGATATCAGCGGCATCGTCCGTCAGCTGGCGGATTATGACCAGCGCGCCGCAGAACTGAAGAAACAGCGCCGGGAGCTGGCCGGCAAAACGGATGCCCTGTCAAAATCCGTTCTGAGGCGGCTTGAAAATCTCGATACGGTTGGCGATCCGGATTTCGATGCAATCATTCTGGCCGAAGGTGGCAGCCGACAGCGGGCCATTGCCGCGCTGCTGCCGTTCTATGACATTGACCCGGGCCGGGTCCGGGTCATGGGTACTTTCCTGTGGGATCAGGATCCGTCAATCGGCACCGAACCGGCCCTCACCGGCGGCTGGTTCGCCGCGCCGGAGCCAGCCGGGCGCGAGGATATCTGGCGTAGCTATCGCGCTGTGTTCGGCACCACACCCCCTCGCCTTGCCTCGCTGGCCTATGATGCCGCGGCCCTTGCCGCGGTACTGGCACAAAGCGAGGGCGGACCAAGGTTCGACAGCGAAACCCTGACCACCCCGACAGGGTTTCAGGGCACTGACGGGCTGTTCCGGTTCCGCGCCGACGGCCAGTCGGAACGCGGCCTGGCAGTGCTGGAACTGACCCGGGCTCAGCCGACGGTCGTCTCCCCGGCTCCCCGGACCTTCAGCGAAGCGATAAACTGACCGGAAAAGTGGTGATCACATAACAATACCGAATGCTCTCCTGAAAAATTGGTATTTGTTGTAATAGATAAAACAGCGTTAACCTGTCCCTGTGGCTGGCAGTCAGTCCGTGTTCTGCGGCGAAACTGCATTAGCCTGATCATTTTGAGGGAGAGTTTCTATGCGCATGAAAACAGCCTTGGTTTCATTCATTGCCGCTGCCACGCTTGGTGCCGTCACGGCCGGTGCGGCAGACATCACCATGCGGCTGCACACGCTGGTCAAATCGCCGCATCCTTACAACGACATGGCGGATTCGTTCAAGAAAGAGGTCGAGGCCAAGAGCGGTGGTTCGCTCGCGGTGAAAATCTTTGATTCCGGCACGCTGGGCAAAGACCCCGCCGTTCTCGGTGAAATGAAGCTGGGAACCATCGACCTTATCATCGGTTCCAGCAGCAATGCGGTGAAGCAGGTACCGGAATTCCAGGTATTCAGCCTGCCCTATCTTTATCCGGGCTTTGACTCGCTGATGAAGTCGGTGGCACCCGGCTCGCCCGTGTTCAGCTATTATGAAACGGTTTTTGCCAACCGTGATCTCGGCATCAAACTGCTGTCCATGGGAGCTTCCGGCAACCGTCATATGTCGAACGCCAAAGGTCCGGTGAACAGCGTTGCCGATATTCAGGGCATGAAGATGCGGACCCCGCCGTCACCGATGATTGCCAAGACCTGGGAAGCACTTGGCACGCAGCCGGTGTCTGTCGCCTGGACGGAACTCTATGCCGCCATCCAGACCGGCGTTGCCGACGGGCTGGAAAGCTCGATTGCCGGTTACAAGGGCTCAAAGCTTTATGAAGTTGCCCCCTATCTGGCGCTGACCGGCCACACCATTCAGGTGAACCATTTCTCGGTTGCCAGCAAGACATGGGGCAAGCTGTCTGACGAGCAGAAGAAGATCGTCAGTGATGCCGCCATCGCCTCGCAGACCTATGGCGTCGAGAAAACCCGCGAATATGAAGAAGACTTCATCAAGTCCCTGCAGTCGGAGAACGGTGTCACGGTAACCCGTCCGGATACCAACGAGTTCATCGCCAAACTGTCTGCTGCACAGGAAAGTCTGGCAACTGAACTGAAGCTGGCCGAGCCGTTCGCCATCATCAAGGCGAACCGCTGAGCACCTGCTGCCGGGTGCGCCCCATCGCACCCGGCAGCATTTTTTGACTATCTGAACTTTAAACCGGCGTCCTGTCAGGGCGCGGCATAACCGGCGAACCCGATGATGAATGCCATCCGAACAATCAACCGCAGGCTCGACAAGGCGCTGCAGATGCTGCTGGCGGTGATGTTTGCCAGTATGATTTTCGTGGTGTTCCTGCAGGTTTTCAGCCGGAACATTCTGGAAGTCTCGTTCATCGGCATCCTCGACATCGCGCAGCTGCTGTTTTCATGGAGCATCTTCCTGGGTGCCGCCGTGGCGCTGCGTCAGGATGCTCATTACAATCTCGACCTGATCCCGCCGCACTGGCACAAGACCAACGCCTGCCTGAAAGCCTTCGGACATTCCGCGTCGCTGATTGTGGTCTATGTGCTTGCGGTGCATGGCTATGACTTCACCATCAACAGCTCCACCCAGGAAATTCCCTCGCTGCGGATCAGCGGTCTCTGGCTGTTCCTGCCGATTCCCCTCGGTGGTCTGGCCATGGGGCTGTTCCTGATCGAGATGATACCTGACGAGATAAAGCAGCTGCGGGCTGACAGCGATGCACGCAAGGCGGCCGGCTCATGAACCCTCTCATCCTTCTGCTCAGCAGTTTCTTTGTGCTGATTGCGCTCCGGGTCAATATCGGGTTTTCGCTGATGCTGTCCTCGGTCATCGTCATGCTGTACGAGGACCTGCCGCTGACCTCGGTCATCAACCAGATGTACGCCAACATCGATTCCTTCCCGTTGCTGGCCGTCCCCTTCTTCATGTTTCTGGGCCGCATTCTCAATTCCGGCGGTATTACCGAACGCCTGCTGAAGGTTGCTGATGTCACCGTCGGGCATGTCCGGGGCGGCCTCGGCCATGTCAATGTGCTGGTCTCGATGGTGTTTGCCAGCCTCTCCGGCTCGGCAGCGGCGGATACCGCCAGTGTTGGCTCCATCCTGATACCGGCGATGAAGAAAGCCGGCTATGACCCGGCCTTTGCCGTTGCCCTGACCGCCGCCTCGTCAACCCTTGGCGTGATCATTCCGCCCAGCATCATCCTGATCATCTACGGTGCTTTCGGGAATGTCTCGATCGGCGCGCTGTTCCTGGGCGGTGTCGTGCCGGGCATCGTAATCGGTCTGTTCATGATGGCCTATACCTATGTACTGGCCATCCGCCACGGCTATCCGGCATCCGGTCGATCATCGCTGAAGGAGATCGGCGTTACCCTGCTGCGAGCGGCACCGCCCCTGCTGATCCCGGTCATGGTACTGGGTGGCGTAGTCGGCGGCATCTTCACCCCGACGGAAGCTGCCATCTCGGCGGTCATCTGGGCGCTGATACTGGTCTTTATCGTTTACCGGGACGTTCCGGTCCGGGCGTTGCCGGGAATGCTGGCAAAATCTGCGGTCGATTTCTCGGTACCGCTGTTCACCGTTGCCGCCGCCGGCATCTTCGGCTGGCTGATTTCCTATCTCGGCGCCGCTGATCTGGTCGTCGAATTCATCCTCTCCGTCTCCCGCGATCCTTTCGCCATCATGCTGATGCTGATCGTCTTCCTGCTGTTGATCGGCACCGTCCTGAACCCCATTTCTGCGGTACTGATCTTTCTGCCGATCATTCAGGGGCTGGGTGATATCGCCGGCATGAACCCGGTTCATCTCGGCGTTCTGACCACCATCACCCTGTCCGTCGGGCTGGTCACACCGCCCTATGGTATCTGTCTGCTGATCGCCAGTCAGATCGGCGAGGTCAAGGTGATCGACGCCATTGTCGCGATCCTGCCGATCATCCTGCTGGTGATTTCGGTGGTGATTATCTCGCTGTTCCTTCCGGACCTTGTTCTTGGCCTGCCGAAGGAATTCATGCCCCGTATCTTCGGGCTGCCGACTGGCTGACCCGGGGACTGAACTAACCCGCCCCTGCACAGGAGGAACTTATGACTAAGCAACTTATTACCGGCTCGTTCGTCGCCCTGATCACCCCGTTCAACGAGGACGGTTCGGTCGATTTCGCTGGATTTCGTGATCTGCTCCAGTTTCAGGAACAGAACGGTACCTCCGCGGTCCTGATCATGGGCTCTACCGGCGAAGTTTCCATGCTGTCCCCGGACGAGCGCCATGCCATTGTCCGCGAGACCATGAAAATGCGCACCGGCAAGATGCAGTTCTGGTACGGCTGCACCGGCACCACGACAGAAGGCACCATCGCCTATGTAAAGCAGGCCGCCGCAGAGGGTGCCGACGGTGCCATCATCGCCGCACCGGCCTATATCTGCGCATCGAATGAAGACATCGTTCAGTATGCCCTCGAAGTCGCTGATGCCTCCCCCATCGCAATCGGCTACTACAACAATCCGCCCCGGGTTAAGACGGACCTGACCGCTGCCGACCTGATCCGCCTGTCAGAACATCCCAACATCGTGGTGAACAAGGAATCAACCACCCGCGTTGGTCAGATCGCCCAGCTTTGCGCGGCAAAGCCGGACATGTCGCTGATGTGCTGCTGCTCGCCAAATCTCGGCCTTGTCGTGCCCCTGATGGCGCTTGGTGGTCATGGTACGGCCAACATGACCGGCAACCTCATCCCGCAGGAACTGGCGGTGATTTCAACTCCCTGGAAAAACGGTGATGACGCCTTTGCCTGTCGCGAAGCCTGGCTGCATAATCTGCCGATGCTGCATTTCGCCTATTCCGCCATCAATCCGGTTGCGGTAAAAAGCCTGATGCGTGCTGTCGGTCTGCCGGCTGGTCCGCTGCGCAAGCCGCTGCGGGAACTTGACCCGGCACATCTGCAACGCGGTCTGGACATTGTCCGCGATCTTGAACTCGATAAAAAATACGGCTTCAAGCTGCCGGCACTTGCCGTCGCTGCCGAGTAAGCCGTCTGGGGAGAAAATCCAATGGACCGCGTTGTCCTGATTACCGGTGCCTCCAGCGGCATCGGCGCGGCTGTCTGCCGGCGTATCGCAGGCCCCGGAACCAGCCTCATGCTGCATGCCCGGGGTGGCAGGAATGGCGAGAAGAAAGATAATCTTCTCGCCATTGCCGAGGCCGCACGACAGGCCGGCGCACAGGCGGAGACGATTTTCTGTGACCTGGAAGAACCGGGCTGTGCCGCCGCAATTTCCGCCATGGCGGTGGAACAGTACGGACGGGTCGACCAGATCGTCAGCAATGCCGGTTTCGCCCTGCGTCAGGATATCGGAGAGGTCACCCGTCAGGAGCTCGACCGGGCCCTTCAGGGCATGGCCGGTGCTTTCTTTGATCTGGTGACAGAAAGCTACGAAAACCTCCAGACCTCCAAATGCGGCCGGGTGGTTGCTGTCTCCTCGTTCGTGGCCCATGTGTTCAAGGCCGGACAGCTGTTCCCGGTTACGGCGGCGGCCAAGGGTGCCATCGAGGCAATGGCAAAATCACTGGCAACGCAGATGGCCCCGTTCGGGACCACTGTGAACTGTGTTGCCCCCGGCTATACCCGCAAGGAAGCCACCGGCCATTCCGCCCTGTCATCCAGTGCCTGGGACACCGCTGCCGACCTGACCCCGATGAAGCGGATTGCCGACCCCGATGATATTGCAGCAACGGTTGCCTTCCTGCTGTCCGGTGATGCAAAACATATCACCGGCCAGACCATTCATGTCGATGGCGGCCTGACGCTCGGTTAACCAAGGAAACCATAATGCCTTATGTGAAAATTCAGCTGGTCGAGGGTCGCAGCCCCGACGTCAAACGTGCCGTTGGCGAAGAAGTGACGGATGTCATCGTCAAACATTGCGGCGGCTCTGCCGACCATGTCTATGTGGTCTTTGAGGATGTCCCGGCAACCGACTGGATGGTCGGCAAGGAAACCGTTGCCGACCGCAGAAAGGCCCGCGGCGAGGGATAACAGACCCGTTCTGTCCCCGGCCACAGGGCGGGAACACTGACCGGAAAACGGCAGGGTAAATCATGACCGGACGGATCAGCCTTACTCACTGGGGACCGCTCGTCGCGGAAGTTGAAGAGGGCCGGGTTATCGCGACCCGCCCGCTTCCCGGATCTGGTGCGTCAGAACGCATGATCGCTGCCCTGCCTGAGGCGCTCTATTCTCCCCTGCGCATCGACCAGCCGATGGTCCGGCGGGATTTTCTCAAAAAGCGGGAGAAATCAGACCGCAGTATCCGGGGAACTGATGATTATGTTCCGTTGTCATGGGATGACGTCACCCGCCTGATTGCCGGTGAGTCACGCCGGATTCGCGACCGGTATGGCGACGCATCTGTCTTCGGCGGTTCCTACGGCTGGTCCTCTGCCGGGCGGTTCCATCATGCCCGCACACAGGTTCGCCGGTTTCTGGGTGCCGCCGGCGGTTTCACCGACCAGTCCGGCAATTACAGCTGGGGTGCCGCCCAGTTCATCCTGCCGCATGTGCTGGGCGACCATGCCGCCGTTTCATCGGACGCAACCAGCTGGAAATCGATCAGCGAACATACGGATCTGGTTGTCGCCTTCGGCGGGCTGAACCCGAAGAACTGGCATGTGACCTCCGGCGGCGGTGGCGACTACCACCTGCCGGACTGGACCCGGAAGGCGAAAGCCCGGGGCGTGCGCTTCGTCTCTGTCAGCCCGTTGCGGAGCGATTGCCCGGACTGGCTGGAAGCGGACTGGATCGCCCCCCGGCCGAATACCGACACCGCCATCATTCTGGCGCTGGCCCAGCATCTGCTGGCAACCGACCGCCATGACCAAGCGTTTCTGGAACGCTACTGCGATGGCTGGCCGACGTTCCGCGACTATCTGGCCGGCACCACCGACGGTATCGCCAAGACGCCGGACTGGGCAGCCGCGATTGCCGGAATTCCGGTGGCTGAGATCACCGGCCTTGCCGACGCCCTCACAGCAGGTCGCACCCTGCTGACCGCCAGCTGGTCGCTGCAACGCGCCGACCATGGCGAGCAGCCGTTCTGGGCACTCATCGCACTGGCTGCCATGCTGGGCCAGATCGGCCTGCCCGGTGGCGGTTTCGGCTTCGGCTATGGCTCGATGAACGGGGTTGGTGCTGTTCGCCGCAAGGGCATCATGCCCGCCATGCCGATGACAGAAAACCCGGCGAAATCGACCATTCCGGTTGCCCGCATATCCGATGCGCTGCTGAATCCGGGTGCCGAAATCGCGTTCAATGGCCAGACCATCCGCTATCCCGATATCCGGCTGGTCCAGTGGGCTGGCGGCAACCCGTTCCATCACCAGCAGGACCTGCGGCGTCTTGAACTGGCCTGGCGGAAGCCGGAGACCATCATCGTGCAGGACAGCTGGTGGACACCGGCAGCAAAGCGGGCAGATATCGTGCTGCCCGCGACCACCGCGCTGGAACGCAGCGATATCGGCGGCACATCCCGCGACAGCCATATCTTTGCCATGAAACAGATTGTCGCGCCGGTCGGGCAGGCACGGAACGATTTCGACATGCTCGCTGATATTGCCGAGGCCATGGGCTGCCGGGACGCGTTCACCGACGGGCTGGACAGCACGGGCTGGCTCGACCGGCTGTATGAAATGATGGCGGCGAATGGCCGGAAACAGGGACTGACGCCACCGGACAAGGCAGCCTTCTGGCAAGACGGCGGCTGGATACTGCCGCCACCGGAACAGGACGAGGTCATGTTGTCCGGTTTCCGGGACTCGCCGGAACAGCATCCCCTGAAGACGCCAAGCGGCAGAATTCAGCTGGCGTCGCCGACCATCCGGTCCTTCGGGTACGATGACTGCCCGGCCCACCCGGTCTGGCTGGAACCGGCGGAATGGCTTGGTGGTGCGGGGACAGACGAGTTGCATCTGCTGACCCATCAGCCCCGTTACCGGCTGCACAGCCAGCTCGGCCAGACATCCGGCGGCAAGTCAGAACAGATTGACGGGCGCGAACCCGTCCTCATCAACCCCCGGGACGCGGCCATCCGCGAGATCAGAAATCATGATGCGGTGCGCCTCTACAACGCCCGCGGCGCCTGTCTGGCGAGCGCTGTGCTGAGCGAGGATGTCCGCACAGGTGTTGTCATCATGCAGACCGGCAGCTGGTTCAACCCCGACACCACCGGTGCGCTGGACCTGCAGGGCAACCCGAACATGCTGACCCGCGATGCCGGTGCGTCGCGTCTGTCACAGGCGCCAACAGCGCAGACCGCGCTGGTCCGGATCAGACGCCACAAAACTTCTTGATCTGACCGGAAGTCGGCCCTTCCGGGTATGGCAAGGCAGGCAGTGCCGCGTTATCCTTTCCCGAGGACAGAGAACAGGCAGGGAAAAACACCTGCGGCAGTCGGGAGAGAGCCAGAACATGCAGGATCATACCGTCACGATTGACCCCGGACAGTCACCGGCAGGAATTGCTTACGCACCGGTATTCAACGTCGCCATTCCCTTCATCGACCGGCATCTGGTCGAAGGCCGCGGCGACAAGGTTGCCATCCGGACCGTAGGCCAGGCGGACATCAGCTACCGGGAACTGGCCGACGGTGTGTCGAAGGCCGGGAATGTGCTGCTGGATGCCGGTGTGCGGCCCGGTGAACGGGCCCTGATGGTGATCAGGGACTGCCCGCATTTCCATTATGTTTTCTGGGGTGCGATCAAGGCCGGTATCATCGCCGTGCCGCTGAACACCCTGCTGAAAGCCAAAGATTATCAGTTCATGATCGAGGATTCCGGCTGTACCGCGCTGATCTATTCACCGGAATTCGCCGGCGAAGTCGAGGCCGCCCTGCGCGATGTCTCCGCACCTCCCGCCACGGTCATGCTGACAGAAGGTGGCGAGGGCACCCTGCTGCACCGGATGACCGGGGCCAGTATCACCCTGACGCCGCAGCCGACGACCGAAGATGACGACTGTTTCTGGCTCTATTCTTCCGGCACCACCGGCACGCCAAAGGGTGCAATCCACCGGCATCGCGACATGGTGGTCACCAGCCAGTATTACGGTGTCGATGTGCTTGGTATCCGGGAAGATGACGTCACTTTCTCCGCCGCCAAACTGTTCTTTGCCTATGGCCTCGGCAACAATCTGACCTTCCCGCTATGGGTCGGGGCAACGGCTGTTCTGTTTCCGGGACCGCCGACACCCGCCGCCATGTTCGAGACCATCGAAACCTACAGGCCGACACTCTATTTCGGCGTGCCGACGCTCTATGCCGCACAGCTTCGCCTGCTGGAACAGCAGCAACAGGATACCTCGTCACTGCGGCTTTGCGTGTCCGCAGGAGAAGCCCTGCCCGGCGACATGTTCCGCCGATGGCAGGCGGCCACAGGGACAAAAATTCTCGACGGGATCGGCTCGACCGAGGCCCTGCATATCTTCATCTCCAACCTCGAAGATGACGTGAAGCCGGGCGCCAGTGGCCGGATCGTTCCCGGCTATGAAGCGAAGATCATCGACGAGTCCGGGGCTGATGTCGCCGACGGTGACGCCGGAAAACTGCTGATCCGGGGGGCATCGACGGCCCGTATTTACTGGAACAATCCGGAAAAGACGGAAGCGACCATGATGGCCGGCGGCTGGCTGAATACCGGTGATACCTACATCCGCGACAGCGACGGCTACTACATCTATTGCGGCCGTTCCGATGACATGATGAAGGTCGGCGGCATCTGGTGCTCGCCCTTCGAGATCGAGGCCCGGCTGGTCGAACATCCGGATGTTCTGGAGGCTGCCGTGGTCGGCCATGAGGATGAATCCGGCCTGACCAAACCAAAGGCCTTCATTGTGCTGAAGGAGGCCGGCGGCTCCTCCGGCGAGATCAGCGCAGCCCTGACCGAGCACTGCAAGGAAGGTCTCGCACGGTATAAATATCCCCGCTGGTTTGAGTTTGTCGAGGCCCTCCCGAAGACAGCAACCGGCAAAATTCAGCGTTTCAAACTCCGGAGCTGACCACCGCAAATGTCACTGTCTACCCCCCATCCCACGGATACCGTCCCGCTGCAGATATCGGATGTCAGGGGATTTCATGTCCCCGGTGATTATGTCGAGACCGACAGCGGCACCCTGATGAGCGGCGGTATTTTCGTCGAACATTACAGACCGGCAAAAATACTGAAATCCGCTCCCGTTGTCATGGTCCATGGCAACTGGCAGACCGCCGCAAATTTTACCGGCACACCGGATGGTCGCCGGGGCTGGGCGCATGACTTTCTGCGGGCCGGATACGAGGTCTATCTGATTGACCAGCCCGCCCGCGGGCGCTCCGGTAACCCCGCTGATCTGCATGGCCTCCGGGAAGGCAAATCGGTCGAGTTCGTCGAACAGCGGTTTACCAATGCGGCAGACTCAAAACTCTGGCCACAGGCCGCAAAACATACCCGGTGGCCCGGTAGCGGACGGAGGGGTGACCCGGCTTTTGACCGTCTCTATGCCTCCCAGGTCGAGGCACTGGTCGACCGGCGGGCAACCGAGCAGCTCAATCTGGCCGCCAATATCAAACTTGCCGAACAGATCGGCCCGGCCATCTGGCTGACCCATTCCCAGTCCGGCCCCTTCGGCTTTGCGCTGGCCGATGCCTGCCCCGACAAGGTTCTGGCCCTGCTCAGCATCGAGCCGAACGGCCCGAACTTCCATGAATGTCTGATGACGGGGGAAGCCGGTGGCTGGTTCCGTGATTCCGAAGAGGTGGTGCGCCCGCTTGGTGCCGGGCAGTTACTGATGAATTTTGAGCCACCCCTGCCCGCCGGCCAGCCGCTGCCCTCGCAGCGCCAGGCCAAGGCGGATGCTCCCGGACTGGTTCCCTGTCATCTTCAGACCGAACCGGCCCGGCAGCTGCCCCGGCTGGGCAATCTGAAACTGGCCATCGTCGTTGGTGAGGCGTCCTATCACGCACCCTACGACCACTGCACCGCTGCCTTTCTGGTGCAGGCCGGTGTGCCGGCGGACCTGATCCGGCTTGAAGACCGGGGCATCACGGGCAACGGCCATATGATGATGCTGGAACAGAACAACCACGAGATCGCCGACCTGCTGCTGCAATGGCTGAGCGACAGGAGGCTGTAAGCTTACCCCCTCCTCCTCATCCTGAGGAGGCGCAGAACGCCGTCTCGAAGGACAGGCTAGGCTGCAGGGCTTGTGGAATTCGTCTCCCACGGTCCTTCGAGACGCGGCTTTGCCGCTCCTCAGGATGAGGAGGAGGGTAACAAAAAGCCCGGCAGGTTGATCCTGCCGGGCTTTGACTTTCCGATCCGGAGATCAGGAGAAGTTAGTTGCGTTCTTTATCAACCAGCTGGTTTTCCGCAATCCACGGCATCAGGGCCCGCAGCTTGGCGCCGACCTGTTCGATGTCATGTTCTGCGTTGTTCCGGCGAGTCGCCTTGAAGCTCGGCTGACCGGCGGCATTTTCCAGCATCCAGTCGCGGGTGAAGCGGCCGGACTGAATATCTGCCAGAACCTCTTTCATACGCGCCTTCACCGATGCATCGATGACCCGCGGGCCGGTGACATAATCGCCATATTCAGCGGTGTTCGAGATCGAATAGCGCATGTTGGCCATGCCGCCTTCATACATCAGGTCGACGATCAGCTTCACTTCATGCAGGCATTCGAAATAGGCCATTTCCTTGGCATAGCCAGCTTCGACCAGGGTTTCGTAACCCGCCATGATGAGCGCCGAGAGACCGCCGCAAAGCACGGCCTGTTCGCCGAACAGATCGGTCTCGCACTCTTCCTTGAAGGTGGTCTCGATGATGCCCGAGCGACCACCGCCGATGGCGGAGGCATAGGACAGGCCGATGTCATGGGCGTTACCCGACGCGTCCTGCTGGACCGCGATCAGGCAGGGAACACCGCCACCGCGGACATATTCAGAACGCACGGTATGGCCGGGGCCTTTCGGGGCGATCATGAAGATGTCGAGGTCAGGGCGCGGATCGACCAGATTGAAATGAACCGACAGGCCATGCGCGAAAGCAACGGCAGCACCTTCCTTCAGGTTATCCTTCAGTTCATCCCGGTAGATCTGGGCGTGATGCTCATCCGGTGCCAGAATCATCACGATGTCGGCCCATGCGGCAGCTTCCGCGCCGGTCATGACCTTCAGGCCTTCGCCCTGGGCTTTCTTGCGGCTGGAGGAGCCTTCGCGAAGGGCTACAGCGACTTCCTTGACGCCGGAATCCCGCAGGTTCAGCGCATGGGCATGTCCCTGGCTGCCGTATCCCAGAATGGCAACTTTCTTGCCCTTGATCAGATTGACGTCCGCGTCGCGGTCATAATAAACGCGCATTGTGCTTTTCCTCGATTTTGTCCTGTTTGGAATTATTTACTCGGTGGCAGGATTTACAGGGCTTCCGGCCCTCGTGCAATGGCGGCGACGCCGGTGCGCGAGACATCCTGCAGTCCCAACGGCTTCATCAGGTCGATAAAGGCGTTCAGCTTTGACGGGGCACCGGTAATCTCGAACACAAAACTCTCGTTCGTGCTGTCGACCGCCCGGGCCCGGAAGATATCGGCGATACGCAGTGCCTCGACACGTTTCTCACCGGTTGACTTGACCTTGACCAGTGCCAGTTCGCGCTCGACAGACGCCCCGCCGACGGTCAGATCCCTGACCTTGTGGACCGGCACCAGCCGGCCGAGCTGGGCCTTGATCTGCTCGATCACCATCGGCGCGCCTGACGTCACCACGGTTATGCGGCTGAGATGCGCCTCGGAGTCGACTTCCGAGACGGTCAGGCTTTCGATGTTGTAGCCGCGTCCGGAAAACAGTCCGATGACACGGGCCAGCACACCGGCTTCGTTATCCACCAGCACCGCGATGGTGTGGGCGCTGATATCCTGGTCTAGATTGGTCACATATCCTCCTCTGCACCGGATCGCCCGGCACCAGACCGTCGTTCTTGTTGTTTCGTCAGGACCGGGGCGTCAGACAAGTACCATGCCGTTTTCACGGGCATTCGCATCACCCTTGCGCGGGCTCTTGTCATCCGGACCCAGCAGGATTTCGTTATGCGCCGCGCCTGACGGAATCATCGGGAAGCAGTTTTCCTTCTTATCGACATGCATGTCGACAATCACCGGCCCGTCGATGCTGAGCATCTCGCCGATGACATCATCCACCTCACTCGGCTTGGTCGCCCGCAGCCCGGCCATACCAAAGGTATCTGCCAGCTTCACGAAGTCGGGCAGGCTTTCCATATAGCTTTCGGAATAGCGCGAGCCATGCAGCAGTTCCTGCCACTGGCGCACCATGCCCATATAGAAGTTATTCAGGATGAAGCACTTCACCGGCAGCCTGTACTGCGCAATGGTCGACAGCTCCTGCATGTTCATCATGAACGATGCTTCACCGGCAACCCCAACCACCAGCGCGTCAGGATGTGCGACCTGCACACCCATCGCCGCCGGCAGACCGTAGCCCATGGTGCCGAGGCCGCCCGAGGTCATCCAGTGGTTCGGCTTCTCGAAGCCAAAGAACTGGGCTGCCCACATCTGGTGCTGGCCGACTTCTGTGGTGATATAGACATCTTCATAGCTTTTGGTCAGTTCATACAGCCGCTTGATGGCATGCTGCGGCTTGATGATCTCGTTGCCCTGATCAAACTTCAGGCAATCGATCGCCTTCCACAGGCCGATCTGCTCCCACCAGCTTTTCAGCGCCCGCTCATCAACCCGGGCCTGACGGGATTTCCAGATCTTGATCAGGTCTTCCAGGATCATCCCGACATCACCGACAATCGGTACATCAACGGCGACGTTCTTGTTGATGGAACTGGGGTCGATGTCGATATGGATCTTCTTTGCATCCGGTGCGAAGGCATCAAGACGCCCGGTCACCCGGTCGTCGAACCGCGCGCCGATGCAGATCATCGCATCACAGCCATGCATGGCCATATTGGCTTCGTAAGTGCCATGCATGCCCAGCATACCGAGATAATTCGGATCGGACGCCGGTATCGCGCCAAAACCCATCAGCGTCAGGGTGCAGGGAAAGCCGGTCATCCGGACAAAGTTTGTCAGCAGCTGCGACGCGGCCGGACCGGAATTGATGACCCCGCCCCCGGCATAGACAATCGGACGCTTCGCCTTCGACAACAGCTCGACCGCCGCTTCAATCTGGCCGGTGTCGCCCTTGACCTGCGGGTTGTAGGTTTTGTGCTTTACCTTGGCCTTTTCGACATAGGGTGCCAGACCGACCAGAATATCCTTAGGCAGATCAACAACCACCGGGCCCGGACGCCCCGTCCGTGCAACATGGAAGGCCTCATGAATGGTGCGGGCCAGACGGTCCGGATCCTTGACCAGATAATTATGCTTGGTGCAGGGGCGCGTGATGCCAACCGTATCAGCTTCCTGAAAGGCATCATTGCCGATCAGATGGGTCGGCACCTGGCCGGTCAGGCAGACCACCGGGATGGAATCCATCAGCGCATCGGTCAGCCCGGTCACCGCATTGGTTGCCCCCGGGCCGGAGGTGACCAGCACAACGCCCACCTTGCCGGTCGACCGCGCGTAACCTTCTGCCGCGTGAACGGCACCGCCTTCCTGGCGGACAAGGATGTGGCGAATATCATTCTGCTGGAAAATGGCATCGTAAATCGGCAGTACTGCGCCACCGGGATAGCCGAAAATGACGTCGACGCCCTGCTCTCGCAAAGCTTTCAACACCACTTCCGAACCGCTCAAACCTTCCGCAGACATGCGTCTTCTCCAACTAAAAACCGGGCATCACAGCCCTGAACAACAAAGCAGCCCGGCAATGCTGCCGGGCGGGAGGCGCAACCTAGTCGCTCAATCGCGAGGGGTCAATACCGTTTGGCGAATAAAATTAATTATTTCGCCCCTATTTCGTTCTGAATATTTCGTTTCAAGGGTCAAATCAGCATTAATCTGATGACGGAGCCAGGTGAACTGCCGTTTCGCATATCGGCGGGTTGCCTGACGGGCCAGAATCGCCGCTGTCTGGATATCCACATCCTCGTCAAGATGGTCGAACAGTTCCGGCAGGCCGACCGCCTTCATACCCGGCAGATTGCGGTCCAGTCCATGCACAGTCCGGGCCTCTTCCAGTGCCCCGGCAGCCAGCATCTGATCGAACCTCGCCTCGCAGGCGGCATAGACTTCGTCGCGGGGCGGCAATACCGCAATCACATGAAAGCGCCAGTGCACGGGCGGTGGCGTGGACGGGGCCTTGCGCCAGTCACTCAGCGCCCGGCCGCTGATGCGGTAGACCTCCATCGCCCGGATCAGCCGCTGCCGGTCACCCTGACGGATGGCTTTCTCGGCCAGCGGGTCAATGGCGGCAAGCGCCGCACGAAACGATTCCTCTCCCTGCATCACCAACTGGCCTGTCAGCTCGTCGCGGATTGCCGGGTCAGATGCCGGCAGTTCGTTCAGACCGGACATCAGCGCCTTGATATAAAGTCCCGTGCCGCCAACCACGACGGGCAGTTTCCCCGCCGCATGGGCGGCATTGATCTCCGTCGCCGCCATTTCCTGCCAGCGTCCTGCAGAACAGGGGTCGGTGATCGGCAGCACGCCGTAGAGGCGATGCGGCAGACGGGCCCTGTCCTCTGCCGGCGGGGCGGCACTGATCACCGGAATTTCCCGGTAAACCTGCATGCTGTCGGCATTGATGATGACCCCGTCAAAGGCCTCTGCTGCATCCAGCGCCAGTGCCGACTTACCGGACGCGGTAACCCCGGCGACGATCAGCACCGGACGGGTTGGCTTCTGTGATGATGTTTCAGTCATACCGGCAGGATTGCACAAGGCCACGATTCCACAATGCCCGGAACGCGGCAGAGAATGTCCGGTCAGTCCCGCAGCGGGCGCAGCTTTGCCGGATCGACGCTGAGACAATCCGCCATATCAGCCGCCGCAATATGCTCACCCGGCACCAGCGCGTGCAAAACCTGGCCCCCGGTCTGATAGCGATAGCGGGCACGCGAGCCGAGGAACACACGGGTCTGGCGGTCTGCGCCGAACAGGATTGCCCCGTCCGGCGCGGCATCCGCCGATACCGGGCGCAGATGCTCCTGACGGATCGCAACCGCCGTCGTTGTCTCCGGCATGTCGCCTGCGGGAATGTCAATTGCCCCGTCCAGCGCCGTCAGCCGCCCGCCGCTGACCCTTGCCGGAACCACATTGCTGCCCCCCATGAAGTCGGCAACGAAACTGTTCACCGGCCGGTCATACAGATCTTCCGGGGTACCCGATTGTTCGATTACCCCGTTGCGCATCAGAATGATGGAATCCGACAGGCTGAGCGCCTCGTCCTGATCATGGGTGACGAAGACAGTCGTCAGCTTCAGCCGCTTGTGCAGCTCGATCAGTTCGATCTGCATATCCTCGCGCAGCCGGGCATCCAGATTGGACAGCGGCTCGTCGAGCAACAGCACGCGCGGGCGCGCAACAATGGCCCGGGCCAGGGCGACACGTTGCTGCTGGCCGCCGGAAAGCTGCTTTGGCAGGCGTTTTGCGAACTGGCCGAGTTGCACCATATCCAGCGCCTCCTCCACGCGGGACCGTTGCTCGTCTGCGGAACCTTTCCCGCGCATGGCCAGCGGGAAGCGGATATTCTCGGCCACCGACATATGCGGAAACAACGCGTAGCTCTGGAACATCAGGGCGACATGGCGGTGTTCCGGGGCCAGGCCGGTGATATCCTCATCATCGATCAGAATACGCCCGCCGCTGGCCTGCTCCAGCCCCGCGACAAGGCGCATCAGGGTCGATTTCCCGCAACCGCTCGGCCCCAGCAGGCTGACAAACCCGCCATCAGGAATATCAACGGAGAGGCCTTTCAGCACCTCGTTCCGGCCAAAGCTTTTGGAGATCTTGTCGATTTGCAGACGGGCCATGGGTCAGGCGATCCTTTTCAGGCCAAACAGGCGATCAATCAGGAAGACGAGGAAGATGGTCAGCAGAATCATGATGGTCGACACCGCCGCCACCGAGGGGTCGGGGCTGAATTCAAGCTGGCTGTAGATCCGCAGCGGCAGGGTCTCGACATCCGGGGCCCGCATGAACAGGGCCACCACCGCGTCGTCGAAGGAGATGTTGAAGGCGAAGAAACCACCTGCTGCCATTCCCGCCGCACATTGCGGCAGCACGACATAGCGATAGCGCTGCCAGACATTCGCCCCCATTGTCCGGGCTGCTTCCTCCAGCGCCGGATCCGCATCAGCCAGCACCGCGCCGACCGTGCGTATGACATAAGGCAGCGAGATCACCAGATGGCCGATCACCAGCCCGGTAAAGGACGGCCCGCTGCCCCAGGAGGAAAACAGCACCAGCAGGCCGATACCGAAGATCAGCGTCGGCAGAACCAGCGGCGAGAGAAACAGCGCCCCCAGCGCCTCGCCACCCGGCAGACGGAACCGATAAAGCGCAATCGCCGTCGGTGTGCCGATGCCAATGGCGAGGACGGTGACCACAAGCGCCAGCTTGATGCTGGTCCAGCCCGCCTTGAGATAGGCGTCTGAGGCCATGATCTCGCCATACCAGCGCAGGCTGAATCCGCGTGGCGGGAAGACCAGAAATTCACTGGCAGAAATCGAGCTGAGCATGACGACGGCCAGCGGCACCAGCATGAAGATCGCCGTTGCCGTAATCAGAAAGGCGGTCAGTATCCTGGCTGTCGGGGGAACACCGCGAACCATCTCAGCGCACCGCCTTTGTATCACGCCGGCGCATCAGCATCGCATAGGGCACGATGACCACCAGCGTCGCCAGCAACAGCAGCACCGATTGTGCCGCGGCAAAATTCCAGTCGAAGGAGCCGGTCACCGAACTGTAGATGCTGCCCGCCAATACCGGCAGACGCACCCCGCCAACCAGCGTCGGTGTAATGAAAGAGGAAATCGACAGGGCAAAGACAATCAGGCAGCCGGACACGATCCCCGGCAGGGACAGTGGCAGGGTAATACCGATGATCGCCTGCCAGAACCCGGCACCCATGGTGCGCGCCGCCTGCTCCAGCTCTGACCCGATCCGCTGGAGGACGCCCAGAATGGTCAGGGTCATGAACGGTACCAGCACCTGTACCATCGCAATCACGATGCCGGATTCCGTATGCATCAGTTTGGTTGCCCGGTCGGTCAGTCCGATCACTTCCAGCAGATCGCTGAGCAACCCGCCATTCCCGAGGATCACCAGCCAGCCGAAGGTGCGGATGACGACACTGGTCATCAGCGGCAGCACAACCAGCAGGATCAGCAGCATCCTGAGACGCGGCCCGACACGGGACATCACATAGGCCAGCGGAAAGCCGATCAGAAAACAGATCAGCGTGATCAGCCCGGCCAGCCGGAAGGTCCGGATGGAGACGCCGAGATAATAGTCATCAACAAAGAATTTTGCGAAATGCTCCCAGCCGAAGCTGATCTGCCCGTCCGTCCCGGTGACCTGAACACTGAGCACCAGCATCTGGAAAACCGGCAGAAAGAACGCCAGGGCGAGAACGGCCACACCCGGCCCCAGAAGCAGCAACGGCTCCCGACGGCTGCGGATCGCAGCACTGATCTGTCGGGAGCCTGTCATCTGTCGCGCCGTCTCTGCTTATCTGGCGACGAGGCGTTTCCAGGCCTCGTTCCATTTGGCGCGTTCGTCACCGATCTTGATCGGGTCGAAGCCGACGAGGTTCTTTGCCGCTTCCTCGCCATAGACAACCTGCGATGCCACATCATCCGGCAGCTTCGCTTCCTTGTTGGTGGGCGAATAACGCAGCGCCTCGGCCCAGCCTTTCGAGGCTTCCGCACGGATCGAGAAATCGATGAACTTCAGCGCCAGATCGCGGTTATCACGGCCCGCAACCAGATTGACCGTGATCGGGGCAAATGCCGCACCCTCTTTCGGCTGCACGAACTTCACCGGCAGACCGGCCTTGGTCAGGGTAAAGGCATAGTCCTGTGCGTAAGGTGCAATCCAGGCCGAGCCCTGGGCAAAGTTCTGCTGAATTTCCGGCGACTTGGAAACCACCGTCGCGCCGCCATCCAGCAGCTTGCCGACAAAGTCGAGGCCCGGCTGGACATCATCCAGCGTTCCGCCGCTGACCTTGTTCATCATCAGCATACCCAGCATGCCGTAAGTGTTGGCCGCGGCATCGGTCAGCAGCACGTTCTTGGCGTAGGCCGGGTTGGTCAGATCCATCCAGCTGGTCGGGGCCGGGCTGACCTGTTCCGTATTATACAGCAGGCCGATGGCCGCAACCTTGTACATCGGGCCGACACCCTTGCCGATATCGGCAACGGCAAACGGGTACATCTGGCCGTAGTTCGAGAGCTCTTCCGGCTTGATCGGGGCCAGCAGACCCTCCGAGGCCGCAACGGTTTCAAGACCGCCCGAGAAATGCACCACATCGAACTGCGGGTTTTCCTTCTGCGCCCGAAGCTGGGCCAGCGTATCGGCGGAGTAGGCGGTGACGACCTTGACCGTCACGCCGTATTCTTTCTCGAACGGGGTAATCACCAGATCACGGTGGGTCTTCTCATAGGAACCACCAAACGAGTTGATGATCAGGGTGTCCTGGGCCAGCACCGGTGTCGCGATAAGCGCCGCACCGGCAGCAAGGGCAGCAGTGAAGTTACGTCGTGTCAGCATTGTCGTCTCCTGGGTTCAAGGATTCAGTTACGCCTATGCCTGGCGCAGCAGCACGTCTTTTGCACCATCCACACGGATGGCGCGGCAGGTCGCGGCGAAATCATCAAGATCTCCCCCGATCTTGCCGAAAATATTGACCGGGGTCCATCCAAGCGGGCCGAAGGTGCGACCGCCGTCATCATAAAATATCCCGATCTCCCACAGCTCATCGGGCAGACCTTTCATCTGGTACTTGCCCTGATAATACCAAAGACAATCTCCCGGCCCCGGAAAACAGGTCTGGTTTTCATTCGGGATGCTTGTCGGGTCAAAGCTGTGGGCCTCTTCCGGCAGTCCCATCATGATTTCCGGACCGGCAAACATGGCATGAAATGCCGTCATCGAGACCGGCCTGGCCATCGCAGTCCACAGGGTTTTCGATGTGATCGGTGTTGCTTCCCAGTCAAGGATAATCGGGAAGACCTTTTTATGGGCGGTAAATTCAATCGCCAGATTCTTGTCGGACATTTGCGCTCCGGTTTCCTGTCATACGTTTGTCCGGAAATGATCGGACTGGCCGGATACCGGTCGGTTTCCCGGACGCAGGCCCCGCTCAATGGCACGGACGATAAGCAGATATCGAGCCGGAATTAAGTGATAAGGTCAAATTCATAATTTGGATCGACCGATCATATTATTTTATCAACCCGTCGCCTGTTCCCGGTCCGGCGAGACCCGGGCACGCGGATGCTTCAGGGCAAAGGCATCGGCGGAGGCGATGGTCTGTGCAGCGACTGCGCGGACGATCTGGCTGTCCGGAATTTCCTTGTAGAACAGATAGAAGGTGATCGGGCTGAAGGGCCGGACAACCGGCATTTCGACCAGCAGCCCTGTCGACAGATGCCGGTCAATCGCGGCGGGCGGAATTGCGGCCACCCCCAGCCCGGCAACCGCCAGCTGGATCATCGTCGACATCGAATTCGAGACATTGATGTGGTGCGGCGTCGCCGCCGCTTCGACGAAATAGGCGGATTGCAGCTGGCCGGGCGGCGACCCCGGTGCATATTCGATCAGCGGCAGATCCGCGAGATCCTGGCTGCTGATACGCTTGCGACCGGCCAGCAGTCCGGGGCTTGTCACCCAGGCCATGTCATACTGGCAGAGCGCCCTGTTGACCGTATCCATTTCGTCTAGCGGCTGAATCCCGACCCCCAGCGACAGCCGGCCGTCGCGCACCTGCTGGCGCAGGGTCTCGGTGCTGTCGACCGCCATTTCGACAATCAGGTCCGGATAATCCTCACGCAGACGACGAATCAGATCCGGCAGCCAGGTGCGGGCGACGGCATCAACCACACCCAGTCGTACCGTCCCCCGGATATCGCCGGCATTCTGAAATGTCGCCTTCAGCGAGGCATAATCCCGCAGGATCGATGCCGCGGTTTTCAACACCTCCTCGCCTTCCGGGGTCAGCACAAAGCTGCGCTGGTCGCGATGATACAGCCGCACCCCGAGCTCTTCCTCCAGCGACCTTACCCGAGCCGAGATCGCCGGCTGGGTCGTCCCCTGAATTTCCGCCACCTTGCGAAAGCTGTGGTTCTGCGACAGCAGGAAGAAGGATTCCAGAAACCGGATATTCATCGCCTCAAGACCCTCAGTTCCGCTTGCCGTTCCAGAAGTAATCCGGCTTCAGTTCGGTGGTTCCCCAGGTACCGCTGAACCTGTCGAGGTCATCACTGAATTTCAGACGCACCGGCCCCGACCCGAACTTGTCGGTCCAGATACAGGACAGGTCACCGAAACCGTCGGCCCGGCAATCGGTCAGCGAACCGGTATCGTTGCTGTCGCGTACCGTAAAGAAATACACCCCGACAACGCGGCCGTCCGGCTGTGACAGCAGCCGTGTCGTCACCCGTTCCTCCTTGCCGCCACTGATCAGTGTGCCGTCATAGACCCCGGTCAGCTGACGGTGCCATTGCTCCGGAAACGGATCACGCGCATCGTCGGACGCACAGGCCGCCAGCAGCAGCGACATCATCCCCGCCAGAACGACAGATTGCACGGAAACATACATTGAGACTGGCTCCTGGCATTGTACCTGTTGCCTTATAATATAGGGGGCCTCTCCCGCTTATCACCAGTCGCAAGAAAATGACCGTTCGGCCACCTGATATTCTACCCCCTCGTCCTGAACCCGTTTGGGGACCTCGTGAGACCGGCCTTGGCCTGTCTGTATAAGCTCAGGCAAATAGCATGGGATCCCCAAACGGGTTCAGGATGAGGAGCGGGGTGGTAACTTGAGAAGGCGGGGCTTGCATGACGCCAGACGCAACCTTCCGGTTTATTCCCGTCTTGCCCTGCCCTATCTTTGGCCTGAGCATTTCCGCAGGAGCATCCGATGAATGTCGCGGCCCCCGTCTATCTCTTCGATCCCGCCGAAAAACCCAGTCTGCCGCTGTTCGATGTGCCGCTTGTCGAGGCGACGGATGAAAACGTCCGGGGCTATGGCCGGATGGTCGATGATCCGGCGGACTGTGCGGTGGAGATCGTGCGCTGGCCGGCACAGGGATGGCGCCCGGTGGATGAGGACAGCGGTGATGAAGGCGGTGTCACGGAAGGCATCTTCCACGGCGACTGGCGGGGTGATGTGCTCTATGGCGCCAACGAAGCTGTCGGCGGCAACTATGTTCTGGGCTGGTCGACCGATCCGCAGACGGCTTCCGCCGAGCGCCAGACCGCCCCGCGCGAGAAGGTCCTGCTCTGGCATCTCAACTATCACCCGGATGGCGGCCAGATGTTTTTCCCGCTCGACAACAAGCCCTTCGTCGTGCCTGTCGCCCAGCCCGGCGACGACCTGACCCCGGACAGGCTGGTCGCCTTTCGCTGTGACGGCACGCGCGGGCTCTATATCCATCCCGGCATCTGGCATGAGGGCATTTTCCCGGTGACCGACAGCCAGCGTTTCCTCGACCGGCAGGGCCGGGTTCATGCCCGGGTCAGCTGCGATGTCGGCGCAGAATTCGGCGTCTATCTGTCGGTTCCCTTACGCTAGTGTGAACAGCTCGGCTATCGACGGGAATGCCGGAAACGTATAACATCGGTGAAATCAAACGCATCCGCCCTGCTGGTGAGGTCACCAGATCAGGGGTCATGCCCGGGAATTTTCGATGATCAGATTTGTTACACTTGCTGCGGCTCTGCTTCTTTCGGCCACGCTGACACTGCCCGCTTTCGCCCAGGCCACGCCCCCGGCTACACCTTCCAACGAAGGTCCGCTGGACAACGGTCGCTATACCATTCTGGAAGGCGAGATCGGCGACCCGGGATTGCGGGTCACCATCCTGCTCGATACCCGCTATGGCCGCACCTGGGTGCTGCAAACCAGCGCTGAAGGCCCGCACTGGGTTCGCGCTCCGCTGGTGACCATGGATCAGGCCCCGACCGGCATGTCGCTGCGTCCGCTGCCGGTACGCCCTGCAGCTACCAAGAAATAGGAACTCGGAATTCTGTCAGTCTGCGCCCGCAAACTCCGTGACGCAGACTGATGGGGCTCCACTGACGACCGGGGCATTGCGATGCTGACAAGAGTACAGGTCTCTGACGGTGTCGAGCTGCAGGTCGAAGACTCTGGCGCGGGCCAGCCGATCCTGTTCATTCATGAATTTGCCGGTGACATGCGGCAATGGGACTATCAGGTCCGCCGCCTGTCACGGACCCATCGCTGCATCACCTACAATGCCCGCGGCTATCCCCCCTCCGATGTGCCGGAAGGGGCGGAGGCCTATTCCCAGGACATCGTACTGGCTGATGCCGTTGCCCTGCTTGACGCGCTGGGGATCGCAGCGGCGCATATCGTCGGCCATTCGATGGGGGCCTACACTGCCCTGCATATGGGAATCCGCCACAGTGACCGCTGCCGGTCGGTGGTTGCCGCCGGTGTCGGATACGGTTCTGACCCCGCTGCCCGCCAGACCGCCGAAGTTGAAATGAAGGCGGTCGCAGAGATGTTCCGCAGCCTGCCCATGGCGGAATCCGCTGCCCTGTACGGCGCCGCCGACATGCGCAAGACCTTTGCCCGGAAAGACCCGGTCGGGTTTCAGGCCTTTGTCGACCGGATGGCAGAACATTCCGGGCTCGGCCATGCGCTGACCATGGAAAACCTGCAGATGAAACGACCGACCCTGCAGGATATGCGGGACGGGCTGGCCGCCTTCCGGCCACCGCTGTTCGTGATTGCCGGCGATGATGATGACGGTTGTCTGGAAGGCAGCCTGATGATCAAGCGCACCGCCCCGAATGCCGGCCTGCTGGTCATGCCCCATTGCAGTCACATGATGCCGACGGAAGAGCCGGCACTGTTCACCGAAGTGATAACGGAATTTATCCGTAACGTCGAAAGCAGGTCATGATCAGTGCCCGGCCGGGGCAGTGTCCTCCTGGTCGAGCAGCACAATACCCTGACCAACGCCCCTGACCACATCCCGGACGCAGTCGCTGAAAGCCAGCGCGGTCGGGGTCGGTTCTGCATCAATCGGCCAGACAACACCGAAATCCATGCGAAAAGCCGGCTCAACATGCCGTTTCACAACGCCTGCCCGTTGCTGATTGCCGGTAAAGGGATCGGTAATGGCATAACCCAGCCCCTCCGCCGCCAGTGAACAGGCAAGTGCAGAGGAGGAAACCCGCATCCGCGTTGTTGCCTGCAACCCGGCATTGGCGAACATCGCATCGGTCTGCCCCTGCAAAAGCGTATCCGGCATCAGTGCAATCAGCGGACGGGAGGCCAGTTCCTCAATGGCAATCACCTCTTGGCCGGCAAGGTCCCAGTCTTCCGGAATAATGGCGACGGCAGTACCCCGGCAGAGCGGTGTCACCCGCAGACCGGGATTATCGACAGGCAGCGGCTCCAGCCCGAGGTCAAATTCCCGCCGGGCAAGCCAGCGTTCCATATCCCGGCGATGATACATCTCGATGGTCAGCGGCACATCCGGATAGCGCCGTGCGAACAGTCCCGCCGCCGGGGCTGCCAGCGTGTTTGCCATCCGCGACATCGCCACCACCCGAAGATGCTCGTTCCTGCCGGAATCAATCTCCCGCGCGATATCCTGCAATCGCTCGATCCCTGAGAGAATGCGCGATGCCTCGCGAAAGAAGGCACGCCCCTGATAGGTCGGACGCAGGCTGCGCTTGTCACGATGGAACAGCGTCAGATGCAGGCTCGCCTCCAGACCGCTGATCAGGCGACTGACCGCGGGCTGGCTCAGATTCAAATCTTCCGACGCCCCGACCAGGTTGCCATGACGCATCACCAGACAGAAAGCCCTGAGAGCCTTGACGTTCATGAAGACCGTTCCAGTTAAGCAAAACGCAACGATAGACATAAGTGTTGCGTGAGATTTAACCGGCAATCAAGCGGTCACTCGCTTCTCTCCGCCTACATCTTTGCAAAGGCATCGACCGCCTGAAGGATCGCCGGGCCGATCAGCACGATGAACAGCGGCGGCAGGATGAACAGGATCAGCGGCAGGGTCAGGGTGGCCGGCAGCCGCGCCGCCTTTGCCTCGGCCCGCATCAGCCGCTCGTTCCGGAATTCCGCCGCCAGTACACGCAGCGACCGGGTCAGCGGTGTGCCATAACGCTCGGTCTGGATCAGGGTATTGACCAGACCGGAGACTTCCGGCATCGGTGCCCTCAATGTCAAATTCTGCAGCGCCTTGCGACGGTCCGGCAGGAATGACAGTTCGGCCGCCGTCAGCGCGATCTCCTCTGCCAGTTCCGGCGTCGAGGGGGCGATTTCACGGGCAACCCGGGTCAGTGCCGCATCCAGGCTGAGCCCCGCCTCGGCACAGATCACCAGCAGGTCGAGGCCGTCCGGCAGCGCCTTGCGCAGCGCCTGCTCGCGCTTGTCGCCCTGGTTCTTCACGATCAGGCCGGGCAGCAGATAGCCAAAAATCACTGCCGTGAAACAGATCGCCGGACGAAAGGCCGCCTTGACCGGATAGACTTCCAGCAGATAGATCGCACTGACCGCCAGCACACCGAAGGCAAAGGGCAGGCTGAGGCGAAAGAACAGATAGGCGACCATGGCATCGCGGGAGCGCCAGCCCGCCCGGGCCAGCCGGAATTCGGCGGTCCGGCCCTGTTCCGAGCGGCGCAGGTTGAAGCGTTCGATGACCCGGCGCATCAGACCGAGACTTTCCTCCCGGAGGCCGCCAAACCGGCGGTCTGCCGCAACCGGGTCAAGCCGCTTTGCCCGCAGTGCCGCGCGCTCCCCGGCGACCGCGCGGATCCGCCGGGTCGAGGGATCGCGCACCAGCAGCGCCCGCCAGACAACCACCATCGCCGACAGCGCCCCGAATGCCGCCATCAGCACCGCAAGATCATCGGGACCGAAAGCCGCAGGCAGGTAATCGGCCAGGGTCATATCTCGAACCTGACCATCTTTGTCATCACCGCGACCCCCATCGCCACCATCGACAGGCCGACCCCGGTCATGATCACCCCCCGGACATCGGTCAGCAGCAGGGTCACGTAGTCAGGATTGATGACATAGAGAATGGTGAACATGGCAAAGGGCAGCGAGCCAATAATGATCGCGGATGCTTTGGCCTCGGACGACATCGCCGCGACCTTCAGCTTCATCTGGCGGCGGCGGCGGATGATGTCGGACAGGTTATCCAGTGTCTCCGCCAGATTGCCGCCCGTCTCCTGCTGGATTGACAGGCTGATGACGAAGAACTTCACCTCCGTCGATTCCAGCCGGTCAGCCATCGACCAGAGCGCCTTTTCCAGCGGCTTGCCCAGCCGGACCGCGTCACAGACCTTGCGGAATTCGGTACCGATCGGGTCATCCATTTCACGGGCCACGGCCATCATCGCTTCCGTCACCGGCAGGCCCGACTTCAGGCTGCGTACAATAAGGTCGATGGCATCCGGAAACCGCGCCGCAAATTTTGACCGGCGCCGGCTGATCAGAAAGCCCACCACCGCATGAGGCAGACCAAATCCCGCCGCCACCGCCCCGGGCACCGCCAGCGGCACCGCCAGCCCGGCCCAGAAGATCAGGAACAGCAGCATCCCCGTCGCCACGATAACAGAGGCGACGAGATAGCCGACCGGGGTCAGGCGAATGCCGGAAGCAGAAAGCCGCAGCTTCAGGTTCTCGCGCCGGGGCATCATCTGCGACAGCGCCTGCAGCATTGGATGGCCCTTGCCCTCACCATCATCGCGGCGGACGCTGGCCAGCGTCTGAACCTGCATCTGGCGCTCGCCCCGGACCGCGGCAATGCGCCGGCGCAACCGCCGTTCGCTGCCCGCGACACCCTGCCAGATCACATAGCCCAGCAGCATCATCGCCATCGTCGCCAGTGCGATCATCGCCATCAGCATCAGGTCTTCGGACATCGCAGGCGTCATGCCAGCACCTCCATCAGGGAGCGTTCCAGACCGAAATAGGCTGCGCGGGTGGCAAAGGCCGGACGCAGCCCGGTTGGCCGGAATTCACCGGTCAGGGTGCCGTCCGCTGCCTCGCCGGTGAATTCAAAGGTGAACAGATCCTGCGTCGTCACCACCTCGCCCTCCATGCCGACCACTTCCGTCACATGGGTGACCCGGCGTTTGCCGTCGCGCATCCGGCTGACCTGAACAATCAGGTTCACTGCACCGGCGATCTGCGCCCGGACGGCCTCGTTCGGCAGCTTTACACCGGACATCGCGACCATGTTCTCCAGCCGGACCAGCGCCTCGCGCGGGCGGTTGGCATGCAGCGTACACATCGACCCGTCATGCCCGGTATTCATCGCCTGCAGCATATCCAGCGCCTCGCCCGCGCGGATTTCGCCGAGGATGATACGATCGGGGCGCATCCGCAGGGCATTCTTCACCAGCTCGCGCTGGGTGATCTCGCCCTGCCCTTCCAGATTGGCGGGCCGGGTTTCCAGCCGCACCACATGCGGCTGCTGCAACTGCAGTTCGGCCGCATCTTCAATCGTCACGATGCGCTCCCCCGCATCGATCATCTGCGACAGCGCATTCAGCATGGTGGTTTTACCGGACCCGGTGCCGCCGGAAATCAGCACGTTCAGACGACAGCGCGAGGCAATTTTCAGCACCGTCGCCATGCGGTCGGAGACACTGCCGATCCCCACCATCCGGTCGAGCGTGATTTTCTGTTTGGCGAATTTCCGGATCGAGATCGAGGGTCCGTCAATCGCCAGCGGCGGGATGATGATGTTCACCCGGCTGCCGTCCGGCAGGCGGGCATCAACCAGTGGTGAGGTCTCGTCGACCCGGCGACCGACCCGGCTGACAATGCGGGCGGCGACACTCATCACATGCCGGTTGTCGCGAAAACGGACATCGGCCAGCGTCAGCTTGCCGCCCCGCTCGACATAGATCTGGTTCGCGCCATTGACCATGATATCGGTGACCGCCTCGTCCGCCAGCAGCGGCTCCAGCGGCCCCAGCCCCAGCATCTCGTCCAGCATCAGCTCGACCAGATTATCCTGTTCCGCACGGTTCAGCTGGATACGTTCTTCCACCAGTATTTCGCCGACCAGATCGGACACCTGAAGCGCCAGATCGGCGCGCTCCATCTTCGTCGCCGCCGCCGCATCCATCCGCTCCATCAGCAGCGGCTGGATCGCCAGCCTTGCCGTCTCGATGGTCGCCCGGCCATTGGCCTTCGCCGCGTTCAACAGATCAGGTGCGGTCTGTTCCAGCGACCGCAACAGCATGGTCACCAGATTTCGCCGCTCCATCCCCTCCAGCCGGACACCGTTTTCAATCGCAATGCTGTCGACCTCCGACGCCAGTGCCGCCCGTGACGACGGCGCACCGGCCATGCGGAGTGAGGCCGTGACGACGGCAAGCAGCGAATCATGGGCCTCACGCACCGCCGTCTGCTCGGTCATTGTCCGGGCTTCACCCTCCCCGGCAATTGCCGGCGCGGGTGGCGAGATGACGGTCAGACGCCGGGGGCGCTGGCGGGCGCGTTGTCCGATCATGCGGATTTCACCCGGCCCAGACCGAACAGACCTCTGACCACCGGAGCCGCCGCCGGGGACAGCGCCTGGATCAGGCGGCGGAACCGCACCAGTGATTTCCGGCCACCGGATTGCCGGGCAATCGGCGCACCGGCCATCCCTGCCTCGGCAACACGCATATCCTCGGCAAGACAGGCAACCGGCTCCCGCCCGATACCCTTGACGAAGGTCTTCAGCGCCATTTCGCCCTTGCGACGGGCACCCTGCCGGTTGATCACCACATCGACCGCCCCGGCACCTTTGTCACCTGCCATACGGATCAGCCGGACGCTGTCACGCAGCCCGGCAATCGTCAGATCGCTGACGATCAGGCTGCGGTCGGCCACCGCGAAGGCGGCATCCCGCAGCACCCGTCCCTGCCGCGGCAGATCAATGATGATGTCATCCACCTGACCGGAAAGCTGTTCCAGCAGTGCCCGCAGGCCCGCCGCATCATAAATGTCGGCGGCATCCGTCTCGCCACCGCCCAGTACCGCCAGCCGGTCCGACGGCTTCACCATTGCCCGGTCCAGAAACAGCCCGTCAATCCGCTCCGGGTTGGCCAATGCTTCCTCCAGCCCGCGTCCTGCCTCCAGATCCAGTGACAGGGCGACGGTTCCATAGCCAAGGTCGAGATCCACAATGGCCACCCGCCGCGACTGTTCATGAGCCAGCAGCCAGCCCAGATTGACGGCGACCGTGGTTGCCCCGACACCGCCGCGCGCGCCCGTCACCGCAATGATGCGGGCGCGGTCTGTCGGCTTGTCCGGACGCCCACCGGTGACCGGGTGGCTGTCCATCGCCAGCACCGATTCAATCGCATCCGTCAGATCCTCTTCCCGGACCGGCGCGACTAGATAGTCGTCGGCACCCGCCGCCAGCAAGGACCGGCAGAGGCGGGCATCATTACGGTCGCCAATCACGATCACCGAGGCACCATCGGGACAGCCCGCGGCAATCTCGTCAAATGCCTGCGCCGGGTTCTCGACATCACAGAGATCGGCAATCAGCAGCAGGTTTTCCACCCGCTCCGGCACGGACATCAGCAAGCCGCGCCAGTCACCGGGCAGGGCACGGGCCGACCAGCCCCGGCGGTCAAATTCCCGGTTCAGCAATACTGTCGTCTCATCGCTGGTGGCATTGGCGATCAGATACCGTTCACCGGGGCTGGCAGAAGACAAAGCGTTCATGATAGATGCCCTCACTCGTCTTTTGTCGGGTCGGCGGCCACGGGAACCTGCCCCGCCCGCCAGACCTGCACCGACCTGACTGCACCCGCGCCATCATCCGGCGACAGCATCCGCCCGCCCGCCAGATCAGCCGGGTCGGCAATCATGCCGCCCAGGTTAAGGGCCGTCGCACAGCCGAAATTACTGGTTGGCCGGTTGTCCGAATTGCGCCCGACAGGCATCGACCAGTCCGGGCAGGCCGGGGCACTGACCACATAGCGCCGGGCCACAACGGTCACCAGACCATCCCTGTTCCGCCCCTCCGGCCTGTCCTGCCCCTCTTTATCCTGCAGGGCCGCGTGATAGACCGCGATGCGGCTTTTCGGCACACCATGCGACCGCAATATGGCGGTCACCGATGCCCCCCGGCGCTGACCCGTGATATCGTCCGGCACCAGCAGGGCGAACCGTTCATCACTGCGACGGCCGGACAGAAAATCATCCAGCTGCTGGCGCGCCAGCCGTTCCGGCAGGGTCGCCCCCGTCTCGAAAGCAACGTGATGCCGGGTCTCCGACGTGACGACCTGCAGCTGTTTCAGCGAGGTTGTCGGGGCCGGTGGCGTATCCGCCGTGCGACAGGCCCCGAGCGTCAGCAACAGGGTCAGCGTGAAGGAGATGGCTTTCGGAAAAGTCTTCGGTTTTTCGAAGAATATCCGTCGCGGGTTGTTGAGCGCACACATCGGGGCTTCTCCCTTCTGTCAGTCCGTGAGTTGGAATCCGGCGGGTGATGCCAGTTTTGGTGCCGTGATCCGTGTGTCATAGGCAGCGCCGTCGATCAGCCGGTCACGGTCACGCGGCGCGGCATATCCGTCCAGCGGGCTGGCCACCCCCGCCGGAGACGAGACCGGCTTCACCAGATAGGGGGTGACGATGATGACCAGCTCCGTCTCCTCGCGGCTGAACTGGTCCGACCGGAACAGCGCACCCAGCACCGGCACCTCGCCCAGCCCCGGGAACTGCGAGACGGAATCATTGATATTGTTCTGCAACAGCCCGGCGATGGCGAAGCTCTGTCCGGAGGCGACATCTACCGTCGTCTCTGCCCGGCGCGTGGTCAGGGCGGGAACCGAAAAGCCGTTGAACTGAATTGCACCGGCATTGGAAAGCTGGCTGACCTCGGGCCGGACTTTCAGGCTGATCCGGTCACCGAGTATCGTTGGTGTAAAACCCAGCGAGACACCGAACTGCTTGAAGGTCACCGAGACCCGGCCATTGCTTTCCGGCACCAGTATCGGAAATTCACCACCGGCCAGAAAGCTTGCCGGCTCACCGGATTTTGCCGTCAGGTTGGGTTCAGCCAGGATCGAAATGAGCCCTTCGGTATCCATCGCATCCAGCAGGATATTGAGGTCGAGATTACCTTTCGAGAAACGGCCGAAGGTATTGAAGTTTGTCGACTGGCTCGGGGTCCGGCTGAGGAACGATCCGGCGGCAAAGACCGGGTTGCCGGTTGCCAGACCGAAGGAGAAGGCACCGGCGCTGTAGATCGCATCCCAGTTGATGCCGAATGTCTTGGTAACATCGCGGCTCATCTCGGCGACCCGCACCCGAAGATTGACCTGGGTTGCGGCATCAATCGACATGCGGTTGATGATCTGCGCCGGATCACCGACAAAACTGCTGGCAAGACCGCGCAGGTTTTCCGCCTCCAGCGCAGAGGCAACCTTGCCGGACAGCACCAGACTGCCATTCAGGGAATCAACACTGACATCCGATTGCGGCGACAGGTCGAAGATCGCCCGCCGCAGCCTTGCAACATTGTGGGTTACCGTGATCGGCAGGCCCGCCAGCACCCGGTCACGGCTGTCGACCGCGAACAGACTGGTCTCGCCCGCCCGTTTGGCGAAGATATAAAGCAGGGTCGGTGACTTGATCTGCACATCGGCAATCTCCGGGTCGGCGACAAAGACCGTGGATGCCGGTGCCGGCAGCCGGACCAGCTTGCCCTTGTGGACTTCGATCAGCAGCGGCTCGCCTTCCGGGGCGACGACGCTGGCACCGAATGCCGGGTCCATCGCGAGCGTCAGTCCGGTCAGGAAAGCGGCGGTCAGAAAGGCAGCAAGGATATGTCTGGCGGTCATTGGCCGGCTCCGCCGAACTGCTGCACCTCGGCATTGCCACCCCGCATCACCGTGACGCTGCGGGTTTGTGATTTCTTCGACGCCGGACGGATCAGCAGGGGTGAGACCTCGACATCCCAGGTATGTGACTTCAGGTCCCAGGGGTTGAGCACGGGCGCGGCGGCCTTCCGGTCGGCGGCAAGCTGATACGTCTCCTCTGCCGGGGCCGGTGCGGCGAGATCGGGCATCGCCCCTGCCGACGCTGACGGATCGGGTGCCAGACTGCGCAGCGACAGCGACAGCCGCCCCATATCCGGCAGCAGGGTCACCGCCTCGGCGGTTTTCGGATCGACTTCCAGTGTCACCGTCTTGCCGGTGGCGGCAGCCCCTGCCCGGTCATCAATCGCCTGATCGATGGCCAGCACCCGGACATCTTCCAGTGCCGTCACGGTCGCCCGGCGGGTGACCTCCTTGCTGATCTTGATGGCCTGGGCCAGGATGATGTCCACCTGATCGCCGGGGAAGACGAACCCGGCAACGCCGGACACATCACTGACCCCGATGGTTACCGCCCGGTAGCCGGGTTTCAGCACTGCCGCCAGGAACCCGGTATCACCGGGGAAAACCAGACGACCCCGGGTAACCGGCTGGCCGGCATCAACAGTCTCCCGCAGCACCGCGCCAACCAGATCTTCCGGGGCGACATTGCCTTGCAGGATATAGCTGTCAGGCACCGCATCGTCGGGCCAGGCCTGCCAGCGGACGACCTGCGGGCGGAAAAAGGCACCGCGCGGCAGCGACTGCCGGGCGACCATGACAAAGACACTGGCCGGTTCCGGCTCCGGTGCCTTGTTGATCTGTGACTGCAGGGCGGCGCGCTGGGTATCGATCCAGTTCCGCGCGGTCCATGCGGCACCGCCAGCCAGAACGATGGCAAAGATGGCGAAAAGCAGGGTGCGAAGGGTCATTGATCCGGCCTCCCTTTCAGTACGCCGCGCCGGTCAGGCGCCAGGCAAGGAACAGCCCCCCGCAGGCGATTGCGATGCCGTAGGGCAGGACCACACCATGCGCAGGAGACAGGGTTTCAGGGCGCGGACCGGCGGCAAGTCCGAAAATTGCGCGGGCCGGTGTTTTCATTGCCAGCGCCAGCAGACCACCGGCAATGCCGATGATGAAGAACGTCGCGACAACCTCGTCCGGTCCGGCCCAAAGGGCCACAACCGGCAGCAGTTTGACATCCCCGCCGCCCATCCACCCCTGAATGAAACAGTACATACCCGCAGCAAGAACGCCGAGACTGATCAGCAGGGACCAGTGAACCGGCACCGGGCTGATCCAGGCATAGACGGGAAACAGCACCAGCAGGCTGACGCTCAGGAAATTGGGAATTCTGTAGGAAAGGGCGTCCCAGACGGCTGCCGTGATCAGCAGGACCGCAAAGACCAGAACCAGCATGTCGCGGGTGATAAAATCAGGCATGTCAGGGACCCTCCCGGAAACCGGGACCGCCGGTTGAAGCGGGGGCAGCTTTCTGCCACCACCCGTTCAACCGAGCCGCCGCCGGTAGTTGGTCTCAGGATTATGAACCGCCGGTTGTGCCGCCGGTCGTACCACCCGTGGTACCGCCCGTGGTGCCACCGGTTGTACCGCCACTGCTGGCCGAGTTCGTTGCGTTGGTCAGTTCGGTCGACACCGTCGTGAACATATTGTCGAGCGATGTCCCCATCAGGCCGAGGGCCGTGATGGCAGCAACGGAAACAAGCGCCGCGATCAGACCGTATTCAATGGCCGTCGCACCGGAATCATCTTTGCGAAATTTTCTGAGAAACGTGAGCATTTGTTTACCTCCATAATGCAACTCAATTGACGGCTGTCAGCATGTGGATAAATTAAATACAGGTCAAATAAAAAATAACTAATAGTTAACTATATAAATCTATTTAACTTTAGAAATGTACTTGTTATTAACTTATGTATTATTTTATATAAAATTTTATCGATATATTATTGTTGATACCGGCCAGAAATCAGATGTTAATCCGGACATCATGACAAAGCTGATCAACAGGGTTTTGGCCGCAATCAAAAGAGGTTACAGCGTCACCCGCCTGTCCGGGCCGGTTGCCGGAAGCCTTCGCCGGGTCATGGCAGAGGTCATGGGCCTGATCCTGTGCCGGCGCGGGGCAACGGCCCTGTTCCTCGGTTTTGCGACAATTCCGCTGTTCGGTTTTGTCGGTCTCGCCGTTGATGCATCCCGCGGTTATATGGTGAAGTCACGCCTGTCCCATGCCCTTGATGCGGCAGGACTGGCCGGGGGGCGGGTCTTTTTCTCCGCCACACGGGACGCCGATATCAGCATGTATTTCGATGTCAATTTCCCGCCCGGCTATATGGATTCAACCGTTGTCGGGCCGCTGATCCAGGCCGTCAACGATGACGAACTGTTGCTGCTGGAAGCCCGGGCGACCATTCCCACCCGGTTCATGCATCTGTTCAATATCGACACCCTGACGGTCTCGGCAACGGCGGAGGTCAAGCGCCGCACCCAGATCATCGAGGTGGTGATGGCCATCGACATGTCCGGCTCCATGACCTCGTCCGCCGGCGGCGGACAGTCCCGTATTCAGGCGGCCCGCAGTGCCGCGACCGAGATGATCAATATTCTCTATGGCGACAACGCGACGAAAGACCTGCTGAAGATCGGTCTGGTGCCCTGGAATGCCAAAGTCAATGTCCGGCAGGAGGGCATCAGCTATGACAGCGCCCTGACCACCAGTGTCACCGTCCCGGATTTCGTCAACCCGCTGACCGGCAGTGTTCAGTCCCAGCTTTATTATGCCAATAACAGTCCAGTACCCCTGCTGTCGGCACCGCCGTCAAACTGGCGGGGATGCGTCTTCAACCGCTATCTGGACAACGGTATTGCCGATGATGATGCCGATATTCATCTGTACGGATATTCATCCCCCACCGGCGACTGGCAGGGCTGGGAGCCGGTCGGGCCGGAGGGAGAGCCGGTGAGCGGCGGCACCTGCAGCCTCAGCGTCACCGGTGGTGAATGTACAGCCTGCCTGAACCGGGGCATCACACCGCTGAACAATGTCAAACAGACCATTCTGGATGCGGTCAGCGACCTGACCAGCCCGGGTGGAAATACCAACATCCCGCAGGGGCTGGGCTGGGCCTGGCGGGTGCTGAAACCCGGCGCACCCTTTGACGAGGCGGAGGTTGCCCCGCAATTTCCCCGCCAGCAGGCGATCATCCTGCTGACTGACGGCGAGAATTTCGGCGGTAACGGCGATGGCTACAAGGCAGTGTTCGGTACAGGCAGCAGTGCCGGGACCGGCATGAATCCGCGCCTGCTGTCGCTTGCCACCAACATCAAGGCAAGTGGTGTGCAGATCTATACCATCCAGTTTGCTAACAATGGCACGGCCCTGCAGACCCTGATGCAGTCTGTCGCGACGGAGCCGGAAGCGCCGTTCTATCAGTACGCCCCGGATGCCGATGCCTTGCGCGATGTGTTCCGGGAGGTTGCCAACAACCTGTCCGAGCTGCGGCTGTCGAAATAGGGTCGTGCCCGGTCAGCCGAAAGGCTTCTCCGCACCGGCCGGGACATCCACATCAAAGGCATTGAGGGTCATGCAGAGCAGGCTGTAATAGCCGATGAGCACGACCAGTTCGACGGTCGCCGGCTCACCCAGGCAGCTGATCACCGCATTCATCGTGGCCTCTGTGGCGCGGCGGTCAAACACCAGTTCGCGGGCCAGCCGCACTGCCAGCTGCTCATCTTCACCCAGACCGTCCGGCATATCACCGGCCTTCAGGGTTGCCAGCTGCGCCTCGGCAATACCCGCCTTCACGGCCAGCGGCGCATGGGCATACCATTCATAGTTCGCCTGAAAAGCCGCGCCGACAGCCAGAATGCCGATTTCCCGCAGGCGGTCACTCAGTGACGTATTATAGCGCACGGCGACCCCGACATTCTGGACCGCATCACCGACATTCGGTGCCACATTCCACATGCCGAAAGGGCCCTGAAGACGACCTTCGTCGTCGATGAACGGGCTACGCCGGCCCTGGCTTCTGGGGCCGTTGACGATGTCGTCATACATGGCGCGCTGCGCTGCAGTCATTTCCTCGGGAAGCGGCGGCAATAGTCTCGACATCGGGCTGACCCTCATCCTGTTGCAATCTTCAGCCGGAGACTGTGCAACGATGGCGACCGGGCCACAACCCGGTCGCCGTTTCGCAGGTCAGTTTTTCCTGTCGTCATCGCGATCATGATCTTCGTGATGACCACGGCGGCGATGCGACATGCCCTCGCGGGCTTCCTTCTGGGAGACCGCCTTGTCGCCGTCATCATCGAGCCAGCTGACCATGCGCTGTGCCGGCTGTTTCAACTCATCCGCCGAAATGACACCGTCCTTGTTGTCATCCAGCTTCGCAAACCGGCGGTTGATGCGCTCTTCCATCAGCACGGCCAGCAACTGGGTGAACTCGGCTTTGGTGAGGCTGTTCGACTTGTCACCATCGACACCGGCAATCTGCGCATCAATCAGCGCATCGACTTCGGCGCTGGTCACCTTGCCATCCTTGTTGGTGTCAAAGCGGTCGAACATTTTCATCGCATGCATCCCGTCACCCTTCTTGTGACCACCACTGGCCTGCGCCGTGATGGCGTAACCCAGAATGCCGACACCCAGCAAAAGAGAGGTGGCGCCAAGGACGACTTTCGTGTGCTTCTTCATGTTATGATCTCGCATTATCTGGTTTCCTTCGTGGGGTTATGTCTTTCGACAAGGCAGACAATGCCCGGAAGATGTCCTGAAAGTTTGTCATCACCGGCACTAAACTGTCGCAAACTGTGTCATCGCACAGGCTCTGCCGTGCTGAATGGCCGGGCGGGGCGGGTCCCGGGGCCATATTCCCCCCGCATCACGCCCTCTCCTTCAGACCGGCGCGGGGCCTTTGGCCGGAATGCTGTGATACAATTTGTTACATCATCCGATTGGCCCACACCCCCGCATTGGCGCTATAGACTGACAGGCCCGGCAGGAAAACCGAATGAGCAGCGAACCGCATATACTGGTTGTCGACGACCATCGCGATATACGCGAGCCGCTGGCGCGCTATCTGCAACGCCACGGCTATCGCACGACACTGGCCGAGAATGCGGCCCGTGCCCGCAAGGTGATGGAAGCCGCCGCCATTGATCTGGTCGTCCTTGATGTGATGATGCCGGGCGAGGACGGGCTCAGCCTGCTGCGCGACATCCGTCAGAAAAGCGAGCTTCCCGTCATCATGCTGACCGCCGTCACCGAAAGCGCCGACCGCATTCTCGGGCTGGAACTGGGGGCCGATGATTATGTCAACAAGCCGTTCGAGCCGCGCGAACTGGTCGCCCGGATCAAGGCCGTGCTTCGCCGCAGCGACAGCCGTAGTGATACACCGGCACTGGAGGATGCGGACCTCGTCCGGTTTGACCGCTGGCGGCTGAAACCGCTGCAGCGCGAACTGATCGACGAGCAGGATATCAGCATTCCGCTGGGGACCGCCGAATACCGCCTGCTGGCGGTCTTCCTCGACCATCCCCGGCGCGTGCTGTCGCGCGAGCAGCTGCTCGATCTGGCCAGCGGCCGCAGCGCCCAGCCCTTCGACCGCAGTATCGACAACCGGGTCAGCCGCCTGCGCCGCAAGCTGGAACGCGATCCGAAATCGCCGGAACTGATTACCACCGTCTGGGGCGGCGGCTATATGTTCACTGCCGGGGTGGAACGGGAATGAAATGGCTGGCGCATCTCTGGCCAAAGCGGATGGCCAGCCAGATGATCACCCTGGTCGTCGCCGGGTTTGTGCTGTCACAGATCATCGTCTTCATCTTCATCACACTCGACCGGCGTGACTCGATCCGTGAATTTGAAAGTGCCCGCCTGCTCGACCGGCTGGCGATCACGGTGCGGATTATTGAAAATGCGCCGCCGTCGCTTGGCCGCCAGCTCACCGCTGCGACCTCGTCAAACTTTCTGACCTTCTGGGTCACCCGCAGGCCGGTTCTGCAGGAAGGCATCATGCGGCCCGACCATGACTGGCAGGACGTCGATGAGCGGGTCCGGTCATTGCGACAGAGAATCGGCCAGAACCGTGACATCCGGTTTGGTGACAGGCAGCGACTGCTGTCATCGGCCAGACTGCCACAGCGGATCGACGACGATCGAGACCATGACGATGATGATGATCATGACCGGGGTCGCCGTCATGAAGGTGACAGTTTCCGGCCCGACCTTGTACTGTCCATCGGCTTGCGGGATGGCCGGTGGCTGAATGCCGGCCTCGATTATCGCCAGCGTACCAGCAAGATCGGCCTGTCGATCCTGCTGTCCTTTCTGATCACCGGCACTGTGCTGGCACTGGTTATTATTCTGGCCGTCCGCCGGGTAACCCGTCCGCTTGAACATCTGTCCGGTGCCGCCGACAGGATGGGGCGGGGCGAGACGGTCAGCCCGATTGCGGAGGCCGGGCCTGCCGATCTGCGCGAGACCATTCGCGCCTTCAACCTGATGCAGGACCGGCTGCACCGGATGATTACCGACCGTACCCGCATGCTGGCGGCACTGGGTCACGACCTGCGCACCCCCATCACCTCGCTGAAGCTGCAGACCGAATTCATCGAGGATGACGAGCTGCGGGAGCGGATGCAGCGCCAGCTGAACGACATGCATCAGATGGCGGAATCGGCCCTGAACTTTGCCCGCGATGCCTCCGACGGCGAAACCGCCCGGCAAACCGACATCACCGCACTGGTCGAGAGCCTGGTCGACGATATGGAAGGGATGAACACCGCCGTCCGTCTTGTCGGGGAGACCCGGGTAACCACCCGATGCCGGCCGGTGGCGCTGGGCCGTGCGATCCGCAACCTGCTCCAGAACGCGGTCAATTATGGCGGCCAGGCCACTGTTGATGTGACAGATGCGGGCGACCATATCGAGATCCTCATCGAGGATGACGGGCCGGGCATTCCGGAGGCCGACCTTGCCCGTGTTTTTGATGCCTTCGAGCGGCTGGATGAAGCCCGCAACAAGGATAGTGGCGGTACCGGCCTCGGCCTGACCATCGCCCGGACAATCGCCCGCTCACATGGCGGCGACGTCACCCTTGCCAATCGCGACGCCGGGGGGCTGCGGGCCGTGATATCCCTGCCCGCAACCAGCCGGGCATAGCGATATCCTTCAGACGCCGAACAGGCCGATCACCGCACCGATGACCAGCAGAACGCCCAGCCAGTGCCCGCCGTCGATCAGGGTGAGGGACCAGCGCATGCCCTGAAACCGGTGATTGACGATCATCGTCGGCAGCACAAACCCGATCCAGACAAAGCCGCCGGCGATGACCGCATTGCGCAGCGTCATCTCGCCCAGATGACCTATCAGCCCGGCCATCATGAAGGCCATGACAAGCTGGCAGACAAAGGTCATCGCAAAGACCTTCGGATCCGGCTACGGCTGTTCTGTCCAGCCAAGTGCCGCCATCCAGCGCCGGCCGAGGATCGTGTACCACAGCGCTCCGAAGGCAAAACCGGCGATAGACGCAACCGGCACGGCCAGATAATTCATTCCCGCAAACGACATTGGTCTGATCCTCTCCTGAAAGCTGGCACTGGATTTCCGGCCGCAGAGCGCGAGACTATCACCAACTGCAGACCAGCCATAGAGGATGCCATGAATATCAGAGATGCCCGTGCCGAAGATGAAAGCAGCTGGCGGCAGTTACTCACCGGCTATCTTGACTTCATTGGCCTTGAGCAGGCGGACAGCATCACCACCGGAACCTGGCAGCGTATTCTGGATCCGGACAGCAGCCTGTTCTGCCGGGTTGCGGAAAATGACGCGGGCAGCGTCATCGGCTTTGCCAACTGCGTCCTGCATGACGGCACCTCGGTCGCCACCCCGATCTGCTATCTGGAAGATCTGTATGTTGATCAGTCCGCCCGCGGGTCGGGCGTCGGCAAGGCCCTGATGAACGACCTTCTGGCGTTATCAAAATCCCGCGGCTGGTCCCGTCTGTACTGGTTCACCGAACATGACAACACCATCGCCCGCCACCTCTATGACAGCTTCCGCCCCGCCGATGACTGGGTCCGCTATCAGATCAAGACCGGTGAATAGGGCGTCATGGCCGGATCCGTCGGGGTGGCGTGGCACAGCGTCGCCCTGACTCGCGCTGCCACAAAGCGGGTTTCAATCCGCGATATTAAATCATATATTTTGCTTAACGTCTCACCAAACAGGATAAATTATCAATCATGGATGTGCTTGACGATATTCTGGGGACGCTAGATCTGAAAGGCGCGCTCTATTTCCGGACTGATTTCTCCGCGCCATGGGCCGTAACTGTACCGGACCTTAGCGGAGCGGCCCGGTTTCATCTGGTCGTGCAGGGCGTCTGTTTTGCGTCGGTTGCCGGCGGTAACTTCATCCGTCTGGGCCCGGGTGACATGATCCTGATCCCCCGCGGTCTCAGCCATGTTCTGGCAGATGACCCGGGCCGCAGCGCCCCGCCACTGGAATCTGTCCTCACCAGAGCCGGATATGATGGCAACGGGCTGCTGTCTCTCGGCGATGGCGACCCGGAGGCCAGCACGCAGCTGATCTGCGGGCATTTCACTTTCCGCCCGCATGCGGATCACCCGCTGCTGGGCGCGCTGCCGGATCATATCGTTATCACATCGGCCATGCGGGCGCGCCAGCCGTGGCTGGATGACATGCTCCGGCTCGTCGCCCGCCGCATGTTCTCGGGCGAAATGGGGTCCGCCGCTGCCGTTACCAGACTATCCGAAATTGTCTTTATCGAAATGCTGAGTCTCGGCATCCGTGGCAGCGACGGGCTCTCGGCAATTCTCGACGCCTTTCAGGACCATCATATCGGCAAAGCCCTGCGGCTTGTCCATTCCCGGCCGGGCGAACCCTGGACAGTTGATCGCCTCGCCAGTGAAATCGGGATGTCCCGAAGCCGGTTTGCAGAACGGTTCCGTGAACTGATCGGCAGCGGTCCGATGGCCTATCTTGCGGACTGGCGACTACAGAAATCCCTTGCCCTGCTTGAGAAATCGAGGGGCAGCATCCAGCAGATTGCCGCCGAAACCGGCTATCAGTCACCTGCCGCTTTCAGCCGCGCTTTCGCAAACCGGTTTGGAATCACCCCTCTTGCCTACCGAAAGAACCCTGAATAACATGCAGATCGTCCGATATGATTTGCAGATAATCCAGATATTACGCCATTGAATTGATATATAGTCCAGATCGGGACATTTTCTCTCCAGTCACCAACGACAACAACCGGAGAGAAGAATGCAACGTATATCCCGCATCGAAGAAGCCACAGCGTCCGAGAAGACAACGGTACTGCTGACCGCTGTCCGTCGCCAGATGGGTGGCGTGCCCAACATCATCGCAACCATGGCCCGGTCATCGGCAGCACTGGCCGGTTACCTGGAACTGTCCGGCGCTCTGGCCGGGGGATGTTTTTCGGCGGCTGAACGCGAGCAGATTGCCCTCGCTGTAGCAGGGGCAAACGGCTGCGACTACTGTGCGTCCGCCCACACGGCAGTTGGCGGCATGACCGGGCTGAAACCCGGCGAATTGTCGCTCAACCTCACCGGACAGTCAGAAAATTCGCGTGTCGCAGCGGTTCTCCGCTTTGTCACGCGAATCGTCACGACCCGGGGACGGGTCAGCGACGACGACCTCCAGATGGCCCGCAAATCGGGTCTCTCGGAAGAGGAAATTGTTGAGACCATCGCACTGACGGTGCTCAACATTTTCACCAACTACCTCAACCATATCGCAGACACCGACATCGACTTCCCGCTGGTGCGGACTGATGACGCTGCTGCGGCGTGATTAACAGCCAATCCCGGCAAATACTGAAAGGTACTTCAAGATGAACAAATCAATCACACTCGCGGCTGCTTTGCTGGCCGTAACAACCCTGGTCACCCCGGCAATTGCCTCCGACGAGCATAATACTGTCGCCGGCTTTACGGCGGCGGGCGCTCCGCTCGGCCTGCATGGTATCGATCCCGTGGCTTTCCTTGATCTTGGAAACCGGATTGAGGGCACGGCAGTCCATACCGCGGTGCATGACGGTGTTGCCTATTACTTTTCCTCGGACGAAAACCTGCAGGCGTTCAGGAAATCGCCAGCCCGTTACCTGCCACAGAACGGCGGCTTCTGCACCTTTGGCGTCTCCGTCGGCAAGAAATTCGACGGCGATCCGAAATATGCTGCCGTCCAGAACGGCAAGCTTTACGTCTTCCTCAATGAGGAAATCTACAAGGCTTTCCAGCAGGACCGCGCAGGGGTGATTGCCAAGGCTGAACAGAACTGGAAAAAAATCCGGCACACCGCAGCCCGTGATCTCTGATCCGGCCATGCCATCCCGGGCGTAAACCCGGGATGGCATAAGTTCTCTCTGACCCCTCTCCTCGTCCTGAACTTGTTTCAGGATCTCCCTCAACGCCCTCATGCTTCTGCAAAGGATCCTGAAACGGGTTCAGGATGAGGAAATATGGAATCATGCCTCCGCTACCTTACAGGGCGACCCTTCCCGCTATCCCGCGAAGTCGCGCAGCAGCTGGCCGGGGGTGCCGCAACCGGGGACGGGGCCGTCCGCACCGGCGACCTTTACCCCGTTGACCCAGACAGCCTGCAAGCCAAGCGCGTCCGTATTCAGACGCGGCGCACCCGCAGGCAGGTCGAAAATGCGATAGCTTTTGCCACGCCCCACCGTCGCCGGGTCGAACAGCAGCAGGTCAGCGGCCATGCCCGGTTTCAGATAGCCGCGCCCCTGAATACCATAGATATCCGCCGGGCGCCCGGTCAGTTGCCAGATCGCAGTTTCAATCGGCAGGGCACCGAGGTCGCGTGACCAGTGGCCGAGCAGATGCAGGCCATAACCGGCATCACAGAAGAACGACAGATGCGCCCCCGCATCCGACAGGGCGATGGACGCATGGGGATGGCGCATCATCCGGCCCACCGCCTCTTCATCGGAATTCAGCACATGGGCGTAGAACAGCGTTTCCAGATTTTCCGACAACGACAGGTCCAGCATCCAGTCCAGCGGGTCGACGCCGGCTTCGGCAGCGCGGGCGGCAATCGTCGCATGTTCAAGATGTGCGTTCTCCGGCTTGCCGGTCTGAATGATACCCACCTTGTCCCAGTCGCCATTGAACAGGCGGATCGGGTTGACGGTTTTCAGCTCGTCACGCACCGACTGCCGGAATGACGGGTCGGCGAGGATCGAGGCGACCTGACCCTTCGGTGCCGTCATGGCCGGTTTCCACGCCGTAATGCTCTCAAACGGATAGGCCGATCTGAAAGTGAATTCAAAGGTCAGCGGGCAGCAGGAGACCTGACCATACAACGGCACGCCGCGATCCTGTGCAGCGGCGATCTCGTCCAGCGCCTCGAAGGTTGCGGTCGGCTTGTTCGGGCTGTGCAGCAGGGCCGCAATCATCACCGGGCGGCCACTTTCGACAGACATCTGTTCCAGCCAGGGAATCGTTGTCTGACCGCCGCGGGTCAGCATGAAGACACCCTTGCCATCCGCCCCCATGGCCTTCGCCAGCGCCATCAGTTCCCTGTCGTCGGCGAGGCGCGACGGCATCGGTTTGCCCGCATCACCATTATGCTGCGGGGCTGTCGAGGTGGCGAAACCAACCGCACCGGCCTTCATGGCATCGCGAACGATGCCGGCCATCATCCCGATCTCGTCTTCATTTGCCGCACGTTCCGTGGCATCCGCACCCATCGCCCAGGTGCGCAGACTGGAATGGCCGATGAAGGCCGCCACATTGGGGGTCACCCCCCGGTCTTCGATCCGGTCGAGATATTCCGGAAAGGTCTGGAACGACCAGTCGATGCCGCTGCGCAGCGCCTCGATGCTCATCCCCTCGACCTGCGTCAGGTTGCGCATGCAGAGATCACGGTCCTCCGGGCGGCTGGGGGCGATGGTGAATCCGCAATTGCCGATGATGCAGGTGGTCACCCCCAGCGCCGGGGACGGATTGAGATAGGGGTCCCAGGTGATCTGCGCATCGTAATGGGTATGGCTGTCGATAATCCCCGGCATCAGGGCCAGACCATCTGCCTCCACCACCTCGGCGGCGTCAACCTTCAGGTTTTCACCCATTGCGATGATGCGGCCACCCGCAACCGCAACATCCCCCCGGAAAGCCGGGCCGCCGGTGCCGTCATACACTGTCGCGCCGCGTATCAGAAAATCAGCCATGCGATTATTCCGCCGCCATCGCGAGGGCACCCAGCTGTTCGGCTTCGCGACGAATACGCACCGGCTCTGTTGTCTCGTCGATCTCCACATCCGCGAATGTCACCGGACGATCCATGGCCACGTCATTTTTCAAGCGCAGATTATGCGCCAGGCCGATCGGCAGGCCACCAACTTTCAGGCTGGCATCCGCCGGCATCAGCTTGCCCCAGACGGTAAAGCCACCCTCGCCATCCAGCATCTCCCCGGCCTTCAGGTCACGCTTTGCTGTGGCAACCGCATCCCCCCGGAAGCCGCGGTTGCGGCCGGTAGATTCGCCATGAATGGCGGCAGACAGGACCGAGATACCCAGTTCGAGGCCGATCAGGTGATAGGGTTTGTACATCGCGGCAAAGCGCCCGGTTGAATCAGTCGTCATGCCGTACTGACGGAAACAGGCGGCGGCATAATCGTTCGGTGCCTCAAACACCACATAAACACCCCAGCGCAGATCACGGAACACCGGACGGCCATCACGCTCCAGCGACGAGACCACCTCGACCATGCCGGAGCCTTCAAGGATACCGCCTTCCGATTTCGGACGCAGCAGTTGCGGCAGGTCATCCACACCACAGGGCGGGAAGGCCAGACCATCAACCGGCACGGTGAGATCACAGCCATTGGCGATTGCCGCCATTTCGATGGCAGACTTGGTGCCGTCGAGGAAGGAATTGAACATCTGCGGATTCATGCCCGCGGCCTTCGCTTCTTCCGGTGTCAGACCATAATGGCCCCAGACATCTTCCGGTGTGACATGGTGATATTCCGGCAGATACTTGGTTCCCTTGCCGGCACAGACCACCTTGAATCCGCTGGCCCGTGCCCATTCAACCTGTTCGGACACCAGCGCCGGCTGGTCACCATAGGCCATGGTATAGACCACCCCGGCTTCATCAGCGCGACGGGCCAGTGCCGCACCGGCCAGCACGTCAGCCTCGACATTGACCATGACGATATGCTTGCCGTTTTCAAATGCCGACAGCGCATGCCGGATACCGGCACCAGGATGGCCGGTGGCTTCAATCACCACATCCACATCGGTCAGCGCACAAAGTGCCTCGCCACTGTCGATGAAGCGGGTGGCGGCAATGCGATGCTGGTCCCAGCCGACATTTGCACAAGCCGCCCGCGCCCGGTCGGGGTCAAGGTCGGCAATGGTCGTAACAGTCAGGCCGGGCGTCGTCGGCACCTGTGACAGAAACATCGATCCGAATTTGCCCGCCCCGATGAGGCCGACACGAACGGGCTTGCCCGCGGCGGCAAGACGAAGGGCATGTGTGTGGAGATTCATGTCATAGATCCTTCAGGCTGCCTGACGGCGGTTTCTGGCAAAGCTGGCAAGCGCATCATCGGCAACCGGCTGAATGGCCGTGAAATCGCGATGGGCGATCCATTCCTTGCGGGTGAATTTGGTGATGTGGTTGGAGACCGCGCAGAGCGTCAGATAAACGATGGTGCGGGGATAGGGCGTGATGTTTGGCGGGCTGGCATGAACCAGATTGCCATGGAACATCATGACACAACCGGCGGGGCCGGTCGGGGCATAGATGCCACCTTCCTCAACCAGTTCGGTGACCGTCTTCTTGTCCAGCGTCCAGAGCGGATAGGACGTGGTCTGCAGGTCGTGACCAGCCTCCAGCGTGCCATGCTTGTGGCTTTTCGGAATGAACATCAGCGGGCCGTTGACCGGCATGACCTCATCCAGAAAGACGGCAATGTTCATCGCCCGCGGCTCCGGCATGCCGTCATCGCGCGCCCAGGTACCGTAATCCTGGTGCCACTGCCAGACATCGCCGTCGAAGGCCGCCTTCGCATTGACCTTGAACTGATGCATGTAAACATCTTCGCCAAAGAACTGGCTGACCGGGTCGATCAGGCGCGGATGCGCGCCGAGCAGCCGGAAGGCCTCGTTATAGGTATGCGCGGCAAACGCCGTCCGCGGCGCGCCGGAGGTCTCCCGCCAGACTTCCTCGCGGTCGGAAGCATAGATACCCTGTGCCTCTTCCCGAAGCGCCAAAATCTCGGCTTCAGAAAAACAGTTCGGCAGGAACAGGTAACCCAGCTCATTGAATTCGGCGATCTGTTCATCGGTCAGTTTCATCATCTCTCTCCCGTTACCGGGTCTGTTGCGGCCCGGTCTGATTATTATAGTTGGATTGAAATCAGGCTGCGTCGTGGCGCAGCCGAAGCCGTTCGCTGGTCGCCCGCCCCGCCCGCTCCGCATGGTCACGGGCACGTTTTTCGGCAAGCTCGACATCACCATTCCCGATGGCCTCCAGGATGGCGCGATGTTCTTTCCAGGACAGTTCGCGGTTTTCACGCACCGTCAGCACCAGACCCATCGACCGCTGGAAATGCGGCCATGCGGTGCTGGCCATCTCGCCGATTGCCGGGTTGCCGCTGAGTGCATAGACCGCCTGATGAAAGGCAACATCAGCCTCGATCAGTTCCCGGGTTGCATCCTTGCGAACTGCTTTCCAGCCCCGGTCCATAACCTGTTCAAGCGGCATCATGTTGCTGACACCGATCACCCGGTCACTGACCCGCGTTGCGGCCAGCCGTGCCGCCAGACCATCCAGCGCCGCCCGCACCTGATAGAGTGCCAGCAATCTGTCCGCATCAACTGGCGCCACCATGAGGCCACGACGTCCGCGTTCGACCACCAGACCTTCCTGATGCAGTTTTGTCAGGGCGTGGCTGATCGGCTGACGTGACACGTCGAGCTGTTCAACCAGCTCTGACTGAACCAGCGCGGCACCTTCCCCCAGATCACCAAAAAGTATAGCATCCTTAAGGCGTTGATAGACTTCATCGACAAGGTCGCCGCGCGGCTGAATAGGTGTAATCATCATTTTGAATCCCGAATACGGAATTCCGTATGCCATAACTGCCTGTTTCAGGCAAGATTATTGTCCGCAGGGCTGCAAAGAAAACTTGGCGTCGGTCAGCGTGTCAGGTAATTATTAATACTGATAATTATTCGCAATAATCCATATAACGGACCACTTTCAATGTCGCAGGCAGAACGTCCCAACTACGATATCAAGACGGAGATCGCGGCCTACTGGGACCGCCGTGCCGAGACATTCGACGAGGCCCCCACCCATGCCATCCGGCAGGGGCCGGAACGTGAGGCCTGGAAGCAGCTGCTGCGCACCCATCTGGAAGGCGACACTCCCCGCATTCTCGAACTCGGATGCGGGACCGGTATCATCACTGATCTGCTCTGTGAGGCGGGCTGTCGGGTAACGGCCTTTGATCTGGCGGAGTCCATGTTGCAGCGGGCACGGGCGCGGGTCGGTGACCGGGCCAGTATCCTGTTCGGCGATGCCGAAGACCCCTTTCCGGCGGAAGGCCCCTTTGACGGAATCATTTCACGCCATCTCGTCTGGACCCTGCCCGGTCCGGAAAAAGCCATCGCCCGCTGGCGCAAGCTGCTGGCACCGGGCGGGCGTCTGCTTATCATCGATGGCTACTGGGGTGACAACAGCCTGCTGGCCGGTCTGCTGCGCCGGATGGCATCGCTGGCCGAACCGGCCCCGGTCAGGACAGACGGCCCGCCGGGCCTGACCGATCCGGGAAGCCCCTATCCGGAAATTGATGCCCTGCTGCCGTTTGGTATTAACGGCGCGCCGCCGTCCAGAATTGCCGGACTGCTGGCCGATGCCGGGTTCACCGATATCCGGATTGACCCGCTTTCCGGCCTGAAGCGCCAGCAACGACGCGGACGCCCGCTGGGCTTCCGGCTGCGCAGCATGTCGATACAGCGCTACCTCGTCCGCGGCACTGCCTGACCGCAGGTCAGCTCAGCTTGAGCATCGGTCCAAGGTCCTGACCACCACAGAGGTGAATATGCAGATGCGGAACATCCTGACGAGCATCACGACCAATGTTCGACAGAATACGGTAGCCTGACCCGGCAATACCCTGTTTGCGGGCAATCTTGCCAATCATACGGATCAGGGCTGCTATCTCGGCCTCTGACGCATTGGCGGAAAAATCATCGAAGGAAGTATAGGCCCCTTTCGGGATGACCAGCACATGGGTTTTCGCCAGTGGATTGATGTCAAGAAAGGCCAGGCTGTGCTCGTCTTCATCCACCTTTGTACAGGGGATTTCGCCACGCAGGATTTTCGCGAAGATATTCTGATCATCATAGGCCATCATTCTGCTCCTGTTTCCGCGATGCTTTCTCGGCGATGCCGGAGACACCCTCGCGCCGTTCCAGTTCCGCCCAGATATCCGCCGGGGTCAGACCCGCATCGGCCCAGAGCACCATCAGGTGATAGATCAGGTCGGCACTTTCTGACTTAACGGCATCCGGACCTTCACTCAGGGCGGCGATCACCGTCTCGGTTGCTTCCTCGCCCACCTTCTGGGCGATCTTGCCGGTTCCCTTCGAGAACAGCTTCGCCGTATGCGAACTTGCCGGATCAGCCCCCTTCCGGGACTGGATTGTTGTGAACAACCGGTCCAGAACCGCCGCCTTGTCAGCGCCGCTCATGCCACATCCTCCAGCCGGACCGGCACACCGGCGCTGCGCATATGCTCCTTGGTCTGGCGGATCGAGAATTCTCCGAAATGAAAGATCGAGGCCGCCAGCACTGCCGTCGCGTGACCTTCTGTAATGCCCTCGACCATATGATCCAGCGTGCCGACGCCACCTGACGCGATAACCGGAATGCGCACCGCATCAGCGACCGCCCGGGTCAGCGGCAGGTTGAAGCCGATGCGGGTGCCATCGCGGTCCATCGAGGTCAGCAGAATTTCGCCCGCGCCACAGGCTTCCATCTTCTTCGCCCATTCCACAGCATCAATCCCGGTGGGCTTGCGTCCGCCATGGGTGAAAATCTCAAACCGGTCTTCACCGACCGACTTTGCATCGATGGCGACGACAATGCATTGCGCGCCAAACTTCTCCGATGCTTCGCGCACGAATTCCGGATTGGTCACCGCTGCCGTATTGATCGATACCTTGTCGGCACCGGCCAGCAGCAGCTTGCGAATATCCTCGGTCGTGCGCACCCCGCCACCGACGGTCAGCGGCATGAAGCATTGTTCCGCCGTCCGGCGCACCACGTCATAGATGGTATCGCGGCCTTCATGACTGGCGGTAATGTCGAGAAAACAAAGCTCGTCCGCGCCCTCGCGGTCATACAGCTTCGCCTGTTCCACCGGGTCGCCGGCATCAATCAGGTCAACAAAATTGACACCCTTGACCACCCGGCCATTGGCGACATCGAGACAGGGAATAACGCGCATTTTCAACATGGAGATTTCTTAACGGCGGAGCGGCGGAGAGACAAAGGATTTCAGCCTGCCCGCACGCCCGCAGATCCCGAAATGTCGTGATTGTTGGTCCTTCGCTGCCATCCTTCGAGACGCAGCTGCGCTGCTCCTCAGGATGAGGCCCTGATATTAAGTGCGGCCTCATCCTGAGGAGCGCTGAAAGCGCGTCTCGAAGGATGCCGGCAGAACCAAAGGCAGCAGCAACCTGCCTCAACAGCGGTGGGCGAAGGCGGCGACGGTCTTGATGGCCTTGCGCCAGTTATCCTGCTCGTTCAGGCCGCTGGCCTTCCGTGGCTTGAAGCTGTGGTCGCCATCGGCCAGCCACTCGACCCGGATCGTGCCGGCCATTTCGTATTGCTGCACTTCCAGCTTCGTGCCAAAGGAATCCCGTTCACCCTGACAGATCAGGGTCGGCGTGCGGATGCGCTTCATATGGTCAAGCCGGTTGCCCACCGGCTTGCCCGGCCCGTGAAACGGATAGCCCAGACAAACCAGCCCCCGGACGCCGCATTCGTCAGCCACCATCGACGCGATACGTCCACCCATCGACTTGCCACCGATGATCAGACTGCCCGGTTTGAATTCCCTGATGACGTCCCGAAAGCAGTCCAGCAGCACCGGGGCCCGGTCAGGCGGCGACTTGGTGCCGTCACGGCGGCGGCGTTCCATATAGGGAAATTCGAACCGGGCAACGCAAAGCCCTTCTTCCGCCAGCCCCCTCGCGAAAGCTTCCATGAACGGGCTGTCCATCGGCGCACCGGCACCATGCGACAGCACAATCGTCCTGTCGGCATCCCGGCGACCGTTGAACAGCATCTCCGTCACGGTTTCATGAATTCCCGGAAGAAGTCATTACCCTTGTCATCGACGACAACGAAAGCCGGGAAGTTCTTCACTTCGATCTTCCAGACCGCTTCCATACCCAGCTCCGGATATTCGATCTGTTCAACCCTGGTGATGCAGTCCAGCGCCAGACGGGCTGCCGGGCCGCCGACCGAGCCGAGATAGAACCCGCCATGGGTCTTGCAGGCGCGGGTGACAGCCGCCGACCGGTTGCCCTTGGCCAGCATCACCATCGAGCCGCCGGCAGCCTGGAACTGTTCGACATAGGCATCCATGCGGCCCGCCGTGGTCGGCCCGAAGGAGCCGGAGGCATAACCCTTCGGTGTCTTCGCCGGCCCGGCATAATAGACCGGATGATTCTTCAGGTAGTCCGGCATCGGCTCGCCTGCATCCAGCCGGTCCTTGATCTTGGCATGGGCAATATCGCGGGCCACGATCAGCGTGCCGGTCAGCGACAGCCGGGTCTTCACCGGACATGCGGCAAGCTGCTTCAGGATTTCCGGCATCGGCTTCGTCAGGTCCACATCGACCACATCACCGCCGAGAATTTCGTCGGTCACTTCCGGCAGATATTTCGACGGATCGGTTTCCAGCTGTTCCAGAAAAACACCGTCGCGGGTGATCTTGCCAACCGCCTGACGGTCGGCGGAGCAAGAGACACCAATGCCGACCGGACAGCTGGCGCCATGGCGCGGCAGCCGGATGACCCGCACATCATGGCAGAAATATTTACCGCCGAACTGGGCGCCGATACCCAGCTGCTGCGACATCTCCAGCACCTTCGCTTCCCAATCGAGATCGCGATAGGCGTGGCCCGTGTCACCGCCGGATGTCGGCAGGTTGTCGAGATACTTGGCCGAGGCCAGCTTGACCGTCTTCATGGTCAGCTCTGCCGAGGTGCCGCCGATCACGATGGCGAGGTGATAGGGCGGGCAGGCCGAGGTGCCCAGCGTCCGCATCTTCTCGTCAATGAAGGCTGCGAGGCGTTCCGGATTCAGCAGCGCCTTGGTTTCCTGATACAGGAAGCTCTTGTTCGCAGAACCGCCGCCCTTCGCCATGAACAGGAACTTGTAGGCATCCCCCTGATCGGCATAAAGCTCGATCTGTGCCGGCAGGTTGGTGCCGGTATTGGTCTCTGCAAACATGTCGACGGGCGAGACCTGGCTGTAGCGCAGATTGTCGAGGGCATAGCTTTTCATCACGCCGCGGGCGATGGCTTCCTCGTCATCGAATCCGGTCCAGACGCGCTGGCCTTTCTTGCCCATGACAATGGCCGTGCCGGTATCCTGACACATCGGCAACACACCGGCGGCGGCAATATTGGCGTTCTTCAGCAGATCGAAGGCGACGAACTTGTCGTTCGGGCTGGCCTCCGGATCCTTGAGAATATTGCTCAGGCTCTCCAGATGCGCCGGGCGCAACAGATGCGAGATATCGTGAAAGGCCTCCCGCGTCAGCAGGGTGATCGCTTCCGGATCGATCTGCAGCATCTTGCCGCCGTTGAAGTCCACTTCCCGGACATGATCGGAGGTCAGCTTGCGGTAAGGGGTTGTATCCTTGCTGAGCGGAAACATCGTCTGATGCGAAAAATCTGCGCCGGCGTCGGGCATGGCGTGGCCTCTCTGGTCTGGTGACGGAAACCGATACGGGATCGTTGCCACCATTATCGCCATTCAGTCCGTATTTTCCAGCGACGACCGACAGCCCGTTCCGGCATCAACCGCCGCACCCGTCCGACATCTTTCGAGACGGGCCTCCGGCCCTCCTCAAGATGAGGGATCTACGGACGCGCAGATGAAGCCTCCGGCACTCCTCAAGATGAGGAGGAGTGAGTACCGGGCTACAGGGTGATGAACTCCCGGAAGAAATCATTGCCCTTGTCGTCAATGACGATGAAGGCAGGGAAATCCTCGACCTCGATTTTCCAGACCGCTTCCATGCCGAGATCGGCATAATCCAGCACCTCGACCTTGCGGATGCATTCTTTCGCGAGACGGGCCGCCGGACCGCCGATGGAGCCGAGATAGAACCCGCCATGAGTCTTGCAGGCCCGTGTCACGGAGGCCGCGCGATTGCCCTTCGACAGCATGACCAGCGAGCCGCCCGCGGCCTGGAACTGGTCGATATAGGAATCCATGCGCTGCGCCGAGGTCGGGCCGAACGAGCCGGAGGCATAGCCTTTCGGTGTTTTGGCCGGCCCGGCATAATAGACGGGGTGGTTTTTCAGATAGTCCGGCATCGGCTTGCCGCTGTCGAGATGCTCCTTGATCCGGGCATGGGCGATATCGCGGGCGACCACCAGCGTGCCGGTCAGCGACAGCCGGGTCTTGACCGGATATTGCGACAGTTGCGCCAGAATTTCGGCCATCGGCCGGTTGAGATTTACCTCGACGACATCCCCGCCAAGAGTTTCATCGGTGATTTCCGGCAGGTATTTCGAGGGATCAGTCTCCAGCTGTTCCAGAAAGATCCCGTCACGGGTGATCTTACCCAGCGCCTGACGATCGGCGGAACAGGACATGCCGATACCGACCGGACAGCTGCCGCCATGCCGCGGCAGGCGGATAACGCGAACGTCATGACAAAAATACTTGCCGCCGAACTGCGCCCCGATACCGAGGTCCTGCGACATCTTGTGAATGCGCGCTTCCCATTCGAGATCGCGATAGGCATGGCCGGTATTGCCACCTTCCGTCGGCAGACCATCGTAATAGCGGGTCGACGCCATCTTGACCGTCTTCATGGTCAGTTCCGGGGAGGTGCCGCCGATAACAACGGCGAGGTGATAGGGCGGGCAGGCCGCCGTGCCGATGGTCCGCATCTTCTCATCAATGAAAGCGGTCAGCCGTTCCGGTGTCAGCAGCGCCTTTGATTCCTGATACAGGAAGCTCTTGTTCGAGGAGCCGCCGCCCTTGGCAATGAACAGGAACCGGTAATCCTCGCCGGTGTCCGCATGAATTTCGATCTGCGCCGGCATGTTGTTGCCGGTGTTTTCCTCGGTAAACATGTCGATCGGCGAGACCTGGCTGTAGCGAAGATTGGCCTCTGTATAGGTTTGCATTGCGCCGCGCGCGATGGCCGCCTCGTCATCAGCGCCGGTCCAGACCGACTGTCCCTTCCGCGCAACCACCGTTGCCGTGCCGGTATCCTGACAGATCGGCAGAACACCCGCCGCTGCAATACTGGCGTTCTTCAGCATGTCAAAAGCGACAAATTTATCGTTCTGGCTGGCTTCCGGATCATCGAGAATATTCCGGAGGCTTTGCAGATGGCCCGGCCGCATCAGATGCGAGGCATCCATGAATGCCTGCCGGGTGAGCAGGGTAATTCCCTCCAGATCAACCTGAAGTTCGCGACGGCCATTGAACTCGACCTCGCGCACATGATCCGATGTCAGTTTGCGATAGACAGTCTTGTCCTCAGCCAGCGGAAACATGGTCTGATGGATGAAAGCTGCACCGGCGTCGGGCATGACGGGTCTCCCTGATGGTTTTCTGCAGAAGCTGTTGCCGCATTATCCGGACAGGCCGCGATCATACCAGCATCCTGAACAAGCGGGACTTTCACACAATGTTGATATGGTTGCTGTTATGCTGTCACACACCACATGAAGAATATGAAAGCCTTGAGACGACAGTGGTTAATGTATACATTATTTAACCCGCCATGTTGATAGCCCGACACTGAAATACCGCTTCGTCCCGCTTACCTGAACCCAGATTCCGGAGACTGACTTGGTTTCTCGTACCATACCGGTTGACCCGTTCGACCTCGTAATCTTTGGCGCAACCGGTGATCTGGCCCGCCGCAAGATCCTGCCCGCCCTCTACCGGCGGCTGGTCGCCGGACAGGTGCCGGAGGGGGCCCGGCTTGTCTGTGTCGCCCGCTCCACCCTCGACGACGATGGCTTTCAGAGCCTGGCCCGCGAGGCGATCGAAACCTACGTGCCTGCTGCGGAAATAAAACCCGACCTGCTGAACCGGTTCATCGCGCTGCTCGGCTATGTCGCGGTTGATGCAACCGGTGACGGGGGCTGGGCGGAACTGCGCAGCCGGCTGGGTGAGGCAGACGGGCGCATCCGGATTTTCTATCTGTCCGTCGGCCCCGGCCTGTTCGGCACCATCAGCATGAAGCTGTCTGAACATGGCATCGCCACCCCGGACAGCCGCATTGTTGTCGAAAAACCGTTCGGGCATGACCGCGACAGCGCCGCCGCCCTGAATGCACAGCTGCTGACCTGTTTTGAGGAATCCCGCATTTACCGGATCGACCATTATCTCGGCAAGGAGACGGTGCAGAACCTGATGGCGATCCGCTTCGCCAATGCGCTGTTCGAGCCGCTGTGGAATTCCCGCCATATCGATCATGTACAGATCACGGTTGCCGAAAATATCGGTGTCGAGGGCCGGGGCAGTTATTACGACCGGTCCGGCGCCATGCGTGACATGATCCAGAATCATCTGATGCAGCTGTTCTGCCTGACCGCAATGGAGCCACCGGCAAGGTTCGAGCCGGATGCCGTGCGTGATGAAAAACTGAAGGTGATCCGGGCGCTGGAACCGATCACCCCGAAAGACGTGCCGCAGATGACCGTTCGCGGCCAGTATCGCGGCGGCAACGGCCTGACCTCCTATCATGAGGATGCGGGCGAGCCCGGCAGCCTGACGGAAACCTTTGTTGCGCTGACGGCCCATGTGTCGAACTGGCGCTGGTCCGGCACACCGTTTTACCTGCGCACCGGCAAGCGCCTGCGGGCGCGGATGAGTGAAATCGCCATCATCTTCAAGGACGCCCCCCATTCGATCTTCGGCGGAAAAGGCGACAGCCTGCCCTGCAACACGCTGGTCATCCGGCTGCAGCCGGATGAAGGCATCACGCTGCGGATGAACATCAAGGAACCGGGACCGGGTGGCATGCGGCTGGTCGAGGTTCCGCTCGACATGACCTTCGCCGAGGCACTTGGCCCGTCCGGCTCTCATATTCCGGATGCCTATGAACGGCTGATCATGGATGTGGTGCGCGGTGACCAGACCCTGTTCATGCGGGGTGACGAGGTCGAGGCCGCCTGGCAATGGACCGACCCGGTAATCCGGGCATGGGAGGACCAGAACCTGAAGCCACAGGCCTATGATTCCGGCGGGTCGGGTCCGGAAGATGCCCTGATGCTGCTGCATCGCGACGGTCGCCGCTGGCGTGAAATTTCAGGCTGAGACAAAGATGACAGATCAGGCACCCGAACCGCTCTGGCATGTTCATGACAGCCGCGATGACCTGTTCACCGCACTGACGGAAATCGTCGCCCGGGAATTGTCAGAGGCCCTTGCTGCCCGGGGAACGGCAACCCTTGCCGTCTCCGGTGGTAACACACCCGCCCCCTTTCACCGGCTGTTGTCAGCCTGCGACCTGGACTGGTCGAAAATCGTCATCACCCTGACCGACGAGCGGCTGGTGAGTGAAGACAGCGACCGGTCAAACGCGCGCATGGTCCGCGAGACGCTGCTGCGGGAAAAAGCGTCGCATGCCGTGTTCATCCCGCTCTGGCGGCCCGACATGTTGCCGGAAGCCATGATTCCGCAGGTTGCCGGGGAACTCGACCAGCACCTGCCCGTTGATGTCTGCATTGCCGGTCTGGGTGAGGATTGCCACACGGCCTCGCTGTTTCCCGGTGCACCGGAACTGGAACAGGCCCTGATGCCGGGGAGTGATGAGATACTGGCACTGATGACGCCCCCGGACGGGCTGGAGCCGCGCATCACCCTGACCGGGCCTGTCCTGCGACAAAGCCGCCACCGCCATCTGCTGATGGCCGGCACTGCGAAGCGAGCAGCCTTTGCCCGTGCAGAAGCCGTGACCAGCCTGTCCGAAGCCCCGGTCCGGGTCCTGATGACAGGCCGGACACCCCTGCATATTCATTACGCGCCCTGACAGAAGGAGCCGCCCATGACCCTCAGAAACCCGATCCATCAGGTAACCGAACGCATCCGCGCACGCAGCAAGGCAACGCGCGGCGCCTATCTCGCCCGCCTCGGCCAGGCCCGCGACCAGGGCCCGGCCCGCAACGGTCTGGCCTGCGGCAATCTGGCGCATGCCATGGCCGCCCTTGAGCTGCCGGACAAGGAGGCGATGGCCGCCGGACGTTCACTGAACCTGGGGATCGTCACCGCCTATAATGACATGCTGTCCGCCCACCGGCCCTACGAGACCTATCCGGAACTGATCCGCGCCGCCGCCCGCGAGGCCGGTGGCACCGCACAGGTTGCCGGCGGTGTGCCGGCCATGTGCGACGGGGTGACACAGGGCCAGACCGGCATGGAGATGTCGCTGTTCTCCCGCGATGTAATCGCGCTGGCCGCGGGTGTCGCCCTCTCGCACAACACCTTTGATGCCGCTGTTTTTCTCGGTATTTGCGACAAGATCGTGCCGGGACTGGTAATCGCTGCGGCCACATTCGGGCATCTGCCTGCCGTCTTCATTCCGGCCGGGCCGATGACATCCGGCATCTCGAATGACGAGAAGGCGAAAGTCCGCGAGAAGTTCGCCAAGGGCGAGATCGACCGTGACGGCCTGCTGCGTTCTGAAATGGCGGCCTATCACGGGCCGGGCACCTGTACCTTCTATGGCACCGCCAATTCCAACCAGATGCTGATGGAGTTCATGGGGCTGCATCTGCCGGGGGCAAGTTTCGTCAATCCCGGCACGCCGCTGCGAGAGGCACTGACAAAGGCTGCCACCCGCCGCGCTCTCGCCATTACGGCAGAAGGCAATGACTATACCCCGGCAGGGCAGGTGCTGGACGAACGCGCCTTCGTCAACGGCATGGTGGGGCTGCATGCCACCGGTGGCTCAACCAATCTGGTCATGCATATGACGGCGATGGCACGCGCTGCCGGAATCATCCTGTCGACGGAAGACTTCGCCGATATTTCCGAGGCAACGCCGCTGCTGGCCCGGGTCTATCCGAACGGCAAGGCGGATGTGAACCACTTCCATGCGGCAGGCGGCTTGGGTTATCTGATCGGCGAGCTGCTGAACGAAGGTCTGCTGCATGACGATACAGTGACCGTCGCCGGAACCGGCCTCGCGCATTACACAAAAGAGCCGATGCTGGATGACGATGGCAATCTGGGCTGGCGTGACGGCGCGGGCAAAAGCCATTCCCGCGATATCCTGCGCACCGTCGCCGAGCCGTTTCAGGCCAATGGCGGGCTGAAGCGCCTGACCGGAAATCTGGGCTCTGCGGTGCTGAAGGTCTCCGCCGTCCCCGAAGACCGCCACCGGATCACCGCCCCCGCCCGTGTCTTCCACGATCAGGATTCGGTCAAGGCCGCTTTCGAGGCCGGTGAGCTGACAGAAGATGTGATCATCGTCGTCCGCTTTCAGGGCCCCCGGGCCAATGGCATGCCGGAACTGCATGCGCTCACCCCCCTGCTCGGCATCCTCCAGGACAAGGGGCTGCGGGTGGCCCTGGTAACCGACGGCCGGATGTCCGGTGCCTCCGGCAAAATTCCGGCCGCAATTCATCTCAGCCCGGAGGCGCTGGATGGCGGGCCGATTGCCCGGCTGCGTGATGGTGATGTGATTACCGTCGACGCCAGCGACGGTGTCATCGCCGTCGATGTCGATCCGGACAGCTTTGCCGCCCGTCCCCTGGCCGAGGCTGACCTCACAGCGAACGAGTTCGGCACCGGGCGGGAACTGTTCCGGCTGTTCCGTCAGGCCGTCAGCTCACCCGATTTCGGGGCCTCGCCGCTGGTTTGACATGCCATCCGCCAAAACATCTTTATGCTGCTGAACCATGACTGATCTTCAGACCTGCTGGGACATCCTCACCGCCGAACAGACCCGACTGGCTGACCGGCATCTGCGCGATCTGTTCGCCGATGATCCGGACCGTCCGGCCCGGCTGACGGCGCGGCTCGATGACCTGCTGATCGACCTGTCACGCGAGCGCCTTGACGGCCGGGCGATGGACGCCTTGCTGGATCTGGCACAGGCGGCTGGTGTCACAGAACGACGCGATGCCCTGTTCGCCGGCGAGCCGCTGAACAGCACGGAAAACCGTGCCGTACTACACATGTCGTTACGCGCGCCCGCCGATGCCGACTTTTCGGTCGATGGTCAGGATGTCATGTCCGGTATCGTAACGACCCGCGACCGGTTCCTCGCCTTTGCCGAAGATATCCGTACAGGGCGGATTACCGCTTCCGGTGGCCGGGCCTATACGGATGTGGTGAACATCGGCATCGGCGGGTCCGACCTTGGACCGGCCATGGCGGTGCGGGCGCTCAGCCCGGACCATGACGGGCCGCGCCTGCATTTCGCCTCGAACGTGGATGGCACCCATCTGGCAGATATTCTGAAACAGGTGGTGCCTGCGACAACCCTGTTCATCGTCGCCTCGAAAAGCTTCACGACGCTGGAGACGATGACCAATGCCCATGCGGCCCGGCGCTGGCTGGAAGCCGCGGGAACCCCGGAAGCCGGGGACCATTTCGTTGCCGTATCGACCAATATTCCGGCGGCAAAAGACTTCGGCATAGCGGAAGACCGGGTGTTCGGTTTCAGCGACTGGGTGGGTGGCCGCTATTCCGTCTGGTCGGCCATCGGCCTGCCCCTGGCCATCGCCATCGGCGCAGAGGGCTTCCGGCAGTTTCTTGCCGGTGCGGCCTCGATGGATGCACATTTCCGCACCGCACCGCTGGACAACAATCTGCCGGTGCTGCTGGCCATGGCCGGGATCTGGCGGCGCAATCTGATGGGCCTGCCGACAGTCGCGCTGATCCCCTATGACCAGCGCCTCGAATTCTTCGCAGCCTACGTCCAGCAGCTGGATATGGAGAGCAACGGCAAGCGGGTCACCCGGCGGGGTGAGCCGGTCGCGACGGCGACCGGGCCGGTGATCTGGGGCGAGCCCGGCACCAACGCCCAGCATTCGTTCTTTCAGTTGCTGCATCAGGGCACCGATATCATCCCCGTCGATTTCATCCTCAACCGCCAGGCACGCAACGGCCTGCCCGGCCAGCAGACCCTGTTGCAGGCCAGCTGCGTCGCCCAGGCACAGGCACTGGCCTTCGGACGAACAGCAGACGAAGCGGAACAGGCCATGCTGCAGTCCGGCAAACACGACAAGCTGGACGCCGCCCGCCTGACACCGCATCGCAGCTTCCCCGGCAACAGGCCCTCGACCCTGATCCTGCAGGACCGCCTCGACCCGTTCAGCCTCGGCCGGCTGATCGCCCTGTTTGAGCATAAGATCTTCGTGCAGGGGACAATCTGGGGCATCAATTCCTTCGACCAGTGGGGGGTCGAACTTGGCAAGCAGCTGGCCGAACGGCTGGTTCCCGCCCTGAACGGTGACGACATCCCGGACGATCTCGACCCCGCCACACGGGCCACGCTGGCCGCCCTTCGGGAATGACAAGAATGACCCCGCTTGCGATCTACTCATGTCATCCCGGCGCAGGCCGGGACCCAGCCGTAAAAGCCACCTGCCCGACACTATGAAAGCCGCCACATCATGATCACCACCTATGACATCTGCCGCCTGGCGCCGGTCATTCCGGTCATCACCATCGACCGGATCGAAGATGCGCTGCCGCTGGGCCGGGCACTGGTTGCCGGCGGGCTGCCCGCACTGGAGGTCACCCTGCGCACCCCCGTCGCAATCGAGGCAATCCGCCTGCTGGCGGCAGAATGCGAGGGCGCGGTTGTCGGTGCCGGCACCATCCGCAACGCCGCCGACCTCGCGGCCTGTCACGCCGCCGGTGCCCGCTTCGCGGTCAGTCCCGGCGCCGGCCCGGCCCTGCTGGATGCCGCCAATGCCCTGCCCGGGCTTCCCCTGCTGCCCGGCTGCGCCACACCGTCAGAGGCAATGACGCTGGCGGAACGCGGCTACCACATGCTGAAATTCTTTCCCGCCGGTGCCGCGGGTGGCCCGGCCATGCTGAAAGCCATGTCCGGGCCGCTGCCCGACATCCGGTTCTGCCCGACCGGCGGTGTCAGTCTGGAAAATGCAGCGGACTATCTGGCCCTGCCGAATGTCGTCACCGTCGGCGGCAGCTGGGTCGTCCCCGGCGACCGCATTCGCGCCGGCGACTGGGACGCGATCGAGGCGAAGGCACGGGAAGCGGCCATCCGCCTGGGGTAACAGACCGCCGGAACAGCCAGATACCGGGGAAATTTTTGGGGCGTTGCTGGCTGCGACTCGGTGAAAAATCAGTCGATTTCTGCTCCCGCAGGTTGCCGTGGTGACTCAACATACAGACAATCGCCACCGCAAAATCACCCATATCTGGTCAGATCCGGACAAAATTGTGTCTTTTGAGTCACACCCTCCGGACGACCTTGTGGATAACTTCGCGATCACGTTGACGCTAAGGAATCGGTAATCCTAGACATGGATAACGGGTGGCGACATTCCTCACCCAGACCGAAATGATCCGGAGCCTGATGACCATGAAGAAAATCCTCCTCGGCAGCACCGCCCTCCTTGCCCTCGGCCTCACCGGCACGGCGCAGGCCGCAGAAAAGATCAAGCTCGGGGTCTCCGGCTATATGTGGCAGGAAATCGGCATCAGCGACAGCCGTAACGGCCAGACCACGGTCAACCTGGTTTCCAACACGGAAGTTCATTTCAAGGGCTCCACCATCCTCGATAACGGCCTTGAAATCGGTGCTGACATCCAGCTTGAAGGCAACAGTCAGGCCGGTGACCAGATCGACGAAAGCTACGCCTGGATCGAAAGCAAGACCTGGGGCAAGCTGATCCTCGGCACAGAGAACGGTGTCGGTGATCTGATCACCACCCACGCCCCGTCAGTCGGCCCGATGGGCGTTGACGGATCGAACGCCACCTACTGGGTCTCCAATCCGTCGGGCAACAACGCACTGACCACCATTGATGTCGCCGGTTCCGGCGATCATGAGAAGATCAGCTATATCTCGCCGAAACTGGGCGGTGCATTCCAGTTCGGTGCCTCCTACACCCCGGCCTCCGATGCCGAAGACGGCAAGGGGCCGTCCAGCAAGACCGTGAACACCTACAACATCTGGGAAGCCACCGCGCTGATTGACACGACCATCGCCGGTGTCGGTGTCCGTACCAGCGCCTCCTACCAGCATGGCAACGACGATACCGGCTTTGACAACATCGCCTCCGCCAGCGCCGGCCTCAACCTGTCCTATGCCGGGTTCACCCTCGGCGGCGGTTATGGCCGCACGATTTCCTCAAACCGCGCAGGTACGGCGAACAATCTCGTCAACGGCTGGGCCTACAATGTCGGCATATCCTATGTCACCGGCCCTTACGGTATCTCGCTCGGCATGCATCACGGTGTCTCTTCCGGTGATCCGAACGATGCCGGTGCGCAGGAGAAGTTCGATACCGCCGAACTCGGCTTCAGCTACAAGCTGTCTGATGGCGTCGATCTCAAATCCGGCGTCAGCTATGTCCGCTTCGAGGAAGATGTCGAGCTGACCGCAACCAGCGGTGCCGTCGGCACACCTGAATATGAAAATGACGGCTGGGTCTGGATCAACGGTATCTATCTCAGCTTCTGATCCGGCCTTCCGGATTGCGATTCAAGGGGGCAGCCTCCGGGCTGCCCCTTTTTTGTGCCGGTCCGCACCCTATCTCCGACAGAGGCGGAGAACATTTTCCCGCCACAACAGGGAGGCAAGACACTCATGCATATGTCCGGTGACAACCGCCAGCGCAACGTACTCGGCGGCAAACTGCAAAGCTGCTCGATGGAGCCGCTGACCGGCTTCTACCGCGACGGCTGCTGTGCTACTGGGCCGGATGATCGAGGGCTGCATCTGGTCTGCGCCATCATGACCGACGACTTCCTCACCTTCTCGAAAGCACGCGGCAACGACCTCTCGACCCCGATGCCCGATTACGGCTTCCCCGGCCTGAAAGCCGGCGACCGCTGGTGCCTCTGCCTCGCCCGCTGGATCGAAGCCCATCAGGCCGGCAAAGCCCCCGGCCTCATCCTCGAAGCCACCCATGCCCACGCCCTGAACGCGGTCAGCCTGGATGTGCTGCGGGGCTACGCGGCGGAGGGGTAAAGGCGAACAGGTTCCCCGGATGCTTCCTGATACCGGCCATCAGGATCCGCTGTTGTGTTGTATCAGGTCCCAGAATGTCTCGGCCATTTCCGATAACCGGGAGCGGGGCCGGACAAGGATAATTTTCACATCAACCGACCAGTCGTCTGGCCCGGCTGCTGTCAGACGCCCCCTCTCACCCAGTTCGTCCAGAGCGAGGCTTTTCGGAATCCAGGCCACACCTTTCCCATCTGCCGCAAGCGCCTTCAGCGCCATGGCCAGATGGGATGTAAAAACAGTCCTGAGATGGAGGTCACCCGCACGTCCGGAGAGAGTACGGGACAGAATGCGCCCCATTCCCGACTTCTCCTCATAAGCCAGACGCGGAACCGGTGTCTCCGGCGACCCCGGCAGGCTGTAGATGGCGTCGCCTTTCTCATTTCTGCCACTGACCGGAATCATCTGGTCGGAAGAAAGCTCAATATGCCGGTAGTTCTGTGACCCGAGGCGGTTGCCACTGGTTTCATGGTAGTGGCAGAGCAGAAACTGGGCCTGCCCCTCCAGCATGATTCTTTCACACTCGTTCATATTGTCCGACAGCAGCCGGATCGGCATGGTCGACGTCGCAGGCCCGAGACCCTGTATCCATTTCGGGAAGAAGACGAATGAAAGGGCATGCGTGGCAGCAAAGGTTACCGTCGCCGTCTCGGCACGGATCTGCGCGAAATCATGACGCGCACGCTCCAGACGACGGGTAATATCCGCCGCCGCCGACAGCATGATTTCGCCCGCAAGTGTCAGCCGCAGCCGGTAGGCCGAGCGGTCAACAAGCTCCGTCCCGCACCAGTCCTCCAGCGACCTGATCCGGCGTCCGAACGCAGGTTGTGTGATGTTCCGCTTTTCTGCCGCCTGCGAGAAATTCAGCGTCTCTGCCAGAGCCTGAAGGTCTGCCAGCCAGATTGTATTCATCGCAAGCCCTCTCCCGCCGATCATGCCATAATTGCACCATGAAAATATCATGCACGGAGAATACTCTCGATAAAAATCCAATTATTGGGCATGCGCCATACAAAAACGATGCCGATTCAGCACTGAATTGATCTATTTTGGCATTAGACGTCCTTCCTCCCGGCGCTTAAAGGTATCCCCACCTGCCGTTCCCGCCGGTCATCTGGCTCAACAGTGAAATGGAATATCCAATGCGAATCCTAGATGTTTGCGAAGTCACGAAACCCATCGCCTCACCCATTCGCAATGCCTATATCGATTTCAGCAAAATGACCGCCAGCCTGGTGGCTGTTGTCACGGATGTCGTCAGGGACGGAAAGCGCGTTGTCGGCTACGGCTTCAACTCCAACGGCCGTTACGGTCAGGGCGGCCTGATCCGGGAACGATTCCGGGATCGCATTCTGGAGGCGGCCCCCGAAAGCCTGCTGAATGACGCCGGCAGCAATCTCGACCCGCACAAGATCTGGGCGACGATGATGATGAATGAAAAGCCCGGTGGTCATGGCGAGCGGTCGGTTGCGGTCGGCACCATCGACATGGCGATCTGGGACGCGGTTGCCAAGATCGAGGGCAAGCCGCTCTTTCGTCTGCTGGCCGAGCAGACCGGACAGGAAGCCAATCCCAGGGTTTTCGTCTATGCCGCCGGTGGCTACTACTATCCCGGCAAGGATAACAGCGCGCTCTGCAAGGAAATGCGCGGATATCTCGACCGCGGCTACACTGTGGTGAAGATGAAGATCGGCGGCGCGTCGATTGACGAGGACCGGGGCCGCATTGAATCCGTCCTCAGGGAAATCGGCTCGGAAGCACAGCTCGCCGTGGATGCAAATGGCCGGTTCGATCTGGAAACCGGCATTGCCTACGCCAAGATGCTGCGCGACTACCCGTTGTTCTGGTACGAGGAAATCGGCGATCCGCTCGATTATGCCCTGCAGGCAGCAATTTCCGAATTCTATGACGCGCCGATGGCGACCGGCGAAAACCTGTTCTCGCATCAGGATGCCCGCAACCTGCTACGCTATGGCGGCATGCGTGCGGACCGCGATTTCCTGCAGTTCGACTGCGCACTGGCCTATGGTCTGGTCGAATATCTCCGCACGCTGGATGTCCTGCGCCAGTTCGGCTGGTCACCCGCACGCTGCATCCCGCATGGCGGCCACCAGATGTCCCTCAACATCGCGGCGGGCCTTGGTCTTGGCGGCAACGAAAGCTACCCCGACCTGTTCCAGCCCTATGGCGGCTTCCCCGACGGCGTCAAGGTCATCGACGGCCATATCACCATGCCGGACCTTCCGGGCATTGGCTTTGAAGGCAAATCGGATCTCATCAAGGTCATGCGCGAACTGGCGGAGTGATCTGGGGGACTGCGGCAGAGAACTGAAGCCGGATCGTTCAACATTCAGACCGGAACGATCATCACGAAATGACATGAACGCGCCCTCCGTCGTCCCTGAAACGGCGGAGCCGGACCGTCCGGGACCTGCTCCCCCCATTAACGCAGGTCCCGGACAGCCGACCTGCCGGTCGTTCCGGGATGACGCTGGTTTACGAGACTGTCCGTCAGCGAAATGGTCTGAAAAGCAGTGGTATTGGTCAGGGAAACTCAGCCTGCCCGACGCTTTCGTCGTTTCGGTGAAACGACTGTCGCTGGTTGAGGGTTGGAGGGTTTTGTTGATCACTTCGCCTGGCGAAGTGATGTGGTGCGCCCGGCGGGATTCGAACCCACGACCCCCAGATTAGGAATCTGGTGCTCTATCCTGCTGAGCTACGGGCGCTGCGCGGCGGAACATAGCGGGCGGGCGGGGTTCCGTCACCCCCCTCTGTTCCCTCTTGTTCCCTGTTCAGTCGAACACTGATGACAGTTTTTCGAGGCTGGTTCCCCCCTCGAGATGGCGGAGCTCATAGTAGGTCACCGAGACCAGGCAGGCGTTGAAGACCATGACGACCGCGTTCACCACGGCCTCAATCAGACCGGCGGCCAGCAGTGCATCATTTCCGGGACCGGCAAAGATGACGATAATACCGGTCACCAGTCCAAAGCCGATACTTACTGTCACGATGATCAGCATACCCAGCAGGACAAGGCCCAGAATGCGCCAGCGGTTTCCCCGGGTCAGTTGCGCGCTGCGGGAAAAGCTGCCGAGAATGCCGGACTTTTCCATGACGGCAGCCGGGATGACCACGAAGTAGACACAAAAGAAAATCAGGGCGGGGATAACCAGCAGCAGAAGGGAGATCATCAGCCCGAGCGAATAGACAACCGCGATTCCCAGCAGCGGCAGCGCCAGCACCAGCCCGCGCCCGACGCATTCGGAAAACCCCGCCGTCTGGTCATCGAGTGAGCGAACCGCACCATAGACAATCGCCCCCTGCGCAATATAGGCGAGCATCAGCGACAGAAAGCCGACCACGAAAGTCAGGGCCAGGGCACCGGACTGCATATCCCCCGCGCCATAGGAGGCACCAAGCGATTCCACACCACCCAGCATGATCTGGAAAATCAGCGGGATCAGCGACAGCATGACCGCCACGAACATGAAAGCCGGGAGATTCGAAAACATGACAGAAAAGGTACGGGCAATCACCGAACCTATGCGCAGCTTGCTGACCGCGTCCCGGGCCACCACTGTCTCATCCGTCATCGCATATCCTTCTGTATCGGTTGTACAATTGTGACATGAAAATTTCTCCCCGGTAAAGCGTCAACTGGCCCGGACGGCGGTGGCGACAGCCCTCTCCCGCTGTGCTAGTTTCGAGTCGGGGGTTGAACAGAAAGGGTGAGATATTGGGTCGGACCAGAAGCAGCCGGTTGCGGGATGAAAGCGGCACCGGCACCGCCGGGGTTATTCCGCTCTATCATCGCGTCTATACCATTCTGAGCCAGCAGATCCGCGAAGGTCAGTTCAATGCCGAAACGCCGCTGCCCGGCGAACAGCAGATCGCGCTGATGTATGGCGTATCGCGGGTAACCGTCCGCAAGGCCCTGCAACGCCTTGAACAGGAAGGCCGGATCATCCGCCAGCGGGGTCGCGGCACCTTCCCGATCATGGACCGGCAGAAGGCCCCGGTCGGCAAACTGGCCGACCAGATGACCATCATGCAGGACACCGACAGCGAGGTGCTGCTGTATGAATGGGCCGGGGCAACCCCCGATGTCGCTGCCGGCCTGCAAACCGCACAGGGGGACCGGACATTGCGGGTCGACCGGCTGCGGATGCGCAACAGAATCCCGCTGGCGATCGGCAGCTCCTGGCTGCCGGAACGGGCCGGCGAGCTGCTGGATGAGGAAAGTGTCAGCCAGACCCCGATTGTCGAACTGCTGCGTGAACGCGGACTGGCCCCGGGGTTGGTGGAACAGCGCATCACCGCAACCCTGGCCGATGCCGCGCTTGCCGACGGTCTGCAGGTTGCGCCGGGATCACCGCTGATCCTGATGCAGCGTATCGTCTGCGATATCGACTCGCATCCGATCATCTTCATACGGTCGCATTACCGGCCGGATCGTTACAGCTATCTGGTGACACTTTTCCCCGATCAGGACGGTCCGACACCGCGCTGGGTCGAAATCGAATAGACCACCGGGACACGAAAATTTCACAGCTGATGAAAGACTTATCTTTCCCGCAGAATTGGAGTAACTTCGATCCATCGGTTCGACCATGTCGGAGTGTGAATGCCGGACGAAACGGCGGTTAAACGATCAGCAATGCTGACACAGGCGGATATCCAGCAGTTGCTGAGCAATCCGTCTGCGGAAAGCCGTGCCCGGGTCGGGGGCAAGGTCGCCGATGTCTATGACGGGCGCGCCATGTCGGACCGTGAGCGTCAGCTGGCGGACGGAATCCTGCGTGTGCTGGCCCAGGATGTCGAACTTGCGGTCCGGAAATCGCTGGCTGAACATCTCCAGTCGAATCCGGATGTCCCCCATGATATCGCCAGGAAGCTGGCCACCGATGTCATCGAGGTCGCCGAGCCGGTGCTGATCAATTCCAATGTGCTGACCAATGTCGACCTGATCGACATCATCCGCACCCAGCCGACCGCCGCCCAGGTGGCCGTTGCCAAACGCCGCACCGTCCCGGAGCCGGTTTCCGACGCGCTGGCCGCCACCGGCGTCGAACTTGTCGTCGCGACACTGGTCCGCAACAACGGTGCGGAGATTTCCGAACGTACCTTCGAGCGGGTCATCAATGATTTCAGCCAGTCAGAGGATGTGACATCGGGCATGGTGTCGCGCCAGAAACTGCCGCCCGGCGTTACCCGGCGGCTGATTGATGTGGTCAGCGACACGCTGAAGATGGAGCTGATCAGCAAACATGATGTCCCGGAAGACGTCGCCGAGCGGATCGTCCTGAAAAGCCAGGAAGACACCCTGAAAGACCTGCTTGGCAGCGCCCCGTCGGAACGCAATGTCGAACAGCTGGTGAAAAGCCTCAAGCAGCGGGGGCGGCTGAATGCCAAGCTGGTTCTCAGGTCACTGGATGTCGGTGACCGCGAATTCTTTGAATATGCGCTCTCGGAACTGTCGGGCATTGCCTACCAGAATGCCGTGCGGCTGATTTCCGACCGCGGCACACAGGGTCTGCTGGCGATCTATCGCAAGGCCCGGCTGCCGGAAGACGAATACCCCTCCGTGCGCTATCAGGTCGACCGGCTGTACAATCTCCGTGCCGGGTCAACCTATGCCCCGACCACCGCCCCCGGGGCAAATATGGTCGGCTTTGAAGGCGACTTCTTCAGCGGCGGCGGCTGGGTCGGCGATAACTGATCCGCTGCCCGGGCTCTGCCATCAGCCATCATCGCCCGGCACACCATAAGCCGGGGCGCTTGCCGGATCGGCGGCGCGGGTGATGTAATCCTGCATCTGCGGCTCGTAGGCGTTCCAGAGGGAACGCAGTTCAGCCACGCCACGGTCTTCTGCCCAGTCTGCCCGCAGATCGACAATCGGCCAGACCGGCTCGCCACAGACCTTCAGGCCCGCCGAATGCACCGGACCGGCCTCGCCGCCGGCAAACATTCCGGCTTCCAGTGACAGCATCAGACGCTCCGCCAGCGGTAGGGCGGCATCTGATCCGGTGAAGGTCGCGACCATGGCCGCAGGCACACCGTCATTGGCCAGCAGATTACCGGCGGCCACACAATCCTCACCCGCGGCAGAGGCATGAACCCCCAGCGTCATCTCGCCGGAATAGCGGGCTGTCCGGCCATCAGCATCAATTACCGTCAACTGGCGATAGGTAATGGCGTCCGTCGTTCGCGTAACCGCGTCCAGTGCGTCCTGCGGTATCTCACCTGCCGCCAGCCGGTCGAGCAAAAGCGGCCCCAGTGCTGGATCGGTGATGTTCTGGGTCATGACCGCGCCAACACCGGAACGCAGCCAGGCACAGCGCGCCGCGACCGCGATAGAGGAGGAGGTCACGGCAGTCCCGATCTGGCCGGTCCGGGCACAGCGGGCGGCGATGGAAAGCGTCATGCCAGACCCCTTTCATAAAGCGAGCCCCAGCCGGGGAGAATGTCGGCGACACCGGCCAGACGCAGGCAATGCCAGGCCATGGCATGATTGGACGAGGTCACGGGCTTGCCGATTTCTGCCTCGATCTCGCCAATCACACTGGCGGCACGGACATTGGTGCAGGAGATGAAAACCGAGTCCACATCCGCGCGCCGCCCCAGTTCGATGGCCGCCTGCTTCACATCCTCAACCCGGATGCGGGCGACATTGCGATCATCCGGCTCGTTGAACGACGCCATCACCGGCACCGCAACGCCCCGTGCCTGAACATAATCGCGGATATGCAGGTTAACGTCATCCCGATAGGGGGTCAGCAATCCGGTACGGCTGCAATCCAGCGCCCGGAAAGCGGCGAAGGCCGCGGTGATCGGCGTGGTCACGGCGGTACGGGGACGGGCCTCGCGGATACGTTCTGCCACCCGGTCCTCGCCAATGACCATCGACGCCGATGTACAGCCGAAGGCAATGACATCCAGATCCACACCCGGCAGCAGCAGATCCGTCGCCGGTGCCAGCCGCTGTTCCATCCGGGCCAGGGTTTCCGGCGTGATCTCGTTGTCGTTGAGGATCCGGCTATGGAACACCGTCACACCGTCAAGTGCCAGAATATCGGCGAATTCACGTTCCATGGACTGATCGGACGCCAGCACGATCAGCCCGATACCGGCGCGCGACGCCACGCCGTCATCAAGCTGAAACGGAAGATTCCGGAGGCTGACGGGCGGGGCATCGACAGCGGCGGACATCTGCGTTACTTCGCCGCGACGATCATGATTTCGACGGTGAACTTCGGCGATGCCAGACGGGCCTCGACGCAGGCGCGACAGGGGGCATGACCTTCCGGCACCCAGGCATCCCAGACGCCGTTCATTTCGGCGAAGTCCTGAATATTGGCGAGCCAGATATTGGCACTCAGCAGTTTCGTCTTGTCGGTGCCGGCCTCGGCCAGCAGCTTGTCGATATTAGCCAGAATATCCTGCGTCTGTTCCTTCACCGTCGCACCCGGTGCATTCTTCGCAACCTGACCGGCGAGATAGACAGTCTCACCATGGATGACAATCTGGCTCATCCGGGTGGCCGTCTGTTTACGTTCAATCGTCATTTTTGCATCTCCGTTCATTGCGATGGTTGCGGGGACCGTTATTGCCGGGCACCCTGTCAGGCACATGTTATCAGAGGCTGGTGCAAAGATGCCAGCATCGCAACAGGGATGAAGCAGGCTTGTCCACTCTATTCGACCTGACCGGAAAGACAGCGCTGGTCACGGGTGCGTCCGGCGTTCTGGGTGCCCGTTTTGCCCGTGTTCTGGCGACCGCCGGCGCCTCTGTTGTGCTGGCCGCACGACGCACCGACCGGCTGGAAACGCTGGCCGGTGAAATTGCCGGGGACGGTGGCAGGGCAGTTGCCGTCAGCATGGATGTCACCGACGCCGCCTCGGTCGAGGCTGCCTTTGTCGAAGCGGCAGCTGCGCTCGGGCCGGTCGATATTCTCATCAACAATTCCGGTATCGCGCAGACTGCGCCGGCACTCTCACTGTCTGACGCGGACTGGACCTCTGTGGTCGATGTCAATCTCAACGGTGCCTTCCGCTGTGCGCAGGCCGCGGCCCGGCAGATGAAGCCGAACGGCGGCGGGGTCATCGTCAATATTGCCTCCATCCTGTCATTCCGGGTGACCGCGCAGGTTCCGGCCTATGCCGCGACCAAGGCCGGGCTGGTACAGATGACCCGTGCGCTGGCGCTGGAATGGGCGCGTGACGGCATCCGGGTCAATGCCCTCGCCCCGGGCTATATTGCGACCGATATCAACCGCGATTTCTTTGCGTCGCCCGCCGGGGAAGCCATGATAAAGCGCATCCCGCAACGCCGCCTTGGCCAGCCCGCTGATCTGGACGGGCCTTTGCTGTTGCTGGCCTCCGGCGCATCCGCCTATATGACCGGCAGTGTGATCACCGCTGACGGCGGTCATCTGCAATCATCACTTTAAGCACAGAAGGACAGGTTTCATGATCATCGACGAGCGTACCTACACCCTGCATCCGGGGAAGCTTCCCGAATTCCTCGAACTCTACCAGGCCGAAGGCTATCCGGTTCAGACCGGTCATCTGGGAGAGCCGGTGGGCTGGTTCTGGACCGATATCGGCGTCCTGAACCAGATCGTGCATCTCTGGGGCTACGAGAACATGGCCGACCGCGAGAAGCGCCGGGCCGGCATGGCCGCTGATCCGAAATGGCAGGCCTATCTGAAAAAGGCATCGCCCTATTTCCGCGAGATGCAGAACCGCATTCTCATCCCCGCTCCCTTCTCACCGATAAAGTAAACCGATGGATTTCAACCTGTCCCCGGAGATCGAAGAAGCCCGCCGGCAGATCCGGAGCTTTGTCGATCAGCGCCTGATCCCGCTGGAATCCGATCCCGCTTCATTTGACGATCATGAGAATATCAACGAGCCACTGCTGCAAAGCCTGCGGGCGGAAACCCGCAAGCTTGGCCTGTGGTCCCTGTCGATGCCGAAAGATCGCGGCGGACGCGGATTCAATACGGTCGGCATGGCTGCCTGTTACGAGGAAATGAACCGTTCGATCTTTGGCCCGGCCTGCTTCAACGCAGCCCCGCCGGATGACGGCAACATGTTCCTGCTGAATCGGGTCGCCACCGACGCACAGAAAGAAAAATGGCTGCAGCCGATCATCGACGGCAAGGTCCGGTCGTCCATTGTGATGACCGAACCGGCCCCCGGATCCGGTTCAGACCCGGCCGGCATGATGCGGACCACGGCTGTGAAAAAGGGCGACAAGTGGGTCGTGCATGGCCACAAATGGTACATCACCGGTGCCGGTGTTGCGGACCACTTCCTGCTGCTGGCCCGCACATCCGACGATCCCCGGCGCGGCCTGACCTGCTTCCTGTACCATCGCGACCAGCCGGGATGGGAAATCCTGCGCCGCATCCCGATCATGGGCCCGGAAGAGCATGGCGGTCATTGCGAACTGAAATTCGACGGCCTCGAAATTCCGGATGAAAACCGCCTGATGGGTGTCGGTGAAGGCCTGAAGGCGGTCCAGATCCGGCTGGGGACGGCCCGCCTGACCCATTGCATGCGCTGGCTTGGCCTTTCCAAGCGGGCACTGGAAATTGCCGGGGAATATGTGGCGGAGCGCCAGGCATTCGGCACACCGCTTGGTGACCATGAGGGTGTGCAGTGGATGCTGGGCGAGGCGGCGATGGGTATCCATACCGGCCGTTTGCTGACCATGAATGCCGCCTGGAAACTTGATACCGGCGACTTCGCCCGCAAGGAAGTCTCGATGGCGAAGGTTGCTGTGGCCGATATCCTGCACCAGTCCGTCGATACCGCGATCCAGCTCTGCGGTGCAAAAGGCTATTCAAAGGATACGGTGCTGGAATGGATGTACCGTTATGCCCGGCAGGCCCGGCTGGTCGATGGCGCATCGGAAGTTCACAAGATGGTGCTGGCACGCTCCTTTCAGAAGGAAGGGCTCGACTTCTGGTCCTGGGGTGACAGCTGAGGAGAATACGCCCGGTTTGGCTGCTGCCCTGAACCGCCTCCGGGGTGACAGTGACGTGGTTTTCAACAGGCCGGGCAATCCGGATCATCAGGGATCAGAATGGACGATACAGCCCTCAAGCAACTTTCAGACTGGCTCGGGCAGGCGCTCGGGCAACAGGTCACGGTCACGGCAGCCGGAAAGCTGACCGGCGGTGCCATTCAGGAAAACTGGCTGATCACAACCGATGTGGCCGGCGACCTGGTTCTGCGCACCGATGCCCCGTCCGGCGTCGCAACATCGCACAGCCGCGAGCAGGAATTCACCTTGCTGAAGGTTGCACAGGAAGCCGGCGTCACCGTGCCGGAGCCGCTGGCTTTCTGCAGCGACCTTGCGGTTATCGGCAAGCCCTTCGCGGTCATGCGCCGGATTGGCGGCACGGCCCTCGGTCACCGGCTGGTCCGCGACCCGGTCATTGCAGAAACCGGCGACCGGCTTGCCGAAGATCTCGGCCGGGAACTGGCCCGGCTGCACAGGATAAAGCCCCCGCAATCCGGGCTCGACTTCCTGACCCCGGTTCAGGATCACCCGGCCGCCGACCGCATCGCGCTCTATCGCCGCTATCTTGACGAACTGCCGGAACCGCAACCGGTTCTGGAATGGGTGATCCGGCGTCTGGAACAGACGGTGAAGCCGGGTAACGACGTTTGTCTGATCCACTGTGATTTCCGGACCGGAAACTACATGGTTGAAGACGGCAGGCTGACCGGTATCCTTGACTGGGAGTTTGCAGGATGGGGCGATCCTTATGAGGATATCGGCTGGTTCTGTGCCCGCTGCTGGCGCTTCGGATCAGACCGGGAAGCCGGTGGTATCGGCTCACGCGAGGCCTTTTTCCGGGGCTATGAGTCAGAAAGCGGGAAACAAATTGCGCGCGACAGCGTTCCCTGGTGGGAGGTCATGGCGACCGTTCGCTGGGCCGTGATTGCCCTGCAACAGGGCATGCGCCATATTTCCGGCGAAGAACCCTCACTGGAGCTGGCCCTGACCGGCCGGCGGATCGGAGAGCTTGAACTGGATATGCTGATGCAACTTGAAAGCATGGGAGAACTGGTGTGAAGGCACGCCCGGCAGGACATGATCTTCTGACGATTGCGCTGGAGACACTGGAAACCGCCCTGATCCCGACCCTGTCCGGGGCAGACCGCTATAATGCCTTGATGATCGCCAATGCACTTGGCATCGTCCGGCGCGAAATCGGTGCCGGAGATGATACCGAGATGCTGTCAGGGAAAATTCTGGGTGCCGCCTATGGCGAAGACCGGGGCCGTGGCTTCAGTGACCTGGCCGCAGACATTCGCGCAGGCCGGCTGGACGGGCGAACAGATATCGCCGGGCTGATCCTGTCGCTGGCCCAAACCCGGTGCCGCCTCAGCAACCCGAAAGCAGCATCAGCCTACACAAGCTGAACCAAGACCAACCACAAGGAGTTATTGTTGACCATACAGAAAATCGGAATCGCCGGCGCCGGAACCATGGGAACCGGCATTGCCATCGCCGCAGCAAGCAACGGATGCGACGTGCGGCTTCAGGATATCAGCGAAGACCAGCTCAGGTCTGCGCAGCACCGGATCATAACCTTCCTCGCCCGCCAGGTCGCCAAGGACCGGATGACCGAGGATCAGGCCCGCGACATTGCCAACCGGATCGAACTGATCAGCGAACTGACCGTGTTTGCGGCCTGCGATCTGGTCATCGAGGCGATCTTTGAGGATTTCAAGACCAAGGCAGCGCTGTTTGAAAATCTGAGCGAGATGATTCGCGGCGATATGCCGGTTGCGACCAACACCAGTTGCCTGACGGTCGGCAATCTTGCGAAACATGTGAAAACGCCGGAACGTTTCATCGGGATGCATTTCTTCAGCCCGGCGGAAATCAATCCGATTGTCGAGGTTGTCCGCGGCAAGGACAGCCATCCGGCGATCGTCGAAATGGGCCTGCAATTTGCCCGGGCGATCGGCAAGCGGCCAATCCTCTGCAAGGATTCACCCGGCTTCGCCCTCAACCGGTTTTTCTGTCCCTACACCAATGAAGCTGTACGGGCACTGGAAGAAGGTCTTGGCACAACGGCACAGATCGATCATGTCGCGCGGGACTGCTTCGGTGCCGCAGCCGGTCCGTTTCAGGTGATGAATCTGATCAAGCCACAGGTCAATCTGAACGCGATCCGCAATCTTGACCGGCTTGGCCCGTTCTATGCGCCGGTCCGGGAAATGGTGAAGCTTGGCGACAGCGGGCTGGACTGGGAAATCGGCGAACTGGAGATCCCCGACGATGATCAGGCCAAAAAAATTGCCGATATGCTGATGGGGGGCACCTTCCTCGCCGTGCTGCAATGTCTGGACGAACAGGTTGCCAGTGCAGAAGACATCGATTTTGGAGCCGTCCATGCACTGAAATTCAGCAAGCCGCCTTGCGCAATGATGAATGATCTCGGCATGATGGGGGTGGAGAGACTTATCCGCTCCAACCTTCATCGTTATAAACTGCCGACGCCTGGCTCTCTTGCCATGATCGGACAACTGGCGGCCTGATCTGAACCGGGACCAGACGCCATCGGGAGAGCAAGATGGACGCCTGGGTTCCGATCACGATTGCCGGTGCGTTTTTTCAGAACCTGCGGTCGGCACTGCAGAAACATCTCAAGGGCAGGCTGAGCGATTTCGGCTCGGCCTATGCACGGTTCTGCTATGCCGTTCCCATCGCCGTCGTCTATTGCTGGCTGATCCTGTATTTTCAGGATGTCGGTTTGCCGCCGATGGGGCCGCGGTTCCTGTTCTTTGTGACCGCCGGTGCCCTGCTGCAGATGCTGTTCACCTGGATGCTGATCTGGATGTTCTCGTTCAGCAACTTCGCTGTCGGGACAACCTATTCAAAGACGGAAACCGTTCAGATCGCGATCTTCGGATATCTGATTATCGGCGACACGATGAGCCTGTGGTCGGTCCTTGCCATCGTGATCAGCGCCACCGGCCTGATGGCACTGTCCGTCGCCCGGTCAACCGTCACGGTGAAAACACTTTTCACCAGCCTCGGCAGCAAGCCGGCGCTTGTCGGGATTGCCACCGGGGCGATGCTGGGCAGTTGCGTGGTCTGCTTCCGGGCCGCCGCGCTGTCTCTGCCGGAGGGTGATGTCTATGTCAGGTCGGCGGTCACACTGGCCCTGACCCTGATCATCCAGACCGTGCTTGGCGCTGTCTGGCTGGTCCTGCGCGAACCGGGACAATTAAGCGCCGTTGTCCGCAACTGGCGCTGGGGCGGGGCGGTCGGGCTTAGCGGTGTTGTCGCCTCGATCTTCTGGTTCATTGCCATGACCATGCAGAACGCCGCCTATGTGCGGGCTGTCGGCCAGATCGAACTGGTTTTCACCTTCATCGCCAGCTACTTCATCTTCAAGGAGCGGACAAACCGGATCGAACTTCTGGGCATCGGTCTGATTGTCGCGGGGATCGTCATCATCCTGCTGCTCGGCTGATTTCAGGGATGCAGACATACCGCCGGCCGGTGTGACCAGATATCCGCCGGACCGTCTGCAACTTGAATGTTCGCGGGATTGTCACCATCCTGTCTGGTGAGCAACGATGCTGCCAGCCACAGGCGGACAAACCTCCCGGTGGAGAATGGCCTGATGATTGATGAAATGACAATGCGCCGAACCGGAGCCATCGGATAAATGGAGCAGGCTGTACAGGTCAGCTATCATCCGGCGCTTGTGACAGCATCCTTTCTGATTGCCTTTTTTGCGTCATTCGCGGCACTGGATATCGGCAACCGACTGTTCAGAAGAACGACCGGGGAGCAGAACCTGTCATGGGTTTTTGCCGGGGCCTTCGTCCTGGGTGGCGGTATCTGGTCGATGCATTTCATTGCCATTCTGGCGACAGATTTCGGGCTGCCCGTCCGCTATGGATTCAGCCTTACGCTTCTGTCATTCGTTGTCGCTGTCCTGTTTTCTGCAATCGGTCTCTGGGTTGCGACATCAACCGGCAGTAGCCGCATGTCACTGCCCGTTGCAGGTGTGGCGACAGGCGTTGCGATTGCCTCTATGCATTACATCGGCATGGCGGCACTGATGATGCCGGCCAGAACCGAACACAGTATCCCGCTGATCCTGCTTTCCGTGCTGATCGCCGTTGTCGCCGCGACAGTCGCTTTCCGGATGATGGCCACGGTAACACGAACCAGTCTGAAGATTGTTGCCGGGCTGGTCATGGCCCTCGCAATCTGCGGCATGCACTATACCGGCATGGCGGCGATGACCTACATTCCGGAAAACATCATCCAGCCGTCCTTTGGTGATGCCGGCGAGAGTGAAATTCTGGCAGAGCTGGTGGTCATTGGTGCCACCATGGTGCTGTTCGGTGCCTTTGCCGCCCTCTATGCCGAGCGCCGGATCGCCGCCGCCGCCATCCGGGAACAGATCGCCAGATCACAGAGTGAAGAACGGTTCCGCAATCTGGTCGAGGCCCTGCCCGTCGCTGTCGTCAGCACCCGGCTGAGTGACAGCACCATTGTCTATGCCAATGACCGGGCTGCGCATCAGTTTCGCTATGACCCGGCGCGGGCAAATGCCAGCAACAGTGAACGATATGCCAATCCGCAGGAAAGAATCGACCTGCTGGATGCCCTGCGTGAAACCGGCGAAGCAGAGGTGAGAGAGTCCAGGATGCGCCGGTATGACGGCACCGAATTCTGGGCTCGCGTCTCATCCCGTCGGGTTGATGACCCGGAGGGTGCGGTGGTGATTTCCGGCTTCTTTGACATCTCCGACAAGATCGAGGCCCAGCGAAAGCTTGAGCAGTCCCAGGCCGAGCTCCGCAATGCAAACAACAAGCTGCAGACCGCCCTGGAAGTTGTTAACCGTTATGCTGCAAATCTGGAGACAGCACTGCGTGAAGCCCGCGAGGCCAATCAGGCAACCCGGGCAAAGTCGACCTTTCTTGCCTCCATGAGTCATGAAATCAGAACGCCGATGAACGGGGTGATCGGCCTGCTTGAAATACTGGCCGACACCAGGCTCGACGAAGACCAGACGCATCTGATCAGCACAATAAAAGACTCCGCACATTCACTGCTCAGCATCGTTGATGATGTGCTTGATCTCTCGAAGATCGAGGCGGGAAAAATCGATCTTGAACACAGCGCCTTCGACCTTGAGGAACTGATGGAGAGTGTTGCAGAGGCGCTGGGTGTCTCGGCTCGCAAGAAACAACTCGATTTCCTGCTCTACTTCGATCCAGAAATTCCCCGGCATCTGGATGGCGATCCCGTCAGGCTGCGTCAGGTTCTGACCAACCTGATCGGCAATGCAATCAAGTTCACCGGTTCCGGTTCAGTCTCGGTCTCGGCAACGCTGGAAGGTGTTGCCGAATCCATCGCCGCTGTTCGTTTCACGGTCACCGACACAGGTATCGGCATTGCACCGGACCAGATCGAAAAACTGTTCGAACCCTTCTCGCAGGCAGAAGCCTCGACGACCCGGCGCTTTGGCGGCACCGGCCTCGGGCTGACCATCTCGCGCCAGCTGACCAATCTGATGGGTGGCGAAATCTCGGTTGAGAGCGAGCCTGACGAAGGCTCCCGTTTCCATGTGAATATCCCCTTCACACTGGGGGCTGCCGACTCTGGCGATGACAGTTATGCCGATGACATCTCGGGCCTGCGGGTTTGCGTGATCTCCAGAGACGAGAAACGCCGCCATGTGCTGTCCTCCTATGCCCGATATGCCGGCGCCAGTGTCTCGTTCACGGATCAGCTTGCCCTGCCGGAAGGCGATCCGGCTGATGCCATTGTCCTTGGCTCCGACATCATCCGGGAAACCGCCCCGGATGAACTGGACAGATTCGTTGCTGAGATTTCAGCCAATCTGGTGGTCATTGCACCACGGCAAACCGATGCTGAGGCCGTTGCCCGCTTCGAGGAACGTGTCTTTGTTCTGCGCAATCTGGTGAGGCGGCGAAGCTATCTGCACGCCATAGCGGTTGCCGCCGGGCGATCCTCACCAAAATCTGCGCTGCTGCATGCCGTGCCGGAAGAAGACGAACCCGAGTCGCATTTTCCCGTGCAGCCGTCAGCCAGATTCCCCGAAGGCAGTCCCCGCATCCTTGTCGCCGAAGATCATCCGACAAATCGCGAGGTGCTGCGACGCCAGCTTGATCGCCTCGGCGTAGAGGCAGACATCGCCACCCACGGAGAAGAGGCGCTTGGTCTTTACCAGACCGGAAGTTATCAGCTGCTGCTGACGGATTGTCACATGCCCGGGATGGATGGCTATGAACTGACCCGGCGGATTCGCGAGCTTGAGGCAGAGACCGGCGCTCATCTTCCGATCATCGCAATCACTGCAAATGCCCTCGGTGGCGAGAAACAGCGCTGCATTGCGGCGGGCATGGATGATTATCTGTCCAAACCGGTCGAAATCACCTTGCTGGATGCAAAGCTCCGGACATGGCTGACCCTGCCAGACACCGCCGCTGCAGACAAAGCCCCGTCACCAAAGCCGGTGCCGGCAACCGGAACGGGGTCCGCCGCAGCAATTTCAATCGAGATCCTGCAGGATCTGGTTGGCGACGACCGGGAATCCCTCCGTGCGCTGCTGCACAGTTTCGTCGACAGCATTGACGGCTCGCTGCATGAGCTTACGGCAGCCGGCGACAGCTGCGATACCGACGCATTTGACGAGGCAACCCACAAACTGCTGGGTGCTGCCCGGACGGCCGGTGCTCCGGGCATGGTTGCCGTGCTGAATCTGATGCGGGAAACCGGGATGGCCGGCGACTGGGCAGCCCTGCCGGATTTGCAAAACGAACTCCTGAATGAAATTGACCGGGTGAAGCAGTATGTCGACAGCTTCTGAGCATCAGACGGCTGGCTGAAAACCCGCGGTTCTCATGCCGCGGTCATCCGGCGTGCAATCTCGTCATAGAAATCACCCCAGGCCTTTGCCAGACCGGGTGTCATGTCGTCGCCAAGTTCCTCAGACAATGTCTTCAGCAGGACATCCCGGAGCACCTGATAATGTGCATCCTTCACGCCGTAATCGACATGATTTCGGCCCAGCGACCAGATTGCCCGGTCCATATCATCCAGTCTTGTGGCGTTGTTGACCACTGTTGTCAGGGTGGCAATCAGCTTCTCGCGCTGATGCTGCATGTCGTCCGGAAACAGTTCCCGGACGCCGGGGGCCACCTCGAACAGATTGTCATACAGTCGCTGACTGAACGCGTTCCGTCGCGGCAACAGCCGTATGAACGACGCCTTCACCAGTCTCGCCTGCTCCGCGTCAAACTGCATCCCTGCATCCCCCGATAACTTTAACCGCCGGACTTGGCCCTGAGTTCCTCATAGTCGACTGTCTTCCCTGACAGGCCGGTTGTCACACCCGACAGCAATTTTGCCCGCGAGACGGGTTTGACAAGATACCCGCTGATTCCGGTCTTTGCCGCCCGCAGGACCTGCGCCAGTTCTGAATGCCCGCTCAGCACGATGACCGGTATGTTGGCTGTTTCCCGGTCCTTTCGGGCGCGCAGCGTCTCCAGAAAATCAAATCCGTCCATAATCGGCATCTGCAGGTCGAGGAAAATGATATCAAACGGCTGTTTCGCCTGCTCAACCTGTTTCAGCGCCTCCTGCCCGTTGGTCGCTGTGGCGATGTCGCGCACACCGATATCCCGCAGTGCGCCGCCCATGACCGTCTGCAGAAAGACCTCGTCTTCGGCGATAAGCACACGCAGAACACGAAGCTGATCGGGCGTCAATTCCGGCATGAATCCTCACGGGTAAACAGAGATAACAGCATATCATTCAACTGGAGACAGACCAGAAGGGTTTCAACCGGTGTCTCATTCGTGACAATGCCGGAAGAAATCTGTTGGCCGTGACAGGCTGCGCCGCACCGGCCTCTCCCGGCAGACAGGATATGTTTTTCCGATTCAGTGACACGAATAATGATATTTTACAGATGCAGCATCCCGCACCAGTGTAGACCCTGACGGGTCACATACAGGCTGACCGCACCAACATCACGGGAGAGATCAATGACCGTTCTCACAGAGCAACAGATCCGGCAATTCCGGGAAACCGGATGGTTGCTGGCATCTGACGCCGTGACAGCAGACCAACTGGCCGCCCTGAAGCAGGAGCTGAAGGGCTGGGTCGATGACAGCCGGAACCACACCGGCATGTATGGCGAGACCGGCTTTCCGAAACCCCGGTTTGACTGCGCTCCGGATCACAGGCCGGATCAGCCGCAGCTCCGGCGGGTCAACAACCCGCAGGAGATATCCGGCATCTATGCAGAGGTCGGGTTCAACAGCGCGATGGTCGATATGGCGGCGGATCTGGTCGGCCCGTCGGTCAAGTTTCATCATTCAAAGGTCAACAACAAACAGCCGGGCGGCAGCACCGTTGTCGACTGGCATCAGGACTTCACCTATACGCCGCACACCAATGACGACATGGTCACTGCCCTGCTGTTGCTGGATGACATGACAGCAGAGAACGGCTGTCTGCTGGTTGCCCCCGGATCGCATCTGAACGGTGCCAAAAGCCTGTGGCAGGATGATAAATTCACCGGCAAGGTCGATGCGGCAACGTCTGAGGCGGCGGCAGCCATTGCACAGCCGGTCACCGGCAGGGCGGGCGATGTCTGCCTGATGCATTCAAAGCTGCTGCATGCCTCTGAAGCCAATGCATCCGGCAGCCCGCGCGGCCTGTTCATCGTCAATTACGTCTGTGCCGATGCGATGTCACTTGCGCCCTCGCCGATGGCCAACAGCAATGAAGGCAAGCTGCTCCGGGGCGAGGCCGCAAAAGTTGTCCGACTGACGGAAACTTCCGTTGAATTACCCGCCGATTACGGCAGCATTACCTTTTTTGAACTTCAGAATCCGGGCAGTCCTTCCTGACCGTATCTGGCAACCGCAACGGCTCTTTCACTTTTGATGGCACCCTTGATGGCGGCGACATCTGTCCGGCCCATCACATGACGAACATTTCCGGAAACAGGCAGCGGAGTAACCACATGCCCCATACCAGACATCGCAAGTTCAATACCGGCGATACCTATTCCAACCAGAAACTCGACAATGACCTGTGTCAGGCAGTAAAGGCCGGCAACACGATCTATCTGCGCGGCCAGGTCGGCACCACGTTTGAAGGTGAGACGATCGGCATCGGTGACCCCGCCGCCCAGGCCGGGCAGGCCATGAAGAACGTCAAACAGCTGCTGGAAGAAGTCGGCAGCGAGCTTTCCCATATCGTCAAGATCACCATCTTCATCACCGACCGCGCCTATCGCGAGCCGGTCTATCGTGAAGTCGGCAAGTGGCTGAAAGGGGTTTTCCCGGTCTGCACCGGCCTGATCGTCCAGGGCCTCGCCCAGCCGCAATGGGTGATGGAAATCGATGTCATTGCGGTGATACCCGACGACGCCTGATCGCAGCGTCAGCCCTCCGCCACCAGCCGGTCGATACGGCAGTGATAGCATCCGGTCAGGGCCGAGCGGATATGCAGATAGTCGCTGTCCGGGTCAGCCAGCAGGCGTCTGATCGCTGCATCGGCCTGCCGGCCGTCGACCATCTCATGATGTCCGTAGCGCATCTTGTGATCGCGGGTATAGGCGCGGATGACAACCCGCCGGGACAAAATCACTTCCGGCAGCTCGGAAACCCTGCTGTAGGATTCACAATGTTCCGGGCAGATAAAGACCGGCCCGACCTCACTGTAAGGGGCGGCCACCGGAAATGGCCGGTGGGCGACCAGCAGGGCCGCCGCCCCTTCCGGCAGATCGGTCAGGCAGTGGCGGCAGGGAAAGGCACCGTCGGACAGCATTATCTGACCGGGCTGGCCATAGAAATCCCGTCGCCCGGTCCGGTACTGCCGGGCATCCTCTGGCGATAATGCGGTAACCCTGTAGCTCATGACTGTCGCTCCCGTCTGATTGCTTGCGGGCTGTTTATGGGGTATCGGGGATGGGATCGATATCCGATCCTTGCAGCGCAATCCGCGGGCAAAGACAGAAAAGAAAGTTTTGAAATCAGTGTCTGACGACTATGGCAACCTGTCACAGGATGTTCTGACCGCGCGGGCCGCGACCGGCAGGCTGGTCGCCCTGCTGCCGGTTGGCGCTTTTGAAAATCACGGTCCCCATCTGCCGCTCGGCACAGATCATATCATCGCAGATGAACTGTCTGTGCGTCTGGCCGCCGCTGCCGGAGAGGCTGTCATCCGGCTTCCCGGCATCTGGCTTGGCGTCTCGGGCGAGCATGTATCCGGCGCTGCGTCATCGCAGGCGACACTCTCCATCGAGGCCGATACCCTGATCAGCCAGATTGATGCTGTGGCCGCCGGGCTGGCCCGCGCCGGAATTAAGCGTCTGCTGTTACTGAACGGTCATGGCGGAAATATCTCGGCCCTCAATATTGCGGTGCTCAACGCACGACGACAGCACGGCATCCTGGCCGCCAATGCGCACTGGCTGGATGTTGGCCTGCCACCGGAACTCGCCCCGCCCACAGAAGCCCGTGCAGATGTCCATGGCGGCTGGCTGGAAACCTCACTGATGCTGGCTATCCGGCCTGAACTGGTACGACGTGAGTCAGCAACCGCAAACCCTGCCGTCGGGGAGGGCAGCCTGCTGTTCCCGTCCGGGCCGGTTCAGTGGGGCTGGAAGACCGACGACCTTGCCCAAGGCGGCTGGGTCGGGCGTCCGGATCTGGCAACCGCGGAAATCGGCAGCAAGTTGCTGTCCCATGCCCTGACGCAGTTTCAGCTGCTGATCGCTGAAATGGCGGCCCGGTCCCTGTCGGAGACCGGATGACCTGTCTGAAACAGACCGCCTTTAATCAGACCCGGTAAGACGCAGCTTCTCGAGACGGTGCCCGGCGCGGGCGGCCTTGGTTGCCAGATATTTCCGGTTATGCCTGTTGACGGTACCGAGCAGGCATTCCGTGCCGACAATCTGCAACCCGGCAGACTGCATCGCCCCGATCTTGTCCGGGTTGTTGGTCAGCATGACAATCCGGCTGAACCCCAGCAGCGCCAGCATCCGCCCGGCAATACCGTATTTCCGCTCGTCCGGGCCATATCCCAGAATCGCGTCGGAATCGACCGTATCATGGTCATCTTCCTGCAACCGGTATGTGCGGATCTTGCTGCGCAGGCCGATACCCCGGCCTTCCTGATCCAGATACAGCAACACCCCGCCGCCAAGTTCGGCAATCCGCTGGATCGCCAGACGCAGCTGTTCGCCGCAGTCACATTTCAGGCTGCCGAACAGATCGCCGGTCAGGCAGGCCGAATGCAGGCGCACCGGCGTCGGCGCCGACGGATCGGGATCGCCAATCACGATGGCAACCTGATCCTTCAGACCGTCGCCACCATGGAAAACCACAAAATCGGTCACCGTGGAATCAATCAGCGGCACCCGCGCCCGCGAGGCAATCGCAAGCGTTTGCACGATACGGTCGTGATAACCGTTGATATCGCGAACATCGACGGACATCAGACCGGTCAGCCCCGATGCCTTTTCCGCCCGGGCAAGCAGGGCAGCCGGCATCAGCTGGGCGCGCTTCAACAGTTCAATCGCAGGACCACCCGCCAATCGCGTATCAACAGGGCGGGTCGGCAGACTGGCCGTGACGGACTGGCAGCAGGCCTGTATCCGGCGATCATCCATGTCCGACAGGGCAAAACCCAGAGGCTGTTCCGTCGGCAAGCCAAGATGGCGCAGACGAGGTGCACTCAGCACCAGCGCAGCCCCGGACAGATGCCGGAAATAGGAGATCAGCTGCGCATCGGCATTTTCCGCCGATGCCACCAGCCAGAGATCATCGCCGTCATGCATCAGCACGGGACGGGCGGCCCGTAATTCGGCTATTGATCTTTCAACCGACAGGCGAGACAGGTCGCCGGCAAGGGTTGAAATAGAGGGCGCTTCCTGCTGATCATGATTATCGTTGCTTCGACCGATAATCGGATCGCGATGCGGTTTGGGATACTGGAACAATGTCACGTCTGGCACTAACACGATGTTGAACACGACCTTATGGAACGATGAACGTCCCTGGTTAGACATAGTTGCATCACGGCGAACTACTACCAGAATTTCTGTCCTGGAAGATAATCCGCTCATACCTTTGTATGGCCCGTTGATCGATTGTGACAGCCGCCCTGACAGTTTTGTGATGGCGCAGCTTGGTCAGTCTCTGGACGGTCGCATCGCGATAGCCTCCGGTCATTCGCACTACATAAACGGTCGCTCGGCTTTGATCCACCTCCATCGAATACGCGCATTGATGGATGCCGTCATTATTGGTGTCGGCACAGCACTGGCCGACAATCCTGCCCTGACCGTCCGCCACGCGACGGGGCCGTCTCCGGCCCGGATTATCATCGATCCGAACAGCCGGCTGACCCTGAACGAGACCTGTCTGACCGATGATCGTACACGAAGAATTGTTCTGCGCCGGGGCACAACGGACACTCAGACAACGACCGGCACAGGTGTCGAGATCATCACACTGCCTGGCGACGATACCGGCAACCTGTCCCCTTCCCGGATCGTCACCCGGCTGGCAGCAGCCGGGCTGACACGCCTGCTGGTTGAGGGTGGCGCACATACCGTCTCGGCATTTCTGGCCGCAGGCGTACTCGACCGGATGCATTTTCTGGTCGGCCCGATGATTATCGGCTCCGGCCCGACCGGCCTTACCCTGCCGGTCATCGAGACGCTGAATCAGGCTGTCCGACCGTCCGTAAAATCCTATAGTCTGCCGGAGGGCGATATGCTGATCGACTGCGCCTTTACCAGAACCGGGAGGGAAAGCTCATGAAAGACCAGGCAACCGGAAGCTACACAGGTACCGCAAAGCTGCTGCACTGGGTCATTGCCCTCTGCGTCATTGCCGCGATACCGATGGGAATTGCGATGCTGCGGGTCGATTCAGGTCCGCTGCAGAACCAGCTGTTCGATCTGCATCGCTCGTTCGGGGCCCTTATCCTCGGGCTGATGGTCCTGCGGATCATCTGGCGGCTGTTCCACAAACCGCCGCCGCTTGATATCGACATTCCTCCGGCCCAGCGTTTTGCGGCCAGCGCCACCCATCTGCTGCTTTATCTGATGCTGCTGGCAATTCCGATCGGCGGCTGGATCGGCACCAGCCTGTATCCGGCACAGATATCGGTCTTCGGCCTGTTCACCCTGCCTGCGCTTGTTGGGCCCGACCGGGCGATGTCGGAAACCGTGCTCTGGATTCACGGCTGGGCGGGTTTCGCCATCGGCGGCCTGATCTTGCTGCATATCGGTGCCGCCCTGCATCACCACTTCATTCGCAAGGATGGCCTGCTCAACCGGATGCTGCCGGGCAAATAGGCGGCTACCCGATCCAGAACGGCAGGATTGACAGGGCCAGCAGAACCGCGAGCAGGAGGTTCAGAATGCGCCACTGGAAATCGGTCCGGATGATGCGGGCCAGCAAGGCACCACCCGCCGACCAAAGTGACAACGACAGGCTGGCGGCCACGACAAAAACGCTGCCCATGATCAATGCCAGGTCGACCGGGTTTTCGGCGACGGTTGCAAAGGATGCCGACGCCCCGAATGCCATCGCCCAGGCCTTCGGGTTGATCAGCAGCAGCAGATAACCGCCGACAAAACCAATCGGCCCGGCATCATCAGCCGCCGCTCTGTCCGGCGATCCTGACCGGGCGATCTTCCAGGCCAGCCATAGCAGATAAACCGATCCGGTGATCTTCATCGCCAGCGACAGGGCGGGTAAAGCCAGAAGCACAGTACCCAGCCCGACCGATGCAGAGGCAACCAGTGTCGCCAGCCCGCAGGCTATTCCTGCCACCAGCGGCAGGCTGCGCAGATAGCCGAACCGGATACCACAGGCCGTGGCCAGTGTCGTTGCCCCGCCCGGCGACAGGGTGGCGACGGCGGCAAACAGGATAAGCGAAAGCAGGGCGTCCATGGTTCATTCCAGACAGAGAGAGCCCAGCTATTCGCCATTTTCCGGACAACGGGAAATGATTTCTCGTCATCCGTACCCCAAATATTGCTAATGTCGCATCCGCGCGAATACCGATAATATCCGTCAGACCGGCAGGCTGTAGAGGATGAAATCGGATTTCGGCGTGTAGGTATCATACAGGCGACGGCCCGGATAATTGTAATCCTGGGTCAGCCAGCGGACATTTGAAATGCCCCGGCTTCTGGCAAATTCGATCACATGGTCGATCAATGCGCGTCCGGCACCGGTTCCGCGGACTGCCGGACGAACATAAAGGTCACTGAGATAACAGACCATGGCCCCGCTGAGGGAGCGGTGCATCAGCTGATACTGGGTAAAGCCGACCGGGGTTCCGTCATCAGCCAGCACAAGGTCGCACCAGAAATCGTTGTCAGGATCGAATATCCAGCCCCAGACACCGTCATGCCCGCCTTCCGGAACGGTCGTCTTGTAGAACGCCGCATATTCGTTGAGAAAACTCTCCCAGATGGCACGGTCGGAAGCCTCAAGCGGTCTGATATTCATGACGGTATTCCTTCAGGAAACAGAAAGTCCGGAGACTATCCTGCCTGCCCCCGACAATCACGGATGACAGGCAAAGACGTCCAGATGTCCGATGGTCACGGCTTTTGGACCCGCCTGCCGCAATTTTTGCCATCGGTTCAGTTCGGCCGCATCGACCAGCCCGGTTTCACCTGCCGCACCGGCAATCCCCCCGAGGGTCGCCAGCATCAGGTCACGGGTTGCCTCATCCAGCCTCCACGGGCTGTCGCCGGTGGTCACCGTAAACCCGTTTCCGGCCAGCCGGCGGGCCAGATAATTCCCCGCCGCCGGACCAAGTGCCGGGCCGAAACCCTTGTCACCGGTCTGGTGCCTGTTGAAGGCATCGCGGATCGCCGGATCCAGCGGATCTGCCGGATCAAAAGACATCACCCCGTCATAGTTCAGCCCGGCAAGCACGGCCACCCGGTGGCGGCGAAGTTCCGCGACAAGCCGGTCCAGCCAGGCCGCCGAGGTGAGATCGGCCAGGGCGGAAGCCGTAACCAGATCAGCCGGTTCCGGCAGCAAATCACCGGCGACGGCCAGATCGCGTACTGCGAAACTCACCTTCAGTTGCCGCCCGGCACGCTGCAACAGCAGATCATCGCCCTGACGCTCCGCGACATCCGACCAGTCCGAGAGAGCATCAACAGCGGCATTGATGTTCGCGGCATCATAATCGACCAGCAGCCAGTCCTGCCGCGGGGGCAGATACTCCGCCAGCGCCCGGACGGACGAGCCGGTGCCGGCCCCGAAATCGCAGATACGACAGGAGGTCCGGTCTGCAAAAGCCTGCTGTAGCGCCACCAGCACTTCAGGTGACCGGGCTGCGGTATCTGCGGGTTCACGCAGCGCCAGCCATTCCGGGGAAAATCCGCTCATGCCGTCTGCTCCATGATGTCTGAGATGGTCTTTGCCGTATCCGGCCAGCGGGCCAGCCCCTGCCCGTGCCGCCAGGCCCCGTCCGCCAGCGCCTGCCGGCGGGGTGCGTCCGTCAGAACCAGGCCGATAGCTTCTGCCAGTGCGGCAGGGTCATCAACCGGCACCAGAATACCCGCACTGTCCGGCACCGTATCCGGGACCGCACCCGCATGACAGGCGATTACCGGCAGGCCATGTGCCATCGCCTCGGCGAAGACCATGCCATAGCCTTCATAGCGGCTGGCCAGCACGAAGATATCTGCCTGATGATATTCACCCCGCAGGCCATCGCCATCAACCTCGCCGACGATTTCAATCCGCTGTTCCAGTCCGGCACCGGCAATCGTCCAGCGAAGGTTCTCTGTCACCACCGGGTCGCGGTCCGTACTGCCGACAAACCGGCATTGCCAGTCCAGATCACGCAGTTCCGCCAGCGCCGCGACCAGCACATCATGCCCCTTGCGGCGGGTCAGGGTGCCGACCGACAACAGCACGGGAACTTTTCTGCCGCCGGATGCCCTGCCGGCGGCTTCGACGCCGGGCAGCGCCACAGTAATTTTCTGCCCGGGCACTGCATATGAGGCGACAAGTTCACGGGCCGTCGCCGGACTGGTCACAATAACCTGCGACGCTTCTGCCAGCGCTGCCCGCTCTGACGCCTTCAGTATCACCTGCCGCGCCGGATCTACCCCGGTCTCCAGCGCCAGCGGATGATGCACGAGGGCCACCCAGCGGCGGTGGGTCTGCTGCAGAAATGCGGCCGGCAGAACGCCATAGGCCAGACCATCAATCAGCACTGTCGCCCCGTCCGGCGTTGCCGCCAGCCGCCGACAGGCATCCTCCATCACGCTCTCTGACGGATCGGGGAAACCATCGCCCAGCGGGATATACTGAACCGAATGCCCGGCGGCTTTCCAGCAGCGGATTACCTCACGGGCATAGGCATAACCGCCGGTCAGAGACGCCAGATCACCGGGGACGGCAAAGATCAGCTGTGCCATCAGGCAGATTCCGGCCTGTCAGAGGTCTGCCTCATAGGCGGCGCTGGCGAGATGGTTTTCATTCAGCACGGTCCTGATCCGGGTAATGCCCTTTGCCGATGCGCCAAGTGATCCGTCGGCAATGCAGCGCGCCATCCGGTCAAAGACCCATCTGGCGAGCACTTCCGTGGTTGAACGTTTTGTGCGGAAGTCGGGCAGGTCATCGAGATTCTTGTAATTCAGTTCACCGAGAGAGGCTTTCACCACGTCGGAGGCCAGCCCGATATCGACAACGATCTCGTTCTCGTCAAGTTCCGGGCGATAGAACGTCACGTCGATCACATAGGTCGCACCATGAAGGTTCTGCGCCGGGCCGAAGGCTTCACCCGGCAGGCTGTGGGCAATCATGATGTGGTCGCGAATGGTGAGAGAATACATCGGTCAGGGTCTTTCAGGTTGATCCGTCATAGCGGACGGCTGTTACGATACCCGGTGCCCCCGGCGCAAGGATTTCCGGCAGGCGTGCCGGCAGATCATCAAAGGCAACTTCCGCCGTAATCAGGCAATCAAGCCGGTCATCGCACAGCAGGGTGAGCGCGGTCTGCAACCGTCTGTGATAATTCCAGCGCACCGCCCGACCGGCCAGGATAGCACCCACCTGGGTCGAGATCAGCCGCAGCCGGTGCGAATGGAAGCGTCCGCCAAGCGCCGCATCGACGGTGCGGTCTCCGTACCAGCTGACCTCGACGATAGTCGCTTCACGACCGGCAGCCGCGATCGCCAGATTTAATCCGGCAGCACTGGCACTGGTATGAAACACGATGTCGTGATCATCGCGCGGGCGTTCGGTCCCGATGAACCCGGCGCCAAGCGCGGCCACCGCATCGGCCCGGCCCGGATCCAGATCGGCCACCGAGACCTCTGCCCCGGGCAGGCCCGCCGCAATGAAGGCAATCATCTGGCCGACGGCACCGGCACCCACAACCAGAATCCGGTCGCCGGGCCCGGCACCTGAATCCCAGACCGCATTCAGCGCCGTCTCCATATTCGCGGTCAGCACAGCCCGCCTTGGCGGCAGCTGATTCGGTAACGGATGCAGGGCGTTATCTGGTGCAATAAACCGGTCTTCATGGGGATGCAGGGCAAAGACAGTGCGTCCGACAAGGCTGTCAGAACCCGCCTCGACCACGCCGATGGCGCAATAGCCGTATTTTACCGGAAACGGAAAATCTCCTGCTTGCGCCGGACAGCGCATATTGCTGTATTCCGCCACAGGCACCTTGCCCTCAAAAACAAGACGCTCGGTCCCCCGGCTGATTCCACTCCAGATGGTCCGGACCAGGTTTTCTCCCGTATTTAATTCAGGAATTTTCTTTTCTCGAACAAACGCCCCACACGGGCGTTCAATCCAAAGTGATTTGGAAATTCCTGATGTCACCGCTACCTCCTGCGCTACGGCGTTCTTGGGTGTGGCCGTTGTAACCTGATTGGATAGTGAAGAAACGTTCGATGTATATTTCCAGCCAAATTCCGGGCCCTGCCCGCCCTGCTGTTGAGGTACCCCGCCCCGCAGCCCGCTACAAGGCCCGTCGTTTCCTGATGCTGGCGCTGACCACTGCGACCATTGCCGGGCTCTCCGCGCTGATGCTCCGGATTCTCGGCACAAATGGCTGGGACTGGCCGGAATACGGCATCTTTGCCTGCTTCTTCCTCACCCTGCCCTGGCTCGCCCTCGGCTTCTGGAACTCGGTGATCGGCTTTCTGATCTCGCAGACGACCCGTAATCCGGCGGTTTATGTCAACCCGGCCTGGGCGGATGCCGACAGCAATGCCCCGATTGCCGGGCGCACCGCCATCGCACTTGCCATCCGCAATGAACAGGTTGATGCGGCTCTCGACCGGCTGGAGCAGATCAAGCGCAGCATCGATGCCACCGGCTATGGCCATATGTTCTGGTTCCATGTGCTGAGCGACACCTCGCGCCCCGATGTTGCACAGGAAGAAGAACGCCTGATCGACCTCTGGCGGCAGCGCGATGTAACGCCGGACCGGATTCACTATCGCCGCCGCACCGACAATACCGGCTTCAAGGCCGGCAATATCGCCGAATTCTGCGACAGTTATGGCGATGCCTACGATTTCTTCATTCCGCTGGATGCCGACAGCCTGATGTCCGGCCCGGCGATCCTGCGCCTGATCCGTTGCCTGCAGGCCCATCCGGAAATCGGACTGCTGCAGGGGCTTGTTGTCGGACGCCCGTCGGACAGTTTCTTTACCCGTGTCTTCCAGTTCGGCATGCGTCACGGCATGCGCTCCTATACCGCCGGCAGCGCCTGGTGGCAGGGCGACTGCGGCCCGTTCTGGGGTCACAACGCGGCCATCCGGATGCAGGCTTTCCGCGATCATTGCCAGCTTCCCGTTCTGCCGGGGAAAGCCCCTCTCGGCGGGCATATCCTCAGCCACGATCAGGTTGAGGCCGTGCTGATGCGGCGCGCCGGATATGAATGCCGGGTCGTCGCCGAGGAAGACGAGAGCTTTGAGGAAAATCCGCCCTCGCTGCAGGATTTCATCAAACGTGACCTGCGCTGGTGTCAGGGCAACATGCAGTATCTCAAACTGCTCAACATGCGGCATATCAAACCGGTCAGCCGCCTGCAGCTGGCGCTGGCGATCCTGATGTATGTCGGTGCCCCCGGCTGGATGGCGCTGATCATCTTCGGCGCGGCACAGGTTTTCATGCCCGGCGGGTCCGAGCCGTTCCCGGCGACCCTGGGGCTGGGGCTGTTCGTTACCGTCATGACCATGACTTTCATGCCGAAGATCATGGGTGTGCTTGATACCCTGCTGTCCCCGGCAAAACGCCGCACCTATGGCGGGGCCGGTGCCCTGTTATGGGGCAGCTTTGTCGAACTGTTCTTCTCGGCCCTGATGGCACCGCTGATCGGCTTTGCCGTGGCCCGGTTCATGATCGGTCTGGCTTTCGGCAAGCGCGTCGCCTGGGAAGCCCAGGTCCGTGTCGGTGGCGGGCTGGCCTGGTCCGATGCGATCCGCGGCCTGTGGCCGCAGACCCTCGCCGGAATTGCCATTCTGTCCGTGTTCTGGTGGAAAATGCCGTCCGTCCTGCCCTGGGCCGCACCGATTTTTGTCGCGTTCCTCTGCGCCATTCCCTTCGCCGTCATCACTGCCTGGCCACCGCTTGGTCGCTCGGCACAGCGGGCCGGTCTCTGCCGGATCCCGGAGGAAGCCCCGATGCCGGTTCCCCTGCCCCCGGTCATTGAACCCGGCCTGTCGATGGCCAAACAGGAAAGCTGACGCTGATGAGCCAGACGAAGATAACAGCAATCGGCACATCCCCGCGCAAGCGGGATGTGCGCCTCGATTTCTTCCGGGGAATCGCCATGCTGATTATCTTCATGGCCCATGTGCCGGAGAACCGCTGGCAGAACTTCATTCCGGCCAATTTCGGCCCGTCCGATGCGACGGAGATGTTTGTTTTCTGCTCCGGCTATGCCTCGGCCCTGGCCTTCGGATCACTTTACAGCAGCCACGGTTTCCTGATGGGGACATCGCGGATCGGTCTGCGCTGCTTTCAGGTCTACTGGGCGCATCTGGCGATGTTCATCACCGTTGCAACCGTGATCATCATCGGCACGAATGTAATGGCCGGGCTGGTTGCCGACCCGGTGAACTATATCGTTGCCCTGAATCTGATGCCGTTCATGGATGATCCGGTCAATGGTCTGGTCGGTCTGATGACGCTGACCTATGTCCCGAACTATTTTGATATCCTGCCGATGTATCTGGTGCTGCTGGCGATGATCCCGGTGGTCATGCTGCTCGGCAACATTCACCGTTATGCGCCGATTGCCGCCATTGCCCTGCTCTGGCTCGCCAATCAGGTTTTCAATCCGCAGCTTCCGGCAGAATGGTGGTCGGACCGGACATGGTTCTTTGACCCCTTTGCCTGGGCACTGATCTTCTTTACCGGATTCTGTATTTCCATCGGCTGGCTGAAAACCCCGCAGCCGAATCGTATCCTGTTCTGGACCGCTGTAATCTTCGTCGTTGCCCTGATCCCGCTCAGTCACTGGCAGACCGCCCAGAATTACGAATGGATGCGCGAATTCCGGGTCACGTTCTGGTCGGGCTTCGACAAGACCGAATTCGGCTATCTCCGTTATCTGCATTTCCTGGCGCTGGCCTATATCTGCGTCACCCTGCTGAAGGGGCGCGAGGATATGCTGCATCATCCCGCCCTGAAGCCGGTCATCAAGGTCGGCCAGCAGGCGCTGGCAACCTTCATCAGCTCGATGATTCTGGCGCAGATCGGCGGCATGGTACTGGATTATCTCGGCCGTTCGCCACTGACCTATGCCCTCGTCAATCTCAGCGGTTTCGCCCTGCTGGTCGGCATTGCCTACTCCATGGCCTTCTTCAAGAAGCAGCCCTGGCGCAAACCGGCGTCAGCGGGCAACGAAGCCACCGTCAAACCGGCACCGCGGGCAACCGGCTATTCCCTGCAGGGCGACCGCCGCGCCTCTGCGTGAGGGCCTTCACCGGATAATCTGAACGGGACCGCATCTGCGGCAGGCGATTAACGCAAAACTGTGCGCTGATTTCCTGACCTCATTTCCCTCTGTCAGTACTGACGTTGATCGCTGTTCTCCGGTCGATTATCCAACCATCCCCAACGACGATGACGCCTTAAAACGACTAGTATAAAACTTGGCGATTCAACGGTGACTGTTTTTGCCGGAAGTCAAACTGTCCTGATGACCGATCGGGTCCATATCCGGATCCCGCAGTAGCCAACTCCAAGAACCTACACGCAATTAATGAAAAATATTAAATTTTATAAATAAAACTAAATAATACAATATTCTCTTTTTCAAAATTTACACTTATAATATTTATATAGTGAAAAATTTAACTTAATTCCTTTTTTCTATTATTCTGGAATAAATTATACAATTTGTATTTATTATTCAATAAACAAATTTCACTGTTAAATCAACAACCTATATATTATTATAATAATTTACAATTCGTTTTATTTTTATGCTACCAATAATAATATATATGAAATTTGGAGGAATTTGATATGTCCAGATTAATAATCGCTCTGGTTTGTACATCCGGATTGTCAGCTTGTTCATCAATAGGTCCGCTTGGCGATATTGCTGACAGTATTCCGACCAACCTTACATTGAGTTGCAAGGCAGACCCAGCGCCCGCCCAGAGAACCAGTTCGACTCTGTCAGGTTACCCCGCGACGACGATCGTGACCCTGCCTCCGGAGCTTGCGCAGGATAAAGTCGCATCAGCACTTGTTGCAGCCATCGACCATGTTTCGGAGCCCGAGCCGGCATTGCGAAGCGGTCAAGCGACGTTTGTTTATGAACAGAAGACACCGTTTGAGATGGAAGAGTTCTCGGCCGGAGACTTTGAGGACTTCATAAGCGCTTTCTCGAGTTCAGCCTTGACCGGCAAGATGCACCTGAATGACAGATCCGGCCCAACGCTCAGAACATCAGCGGTCGAGATCCAGTCCATGGCACTGTTCAGGGAATATTACCGACACTACATCCGGGGCGAATTCGTTACCCGTTTCGGTAAGAAGTTAGCTAAACCTGATATCAGCCAGGGCGTGGATAACGCCACTCTGGATGCTGTGCTGACCATATTTCTGGAAGCACTGGGTGACCTGAAATTCAAAACACCGGTCATCAAGAGTGAAAAAGAAGGCAAACCGTTTTACTTCCCGGGTCAGTCAAAACTGGAACCGACCGCCGCGAAACTTATGATCATTGATGTTGTTGATGTTGCCACAGAAACCAATGTCTGCGGTGTGACCGAGAAAGAAGCCGAAGCAATCTCCTGGCTCGCCAGCCTTGCCGAAGACAAGTCGTCAATCGTCAGCGCAATGGCAATCGAGAGCCTTGGTGGTTTAGAACTTTCGTTTGTCATCGGCGGACATTTCTCGATCGGCGATAACAAGACCCTTGCGTCCGTTGTGAAGACATTCATCGGCACGTCTTCTCGCTATATTGCTGAATATGGCTCATACAAGCTGTTCTGGCATGCTGCCTACGAACTGGATCCTGCGCCCAGAAGCGGCTTCCCGGCCTGGACTTCCGGAGCCGGGCCAGCCGTGCAAATTGTAGCCAGTGACGGCAAAGTCCCGGGTGGCGTCGAAAACAAGGCCCGGGTCGAAGGTCTTGCCGTCTTTCTGAGCGGATTTGAGTGAACGCCATGAAACCCGAAATGGTCATAAAATCCCTGCTTTTCCTGATCGTCGCCGCAGGTCTTTCATCGGCAACGGCAATCGCTGAAACAATCCGGAAAGTTGATAACAACACTCTTGTGATCCGGGGGAGCCCGGTCGGGCTTGAGAAGATTTCGCTCGACCGGAGGGGTATCTTGTCGTCTCCCGATCCTCTCGCGGTGATCCTCCACGGATCGCAGGGCATGGTGAAAAACCTGCGGACACTCCTCACTGACTCTCCCGCCACACGGACCTACGGGGGCAATATCGCGCCCCCCGGGTATCTTCCGTGGCAGGTCGGATTTGTCGATGCGATCACCCGGAATATCGTTGACGGCGTGTTTTGTGGCGGTGCGTTGATTTCTGACCGATGGGTTCTGACGGCTGCCCACTGTATTACCGACAGTCGCGCACTGGGCGGAAATGCTCACCCCTCCCGGTTTTTTATGGTCATTGGCGAAACAAAGATGCATCTCGGTGTGATACGCCACAGGGCCCTAAACATTGTCGTTCACCCAAGCTGGAAGCAGCCGACGACGAACAGGCTTGATCAAGACATTGCACTGGTTGAACTTAAAACACCCGTCACATTCTCTCCGCAGATCCAGCCAATTCCGCTTCCATGGCCAAATGACAGACAACTTGTAAAGGATGGAGCACCACTGCTCGTTTCAGGATGGGGCTATACAGAAGAAAACCGAAACAGCTACGACCTGTTGCACACGACAGTCAATATCATATCCAATTCCAGCTGTAGTACTATTGACCGGTATGAACAATTTTTGACGGGCAACATGGTCTGCGCCCACAAGCCCGGTTCCGACACCTGTTCAAATGACTCCGGCGGGCCAGCTATTGTTTTTTCGGACTCAGGTCCCGTTTTGATTGGTCTGGCGAGTTGGGGGTATGAATGCGGATCAGACAGTAATCCCGGCGTTTATGTTCGTGTCGGTCGTTACCTGAACTGGTTGAGCAGCCAGACCGGCATGTCTCTGCCGCTGGACTTTGCATCCGGAGGATAATCCCCCATCAGGGCAGAGGGGGCGAGGGCAGTTTCTGACTGATATCATCGTCAGGCAGGCAGTCCCCTGTTGTCGGGCAGCCTCGCCTGTCCGGCTCGTTCGTACCGACTTCGCTGACAGCGGTCATTGCCGCCTCCCAGAGGCGGTCGATCAGCGGGAATTTCGGGCTGTCCTGACGTGACAGGATGCCCATGACACGATCACGCGGCGGGTTGCCGACAGGCAGAAAACGCAGACCCGCCGTCGACTCGTCCGGCAGGCAGGGCAGCGGGATAATCGCCACGCCGAGGTCATGCGCAACCATGCGGGAGACCGATTCCAGCGTATCCAGTTCCATCGCGTCGCGGATATCCAGCCTCAGTTCCTGCAGCAGGTCATCGGCCAGTTCGCTGACCCAGGTCTGGCGTGACATCCGGATATAGGGCCGGTCCCGCAGCAGACCGATCACGTCATTACCGGTCACGTCACGGGCGCAGATCAGCATCATCGTCTCGCGGGCGATGGGTTGCCATTTCAGATGACTGCGCAGCCGGTCCGGCTCGCTCATGATCGCCGCATCAAGGTCACCCCGGTCGATCTGCAGCAGCAGTTCATGCGACTGGTCCGGCACCACCTTGATATGCACCGCCGGATAGACCTGCATCAGTTCCTTGATTGAGCGTGGCACCAGATTGGAAATCGACGAGGAGACCGCCCCGATGGTCAGGTCACCGACCAGTTCCCCGTCCGGTCGCAGGGAGGCGATCATCCCGTCATAGGCCTGCAGGATATCGCGGGCTTTCGGAATGATCGACAGGCCCTGACGGGTCAGTTGCGGGGTGCGCCGGCTGCGGTCGAACAGCTCTGCCTGCACCAGATCCTCAAGCGTGCGCATCTGCTGGCTGACCGCCGCCGGGGAGACACAGACCTGATCCGCCGCAGCCTGAAAGCTGCCGCGTTCGGCAATGGCAACGAGGGTCCGCAACAGGGTGATCGACATGCCGGCAATCCTTCAGCTTCTCTTTAGTTGAAGCGCAGGAAGTTCCGGTTTGTCAACGCCAGCTGAATTGAATCACCGGTCCGGATAGAACAGGTACGGCCCGTCGAAAGGACCGACAGGCACATATTCCGAGGTAAATCCGGCGAATCCGGAGCGGCCGTCAAAGCTGTGCAGCAGAAACGCCCCCGGTTCCATCCGGAAGGCAGAGGCCCCGTCTTCACGATGGTCGAGCGCCACGGCATGCGAGGTGCCCGGTGCGATGACCGCCGGCCCGGCCGGGGTCTGGCTGGTAATGAAGCGATGCACATGGCCACAGATCATCTGATGCGGACCGCGATGATCGCCCAGAATCTCAAACAGCCGGGACGGATCGCGCAGACGCTGGCGGTCCATATGGCCGACACCGGAATCAAACGGCGGATGATGAAACGCGACCATTGCCGGACGGTTATCCAGATCACGAACCTGTCCGGCAAGCCAGTCTGTTGTCGTCTTCGTCAGCTCGCCATGGGACGCGCCGGGAACAGAACTGTCGAGGCACAGCAGGGTCAGGTCACCCATCGACAGGCGGTAATTGATCTCGTCAGATCCGTTCTGCAGATAATCATGATCGGGAAAGACCTGTCGCAGGCTGTCGCGCCGGTCATGATTGCCCGGCAACAGATAGTAGGGCACAACAAGACGGTCGAGCATACTGCGCAGACGTTCATATTGTGCAACGCGGCCATGGTCGGTCAGATCACCGGTCACCACCACCGCATCAACCGGACCGACTGCCTCCATCAGGCTGTTCGCATAACTGACGGCCCGGTCGAGATAGGCTGATGTGTCGACCACATCATAGGCCAGGCTGCCTTCTTCAACGATATGACAGTCCGAGAACTGAAAAATCCTCACCGGCTTCATGCGGCGGCTCCTGCGGCATCGCTGTCCAGCACCATGATCGCTTCAGACGGCACCTCGACACCGACTGCATCACCAATCGCCGGCGGGTTCGGATCGGCAGACAGAACAGACAGCGGCCCGGTCGTCACATTATCAATGGTCAGGCGGTAATGGGTGCCCAGAAACAGGCGCCCCGAGACCCGCCCGACCAGACCGGCCCCTTCCGGAGGGATGATCCGGAGCGCCTCCGGCCGGACATAGACAGACTGGTTTGCCGTCAGTGCCTGCGGCAGGTCGAGCCGGCCGCCCGGCAGGTCAATGGCCGAACCGCTGGCCCGGCCCGGCAGATGGTTCGCACCGCCGACAAAGGTCGCGATAAAGCCGTTCGCCGGTTTGTGATAGATCGCCTCTGACCGGTCGATCTGCAGAACAACACCGTCACGCATCACCGCAACCCGGTCGGCAATGGCCATGGCCTCCGACTGGTCGTGGGTCACGAAAACCGCGGTGATCGACAATTGCCGCAACAGCCGCGCCAACTCGTCACGCAGTTGTTCACGCAGGGCGGCATCGAGCGCCGACAGCGGCTCGTCCAGCAACAGCACGCGGGGCTGCGGGGCAACCGCGCGCGCCAGTGCGACACGTTGCCGCTGGCCGCCGGACAGGGCATCGACCGAACGGCCGGCAAAGGCCTCCAGCTGACAGAGCCCCAGCACCTCGTCGACCCGGTGGTCGATCTGCTGGCGGGGCAGCCCGGCGACTTTCAGGCCGTAGCCGATATTGGCTCGCACATTCATGTTCGGAAACAGCGCATAGGACTGGAAGACCATGCCGACAGCCCGTTTCTCGATCGGCAGCGGCGTCACATCATCATCGTCGAACAGCACCCGGCCCTGACGGTCCGGGGTTTCCAGACCGGCAATGATGCGCAGCATCGTGGTCTTGCCGCAGCCGCTGGGCCCCAGCAACGCCATGATCTCGCCGGGAACAACCTCCAGATCGGTGGCTTTGAGTGCCTGCACCCCGCCGGGATAGGTCTTGGCACAGTGATTCAGGCGGATACGGGTTCCGTCGGCGGATCTGGACATCAGCGTTTTCCAACATTCTGCAGCCGTGACGACGCCCATTGCAGGGCGACAAGCAACGGCACAATCATGACAAAGAAGACAAGGGTATAGGCCGAGGCGATCTCCAGCCGCATGGAGGCATAGCTGTCGGCCAGACCGACCGGCAGGGTCTTGGTCAGCGGTGTATGCAGCATCCAGGTCAGGTTGAATTCGCCAATCGACAGGGTAACGACGGTCAGCGAACCGGCGAGAATGCCGGGCATGGCATTCGGCACCGCGATATCGATGAACCGCCGCCAGGACGACGCACCAAGCGATGCCGCCCCTTCCTCCAGCGTTTTCAGATCAATAGCGGCAAAGATCGCCATCACCGAGCGGATCATGAACGGCAGGGTATAGAGCACATGCCCGACCAGAATGAACCACCAGGAAATCCGGAAGCCCTTCCAGGTGCCATAGAGCTGCAGCAGCGCCAGCGCCAGCGCCAGTCCGGGCACCGCCAGCGGCAGCGAGATGAACTCCTCGATGATCCGCGACAGCCTGCCACCCAGCCGGTTCAGGGCGTAGGCCGCGGGCACACCAATGACCAGCGTGAAGACAAGACAGACACCGGCAATCAGCATCGACCGCCAGATGCTGTCGGAATAGAGCCGCCAGACCTCGCCGATCCAGCGCAGCGTGACGCCGCTGGAAATGCCGCGGAAATAGTTTTCGGTGACACCGGCCATGACCGACATGATCGCCGGCACCAGCAGGAACAGGCAGGCGGCAAGTGTGACCGCAAGCTGCAGCGATTTTACGGGGCTGATACGGGGCATGTTCTGTCCTAACCTGACGCCGCGACAGTGCCGCCGGTGAAGGATCGCCCGGCCAGCAGCAGCACCCAGGTCACCAGACCCAGAACACAGGACAGCGCACAGGCCATGGCGATATTCGCTGACAAAGTGAATTCGGTATAGATCACCATCGGCAGCACATCGATATCGGTCGCCAGCGTGAAGGCGGTGCCGAACGCACCCATTGCGGTGGCAAAGGCAATCGCCCCGGCGGCAACCAGTGCCGGTGCCAGGCCCGGCAGAATGACATCAAGCAGCACCCGGAACGGGCCGGCACCCAGCGACCGCGCCGCCTCCTCAAGCTGCGGATCGAGCTTTTCAGCGGCAGCCATGACGGTCAGCAGTACCCGCGGAATCGAGAAATACAGATAGCCGAGAAACAGCCCGGCAATCGAATAGGCAAAGACCACACGGGTATCGAACAGGCCCTTGGCAAGGTCATTGACCAGCCCCTGACGCCCGCCCAGCAGGATGATGAGGAAGCCGATGACCACACCCGGGAAAGCCAGCGGGAAGGTCAGGGTCGCGATCAGGAAATTACGGCCGTAGAAACGGTTCCGGGTCAGGAACAGACCGGCCGTGGTCGAAACGGCAATCGCGCCCAGCGTCACCCCCGCAGAAACCACAACCGTATCGAACAGGCTGCGCATATAGCGTTCGTTGGCGAGAATATCCGCATAGATGCCAAACCCGGCGCTGGTGCTTACCGACGCCTGAAACAGGCGCACAAGCGGCAACGCCAGAAAGGCCATCGAGAAGATGACCAGTGGCAGGATGCAGAGAACCGGAAAGATACGTTTCATGTCAGAAGATAATCCGACCAAAGGGAATGACGCCGCGGCAGCAGCGGCATTCCCCCGGAGGTCAGATTATTTCACTTCTTTCAGATAACGCTCACCGAACGCTTTCTGAACCTGTTCCATCTTCGCGTAATCGACCGGCGTTGCGCGCTCATAGTCGCTGTCCGGCAGGAATTTCGCGGCAACTTCCGCAGGCAGCTTCACCGGACGGGCCGGCTTCAGATAGGCATTGGTCCAGATTGCCTGGCCTTCGTCGGACAGGATGTAATCCAGTACCTTCTTGCCAAGTTCCGGGTTCGGACCGTTGGCGACCAGGCTCATGACATAGGGCACCACGACCGAACCTTCACAGGGCAGGACGAATTCAAAATTGCCGCCTTCGGTATATTTGCCGCGATAGGCATTGAAATCGTAATCGAACAGGATCGGAATTTCACCGGAGACGACACGGGCATAGGAGGTCTGCTTCGGCACGATCGGATCGTTCTTGGCCAGCTCCTGGAAGAATTTGACGCCCGGATCGAAATTATCCAGCGTGCCGCCGAAGGCACGGTTGACGGCAACAGCGCCGGCATAACCGACAAAGGCGCTCGACGGGTCGAGATAGCCGACCATGCCCTTGTATTCCGGTTTTTTCAGATCTGCCCAGCAGGCCGGAACCGGGGCACCGCCAAGCGCATCCTTGTTCACGAACAGGCCGAGCGTACCGTAATGAATGGTGAACCATTTGCCGTCCGGATCCTTCAGACCGTCGGCGATATCTTCAAAGCCCTTCGGCTTGTAGGCAGTTGCAACGCCTTCGTTGCCGGCCTTGATACCGAAGGTCACGCCGTAATAGGCAACATCGGCAACCGGGGAGGCCTTTTCAGCCAGCAGCTGGCTGAGGGTCTGGCCGGAGTTCTTGTTGTCATGCGGCATCTTGATGCCAAGCTTCTGATCAATCGCCTTCAGCATCGAGGCCCAGTCGGCCCATTGCGGCGGGCAGTTGTAGCAGATGGCATCTTCGGCATTCGCCGCACTATAGCTAAAAGCCGTGGAGGCAAGGGTTGCCGCAACCGCGGCGCTCAGTAAAACTCTCATGGATTTACTCACTTCTTCTGTTGGTTATCAGGTGGAGTGGAGAAGTCGACCGGCGGGGGAGTGACCGCTCTCCCGCCGGAGTCCCCGTAGCCCGGGGCGCAAGACTGCCTCCGGGACGGAAGGTGAAGGAAAGCGCCCGGGAATTGCCCGGCGCCCTGCCATTTGTTTCAAGCGCGGTGATCATCATCGCTGCGGCCTGACGACCCATCTCGCGGCCCGGCGTGACAATAGTCGCCAGGCTGGGGTCGACCAGATCACCGATCGAGATGCCGTCGAAACCGACAACACTGATATCATCCGGCACCGTCTTGCCCAGCGCCCGCAGACCCCGGATACAGGCCAGTGCCAGCATGTCATTGGAGGCGAACAGTGCCGTCGTCTGTGGCTCGCGGGCCAGCAGACCGGCCAGCGCCAGCTCCAGATTTTCGGGTTCGTAATCCACTTCCAGCAGCTGCGGTTCCGGGCATCCGGCCCGCGCCATCGCCTGACAGAGACCGGCATAACGCTGACGCGACCGGTCAGAGGTTGAAAAGCGGACCGCGACGAACACCACATTATGATGACCGTGGGTGACCAGAACATCCCCGACAATATCTGCCGCCGCCGTGTTATCGACACCGACCTCCGGATGACCGTCCCCGGTGTTCTGGTTGAAGATCAGGCAATAGGGAAGTTCCAGCCCCCGCAGGGTGGCAAGCGTCTGACTGGTGGCCGGGTCGCTGACGGTCAGAATGACCGCATCAACCTGCTTGCCGAGCAAAGTCGACAGGCATTCTTCTTCCCGTGCCGGATCGTAATTCGCGCAGTTCAGCAGCATCTGATAGCCGCTGTCATCGGCGGTGGCCTGAATGCCCTCGATGGCATCGGCAAAGACCGGGTTGGCAAGGGTCGGAACAATGACGCCAATGGTCCGTGTACGCTGGCTCTGCAGGGACCGGCCCAGCTCGTTGAACTGGAAGCCCAGTTCACCGGCGGCGGCGATGACTTTCTCGCGGCTGGCCGCACTCGACGGGCCGGATTTGTTCAGCACACGACTGACCGTCGCAATACTGCATCCCGCCCGTACGGCGACATCCTTGATGGTCACCTTGCTGTTCATATCCGCCCTGAACTCATCTTCTTTTGCGAAAACCATACTGGAAACGTTTACACACAACCAGAAAATTATAACAAATATGTGACAGACAGAATATTATTTCCTGCGCACTGTTCACTTCCGGGCCTTTTGACATGCCCCGGCATCTCTCTACTGTCCGGATGTGAAACGGAGATGACATGACCGATATCAATGCGGTGCTTTTCGCCAACGAGGCTTTCTACGCCGCCTTTGCCAGCCGCGATATAGCGGCAATGGAATCGGTCTGGGCGGCCGAAAATCCGGTCGCCGTCATTCTCCCGGCTGGAATCCGATCTATGGCCGTGACGCCGTGCTGCAGACCTGGCGGGATATCCTGGAGAACGCCAGTGCCCCCCGGATCACCTGCCTGTCGCCCCGCGTTGTCCCGCAGGGAACAACCGCTGCTGCCGTCCTCTGCTATGAGGAAATCGACGGCAACTACCTCATTGCAACAAATCTGTTTGTCCGCGAAGGCGCCATCTGGCGCATGACCCACCATCAGGCCGGCCCGGCCCGGAAACCACCCCAGGCAGACCCCGGCTCAGACCGCCCGGCGCGGGTGAATTAGGATTGACCGGCTGCATAATTGCTCCCATGTCATCCCGTCGAAATACGGGAACCCGCCGTCATGAGCTGAAGGCTTAACGGCCGGGTTCCGGCCTGCGCCGGAATGACATGAGGGGCCATATCAGAGGGAAGGACCGTCAGCCGGCGACAACCACGCGATCACCGTTCTGTCTGGCCGAGGTGATGATGGCTTCCAGAACGGCGGCGTTATGCACCGCGTCCTCGACCGGCAGCGGATAGGCGGCACCGCCAGAGGCAGCCACGGCGAAGGCTTCAAGCTCGGCACGTTCGATATCCGTTGCCTCGAAATCGCGCTGCTTGCGGCCAATTCCGTCGATCAGGCTTTCCATCTTCGTGTGATGGCTGAGCTGAACCCAGCCCTTTACACCCGCGAACTGGATGCGCCAGAGCGGCTGGGTTGCCGCCAGCGTGGTCAGGGTGCCAAGGCGGCCATTCCGGAATTCCAGCATGATGACCGAGGTATCATCCATATCGACCTCGACAACCTGACGCTTGCTGACCGCGCGTACCGCCTCGATATGGCCATACATCATCACCATGCTGTCGATCATATGGACGCCCATGCCGGTCATGCCGCCAACCGGGCTTTCCTCCGCACCATTGGCCCGCCACATATCCGCCTTGTAACGCAGCGCGCCGTTGCCGGAGAAGTTCGCCTCGACCTGCAGCATCTGGCCGAGCGTATCGCTGTCGATCAGCTGTTTGATCTCGCGCATTGCCGGCAGGAAACGCCGGTTATGACCGAGGGCGCAGACCACACCGGCTTTGGCGCAGGCTTCCGCAGCACGCACGGCATCGGCACGGTTCAGGGTGAACGGCTTTTCAACAAAAACCTGCTTGCCCGCCGCCGCTGCCGCAACAATCTGGTCGGCATGCTGGCTGTGTGGTGTCGCCAGAATCACCGCATCGATGCTGCTGTCTTCCAGCGCATCCTCATAACGGTCGCTCAGCGTGAGCCCGAGGCCCTTGCAGTAATCCTCAACCTTCGACGGGGTGCGGGTGACCGCCCGGCTGACCCGGATGGCATCGCCCTTCGGGCCGTCAGCGGTCTGTACGGAATCGACGAGTTTCTGTCCCCATCGGCCAAGGCCGACGATGGCTGCATTGATCATGTTTCTTCATCCTGTGTTTGTGGCCGGAAGGCCGGTCGTGAAGGTGGTGCCGGACATCAGCCCAGCTGTTTGTCTGCTTCCGATGATACTGCCGCAAGGGGGATGGCGTCCATCATCTCGCCGCCAAAATCCTGTGCCCGGATGATTTTCAGCGCCCGGGTCATCGGTGGAAACTTCTCCGGATTGGTCGGCCCGAACAGCGAGACCAGCGGCGTCCCGGCGGCGGCAATCATATGCCCGATGCCGGAATCGTTGCTGACGGTCAGGGCCAGCCGTTTTGCCAGTGCGATGGTCAGCAGGGGATCGCCGCGCAGCCCATCCGGAATATCCGGATCCTGCAGAGGATATAACGCAGCCGGTACGCCCTGCTGTACCTGTTCGATCCAGTCGCTTTCCTGCGGACCCAGAATGAAAACGGGCTGGCGGCCCTGTTCCGTCTGGGTTTTCGCCAGTTCGACAAAACGGTTCAGCGGCCAGCATTTTGGCCGCCCCCCCGCCCCCGGTGCCAGGCCGACATAGCGTCTGCCATCATCCGGCAGCAGTCGTTTTGCCTCGGCTTCACAGGCCTCGGGCAGGGCAAGGTCGAGACTGGCTGGCGGCTCGTACCGGGAGCCGCTGGCGAATTCCAGCAGGTCCATCAGCTGATGCATCATCGGTTTCGGAAAGCGATAGCCCTTCGGCGGTTTGACCGATGACAGCAGAAACCGGGCGGAAGGTGAAATGAAATACCGGTGGGGAATGCGCCAGAGAACCAGTGTCGGCAGCAACACCCGCTGGGTATCAATGATCATCTCGAACGCCCGCCCGCCCAGCGGCCGGCGCAGCAACTCCATCGGGGACAGGCCGATCCCGGCCCGCTCGATCACCTCGTCGATCAATCCCTTCGTCAGGGGTGCGAAGACCGTTGCGAACAGGCTGGTATCCTTGCCCGCCACCCAGGTGATATGCGCGTCGGGAAAGGCCGTGCGCAGGCCACGAACAAAAGCCAGCTTCAGCAGGCTGTCACCCAGACGGTCCAGCCCGACATAAACCATGATGGTTTTCGGGGCGGCGTCCTTCATGTTTTCTCGCTTTGACATGGGCGCAGTTAACGTCGGCGACCGGGCGCAAGGCAAATGCTATTGTACTATCGCATCGCAGCAATTATTGTGCGCCGCACAAATAACGACCTTCAAGGCAGGCCGGAACCGCATCATGATTCTGAAAAACATTCCCATCGGCGCAAACCCGCCGTTTGACGTGAACATCATCGTCGAGATTCCGATCGGCGGAAATCCCGTCAAATATGAAGTCGACAAGGATTCCGGTGCCATGTATGTCGACCGGTTCCTGCATACCGCCATGTTCTATCCGGCCAATTACGGCTTCATTCCGCATACGCTGTCGGAAGACGGCGACCCGGTTGACGGCCTGGTACTTGGTCCGCTGCCGGTGATTCCCGGTGCCGTGCTGCGGTCACGCCCGATTGGCGTGCTGTATATGGAAGACGAAGCCGGGCCGGACGAGAAAGTCCTGCTGGTCCCCCATGACAAGCTGCATCCCTACCACGCGGATGTTACTTCCTATCGCCAGATCCGCTCGACCCAGCTCGAACAGATCGCGCATTTCTTTGAGCATTACAAAGATCTCGAACGCGACAAATGGGTCAAGATATCCCGCTGGGGCGAAGCAGAGGAAGCCCAGGACGTGATCCGCAAGGCCATCGAACGGGCTGAGCAGAAAGGCTGATCCCGGTTCACCGCCTCACGCCCGGCAGCAACTGGTTCCCGGCCTGCGCCGGGATGACATGAAGGGGTTGCGGACTCCATTTATTCGCAGGTACAGCGCGTTTTGCCCTCTGTATCCCCTGCCATGTCATCCCGTCGAAAGACGGGACCCGTTCACAAAGGTGTAAGTCCGGACGGGAGACCACGGCCTCCGCCGGGTTAAAGTCCGAAGCGGCTCCACAGAGCGCGTTCTTCCAGTGTGGCCAGCGCATTTCCGGCAAGGTCCATATCCGGCCCGGCACTGCCGCCGAAGAACCGGCGGAGCCCGCCGCGGGATTCATTGACCACCTGAAAGCGGACTTTCTTGCCGAACTTCTCGCGCATCACCGTCCGCAGATCACCGAGACCGTCAATCAGGCCAAGCTCCACCGCCTGACGCCCGGTCCAGACATCACCGCTGAACAGGTCTTTCGGCGCACCCTTCAGGCGCTCGCCACGGCTTTGCTGCACCAGTTCCTGAAACAGGCCATGCAGATCCGCCTGAATTTCCTTCAGCTTCTTCACATCTGCCGGGCGTTCCTTCTGGAACGGATCAAGCATTGCCTTGCGGGTACCGGCGGTATGCATCCGCCGCTCAATCCCCAGCCTGGCAATCGCCTCTTCAAAACCGAAACCGGCAGAGACCACACCGATTGACCCGATGATCGATCCCGCATCCGCATAGAATTCGTCTGCTGCCATGGCCAGCCAGTAGCCACCGGACGCGGCGACATCCTCGGCGAAGGCATAAACGGGAATCTTCTTCTCGTCCGCCAGCTGGCGGATACGCCGCTGGATCAGCGATGACTGTACCGGCGAGCCGCCGGGCGAATTGATCTGCAGGGCCACAGCCGAGATCTTCTCCGAGGCAAAGGCCTTGCCAATGGCCTCTGACAGGCTGTCGAGGGTCAGCCCCTTGCGCATCACACCGGCCTGCCCGATCACCCCGGTCAGGCGGATCACATTGACACGCGGGCGGCGACGGGTGAGTACCGCGGGCAGCGGCAATTTCGACATAAAATTCTTCATGATTATCCTTTGTTGATTTTCTGAACCGGAGCCTCGGCGAAGTCACCCGGGGATGGCTTGCGCGACGGCCCGGCCTGCTCACCGGCCAGGCTTATATCCTGCTCGGAGGCGGGGGCTTTAACGGACAGGTCTGCTACAGGCATCTCCTTATCCGGGGCCTCCGACCCGTTTTCGGCCACATGTTCCAGCACAGCCAGCCTTTCGGTCAGCTCCCCGATCTGCCGGCGCAGTTGCAGTACTTCCCTGTCCGACTCACTGAAGGCTTTCTCTACCAGTTCACGCAATTCACCGAGGCTGCGCTGGTTCTCTTCGCGCAGGTTCTCGCGGACCCATTTCGACCGGTCAACGATTCTCGCCTCAACTTCCTGCTTCAGGCCGCGAAGCCGCTCCTCGACCTCCCGTTTCATCTCGATCTTGAGCTGATAGAGATCGGTCGCAACCGAGGCGAGGTAATAGATGAAATACCCCGCCAGCAAGACCGCAGCAATCGAGGCCACCGCCGTAATCAAATTCGCCTGAGACATACCCTGACCTGCCATCCTGTCCAGTGCACTCTATATGGGTCGAAATCCCGGGCGTCAAAATCCGGGGCTTCAGAACAACGGGCAATCGCCCCGCAAAATTCGCTCCGTTGCCGCGCCGTAATGGCCGCCATCGCGATGCAAAACCAGTCCGGGCAGCAGCTCCAGACCGGACTTCAGCGACCTGCGGAGCGTCACAATCACCCTTTTCGCCGACTTTCCCGGTTTCGACCAGACAGGGAAAACCGAAACAGACCGCATCCCGCAGGCATCCCCGGCAGAGAGGATATCCGCCAGCCGCCCGGCACTGTGGATCAGCACGAATGTTCCGTCCGGCCCCAGCAGTCTGGAGGCAGCACGGGTCCAGCCGGCGAGACCCTCCGGGCCTTCCACGGTTGCCAGACGCTTGATGTCGTCCGGCGACGGACGAGTATCACCGGTGCGCCAGTAAGGCGGATTGCTCATCACGACATCAAAGCTCTGTGACGGGAAGGCAGCGGGCAGAGAGAAAACATCAGCGCAGGTGACCGACACATTTTCCGCCCGGTTCTCGCGGATATTGCGTTCGGCAAGCGCGGCAAGCGGCGGCTGAAGTTCCAGCGCATCGATCTTCAGATCAGGCCGGCGATGGCTGAGGCAGAGCGAAGCCGTCCCGACACCGGCCCCGAGATCGAGAACCCGGGCACCCGGGCGGGCCATCACCGCCGCCGCCAGCAGGATCGGGTCTATCGCCGCACGATAGCCGCTGACCGGCTGATGCAGGATGACATTACCGTCCAGCACCCGGTCTTCCGTCGTGGCGATCATTCCTTCGGCGTCAGGCATCCGGCATTCTCCAGCAGACGGACGGCCCGGGCATGATCTTCATCAATCACCATGATCCGGCGGGGAATCGCACCGATGCTGCCCTCCATGATACTGGTATGCTGATCAAAAACGATGCTCTCTATCCCGGAATCCGTCAGCAGCGCCTGCACAAAGGACAATTCGACCGGATCGTTGGTGCGCAACAGCTCTTTCATCGCCTGATATCCTCCGGCGGGAGACCGCCACGGTTGCCGCCCTTCTGTCGGGCTTCTATGCTGCCTGTATCTGTCATGCAAGAAAACCGGGACAAGCAGTGTGGGTATCGTAGTCAATCTGGAACGCGACGAGAATAACGGAAAGGATGCTTTCGACCAGCTTCACGGGCTGGTGGCGGAAGACCTGAAAGGCGTTAACCGCCTGATTGTGCAGAACATGCAGTCGCCGGTGGCGCTGATCCCGCAGCTTGCCGGTCATATCGTAGCATCCGGCGGCAAGCGCCTGCGCCCGCTGATGACCCTGGCCGCAGCCCGGCTCTGCGGCTATGACGGCGAACGCCATATCGGCCTCGCCAGCTGTGTTGAATTCATTCACACCGCAACCCTGCTGCATGACGATGTGGTCGATGAAAGTGCGCTCCGCCGGGGCCAGGATTCCGCCAACGCCATCTGGGGCAACAAGGCCAGCGTGCTGGTCGGTGATTTCCTGTTCAGCCGGGCCTTTGAACTGATGGTCGAAGACGGCTCGCTGGATGTTCTGCGCATCCTCTCCAGCGCCTCGTCAACCATTGCCGAGGGCGAGGTGCTGCAGCTGATCACCGCCAACGACACCGAAACCGGCGAGGCGGCCTATCTTGAAGTGGTGACCGCAAAAACGGCGGCCCTGTTTGCCGCGGCCTGCGAGATTGGCGCTGTTGTTGCCGACCGTCCGGCGGTTGAGGAGGAAGCGCTGCGGGCTTACGGCCTCAATCTCGGCATCGCCTTCCAGCTGATTGATGACGTGCTCGACTATTCCGCCCGGCAGGCCGACCTCGGCAAGGCCATCGGCGACGATTTCCGCGATGGCAAGATCACCCTGCCGGTGGTCCTCGCCTTCCGCCGGGGTGACGACAGCGAACGCGCCTTCTGGAAACGCACGCTGGAGGAGCAGGAGATCCGCGACGAGGACCTCGACCATGCGATGACGCTGATCGACAAACACCGGGCGCTGACCGACTCGATTGACCGCGCCCGCCATTATGGTGCGATGGCCCGCGATGCCCTCGGCATCTTCCCCGACAGCGACTACAAGAAGGCCCTGATCGACATCGTCGATTTCTGCATCAGCCGCGCCCACTGACGGTCTGAAAATTTTAGCCGGGGCCTGTGCGCATTGCTTGCCCTGCTCCGGGCTTGGCGTTATATAACCGCCCCGACCCGCACACGCGGGGTAGAATGCCGGAGTGTAGCTCAGCCTGGTAGAGCACTGTCTTCGGGAGGCAGGGGCCGGAGGTTCGAATCCTCTCACTCCGACCAACAGAAAGTCCCGCAGTTACAGCCGCTTAGGCTGGCTGCGGGATAATCCTCCGACAGAGAACAACACAGCAACTCGGGCGCTAACTCGGGCGTTAAAAGATGGCCGCGCAAACTCCCGGGCATCCACAGGCGCATGTCCGGACTGTTCCGGGGTTGCGGATGTGCTTCACGAAGCGTCACTGTCCTTTTCAGAAGAAATTCAGCAGTGACCTGTCTGTCGGCAGGCACCGACGTTAAGAGGAATACCAGATCAGCGGGGGAATCTCGGGATTTATCCTCGCTTCTGCTCGTGCTGTTCCCGTTCGAGCAGCGCTTTTTCCGCCATCCGCACTGACTCCCAGGCCGCTTCCGTCTCCCACCTGTCTCTCGGGAGTTTCGCTATCTCGTTTTTGAAGGCCTCTATCTCCGTTATGCTCTCGAAGCCCGTCAGTGTGTCGATCATTAGCATCTGGATACCCATCGTTTCTGACCCCCTTTGTGACACACCAAGTTCGTTAGCTCTCCGCGGAGAACTTTATATAGAGGTTATCCATCCTGAGTGAAGGGCTCAGCGACAGAGAAGCAATCCACAGAGGGTTTCATACAGGATTCTTGATAATCCTCCATATTAAGAGTATATATAATAAATATTCCAGATATGGAGTTTTAAATGTCTGTAAAGGTTGAGAACCAGAGTCACCCAAATCGTAAGGATCTCTCAGGTCCGGCATTGAGAACATTCTTCAACATTGCCAGACAATGGGGGCTATCGAACAACCAGCAGATGACCCTTCTGGGCGTAACCACAGCGTCAACTTTCCATAACTGGAAAGCCGGCAAGAATGCTGCCTTGTCAAAAGACACCCTGGAGCGGATTTCCTATATTCTGGGAATTTACAAAGCTCTCCGGATATTGCTGCCGGATGAGAAGGCATCAGATGAATGGGTAAAACGTCCCAACGCAGCACCGCTGTTTGGCGGACAATCCGCACTGGACCGAATGCTTTCGGGAAATGTCGCTGATCTGTTCGTTGTCAGACAGTACCTCGATGCTCAACGGGGCGGCTGGGCGTGAACATTCCCTCAGATGAAGTGGACTGGAGGCCTTGCTACCGGATTATTCCCAGCCGGTTCCCGCCAATCGATCTGTTTGAACGCGTTGCAGATCCTGATGATCTCGAAGCAGTCTTTGAAATAGAGAGCCTGACCAATCCGAGGCTGCGTGCCGAGGTCGGCGAGATCCGGCTCGTAGACCCCGATGATCGCATCAGTGGCCCGGGAACGAGCACCATCATGGCCGCATTTACACATCTGAACCCGCAGGGCAGCCGATTTACGGACGGCACTTTTGGCGTCTTCTATGCCGGGCATGAACTTCAGACAGCAATTTCCGAAACCGTGTATCACCGGCAGAAATTCATGCTCGCCACCCGACAGAACCGGCTGGAACTGGACATGAGGGTCTATCTCGTCGATCTGTCAGGTACCCTTCATAACCTGCGTGGTCAGAGAGATGAGTTTCCATCGGTGTATGATTCTGATGACTATTCTGCCGGAATGCGGCTCGCCACCCGATTGAGAGCAGAAGGTTCATTCGGCATAGTATATGACAGCGTTCGTAATCCCGGCGGTGAATGCGCAGCAGTGTTCAGACCGCCAGTCCTGTCAAACTGCCGGCAAGGCCAGCATCTCTGTTACGTCTGGAATGGCTCGAAAATTTCAGACGTCTATGAGAAGCGCCCTCTCGATATTATTACACCGCCCGGTTGAGAGCCGAGCGTATCGGCAACCGGATCAGTCAGAGGTCAATTTCGGCTAATCAGGTTCGGCTTTTCCACCAGCCCTTCTGTTTTGTTGTAAAGAACGGGCTTTCCTCCGCCATTCCCCTAATACATCTGGCCATTTCGCTGATTTCTTACCAGTCTGTGGTGGCAGGACGGGGGGTCTTGTACGTCCTACAGGCGGCTTGATGAAAATTATGCGGGTAAACGATGCCATCGGCGGTGGCGTCGCGGGGCTGGTTGCAGTGCCGGAAGCTGCTGCCTATGCCGTGGTGATGTTTTCGCCGCTGGCGCTGCACCGTCCCGAAGTCCTGCCTGTCGGTATCGTCAGCTGTATTCTTGCCATCGTCCTCGCCAATGCGATTCCCTGCATCATGGGCGGGCCGCGCATCCTGATCAGTGCGCCGTTTTCCCTGACCGCCGTGATGATCGGGGCACTGGCCGCACAGGTTGTTGTTGCCGTGACACCGGCGGGCGGTGGTGCACCGGATATCGACCTGGCGCTTGTGCTGATCTTTGCCGTGATCTCGATCAGTGGCCTGATCCAGATACTTCTCGGGCTGTTCCGGCTTGGTGATCTGGCAAAATACATGCCAATGCCGGTGATCGCCGGGCTTCGCAACGGGGCCGCCATTGCCATTGTTGTGGCACAGGCACACCCGCTGCTCGGACTGGCGCAAACCGAAGCCATCACATTCGACAGCGTGCTCTGGCCGACCCTGATCATCGGTCTTTTCTGTGTTCTGGTGATCGCCTTCAGTGCCCGGCTGACAACCCGCCTGCCGGGGGCGCTGCTGGCGATCATAGCCGGCACGGTTGTCTATTACATCACCGCGAACCTCAACGGACCGGAAGGTCTGACGGAAGTGATCGGCGATATTCCCACCACGCTGCCGACCCCGCACCTGCTGGATGATTTCTATCACATCCTGACCTCGGCAGAGACGTTGGATCTGTTAATTCCGCTGCTGCCGACAGCGGTCGGTATTGCTGTCCTGAACACGCTGCAGACGCTGGTTGCCATTGTTACGGCAGACAGCCTGATGGAGACCCGCAGCCGGTCAAACCAGGAGCTTGTCGGGCTGGGCCTCGGTAACCTCGTCGCCGGCATGTTCGGTGCCGTACCTGCCAGCGGCTCCGTCAGCAGCACGCTGCTGAACCACAACAGCGGCGGCCAGGATATCGGCTCGCGGCTGTCAGCTGCCATTGTAGCCCTCAGCATGATGCTGCTGTTCGGTTCGCTGATCGGCTACCTGCCGAAAATCGTGCTGGCGGGCAGTCTTGTCGGGCTGGCGATCTTCATGTTTGACCGACCCAGCCTCAAGCTTCTGGCCGATACAATTCGGGGACGTGTCAGCCGCACCCAGGCCGCCAAGGATCTGTCGGTTATCTTCACAGTCATGGTCATCCTGCTGGCCTTTGGCCCGCTGGTGGCGGTCGGGGCCGGTATTCTGGTGGCCCTTGGCCAGTTCCTGCTCAGCATGACCAGTGACAATGTCCGCCGGGAATCATCCGGCGCGGTCATCCGGTCGTTCATTCATCGCAACGATGTGGAATATGCGGCACTCGACGAACTGGGGAAGCAGGTTCACATCATGGAACTGGAGGGCCCCCTGTTCTTTGGGACCAGCGACCGCCTTGCCTCCATCATTGAAGCCCGCGCCACCAGTGACCTAAAATATATCCTGCTGGATTTCACCCGGGTCAGCGAAATCGACACCACCGCTGTTTCCCTGATCTGCCAGGCGCGCAGTTCCTGCCTGAAGAAAGGCGTGACACTGGTGCTCTGCTCGCTGGAATCAAAACGGGCGGTTGCCCGGTTCATCCGGTCATCGCAGATCTTCGAGATTTTCGGCACCGACTGTGTCTATGACACCGCTGATGACGGTCTGGCCTATATCGAGGACCAGTTGCTCGACGGGCATTCCGGTATCGGGCGGTACGAGAACGAGCTGGCATCAGACGATGCCGGCGTTCTCAAAGCGATCGGCGCAGCACATCTCAAAATCCTCGCACCCGCCCTGACCCGGCAAACCTTCCGGGATCAGGAAACGGTCTTCGGACAGGGCAGCGCGGCCGATGCCATCTATTTCATTCTGAAGGGTCAGGTGACCATTGAGGTCCGGTTTGGTGACGGCAACCGCCGGAAATTCGGCGTTCTCTGTCCCGGTGCCGTCTTCGGTGAAATGGCCGTGCTCGACCGTTTGCCCAGATCTGCCGGAATTATTGCGGCAGGCGATCTGGTCTGCCTGAAACTGACCCTCAGGGATCTCGACAATCTGGTCCGGACAGAACCTGCAACCAGCCATGCCCTGATGGCCGCCATCGGCCTCGAACTCTCAAAACGCATCCGCGTGTCGAACAAGGTCTTGACGGAACTCAAGTCATCGCGCTGACAGCACCCCGCCTTGCGGCTGACCATTAATGCTTGCCGGCATCATGAATAGTCAGGCTCTCCCCGTTGGCTTAATATCCGGACAGATCAAATAAACGGAGACAGACAATGAGCAGATCAAAGGTAGCCATCATCACCGCCGGCGGCAGCGGCATGGGCGCAGAAGCGGCCCGGAAACTGGCTGACGAGGGGTTTCATACGGCCATCCTGTCATCCTCCGGCAAAGGCGAGGCACTGGCGAAGGAACTCGGCGGCATCGGGGTGACCGGGTCGAACCGCAACCCGGATGACCTGAAGCGTCTCGTCGATGACACCATGGCGAAATGGGGGCGTATTGATGTGCTGGTAAATTCCGCCGGACACGGACCGAAAGGCCCGGTGCTCGACCTGACGGACGAGGACTGGCACACCGGCATGGAGGTTTACCTGCTGAACGTGATCCGCCCGACGCGGCTGGTAACCCCGGTCATGGTTGCCCAGGGCGGCGGCACGATCATCAATATCTCGACCTTCGCGGTGTTCGAGCCGGACCCGCTGTTCCCGACATCCGGCGTTTTCCGTGCCGGGCTGGCCAGCTTCACCAAACTGTTCGCAGACCGCTATGCGGCAGACAATCTGCGGATGAACAATGTGCTGCCGGGTTTCATCGACAGCCTGCCGGAAAAGGATGACCGCCGCGCCCGCATTCCGATGGAGCGCTATGGCAAGGCGGAGGAGGTATCCGCCCTCATCGCCTACCTCGCCTCCGACAGCGCCGCTTACATGACCGGCCAGAACCTGCGCATCGACGGCGGTCTGACCCGTTCTGTCTGACCGACAGAGACCGTGACCACCGGGCTGGTCAGTTGCTCATGACCGACCGGTGGATCACTTATTCCTGTGATCCGCCTTCCACGATGGCCTTCTCCCGGCGCATGCCGGTACGGACAATGGCAACCACGGTGACGACGGCCATAGCCCAGAAGAACCAGGTAATCGGGCCACGGAACAGGATCGCCGGTGATCCGCCGGACATCAGCATGGCCTGACGGAAGTTGTCTTCCAGCAGCGGGCCGAGGATGAAGGCAATCAGGAACGGTGCGGGTGGAATATCGAAACGCAGCATGGCATAGCCGACCCAGCCCATGATGAACATGACCCCGATATCGAAGACATTGTTGTTCACCGCATAAACACCGTAGACGCAGAGCACCAGCACGCCCGGAAACAGGATACCGCGGGGGATATCCGCAATATAGCGGAAGCCGCGAATGGCAATTGATCCGACAAAGAACAGGATCACCGAACTGATGATCAGGCCCATGAACAGGCCATAGATGATATCCGAATTCTGGATGAACATCATCGGTCCGGGCTGCAGGCCATGGATCATGAAGGCGCCGATGATGATCGCGGTGATAACGTCACCCGGAACACCCAGCGCCAGCAGCGGGATCAGGGTCGCCCCGGCAACACCGTTATTCCCCGCCTCGGAGGCCGCGACCCCCTCGATCTCGCCCTTGCCGAAGGTCTCCTTGTGATCCGAATTCCGGCGCGCCTCGCTGTAGGACAGGAATGCCGCCGGTGCCGCACCGATGCCGGGAATGGCACCGAGGAACACGCCGATGAAGCTGCCCCGGACAATCGTTTTCAGGCATTTCCTGTATTCGGCAAAGGTCACCCAGTTGCCGCCAAGCTGGCGGGTCTGGCCTTCGCCCTCCTTCGGGTTCCAGACCTTGGTAATCAGTTCCGGAATGGCAAACAGCCCGATCAGCACAGCGATGAAGTTCAGACCGCCCATCAGGTTCGGGTCATTGAAGTTGAACCGGTTGGTGCCATAGACCAGATCAAGGCCGATGGTCGCCAGCAGCAGACCGAGCAGCGCCGACAATGTACCGCGCAACAGGCTGTTACCGGAGACGCCGCCGATGATGGTCAGTGAAAACACCATCAGGGTAAAGAATTCCGGCGGACCGAAATTCAGCGCAAAGGCTGCCAGCCAGCCGGCAAACAGGATCAGCGACAGGTTCGAGATCACATCCGCCGTGCAGGAGGCATAGAGCGCCATGCCGAGTGCCTTGCCGGCCTGGCCTTTCTCGGCCATCGGATGGCCGTCGAGCACGGTCGCACTGGAGGCCGGTGTTCCCGGCGTCTTGATCAGGATGGCGGGGATGCTGCCGCCGAAAATGCCGCCTTTATAGACACCCAGCAGCAACAGGATGCCGGTGATCGGCTGCATCGCAAAGGTGAACGGCAGGGTCAGTGCCACTGCCATGGTGGCGGACAGGCCGGGAATAGCCCCGGCGATAACGCCAACCGTTACACCGGCAGCAAGCGCCAGAAGGCTTTCCAGATTTCCAACCAGCGCCAGGCCGTTGATCAGGTTATCGGTTAAATTCACGGAAGCCTCACAAAGATACCCTGTGGAATAGCAACACTGGCGACATGCGCAAAGAACGCATAGAGCAGCAGCGGAATGACGATGGCGGCGATCACCGCTGTCTTCGGATGATGCGTCTTGACCAGAAATGCAACGCCGACAAACGCCAGCATTGACGCCCAGACCATACCGACCGTGTTCATCGCCAGCATGTAAATCACCATCATCACGGCCAGAATGACAAGGCGCAGGCTGGCTGAACGTGCCTCCGCATAGTTCGGGCCGGACTGATCGGCAGGCGCAGGAGCCATCATCAGTGACCGAACGACAAGGCCAAGGCCAATCACACCCGTCAGCACCGCAACAATGTAGGGCCAGAACAGGGGCGACAGGACGAGTTTGTGCACATTACTTGGTGTCGACACCCATTGCGGAATGCCGAACAGAATCAGGAAAGCGGCGATGACAATAGCAACGCCGCCAATACCCATCTGCGATTTACGAGTTTCCAATTCACTCCCCCCGGGGAATCAGCCGATATGCTTTATGCTCGGGGCGCGCCGGTCTTGATGCCGGCACGCCCCGCAACACAATGTCGTCTGGTCTTTTTAGTTTTCGATCCGCATACCAAGATCGGTGACCAGCTTGTTGAATACTTCAAGCTGTCCTTCGATGAAGGTCTGCGATTCAGCCGGGTCCATCAGACGGATAACCGAACCGCGGGATTCCATCTTCTCGACGAAATCCTTGTCCTTCACCGTCTCGGCAAGCCAGGCACGCCATTTCGTCGCAACATCGTCGGAAATGTCGTCCGGGCCGGCAATCCCGGTCCAGCCAACCAGTTTCTCAAGGCCGGGCTTGCCCAGGTCCTTCGAGGTCGGTGCATCGAAGCCGACAACCGGTTCCGCCGTTGTGACCATCAGCGGGCGAAGCTGCTTGTTTGCAACAAAGCTGGCCAGTGCCGAGGTGTTGGTGCAGATGAAGGTCGCCGTACCGGCGAGAACCGCCGTTGCTGCCGCGCCGCCACCCTTCAGCGGAATATGCACGGCATCCTTGACCGGGTTTTCAATGCCGAACTGGTTCAGCGCCATGGCACCGGCGATGTGCAGCAGCGAGCCGACACCGGAGGAGCTGTAGCTGACCTTGCCCGGATTGGCTTTCACCTGGGCGGCAAGATCGTCCATCGACTTGATCGGTGAATCCATCTTCACCGCGCAGGCGACGGGGTTGATTTCATACACACCGACAAAGCGGAAGTCGGAAAGCTTGTACGGCAGGGTGGCTTTCATGGCCGGGTTCACCGTGTGCGAACCGACACGGGCGAACACCATCGTGTAGCCGTCGCCCGGTGCATTCGCGACCGAAACCGTACCGGTGGCACCACCGGCACCCGTCCGGTTGACCATGACCAGCGGGCTGCCCACGGCCTTGCCCAGTGGCTCGGCAATCGTGCGGGCCGAAATATCCGTGGCCCCGCCCGGACCATAGGCGATCACCATCGTGATCGGACGTTCCGGATAGGCGGCCAGCGCCGTTGCTGCCGTCAGTGTCATCGCCAGAGCGCTTGCCGCGCCTGTCAGAAAACGTTTCATTTAATCCTCCCTTTAAAAAACTGTCTGTCCTGAAGACCGATTATAAACAGGCAATAGCCCCTGTTGCCAATCCATCCTGCAGGCAGCTTAATCTTAAGTCCGCTTTCATGACAGACACAAACTATTACAATTACGGTAAGAAAAATTTACACAAACTGTGGGATCCCGTGAATGTCGATACGAATGCTGAAAACGCTGGTGGCGGTAGCCGATCACGGCACCTTCAGTTCGGCAGCAGATTCCGTCTATCTGACCCATGCGGCTGTCAGCCAGCAGATGAAGGCGCTGGAAGAGGAATGGCAGCTGGCGCTGTTCGACCGTTCGCACCGGACACCAAGGCTGACCTCAACCGGGCAGGCCGCCGTCGCCCGGGCGCGCGAGATCGTCGCCGCCTACGACAATATCGTTCCCTCGATCGCCGGTGAGGAGGGGCTGCGGGGAAAATTCACCATCGGCGCGGTCCCGACCACCCTGACCGGCCTTGTGCCTTTCGCCATCTCGATGCTGCGTGAAGATTATCCGGACATTCATGTCTATGTGGTTCCCGGCGAAACCTCCGATCTGGCGCGACAGGTTGCCCGCGGCGCCCTCGACGCGGCAATTGTCACCAGGCCGCCAATTCTGCAGACGGAACATTACTGGTCGCCGATTGCGCATGAGCCGATGGAACTGCTGGCCTCGGTGAAAACCGAAAGCGATGATCCGTTCGAGCTGCTCTCGACCAACCCCTTCATCCGGTTTTCCCGCAGCGCCGTCGTCGGCGGCATGATCGAGAACTGGCTGCGGGCCAAGGGCATCACGGTACAGGACAGCATGGAACTTGAAAATCTGGAGGCCATCTCCAGCATGGTCCTGGGGAATCTGGGTGTCTCCATCGCCCCCCGCACCTGCGTCGCCTCGGCCAATCCGCTGCCTCTGAAACGAATCACGCTTGATCCCGGGGTCTGGTATCGCGAACTGGGACTGATTTCGCGGCCCGACAATGTCCGCATCCGGGTACTGGAAGCCATGCAGGCGAAACTTCTGCGCGCCGTGGAAGTGGGCGAGTTCAAAACCGGCGTGACGAAGACGAAGCGGAGCTGAGATGACTCTCGACTATATCCTTCTGCTGGCTGCCGGTGCAGCAGCCGGAGGGTTCATCAACGGCCTGGTGGGATTTGGCACCGGCCTGTTCGCCCTCGGTTTCTGGCTCCAGATCATGTCGCCGCTCCACGCCGTCGCCGTGGTTCTGGCCATGTCGGTCCTGGGTGGTGTGCAGGGTGTCTTTCTGGTCCGCAAGTCAATCAGCTGGCCGCGCCTGTTGCGTTTCCTGCTGCCCGCCATTGTCGGTATTCCGCTGGGTTTCGAGCTGCTGAAGATGCTTGATCCGGCGATCCTCAAGATTGTCATTGCCTGCTTCATGATTCTGTATGGCGGGTTCTTTGCCTTCCGTCGCGGGCTGCCGACCTTTGACCGCCAGACCCGGGTCATCGATTCAGTGATCGGCTTTGTCAGCGGCATTCTGGGCGGTGCCGCCGGTCTGTGCGGTGCCCTGCCGACCATGTGGTGCGCCATGCGGCCCTGGCCGAAAGCCGACCAGCGGGCGCTGCTGCAGCCGTTCAATGTGATCATCCTCGGCATCACCATCATTCTGTTTGCCGTCAAGGGTGCCTATGACACCGCGACCCTGATCAGCATCGCCATCGCCTTTCCGGTCACCACCATCAGCGCCAGGACCGGTATCTGGCTGTTCGGGAAATTGGCGGATGACACTTTCCGGCGACTGCTTATTCTGCTGATGCTGTTCTCCGGGCTGATCCTGCTGGCCCGCGAGCTGATCTGACGAACCAAGAAGGATCCCGCCACATGCCCCAGCCTGCAGCTGCCGTTCCCGTCATCATCGACCGTCTGGATGCCCATGTCTTCCGCGCGCCCACCCCCCGGCCGGTATCGACATCCTTCGGGGTAATGACCGACCGTCCGGCGGTGTTCGTCCGCGTCACGGATAAATCCGGTGCCTACGGCTGGGGTGAAATCTTTGCCAACTGGCCGGCCGCCGGCGCAGAGCACCGGGCAAGGCTGCTGATGGAGGATATCTCCGATCTGGTGCTGGGCGCCGCCGTAGAGCAACCGTCCGACCTGTTTTACCGGCTGGAAAAGGCCACCCATACCCGGGCCCTGCAATGCGGCGAATGGGGGCCATTCCGGCAGGTCATCGCCGGACTGGATATTGCTCTGCATGACCTGTTTGCACGTCAGGCCGGCAAGTCGATGCGCTGTTTCCTCAACCCGGAAGCCCGCACCGCGGTGCCCGCCTATGCCAGCGGCATTCATGTCCGTGACGGTGCCGCAACCATCCCTGAACAACGCGCTGCCGGACATCAGAACTTCAAGGTGAAGATCGGCTTCGACAGGGCGGAAGACCTGAACGGGCTGTGCAGTTCTGCGGCCACCCTGTTACCCGGCGAAAAGCTGCTGTGCGACGCCAATCAGGCATGGACGCTGCCGGAAGCCATCGATTTTGTCGGCGCCGCCGGCGATATCGGTCTGGGCTGGCTGGAAGAGGCCATCGGCGCAGACGCCCCGGCGGAAGACTGGCGCCGACTGGCAGAGGTCAGCAGCATCCCGCTGTCCGGTGGTGAGAACATCGCCGGTTTCGATGATTTTGACGCGGCGATCAGCGCCGGTTCGCTGTCGGTCATCCAGCCGGATATCATGAAATGGGGCGGCTTCACCGGCTGCGTCAAAGTCTCGGAACAGACGATCCGGGCAGGCCGCTTGCTCTGCCCGCATTTCCTCGGTGGCGGCATCGGGCTGGTTGCCTCCGCCCATATGCTGGCAGCGGTCGGCGGAGATGGCCTGCTGGAAGTCGATGCCAACATCAACCCGCTGCGCGATGATTTCGCCGCCGCCGGGGCCCGTATCCGCGACGGTGAATTCCATATCCATGAAGGCATCGGCCTCGGCATCGACACCCTGCCGGAAAGCCTGGAACCCTTACGCACCCTGTCCCTGACCCGCCATCTCTAGGGCGGACCGCATGACCCATCCCGTCAACCCGTAGAACCGCCCGAGGAAACATATGTCGATCCGATGCAAGGCCACCATCCTGCGCCGTACAGGTGCCCCCGCCCCCTACGCCCAGTCAATGCCGCTGTCGGTGGAAGAGGTGACCCTTGATCCGCCGGGACCGACGGAAGCCCTGGTCAGGATTGCCGGGGCCGGTCTCTGCCATTCCGACCTGTCGGTCATCAACGGAACCCGCGCCAAGCCGGTGCCGCTGGCAATGGGACACGAAGGCGCCGGAGAGGTGGTCGAGGTTGGCTCCGCGCTGCGCGATATCAGGGTTGGCGATCCCGTGGTGTTCCAGTTCTCCGCCTCCTGCGGTCGCTGCCGGCGCTGCATGGAAGGCCGCCCGCAGATTTGTCAGGTCTCGAAGATCACCGGCGCAAAAGGCGAACTGATGGGCGGCGGCACCCGCATCCGCGATGCCGACGGCAACCCGATTGCGCATCATTCCGGTGTCTCCTGCTTTGCCGAATATGCGGTACTGGACCGGGGCAGTCTGGTTGTTGTCGACCGCGACGTGCCGCTGTCTTCTGCCGCCGTCTTCGGCTGTGCGGTGATGACCGGTGTGGGTGCGGTCATGAACACCGCGCGGATCCGCCCCGGTGACAAGGTGGCAATCATCGGTCTCGGCGGTGTCGGGCTGAGCGGTGTCATGGGGGCCCGGCTGGCCGGTGCCGAACAGATCATCGCCATCGACCTGGACGAGCGCAAATTCCCCCGCGCCATGGAGATGGGGGCAACCCATACTTTCAGGGGCGACGACCCGGAGCTGAAATCCAAGATCATGGACCTGACCGGTGGCGGCGTCGACTTCGCCATTGATCTGGCCGGTGTTATTCCGGCGATGGAGACCGGCTATGCCATCACGGTACGCGGTGGTGCGCTGGTGACTGCCGGGCTGTCCCCGGCGGGAGCAAAATTCTCGTTCGAACAGGCGGATCTTGTCTCGCAGGAGAAATCCATTCTCGGCAGCTATATGGGCTCCTGTGTGCCGGTACGTGATATTCCCCGCTTCATTGAACTGCATCGACAGGGACGGCTGCCGGTTGACCGGCTGATCGACCGGACGGTCGGATTTGACCAGATGAATGACGGCTTTGACCGCCTCGCTTCCGGTGAGATGATCCGCCAGATTCTGGTTCCCTGATTCGCTACTGCGGCAGGTTCGCCGTCTCGTCGGCGCGCAGCAGGCGGACGGAGAAACAGGTTCCCTGCGGGCCGGTTTCGGTCAGCGTCAGGTCACCTTTCATCAGCAGCATGATCCGCTTGGAGATGGCCAGCCCGAGGCCGCTGCCCGAATCCGTCTTGTAATTGGCGCTCCACCCGCGCGAGAATTTCTGGAACAGGGTTTCGCGGACATCCGACGGGATGCCCGGACCATTGTCGCGGAAATGCACCGCAATGGTCGCTTCCTCGTCACCTGACTTGCCGATGCTGATCCGGACCGCCGGGTCCGCGACGGTGGCGAATTTTGCCGCATTCGACAGCAGGTTGATACAAACCTGTTTCAGCCTGTCCGGGTCGGCCAGAACCATCAGTGTCCGGGTTCCCAGCTCGTCATGCACGGTCACTCCCTTGCCCTGCGTCAGGCCGCGCATGGCCTCGATGGCACTGCGGATCACCGCCGTCGCGTCCACGGAAACGGGCACCCCTTCCAGCTGTCCGTTCTCCAGCCGGCTGAGTTCCAGTATCTCGTCGAGCAGCCGGGTCAGGCGTTCACTCTCATGCTGGATCACCTCGATGAACCGCCGGGCCTGCGCATCGTCCAGATTCTTTGTGGAGACCAGAATTTCAGAGAATGACCGGATCGAGGTCATCGGCGTGCGCAGCTCATGGCTGACCTGGCTGAGGAAATCATCCTTCATCTTGTCGAGACGGGTCAGCTGCTCGTTCGCCCGGCGCAGCTTCGCCGCTGTCCCTTCCAGTTCCTTCGATTTGCGCTCCAGTTCGCGGGAATAGCGGATCGCCTGCTGGGTTTCATCCAGCAGGTTGATGACCGCATCCAGCGTGATGGTCTCGCCCTGCGCCACCCGGCTGATCAGGGTCCGGGCCGAGGCCGCCCCGATACTGCCGGCAAGCTGGCGCTCGACATGGGCAATCAGCGCCGGTTCCGGCAGGGGCAGCGGATCGACCCGCCCCTGACGCAGCGCATAGTCGCGGAAGATCTCATGGGCCCGCTCGCGCCCCAGAATCCGGCTGGTCAGACGGAACAGGTCATCGGTTGTGGCCGACCGTTGCAGGGCATCTTCCATGCCGTTGTCACCGGTCCGGAAGGCATCGACAAAGAGCGCGCTTTGCAGCCGCTCCAGCGGTGATGCGGAGGTAAAGACCGAGACGATCACATAGAGCCCGATATTGGCGGTCATGCTCCAGAACAGGCCGTGGACCAGCGAGTCCCAGCCGGTCATGCCGAACAGCGCATCCGGCTTCAGCATAATCCAGCCGAACAGCCCGCGGTCGGTGATATCGACAAACGCCCAGCCGGCCCCGGCCATGCTGGGGGCCAGCAGTGTGTAGCCCCAGAGGATAAACCCGGCCATCAGCCCGGCCTTTGCCCCGGCCTTGGTGGCGTTGCGCCAGTAAATTCCGCCAATCAAAGCGGGCAAGAACTGGGCCACACCGGCAAAGGAAATCAGACCGATGGAGGCCAGCGGATTGCTGGTCTCGGTCAGCCGGTAATAGCTGAAACCCAGCGTCAGGATGGCAACGATGCTGATCCGCCGGACCATCAGCAGGGTATTGGAGAAACTGCCCTGCCGCAGCCCGCTGTAGAAGGGCAGCCGCAGCAGCAGCGGGGCAACCAGATGGTTGGAAATCATGATCGCCAGCGCAATGGAGGCGACGATTACCATCGAGGTCGCGGCCGACAACCCGCCGATGAAGGCGAACAGGGCGAGGCCGTCATGCCCGGCCGACATCGGCACGCTGAGCACAAACAGGTCCGGATTTGATCCGGGCGGCAACAGGGTCAGGCCGGATATCGCAATCGGAATCACCGCCAGACTGACCAGCATCAGATACAGCGGAAACAGCCATGAGGCCGTCACCAGATGGCGCTCGTTGGCGTTTTCCACCACCGCTACCTGAAACTGCCGCGGCAGACAGAGGATGGCGGCAGCCGACAGAAAAGTCGTCGCAACCCAGCGGGCTTCAAACCCTTCGGCAAAGCTGAACAGTTTCGCGGCATCCGCATTCTGCGCCGCCTTGGCGAACAGGTCGGCAAAACCGTCATGCAGCCCGAAGGTCGCAAACAGGGCAATGGCACCAAGGCTGAACAGTTTCACAAAAGACTCGAACGCAATGGCCGCAACGATACCCGGATGATGTTCATCCGCACCCAGATTTCGGGTCCCGAACAGAATCACAAAGGTGGCCATGCAGACAGCAACCCAGAACCCGGTATCACCGATCAGGGTCCATTCCGCCCCCGAATTCGGAAGCCAGCCGGAACCACTGCCCAGCGCATCAAAGCTGGCCGCGACGGCCTTCAGCTGCAACGCGATATAGGGCGTGATGCCGATCAGCGCGATCAGGGTGACGAGAACGGAGATTGAACTGCTTTTGCCATAGCGGGCGGAGATGAAATCGGCGATCGAGGTGATCCGCTGGGCGTTCGATATCCGGACCAGCTTGCGCAGTGCAAAGGGCCAGGCCATCAGCACCAGTGTCGGGCCGAGATAGATGGTAAGAAATTCAAGTCCGCTGCGCGCGGCAGTACCGACCGCACCGTAGAATGTCCATGACGTGCAGTAGACAGCCAGCGACAGGGTATAGACGACGGGTGAATTGATCAGTCCCCGCGCACCGCGTTTCGCCCGCCGGTCGCTGACATAGGCGAGCAGAAACAGGCCGCCCAGATAGAGACTTGCAATGACGACAATGACGGCGCCGTTGAGCATCCGCTAGTCCTTTCCGGCGCTGTTCTCCGGCGGCGGGTCAGGCCGTCTGTCGGGCGCTTCCGGCCATCCGGTATGCCGGGCGTAGCGGGCTGCGACCAGTGCCGTCATCACGATTCCGGCCAGCCAGACGCTGAAGATGAAGATCTGCAGCACCGGAATGCCGAACAGAAGCCAGGGCTGGTCGAAAATGCCGATATAGGGCGGCATGAACAGCAACAGGCAGCCCAGCGGCACCAGAAAGGCAAGATCACGAAGGCGTTTGCTTGCCGGCATCATCCATCCGTTCCCGGCTGCTGCTCCTGCCGGTCAGTTTGTGAACCTCTTCCACCAGCGTCCGGTTGGAAAAGGGTTTTGTCATGAACCCGTCCGCTCCCAGATTCTGCATCCGGACGCGGTCCGACTCCTGTCCCTTGGCGGTCAGAACCAGAACCGGCGTCGTGCTGGTTTCCGGCATCGACCGAAGGCGCCGGAGGATATCGAAACCGTTCGCAGACGGCAGCATGATATCCAGTATCAGCAATGCCGGCCTGATCTTCTGCATTGTATCACAGACCAGATCCCCGTCGCTCACCGAGCTGATTTCATAGCCTTCCCGGGACAAAAGAAAGTCCAGTGACTCAACGATGAACGGTTCATCTTCGGCGATCAGTATTCTGTCACCCACGGCCCCTCCCCTTTTCGCAGACCACCCTGATGATGCGCCCGGTTCGTTCCGGACATCCTTCTCAGACACAGCGGGTTGCGAGAACCTGTTTGATCTACATTGGCCGGGTCCTGCGCCGACGTCAATCCACGGGCTTTCGCACCGGCTCGCGCCGGATCGGCGCAACAGCCCGTTGTCCGCACCGTTCACGCGGGCAGGAACGACAGTTGAACCCTGCCTTCACAACCGGTCGCTGAAACCCGTCACCATAGACGGTCCGATGAGCGTTTGCCGCTTCGCATCCCAGCATGATGGCATGAACTGTCGGCGGATCGGGAAAACCGTCCGTCGGCCGGGACACCCGCCGCGCGATGAAAAGATACCGGTTACCGCCGGGCATTTCCGCCATCTGGGCAACCGTCCTGTCCGGCGAGCCCAGCGCCTCATAAAGCGCCCAGAGCGGACAGGCCCCGCCAAACCGGGGCATGCGAAGATCCGGAATGCTGAAGGGCTTGGAAATATTTCCCGCCGGGTCTGCACGCAGGAAGGAAAACGGAATCCCCTCGCTGCCCGGACGCCGCAATGTAACCAGCCGGTGGGCGACCTGCTCGATACTGCCGCGGAACCGGCCCGCCAGCCGTTCGATATCATAGCGCCCGGTTTCCGCCGCTTCGAAAAATGCATCATAGGGCATCAGCAACGCAGCCGCGGCATAGCTTTGCAGGGCATGTCTTGCCCGCTCGCGGGAATCCTCCTTCGTCAGCCGATCGTCGCGCACCAGATCGTCGAGCAGCGGGGCGAATTCCAGACCGGCGAGATGGCGCGCATGACGAAACCGCCGGGTCGGTTCCGGTGCACTCTCGTCGAGATTGAGGACGTTGGGCGGCAGTGCGGCATCGCCCTTGCCGAAGGTCAGGATCATGCCGTGCTTTTCGGTCAGGCGGTCGGCGATACTCACACCCAGCCGTTCATCGAGCCGACCAAGTTCACCGCGCAGCCGGTCGACGGCTTCCTCCAGCGCCGGAAAGTAATTCCGGTTCCAGATGATGAAGTCATCGGTCTCCTTCTCCGGCGAGCTTCCCTCCGGTCGTTCCGCATCTCCGCTCAGCAGTTCGATCATCGCCCGGGCATCCGAGCCCAGCTGATCACTCTGCGAGGCGATGATGCCGGAGAACCGCTGCCGCGATGCCGGTTCCAGGTCGTCAACATCCTGCAGGATTTCCGCGAAGGAACGGATCGATGTGATCTGGGTCAGGATGGCATGACTGAGCGCGACCAGCGACGGGTCCTGGCCCAGCCGGTCAGACAGGGCCAGCGCCTGTTCGGACATGTTTCTGTAACGGCGGTGCAGCGTGATCAGTGCCTGTGCCCAGTCGGCATTGCGTGCCACCATGTCGCGGGCGGCCGCCTCGTCCAGACCTTTCAGGTCCTGTGTCCGCAGGATCGCCTCCAGCTCCTGGATAAGCTCCCCCTCCTCGGCACCGCTCAGCTCGCTCCGGTCGATATCCAGGCAGGCCGCGATACGCCCGAGCAGCGCCCCGCCGATCTGTCGCTTGTCATGTTCAATCAGATTCAGATAGGCGGCGGATATGCCGACATCCCGGGCCAGACTGGTCTGCGAAATTTTGTTCCCCAGACGCCGGTGGCGGATTCTCTGACCGATCGGAAAGCGGGCCATTGGCGGCTCATTTCGCAGTTGCAGCAAAATTGTTAATATATTTACTCATATTTCGGCTGAAAAGTCGACTATTTACAAAAATTATCAGACCCACGTCAGTTCACTTGATGCGCTGACCGCAACCCTTTAGGAGCAAGAACAAGGCTATGACGGATCATCGTCTTGCCGTAAAAAATTATGGGAGGAACTCCATGACAGACTTCAATAAGGCTTTTTCCCGTCGCACCATGCTCAAGGGTTCGACGGTTGCCGCGGGCGCAGCCGTTGCCGCCCCGTCCGTCTTTGTTAAGGGTGCCTGGGCGCAGGAATTCCGGAACAATCCCGGCAATGCCAGCTCCGTGAAACTCGGCTTCAACGTACCGCAGACCGGTGCCTATGCCGATGAAGGTGCCGATGAACTCCGGGCTTTCCAGCTTGCCGTCAAGCACCTGAACGGTGAAGGCGATGGCGGCATGATGAACACCTTCAAGCCAAGCAAGCTTACCGGTAACGGTATCCTCGGCAAGAAGGTCGAATATGTCACCGGTGACACCCAGACCAAATCTGACGCCGCCCGCGCTTCCGCCAAGCGGATGATCGAAAAAGACGGTGTCATCATGTTCTCCGGCGGTTCATCCTCCGGTGTTGCGGTCGCCGTGCAGTCACTCGCTCAGGAAATGGGCGTCATCTTCATGGCCGGCCTGACCCATTCCAACGACACCACCGGCAAGGACAAGAAGCGTTATGGCTTCCGCCATTTCTTCAATGCCTATATGTCGGGTGCCGCACTTGGTCCGGTGCTGGAAAAGGAAATGGGCAAGGAACGCCGCGCCTATAACCTGACCGCCGATTACACCTGGGGCTGGACCCAGGAAGAGTCGATCAAGAACCCCACGGAAGCCCTCGGCTGGGAGACTGTCGCTGCCGTCAAGACCCCGCTTGGTGCCGGTGACTTCTCGCAGTACATCACGCCGGTTCTGAATTCCGGTGCTGACGTGCTGATCCTGAATCATTACGGCAAGGACATGATCAACTCGCTGACACAGGCGGTTCAGTTCGGTCTGCGTGACAAGCAGGTCAACGGCAAGAATTTTGAAATCATCGTGCCGCTTTACTCGCGTCTGATGGCACAGGGTGCCGGTGCAAACGTCAAGGGCATCCTTGGTACAACCAACTGGCACTGGTCACTGAAGGACGAAGGATCTCAGGCCTTCGTGAAATCGTTCGGTCAGGAATACGGCTTCCCGCCGTCACAGGCCGCACATACCTGCTATTGCCAGACGCTGCTCTATGCCAACGCCTGCGAAACAGCCGGCACCTTCTATCCGCCGGAAGTCATCAAGACGCTCGAAGGTTTCAACTTCGACGGCCTTGGCAACGGCCCGACCCTTTACCGTGCCGAAGATCACCAGTGCTTCAAGAAAGTCCTGGTGGTGCGCGGTAATGAAAACCCGACCAGCCAGTTCGATCTGCTCGAAGTCGTGCAGGAAGTGCCGACCGAACAGGTTACCTATGACTGGAAGATCTTTGGCGGCGAGCTGGGCCCGTACAAGGTCTGATCACAGCCAGATCCGGTGTGCCGGTCGTATCCTCCCGATGCGACCGGTGCCCGGAAAATTTCCTGCGGGTCCGACGCGATTGTCTGATCTAAACTGATTTCCGGGCCGCCCTCATCAAGGGCGGTCCGTGTCGGCTTTTTGGCCGGTAAGATATATTCCGGGGTGGGGGGCGCTATGGATGCGATTATACTTCAGATTCTGAACGGCCTGGACAAGGGGGGTGCCTATGCGCTGATCGCCCTTGGCCTGACTCTGGTCTTCGGAACACTCGGCGTGGTCAACTTTGCCCACGGCGCCCTGTTCATGCTCGGTGCGTTCTGTGCCGTGACACTTGAAAAGATCCTTACCATCTCGAAGCGTGTCAAAGATGAAAGCGTCACTTTCTTTGATGCCTACAAGGAACAACCCTACCTCGAAATCTGGTTCGGTGATGTCGGCACAACCATCATCAATTACTCCGTGCCGCTTGCCATTCTCGTCGCGATACCGGTGATGCTGCTGATCGGCCTCGCCATGGAACGCGGCCTGATCAAGCATTTCTACAAACGCCCCCATGCGGAACAGATTCTGGTCACCTTCGGTCTTGCCATCGTTCTGCAGGAAATCGTCAAGGCGTTCTATGGTGCCAACCCGATCCCGCAACCGGCTCCAGATCCGGTTTCAGGGTCTGCCGCCATCGGCGCGCTGTTCGGCCTTGGCGACGCGGTGGTCTATCCCTGGTGGCGGCTGATCTATCTGACATTCTCGATATCGATCATCGGTGCCGTCTTTGCCTTCCTGCGGTTCACCACCTACGGCATGGTTGTCCGGGCGGGGATGCATGACCGCGAGATGGTCTCCCTGATGGGCATCAATATTGAACGCCGTTTCACGATCGTCTTCGGTCTGGCATCGGTTGTCGCAGGTGTTGCCGGCGTCATGTACACGCCCATCCTGCCGCCCGATTATCACCTCGGCATGGACTTCCTGGTGCTCAGCTTTGTTGTCGTCGTGGTCGGCGGCATGGGCTCGCTCGAAGGGGCCGTCCTCGCCGGGTTCATGCTGGGTATCCTGCAAAGCTTCGCCTCGATGACCGAGGTCAAGGCGATCATTCCCGGCATCGACCAGATTATCATTTATCTTGTAGCCGTGGTTGTGCTGTTGCTTCGCCCCCGTGGCCTGCTGGGCCGCAAAGGCATGATGGAGAGCTGATATGGGCAAAAGCATCCCCACGCCGAAAGGCGACATGATCCTGATGGCGGCGTTCATTTTCGCCGTCCTCACCGCACAGTTCTGGCTGGCCCCGTTCGGTGCAGCCTATCCCGACCTGCTGCAGAAGTTTGCCATCTATGGCATTCTTGCCATCGGCTTCAACATTCTGTTCGGTCTTACCGGCTATCTGTCCTTCGGACATGCTGCCTTCCTTGGGGCCGGATCCTACGCCGCTGTCTGGTCGTTCAAACTGCTGACCATGAATGTTATTCCGGCGGTGATCTTCGGTACCCTGATCGGTGGTGTCTTTGCGCTGGCAATCGGCTTTGTCTGCCTGCGCCGCTCCGGCATCTACTTCTCGATCCTGACACTGGCTTTCGCGCAGATGTCCTACAACCTCGCCTATTCGGTGCTGACACCGGTCACCAATGGCGAGACCGGCCTGCAGCTGACCCTGAACGATGCCCGCATCTGGGATCCGGCAGCTGTTGAAGGCGGCGGTATTCCGGCGACCAATGTCTTCGGGATCGAGACCAGCGGCTATCCAGGCTACTATTTCTGTGCCGTGATGCTGATCATCTGCTTCTACATCGCGCTGCGGATATTCCGCTCGCCTTTCGGGCTGAAGCTGCAGGCAATCAAATCGAACCAGACGCGGATGGCCTATACCGGTTTCTCAACCCGTCCCTATACCCTGGCCGCTTTCGTCATCTCCGGCATGTATGCCGGTCTGGCAGGCTCCCTGCTGGCGGTCACTGATCCGCTTGCCGGTGCCGAACGGATGCAGTGGACGGCGTCAGGCGAAATCGTGCTGATGACCATCCTCGGCGGGACAGGCACCCTGCTTGGCCCGATCCTGGGTGCCGGGATCATTAAATATTTCGAGAATATCTTCTCGGCGATCAACGAGCAGGTGCTGCTGAATTTCTTCGGCTTCCTGCCGGACGGACTGGCGGAAGTCATGGCAACCCTCGTCGGTCTGTTTGTCGGCGAAGGCTGGCATCTGACACTCGGGCTGCTGTTCATGATTATCGTGATCTTCCTGCCGGGCGGCCTGATGGAAGGCTTCCGGCGAATTTCGGCCATGTTCAGGCAACGCCAGCAGGCGGAAGATGCGGATCAGTCCGCGTCTGCCGCATCCCGGCCATCAGAGTAGGAGCGCAGATATGGTGAACTATGTTCTCGATGTTGAGAATGTCGAAAAGCGCTTCGGCGGACTGGCCGCGCTCAGCAACATCAACCTGAAGATCGAGGAAGGCAAAACCCACGCCATCATCGGCCCGAACGGTGCCGGAAAATCGACACTGCTGAATGTCTGTGTCGGCCGGATCGAGCCGGACAGCGGACATGTATTGTTCGATGGCAAGGATCTGGTTGGCCGTCAGCCGCATGAGATCAACCAGATCGGTGTTGCCCGCGTCTTCCAGACACCGGAAATCTTCAGCGAGCTGTCGCTGCTGGAGAACGTGATGGTCCCGGCGCTGGCAAAACGGGACGGCGCCTTCCGCTTCAATCCCTTTACCTCCATGCGCAAGCAAGCCGGTATTCGCGACGAGGCCGAGAGCATCCTCGAAGAACTCGGCCTGATCGAGAAGAAGGACTTCAATTCCGGTTCTCTCTCCCGCGGTGACAAGCGGCGGCTGGAACTGGCGATGTGCCTCGTCCAGCGTCCGCGACTGCTGCTGCTGGACGAGCCGACGGCGGGCATGTCCCGGCATGACACCAACAGCACGATCGATCTGCTGATGCGGATCAAGCAGCGCGGCATGACCAAGGTCATCATCGAACATGACATGCATGTTGTCTTCTCGCTGGCCGACCGGATCTCGGTGCTGGCCCAGGGGCAGATCATCGTCGAGGACAAGCCGGAGAATATCCGCGGCAATGCCAGGGTTCAGGAAGCCTATCTCGGGGGGGCACATTAATGTCTGACATCATCACAACCGCCAACCCGAACGTGCAACCGGCCAATACGGACGCTTATTTCTACGTCAAGGATCTGCATGCCTATTACGGTGAAAGCTACATCGTTCAGGGTGTCAGCTTTGACGTCAATGAGGGCGAGATTCTGGCCCTGCTGGGTCGCAACGGTGCCGGTAAAACCTCCACCTTGCGGGCCATTGCCCGGGCCTATTCGCCGGAAGTGCGCAGTGGCGAGATCGTCCTGAACGGCGAAGCTATCCACAAGCTGCCCGGTCACGAGGCAGCCCGTCGCGGCATCAACCTGGTGCCGGAAGACCGCCGCATCATCCCCGGCATGACGGTACAGGAAAGTCTTGAACTGGCCCAGATCGCACCGCCGGTGGGCTGGCCGATCGAACGCATCTATGAACATTTTCCGCGCCTCGCAGAACGCCGAGGCCAGGAAGCGGTGACCATGTCCGGCGGCGAACAGCAGATGCTGGCCGTCGCCCGCGCGCTGGCACGGGATCTCAAACTGCTGTTGCTGGACGAGCCCTATGAAGGCCTGGCACCGGTGATCGTGCAGGAGATCGAACGCATCCTGCATGATGTCCGCAAACTCGGAATCACAACCATCATCGTCGAGCAGAATGCCATTGCCGCCCTCAACCTGTCAGACCGGGCCATCATTCTGGATATGGGTGAAGTCGTGTTCCAGAGCACGGCGAAGGAAGTCCTCGAAAACGAAGATATCCGCCACGAATATCTCGCGGTCTGACCGGCGGAACCGGCGAAAGCCGGGCTGCCCGGACCTGGCAGTGAAGGGTTCTAGCTGTCGCCCATGCGCAGTGCGGCGAGGAAAGCGCTCTGGGGAATTTCGACCTTGCCGAACTGGCGCATCTTCTTCTTCCCCTTCTTCTGCTTTTCCAGCAGCTTCTTCTTGCGCGTGATGTCCCCGCCATAACATTTTGCGGTCACGTCCTTGCGCATGGCGGCCACCGTCTCGCGAGCGATGACCTTGCCGCCGATCGCCGCCTGAATGGCAATCTTGAACAGCTGCCGGGGGATCAGGTCTTTCAGCCGCTCGCAGATCTGGCGACCGCGTGCCTCCGCCTGTCCCCGGTGGGTCAGGAAGGACAGCGCATCGACCGGTTCCGCATTCACCAGAATCGAGACCTTCACCAGATCCGACTCAATATACTTGTCGAGCTGATAGTCGAAGCTGGCATAGCCCCGGGTGATGGATTTCAGCCGGTCATAAAAATCGAACACCACTTCGTTCAGCGGCAGACGATAGACCGCCATGGCCCGGTTGCCGGCATAGGTCAGTTCCATCTGTTCGCCACGCCGTTCGGTGCAGAGACCCAGAATACCACCGAGATATTCATCCGGGGTCAGGATCGTCGCCTTGATCCAGGGTTCTTCGATAAAGTTGATCTTCGTCACATCCGGCATGTCCGCCGGGTTGTGCATCTCGATCATCTCGCCGCCATTCATATGCAGACGATAGACGACGCTTGGCGCGGTCGTGATGAGGTCCAGGTCGAATTCGCGCTCCAGCCGCTCCTGAATGATCTCCAGATGCAGCAGGCCAAGGAAACCACAGCGGAAGCCGAAACCAAGGGCGGCGGAGGATTCAACCTCATATTCAAAACTGGCATCATTCAGGCGCAGCTTGCTCAGCGCATCCTTCAGATCCTCATAATCATCTGCATCGACCGGGAACAGGCCGCAGAAGACAACCGAGATTGACGGCTTGAACCCGGCCAGTGCCTTGGCGGTCGGGCGCTTTTCCTCGGTGATCGTGTCGCCAACCTGGCAATCCGCCACCTGCTTCATACCGGCGGTGATGAAACCCACCTCGCCGGCTTTCAGGCTCTGTGACATTTCCTTCTTGGGCCGGAAGACGCCGACCTGTTCGACCGGGTGCACGGCTTCGGTCGACATCAGCTTGATCTTCATGCCCTTGCGGACTTCGCCTTCCATCACCCGGACAAGGATGATGACGCCCAGATAGGGGTCATACCAGCTGTCGACCAGCAACGCCTTCAGCGGCGCGGTCACATCGCCTTCCGGTGCGGGCAGGCGGGTAACAATGGCTTCCAGCACGTCCTCAATGCCGATGCCGGTCTTGGCAGAGGTCATGACGGCCTCCGACGCATCGATACCGATGACATCCTCGATCTGCTCGCGCACCCGTTCCGGCTCTGCCGCCGGCAGATCGATCTTGTTGAGGACCGGTACAATTTCGTGGTTGTTGTCGATGGCCTGATAGACGTTGGCCAGTGTCTGCGCCTCGACACCCTGCGTCGCATCAACAATCAGCAGCGAGCCTTCGCAGGCCGCCAGCGAGCGGGAAACTTCATAGGCAAAATCCACATGACCCGGCGTGTCGATCAGGTTGAGCTGATAGGTCTCGCCGTCCTTCGCGGTATAATCCAGCCGGACACTCTGTGCCTTGATGGTAATCCCGCGCTCGCGCTCGATATCCATGTTGTCGAGCACCTGCTCCTGCATCTCGCGCAGGGTCAGGCCGCCGCAGGTCTGGATGAGCCGGTCGGCCAGCGTCGACTTGCCATGATCGATATGAGCGATGATCGCGAAATTTCTGATATGCGAGAGCTTTGTCATGAACGGCTATTTATCAAAGCCGGGGGCCCCGGTCACGCGGACTTATCAGGGGAAATGCAGGCGCGTGCGGATTATGACAGATCCGTTCATTTCCGCGCTGACCGGGAAACGGCGGGTATGGTGAAACATCCCGGAATTTCCTACACTCCGGCGATGCCTGATTTCACTTTTGAACGCTGCGCCGCACATCCCGTTGCCGGCATTGACGAAGCCGGTCGCGGTCCCTGGGCCGGGCCGGTTGTCGCCGCCGCCGTCATCCTTGGCGAGACCGACCTGGCCGCTGACATGCTGGCCCTGCTGGATGATTCCAAGAAACTGACGGCAAAACGGCGGGACATGCTGTTTGACCAGATCACCGGGACGGCGCTGGTGGGTGTCGGCATGGCGGATGTTACCGAAATTGACGAACTGAACATTCTCAACGCCACTTACCTCGCCATGCAGCGGGCCACCGCTAACCTGCCGGTTGCCCCGGCTTTCGCCCTGGTCGACGGCAACCGCCTGCCCGAACTGCCCTGCCCGGCACAGGCCATTGTGAAGGGTGACAGCAAATGCTTCTCCATCGCCGCCGCCTCGGTGGTTGCCAAGGTCTTCCGTGACCGGCTGATGGGTGAACTGGCGGAAACCTATCCCGGCTATGGCTGGGCCCGGAATGCCGGTTACGGAACGGCGCAGCATCATGCCGCCATAATAAAGCATGGTATTACACCGCATCACCGTAGGAGTTTTAAGCCGATTGCTGCGATAATTACATAAGAAATACTATATATTGTGTTTACTTACTGTTAACTATAAATAAATATTGACCGTTGAATCAGCCGGACTCAATGTCCGGTCATGAGAAAGAACGAACCGAAATTACCTTTGAATCAAGTGCTTGCCGGCGATTGCATCGAAATGATGAATGCGCTGCCGGAAAAGTCCGTTGATCTTATATTTGCCGACCCGCCGTATAACCTGCAGCTGGGCGGCGAACTGCTGCGCCCGAACAACAGCCGGGTGGACGGGGTCGAGGATGCCTGGGACCAGTTCGAGAGCCTGAAAGTCTACGATGACTTCACAACGGCCTGGCTGACAGCCGCAAGACGTATCCTGAAAGATGACGGATCACTGTGGGTCATCGGTTCCTACCACAATATTTTCCGGGTTGGCGCGACCCTGCAGGATCTCGGCTACTGGATTCTCAATGACGTGATCTGGCGCAAGACCAACCCGATGCCGAATTTTCGCGGCCGCCGCTTTACCAATGCGCATGAGACGATGATCTGGTGCTCAAAGGGGCAGGACGCGAAATATCGCTTCAACTACGACGCCATGAAGGCGCTGAACGATGATCTCCAGATGCGCTCCGACTGGCTGCTGCCGATCTGCAGCGGCGGCGAGCGCCTGAAGAAAGAGGGCAGGAAAGCCCACGCCACACAGAAACCTGAATCACTTTTGTACCGCATCATACTGGCCTGTTCAGAGCCGGGTGATGTGGTGCTCGACCCCTTCTTTGGCAGCGGAACAACCGGTGCCGTCGCGAAAAAACTCGGCCGGAACTATATCGGCCTCGAACGGGAGCAGGAATACGTGACCCTCGCCACAGAACGACTGAAGACAATCAAACGCACCGGCGATATCTCGCTGCTCTCCACACCGTCGAAGCGCAACGAACCCCGCGTCCCCTTCGGTACGCTGGTCGAACGCGGCCTGCTGAAGCCCGGCGACGTGCTGACCGATGGCCGCGAACATGTCAGCGCCCGCGTCCGCGCCGACGGCACCATCATTTCCTCTGACCACCGCGGCTCGATCCACAAGGTCGGCGCCGCCGTCCAGGGTGCACCGGCCTGCAACGGCTGGACCTACTGGCATTTCCAGTCCGGCACCAAACGCGTGCCCATTGACATCCTGCGCCAGAAAGTACGGGCTGAACTGCACTGAACGGCCTGATTTCCCTCTGTCTTTACCGGTTCCCTGCTTCCTCGACCTGAACCCGGTTCAGAACCTCTGTCAGCAAACACCTCTCCATGTCATCCCGCCGATAGGCGGGACCCAGCCGAGGTGGTCTTCTGACCCGTGGCTGGGTCCCGGATCCGAGTCCGGGATGACATCGGTGATGGTCAAGGGGTGATCCTGAAGCGGGCGCTGTAGCCCTCAATTTCTACCTCTGAACCTCAGATATCCAGCAGCAGCTTGCCCCGGCTTTGCCGTCCTTCCAGGGCGCGCTGGGCGGCGGCGGCTTCGGCCAGTGGCCAGCGGCGGTCCAGTGTGACGGTCAGCTGTCCCCCATCATACAGCCGGAACAGGTCAGTTGCCCGCGCCCGCCGGGTGGTTGCATCGGGGATATAGTCTGCCAGATGGGGACGGGTGAAGAAGACGGAACCGGCTTCCGCAAGACCCAGCGGCGAGACCGCCTCAACCGGCCCTGATGCCGCACCGAAATTCACCAGCGTCCCCCGCTTGCGCAGTGATTTCAGTGAACTCTCGAATGTCGCCCTGCCGACAGAATCATAGACCACATGCACGCCCTCACCGCCGGTGATCTCTGCTACCCTCTCGGCAAAATTCTCTTCATTATACTGAATCACATGATCGGCACCCCGGTCACGGGCAATGACGGCTTTCTCCGGTGATCCCACCGTTGTTATCACTGTCGCCCCGCGGATTTTGGCCAGCTGGATCGCCAGTTGCCCGACACCACCGGCCCCGGCATGGAACAGGCAGATCTGTCCCGGCTGCAGCGGAAACAGGGAATGGGTAAGATAATGCGCGGTCGAGCCCTGCAACATCAGGGCCGTCGCCACATCCAGACCGACCGGCTCCGGCACGGATGTCAGTTTCCAGGCCGGTACCACAGCGTACTCGGCGTAGGATCCGAGGTTCAGGCAATAGGCCACCCGGTCGCCAACCGCCAGATCCTGCACCCCGTCACCCAGCGCCTCGACGATACCGCCACCCTCCATCCCGATAATCAGGGGCAGGGTCTGGGCATAGGTATCAGACTTTTTATACAGGCCGGAGCGGACATAGATATCGATGAAGTTCAGCCCGGCAACGGACTGGCGGACCAGCACCTCGCCGGCACCGGGGGACGGCACCGGCATATCTGCGAGCACAAGCTGTTCGGCCCCACCATAGGCCCTGACAACAATCGCCTTCATGCCGCGACCCGTCGGCTGCCGGAAAACGGCTCGCCCGCCCGGCTTCTGATCTGGGTACGGTGCATGATGCGGCGGGCCGCAGGATCAAACGGGTCACGGCGATGCATGGTGCATCGGTTATCCCAGATCAGCAGATCGCCCGGCTGCCAGCTGTGATGCCAGGCAAATTCCTCACGCGCCGCATGGGCCCAGAGTTCATCCAGCAGGATATCTGACTCCGCCGCAGTCATCCCGACAATCCAGGCATAAAGCCGCCGACCGAGATAAAGCGCCGGGCGGCCGGTCTCCGGGTGATAGCGCACAATCGGATGATGCTGCCCCGGCGATGTGGTGACGTCGTCCACCTCATCCGCACCCTGCCGACGGTATCCGGCACTGTTGGTGGTGGAATCATGCTTGATCTGCAAGCCGTCAATGCGCTGACGCAGGTCGTCCGGCAGGGCCTCATAGGCGGCATACATATTCATGAAACCGGTCTTGCCGCCAGCCGGCGGGGTCTCCAGGCAATACAGCATGCTGGCCATCGGCGGGGCCGGCAGATAGTTCATATCTGTGTGCCAGACGGCCTCGCCTGCGCCCAGACTGCCTATTGCCTCCCCTTTCTCGATCACATTGGAGACAACGAAAACCTCGGCAAAGCCGGAGGCATGGCGCTGGCCGTTTTCATTCGGCGGCGCGATATCCAGGTCACCGAACCGCTGGCTGAACGCGACCAGATTGCTGTCATCAAGCCGCTGGTTACGGACCAGCACCACCTGATGCTCCAGCCAGGCGGCATAGAGCATCGCAAAGTCGCTGTCGGTGATGCCCGTCAGATCGACATTCCGTATCTCTGCCCCGATCACGCCGGAGACCGGGTGGACTGTAATGGCCTGTTGCCTTGTCATGATCATGTCTCCTCGTCTGTTTCTGATATCCGGTAGCATTCTGAAAGATCCTCTGCGGCAATCTTCAGGCGCTGAAAATGTTCCTGTGCGCGGCCAAGCGGCAGCCTGAAGACCGGCGCATGCACGGACAGCGCCGCCAGCGGGCGCCCCTCAGCGTCCGGGATCGGCACTGCAATGCCGATCAGTCCGGTCATGTTTTCTTCATGGTTCAAGGAATAGCCGCGACTGCGGATCAGCTGAAACTGGTCTTCCAGTGCAGACCTGTCAGTGATCGTATTCTCCGTATAGCGTTCCAGCGGCCCGGCGATCAGTCGCTGGCGTATCCGCTTCGGAAGCCAGGCGAGAAACAGCTTTCCCATCGCTGTCGCATGCAGAGAGACGTGACTGCCCGCAGCCAGTTGCATCCGCAGCGGCCAGTCACATTCAACACGATGAATATAGAGCACCTGCGAACGGTCCATGACGCCGAGATTGCAGGTCTCGTTTATGTCCGCCACCAGCCGGCGCATGATCGCATCGACCGGCGCAATCCGCGCCCCGGCCTGCAGGGTTGCCAGTCCGATATCAATGGCACGATGACCAACCAGATAGTGATCCTTCTCCGGATCGCGCTGCAGCAGACCGGTTTCCAGCAGCTGTCCTGTCAGGCGGTGCGCGGTCTGGCGCGGCATATCAAGCTCGCGGGCGATCTCCGCCAGTGATACCGGACCCGAGCCGGCCGCCACGACCTTGAGGACAGCCAGCGATTTTGCCAGTGCCGATCCCCGAAGACTGTCCTGCGATAAATCATTCATGCCGGATCATCGGGAGGATCATGCCGGGCAGCAAGTCATATCCGGGACGCAATGTCCCGATTTTTATGGATTATGCCGGTTCAGTCCGAATCATTCTCGATCCGGTCCATATCTTCATCCGACAACCCGAAATGGTGACCGATTTCATGGATCAGCACATGGCGGACAACATGGCCCAGTTCCTCGCCGGTTTCGCACCAGTAATCGAGGATCGGACGGCGATAGAGGAAAATCATGTCCGGCTGCTGGGCTACGCCACCGCCTTCACGTTCGCCGAATGGCACACCGTTATAAAGGCCGAGAATATCAAACGGTGTGTCGAGTTCGAGTTCCGCACAAATCTCGTCATCCGGCAGTTCTTCAACCAGCACGGCAACGCCCGATGTATAGCGCAGCAGCGCCGGGGGAATGGTCTCAAGCGCCTGTTCGGCGAGAGCGGTGAGGTCTTCGAGGCTGGGGGGCGTCAGATCAGGTTTCATTGCTTTGATATAGCGCAGAATATCTGAAATGCACTCCCTGCTGTTGCCTACTCTGCCAGCAGCGGCAGCCGGATACGGGCACGCAGCCCGCCCTGGGGGGAGCGCGACAGATCAATATCGCCGCCATGCCCGCGAATGATGTCACGGGCAATGGTCAGGCCGAGACCGACACCCCCGGTTTCCGGGTTGCGCGACTGGTCAAGGCGAACGAAAGGTTTGAAGACTTCTGCCAGCTGGTCATCCGGAATCCCTGGCCCGTCATCGTCAATGATGATTTCGACCGACTGCCGGCGAAGCCCGGCCCGCAGGCTGACATGTCCGGCATAACGCAGGGCATTGGCAATCAGGTTGGTTACCGCCCGGCGAAAGGCAACCCGCTTCAGCGGCAGGCGGATATCGCCTTCGACATGCAGGTCAATCGCTTCGCCACTACGCTGGTTGCGGCTGACCACGTCAGCCAGCTGTTCACGCAGGTCGGCCATCGCCGGCTCCTCCCGCCCTTCCCCCCGGGCAAAGGCGAGGTAGCCCTCGATCATATGCTCCATCTCAAGGATATCTTCGTTCAGCGAGTCCGCCGCTTCGCCCGCGCCCAGCATGGCAACTTCCAGCTTCATGCGGGTCAGCGGCGTGCGCAGATCATGACTGACGCCGGACAACATGTCGGTACGCTGCTGGATATGGCGCTTGATCCGGTCACGCATCTCCATGAAGGCAATCGCTGCCTCGCGGACTTCCGACGCCCCCTCCGGCTTGAATCGGGGAACTTCACGGTCCAGACCAAACGCCTTCGCCGCGACTGCCAGCCGGCGGATCGGACGAACCTGATTGCGCATGAAGATCATCGCCACCGCAAACAGGATCAGCGATGTGCCAACCATCCAGATAACAAATACATAGGTGGTCGAGCTGAACAGCCGCTTGCGCGGTGCCAGCACGGTCATCACACCGTCCGACATCTGGATACGCATGAGAATCTGGCGGTCGTCCTCCTCCGGGTTCAGCTCAAAGGGACGGCGCACCCGTTCCTCCAGCGATTTCGCCAGCGCCTGGCCCATCATGCCAAAATCATCCTGGTGATGACGGTTTTCCAGAATTTCGCCCGGGCTCATCTCGACCAGCAGTTCCATCCGGTCGCGGGCACGCTTGATGATCCAGGCCTGATTCTCTGGCCCCGGATAGTCACGCATGTGATCCAGAATGATTGCCACATCACCGGCTACCCCGTTCGCCAGCCGCCGGGTTACCGTATCCCAGTGCGTTTCAAAGAAAATCGCTGTCGCCACAATTTGTAACAAAATCAGCGGCATCACGATAATCAGGACGGCTCGCCCGAGCAGGGATTTCGGCAGGAAACGCTTGAGAGAGTTCATGCCCGCCCCGGCTTCAGGACATAGCCCTGTCCACGCACAGTATGCAGATATCGCGGCATCCTCGGGTCTTCCTCAAACTTCCGGCGCAGGCGGGTCACCTGAACATCAATCGCCCGGCTGTCCGCATCAAGACCCGCTGCCTCACAGAGCATTTCCCGCGACAGGGTTTCACCGGGCCGGGTCGCCATGATCTGCAGCAACGCACTCTCGGCGGAGGTCAGATGTACCGGCTGTCCGTCTTCATACAGCATGCTGCGCCCGGTATCGAACAGGAACCGGCCCAGCCAGACCCGGTTATCGACAACTTCCGGCGGCGAGTCCGGCGGACCGACGCGCCGCAGAATGGAATTGATCCGCAGCACCAGTTCCCGGGGCTCGAACGGCTTGGTGAGATAATCATCCGCTCCCCGCTCAAGACCTTCGATACGGTTCTCGTTCTCCCCCATCGCGGTCAGCAACAGAATCGGCACCGTACTCGTCTTCCGCAGATCACTGGTCAGCTCGAAACCGCTCTTTCCCGGCATCATCACATCAAGCACCACCAGATCAACGGCGAAATTCTGCAATTTCTGCTGCGCATCCGCCGCATCCCCGGCGGACGTTACCATGAAGCCGTTATCCGTCAGATATTTGGTCAGAAGATTGCGGAGCCGGGTGTCGTCATCAACAACCAGAATATGGGGCGCGTCCTCGGTCATCGCCGTCTGTTCAGGCCCGCCGCAGCCGCGTCGGCAGACCATCCGGCGGGTCTGCATCATCCTTCAGGGTTGCCGAAACACTGGCGGAGTCATCAATCATGCCCAGCAGGACACTGCGGAACCCGTCAACCGCCTCTGCCCCGGCCTCGCGATAGGCGCGGGCCATCCGGGCACGCTGGTCGGCGGTCAGGCGGCGTTCCAGCGCGTCGCCCTGCTCGGTCAGGCACAGCAGGCGCTTTCGCCGGTCAACTTCATCAGTGCGCTGCGAGACATAGCCCTCCCGGACCAGCTGCCCCAGAACACGCGACAGACTTTGCTTGGTGATACGCAGAATGGCGAGCAGTTCGCTCACCGTAATATCCGGATTGCGGCCAATGAAATAGATCGCACGGTGATGCGCGCGGCCCAGACCAATCTCCGCCAGAATGGCATCAGGGCCTGCGGTAAAGTCGCGATAAGCGTAAAACAGCAGCTCGATTCCCTGCCGCAATTCCTCCTCCCGGAGAAAAAGCGGGTTTACGCCGGAGGGTTTCGTGGATTTGATATCAGGCATGTGTACTACGCATGGAAATAATTGGTCAGCACTGTTGACTTATTCTCCAGTGGAATGTTACAACCAAACTCGCAAACGCGACATATTCTAACAGCCGGAAACAAAAAAGATGGCAATGATTCCATTTGACGACCGTGACGGCCTGATCTGGTACAACGGCGAATTCGTGGACTGGCGTGATTCCAAAGTCCATGTTCTGACGCATGGCCTGCATTATGCAAGCTGTGTTTTCGAAGGTGAGCGCATGTATGCCGGACAGATTTTCAAGCTGGCCGAACATACCGAGCGTCTGGTGAAGTCTGGCAAGATCCTTGGCTTCGACATCCCCTACAGTGTTGACGAGCTGAATGCGGCCAGTCACGAGACCTGCCTGAAGAACGGCATTCATGACGGCTATATCCGCCCGGTCGCGTGGCGGGGCAGCGAGATGATGGGTGTGTCGGCCCAGCATAACCGCATCAATGTTGCCATCGCCGCCTGGGAATGGCCGAGCTATTTCACCCCGGAAGCCCGCATGAAAGGCATCCGGCTGCAGATCTCGAAATGGCGTCGCCCGGCACCGGACACGGCACCGACAAATTCCAAGGCTGCCGGTCTGTACATGATCTGCACCATGTCGAAGCATGATGCGGAACGGGATGGCTATGACGATGCCCTGATGCTGGATTATCGCGGTCAGGTGGCGGAAGCGACGGGGGCGAATATCTTCCTGATCATCGACGGCAAGATTCACACGCCGATACCCGATTGCTTCCTCGACGGCATCACCCGCCGGACGGTCATCGCGCTGGCGAAAGCCCGTGGCTATGAAGTCATCGAACGGGTCATCAGGCTGGAAGATTTCGAGAAGGCACAGGAAGTGTTCCTGACCGGCACCGCGGCGGAAGTTACCCCGGTCAGCGAAATCGGCCCCTACAGGTTCACTCCCGGTGATATTTGCAAGAACATGATGGCCGACTACGACGTCGAAGTGCGGAAACACTCAAAAGCCGCCGCCGCCGAATAGTCACAACGCCGCCTCAACCGGCACCCGCCCCCCGCCCTCACCGGCGGGGGGTTTTGTGACACAGATAAACACGGATGAACGCAGATAAGCGGGGTGACGAGGGTTACGCAGGAGCCCGGATCGATTTTGGCAGCACCCCGGCACAGATCTTAAGCACGAGACCCGTCTTTCGACGGGATGATAACAGCCGGGTTATCTTTACCGCGAAGCGGGCATAACCATTCTTGCCATGCTCAGGATCGAGATCCTGAGCAAAATCAGACAGATCACACCATCTCGCCTGCCCGTGTTCACCTGTGTTCATCTGTGTCAAAAAACCGGCCACGAACGCAATCACCTGCCTGAACATATCGGCATCAGACCGCATCGCGAAGTTTTTCGGCGGTCATCAGGTCAACGCTGACCAGCTGGCTGACGCCGCGTTCGCCCATGGTGACACCGAACAGGCGGTCCATGCGGGCCATGGTCATGCGATGGTGGGTGACCACCATGAAGCGGGTGTTGGAGGTCTTGGCGATTTCCTCGACCAGACGGCAGAAGCGGTCGACGTTGGAATCATCAAGCGGCGCATCGACCTCGTCCAGCACACAAATCGGCGCCGGGTTTGTCAGGAAGACGGCAAACAGCAGCGCAATGGCCGTCAGCGCCTGCTCGCCACCGGACAGCAGCGACAGCGCCTGCAGCCGCTTGCCCGGCGGGCTGGCCATGATTTCAAGACCGGCATCAAGCGGATCCTCGGATTCCGTCAGGCTGAGATGTGCCCGTCCGCCGCCGAACAGGCGGATGAACAGTTCCTGAAAGTTCCGGTCGACCGTCTCGAAACTGGCCAGCAGCCGCTCCCGGCCTTCCTTGTTCAGGGCAGAAATGCCCTGCCGCAGCTTGGCAATTGCCCGTGTCAGGTCTTCCCGTTCCGACAGCATGGTTTCCATCTGCTCGGTCAGTTCAGTCGCTTCCTGTTCTGCGCGCAGATTGACCGGTCCCATATTATCGCGTTCGCGCTGCAGACGCTCGAAGCGGCGCTCTGCCTCATCCGACGTTGGCAGCGGCTTGTCCGGATCCAGTTCGGCAATTCGTGGCAATGTCTGCGGGCCGGTTTCCAGCCGTTCGCGGATCTGGCGGGCCAGATCACGCAACTCGTTATCACCATGTTCAACACTGGCCTCGGCACGCCCCCGCAATTCGCGGGCTTCCGACAGGGCGGCCTCCAGTTGCCGGAGCTGCTTGTCGGCTTCACCCAGCCCGGTTTCGGCAACCGCCAGCCTGTCGGCGACTTCGCGCCGGTTCACCTCTGCCATCTCAAGCTGCCCGGACAGGGCACGGCGCTTGTCATTGATCTCACCGGGCTGCGACGAGATCAGTTCCAGCTTCTGCTTCGCCTCATCCAGCCGCTCTGCCAGTTCCTTCAGGCGCGAGGTCGCCCCGCCCGCCCGGTCAGACCAGCTTTTCCGTTCCGCCGCGATGGACTCAAGGCGGCGCCGGCGTTCCGCCGCCTCGCGCATCAGGCCATCCAGATGGCTCTGGGCTGCGAGCAGCATGTTGCGCGCTTCCGCCAGGTCGCTCCGGATACGATTGGCCTGTTCGACCAGCGCCGCACCATCGCTCATCTTTGCCTGTGCCTCGCGGGCGGTCTCCAGCGCGGCTGAAATCTCGTTGCGTTCAGCCTGCAAGGTGGTTGCGGTCTCCCGCAGCGCATCCAGCCGGGTCGTCGTTGCCGCCGCCTTTTCCCGCAGGCGGGCTGCTGTCGCCCGGGCGATCTCCAGATCCTGCTCGCCATTGCGCAGATGCTGGCGGGCAGCCTGTTCGTCGGCCAGCGCACCGGTCGCCGCCTGCTTTGCCTGTTCAGCGGCTTCGAGAGCCACCGCCTGCCGGGAAGCGGACTGTTCAATCTGGCCGCGCAACTCCTTCAGCCGGTTGCGCTGTTGCAGGCGGATGGCAGCGGCCGTCGGCGCATCTGCCCGGACCCGATAGCCATCCCAGCGCCAGAACGCCCCGTCGCGGGTCACCAGCCGCTGGCCGGGGGCGAGATCGGACTGCAGCCGGTCACCTGTCGCGACATCGGCCACCAGGCCGATCTGCGCCAGGCGCCGGGCCAGAGCCTGCGGTGCATCGACACCCTTGCCGAGAGGTTCCGCACCGGCAGGCAATTCTGCCCGCTCGGAACAGGCCGGTAATGTCCGCCAGTGTTTCGGGGCCGCCTCATCCAGTGGCAGTTCAAGTTCCTCGATCGCAGCACCCAGTGCCGTTTCCAGCCCCTTCGGTACCGTGACCGCGTCAATCAGCGGCGGGAACAGGTCGTCAGAGCTGCTGCCCAGCACCTGGGTCAGGGCCTTTTCCTCAGCCTGCAATACCGCCATTCCGGCATTGATTTCCTGCTGTGCCTCAACGGCCACGCTGCGTTTCTGTTCAGCTCCGGCGCGGGCTTTCTCTGCCGCTTCCAGTGCCGTGCGAGCCGCGGCCACGGTTTCCAGCCCGGCAGCTTCCGCCTTTTCGCTGTCTTCAAGCTGGCCGGCGGCCACCGCATCGGCCTCGACAGCCGCGATCTGCTTTTCTGTTTCCTCCAGCCGGGTGAGTGCGCGGCGCAGGCGGTTTTCCAGATCGGCAATCCGCCGGTTGGTCTCGACCCTTGTGGCTTCCTCATTGGCAAGCCGTGTGGTCAGTCCATCCAGCTGGCTCTCCAGCCCGGTGACTTTCTCGCGGGCTGCCGTCACCGTTGACTGCGCTGTTGCCTGGGCCTCGCTTTCGCCGGCTCGGGCTTCCTCGATGGTCGTCGATTCCGCGGTCAGCCGTTCAATGGCTGCGGTGGCATCACTTGCCAGCGCCTGTTCGCGTTCTGCATCACGACCGATCTGGGCAATCCGGTTCTCGGTCTCCCGGCGGGCGACGGAGACACGCTGTTCATCCGCATCCAGCCGTTCCCGTTCCAGGGTCAGCCGCTGGACAATCGCTGCTGCCTCCGCCTCCGCCTGGCGCAGGTCCGGCAACTGGGCGGCCGCCCCGGTCTGTTGTGTCGAGGCACCGGCAACGGCGCGGGTCAGGTCGTTGACCGTATTGCGCAACTCGCCAAAGGTTGCCCGCGCCTTGTCGAGATTCTCGGACGCCAGCGTCCAGCGCAAATGCAGCACTGTGGCCTCGGCCTTGCGGATCTGTTCGGAAAGATTGCGATAGCGGATCGCCTGCCGGGCCTGACGCTTCAGGCTTTGCAGCTGGGTCTCGATGGTTGCAACGATATCTTCCAGCCGTTCCAGATTGGTTTCTGCCGCACGCAGCCGCAGTTCTGCCTCATGCCGCCGGGAATGCAGGCCGGTGATACCGGCAGCTTCCTCCAGCAGGGACCGGCGATCCGTCGGTTTTGCCGCGATCAGGGCACCGATCCGCCCCTGACTGACCAGCGCGGTCGAGCGTGCACCGGTGGCCGCGTCTGCGAACAGCAACTGCACATCCCGCGCCCGGCTTTCCCGGCCATTGACCTTGTAGACCGACCCCTGCCCCCGGGTGATCCGCCGGGTGACCTGCAATTCGTCAGAATCGTTGAACATGGCCGGAGCTGTGCGGTCGGTGTTATCCAGTTCGATCAGCACTTCGGCGACATTGCGGGCCGGGCGCGACTGGCTGCCGCCAAAGATGACATCATCCATCTCGCCGCCACGCATCTGCTTGGCAGAGGTCTCGCCCATCACCCATTTCAGGGCTTCAACCAGATTGGATTTACCGCAGCCGTTCGGGCCGACCACACCGGTAACACCCGGTGCAATCTGCAACTCCGTCGGATCGACGAACGACTTGAAGCCGGTAAGTTTCAGCCGGTTGAACCGCAAAGATCCACCTGTCCCCTATGCTTGCAGCCACCCGCCATTCTCTCTCCCCCGAGAGAGTGGCGGGTTTTGACGGCTTGCGTCAGTTTGTCTTGTCTTCAACGGCGTCTGTCAGCTTCTTCAGGACATCCGCGCCGCCACCGAGAGTAACAGCATCCGTGCGGTCTTTGCCATAGACGGCGAAACTGGGCGTCGCATTGACCTTGTAGAGTTCAACACCTTCCTGCTGGGCCGCAAGAATGCCGTCCTGAAGTTCGGTGTTTTCAAGGCAGGTTTTCAGGCTCTCACCATTGATCCCGGCAATACGGCCAATTTTCAGCATCTCGTTTATAAACTGGTCTTCATCGCGCACCGCCCACTGACCCTGTGACTTGAACAGGATTTCCACGGTGCCGAAATAACGCGGGCCGCCGGTCGGATCAACGCAACGCGCCATCATGCCCGCCGCAAGCGCCCGGCGATCCAGCGGAAAGTCGCGGAAAATCAGTTTTGCCCGGCCCGTATCAATCAGCTCTTTCTTCACGCTGTCCAGATGTTCGCGATGAAACGTCGCGCAATGCGGGCAGGTAAAGGAGGAAAATTCGACAATCGTAACCGGCGCGTTCGGGTCGCCCATTACCTTGTCGGCCAGCATCTGCTTCAGGTCCTGTGCCGCAGACGGGGCCGCGAACGCAACCAGACAGACGGCCATCAGGGCAAACTTGCGTAACATGAATTAACTCCTGCATTTTTCAGACTATAGAAATGGCGTTTTCCCGCCACAAGCAAGCGGCTTTTGCCGTCAGATTCAGGCAGCTTTGTGGCATCAGGCAGAACCGGGCATCACGTTTTCGTCGGGTCCGCGGCAATTGCCCGGCCCAGCCGGCGCAATGCATCCTTCAGTTTGTCGTCGGGCACGGCGCTTGTTGCCAGGTCGATCTCGCGGGCGACGGCCTCGGGAACCGGCTTCAGCGCCGGTTTTTCCCGCCTGTGACCGGCGCGGGTCCGGGGCAGCACACCCTGCAACACCGAAATCCGGCTGATCGCGCGATAGCCGAAATAGGCGTTCACCCGCTCCGTGATCTGGATCGTCATATGGGTCAGCCGCATGGCCGTCGCCCCGTCACCAACCTTGATGGTCAGCGCGCCCGACCGTTCAGCCAGCTTCACAGGCCGGCTGGTCCGCGCCAGATCCGGGCCGACGATGCGTTCCCATTCGGCGATGATCCTTGGTTCCGCAAAGCCGCGTTTGCGGATGGCGCGATCACCGATACCGGCGGCACATTCACCTATCGCCACCGGGCGGAACCGGCGACCGGGTTCTGATTGCGTCTCGACGTTCTTTGCTTTGGCCATTACATCCTGATCCTAATCAATTTTGCCTGCGGACGCCATGACCCCTGAAGACCTGCAACGAAGCCTGCTGGAATGGTATGACCGCCACCGCCGGGTGCTGCCCTGGCGCGCCCTGCCCGGTAAAAAGCCGGAGCCCTATCATGTCTGGCTGTCCGAGATCATGCTGCAACAGACCACGGTTGCCACCGTCGGCCCCTACTTCCGGGACTTCCTCGAACGCTGGCCGACCGTCGGGGATCTGGCGGCAGCGGATCTCGACGAGGTCCTGCATGCCTGGCAGGGGCTCGGCTATTATGCCCGGGCCCGTAACCTGCACAAATGCGCCATCGCGGTGGCCACACAGCATAACGGACACTTTCCGGATACCGAGGACGGGCTGGCCCGCCTTCCCGGTGTCGGCCCCTATACCGCAGCCGCGGTCGCCGCAATTGCCTTCGACCGCAAGGCATCCCCGGTCGATGGTAATATTGAGCGGGTGACCGCCCGGCTGCGTGCCGTGGAAGCGCCGATGCCGGGGGTGAAACCGGAGCTTCGCCGTCTCTCGGCCGAGCTGACCCCGGATAAACGGGCCGGTGACTTCGCTCAGGCGATGATGGATCTGGGGGCGACGATCTGCACCCCGCGCAAGCCTGCCTGCGGTCTCTGTCCTTGGCGGCCGGGCTGTGCGGCACAAAAAGCCGGTATCGCCGCTGATCTGCCCCGCCGGGCAAAGAAGGCCGACAAACCAACCCGTACCGGGGTGATTTTCTGGATATCCGATATCCGGGGTTCAGTCCTGCTGCGCCGGCGCCCTGAAAAAGGGCTGCTCGGCGGCATGATGGAATTCCCCTCCACAGACTGGCGGAAAGAGGCCTGGACCGAGGCCGAAATCCGCAAGGCCGCGCCTGCTGATGCCAGCTGGCGACCGCTGACCGGGATCGTCCGCCACACCTTCACCCATTTCCACCTGGAACTGACGATCTGGGCCGGGAAGGCATCCCGCAAACCCGCTACCGGCGAATTTGTTGCCATCGACCGCTTCAGCGACTACGCACTGCCGACAGTGATGAAGAAGGTGGCAAGGCATGCCATCGGCAAGATGGGCAAATAAAGGCGGATGTAACAGCCTGGCCACCTGCCCGGCAGACAAGGCTGCCATATTTCCACCCACTTTCCGGCGGATAATATGAACACTGTCAGATGAGGAAAATCACACATGCATTGTCGTTACCCGGGCTTACTGCTGGCTGTCGCCGTCATCATGTTCGGAGCAGGCGGTATCACATCTATGGCTGTCGCACTAGATGACGGGCCTTCAGGAAGTTCCCGTATCGAAAACGAGTACAAGCTGAACATGCCGCTCGACAAGTACGAGACGGTCTGGAACTTCCTTGTCGACACCTATGTCACCCGGAAAAGCCTCAGCGCGATTGACCCCGATTACACAACTTCCCCCTCTGTTGAGTTCTTTTCCGATCAGTATTTTGACGATGACGCGCACAGCCTTCTCAGCCGTCAGCATGGTGTCAGGATACGGTCCCGCTTCATTCCGGACGACCCCGCCAATCCGAAAAACGGACGACGACTGTTGCAGGTAAAGATGAGCAACATCGACGAGAAAGCCGACCTGAACCGGGCCGAAATCAAGTTCGAGATCAATACAAAGGCCGGTCACAACCTCAAACATCTGATCCCCTATATACAACCCCGGGATCTGCATGATGTTGCCGGTGTTCTGCGTGACCTTGATGTCGATATCCGGGAACTGAAGAAGAAGATTACCCTCGGGCAGGAACGCCGGCGGGTTTATATCTCCTACAGAAACGCGCCTTTTGCGACGATCACCCTGGATAAGGTCGACACATCGTTCATGATGTGGGGCTGCACCTTTGCCGAAGTGGAAATCGAGCTGAACGAGATTCTCTACACCGCCGTCAGCGGGGACAGGAGAGAGGATATGGAAAAGGTCTCCGGTTTCATCAAAACCGGGCTGGAAAAACAGTTCCCGTTTATCAGCCGGGACCAGACCCCTAAATATAACAAGGCCAGTCAGTGCCTCGGTGACAAGGCTCCCTTCTATGAAACCCTGGTCAACCTGTTCTAGTCGTCCGGGAATTCATTCTGCTACGATAGCCGACCAGAATCAGTCTCCGGGACACATCAGATGCTGACTATTGAAGGTTTTGAGACACAGCGTATCACCACCTCCGGTGCTGATATCCATCTGGAGACTGGCGGCAACGGTCCGCCGTTACTGCTGCTGCATGGCTATCCGCAGACACATCTGCTGTGGCGCAAGATTGCCCCCGGTCTCGCAAAACATTTCACCGTTATCTGCCCGGATATGCGAGGTTATGGCGACAGCTCGAAACCTGCCACCGATGCCAGCCATTCGCCCTATTCCAAACGGGTCATGGCGCAGGACATGGTCGAGGTCATGACCGTACTCGGCTTCGAACAGTTCAGCGTTGCCGCACATGACCGCGGGGCGCGGGTATCGCACCGGATGGCGCTTGATCATCCGGACCGGGTGAGCCGGCTGGTGCTGATGGATATCGTGCCGACACGCTACCGGTTCCAGCATGTCGACAAGGGTGTCGCGACCAAAGGCTATCACTGGTATTTCCTGATCCAGCCCGGCGGCCTGCCCGAACGGCTGATCGGTGCGGATACGGAATTTTTTCTGCGCCATACCCTTGCCAGCTGGACCGCCGTCGACGGAGCCCATGAAGAAGCTGTGATGCAGGACTATCTGCGCTGTTTCTCTGACCCCGCGATGATTCATGCGACCTGCGAGGATTACCGCGCCGGGGCCACCATCGACCTGACCCATGACGAGGCCGATATCGACCGGAAAATATCCTGTCCGGTGCATATCCTGTGGGGCGACCGCAGCATACAGGGGTCGCGGTTTTCCCTGCTGGATATCTGGCGGGAACGGGCAACAACGGTCACGGGTCAGGCATTGCCCTGCGGCCATTTTCTGCCGGAAGAATCGCCGGATGAAACCCTGTCCGCGCTGCTGGCCTTCCTGAAGGACTGAACGGGCACCGGGTTATCCGTGAACCGAACGGTCAGCCCAGCAGATAGCCGAGTACCGCGTTCAGCCGCTGGCGGCCTGCCGCCGTTGCGGCGAGGCGGCTGTCATCAAAGGTGACCAGACCTTCCCCGGTCAGTGCCGCAATCCGTTCCGGGTCGAGACAGCTGTCGAGGGTTCGGCCGGTCTGCTGACGGAATCTCGTCTGCCCGACGCCATCGCGAAGCCGCAGGCCCATCATCAGCAACTCCTCGATACGCTCCGCCACCGGAACCGCGTTCCGGTCGACCGTTGCGTGACCGGCATCCCCCACCCGTTTCAGCCAGACTTCGGGTGCCCGGTGCTGGCGGGTGGCAAAAATGGTTCCGCCATCCGTCAGCCGGCCATGCGCACCCGGGCCAACGCCGACGAAATCACCGCCCCGCCAGTAAACCATATTATGGCGACATTCACGGCCCGGCATGGCGTGGTTTGAAACCTCGTAGGCCGGCAATCCTGCATCGGCCAGCCGGCTTTGGGTCAGTTCATACAGGTCACCGGCCAGGTCTTCCTCCGGCAGAACGATCTCACCCCGGCCATGCAGGGTGTGGAACCTTGTTCCGGGCTCTATGGTCAGCTGATAGACCGACAGATGTTCCGGCTCGAAGCAAAGTGCCTGCTCCATCTCCTCCGACCAGTCAGCGGCTGACTGTCCGGGACGGGCGTAAATCAGGTCAAAGCTGAACCGGTCAAAGGACCGGCGCGCCGCCTCGATACCCCGCCGCGCAGTCGCCGCATCATGCGCCCGGCCGAGAAACCTTAACTGCGCATCGTCAAACGACTGAACACCCAGCGACAGGCGGTTAACGCCGGCTGAGCGGAAGTCGGCGAACCGGGCGGCATCAATGGTGCCGGGATTGGCTTCCAGCGTGATTTCCAGATCATCGGCAGGCGTCCATAGGCTCCGTGCCAGATCAATCAGCGCCTTCGTGGTTGCCGGATCCATCAGCGAGGGTGTGCCGCCACCGAAGAAGATACTGTCCAGCCTGCGGCCAGCGGTCTGCGCCGCATAGTGACGAAGTTCGGTGCTGAGGGCCACCCGCCAGGCATCGTGATCGACCACCTCGGCGACATGGCTGTTGAAATCACAATAGGGGCATTTCGAGACGCAGAACGGCCAGTGGATATAAAGGCCGAAGCCCCCCGGCCAGACGCAGGCAGGCAGGCAGGTGTCAGCCAAAGCAGGCTGCAACGAGCTGGTCGAAAGCGCGCGCGCGATGGCTGACGGCATGTTTCTCTGCCCCGCTCATCTCGGCAAAGCTGCGGCTCTCGCCTGCGGGCTGGAATATCGGATCATAACCGAATCCGGCATCGCCCCGGGGCGGCCAGATGATGGTTCCGTCAACCCGGCCTTCAAAACAGTCGGTATGTCCGTCCGGCCAGGCAAGACAGAGGACTGCAACAAAGCAGGCGCTGCGGTCCGGATTCGCGCCGATGCCCTCATGCACCCGTCTCATGGCCAGATCGAAATCCTTTTCCGGACCACCCCAGCGGGCCGAGTAGATGCCCGGCTCGCCGCCGAGGGCTGCAACACAGAGGCCCGAATCATCGGCCAGCGCCGGCAGGTTCGCCGCACCGGCCGCCGCCACTGCCTTCAGATGTGCATTGGCGACAAAGCTGTCGCCGGTCTCCTCCGGTTCCGGCAGCCCGAGCGATCCTGCAGAGACCGTCTCAACGCCAAAGGGTTCTAGAAAAACACCGATTTCGCCGACCTTGTGTTCGTTGTGGCTGGCAACAACCAGTTTCCCGCCGGAGAACCTCCGAACCATCAGGCATCTTCCTCGACCGCCGGTTGCAGGCACCCCTTGGCCAGCGCCTTGAAAGCCTGGGCGCGGGCATCAATCGTCGATTTCACATCATACCCGAGTTCGGCATAGGTCTTGGTATAGCCGTTGGGCTGGAACACCGGGTCAAAGCTTGGATGGTCACCGCGCGGCGGCCAGACCATCATGCCATCCGCCTGGCCGATGAAAACCGTGCTCTGGCCATTCGGCCAGGCAAGTGCCAGGGCGCAGTTGTAAGAGGCCCGGCGATTGCTGTGCTCGCCGAGGCGGCGCTCTACCTCTTCGCGTTTTTCTTCCCAGGTTTCCATGAACCGGGCTGTCTGCAGACCGGGAAACCCGTCGAGAGCCTCGACCATCAGCCCGGAATCATCCGCCAGCGCGGGTAATCCGGTCGCCGAGGCCGCAGCAACGGCCTTGATCTCGGCATTCTCGGCAAAGGATTTACCGTTCTCTTCCGGCTCTGGCAGATCCCAGTTACCGATCGGAACCGTCTTGATGTCGTAAGACTTCAGGAGGTCATTAAGTTCTTCCAGCTTGCCCGCGTTGTGGGTGGCCAGAACGATACGTGGTTCAACAAGCTGTTTGTGCATCGCCGACGAATGCCCGATTTACGGGGGTTTTGCAAGTATTTCAGCTAGATAGAGCAACCCTGGGTGAACTATATTGCTGATTTACCAGAACGAAACAGCCGCTTCCTGTCTTTTAGCTGCGGGATTTTTCCAGCCGCCATTGCGTGACCCCCATCAGCGGCCGCCAGCCCTGAAATGGCCCGACCGGCTCGGCGCGGGCCACATTCATGCGAACCAGCTCGCCGCCCAGTGTGCCGTGATAACGCCCGATCATCTGCTCGCCCTCCAGCGTCACCACATTGGCAACCAGCCGCCCGCCCGGCTTCAGCGCCTCCCAGCAGGCCGAAATGACACCTGTCGCCGTGATGCCGCCGCCGATGAAAATCGCATCCGGCGCGGGCAATCCGTCCAGTACGGCGGGCGCATGGCCATCATGGATCTGTAATGACGGTACACCCAGCGCGGCCGCATTGCCGGCAATCCGGGCCCGCCGCTCAGCCTTCGGTTCGATCGCTATTGCCTGCGCCCGGTCTGCCGCCCGCATCCATTCAATACCGACAGAGCCGGAACCGGCACCGACATCCCATAACAGGGCACCGGATGCCGGCGCCAGTGCGGCCAGCGTCATGGCACGGACCTCGCGCTTGGTCATCTGGCCATCGGACATGAACATCTCGTCCGGCAGCCCGGGTACGCGCGTGATCAGCCTGGCATCCGGGCCTGCACGGCACTCAACCGCCACGGTGTTCAGGTCACTGACCGGCCCGTCTGCCCAGTCCGCGGCAGATCCCGCCTCGGTGACCTGTTCACGCTCGCCGCCCATGCTGGACAGAACGGTGACCGGGCTGTCGCCATAGCCGAGTTTCGTCAGACGTGCCGCCACCTGTTTCGGCGTATGACGGTCCTCACTCAGGATCAGCAGCCGCTGTTCCGGTGCAACATAGAGATTGAGAAGATCCAGCGGACGGCCATGCAGGGTCAGGCAGCGGACATCCTGCAACGCCCAGCCGAGCCGCGCCGATGCCAGCGAAAAGGCGCTGAGATGCGGAATGATGATCATTTCCCGGCGATCAAAAGACCGGCCGAGCGTGACGCCGATGCCATAGCTTTGCGGATCACCCGTCGCCAGAACACAAACCCTGCGGCCCCGCTGCGCAGCGATATCAGCAACCGTATCGGTCAGCGGCACCCGCCAGGTCAGGCGTTCCGCCGGGTGATCACCAACCATCGCCAGATGACGTTCACCGCCGACCAGCATCTCCGCATCCTCGATCAGTCGCCGGGCAGCAGGCGTGATCCCCGCCAGCCCGTCTTCACCGATCCCGACGATGGACAGCCAGGCGCTCATTGTGGCCGCGCCATGATGGCATTGACCGCAGCCGCCGCCATCGCACTGCCGCCACGCCGTCCCCGGATGGTGGCGAAGGGGATATCTGCCGGGCAGTCCGCAATCAGCGCATCCTTTGATTCTGCCGCACCGACAAAGCCAACCGGAAAGCCCAGAATAACCGCCGGACGGGGCGCGCCGTCAGCCAGCATTTCCAGCAGGTGAAACAGGGCGGTCGGCGCATTGCCGATGGCAACCACCGCACCGTCCAGCCGCTCCAGCCAGAGCTCCAGCGCCGCCGCAGACCGGGTGGTGCGCATCTGCTGTGCCATGGCATAGGCTTCTGACTCCTCAACGGTGCAGATCACGTCATTATCCGCCGGCAGCAACCGCCGGATCACCCCGAAAGCGGTCATGTTGCTGTCGACCAGCACCGGCTTTCCGGCTTCCAGCGCGGCTCTGCCAGCCGCCGCCGGGCCGCCCCGGAACACCAGATCACCAAGGATATCCGGCATCCCGCAGGCATGGATCAGACGCTCGGCCATGCGCTGTTCACCTGCCGGAACGGTCGCCAGGTCCGCCGCCGCACGAATCTGCGCAAAGGAAGCCGCGTAAATCGCTTCAGGATCGCGGATATAATCGTATGTCATGTCACCCAATTGAACGGTGCTCCCAGAATCCAGCCTTCCTCGGCCTCGACCGCCTGAATCATCTCCGGCGTCGTGCCCTGCGGTGGATGGAACAGTTTCGCCAGTTCGCCCGCCGCATCAAGTGCCGCGAATCGCCTTGCCGCGCCCCGCACCTGTCCGGCGTCTTTCGGCTCGCCCGGCTCGGGCGGATCAGCCAGCGGCGTCGGATAGACTTCGGCCAGAACAATGCGGGCCTCATCTGCCGGTTCTCTCCAGCCCGTCTCGAACGGCCAGACCCGGGTTTTGACAGAGAGTGCGGGGCTGAACCGGACCTGATGCAGCCGGGCGATACCGGTCAGTGCCTGACTGCCAACCGAGCCCGCACCCAGCAGTTTCCAGACAGGTTGCGTTCCGGGCACAATCGAATCTGCATGTCGCCGCTCCGCAAGTTCGCCATATCCGACAGCCTTCTTCGGTTGCAGAAACCCGTAGTGACGGCCATGCGGATGGCCCCAGAACGGGAAAGCCCGCCCGCTGCACCGCCGGTTCAGGTCTGCCGCCACATCAAAACGGTTATTGGCATTGTCCGGCCGGTCCTGAACCATATCCGACAGCAGATCCCAGGTCGCCCGCCAGGGTTGACCGCCAGGCTGCAGAAGCCCGGCAAAACCGCGGCTGTAGCCAATGGGAAAATCAAAGCCTGCGAGAACGCGACGCCCCGCCGACAGTTCGCCAGACAATGTTCCGATGATCCAGTCAGTTGCCGCCTGCCGGGTTGACGGGTTGACCATTACCGGGCGGATGCCGGGGCCGGACAGACAGCACCAGATGCTGTCTGCGCCCGTCCGGGGCGTTGCCGCGGCTGACCAGTCAACCATCAGATAACTGTCAAACATCGCCTGCGCCCAAGCATTGTCACCCCGGAGATCCCGGACCGGCCGAAAGGCAGATCAGTCCGCGACGTCTTTTTTCACAGCCTTGCTGTCCCTCTGGTCATGGTCGTCTCCATGACTGTGGCCGTGGTCATGGTCATGTCCGTGGTGGTGATGATGGTCGTGATCGTGGTGGTGGTGACCGTGATCGTGGCCGATCCCCTGCACATGATGGTGATGGCCGACCTGCGGCACACCGACATCGCCTTCATAGCCGATGATCTGTTCACGATATTTGCACATCGCACAGTTCATGTTGTTGTCACCGGTCAGGATTTCCCGCACCCGTTCCGCGAAGGTGTCGAGCACCAGCGGGTGGTCGTTCAGATAAGGTGCCTTGATGAACTCGACATCCGGATACAATGCCGCCACGTCATCGGCCTGGTCATAGATGCGCCGGATCAGCACCCCGGTAAACAGGAAGTACGGGAACACAATGATGCGCCGGAAACCGAGGCGCGATGCCATTTTCAGCCCGGCATCGACACGCGGATGGGCAACGCCGGAATAACAGGTCTCGGCCCAGCCGAATCCCATACCTTCCCAGAGCATCCGGGTAATCTTGCTGATGTTGGAATTCGCATCGGAGTCCGAGGCACCGCGCCCCACCACCATCAGCAGGGTTTCTTCCCGGCTGACATCGCCACCGGCGGTGGCTTCCGCCTCTTCAATGCGTTCCCGCGCCGCCCGCAGCAGCTTCGGGTCAAGTGACAGCTCGCGGCCATATTCAACCTTGATGCCCGGGTTTTCGGCAGCGAAATTATTCAGCTCCGAAGGGATATCGTTCTTTGCATGACCGGCCGCCATCAGCATGCCCGGCACGGCCAGAATGTGGTTCACGCCTTTCTGTTTCAGTTTCTCCAGACCGTCACGGATGATTGGCCGGGCAAATTCCAGATAGCCGCTTTCCACTTCATAATCCGGCATCCGGACCCTGATACCCGCCGACAGGGCGTCAAATTCGGTGCAGGCTCCGGCATCCCGGCTGCCATGTCCGCAAATCATCACGCCAATCTTGTCACTCATCAGAATCCCCTTCGTTTTGTTCCTGAACTATATCGTGTGTGCTGCCGGTGAAGTAAACCTTGAGCCGACGATTGACGGTCTGTGACCGACGCCGGATAGTGCAGAAATGAACATTCTTGAGCTCCCTGACTCGACCCTGCATCTGGCACCCCTGTTGTTGCTGCTGTTTGCGCTCGGGCTGGATGCAGTGTTCGGCGAGATGGGCTGGGTGTTCCGCATGATGCCGCATCCGGTGGTCCTCATCGGGCGTGTTACCGGCTCGCTGGAACGCCGTCTCAACCGCGAGAGCAGGGGGCAGGTTGATCGTGCAATCCGGGGTTTTCTGGTGGTTGTCTTCATGGTTGCCACCACCGCCGCCATTGGTGTCGCCGTCAGCTGGGTCAGCGCCTGGCATCCGTTCGGCTGGCTGATCGAACTGTTTCTGGTTGCAACCCTTGTCGCCCAGCGGTCGCTCTATGACCATGTTGCCGCCGTTGCCGCCCCCCTGTCGAAGGACGACCTTCCGGGCGCGCGCACGGCAATCGCGCAGGTCGTCGGACGTGACCCGAATGCGCTGGACAGCCACGGTGTTGCCCGCGCCGGGATCGAGACCACGGCCGAGAACTTCGGTGACGGTGTCGTCGCGCCGGTGTTCTGGTACCTGCTGTTCGGCTTCCCCGGCATCATGGTCTATAAAACGGTCAACACCCTCGACAGCATGATCGGCTATCGCAATGACCGCTACCGGTCGTTCGGCTTCACCGCGGCAAAACTTGATGACCTGCTGAACTGGGTTCCTGCCCGCCTGTCCGGTCTGATTCTGGTCCTTGCGGCAATCGCGACGCCGGGGGCGCGTGCCGGTGCGGCATTGCGGGTGATGTTGCGGGACGCGGGCAAGCACCGGTCACCGAATGCCGGCTGGCCGGAGGGGGCGATGGCCGGGGCGCTGGATGTGGCACTGGCCGGTCCTCGGCGCTATGGCAGTCAGATGGTTGATGATGACTGGATCGGCGGCAAGGGGCGGGCACGGGCGACCGTGCGGGATCTGCGCCGGGCCCTGCTGCTTTATACCTTTGCCTGCGTCATTCACGTTGTGCTGATTGCCGCGCTATGGGCCGTCACCGAGATATATCGGTGACAGGCACAATTGACTGATCCTGTTATTATTTAAACGATTTCAGTTGACTTCGCAGTGCAACAGGTGGTTATTGCACCGCAGCGGCACTCCTCTCGGGTCGATTACCGATCGCAGGCCGGAATAAAACTCAAGGTTTTGTTCTCCGGCGCGTTATCTCCGACATCATCAGGCGTTTCGTTAGGCGAGGACCAATTTCCATGTCCCGCTGGGAAAGCTTGCAGAGTGCTGGCGAACCGGCTGTTCCCTGTGAAGGAACGGGCGGCTAAATCAATTCACGTACGAAAGAAGTACATATATGACCGGTTTTTCAGGCCTTAATCTGGCCGAACCCATTCTCCGTGCCCTCAATACTGAAGGCTATACCGAACCTACCCCCATTCAGGCGAAAGCCATCCCCGGCCTGCTCGAAGGCCATGACCTGCTGGGCGTCGCCCAGACCGGCACCGGCAAGACCGCTGCATTCGCCCTGCCCCTGCTGCATCGCCTGTCAGACCTCGACAAGCGTGCCAACCGGAACGAGCCGCAGGCAATTATTCTTGCGCCAACCCGCGAGCTGGCCGGCCAGATCGGCGACAGCATCCGCTCCTATGGCCGTCATCTGCGCCTGCGCTCCTCGGTCGTCTTTGGCGGGGTTTCCATCCGCCCGCAGATCAAGGCACTGGCCCAGGGCGTTCATATCCTGATCGCCACGCCGGGCCGTCTGATGGATCTGGTCCGTCAGGGCCATGTCCGTTTCGGCAGTGTTGAAGTCTTCATTCTGGATGAGGCCGACCGCATGCTCGACATGGGTTTCATCCCCGACGTCCGGAAGATCGCGGCAGCCATTCCCGCCAGACACCAGACAGTTATGTTCTCGGCCACCATGCCGAAGGCCATTCAGGGGCTGGCTGACAGCCTGCTGAAAGACCCGCTCCGCGCCGAAGTCGCCCGTGAGGCAACGACCGCCGCTCGGATCGCGCAGAAAGTTCTCTATGTCACAAAAGACAACAAGCGGGCGCTGCTGAACAAGCTGATCGAAGATGAAGGCATTGATCGCGTGCTGATCTTCACGCGCACCAAACATGGTGCTGACCGGGTTGCGAAGAACCTGCAGGATGCCGGCATCGATTCAGATGCAATCCACGGCAACAAGGCCCAGAATGCCCGCCAGCGGGCACTGAACGGCTTCCGTAACGGCAAGATCCGTGCCCTGGTAGCCACCGACATCGCCGCCCGCGGCATTGATGTCGACGGCGTCACCCATGTCATCAACTTTGAACTGCCGAACGATCCGGAAAGCTATGTTCACCGCATCGGACGTACCGCCCGTGCCGGTGCATCCGGGATCGCGATCTCCTTCTGTGATCACGAGGAACGCGCCTATCTGCAGGATATCGAGCGGACGATCCGTCAGACCATTGACGTTGATTCCGACCATGCCTACCACGCAGCGGAAATTGCCAATGACCGCAGCCCGGCCAAACGCCCGCCGCAGGGCGGCAAGCGTTTTCAGGGCAGCCGCCCGAAACGCAGTGGTGGTGGTGCCGGTGGCGCTGCCCGGCCGCGCAACAACAATGCGCCGCGCCAGTCGCGCCGCACCGGACGGGCCGCTTAACCCCTCCGCTGATACGCAGAACCAGCCCGCCGGTCTCCTGACCGGCGGGCTTTTCTGTGTCCGGTGACGGCAAATCCGGGATGATGCAATCCTACGGACTGTCATAAAATTGTGATGCAGGAGCATTAAGACTGCTCGCACCCGCAACCCTGGCTGCGGGCTTTGTTCCATGTCGCAAACATGATCGTGAGGCACAGTAACCCTGCGCCCGATCCCAGAGAGGCAGACCCATGACCACATCCAGACGAACCACCCCGTCCTGTGATCTCGAACATTTTGACGAGGTCAACTATCCCCGCCCGGAAATCACCGAATTCGAAAAACTTGCGGACCGTGCGCTGTCACGACGCAGCTTCCTCGGTGCCGGTCTTGCCTTCGGTGCCTCGGCCTTCGTAATGGGTGCAGGTGCGCTCCGCCCGGCAGAAGCCGCTGGCCGGATCGGCTTTGATCAGGTCGCCGCGAACAGCCTCGACACCATCACCCTGCCGAAAGGCTTCTCCTCCGAGGTTGTCGTCAGCTGGGGCGATCCGCTCTGGTCAAAAGGCAGCGCCTTCGATCCCGCCAGCCGTGGCACCGGCGAAAGCCAGGAACTTGCCTTCGGCGACAACAATGACGGCATGTCGGTGTTTGCCGACGGCAACCGCACCATCATGGTTGTGAACAACGAATATGTGAACCTCGACATCATCCACGGCAACCGCAAGGACAAGAAGCCGGAGACCCCCGATGACATCCGCAAGTCAAAAGCCGGTCATGGTGTTTCAGTTGTGGAGATTACTGAACAGAACGGCAAATGGACAATCGTCCGGGACAGCCCGGTCAACCGCCGCATCACCGTTGATACGCCGATGGACATCACCGGCCCGGCCGCCGGCCACGACCTGCTGAAAACCGCCGCCGATCCGTCCGGCACGAAATCCCTCGGCACCTGGAACAACTGCGGCAACGGTCGCACCCCCTGGGGCACCTATCTGACCTGCGAGGAAAATTTCAACGGTTACTTCTCCTCTTCTGACGAGACCTTCAAGGTTCCGGCAGAGCTGAAGCGTTACGGTGTCGGCCTCAAGGACTGGGACTATAACTGGGCCTCCGCCGATGAACGCTTCGACATCTCGAAGCATGTCAACGAGCCGAACCGCGCCGGATATATCGTCGAGATCGATCCCCTCAACCCCACCGCAACGCCGAAAAAGCGCACTGCGCTCGGTCGCTTCAAACATGAGAACGCCGAAGTCGTGCTCGCCGCTGACGGTCATGTTGTCGTCTATATGGGCGATGATGAACGGGGCGAATTCATGTACAAGTTCATTTCCGACGGTGTCTACACATCCGGTGGTGACAACACCGGACTGCTGGAAGACGGCAGGCTGTTCGTGGCGAAATACAGCGACGACGCCAAAGGCGAATGGGTTGAACTGACCCCGGCCGCAACCGGGATGGCGTCAAAAGCCGAAATCTGCATCCATACCCGTATTGCCGCCTCAGCGGTCGGGGCGACCACCATGGACCGCCCGGAATGGGTGGCGGCAAATCCGAACAAGGCCGAGATCTATTGCGCCCTGACCAACAACCGCAACCGTGGCAAGAAGCCGAATGCCGGTGGCGACGCCACACCGGTTGGCGGCCCGAACCCGCGTGAAGCCAACGATTATGGCCAGATCGTGCGGCTGCGCCCCGCCGGTGGTGACCATATGTCCGCCGCCTTCGACTGGGATCTGTTCGTCATGGCCGGCAACCCGACTGTCCATAACGATGCCTATGCCGGCTCGAAGAATGTGAACGCAGAGAACATGTTCAATTCACCGGACGGTATTGCCTTCGACAGCAAGGGCATGCTCTGGATCCAGACTGACGGCAATTATTCCAACGCCAAGGGGTTTGCCGGACAGGGAAACAACCAGATGCTGCTCGGTGACCCGGTCACCGGCGAGATCAGACGTTTCATGGTCGGGCCGAAGGAATGTGAAGTCACCGGTATCGCCTGGAGCCCGGATCGCAAGACCATGTTTGTCGGCATCCAGCATCCCGGCGAGGAAGGCGGCAGTCACTGGCCGGCCGGCGGCAACTCAGTCCCCCGCTCCTCCGTCATCGCCATCCGCCGCGACGACGGCAATCTGATCGGCTGATCAGATTTACGGTTGCCCGGAATCCTGCGGTTGTCACAATCGCGGGATTCCGGGCTGCCTTGTTTCATACGACAGAGGTCACTCTGCCGCTTCCTGCATATCCCAGGGATCAAGAGCTACAGCTTCACGGGCGGAAATCCGACCGGTAATAAAGCATTCTGCCAGATTCCCGCCAATCAGATACAGAAATCCCCAGATGCTGCCGAGGTCGCCGGCAACGAACAGTCGTGGAATTGGTTCACCAAACGGTGTGACGACGCGTTGCCGGGGATCATGGCGCGGACCACCCTGGGTATTCGATACCACGGGCCAGACCTTACCGGTATAGAGGGGCGGCTTTCTGACCGGCGTCATCGTTTGAGTGGGCCGTCCGAAGTCATTGTCCTCCCCCCCGGCACATTGCGCATTCCAGCGATCCAGTGTCGAGGTGAGTTCCTCAAGCCCCACTTCAAGAATCTCAGCCAGTTCTTCAAGACTGTCGGCTTTCTGCAAAATTCCATTATCGACTTCCTGCAGATTATCCCGGCTCCAGCTATAGGGTTCCACCGAACGGTCATTCTGCACGGCCTGACCAATCGGGTACATGTTCCGACCGTCTTCGTCGAAGATGACATGCGATGGCACCCTCGGAAAAGTCTGCGTCGCCGTATCAAAAATATTCATATCCCGGTGCCCCGTATCCTGACCATATGGCGGATATTCGTTCATGTAACGCTGGCCACCCTGATCAACGACAATCCATGACATCTGAACATCAGCCGGTGCACGCCCGGGCGTCCAGTCCGGCAAACGCTTCATCCGAAGGGCATTCGGGAAGGCCGGATCGGGATGCCGGAAGCCATATGATCCGTGAAAATGCCACATATGCCAGAGGTCCGCGCCGACATCCTGTGCCATACGGACACCATCACCCGTATTTCCCTGACTGCAGGCACTCAGCACCGGGGCCATCTGCCAGTATTGCTTCTGCATTTCATGGTCAGCCTCGAAACCGCCGCATGCCAGAATCACACCGTTGCGGGCCTTCACATTCCTGACCACGCCTTTATCTTCAATAGTGATGCCAAGAACCGTGCCATCAGCACCCTTGATCAGGCGACGTGCCGGACAATCCAGCCGGACATCGATATCCCGTTTGTTGACGTTGTCTTCAACGACCTTGAAGACAACCGGACCGCCGGCACGACCACGCACATGCGGATAACTGATCAGCGGATCAAAGCCCGGAACTTCCTCGATTTCAAAAAACCCCCAAGCATCAACACCGGGAAACGGATAATTTCCCTGACGTTCCCGAACGGCAACCTTTGCACCGTTTACCGCCGCCAGCCCGCGCAGATAACCCTCCAGATTGGCGACTTCATCTGCAAACACCCGCAGTACAGCCTCATCCGTCCGGCCATCGCTGGTCGCCAGAAGATAGGCGTAGGCGTCATCCGCATTCTTCGCCAGCCGGATACCACCACCCGCACAGATCGAAATCCCTCCCGGGTCGGGCATTTTCTCAATCAGCAGGACGGAAGCACCGAGATCGGCTGCCTCAATCGCCGCCGCACCACCGGCAAATCCATAGCCGACAACAACAATGTCATAGGTTTCGTCGAAAGCTTGATGATTGCCGGAATTATGAATTGCCATTGAACTGTTCCCTGGAAGAAAATAAGACCGTCTTGATCCGGTCAGAATTTTCACGTTTCTTGGTTTCGCTATTGCCGGAGAAACCTAGGTGTGCTGCCATTTTAAGTAAATTGCTGAATTCTCAACTTCTGTTCGGATTTATAGAAGAGTGATCTATCCTGATCGAAAACAACTGTCGGGTTTCATTCGAGTCATCGAACTGGGCAGCCTGTCGCGAGCGGCAGAATCGCTGAATCTGAGCGAGTCTGCGCTCAGCCGGCAAATATCAAACCTTGAAGAAATTCTGCAGATTTCCCTGTTCTCGCGGGACAAACGGCAGATGATCCCGACAGATGAAGGGCTGGCTTTCCTGCCCGAGGCCGAGAGGGTTCTTGGCGCGATCCATCAGCTGCCCGAAATTGCCCGGCGCATATCAAAAGCCACCCGGAGGCAGTTTCGCATCGTCGTTTCGAAACGGCTTTCGCATTTCCCGACCGTTTCGGCAATCAAAGCATTCCGGCTGTTGCATCCCGACCTTGATGTCTCGGTCGATGTCGAAAGCCAGGATACATTTGAACGATGGTCACACGGCCACCATTTTGACCTCGCTATCGGCCCCCTGCCCATCCCCAAAGCAAGCGTTGACAGCATTCTGGTTGCCGAAGTACCGATGGTGATTGTGGTCGGCAAAGATCACCGGCTGGCATCCGCCAGACAAGTGACACTTGATGACCTCGAGGGTGAGACTTTTGCCGCAACGTCACCCGGACTGATGCTGAGAAAGCAGATCGACAGTCTTTTCGCGAGAGAGCATCGTATTTTTTCGCCCAGCATCAATTTCTCGGTCTCACTGCTGGCCTGTAAATTTGCTGCAGAAAATGATGCGGTCGCCTTCTCTGATCCGTTCGCGCCTTCCCTACTCGGAGACGAAGTCGCCATCATACCGATAGAACCCCGTTACAATATGCGGTTCGATATCATGACGCCGGCCAACGTCTCAAACGCTCTCGCAAATGACTTTACCGAAATTCTGAAATCTGAAACCGGGGATTATCTGAACGAGATCGGGTTGCAGTAATCATTCAGAGGGAAGCGTCAGTCGGTCAAAATAAAGGGGTGCCGGATGTCCCTGAAGACACCCGGCACCCCGAGTTTCGGTGCAAAGACCGAGGGAGGTTACGTAAAATCTAGCCTTTGATGTTTCGAATAACCGGTCCAAGGACATCATAGAGGCTATTCAGTTTCGCCAGGCTTTCGTCCGGGCCAAGATATATGGCAGCCAGTCCGGACTGGCCCATAAATGCCTCGAAATCCTGCATTTCCGTAACCGATTTTACGGCTCCGGCCAGCGTTTCGACAACATCTCCGGGCATATTCTTCGGGCCCCAGATACACATTGATCCGGCAATATCGAGAGCAGGCAATCCCTGCTCGGCAAAGGTCGGAACATGCTTGTTTGCCGGGTCACGTTTTGCTGTCGGCACACCGATTGTCTTAAGGTCCTTCTCAAAACCCTTGACCAGGTTGGCCGGGATGAAAGCAGCATCAACCTTGCCGGCGACCAGTGCATTGCGCGCGCCAGAGCCACCCTTGAAAGGAACCGTCTGATGTTTGAGACCGAGGCTGTCCAGAAACAGATGTCCGATCGCGGCATTCATGGTCGCCGCGCCAGACGTCGCCCAGCGGACAGTCTTTCCCCCGGTTTTCATCGCTTCAACCCAACTGGCAGCGGTCTCATAAGGACTGGACTTCTGCACAACCAGTGACGTGATCAGCTGTGACATGCAGCCGATGCTGGTAAAATCCTCACGGGGATTCACCGGCGCATTCGGACTGCCCATATCAGCAGCAGAGAATGTTCCGGAATTGATGATCGTCAGCGTATAGCCATCCGGTGCTGCATCCCTGACCAGCTTCGCCGCAATCAGTCCTGAACCACCGGGCCGGTTGACCACCACCATCGGCATGCCATTCATCGCAGCGACTTCACCGACATGATTTGCGAAGCCCCGTGCGATGACATCCGTACCACCACCTGCAGAGAAGCCGACAAAAAGCTGGACCGGTTTTTCCGGATATTCAGCAAGCACGGTGCCTGCTGATCCAGCCACCAGCACCAGACCAAATGCGGCACTTCTGGCAGAATGGAATAATTTTTCGCACGTCATCTTAATATCCTCCCGAATTGATCACCATTGTCCAAAGGCGCGGGAATGCCGATAGCTGGTGATCGATTGTTCAACGGCTACATCAGAAACACTGATGTCTGGAGGAAAGACTATGCTGTTCAGTTCATTTTACTATTGCCATTAACAGCAGGAAACTTGCATTCACCGCAAGAGCTTGCCGAACGCTCCACTAGTTTTGAGTTTTTAATGATCACAAGACAGAGGATAAATTAAAATACATACTAATAATTGTATATATAAAAATAAATTATGAATTTTGAGCTAGGGCCATGCAGCAGCTGACTACGGCACTAGCTCAGGAATGTCGCAAGATGTTATATCAATACAACATTTCTTCTTGATCCTCTGATTAAAAATGTGACAGGCTTTAGGTCTGATTAAATTTCCATCATTTCCGGAGGGTACTATGAGACTTCGTCAAACAGCATCCCTGCTGATAGCCGCATCATTCCTGACTTTTTCGTCATCAGTGGCAAGCGCGGATACACAGCGTGTTACCGTCGCCGGTGGGCCGATCGGTGGTACTTTCTATGTGCTGGCAACAGGTTTTGCCAAAATTCTTTCTGAAGACCTGGGCATGTCAGCCTCGGTGGAAGTTGGTGCCGGCGGGTCGCAGAACATCATTCTGGTGAATGAGAAAATCACCGATTACGGGATAACGACAGGCAGCCTTCTGGGCGCCGGCCTGCAGGGGCTGAGCTGGTCAAAAGGCAAGAAATACGAAGACGCCCGCGTTCTGTTTGGAATGCAGCTGTCCTATTTTCACTTCTGGGCGCTAAAGGATGCCAATGTCAGCAAGCTCGATGACCTGAACGGCAAAATCGTCAATCTGAGCCAGAAAGGCAGTGGTGCCGATGTCGCCGGTCTGGCCGCGTTCGACATGTTTGGCATCAAACCCGACAAGATCGTCAATGTCGGGCATTCCCAGGCCAACCAGCTGATGCAGGACGGCCTTGCGGACGCAGCACTCACGACCGGCGGCATTCCGCACCCGGCTGTGGCGGCACTTTCGGCCACCCATGACGTCGTGGAATTTGGTCTGAGCGGCGAACAGGCGGACAAGTTTGTCGCCGCCAACCCCGGACTGGCGAAAGCCACGATCCCCGCCGGAACCTATAACGGGCAGACAGAACCCGTACCCACAACCGGCGACTGGAACGTGATGCTGGCGCACAAGGACATCCCCGACGATGTCATCTACAAGGTCGTCAAGACGACGTTTGAAAACATCCCGAAATGGGTCTCCGTGCACAAGGCCGCCGCGACAACGAAGCCCGAGAATATCCGGGACATCTCCGGCCTGCCGATCCATCCCGGTGCGCTGCGTTACTACCGCGAAGTGGGTATTCTGAAATAAACTCCGGTTCGCCGGCATCTGTCAGACCGTTCGCTGTCTGGCAGATGCCGGCTGCCGGTCACGGACCGGTCCTGATCCCATAGCTTCCGCAGACTTCAACGGGGAGTTTTCCTGAATGGCCTATGTTTCCGTCGGCGGCTCGCGCCTGCATGTCATGGACTCCGGCAGCGGCGAGGCGCTGTTTCTGCTGCACGGTAATGCCGGATCGGGAGCGGTATGGAATAATGTCATCCCCGATCTGGCAAAACATTTCCGGGTTATCGCCCATGACCGCGCCGGTTTTGGTCTGTCGGAAGAAGCTGAAACAGTGGATCGGGGCCCGCAGGATTATGCGGATGAGCTGCGGGAGCTGATGGCCGCACTGGATATTCCGTCCGCCCATATCTGCGGCATTTCATTCGGCGGCATGGTCGCCCAGAGCTTTGCACTCAAATACCCGGATCTGGTCAAACGGCTGGTTCTGGTCGGAACGACAGCAGACAGAACCGGACGGTCCGTCCCGGACTCACTTGCCGAACTTGAACGGGAAGGCTGGCCGGCGGTCGCTGACCGGCTGGTCAGAAGCTGGTTCCGCCCGGAGAGCAATCCAGAGGATATTAAAGAAGCCTACGCCATTGCCATGCAATCGTCGCAAAGAATGCGGGAGCTGACGCTGACCGCACTGGGCCATTTTGACATCCGCGACCGGATACACCGGATTGCCGCGCCGACACTTGTGGTTGTCGGCCAGCAGGACATGACCTGCCCGCTTGCCATGTCACAGACCGTTCATCAGGAAATCGCCGGATCCCGGCTCGTCACTGTTGCGGACTGCGCACATCTCGTTCCCGTTGAACAACCCCGGTCATTCCTGCAGTCGGTTCTGCCGTTTCTTCGCTCTGGCGGTGACGGCGCTGGGGATCGCACCGCCCAGGGCAACCCGGACAGCCCAAGAACTCTCCGTCCCGGCTGACCAGACCGGCAGCAGGACAGACAGGACAGGAAGGATAGCAGATGTCAGAGACCAGTCGCCAACGTGACCTGAGCGGTCCTGTCGGCAATACCGTCACGGTGATTGCCGTGCTTGGTGCCTGTTATCACCTCTATGTCCTCGGATTTGCCCCCAATGACCCCTGGCTGCATCGCGTCGTCCATCTGATGATTGCGGCGACACTGGTCTTTTGCCTGATCCCGGCCCGCAAGACGGCACCGGACCGGCGACCGTCTGTGGTGGATCTCGGCCTGATCGGCAGTCTGCTGCTGGTGACATGCTACATTTTCTTTTATTTCGAGGATCTGCTTGGCCGGCTCGGTGTCATTCCCGAGGACATGGATGTCGTCATCGCAACCATTGCCGTGCTGATTGTGATCGAAATGAGCCGGCGGCTGCATGGCTGGATATTGCCCTGTATTGCGCTGTTCTTCATCCTGTACACCCTGTTCGGATCAGAATTGCCGGGACTGCTTGGTCATCGCGGCTACAGCTATGAACGCACCATGACCTTCCTGATAAGTTCCGAAGGTATTTACGGGCCTGCACTGGCGGCGTCGGCCACATTCGTCACCCTGTTTGTTCTGTTTGGTGCCTTCCTGAATCATTCCGGTGCCGGGCAGTTCTTTGTCGACCTTTCCTATGCCGCATCCGGGGGCAGCCGGGGTGGTCCGGCAAAAGTTGCGGTTCTGGCCAGCGCCTTCTTCGGCAGCATCTCCGGCAGTGCCGTCAGCAATGCCGTTACCACAGGAACCTTCACCATCCCGCTGATGCGGGCCGTCGGCTACAAGGCCTCGTTCGCGGCGGCGGTCGAGGCGGTTGCATCCGCCGGAGGGCAGCTGATGCCCCCGGTGATGAGTGCAACCGCTTTCGTGATGTCAGAGATAACCAGCATTCCCTATCTCAGCATCGCGCTGGCGGCGACCGTTCCTTCGGCGCTGTATTTCCTCGCTGTCTATTTCATGATCGACTACGAAGCGAAGAATCTCAAACTGACCGGCATCCCGAAATCCGAACTGCCGGACCTCGGCGTGGTTTTACGCGAACGCGGCCATCTCCTGATTCCGGTCTTTGTCATCATCTTTGCCCTGCTGGTTCTCCAGACCTCGCCCCTGAAGGCGGCCCTCTACGGCATCCTCTCGGTTATCATTGTCGGTGCGTTTCGCCAGTCCAGCAGGCTGTCGCCGTTGAAATCCGCGCTGGCACTCGGTGACGGCATGAAGGGGATGATGGATATCGCGACGTCCTGTGCCCTCGCCGGCATTGTGGTTGGCGTCTTTTCGCTGACCGGTCTCGGGCTGAAATTCGCGACCGCGCTGATTGCCTTTTCCGGCGGACAGCTCTGGCTGGCGCTGCTGCTGACAATGGTCGTCTGTCTGGTGCTCGGCATGGGTCTGCCGACAATCGCCGCCTATGTCATCACGGCGGCAGCGGTTGCCCCGGGACTGATCGAGCTGGGTGTGCCTGTGCTCGCGGCACATATGTTCATCCTGTACTTCGCCGCCATCTCGACCATTACCCCGCCAGTCGCCATTACCGTGTTCGCAACTGCCGGGCTGGCGGGTGAGCCACCGATGAGGGTTGGCTTTGCCGCGGTCAAACTCGGAATTGCCGCCTATATCGTGCCCTTCATGTTTGTCTACAGCAGTGCGTTACTGCTGGTCGGAAGCGTCACCGATATCCTGCTGGCCGTCCCGACCGCCCTGATCGGTATCTGGGCCCTGTCGCGCGGCATTCAGGACCATTCCTGCGCGCGGCTGGCCCGATTGCTGCTGATCATCGCGGCCATCGTTCTGATCAAGCCAGGGCTATACACGGATATTGCTGGCGTCCTGCTGATTGCCACTGCCATTCTGGCCGACAGGTGGCTGGCCCGGTCTGTATGAAGCCCGGGACCAACCGGAGATCCTTCATCCCCTGTTGTCACCGCCTTAATTTCCTGTATTGCTCGACCCCTGTCGGGCAGCATTCAGGACGGCTCTCATGCAAATCCTCAGACAAGCCGGTTACCGTTCTGTGCCCTGGCGCAATGGCGCAGGCCAGACTTCGGAAATCATGGTCTTTCCGGAAGGCGCAGCAGCCGAGGATGCCGAATGGCGCATATCCATGGCGCCCGTCACAACCGATGGTCTGTTTTCAACCTTTCCCGCCATTGACCGGATACTGACGATCATTGAAGGCGCGGGCATGGAACTGACCGTCGGCGGCCGCCCCCCGGTGCTGCTGAGCGATGCCCCCTTTGCCTTCCCCGGCGATGCCATCTGCACCGCCCGGCTGACCCGCGGACCGATCATCGACCTGAATGTGATGACACGGCGCGGGAACTGGCAGGCGGTCGTGCATCACGCCCAGCACTTCATCCCGGATGCAAGCGCCAGCCATCATCTGATTTTCGCCGCGCACGGGCCGGTTACCTGTCAGGTTGCCGGAGAAACTGTCGATCTGAATCCGCGGGACACACTCTGGCTCTCCGCCGATGACACCGGTGCCTGCACCTGCTCCGGCCGCTGGCTGGACATCCGGCTGATAGCGGCCTGACGCAAAGTCTGGGCTGGCCAAAGCAGAATCTGGGACGACCTGATGCCTTGCATCTGCACCTTCAGATGCTCTCATTCCGGGCCGGCCGAAAGATCAGTCATCCCGGCTCTGCGACAAACCCTGCTATGCATACCGCGCATAAAACCATCAGTTTAATAGATTTGATTTATATCTCTGTTCAGCAGTAAGGAGGGGTTAAATTTAATTCGGGAGGAAATAATGACGCTTTCTGCAACACTGAAAAAACTCACCCTTGCCGCAGCAATGCTTGTCATCGCCGGACCGGCGCAGGCACTCGATCTGAGCGGCAAGACGGTAACCATTCTGGTTCCCTTCGGCGAAGGCGGCGGCAGTGATTCGCTTGCACGTTTTCTGCAGCCGTTCCTCAAGGATGTGCTGCCCGGCAACCCCGGGATCGTTGTTCTGAACAAACCCGGCGGCGGATCGGTGACCGGTGTGAATGCCTGGGTCGGCTCTGCCAAAACCGATGGCACCAGCATTCTGGTCGGGTCAACCTCCAGCTGGGTGCCGTTCGTGTTCGGTTCAGAGACGGTCAAATACGATCCGAACACAATGCGCCCGGTGATCGGCTATCCCCGCGTCGGCGTCTATTACACCAATCCGGAGAAGACCGGCGTGCAGGGAGCAAGCACCAGACAGGGGGTTGAGGAGCTTCGCGGCATAACGCTGCTGAACGGTGCCAATGCCCCCCTGTCCCTCGACCTGGGTGATCTGATGGTGCTGGATATGCTGGAAATTCCGCATCGCGCCATCTTCGGTCTCAGCACCAGCGAACAGAAACGCGCCTTTCTCAGTGGTGAACTCAGCGCGAACAACGACTCACTTTCCAGCTATGAAGGCATGGCCAGAAAGGAAGGTCCGGGCCGTGTATCACCGCTGTTCGTTCAGGGTGGTGTCGACAGTGACGGCAAGGACAAGCGTATCGACAGCCTGCCTGATGTGATGACCTTTGAAGAACTCTATGAAGCCGTAAACGGCAAGGCCCCTTCAGGTCCCGAATATACGACCTACAAGGTGATGCATTACCTGCGCACCAATCTGGCGAAATCCATCATGCTGCCGCCGGGAACACCGGATGACGTGGTTGATGCCTATATCGTTGCTTTCCGGTCACTCGAAAGCAACGAGAAGTACATGGAAGGCATCATCAACGACATCAAGGCTCAGTCCTTTGTCTATGGCGAGGATATGGCCAACGCCTTTAAAGGTGCTTCCGGTTTTGGGCCGGAAGAACGCAAAGCCGCCGAGGCCTATATGCGCAAGACGCACGGTGTCACTTTAAACTGATGGTATGACGTCGTCGGGAAAGGCTGGCGTCAGGCTGGCCTTTCCCCGCGCCACCACGTTCTGACGAAAGTGTTTCCCCGTGTTTGACCAACTGTTTTTATCGGCAGCGACCGTCTTCAGTGGCCCGCATCTGCTCATGCTGACGGCGGGTGTCGTCCTCGGCCTGATCGTCGGTATCCTGCCGGGTCTTGGCGGATCAGCCGGGCTGGCCCTGCTGCTGCCCTTCATCTACGGCATGGATCCGGCACCGGCGCTGGCCATGATGGTCGGTCTGCTGGCGGTCACCACCACGTCCGACACCTTCCCCGCTGTCCTGATGGGCATTCCCGGCACCGCAGGCTCGCAGGCCACGGTTCTTGACGGCTTTCCGATGTCCCGGCGGGGCGAGGCAACGCGGGCGCTGTCCGCCGGTCTCGTCTCCTCAATCTTTGGCGGCCTTGTCGGCGCTGTCTTCCTGTCCGTCGCCCTGTTCTTTGCCGAACCGATATTGCGGATGGTCGGGTTTGCCGAACAGCTCATGCTGATCGTCTTTGCGCTGTCGATGGTCGGCATGCTGACCGGGGCCAGCTATCTGAAGGGTCTGGCATCCTGCGGCCTCGGCCTGATGATCGGCGCTTTCGGTGCGGCCCCGATTACCGGCGTTGAACGGCTGAGCTTCGGCGCCGAATATCTGGTCGAATCCGTCCCCATCATCATTGTCGGTCTCGGCCTGTTCGCGGTGCCGGAAATTGTCGCGCTTGCCCGCCAGCAAACCGCCATCTCCGAGGTCGGACGCCTCAATGCCGGCTGGATCGCCGGACTGCGGGACTGGACGCGGCACTGGTGGCTCTCCTTCCGCTGCGCCGTCATCGGCTGCCTTGGCGGTGCCCTGCCCGGCATCGGTGGATCAGTGATCGACTGGATCGCCTATGGTCACGCCGTCCAGACCACCCGGAACCCGGAGACATACGGAACCGGTGACGTGCGGGGTGTGATCGCACCGGAATCCGCCAACAATGCCAAGGAGGGCGGCGCACTTATCCCCACCCTGATTTTCGGGATTCCGGGATCCGGCAATATGGCCATTCTGCTCGGCGGCTTTGTCCTGATTGGCATTCAGCCCGGTCTTTCCATGATCCAGGACAACAGCGATGTGGTGTTTTCGGTCGTCTGGTCGCTGGCGCTGGCCAATATTCTGGGCGCCGGACTTTGCCTCGTCATGGCCCGCCAGATTGCCCGGATCACCACCATTCCCTATCTGCTGATCGCCCCCTTCATGATCGGGCTGATCTTCTTTGCGGCCTTTCAGGCGACCAGGGGCTGGGGCGATCTGTTCGCGCTGCTCGCTCTTGGTGTCCTCGGCATTTACCTCCGGCGATTTGGCTGGTCACGCCCGGCGCTGCTGATCGGCTTCGTCCTGTCACCGCAGATTGAATCGAATGTCTATCGGGCGTCGTCCATGTATGGACTGGATTTCTTTACCCGTCCGATCGTCATTGTTCTGATCATCCTGACTATTGTGTCGGTCGTCAGCGTCATGCGCAGCCGCCCTCGGGAGGCTGCGGACCAGACGACCTGCCGGATCTATGCCAACACCGCACCGCAAAAGCTGTTCTTCGTCTGTCTGGCAGCCTTCGCCGCCTACCTGCTGGTCGACGGTCTGGGCTACAGCTTTCTGACCGGCACCTTTCAGGTCGTTGCCGCCAGTTTGTCGCTGGTCTTTCTGCTGCCGCTCGGGGTGCAGATGTTCCGGCGCACCGCGGCGTCCTGTCATTATGACGAGGAAGGCCAACTGGCGGGCGGCAAATCCACCGTGTCCGGTGAATATTATATCGCTGTTCTGGCCGGATTTCTCGTCTGTGCCGGTCTCTTCGGCTTTCTCGTCGGCTCGGCTGTTTTCATCAGCGCCTTCCTTGTTCGCAAGGCCGGGCTGTCGCCCCTGAAGGCAGTGATTGCCGGTGCGATATTTGGCGTCTGCCTTTTCCTGATCGCGCGGCAGCTGAACCTCGAATACCCGACCGGGCTTGTGAACCTTGTCCTTCCATTCTGGCCCTGAGGGGGAGATGTAAATGCAGCTGCATACCGGTAGCGGCCGGTTTGACCTGGCGATCCCCGCAGGTCATGCCGTCAGCCGGATCCCGGCCTGGTATCACCGGCCGGCAAACATCACCGGCGACAGCCCGGTCGTCATCGTTCTGCATGGCACCAGCCGCGCCGCGCAGGCCTCCCGGGACAAATGGGCCTCCCATGCGGACGAGCATGGCTTTTTCATCGTCGCCCCGGACTTCGGCGTCGAGTATTTCTCCGATCCCTGCTACGCTTACGCAAATCTGTGGTCGGCTGAAGACCCGTTTGAGCCGCAGGACTGGTCGGCCAGTTATGGCTTCATTCTTGACCGGCTTTTCGATGTGGTAAATTTGGCCCTCGGCAGAGCCGCACAGCAGTTCATCCTGTACGGCCATTCCGCCGGCGCCGCCTTCGCCCACCGTTACCTGACCTTCAGTCCGGAAGACAGGGTAAGTCAGGCCATTTTTGCCAATGCGGGATGGTACACCCTGTTTGACCGGGACAGACCCCTGCCGTTCGGCCTCAAGGGCAGCGGCATTTCAGAGGCGCAGATTCGCCGGGCATTGCAGAAACCGGTGACCATTCTGATCGGTGACAGGGATCGCCATGGCCCCTATCCGCCATGGTGGTCTGACGAACATCTGGCACAGGGCCCGCACCGCTTTGCCCGCAGCCAGACCTATTTTCAAAGCGCGCAGAGAATGGCGGCAGAACTTGGCCTGAAGACGGCCTGGCGCTGGCAGGTGGTTCCGGATGTCGCGCATCAGAACGCCCGGATGATCGCCCCTGCCGTGCAGGTGATGACCTTGCCGCAACCACCCGCAGGCCACAACCTGCCCGTCTCAGGCATGGGCAGCGAAGGCATTGCGGATAATCTCTCTTAGCTTCGTCGCCGCCTGCGACAGCTCGCGGTCCTGTTTGACCAGCAGGCCGACGGTGCGGCGGATAAAGGGTTCGGCGAAAGGCCTGAGCACAATATTCTCCCCCTCATACTGATGCACGGCCATGCGGGGCAGAACCGTCACCCCGAGATTGCTGTCGACGAAACGCAGGATCGTCGAATAGTGGTTCGCGTTGACCAGGGTCTCGGGATAGCTCTCGTTGCCATCGAACTCGATCCAGTCCAGCGACGAGAACATTTCGTCGCGCAGCAGCCGCATCCAGATATGTTTCTTGAACTCTTTCTGGGGAATGACATCCAGCGCCGCCAGCGGATGATCCCGGTGGCAGGCGACGACAAATTCTTCGGTCAGCAGCGGCTCGAAATCGACACCATAGAGCCGCCGGGGCTTGTGAGTGATGCCGAGATCAACCTCGCCGTCATAGACCTTCTTGACGGCGAAGACGCTGGCCCCCTCATGGATATTCAGTACATAGCCGGGATAAAGCTTCCGGAAATTCTCGATCACCGTCGGCATGATGACGCTGCACCAGGTCATGTTGACCGAGACCGAGACCTTGCCGCTGGCATCATCGCGGATGTTCTGCAACTCGGCCGAGGCGCTCTGGAACTCGATCATCAGGCGCTTGGCAATGGTATAGAACTGTTTGCCGAGCTGCGTCGGCTCGATATTCTTCGTGCGGCGCAGCAGCAGGGTCTCGCCAACCCCCTCCTCCACCTTGGCAATCCTGCGCGACAGCGCCGGCTGCGTGATATGCAGCTTGTCAGCAGCCGCGGAAAAGCTGTTCAGTTCCACCACCGCAACGAAGGCGGACAATTCATCAACACTGTATCTCATCGAACGCCCTCAGCCTGTCGGTTAAGTATGCTGCCAACAGGGAAGAGTGGAAAGGAAAGGCTGTCGTCCCGGATTGAGTGAACCGGAGCTTGAATAATGCCCGTACCTTCCGGAGTATGCCGTTCATGAGATCATGGCATAAATAACAAAAACAACCGTCGGGGATTATCGTGCGCTTCTCAATTGGGTTTAAGATATTCGGTATCGCAGTAATTCTCGCAGGGGTGATGATTGTAGCGGCAATCATCTCGGAGCTGCGTGTGAGGCAAGCTCAGGTCCGTATAGAAGTGCTTGCAGAGCATTTGCTCACCCTTATGGAGAAATCCAGTGACCTCCGGACAATAGCGTTACGCGAGACGCTCCAGTTTCGGGATCTTATCGCGTCTGAAACGTCCGGGGATTCATCCGAGGAACAACGAATACTGCAGCTTTATGAAGATTCATTCCGGAAATTCACCTCTTTAAGCGAAGAAATGCGCACTGAAATTGATGCGGCAACAATCAAGATTCCGTCGATAGAACGCAAGCTGGCACTTTCTAACATCAAAGTTCATCTGGGATCACTTGTCGCCACCCATGAACATCTGCACGAGCTGATCAAACGGATCGTTACCCTGCATGCCGAGCGAAATGAGATCGCAAAAACAGAACTGGTCCGTCTGTTTAATATCGAAGATGAAGCCTTTATTGCGGCCGATACTGACCTGACGATGCAGATCCGCTCGGTTGTCGATACGGTTGCCCAGACGGCTGAGAAAGACCAGGCTCAGGCGATTGCGTTTGAGCATGTCGTTACGGCTTCCGCGGCACTGCTCGGGCTGCTGTTGGCTGGTATCATGACTCGCGCGCTATTGTTGCCGATCCGGAATTTACGCCGTGCGTCAATGGCTGTTCAGGCTGGTGATTTCCGCCAACAGGTTGATGTGCGCGGCAACGACGAACTGACAGACTTGTCCAGTACCTTCAACACCATGGTTGAACAGCTCAAGCAGAAGGAAAAAACAGAGGCCGTATTTGGCCGGTACGTCGATCCCCGTGTCATCGAAAAACTTGTCGATGAAACCGGGGAGAACGCGGATGAGCTGGCAGCTGCCGGACGGCAGGAAGCGACAGTATTTTTCTCGGATATCGCCGGCTATACGGGCATCAGTGAACGTCTTACGCCGGCAAGTCTGGTTCAGCTGATGAACGAATACTTCAACATGGCGGGGGTACCGATCTCCAAATCGAATGGACTGCTCGACAAGTTCATTGGTGACGCGGTTATGGCCTTCTGGTGCCCGCCCTTTGTGGATTCCGAAGATATTGCAAAACTGGCATGCCAGGCTGTCATCGGTGAGGCAGCAATGATCCGGGAGTTCCAGAAACGCTTGCCTGACCTCACAGGAATCAGAATCGGTGTCCCGGAGATCAGTATTCGCATGGGTCTGGCAACCGGTAACGTCATCGTCGGGTCGATCGGCTCTACCAACAAGAGAAACTATACGGTCATCGGCGATACGGTTAATCTCAGCTCGCGTCTTGAGGGCGCCAACAAATATTACGGCACCCAGTCCCTGATCTGTGAACGAACCCATGAGCTGATGGGAACCGGGTTTCTGACGCGGGAGCTTGATAGTCTGATCGTTAAAGGCAAGACCAATGCCATTCGCATATTCGAGCTTGTTTCAGAAGGTTCCCCGGATCCGGATACAGCTGACGCCTTTGGTGCCTTCGCCAGCGGCCTCCAGCACTATCGGCAGGGCGACTGGGACAAAGCAACGAACATGTTTGGCGACTGCCTTAAAGCCCGACCTGAAGACGGGCCGGCAGCGGTCTTCCTGAAACGTATAGAACAGCTGAAAGAAAACCCGCCCGGACCGAACTGGGATGGTACGTGGCAACTCGATGCAAAATGAGGTTGAGCGACAGGCAAAGGGCAATATATCAGGGCGGCGGTTCATAATACTCACATTGTTGTCGGACGAAAGATTGCCGTTTTCCCAATCAATCAACCGTAATTGTGGCATCAGAGCCCTTTAGCCCCATCACCTTCATGCACTCCTGCAACGTTTCTCCGGCAAGTTCTGACAACCATCCTGCCGCAGGACAGCAGGCGGTTGAATTCCTGGCATGAGACCTTAGGTTCGTCTGGTCACAGACCCACGCATACCAATCCGGACTGGCCGGGTTGATGTCAGGAGGATAAGGACAGAACATGCTGACGCTGCTCTCCCCCGCAAAAAAACTGAATATGGATCCCGTCGAGGCGGGTCTGCCGGTTACACAGCCGCGCCTGCGCGATGATACAAAAGAGCTGGCGACCGTTGCCAAGGCACAGACGGCAGATGACCTGAAACGCCTGATGCATATCAGCGACAATCTCGCGGTGATGAATTTCGAGCGGTTTCAGGCCTTTAATCCCGACAACCGGAGCAATTCCGCCAAGCCCGCCGGGCTTGCCTTTGACGGCGATGTCTATTGGGGGCTGGAGGCTGACAGTCTGTCTGAAGACACGCTGGCCTATGCACAGGATCACCTGCGCATCCTCTCCGGCCTTTACGGTGTGCTGCGTCCGATGGATGCGATCCAGCCCTATCGCCTTGAGATGGGAACAAAGATGGCCAATGGCCGCGGAAAATCCCTCTATGAATTCTGGGGTGCACGCATCGCCGACCAGCTGAATGAGGATTTTGCCGGCCATGCCGACACAACCCTGGTCAACCTCGCCTCCAACGAATATTTCAAGGCAGTCGATACCAAAGCCCTCGGGCGACCGGTGATCACAGCGAAGTTCCTGAACGTGAAAGACGGGCAGGCCCGTGCCCTGATGTATTACGCCAAGCATGCCCGCGGCAGCATGGCCCGCTGGATCATGGAAAACCGCGTCGACCGGGCTGATGGCCTGAAGGATTTCAACGCCGGTGGCTACAAGCTCGACGCCGCCGCCTCAACCGGCGGCGAACTCGTCTTCACCCGGCCCCAGCCGCCGAAGAAGAGTTAGAAAAGGCTGCTTTCCCGAGGCAGGCGAAGCTCATCCGGCATTCCTGCGAAGTGAAGAAATGATGGCCGCGGTGAAATCTGCCGTTGAACAGGTGCCGCCGAGATCCCGTGTCCGCGTGGCAGCGTCAGCAAGGACGGCGTCAACGGAACGGTGAATTGCTGCCGCGGCGTCCGCATAGCTGTTGAGACCGTTCTTGTTCCCCAGCCATTCGACCAGCATCGTCGCCGACAGGATCAGGCCGGTCGGGTTGGCAATACCCTGCCCGGCGATGTCCGGTGCGGACCCGTGACCCGCATTGGCAATCGCCCGTCTGTCACCGGCATTGATCGCCGCCGCCAGCCCGAGGCTGCCGGACATGGCGACAGCTGCATTGGACAGGATGTCACCGAACATATTGGTGATTAAGATGACATCGAACTTTTCAGGATAGCTGTAGAGATCGGCGGAAATGGCATCGATATCCATTTCCCGCCAGGCGACGGTCGGGTAGTCGGCGGCCACGCGCGCGACCTCCTGCATGAACAATCCGTCAGATACCTGCAGGACATGGCGTTTGCCCACCGCGGTGACATGCCCACCCTTGCGGTGCGCCGTCTCGAACGCGGCTTTGGCAATCCGGTACGACGCCTGCCTGGTGATCTTGCGAACCGACAGGGCGACGTCTTCGGTCGGCATGAACTCACCAATGCCCTGGAACATGTTGCGGTCCGAATAGAACCCTTCCGTATTCTCGCGCACGATGGTGACATCAAGACCTTCACGCGCCCGGGGCACGCCGGGGCGTGTTCGGGCAGGCCGGATATTGGCATAGAGGTCGAGACGCTTGCGAATTGTCCCCGGCACATTGAGCCAGCCCGGATGTCCCTCGGGATAATCAGTCATGCCCGCCGGACCCAGAATCACGCCGTCAGCCGACATGGCGGCGGTGATCGCGTCTTCAGGCACCGTGCTGCCGCTGTCCCGGAATGCCGCAACACCGACCGGGCGCTCGTCGAAATTGAGTCCGAGACCGAAGATATCATCTGCGGCAAGCAGAACCTTGCGGGCGGCAGCCGAGATCTCCGGCCCGATATCGTCACCCGGAAGAACGAGAATATCCATTATCTTTCCTTTATGCGTCAGCCTGTGGAAGTCAGTCCGGCCGCGGTAAAACCGCCATCGACCGCAATGATATGTCCGGTAATGAAAGCGGCCTCTGCCGAGGCGAGGAATTTTACCGCTGCGGCAATCTCGGATTCCGTACCGTAGCGTTTGACGAGCAACGCATCGGTCCAGGCCTTGCGCCGTGCCGCCGAATGGCTGGCCCTGGCATGCGGGGTGTCAACCGGCCCCGGTGCCACGCCGTTCACGGTGATGCCCCGCTCTGCCAGCTCGACAGCAAGAACCCGTGTCAGGCTGTCGACCCCGCCCTTTGACGCGGCATAGGCAGCACGGTTCAGGCTGCCGAGCCTGCCGGAATGCGAGGACAGATTGATGATCCGTCCGGGGTTCGCGAAGACCGGCAGCAGGGCCTGCACACAGTGGTACACACCTGTCAGATTGACACCGATGACCTGCGACCAGATATCCGGGGTGATGTCGTCAAAGGGTGTCGCGCAAACCACTGCCGCGTTGTTCACGAGAACATCAACCTGCGCTGCATGCTGCGAGATGCTCCGGACAGCGGAGTCCACTGTCGCCCGGTCAGCGACGTCGGCCACAATGGAAATGAAGCTGCCGCTGCCCGCGAGATCATGCCTCGCCACGTCCAGCGCCGCCCCGTTGATATCGATACCGAACACGGTATCACCCTCCGCGAGGAAGGACTTGACCAGTGCAAGCCCGATACCCTGCGCCGCACCGGTGACAACGACGTTGCGGGATGCGGTATTGTTCATCGAAGTCTCCCGGCCAGGTCAAACATGCGAGAACATCTTCGCACCCGGCGTCGGCAGCTCGACAGTCAGGATTGAGCCGGTGGAAGATTCGGTGATGAACAGCGTCCTGTTATCCTTGCCGCCATAACAGGCCGCCGTCGCATCAAGTCCCGTCGGTGTATGAATCCGGTATAGCGGCACCCCCAGCGGGCTGAACACCCAGACCGCACCAAGCCCGCAATGGCAGACCACCAGATTGCCGTCAGCATCGATCGCAAGCCCGTCCGGCCCGGTCAGTCCGCCGGAAAGCTGCAGGAAAATATTTACCTTTGTGGTGGTGCCATCCGGATGCAGTGGCAGACGCCAGATCTGGTTGGCGCGGGTGACGGCCAGATACAGAACCCGGCCATCCGGACTGATCGCCATACCGTTGGGGCTCGGCACGGTATCAACCAGCAGATCGATCTCGCCATCCGGGCGCAGGCGATAGACGCGCCCGGTCGGGTCCTGCATGCCTGTCTGGCCCTGATCATTGAAATAGAGATTCCCGTCGAGGTCGAACAGCGCGTCATTCAGGCCCTTGAATCCTTCCCGCCGGATACGGCGCAGGATATTGCTGGTGGCCCCTGTCGCCGGGTCGACAGTCATCAACCCGTTCTTGTGGTCGGCAATATAGAGCGTGCCGTCCCTGTGAATCGCCAGGCCGTTGGGCTCGCCGTCAAATTCGGTGATCAGGTGAAACCTGCCCCCGCTATCGACGCGGAACACCCGTCCGAACGGGATATCAGTCACCAGCAGATCACCGTTCCGGTCGATGCTTGGTCCCTCCAGGAATGAGCTCATATCCGGGTTGGCCTTGCCGAATGACCATTCTGACGCCTGGCCGTTTTTCTTCAGTTCGTCCGGAAGAACGGTGAAGACATCGGCGGTTAATTCAGGTGGTGGTGCGAACATATGATCCGTGCCGGGCAGAAGGCGACCGTTTATATCTGGTGCCTCTAGACCTTTACACCCTCCTTCAGGAACGACCAGATTTCCTGGCGCATGCTCAGGAATTCAGGCAGTGATTTGATGCGTTCGTGACGCGGCCGCTCAAACGGCACGTCAATGATGCGATGGACGCCTGCCGGCCTTGGCGTGATCACGGCAATGCGGTCGGCAAGATAAATGGCTTCTTCGATACTATGCGTAACAAACAGGACGGTCTTCTGTTCCTTGTCCCAGATGTTCAGAAGTTCGTCCTGCAGGATGTCACGGGTTTGCACGTCGAGCGCCCCGAACGGCTCGTCCATCAGCAGGATCTCCGGCTTGATGGCCAGTGCCCGTGCGAAACCGACACGTTGCTGCATGCCACCGGACAATTCGTGCGGGAACGAGTTTTCAAACCCCGACAGGCCGACCAGCTTGATATAATGCAGGGCCCGCTCACGCCGCTCGGCAGCACCAACACCCCTGACCTCCAGTCCGAACTCGACATTTTCACGGGTCGTCCGCCAGGGGAAGAGGTCAAAGCTCTGGAAAACCATGCCCCGCCCCTGGCCGCCGACGATCCCCGTAACATCGCGCCCATCCATGAAGATGGACCCTCTGTCAGCCGGGATCAGGCCATCGATAAGCCTGAGCAGCGTCGACTTCCCGCATCCGCTCGGGCCGATGACGGCGAGAAACTCGAGATTGCGTATCTCCAGGGAGAAATCTTTGACAACGTGGATCGGTTCCTCCTTTCCACGCGGGAAGCTTTTTTCGAGATTCCGCAGCTCGAGTTTCGCCGTCATGGTGTTAACCAAGCTCCTTCAGGGCCTGGTCAACCAGGGAGGTTTCGACGACCGTGGAAAGATCCACTGTACCCTTGACCGCGTCCGCGGCCTTGTAGACGGGCAACAGTTCCTGATAGACGCTCAGCTTGTGATCCATATTGTCGGGCCAGCAGCCGATATCGACACCGAGTGCCTGCCGGACAACCTCGATTTCCGCATCGGTTGCCGTCGCCATATCCTTGCTGGTGCCGTACTTCCGGTACATTTCCGCATACCATGCGGCATCCGAATTGGCCCGGCGGAACGCCATGATCGTCGCTTTGAGCAGGTCCTTCGCAGCCGTTCTGTTGTCGTCTTTGGCAAGCCATTCGCCGCTGCAGATATAGACCTCGCCAAGGAAGGATTCATATTCCTTCGCAGGCTCGATCAGCACCTTGAAGTTACCCTCTTTGGCAAGCGCCGTTGCCTGGTCGAAATGCAGCGGCACGCCGTCAACCTTGCCGGCCGCAAGAGCGCGCATCCGGGTACCCGATCCACCCATCTTGATGACATTGACCTGGCTCATGTCGATACCGCGTTTGGTCATCGGGCCGACGACCATCACATGCGTGAAGTCGCCCTTGGAATTCACGGCCAGTGTCACGTCGTCTTTATACAGATCTTCCGGTTTCTGGATCTTGTCGCCATTCACCACGAAGACCAGGCTGGTATGCATGAAGCCGTTGCCGATGATCCGGAGATCGGCCCCCGCCTCGACCGCCCGCAATGTCGAGATGGCATCCCCGGCAGCCACTTCGACAGAGCCGGACAGAATCGACTGGGTGATGGTTTGCAGTTTTGCCACGCGTTCCCAGTCGGCCTTGGCATATCCCATAGTGGGCAGGATCTCATTCATCGCCGCCATATACGGAATATGAACACCGAGCGAGTTGCCGGAGATGTTCATTTTCAGCGCACGCCCGGCGGCCTGTGCCGCCGTGATACCACCAAAACTGAACGGGTTTGCAGTCAATAAACCGGCACCTGCGCCGATTGCCGCGCCTTTAAGCAGATTGCGTCTGGTAATCATTTTCTTCTCCTTGCCTTGGCTGTTTCCTTAGGGGGTACGCTTCCGTTTCTGAATTGCCGGAAGTCGCTTCGTGCGTCGGGAGGCAGCATCGGATTCATTGCCCCGCTGCCATTTTCGAATCGTACCAGGGGGCGACGCGTCGACCGACCCATGACAGCACCAGGTTTGCGCCTATGCTGACAATCATGATGGTGACGAGGTACGAGAGAATAGGTGCCGTCGACAGGTCCTGACCCGTCTGGAAGATCAGGCCGCCATAGCCGACGATGACGAACATCTCGGCCACGATCATCGCCCGGATCGCATGAACCAGACCAAGCCGGGCACCGGTGATCAGATAGGGGAACAAAGCCGGCAGAACGACCTTGCGGTAGACATCAATCCGGCCGGTGCCAAAAGACCGGGCGACATCGAGCATCTTCGGGTCAATGCCGCGCGATCCGTGATAGGCGGTCAGCACGACGTAGCCGATGGAGGCAACGAAGACGATGGCCGCGCGAAATTCAAAACCGGTCCCGAACAGCAGGATGAAAACCGGCGCCAGTGCCGCGACTGATGTGACGACCATCATGCTGATCCATGGATGAACCAGTGCATCAATGACTTTGGAGCGACCCATCGCAGCACCCAGCGGCATCCCGATGAGGCAGGAAAATCCGAACCCCACGAGCATCTGTCGCATTGAAGCCGCCAGCTCCGTCAGCATCTCGCCGTCGAGCAGAAGTTCGATATAGCTCACCGCAACGATGGAGGGCGGAGCCAGCAACAACTCGCCAAGAATGCGACCACCGAGTTCCCAGGTCAGGAGAACAATCGCAACACCGCTGAACTGCAGAAACATTTTCCGGGACTTGTCCATAATCAGTCCCTCACATGCCAGGGCAGCAATCTGCTCTCCAGCCACTTGATGCCTTCCTGGCATCCGAGACCAAAGACCGCGAGCCCGAAGACAACCGCCAGCATCGCCGGGGCATTAAACTCCGACGCGGCATCTTCCATATATTCGCCCAGATTGACCGTGGCGAAGAACAGCTCTGCGGTGATCATCGCATTGACGGCACGGACGGTGCCGATGCGGAACCCGGTCAGCAGGAACGGGTAGCTGGCCGGCATCAGGACCTTGAAGAACATTGACCGGCGATCTGCCGCGAATGAACGGGCGACCTGAATGATCCGGGGCTCGATATTTCGGGCACCGGCCGCGACCGTGACCAGAATATCAAACACGCACATCACGAAAACCAGTGAGACCCGTGCTTCGAAAAAGACACCGAACCAGATGATCAGGAACGGAACGAAGGCGATTGAGGGAATAGAGAAGATCGCATTGACCACCGGATCGAACATCTGAAAGACAGTATCGTTCCGCCCCATGAGGAACCCCAGCGGGACGGCGACAAGCAGCGCCAGTGACAGGCCCAGCAGCATATGCTGCAGCGAGCTGGCAAACAGGCGCGGCAATTCCCCGGTCACCGTCGCATCGACAAGATGCAGGACCACAGTGCTTGGCGACGCAAAGATGACATCCGGAATCTGTGTTGCGATCAGTTCCCAGACACAGAGGCCGAACAGGAATGACAGCGGATAGAGCAGACGGGGACGACCGGCGAGGTTCTCAAGGCTATCGCGCAGCCCTCCCGATGGTCGTGCCTTTATCATCTCGGCTGGCGACTTGGCCGGCATCCTGGTGCCTCCCGTTTCCATACTTGCCACGATTTATCCTGCGTGGTCTTATTTGTCTGTCATTGCTTACTTAATGACTAGTCATTTTATTAAAGGACTGTCATTTAGCTGTCAACACGGATTAATTCATGCCTTCAGAAACGTTCGAGACTGTGCCGATCTACCAGCAAATCCAGCGCCATTTCCTGAATCTGATCTCCGGGGGGGATCTGAAAGTCGGGGACCGGCTGCCGACGGAGAATGAAATCGCCCGGGACTTTGAGACCAGCCGGGCGACCGTGCAGACCGCCATGTCACGCCTGGTCTATGAGGGCTGGATCGAAAAGCAGGCCGGCAGAGGGACATTCGTTGCCGATGCCGGCCGCTCGGCAACCATCGATCTCGATGATGTCCGGTCGTTTGAACAGGATGTCGTCTCCCATGGTGACCACGTCAACTACCGGCTGATTTCGGTTGGACGACAGTCGGCCAGTGAAGATGTCGCGGACCGGCTGGGGATAGATCCCGGATCCACGATATTTGCGTTCGAGCGGCTGCGTGTTGTCGGGCAGGAGATCATCGGCATGGAGCGCCGGTTTTTCATGCCCGGCATTTCCCTCGATTTTCCGGTCGATGCGCTTGATACAGAATCGACCCACTCCCTGATTCAGGGCTATCTGAAGCAGAAGATAGGACGAATGGAAGCTGCAATCCGGGCGGTTGCCGCTGACGATGAAACGGCGTCGAAGCTGGATATCCAGACCGGTAGTCCGCTGTTGCTTCGTCGCCATACCATGTACGCAACAACAGGTGACGTGATCCTGTTCGGCGAAGCATTCTATTGCGCGCCGTTCGCCTTCCGCTACACCGCCGGCTCACAGCACGATATCTGATGCCCGTATTCTGCGCACATCTCGGCTACCTCTTCACCGAACTTCCGCTCGAAGAACGGTTTTCTGCGGCCGCCGCCGCGGGGTTCACAACCGTCGAACATCCCGCGCCCTATGACTTCAGCATTGCCCGCTTTCGTGACCTGCTCGACGCACATGATCTGACCTGCGCCCAGATCGCCGCCCCGGCCGGTGACCCGGGCAAAGGAGAAAAGGGCCTCGCCTGTCTGAAGGACCGGACAGCCGGGTTTCGCGAAAGCGTTGATACCGGAATAGCCGCCGCCAGGGAAATCGGCACCTCCCTGTTACATATCATGCCCGGCATTCTGCCCGACGGCGCCACACGGGAAGACTGCCGCGAAACCTACCTGACCAACCTCGGATGGGCCGCCGACCGATGCGCCGCTGCAAACATCACTGTCCTGATCGAGGCCATCAGCGACGAGTCTGTCGCCGGGTTCTACGTCAACCATCCGGATTTCGCCCTCGACCTCATCTCCGGGCTGTCACACGGTCACGTCGCCATGCTGTTCGATGTCTATCATGCCGCCGTCAAAGGCCTCGACCCGGTTGCCTTTATCGAACAGCATCTGGACCGGATCGCACATATCCAGATCGCGGATTATCCGGGACGCCATGAACCGGGCACCGGCACACTTCCCTATAAAGAAATTTTCGCCCGGCTGGACAGCCTTGCCTATCCGGGTGTCGTCGGCTGCGAGTACAAACCGGCGCACGACACAATCGGGAGCCTGAGCTGGCTGGCTGAAGTCAACAAAGACAGTCCGGCACGAGGCCGCCGCTGACCTGATGGCGGGATGCGGATAAGCCGGGTAAGGGGCATGAGACAGATTATGATAAAACAGGGGAGACTCCGAACCGGAACCAAAGCCGCGACTGCGGCCCGGCGGAGCGAAGTGAAACAAGCGCGAGACCTGCTGCGTTCTCATTATCCCAAAGCCGCTTTCGCCGTTTCTGCGAAACGACTGTCGCTTTAATGAACGCTGTGACTGGTTAACCCGCGTCGCGGAGCGAAGCGGGGTGGTGGGCTGGTGAGGACGAAGGTGGGCAGTGGGTCGTCTTAGTTTCACTTTCCAAGCTGTAAGGGCTGAAAAGAAACTTTAGAATAACGAACCTAGGGCTTACCCACCTGTGCGCTTGGCAAAGCACTCTTGGAAGTGAATATTTTATAATCAGGCTTTCCCTCTAGACAGAGGACAAAATGATTTCGCGTCATCCCCCGTAAAAAAAGGGCTCTATATACATCCTTGACCCAGCCTGATTGAGTGCCTACATATGGATTACCGCAACGGAGCGTGATCCATGATCCAGAAATTCGATACCCTTCTCCAGTTGATGCAGGCCTTCCCGGACGAACAGGTTGCCATCAACCATTTCCGCGCGATCCGCTGGAGCAACGGCGCTTTCTGCCCGCATTGCCGGGGCACGAAGGTCTATCACTTCTCCGACAACCGGACGCACAAGTGTGGTGACTGCCGTAAGCGGTTCTCGATCAAGGTCGGCACCATTTTTGAGGACTCGAAAATCGAACTGCGTAAGTGGTTCATGGCCATTTGGCTGATTACGTCGCACAAGAAGGGGGTCGCCAGCACCACGCTCGCCAAGGACATTGGTGTCACGCAGAAGACGGCATGGTTCATGCTGCATCGTCTGCGTCACGCGATCCGCACTCAGTCGTTCAATCGCCCGCTCGATGGCGACGTTGAGGCGGACGAAACTTTCGTCGGCGGCAAAGAGAAGAACAAGCACGCTTGGCAGCGCACTGGCGGCAAACAGGGCGGCGCGGGCAAGGCCGTTGTGTTCGGTATGCTGGAGCGTGGCGGCGAACTCCGCGCCGGGCAGATGCCGAACCTTCGCGCCCGTAACGTGCAGGGTGTAATCGCTCAGAACGTCAAGGAAGGCGCGAATGTGATGACCGACGAACACGGCTCGTTCGTTGGCTTGCAGGGCCGCTACAACCACCACACCGTCAACCACAGCGCCGGTGAGTATGTCCGGGACTTCTATAACCACACGAACGGTATCGAAAGCGTCTGGGCGCTGTTCAAGCGCCAGATCGTCGGCACGCACCATTGGCTTTCACCGAAGCACTTGGACAAGTACGTTGGCGAAATGACATGGCGTTTCAATCTGCGCGAGATGGGCGAAGGCAAGCGTGTTAACGCCCTGCTCCGCCAGACAGCCGGACGGCTGACCTACAAGGCGCTGATCGCATGACCGACAACAAGAAGAAGCCGCAACCGCCCCTCTATCTCGACATGGACTGGAACGAGGCGCTTAGACGGTTCGCCCAGACCGACCCGAGCGAATTGCCGGACAAGGCGAAGAAGCCCAGAAAGAAAAGGGGCGGCACAAAGCCGCCCCCAAGTGAGATTGATGGGAAGGATCAGGACCGCTAACGCTCGCCCTGTCCCTAATCGGTCAGATCAGATCAGATCAGCAGCCGCGCCAATGAGCGCAGACGTGCTCGACCCGACCGAAGCGAACGCGATAGTACGCGTTAACCCAGACGGTCTGCATTGTGCGAAACCCTCTCTCAAGGTGTGGGCCTTGAATCGGGAGTCGCCGCGTGCAAATGTAAAAAAGCGACTGGTTACATCCGCACCGGGACTCCCGATTCGGTTACGTGACCACCATGAAGGCCGTTCCCGGTTCCAGCGGGCGCGGCCTTCTTCGTTAGTCTCCCCCGAGTGCGCGGTGGCCGGGCGACGGGGGCTGATCAAGTCTCATCACGGCAGTCTCCAAGGCTTGTTGGCCGACCGAATCGTGCGGGCGGCAACAATCTTATCGCCCAGCCCGAGTAACCGTGTCAAGTCACAGGAGTAATTTCTTTACTAACGGCAGCCGACCTGCTACAGAAAGCGTGTGAGTAACGCAGGAGGTCGAAATGAATGCCACTCCCAAAAAGCCGGTACGCAGCCCGTCCTATCCGAATATGTCTCTTACAGAGGCTGTTGAGGCGATCCGAAAAATCGAAACCGTCTACCGCTCATCGGCTGTTGACCGGCAGGATGCCGCGAAGTTGATCGGCTACAGCAGTTTGAGCGGCCCCGCCAATAGTGCGTTAGCGGCATTGGCCGCCTACGGCCTGTTGGAGAGGGCCGGCAAGGGCGAAGCGCGTGTCACAGAACGCGCGAAAGCCATTCTGTACGCTGAAAATGACGAAGAGCGGGCCTCTAATTTGCGAGACGCCGCAATTGAGCCACCCTTGTTTCGTGAATTGCGAGAGCGCTTTCCTGATATCGACGTTCCGCCAGAAGACGGTGTGGTTACGTTTTTGAACCGAAGCGGCTTTAACCCAAATGCTATCCGCCCTGCCGCGAAAGCGTTCCTCCGAACAATGGAGGGGCTGAAGGAAATCGGCGCAACCGAAAGTCATGGCGTTGAGGAAGACGATAACGAAGAATCGGGTGCATCTGATGGTGATGACGCCGCGACGTATGGCGGTGCTCAAGTGGGCGATCTGGTGCAATGGGAATCTCATGGCGTTTTACGATTCTCTGTGCCGCTCCGGGTTCGTCACGTCACAGACGACGGCGAATGGGTCGCCGTCGAAGGCAGTGAAACGGGGATACCGATGAACGAAGTGATTGTGAAAGAGCGCGCGAGTGATGTCGTAAAAGCACCACCGATCTTCCCGATGCAGTCCGTTGAAATCGACGCAAGCGACACAAGCACCGATCTTCGATTCAAGGTCGGGCGTGAGATCGTGGTGCGAGTTAGTTCGCCCGTCGAACTCGGTGTGTCAGAACTCGACAAGTTACTAAAATTGATTGAAGCGCAGCGTGATGCGCTGAAGGATTGAAGCCGAAAGGGCCTGCGGTCAGACTGCAGGCCCAACCGCTCGGGCTTACGTGAGTTCAACGCCCATCCGGGCTGGTGTCACGTGATACCATTTAGACAACAAAAAACCCCGCCGTTAAGCGGGGTTTTTCTTAAGGCTCCGACAGACTTGTTATCGTCCTCGTCGAGAGCCTGCCACCCTCGGGTGGTCTTCCAAGCCCGCTTTCGCGGTTACATATCGAATCTAGGTCGTTACAAATGAGCTGTCAAGGTGTGCATTCCCGTTGCGTGGAGAATGCACCGGCGCGCTTCTCGCAAAACCTCTGGAGGCACCAGCGGAGCCTCGTACTGCCGAAAACCGGTTTTAATCCGATCAAGGCGATGCTTCCCAACGGTGATGACCAAATCTCCCTTTATCCACGCTTCTGGATATTTCTTGCTAGGTAGTAAGCCGTCTGGAAGTCGATAATGGTACGGTTCCACCGGGTCCGGGGGTACGGAACTGATTGGAACCACCAGGCACAGGCCAGTCCATCGCCTTTGGTGCGGTGAGACAACGAGCACTGGCCTCGTTTTAACCATTTCTGGTTGCTGAAATCCTAATCCGAAACGGCAGACCAGCAACTGGCCCGGCTTCGGCTGAAACTTCAATCCAAGTGGATGTTGGTTGTCCTCCAACATATCCGCAAAATCACGGATTTGCTTAGCGTATTGCCCATTTGCTCGGAGCGCTTCGGCGATTCTTTGAACCACCCGCTCGTCAGTTGGTTCGTTAACGACAACGGTAGCAATAGTTGACATTGTTCCCCCATCAGTAGGTCCGGGGAACATTAGCACTCAGGGGCGTGGGTCACAAATCTATATAGGCCCCTAAAAAAAGCTACCCTAGTTCATCGACTGATGCAGGGCTAGATTCGAACTCATCCCAACAACCGAGTCAGTTAAGGCAATGGAAGCGCAAGGCCACTTGCTACAAAATTGTCAGATGAAAATAATCGTTCAGATCAAAAGGTGATGCCATATATTAATTTCTATTTTTGAAATTCGTAATTAGTATTATTCGATTTTAGCCATCTCAAATCTCTCTATCAACTTTCTTGCAAGATTTGGGGCTGTAATACGAACACCTATCTCTTGCCGTGGGTCATAATCCGGTGGGTCTGCAGAAAGCCAATTTTGGCTTGTCACTATTATCGTTTCATCATCCCAGGCTAACAATTTTGCGTGAAGTCTTGGCTTGCGAATAGGACGAATTACAACACCTTTTCTTCCAACCTCACTTGTTATTTCAGCGGCATCGCTCCCTTTAAGTGGACCGCTAGTTGTCCCATAATATATCTGAACATTGATGCCTCTAGCTATCGCAGCAGTTAGAGTGGGAGCAATTACCGATGGTTTGCCAGCAATGCCAAAACGGTGACTGGTTACAAAAATGCGATTTTTGCTCTCATCGCGGGCTTGCCTAATCAAGTCAGCATGACTAGAGCCCAAAATAATTTGTGCGGTGTGAGGCTGGTTACGAGTTTCTGGTTGAGAACGAATATTAGCTCCTAATGCAGCCAACTCATTAGTGAATTTAGTCCAAATACCATTTGTACCCTTCGATAACTCAGCAATTTGCCCAACAACATCAGCAACAATTTTAGGCTGTCGTAATCTAACTGACGCTTCAAAACTATCAAAATTACTTAACAACCAATTGCATGAACCGACTACTACTGTAAAACTATTCGAGGACCCCGTATCCGCTAGCAAGACTTTGCAATGAGAGTTTGTAGAAAATGGATGGACACGAATCATATCGATTCCAATTTCTTTTATATTCGCATTTATTCTACTGATTACGTGGCGTGTGGAACCTGAGTCATCAGTATTGTCATTTTGACCCCACATAATATCTATCCGAACTCCCCTATCAGCGGACGCTCTAAGTTCAGGAAGTATCTCGTTAAACCTACTCTCTGATATGAAAGTTGAATGGATCAACACTCTATGCCTTGCACGCCTAATTGTAGAATACAGCGCTTCACGGTGATCGGCTCCGCCAAGTATTAGGTCTTGAGTCGAGAATGATAGCTGTCTTTCAATTGGTAAATTGTGAGAATTATTAAATTGGGCGCCATGAGGTGGTAATGGGACAGCATGAGGAGCTTTTATTTTCTCTGGAGCTGATTCTGCAGCCTTTTTAATTGATTCTTTAAGCAGTGTTGGAGCACGTTTGCTTAATCCTTCAATCTCTCCATCACGTACCGTAATCAGGGACCATCTTTCAGAAAGCCGTTCTCCGGAAGGATCAACTGAGACAAACTTTTCATCATCTAGAAACAAAGCTTCCACAAGGGGGCTGACTTCATCCATTAATACGTGACTTGGGCGTTCGATTCTAATTATCCGTTCATTCTTCTCGCGCTCAACAAGTGCGTATTCGTGGTAAAATGGAAGCTCTCTACTTCGATAAATAGTTCCTGTGATTTGATCAATGACGAAATTCATTTTGCGACTCAGTCGCTGAGAAGCATTTGGTAACTCGTCTTTTTTTGCAGCTACGCTCCCATTCATAGTTGCTTCAAAGAATACACTCTCGCCTTCGTACAACATCTCTACCCATCCAGCCCGCATCAGGCGGATAAGCCCCTCTATCACCACTCTTTGGGGTATGTCGCCTTTAAGAGCCAATTCAGATGCTGTTGATCGATTTCTAGAGAGAGTAAACAGCAGCACATGCTCAATAATGCTCCACGGACGACCTTTATCGAAATGAAATTTTCTTCTTCCATGAATTACAGGAACTGCAATTTTTATAACGTTCATCTTTTTGCCTCCCTAATAAGCCTATCAAATGGGATAATTACTGCATTACTTTCTTTTCGTTCCACCTCGATACCTTCGAGCATTCTATGAAGAAACTCGACCTCCTGTCTGGACTCTGTCCCTTGGGACGCGTCCAGTACGTGCCTAATAAATTCCGAAGAATATATTAAAATAAGACGCCATTTAGCCCGACTTATCAAAACGTTCATCCGCCTTGAATCACTTAAGAAACCAAGAGCTGGCCTAATACCCGAATGATGGTTGTTTCGAACCATGGATACTAAAACAATATCTGCTTCGTTACCCTGAAATGAATCAACAGTACCGCAGTATTCATTTGGTCCAATGGCTGGTCTAAAACATTTTAATTTCTCAGCAACAGAATTAGTTTCTTCTATCATTAATTTTAATTTTTCGACCTGCACACTATATGGTGAAAGAATTGCAAGGCTTGGTTGGGTCCCTGAATTGGACTTACTTGATAATAGTTCAAGCACATTTTTTGCTGCCTCAATTTCTAATGAGTTGTGCCAGCGCGGTTGTTCCTCGCCCTTTCGCATGCCGACTGTATTTTGTACGTAGGGCATATCAATTACGGTGATTGGAGTAATAGGAAGACGCTTTGTATCGTCAGATTTTATCGGACTTGTGGTGTTTCTAAATCGCTCAATAGCGGAAGGATGAGAATTTAATCGATCTTCATAAAAACAACGAGATACTAAACGGGCAATCGCAGGGTGCATTCGGTGTTGCTCATTTAGTTGATGCGCGATTTTTCTTGTTTTTGATTTTTTTTTCTGGTGTAGAAATTCATTCTCAATTAACCGCTCAAACAACAACAGACAATCCAATGACAATGCACAAATAGATCCTATTTCATGACTTTTTTCATCGTTTATTTCATCTAGTATTTCATCTGTTGATGGGTCTCGAAGGTTTCTACTAATATACCCTTGTCCGACTTTTAGTGCATTAAGTACAGTTTCAGGATTATCTAATAGTTTAATTATGCGTTCTGATCCAAATGGAGAGAGTTGTTTGTGATCTCCAATCATTAAGCGACGGTGCGAAAGCAATAGCGGTGATAATAACTCGCCTCCTGTCGCTTTACCGGCTTCTTCAATTATTGACCAATCAAATTGATTTCGCTCGTCTATTAATCGTTCGAGTTCATATGAGTTTGTTGTTGCAAACACGATGTTTGCCGACCTGACAACTAAACCTTCAATTGCTTGTTTTGCATTTCGGTTAGAACTGTGTCTAATCAGATTGGATTTTCCTTCACCCATAATTTCTGACGCAAGGTTTCTTACGTTTTCATGAAGTGCTGGATCTGAATTTTTAACAAGGTCGCTTTCAGAAAATCTGCTTACGACACCCTTTAATTGATTCTCGATTTCATAGGGACCTGGCTCTCGTGTATTGTCGCGTGAACGACACCTAACAATTAAAATATCATTAGTGTTATCTTGAAACGACTCGCGAACTGTCTCCATTAAATGATCTACTGCCGCATTACTTTGTGCGCTTAGTAGTAGGCGGGCAGTTTGGTCATTTTCGAAAGTATCCTTTACGAGTTCTCGAACCATGCGAGTCTTCCCCACGCCTGGGGGCCCTTGGACGAGATAGAGGGGGAGCGTTTCAATGATTTCTTTAACTGCTTGCTGCTTAGAATCGTCTAAATCAGAAAAAGCGTCATTAGCTTCCACAGGCACATGCGTGTCTAAGATTCGTCTTCTTGGGTCGACAAGCATCCACAAAAGCTCTGAATGGTCAGCAAGAGCACGTAGGGCTTTCAATCTTCTTTGAAATTGGATGTCACGTCCGGAGAAGTCCCCTGGTATGAGAACTGGATCTTCTAAATGCCCGGGAGTGTTCGTCCCAATAAATTGATAGTGTTCGGGACCGGAAGGTGCGCTCGGCTTAGCCTCAAACTTCCAAAGTGTATCTGTTGGTGCTCTGTCCCCCAGGTATTTTGCTTCCGTTAATACCCAATCTCCGCCCCGTTTGTCTTTAACAAGGGCGTCGTCAAGTCGGAGGGCTGGAGGTTTCATTCCGATAGCGACTGAAAGAGAATCTCGGTCAGCATCCGAGCGTGCTTTAACCATTAGAAGACTTCCGTCTTCCCTATTTTCTTGGCTTACTATTTCGACAGGAAACGAATCGGCCACAGCAAAAAGGGCTTCTAAAAACTGTGTAAGCGCTAATGCTTGATGAAGTTTGGCGTCCCGGTCCCGGTTAGGCTGCTGAGATATGAATTCGCGTCTTAATGATTCCCAACTGCTGAGCTTTCCTCTTAGGCGTCCGTACCGTTTCTTTGCATCCCTATTAGTCATTACTTCTAGAGAGTTAGTTGGTAGCTCAACTTGACTAATTATGTTCACACTAGCTGGAAACTTCCTTTCGCATTCTTCAGTGTATGCGACTTCCCATGTATTTGAAGAACTTGAATTACTATGATTGTAGGGATTTATTTGGTAAATAAGTTTCGAACCCTCTAGTATCAAGCGAAACCCGTCTCCTGTTTCAGTCTTCACACCAATGAGAAGGGAGTTCTGTCGTAAGTCATCCATTATAAATTCAGTTTGTTCTCTATATGAATCTATTTCAATTTCATCACCAGAGGCAGTTCTTATTTCTTTGGATAGATCTGAATTGGTTCCTAACCGAACTACTAAATAAAATTTAGCGTCACGAGCAGCAATTTCAGCTTCTAATAAACGAATAATATTTGAAATCCGTTGTTCAACTACTTCACCATCTAGTCGATCCAAAACATCTATTTGGAGTAGGTTCCTAAGTAGGCGAGATTCTTCCGTAAGGAGGTGGTCGGCTATTCCTGAAGGTGGAATTTTAGGGTCTTTAATGTGGCTTATCTGAACATTCAAGAGTTCGGCTGCCAATACGCCAAAATCCCGCCAATCTGATAAGAATGATGCGGGTTCACCTGTCGGATTGTTTGGTGATTTCTGTTTTGATTGTTTCGTTGCCGCTCCGACTAATCGAATTGACCATTCAAACCCTGTAAGTTGGAAGTCTGGTTCTTCTCCGCTTGAGGTCAGGATTGACCAATTGTCCAAATTTTTATGGAGGAGACCTTGAGAATGAAGTGTCTCTAACCCAGCGCATACGCGCTTCAGGTTCTTCCACAGCAAAGACCGATTAGCAGGAAGTCTTGGGTTGGAAAGCCAGTTAGATTTTATGCCGTGTTCAATGATTGTTGCGAGCGGACGACGTTGCCCTGGGTCGAGAACTAAATAGAAGCCTATGTCATCCCAGCCAGTATGCTGCAGTGTTGCGATAAAATCAGATGCCTTCGGGTATCCTCCGAGGCGATGGAGTTGGCGGATCTCATGGTGCCAAATTTCTCTTAGCTCGGCATCATTTCCGGCGGAATCTCTGCGCCATTCTTTAATAATGACTGGATCACCGGACTCGTTTTCGCCTGATAGAATCCCCGGGCGCCCTCTTTTATGGTCAGGTCGTAAAAGGTAACGCGAATCGATCCGGTATGGTTTTAGGAAATCCCCTTGGCGGCGTCTTGATTGTGGAGGCATTGTTCCCTCTTCAGTTTAGTTGCAGCCCCATAGCTATCAATATGGACAGAAGCGGTGTGCGCGTGTCATTTTTCACTTAGCATCGGTTTCCGAAAAATATACTTTAAAATAGTTCGGTTACCTCTAATAGATTATCTATACGAGAACTTCATGCAAGCACCAGCTGTGATTGAGGCTAAGAGAATCTTCAAAACGTGATCTCATATCACAGCTTCAACTTACGTGGTCTTCTTCGGTGTAAATTTGTTACAGGCAGGAAGACAAATCACGTCTTATAATCTTGACATTAAAACATTCGATGTCTTATAAGTGAATTATCAATCAACTAAAAAATGGCACGCTGACTTATGAATGTGAACAACTCCGGAGAACTGATAACCGTAAAGGATATTGCTGATCTGATAGCTTTTGATCGCACGGATCAAGGCGTCTCCAGGACTATGCGCCAGTTACGGCATTGGACCGAGAATGATCTGATACGGACCTGTAGCGAGAAGAAAACGGGTAAGGGTATCCCTCGGTTATATGAAGAGCAGCCGACTCTGGAAATTGCGACTGTCCTGTTGGAACTTTCACGATACGGCGCAAATATCGATATCCTTCAGCATGTCTCGAAGGAGCTTTATGAGCATTGGGATGGTGACGGCGGCCTCTACATTCTACAGACAGAAACCGAGAACAATTCATATATTCAGGTGTCGTGGGAAATCGATCCTGAAACAGGAAAGTTCATCGGGGCAAACGTCCATATGTTCGATGACTTTGATGAAGAAGCAGATTCGCTGAATCGTTTATCCACCAGCTCAATTCTGATCAACATGACGACACTTATGGACAGTGTTTATGCCCGTCGGGAGGCATGAGTTTTTTTGGCCATCAAAAGACAACAAATGTCCGGTTGGCGCGATTGTTCAACGGGCCGTCTCAGAAAGCAGAATCCCGACCTCATGAGGTTGCCGGATGAGTGATCCACGGGAAATCATGAGTGCCGTTAATCAGCGTATGAACCGCATTCTGACTGTTGCTGAAGCGGCTTTGCCGCAGGGTCAGTTTCAGGCTTACCGGAAAGTGGTTCTGGAGGAGTTCGGGCGTAAAGGTCTCGCCCGTGACATCGATGATCTGTGTAACGGATCATCAGGCAAGGCAAGGTATGGAACGGGCCGGTAGCATCCTGGCATGAAAGGAGGTTCCCAATGAGTGCCCAACGCAGAATCGACTGAAAAGCGGGTTCCTGAAATGATGGTTTCTTATGACTGGCAGGATGATCTGCCTGTTACTGAAGCTGAACTGGAACTCTACGAAGAGCATTTACTCAACATTCTCTCAGCCATGGTTCAAGATGACTGAGTAAACAAACTGAAGGCATTGGTCATGGAAAAGAAAGCTGCTCTCTATCTACGCGTGTCCACAACGCGGCAGGCCGAGAAAGACCTCTCGATTCCTGACCAACGCCGACAGGCTGAAGCCTATTGTCAGCGTAAGGGCTGGAAAGTGGCCTGTGAGTTTGTGGAACCGGGGGCATCAGCGACTGATGACAAGCGCCCGGCATTTCAGAAGATGGTTGAAGAGGCTTCGTTTAGGCCAGCTACTTTCGATGTAATCATTGTTCACAGCTTCTCCCGGTTTTTCAGAGACGCCTACCAGTTTGAGTTCTATCGCCGGAAACTGGCGAAACAGGGCGTTGAAGTTATCTCGATTACCCAGGAACTTGGTACTGACCCGATGGGCGACATGGTGCGCCAGATCCTGAATCTGTTTGATGAATATCAGAGCAAGGAGACCGCAAAGCATGTTCTCCGCGCCATGAAGGAGAACACAAGGCAGGGCTTCTGGAATGGTGCGCAACCTCCTTATGGATATAAGGCAGTTGCGGTTGATGTCCGATCAGACGTGATCAAGAAACGGCTGGCGATTGAGCCGACAGAGGCTGAAACCGTTAAGCAGATATTTGACCACTATCAACATGGGAAAGGCGTTCGCGTCATTGTTGATATTCTCAATGGTAAGGGACTGCGCACCCGAAGCGGGAAGCTCTTCCACTCAAGTCTCGTCCATAAAATTCTGACAAACACAACCTGCAAAGGCATCCACCATTTCAACAAACGTAATCATAAAACCCGCACCCTGAAGCCCGTTGAAGAATGGGTGTCGCTGGAAACGCCTGTAATCATTGAACCGCAGACCTTCGACGTTGTGCAGCAAATGCTCGCCAGTCGCCGCCCCTCAGTTACGCCGCCCCGTATCGTAAATGGTCCTACACTGCTTACCGGACTGGCAAAATGTGCATCCTGTGGCGGAGGCATGACCCTGCGAACCGGCAAAAGCGGGCGGTATCGCTACTACACATGCAATTCACGTTCGACCAAGGGGCCGCAAGGCTGTGGCGGGCGGAGTGTTCCAATGGAGAAGCTGGACGAGTTGATTCTCTCTGAGCTTGAACAGACCCTTTTCCAGAGAGACCGTATCAAGATCATTATCAACGAACTGGTTCGGCGTAATTCCGGCAAAGCTGATGATGGACATCTTGAAGAGAAACGCCTCCGCTCGGAACTGCGGGCAGTTGAATTGAGAATCGACCGCCTTATGGATGCTGTTGCTGACGGACTGGTTGGCAACAGTGACGGCTTCAAAGCCAAACTCGCTTCATTTGAACTACAGCGTGATGAGTTGATCCGTCAGACCAGCGTGCGAAAACGCCGGGACAATCTGCCAGCCGTGCCATTGTCGGATAAAAATATTGATCGCTTTGCCAAATCGGTTCGCCTGAAACTCCGCGACAAGGATAGCAGTTTCAGAAAACGTTATCTGAATTTGTTTGTGGATCGCATTGAGGTTGATGATACGGAAGTGCGTATCTTTGGCTCGAAATCTGCACTTGCGACTGCGATTTCTGAGGGAGAACAGTCAGGCACAGACAAGGTGCCCGCTTTTGTTCGGGAGTGGTGGGCCCGGCAGGACTCGAACCTGCAACCAGACCGTTATGAGCGGCCGGCTCTAACCAGTTGAGCTACAGGCCCCCCGTAGCGACGGCGCCATATTAGTCAGGGAGGCGGCAAGGTCCAGAGGGTTGGCTGGAGGTTCTTGCGATTTACCGTCAGTCTGCTGGCCGGAAAACAGTTCGGAGAACAGGCGATATGGCACAGGGGTTTTCCTCGACCGGGGTCTGGGCGGCCCGGGGTCGCGGGTTCAGTATGGGGATGGCCGAGCCGGACGGCGTTGTTGTTCATCTGACCGGGCAGGTTGCCTGGGATGCCGATGAACGAATTGTCGGGCCGGGTGATGCCGGCCTGCAGACCCGGCAGGCGTTCCGGAATATCGAGCTGCTGCTGGCGGAAGCCGGCGGCGGGCTTGCCGATCTGGTCGCCGTCACCACCTGGTTTCTGAGACGCGAGGACTTGCCGGCCATTCAGGCCGTTCGCGCTGAGTTACTCGGCGATGCCGATCCGCCGGTCAGCACCTCGGTCATGGTTGCCGGTCTGGGTCATGAGGATTTTCTGGTCGAACTGACCCCCGTTGCCGTGATCCCGCACCAGCGGTTTTTGCCTCCGGGCGGCTGAGACAGTTCTGTCATTCCGCAAAGCCGGTGCCTCCGTTTTTGACGCATAGAAACTTGACAGGAAAATGCCTGTCTGACTTTCTGCATCCAGTTCCGAGCACTGCCAACAAATATCAAGGGAGAAGACAATGAAGAAACTACTGGCCGCCGCTGCCGGCATTGCCATGGCGATGACTGTCGCCACCACCGCACAGGCGGAAACCACCATCCGGGTGACGCTGCAGTTGCCGCAGAGCCATTCGCTGGGTCAGAACTGGCTCGCTTTCCAGAAGATCATCGAAGAGAAATCGAATGGTGAACTGAAGCTGCAGCTGTTCCACTCGGCCCAGCTGTTCAAGGACAACGAAGTTCCGGAGGCTGTCGGCTCCGGCGCCATCGAGGCAGGTTCCGTGTTCCTTGGCCGTTTTGCCGGCTCGGTACCGGCGGTTGATGTGATCAGCCTGCCGTTCTTCTTCCGCGACGAAGCGCATCTGCGCCAGTCGGTCGCGACCGGCTCGACCATGCGTGAAGTGCTGGACGCTGCCGTGCTGAAGGAAACCAATGCCAAAATCCTCTGGTGGCAGGCCTTCGGACGGAACGTCTATCTGTCGAACGATGTGGCCATCCGCACACCGGCGGACATGCAGAACAAGAAGGTCCGCACCTACGGCAAGGTGCTGGGCTGGACGGTTGAGGCGCTCGGCGGCGCACCGACCCTGATGTCCGGATCGAAGCAGTTCCTTGCCTATCAGCAGGGTGCGGTCGATGTCGGCATGACCGGCGTCTCCGCCGTGAAATCCCGCAAGCTGTTTGAAGTGATGAACCATATGACGCTGACCTTCGACAGCGCCATCGAGTTCGTTGCCGTGATGAACAACGACTTCTTCAACAGCCTGTCCCCGGCACATCAGAAGATCGTGCTGGATGCCGCTTCCGAAGTTGAGCAGCAGCTTCGCGATGCGATCTACAAGGAAGAGGAAGACGCCATCGCCGAAGTGACCCCGAAGATGACGGTCATCAACCTGACCCCGGCAGAACGTCAGCTCTGGGTTGATGCCACAACCGGCGTTATTGACCGCTTCGTCAAGGAAGGCGGCCAGACCGCCGCTGACGTGGTCAAGGCCGTCTCCGGGAAGTAAGCGCCCGGCGATCACCATCGGATGCGCCGGTGCCCTGCGGGGTGCCGGCGCTTTCTCCGGCCCTGTCAGGGAACAAACGTGCTGCAGAAATTCACCGATATCATCGACGGGCTGTCCGGCGTCACCGGCAAGATTGCCGGCTGGGCGTTCTTTGCCGTCGGGCTGTTCGTCACCTTCGAGGTGGTGATGCGCTATCTGTTCAACATGCCGACCATCTGGGTGGACGAGGTCAGCCGCATCATCCAGGTCTGGGCAACCTATCTCGCCATTGCCTATGTGATGCGGGAACGCAGCCATATCGTCATCGATATCGCCTTCCGCAAGGCCGCCAACCTGCAGCGCAATCTGGTCGAGAGTTTTGCCCTCGTCGTGGTCATTTTCTTCTGCGTCATGACCGTCTGGTACAGCTGGCAGATCTGGCTGAAATCAACGCTGGCCGGACATACCACCGACAGCTATCTGGCGGTTCCGCTGGTTTTCATCCAGTCGTCGGTCTGGGTCGGGTTCGGACTGCTGGCGCTGCAGGCACTGGCTGAAATGGTCAAGATCTGGACCGGCCGCGGCCCGGCCACACCACTCCCGCCACAGGTGCATTGAGCTCATGGAAGTTATTCTGATTCTGGGTGCCCTGATTGGCCTGCTGCTGCTGCGGGTGCCGGTGGCCTTTGCGCTGGGCGCGCTCGGCATCGTGCTGCTCTGGGCCAAGGGCCTGCCGATGATCGCCATTCCGCAGCGACTGTTCGGCACCATGGATAGTTTCGAGCTGCTGGCTGTGCCACTGTTCCTGCTGATGTCGAACGTGCTGCTGAAAGGCGGCGTCGGGCGCGACCTGTTTGCCAGCGTTCAGGCCTGGGTCGGGCACTGGCCGGGCGGCCTTGGTGTCGCGACGATCAAAAGCTGCACCCTGTTCTCTGCCATCTCCGGCTCGTCCGTGGCGACCGCCGCCACAATCGGTACCGTCGCCATTCCGGAAATGACCAAACGCGGCTATGACCAGCCCTTCATTCTGGGCCAGCTTGCCGCCGGGGGGACGCTCGGTATCCTGATTCCGCCGTCCATTCCACTCATCATCTATGGCGTGATTACCGAAAGCTCGATCCCCACCCTGTTCCTGGCCGGGATCGGGCCGGGACTGCTGCTGGCATCTTTCTTCGTTCTCTACGCCATGCTCTACAGCCGCCTTGGTGCTGCACCGTCGCTGCCGAAATCCGACTGGCCAACCCGCTGGCGCTCGACCCTGCTGGCGCTGCCCACCGTAATTCTGGCCGTCGCCATCATCGGCTCGATCTATGCGGGCATCGCAACCCCGTCGGAAAGTGCCGGGGTCGGCTTCGTGCTGGCGCTGGTCATCACTTTTGTCATGCGCCGGATGGACTGGGCGAAGCTGCGGGAGGCGGTCGATGATTCCCTGAAAACCACGGCAATGATCTTCATCATCGTCGCCGGTGCGAAAGTCTTCTCCTACGCGATCACGCTCTATCTGATCCCGCAGACCATCAGCGCCTTTCTGACCACCCATATCTCCGACCCCGCCCTGTTCATTCTGGCGGTCGGTGCCGTACTGCTGCTGATCGGCTTCTTTCTCGAAGCCCTGTCGATGCTGCTGATCATGGTGCCGGTGCTGTTCCCGGCCCTGGAGGCGATGAATATCGACCCGATCTGGTTCGGCATTTTCTTCGTCGTGCTGATCGAGACCGCCCTGATCACCCCGCCGGTCGGCCTCAACCTGTTTGTCATTCAGGCGGTCGGCAAGGCGCGGCTGGAAGATGTCGTCCGGGGGGCCTGGCCGTTCGCCGTGATGATGCTCGGCACCGCGGTCCTGCTGTGGTTCTGGAAAGACCTCGCACTCTATATCCCCTACACCCTGTTCCGGTAGGGCTTCCGTACCTAGAGATAGCGCCGTACAGCCTTGCGATACGCTTGGTATTCTGTCCCGAATTTAGCGTTGAGATAGTCCTCCTCCCGCCGGATGACCCCGTAATGCATCAGCGGGAGCAGCGGGAGCAGCAGCAGAAGCGGCCAGAACCATCCGGCGATCAGCGACGTGCCGATATAGATCAGGGTAAGGGCCAGATAGATCGGGTTGCGGCTGTAGCGGTAGAGGCCATCGGTCACCAGCCCGGACGTCGGTGTATGGGTTGGCACACTGATCCCGCGGCTGACAAACCTGAAGACGGCGGCAAGCCCGATCGCGAAACTGAAGATCACCAGTACCCATCCCGCAGGATTGAGGCTGTCAGGCAGGACCACCAGCGGCACCAGACGGTCCATGATTGCGCCGATCATCAGAAAGCCGCCATAAAGGACCGGCGGATGCGCGATAACGTCAGCCCTGTCCGGTGGCTGGCCTGATCCTGTCTCGGGCTTCATTTAAGCAAATTCCCGTGCTTTGCAGACGAATTGACCGGTATGTGACTTGTGTCGGCGGATCGAAACGCCAATTCTGTAACAGTGTATGATGCTTTTCCAGATAAACAGGTTCGAGGTTTACCGTGACCCTACGCCCGCTGCTTTCGCTGATGCCCCGCAACACGCTGCGGGCGGTCGTTGTCGCCACCATGGGCAGCCTGCTTGGCTGTGCGGCAACCGGCGCGGATGTCGGGGAGTTGCGGGTACAGGCCACCTGGCCGGACGATACCATGGCCAAACCGGTGGATGTACGCGACACCCCGTCCGGTGCCTATCTTGCCGGACAGGCAGCCCAGAAGGCCCAGCGTTATGAAGAAGCCGCCACATTCCTGAAAAAGGTCATTGCCGTCGAGCCGGGCAATGCCGATCTGGCACGCCAGACCTTTATGCTGCTGACGCTGGAAGGCGAGTTCGAGGAGGCTGCTGCTCTGGCAACCCGCCTGATCGAAGAGGGCGACCGGTCCGCGATCAGCCGCTATGTGCTGTTCCTGAAAGCCATGAAGCAGGGACAGTGGGCCGAGGCCAGCGCAGAGCTTACCGACATTCCCGACCGCTCGCTGCATCTGCTGGTTGGCCCGTTCATGGAAGCCTGGGCCGCTGTCGGACAGGGTGATGCCGACAAGGCCATGGCGGCGCTCCAGCCGTTATCGAAGGATGACAATTTCAAGGCCACCTATGCTTTCCATGCGGCCATGGTGAACGACCTGCTTGGTCTCGGTGATGCAGCAGCGACGTTCTATGCCGAGGCCGCGGCTTCACAGGGCGGCCTCACCCTCCGCGTGGTGCAGATGTATGGCAATTTCCTTGAACGCCAGGGGCGGCGGGATGAAGCGGAGGTCGTCTATAACCGGCTGCTGGAGCCGAACGCAGACAACAGCATGCTGGCTCCGCTGACAGAACGGCTGGCGGCAACGGATACCCCCGGGCCGCTGCTGCGTTCTGCGACGGACGGGCTGGCCGAGGGGCTGTTCTCTGTCGGCAGTTCGCTCCGCCAGCAGGGCTCCCAGGATTTTGGCCTGATCTTTGGCCGGATGGCACTGGAACTGCGCCCCGACTTCGTTATGGCGCGGCTGCTGGTTGCCGATATCCTGGAACGCCAGGAACGGCTGGCCATGGCGAACGAGGTCTATCAGGGCATTCCAGCCGATTCCCCCTTCCGCTGGTCGGCCGATCTCAACCGCGCCCAGAACATGGCCGATCTGGGTGAGGTTGAGGCAGCAGCAGCCGAACTGGAACAGCTCGCGACCGCCCGGCCGGAACGCTATGACGCACTGGTCACCCTGGCCAATGTGCTGCGCCAGGATGAACAGTTTGAAGCCTCCGCCCGGGCAATGGACCGTGCCATCGAGCGGATAACAGAGGTACGCGAAGACCACTGGCGTATCTTCTATTCCCGCGGGATTGCACTTGAACGTTCAAAGCAGTGGCCGCGGGCCGAAGCCGACTTCCTGAAGGCGCTGGAGCTGGAGCCGGAACAGCCCTATGTGCTGAACTATCTCGGCTACAGCTGGGTCGATCAGGGCATGAACATCGAGCGGGCAACCGACATGATCCAGCGGGCCGTGAAGTTACGGCCCAATGACGGCGCGATTGTCGACTCGCTGGGCTGGGCGCTGTACCGGGTCGGTGATTTCGCCGGTGCCGTGAAACAGCTGGAGCGGGCGGTCGAACTGATGCCGCATGACCCGACAATCAACGATCATCTCGGTGATGCCTACTGGCAGGTGGGCCGGCGGCACGAGGCCCGTTTTCAGTGGCAGCGCGCCCTGTCTCTGGAGCCGGAGGAAAGCCTGCTGGATGTCATCGCCGACAAGCTGAAGAACGGACTGAAACCGGGCGACGCAAACCCGGCCAGGGATGGCTGACGCCGCCTTGGTTACCGAATTTGCCGCGGCAAAGATCAATCTGTGGCTGCATGTCACCGGGCGTCGCGATGACGGCTATCACCTGCTCGACAGCCTGATCGCCTTTGCCGGCATTGGCGACCGGCTGACCCTGACGGCGGCGGACGATCTGTCGCTGGCCATCACCGGCCCCTTTTCAGACGGTCTTGCCACCACCAACGACAATCTGGTGATCCGGGCCGCGTGGCTGCTGGCATCGGAGGCCGGCATCCGTCCGGCGGCTGCCATCACGCTGGAAAAAAACCTGCCGGTTGCGTCGGGTATTGGCGGTGGTTCTGCCGATGCGGCGGCGGCAATTCGGGGTCTGTCGAAGCTCTGGAACCTCGACCTGCCAACCGATGTCACGGCCCGGCTGGCGCTGCGGCTGGGGGCGGATGTGCCGATGTGTCTGGCCGGAAAGGCCGCACTGGCCAGCGGTATCGGGGAGGTGTTGCAGCCGGTCGACCGGATTGCCCCGGTCTGGCTGGTTCTGGTCAATCCCCGGATCGCGCTTTCCACACCGGAAATATTCCGGCGGCGCGACAGCAGCTTTACAGATATTCCGGCACCGGCTGCCAGCAAGCTTGCGGATCTGAGCGGCCTGATTGCCGTCCTGCAGGAACGCCATAACGATCTGCAGCCACCGGCTATCCGGCTGGCACCGATGGTGGGCGGGGTGCTGAAACGCCTGCATGGTCTCGGCGGATGTCGTCATGCCGCCATGTCGGGCAGCGGGGCAACCTGTTTCGGGCTGTTTGAAGACCGCCAGACTGCCGAACAGGCAGCCCTGCAGCTATCGTCAGAGAACCCGGAATGGTGGTCCGCCGCCGCACCGCTGCTGTCAGACGCAATCGCTTAACCGACTATTGCAACCGGGCCTCCGAGGCCCTAAAACACACCCCGCACAGGGGCATGGCCAAGCGGTTAAGGCAGCGGGTTTTGGTCTCGCCATCCCAGGTTCGAATCCTGGTGCCCCTGCCAATCTCTCCCTTCTGACGATCCTGACTGCTCTCGTCGTTCCGGAGCCGGCGCAAACCGGTCAGCCGGGCAGCCGTTTCAGCTGATCATGTTCTGCTGGTAAGCCGCGTCCGGGGCGATGCCCAGTCCCGGGAGGTCCGGCAGGGTGCGCACGCCATCCACCACAGGGGGGACGTCGGCGAGGTCACGGGCGTAATGTCCGCTGAGCGAAAACCCGCTATGCGCAAGTGGTGCGGGAAACAGCGTGGTCATATGCAGGCCGGCGACTGTGCCGATGGCGGTTTCCAGCGGACCTGTATTGACGCTCTGGATACCCGCCGATGTCGCGAAATCGACCATTGCCTTCAGACGGTCCGGACCACCGGCGCGCGGCATCTTGTAGATGAAGACATCCACTGCCTCCGCATCGACAAGACGGCGCATATCTTCCAGTGTTTCCACCGGGTTATCCCATGCGGAGCGGATAGCACCGGATTTCCGGACGGCCGCCATGTCTTCAATCGTTGCAGTACCGGTATCCAGCGGGTCTTCGACATAATCGATTCCCAGCGGCGCAAACCGTTCCATATTGGCAAGCGCATCCCGCACTGTTTTCCAGGCATCATTCGGGTCCAGCCGGAAGGCAAAATCGGGGAAGGAGTCCCGCAGCGCCGAGACCCGGGCGAAATCATGATCGACATCGGCGAAGCATTTGATCTTCAGGGTGGTCATGCCGTGTTCGGCATAGCCTTTTGCCTGTGTTATGGCGGCACCGATATCCTGCTCCCCGACCAGCCCGTTGATCGGCACCTGCATTGGCGGTGCCGCAACTTCGCCGCCCGCCTCGTCAGCCATATACCGGTTGAACGGTTTTCCTGCGGCGGCAGCCCGTGCCGACAGCCAAGCCGTCGCAATCGCACAGCGCATGCGGTTATGCATTTCACGCTGATCAAGCTGCACCAGAAAATCATCATCTTCCGGATTAAGACCCTTCGTCAGGGCCAGCAACTCCAGCGCCAGTTCAGCACCGTTGATTTCCACATGCGGGCCAAAGGCAACCTCACCCCAGCCTTCATACTGGTCGATCATGCAGCGCAGGATGGCACCTGCACGGCTGGTATGTTCACCCTTTGCCCAGCGGTAAACGACCTTCAGGGGCAGATCATAGGGACCGGCAGCAAACATTTTCAGCTGTCCTTCAATGGCACCAGTAGTTCCGGTGGAATATGCAGACGGACCTTGTCGCCCGCCTTGTTGATGGTATGCGATGCAGCCTGTACGGCGACCTGCCGGTCAGCGACGGCCACCACATACTCGACATGCTTGCCCGAGAACGAGGCGGAGACGACCTGGCCGTCGAAACAGTTCGGCGCATCTCCTCTGGAAACGTCGGCAAACTGGATATGTTCCGGGCGCACCAGCAGCAGATCCCCCTCATCGCGGTCATTGGCGGTGACCAGCATCGGGCCGAAGGGTGTTTCCGCCCGCTGGCTGTCGCCATCACGGGTCAGGCCGCTGCAGGGAATGAACTCTGCCTGGCCGATGAAACGGGCGGTGAAGATATGCCGGGGCCGGAGATAGAGCTCCAGCGGTGTGCCGGTCTCGATCAGGTCGCCGCCATCCATCAGCGCAATCCGGTCGGACAGGCTGAGCGCCTCCTCCTGATCATGGGTGACATAGATTGTCGTCTGGCCCAGGGTTGTCTGCAGGGTCCGCAATTCGCTGCGCATCTGCTCGCGCAGCTTGGCGTCGAGGTTTGACAGCGGCTCATCCAGCAGCAGCAGGTCAGCCCCCTTCACCAGCGCCCGACCGAGGGCGACGCGCTGTTGCTGGCCGCCGGAAAGCTGGGTTGCCGGCCGGTCTTCATAACCGTCGAGGCCGACCATCCGCAGGGTCTCCAGCACCTTCGGCCGGATCTCCGACTTCGGCATTCTCATGCTTTCCAGCGGAAACCCGACATTCTGGGCCACCGTCATATGCGGCCAGACCGCATAGGACTGGAACACCATCGAGATATTGCGCTTCTGCGGCGGGGTGATGAGGCCCGAATCACCGTCGAAGACCGTGACCCCGCCGATATCGATCCGCCCGCCGGTCGGTGTTTCAAGGCCCGCGACACTGCGCAGCGTCGTCGTCTTGCCACAGCCGGATGGCCCCAGCAGGGTAAAGAATTCGCCCGCCGCCACCTCCAGCGAGGTATCGCGGACAGCCAGGTGAAAGCCACCCTGAATGGGGTAGGCAACCTGCAGGTTTCGGATTGATAGCATCTAGAAGGCCTCTCTGCCCGAGGATTTGCTGCGACTTGCCATGATCTGCCAGCCGGCCACGCAGATCAGCATGGCAAAGACCAGCCAGACGCCGATGGCCGCGGCCTTGTTCGGCTCTCCCCCCGACCAGTAGCCCCAGAGCAGGACCGGCAGGGTTGTGTTATTCGCACCCGCCAGCAGCAGTGCGGATGTCAGCTCCCGCATGCAATGCGCCAGCACCCAGATCCAGACGGCGGCAATCGCCGGGAAAGCCAGCGGAACGATAATCCGCCGCATCGTCCGCCACCATCCGGCCCCGCTGGTCTTTGCCGCATCTTCAAGGTCGGCATGCAGCTGGATCATCACCCCGTGGGTGGCCCGGCTGCCGAAGGACAGGTAGTTGGTGGTATAGGCGATCATGATGATCCAGATCGTGCCATAGATCGGGATGAAATTGATGGTCAGATAGACATAGATCAGCCCGACCCCGATCAGCGTTCCGGGAATGGCGATGGGCAGGAAGGAGAGTGCGTCGATGATCTTGCGCCCCGGTGCCTTCGACCGGATCACAACCCAGGAGACCAGCACCGACAGCAGAGCCACCGCCGTTGAGGCGGCAATCGCAATCAGCACGCTGTTGATCGATGACTGGACAGCCCGCCGGTTCGAGAAGAAATCGATGTGATTGGCCAGCGTCGCCTTTTCCAGCATATCGAGCGAGACCCCCGACTGATAGGGCATCAGGCTGGTCCAGATCAGGATGGCGACGGGAGCGGCAACTGCCAGCAGGAAATAGACCGCAATCATCGTGAAGGCCGGCCAGCGCCATTTGCCGAGCGCCACCGACCGTGGCCGCCAGCCCTTGCCGGTGACGGTGACAAACTGGCCCTGCAACCGGGTATAGCGCTGATAGCTCCAGGCCAGGGTCAGCACGATGACCAGAAAGAAGATCGCCATGGCGCTGATCAGCCCGTATTCCGGCAGCCCGCCCGGCGCATCATTCGCCAGATAAACCACCTGACTGGACAGCACGAAAATACCAACCGGCATACCGATGGTGCCGGGAATATCGAAGACCAGAAAACCGACAATCAGCAGGAAGACAGCCGCTGCCATGATGGTTGGTGCCAGCAGCGGCAGAAAGATCTTCCGGATGGTCGTGAACAGACCGGCCCCGCTGGTGAAGGCGGCTTCTTCCAGACTCGGGTCCATGTTGCGGAAGGCCGGTGACAGGATGAGGAAAGTCGAGGGGACAAGCGCCAGGCCCTCGACGAAGATCATGCCGCCCATGGAATAGATGTTGATCGGTGCTGAATCGAGATTGAACAGATAGATCAGCAGGTCGTTGATGGCACCGGTACGCGGGCTGAGCAGCATCACCCAGCCGATCGCCATCAGTACCGGCGGCGTCGCCATTGGCAGGATGACCAGTGCCCGGACCAGCCCCTTCATCGGCAGGTCGGACCGTTCGACCAGCCAGGCAATCAGTGCCCCCAGTGACAGCGCCATGATGGTCGCGCCAAAGGCAAACTGGACCGTGTTGCCGACCAGTTCCCAGAATTCAGCACTGAAATAGACGTCGCTGTAATTTTCGGTCGTCCATCCCTTGTCAGATGGAAAACCGGTTGGCTTGAAGCTGGAAATCAGCACCAGAGCCAGCGGCACCAGCACCATCCAGGCGAGCAGCACACCGAGCGACAGCGAAGGCACCCAGCGGGCAAGCCGCCACCGCAGTGACAGGCCCGCCCGGTCATCCGGCGCAAGAACGGCGTCCGTCATTTTCTGGTCACTTCATATCCGGACGCCGCTGGTCAGGGTTTGCCTTACTTTGCCGCCCCGGCAGAGCCGAGGATCTTGTTGAAGACGGCAAAGGTCTCCTGGTATTTGTCGGTTTCTTCGGCCGGCCATTCTGCGACTTTCGCATTCTTCACCAGATCGTAGGTCTTGGTGCCTTCGAGCAGATGGTTGCCGCGGCTGGTGGCATCTTCATAGGCTGCGGCACCTTCCGGCGTTGCCAGCCATGACAGGAACAGCTTCGCCCCCGGTGTGTTGCGCGCGCCCTTCGTCATCGAGGTGTAGATGGTATGCATCGGGGCCGGATCGAGCGCGATGCGCTTTACCGGCGCACCGGCATCCATCGGCGGCTGTGCGGTATGGAAGAAGCCGATGGCAATATCCACTTCACCGGCACCGACCTGCTGGGCCAGCGGGAAGGTGGATTTGAACAGCAGCGGCTGGAGCTTCACATATTCCTCAAGCTCGGTCTGGGCCTTCTCGACGCCCCAGACTTTTGCCATCTGGGTATGTGCACCGGCCCGCACCCAGCTGCCCATCCGGCCTTTCCATTTCGGGTCATTGATATCTTCCCAGCCCTTCGGCTCGTCAGCAGGCTTGACCCGGTCGGTATTGATGATGATGACATAAACCGAGGCGGCAATCGCCACGGTGAAATCAACCGGCGTCAGCTTCTCCGGCACCCCCAGCGCCTGCCAGTCTGCCGACTGCAGCAGCGAGCGGTCATTCATCTCCCACGCCTGTGCCGCGCCTGTGGTGACCAGATCGCCGGAATATCCCTGACCCTGAATTTCCTGAATGATCCGGCCGGTCATCTTGTTGCCACCGGCAACCCGCAGATGCTGAACCTTCACATCCGGGTAGCGTTCGTTGAATTTGGCAATCACCTTCTCGATCTGGTCTTCCTGGGAACTTTCATACCAGACAACCGGATGTTCGATGGCCGCCGCCTGCTTTGCCAGATCCGACAGGTTGTCGGCCTGCGCCCCTGCAGCGCCAAAACCGGCAGTTACCGCTAAAGCCGCGCCGCCGATGATCAGTTTACGAAAAGTCTGCGTGATGTTCATGACGTCCTCCCAAACGTATTTTCAATATTATGCATGCAGTTTTTAATCGATTAAATCAAAAACTGGCATCAGATGCGGATATTTCCGGATTTATGCATGCAAATTTCATCCATCCCGTATCTGCGGATCAACTGGCCGGACGTTCAGCCTGCCCGTTCCGGCGTGATGTGATAGGCGCAGCGCGGTTTGCCATCCAGCATATGATCGGTTCTGGTCACAGCATAGCCCGGGCCGATGACATTGCGAAAGACTTCCATTTCTGCGGCACAGATGCCCGTACAACTGGCCGCAGCCACGCAGATCGGGCAGTGACGCTCGATCAGCATCCAGGCCCCCTCGTCCGAGGGAATAGCCTCCGCCATATAGCCTTCCCCGGTTCTGATTTCAGCCAGCCTCTCCAGCCGCTCCTGCAGACCGGTGGCCCCGTCCATCAATGCCTGATAGGTCGCGATCTGGTCAGCCGTGCGGGCTGCCAGCAGTTTCTGCATCCCGTCATCACCGAATGTCTGGCGCATCAGCTCAATCAGGGACACCGACAGTTCCGCATGTGCATCCGGGAAATGCCGGTTGGCGGCTTCTGTCAGGCACCAGATCTTGGCAGGCCGGCCCCTGCCACCCGGCCGGGTATCGTGACGGAGCAGCCCTTCATCGCGCAGGGCATAAAGATGCTGACGAACCGCCATCGTCGTAATGCCAAGGGGGGCGGCAAGGGCTTCCGCAGGTTGCGGACCGGAAAGTTTCAGGCTTTCCAGCAACGATCGACGGGTGGTTTTGCGGTCAGAAATGTCAGGCATGATTATTTTCTAAAGAAATAACTTGATTTAATCAAGCAACGGCAGATAGCTTTTATAAAGCAAAAACTTTTGAAACAAAAACATGACTGACCGTAACCTGCAACGACTGGCCTCACTGGCCGACCTGAAGGCTTCGGGGCCGCGGGTGGTGAGACAGGACGGCAAGCAAATCGCCCTGTTCGCCAGCGGCGACCATGTGCTTGCCTGCAACAACCGCTGTCCGCATGAAGGATATCCGCTCAGTGAGGGCAGTCTGAGTGAAGACTGTATCCTGACCTGCAACTGGCATAACTGGAAATTCAACCTGCTGGACGGCCGGACCCTGGTTGGCGGCGACAACCTGCGGCTTTATCCGGTTGAACTGGATGGTGACGATGTTCTGGTTGATCTGACGGACCCGCCGCTTGATGACATCATCAGCAGGTCGCTCGACGGATTGCTGGAAAGCTTTGACCGGCATGAATATGACCGCATGGCCCGCGAACTGGCCCGGATTGAGAAAGCCGGGGGTGATCCGCTCGACGCGGTCCGCGAAACCGTTATCCGGCGCTACAGGCATCTTGAATATGGCACAACCCATGCCTTTGCCGCCGCACCGGACTGGCTGTCGCTGATCCGGCGACGCAGCAGCCCGGCGGACGAACGCCTTGCAGCACTGCTGGAGGTCATCGGCCATATCGCCCGGGACAGCGAGAAGGAGCCGGAATACCCGTTTACCAGCCGCAGTCTGCCCTGGAACGCTGATGACTTCATCTCCGCCATCGAGGCCGAGGATGAGCCCGCTGCCGTCATGCTGTTGCGGGGCGCCCTGACGGCCGGGATGGAATGGAGCGATCTGAAACCCGTCTTCTATCAGGCCGCCCTGTCGCATTATCAGGATTTCGGTCATGCCCTGATCTATGCCCAGAAGGCCGGTGAACTGATCGGCTATCTGGGTTCCGCGCTGCATGAACCCCTGCTTCTGGCGTTAACGCGCTCGCTGGTTTATGCCACCCGGGAAGACCTGATACCGCAGTTCAGTGCCTATGCACCCGCCCTTGACAGCTGGCAGACCGGTGACGGAAAGCTGGCCGATGACCGGGGGTTCCGGAACGGATCTGTTCCGGCCATTCTGAAGGCCATCTCCGGCGCTGCGGTGCCGGAGGACCATCTCTGGCAGGCGCTGTTCGGTGCCGCCTGCTGGCAGATGCTGCATTTCGATTATGCAAGACAGTCCCGGACCAGCGGCCCGGTTGCACAGAACGTCAACTGGCTGGATTTTACGCATGCCATAACCTTCTCCCATGCGGTCCGCGATGCCGGCCGGCTGGAACCCGGGAACTGGCCGGCGGGGCTGCTGCAGATCGGCTGTTTTCTGGGACGTAACAGCGGCCATGTCGATGCGGAACAGGATGTCAGCCAATGGTCTGTCGATGATCCTCTGGCATTCTATGATGACCGGCTGGCCGCTCTGCTCGACCATGCGCAGCCGGAATATATCGTCTCGGCCCATCTTGTTAAGTTGCTGACAGCCGCCCGGGCAGAGACCCTGGCCTCACCGGACGCGCCATGGGTCGGCGACCTTGCGGCAGCGTCAAACCGCTTCCTGAACCAGCCGATCAAGCGCAAGCATGTCCTGCGGACAGCCCGGCAGGCCATCGACTTCGTCGGTCGCGAAGGATGAATGCATTCTGAAGGCAACAAAAAAACCCCGCTGACGGATCAGCGGGGTTTGTTGTACCGGTGACAGGCCGGATCAGTGAACGTCAGCCCAGATACGGCGCTTCGTCATATAGGCCAGGATCGTGAAGACGATCAGGAACAGGATCACCTTCCAGCCGGTCTGCTTGCGCACTTCCAGCTCCGGCTCGGCGGCCCAGTTCAGGAAATGGCTGACATCCATCGAAAGTTGATCCAGCGTCGGTTTTGGCTGACCGTCGGCATAGGTGACAATCTCGTCCGACAGCGGCGGTGCCATGGCAATCTGCTGACCGGGGAAGTAGGCGTTGTAGTACAAACCGGACCCCACTTCGACGCCTGCCGGCGGATCCGTATAGCCGACCAGCAGGGCATGGATGTAATCCGCACCGCCAACACGCGCCTTGGTGATCAGCGACAGGTCAGGCGGCAGCGCACCACCGTTGGATGCCCGGGCGGTCTGCGGATTCGGATAGGGCGACGGGAAGCGGTCGGACACCCGACCCGGACGATCGAACATCTCGCCATCGTCATTCGGACCATCCGTCACTTCATATTCAGCGGCGAAAGCCTTGGCCTCGTCCTCGGTATAGCCGAGCGCCGTCAGATGACGGAAGCTGACCAGACGCATTGAATGACAGGCCGCACAGACTTCCTTGTAGACCTGGTATCCGCGCTGCAGGGCAGCCTTGTCATAGGTGCCGAACAGACCATTGAAAGACCAGTCCATGGTCGGCGGACTTGCGGCATCACCGGCTGCATAGGCCTGCCCGCCGAAACTGACGCCGGCAACGAAAGCAAGTGTCGTGACAAGTTTACGCATTATGCTTTCTCCATCGGCTTGGCAGCGGCGGCGGCAGAGGCTCCGGCCCCGCCTCCTTTCAGCACAGAGGCTGAGATCGATTCCGGCAGGGGTTTCGGCCTTTCAAACCAGCCCACCAACGGCAGGAACAGAATGAAGTAGCTGAAATACAGGATCGTCATGATCTGTGACAGATAGACGTAGGGGAACCAGTTGACACCCAGAACCGGCGCATCCGGCGACTTGCCGCCGCAGACACCGAGGATGAAGCAGACCGCCACGAATACCCAGAAACCAATCTTGAAGATCGGGCGGAAACGACCGGAACGGACCCGTGACGTGTCCAGCCAGGGCAGAATGAACAGGATCAGGATTGACCCGAACATCAGCAGCACGCCGCCAAGTTTCGACGGAACTGCCCGCAGGATGGCGTAGAACGGCAGGAAGTACCATTCCGGCACGATATGCGGCGGTGTCGAGAGCGGATTTGCCGGGATATAGTTATCCGGATGGCCGAGATAGTTCGGTGCATAGAACACGAAACCGGCGAAGATGATCAGGAACACACCGAGGCCGAATACATCCTTGATCGTGTAGTAGGGATGGAACGGGATGGTGTCCTGCTTGCCCTTGACTGAAATACCGGTCGGGTTGTTCGAGCCATGTTCATGCAGTGCCCAGATATGCAGGACCACAAGGCCGGCAATCACGAAGGGCAGAAGATAATGCAGGCTGAAGAACCGGTTCAGGGTCGGGTTATCAACCGAGAAACCGCCCCAGAGCCAGGTCACGATCGGGTCACCGACAATCGGGAAGGCCGAGAACAGGTTGGTAATGACGGTGGCACCCCAGAAACTCATCTGCCCCCAGGGAAGTACATAACCCATGAACGCGGTCGCCATCATCGCCAGCAGGATCAGGATACCGATCCACCAGAGAATTTCGCGCGGCGCCTTGTAGGATCCGAAATACAGACCCCGGAAGATATGAATGAACACGACGATGAAGAACATCGACGCGCCGTTCATGTGAATATAGCGGATCAGCCAGCCGAAATTCACGTCGCGCATGATGCGCTCGACGGAATCAAAGGCCATCGTTGTATGGGCGGTGTAGTTCATCACCAGGAAGATCCCGGACAGGATCATGATTCCGAGCGTGATGCCGGCCAGCGAACCGAAATTCCAGAAATAGTTCAGGTTCTTCGGAGCCGGGTAGCCGCTTCCGACCGAATGATCGAGGAAGCTGAAGATCGGCAGGCGATATTCTACCCACCGGATAATCTTGCTGTCGAATTGCTTCTTTTCAGCCATTTTTACTTGCCTCAACCAATGCGGATGTGGGTGTCGTCAAGGAACGTATAGGTCGGCACGTCCAGATTTCTTGGCGCCGGGCCCTTACGGATACGTCCGGACGTATCATAGTGCGAACCATGGCAGGGGCAGAACCAGCCATCAAACTCGCCCTTGTTCTCACCGGAGGACGTGCCGAGAGGGATACAGCCGAGATGGGTGCAGACACCGACCAGGACCAGCCATTCCGGCTTTTCCACCCGGGCGGAGTCCGGTTCCGGGTCCGGCAGGGACGCAACATCAACCGACTGCGCCTCGTTGATCTCGTCGGCGGTCCGGTGTCGGATAAAAACCGGTTTGCCGCGCCACATGACCTTCACCGCCATGCCTTCGGCGATGTTGTCGAGTGCCGCCTCGGTGGTGGACAGCGCCAGCGTGTCAGCCGCCGGGTTCATCGAATCGACGAACGGCCAGATAGCGCAGACCGCGCCAACGGCGCCGGTTGCAGCGGTTGCGAGTGTCAGGAAATCGCGGCGCGTCCCGCTCTCTTCAGAATGTGCGCCGTGTGCCATTTCGGCCATGTCGTGTGCCTCTAGCTTGGTTGCATCTTATGTCGCCCGGATTTCCGCAGCCCTGATGTCCGGATGATCATCATCAGAATAACCGATCAGAACAGGCACGCGGGACGGATCGGCGACAGCTATCCTTCCCCTGCCAGCGTATATCGCAGCTTTTCGGTCAAGCCAAGGATTTTGGCGGTCTTTCAAGGTGATATCCTCGTCTGCTACCGAATTCCGCCGCCGGGCGGCAGGTACAGGACGTAACATCGCTCCGGTCAGGCAATACCCCTGCAATCCGGTCACCGCCACGGGGTATAAGGGGCTTGCCAGATCCGGCTGCAGCCGGGAATGTGGATTCTACCAATTGAGGACAACGTCGAAGATTTTAAGCTGACGGCACCGATAAACTGGGCAGAGAATCTTCTTTCATGTCATTGTTTTGTTTACAAGGACCCGGCAGGCGGCCTCTGTCTTCAGTGGTCGCGGTTCTGGTTCTGGGCGTCATGCTGACATTGCGTCCGGATATCGCCGCCGGCGGACAGCTGCCGGACCCGGCCGGAAACGTCATTCTCACTGTTACCGGGAAGATAAAGCACACCAACCGTGACGGAGCGGCAGATTTCGACATGGCCATGCTGGAGTCACTGGAAGCAACAGAGTTTGATACAACAACCCAGTGGACCAGGAAATCATCCGTCTATCGCGGAGTCCGGCTGGACAACCTGCTGCGCTATCTCGGCGCAACCGGAACGACACTCAACGCCGTTGCGCTGAACGATTACAGGGTTCCGATACCGATTGATGTCATGGTCGATGCAGAGGCCATCATCGCCTATCGTCAGGATGGTGACTACATGCCCGTCAGGAAATATGGTCCGCTCTGGATTATGGTACCAGCGGAGAAAAACCCGCCGGTCAACGGCACCTACCGACTGAATGCTTTTCTGATATGGCAGCTCAGGAAACTTGAGGTCTCGGACTGATGCTGTCGGCCTTTGCCAGACGGGCGACGCTTCGGCGTGCCGTTATCTATAGTGTGCTGGCTCTGTCCTTCATCGGCATCTTCTATATTCAGCATCAGGCCTTGCGTGAGCAGCCCTATCTTGATGTCGTCAAGGGTCGCGGCGGTTTCTGGAGTATTTCCCAGGTCGAGTACGAGCATCAGCGGCTGATCCGGTCCCTGTATCAGCTGATTCTGGAGCCCGCTCCGGAACAGGCTGATTCGGTCCGCTTGCGGCTTGAGATCTTCTGGAGCCGGGTCATCAGCCTGGAAGGAGACCGCTTTGCCACCGGCAACGACCCGCCGAACGGACATAAAGCCTTTATCGCCCGGATTACCGGCATGCTGGAGCGGATCGATGACCGGATTCAGGCTCTGGAATCTTCCGACCATGAGGAAGCGCGAGCACTTCTCGGAATCATCAGCAACGAAGAAGACTTCATCCATCAGGCTGTACTGGAGAAGAACGTCCCGTTGTTCGGGAACCAGTTTGTTGACCATGTGGTCCAGAACCTGAAGGATATCGAGCGAAACAACGTCCTGATGTTCGGGTTCTTTCTTGTTGCATTGTCAATGCTGCTGATTGAACTCAGAAACAGCCACAAACGGACACGGCAGGAGCGGGAAGCGCGGAAGACCATCGAGAAAGCCGACGCCGCGAAGGTGCCGAGCCTGCCAAGCATTTCATCCTTCATGACTTCCGAAAATCCGATGATCGCGTTCAGCGGTGTCCGGAGCTCATGGCTCATATTGGCCAGGAACGTCACCTTCGCGGCGTCGGCTTTCTCGATGGTCTTCCGCGCTTCCCGCTCCTGCCGTGTCCGTTTGTGGCTGTTTCTGAGTTCAATCAGCAGCA
>JAVJTE010000026.1:0-41960 GCA_040219025.1 Rhodospirillales bacterium | reverse complement strand
CTGTATCAGGCCCGTGCGGGTTCGATGAGGCTGGCACTGTCGAGGCCCAGGGCCTGCATCGCGGTCGCCGCGATATGCTGTGCACTGAGGCCCGCCTGATCATACATCGCATCCGGCTTGTCCTGATCGATGAAGACATCCGGCAACACCATCGGACGGATCTTCAGACCGCCATCCAGCTGGCCCGTTGTCGCCAGATGATGCAGCACCTGGCTGGAAAAGCCGCCGACCGAGCCCTCCTCAACCGTCACCAGAACCTCATGCTCGCGCGCCAGACGGCTCACCAGATCACCATCCAGCGGCTTGGCAAAACGCGCATCCGCAACCGTCGTCGACAGACCACGCGCCGCCAGGGCCTCCGCCGCCTTCAGGCATTCACCCAGACGACCGCCGAAGCTCAGCAGCGCCACTGTCGTGCCTTCCTGCAGGATACGGCCCCGGCCAATCTCCAGCGCCACACCATGTTCCGGCATCTCCACACCGATCCCCTCGCCCCGCGGATAGCGGAACGCGCAGGGACGGTCGTCAATCTCGACTGCGGTCCGGATCATATGCACCAGTTCCGCCTCGTCACCGGCCGCCATCACAACCATCCCCGGCAGGCAACTCAGATAAGCAACATCAAACGAGCCCGCATGGGTCGCACCGTCCGCACCGACCAGCCCCGCCCGGTCGATGGCAAACCGCACCGGCAGGCCCTGGATCGCCACATCATGCACGATCTGGTCATAGGCCCGCTGCAGGAAGGTCGAATAGATCGCCACGAACGGCTTCATGCCCTCCGTCGCCATCCCCGCCGCAAAGGTCACCGCATGCTGCTCCGCCAGACCCACATCAAACGTCCGCGCCGGATAGGCCTCCCCGAACAGGTCAAGCCCGGTGCCCGACGGCATCGCTGCCGTCACCGCAACAATGCTCTCGTCCAGCGCCGCTTCCTTCATCAGCGACTGCGCAAACACCTTCGTATAGCTCGGCGCATTCGACTTCGACTTCACCTGCTCGCCGGAGCCGACATCAAACTTCGCCACCCCGTGATACTTGTCGGAACTCTGCTCCGCCGGCTCGTAGCCCTTGCCCTTCTGCGTCACGCAATGGATCAGGATCGGCCCGTCTTCCGCGTCATCGCGCACATTACGCAGCACCGGCAGCAGATGATCCAGATTATGGCCGTCAATCGGCCCGACATAATAGATCCCCAGTTCCTCGAACATCGTCCCGCCACCGGCAACCATGCCACGGGCATATTCCTCCGCCCGGCGCGCCGCCTTCTCCAGCTGCTTCGGGAAATGCTCGGCGATCTCTCCCGCCTTGTGACGCAGGCTGCGGAACGGCTTCGACGAAACCAGCCGGCTCAGATAACCGCTCAGTGCCCCCACCGGCGGCGCAATCGACATGTCATTGTCATTCAGGATGATGATCAGCTTCTCCGGCATCGAACCGGCATTGTTCATCGCCTCATCGGCCATGCCCGCCGTCATCGCACCGTCACCGATCACCGCAATCGCATGACGCTTCTCGCCCTTCAGGGACGAGGCCGCCGCCATCCCCAGACCCGCCGATATCGAGGTCGAGGAATGCGCCGCGCCAAACGGGTCATACTCGCTTTCCACCCGCTTCGTGAAACCGGACAGCCCGCCACCCTGACGCAGCGTGCGGATACGGTCACGACGGCCGGTCAGGATCTTGTGCGGATAACACTGATGACCGACATCCCAGATCAGCCGGTCATCCGGCGTGTTGAAAATATGATGGATCGCAACCGTCAGCTCGACCACACCCAGCGACGCACCAAGATGCCCGCCGGTCTGCGACACAGCCTCAATCGTCTCCTGACGCAACTCAACCGCAAGCTGCTTCAGCTCCGCCGTCGAAAAGGATCGGATGTCGGAAGGAAGACCTGCGCGGTCCAGAACGGGCTTCGACGTGTTCATAGATGCCATCCGTGTCAGTTCTTGCGTTCGACCACGAACCGGGCGACGGCGCGCAATGGTTCGGCACGGTCGTCAAAGCGATCAAGATGCTGGACGGCCTGCTCCGACAGCATATTCGCCTGGGCCTTCGCCTGATCCATGCCAAGCAGCGAGACAAAAGTCGCCTTGCCCTGTTCCAGGTCTTTGCCGACTGTTTTGCCCAGCGCTTCCTGATCGCCTTCAATATCAAGAATGTCGTCGGCAATCTGGAAGGCGAGGCCGATATCATGCGCATAGGCAGCAAGTGCTACCTGACAATCATGATCCGCCTTACCCAGTATCGCCCCGGCTTCACAGGACCATGCAATCAGCCGGCCGGTTTTCAACTGTTGCAGACGGGTGATCCCGTTCGCATCCAGTTGCCGGTTCTCCGCCTGCAGGTCAATCATCTGGCCGCCAACCATACCTTCAGCCCCGGAAGCCTTTGCCAGTGATGTCACCAGTTTGCAGCGTACATTCGGATCGGAATGCGTTTCGCGCTCGCCCAACACCTCAAACGCCATTGTCAGCAGGGCATCGCCTGCCAGAATGGCGGTCGCTTCATCAAACTTGCGGTGGGTCGATGGCTGTCCGCGCCGCAGATCATCATCATCCATTGCCGGCAGATCGTCATGCACCAGTGAATAGGAATGAACCATCTCGATAGCCGCCGCAGCCCGCAGCGCGCAGACCTTCTGGACATCGAACAGATTGGCGGAAGACATCACCAGAAAGGGCCGCAGCCGCTTGCCACCGACCATGATGGCATAGCGCATCGCGTCAAAGACGCGGGATTCCGGCGCATCACCTGCGGGCAGTAATTCATTCAGAGTCTTTTCGACAGCCGCAGCGTTTTCCGCCAGGCCGGTTTTCAGATCATACACCGCGAAGGTTCCGTTTCAGTTCAGTCAAATTTCGCCGGTTCTGCGGACACTGTCCCGTCGGCACGCTGTGAAATCTTTTCGACACGTTCCTGTGCTTCCGAAAGCTTGCGGTCACAATGTGCTTTCAGGGCAGCACCGCGCTCGTACTGGGTAATTGACTCATCAAGCTTTGCCTCGCCCTTCTCCAGCTTGCGCACGATGTTTTCCAGCTCGGACAGTGCGTCTTCAAAGCTCATCGCCGCGATGTCTTCAGGTATCATTTGCTCAGCCATCAGGAAGGCTCCCGTTTAAACAGTCTGTGTCCGTTACACCGGCAACTCCGGACAGAATGCTCTATGCCGCCATTAAAGCGGCAACATGCGCCGCCGAGCATTCCCCGAGTGCGCCGAGGTCATACCCGCCCTCAAGGGTCGAGACAACCCGTCCGTCGCAGCATTCCCCTGCAATCCGGCAGAGTTCCGACGTTGCCCAGCCGAAATCATCGGCGACAAGATTCAGTCCGCCCAGCGGATCGTCCTCATGTGCGTCAAAACCGGCCGATATCAGAATCAGTTCCGGATCAAACGTCCGGATAGCCGGCAATACGGTATTGTCCATCGCGGCCCGGAAGGTTGCCGATCCGCTGCCCGGTGATAACGGGGCGTTGACGATATTGCCGACACCACGTTCATGACGCTCCCCGGTACCCGGGTAAAGCGGCATCTGATGGGTCGAGGCGTAAAGACATGAAGCATCATGTTCGAGCAGATGCTGCGTGCCATTACCGTGATGAACATCAAAATCCATGATCGCCACACGCTTCAGTCCATGCACCTGCCGGGCATAGCGAGCGGCAATGACAACATTGTTGAACAGGCAAAACCCCATGCACCGATCAGCCTCCGCGTGATGACCCGGCGGGCGTGTCGCGCAAAAGGCATTGCGGGCCTGCCCGTACATGACGGCATCAATGGCGGCAATGACGGCACCCGCCGCGCGCAATGCCGCCTCACCGGATTCAGGACAGATCACGGTGTCCGCATCAAGCATCACCAGTCCGTCCCCGGGTATTGATTTCAGCACATGATCAACATGGTCCGCTGCATGGGCCAGAATCAGGTTTTCCCGGGTGGCACAGGGTGCCTCCAGACGTTCGAGGCCGGCAAAGGCGTCATCGCGCAGCGCCTTCAGGACGGAGCGCAGCCGGTCTGGCCGTTCCGGATGACCGGGACCGGTGTCATGTTCGAGGCAGGCCTGATGGGTGATGAGCATCGTTGTCATTTCGCGGGTTCTCCCTTTACCGCATAGGCTGACATGAAGACCGTGACTGCCCTTTCGACCGCCAGATCAATCGCCTCGATATCGGAGGTCGATGCGAGTCCCAGCAATCCCTTGTTGTAGAGATCCCCCTTGACCATACCAAAGAACTGCTCTGCCGCCACCTGCGGATCATCAATGGCCAGCGTTCCCTTTGCCGCCTCTTTTGAGAGATAAGAGGCCAGCCGGATATGCGACCGTTTCGGACCGGCATTGTAGAATGCCCGTCCAAGTTCGGGGAACCGGATCGATTCAGCCAGAACGGTGCGATAGAGATTGATCGCATCATCTGCCAGCACCAGCCTCAGAAAACTGTGTCCGAGATGTCCGAGAACTTCCGCAACCGGCCGGGCGCGGTCCAGCGGTTCCGGCACCATCGACAGCATCTCGTCACAGCGTTCGGTTACCAGCGCCTCGAACAAAACTTCTTTGCTCTGGAAATGGCTGTAAACGGTCTGTTTTGAAACACCGGCGGACTGGGCAATGCGGTCCATGCTGACCTGACCATAGCCTTCCTTCAAAAACAGTTCCGCTGCCGCCGCTGTTATCGCATTGCGTTTATTGATCGAATGCCGGGCACGCGACGGAATGCTGTCGACAAGTTCTTTATTTGCAGTGACTTGCGCCAAGAACTCAAATTTCCCTTACAATCGCCATCACGAAGAATTATCTAGACTGGACTACACAGTCCAGTTAAAAGACCGCGGGATTCCACATGGTGGATTTCCACAAGGATAAACCGGGGTCATCACAGCTTCAACTTTGCAGCAGGCGGGAACCAGATGTTCAATCAAACCAGAATCATAGCATCCATTCTGGGCATGGCGGTCGCTGCCTTGCCGGTTGCTGCACTCGCGCAGGGTGGTCCGGCACCGGTAGGAACTGATGTCGTCAAGATTGAACCTCTGACACAAACCAGCCCGGTCATCGGGCGCCTTGTCTCACGCAAGTTCGGGCCGATTGCCGCCAGAACGTCAGGACCGGTCGAAGAAGTCCTCGTCGGCGTCGGCGAAAAAATCCGGGAGGGCGATGTCATTGCCCGACTGGATGTTCGTCGCCAGCAGGCAGAAGTTGACCTCCGGAAGTCCGAAGTCGCCGAATATCAGGGACGGATCGCCGTAGCGAACGCCTCTTTGCGCAAGGCCCAGCAGGAAATGCAGCGTATGGAGAGCCTGCGCTCATCCGCTGCGTTCCAGAAAGGCCGGCTGGAGGATCTCGAACAGACAGTTGCCGAAGCGCGTGGCAGCCTGGCCGTTGCCCGGGCTGAGGCGACCAGTGCAAAAGCCAGTGCAGACCAGGCCGAGATCGAACTGAACGATTCAGAAATTCGTGCACCGTTTGATGGTGTCGTGACCATCAAGCATGTTGAGTCCGGTGCCTGGGTGAATGCCGGCCAGCCTGTGGTGACATTGCTGAGCGACAGCGATCTGGAAATTGAAGCCGCGGTTCCCTCACGTATCATCGACGGGGTGAAACCGGGAATTGTCGTCAAGGTCCGGCTTGGCGAGACCGCAATCTACGACGCCGCCATCCGCGCCGTTATCCCGGAAGAAAACCCGCTGACCCGAACCCGTATCGTCCGGGCCATTCCCGATCTGTCATCGGATGCCCGGCTTGCGGCGGGGCAAAGCGCCATCATGCTGGTGCCGATCGGTGAACCACGCGATGTCATTACCGTCCACAAGGATGCGGTTCTGAATCGCGGCGGCGCAAACCTTGTCGTGCTGGTGGTCGATGGCAAAGCCGAATTCCGTCCGATACAGATCGGCGATGCGGTCGGCAGCCGGTTCGAGGTTCTCAACGGTCTGGCCGCCGGTGATGTTGCCGTGGTTCGCGGCAATGAACGCCTGCGCCCTGGACAGCCTGTCGCACCAACCGGCAAGGGCAAACCGGGTGGTGGCTCAAAAGCGCCGGAAAGTGGTGAAAAACCTGCTGCGGCGAAAACAGACTCTAACCAAAAGGCTCAGGGCGAAAGCTGACCGACCGGATCGGTCGTAAACACCTGAGAAGACAGAATGAATTTGATACGTCTCGCCATCGAGCGACCGATTGCCGTAATTTCTGCCGTCATGATGGTGCTGCTTTTTGGTTTTGTCGCGCTGCAGACAATTCCGATTCAGCTGACGCCTGACGTCGACAAGCCGATTATTGAAGTCTCCACGAACTGGCCCGGTGCGGCACCGGAAGAAATCGAACGGGAGATCGTCAACCGGCAGGAAGAGAAGCTGAAGGGCCTCGAAGGCCTGTCGGAGATGAGCAGCCGCTCCGAGACCGGACGCGGGTCACTGACCCTCGAATTCGACATCTCGACAAATATGGACCGCGCGCTGCTGCTGGTCGCAAACCGGCTGGATCAGGTCAGCGGCTATCCCGATGAAGCCGACGAGCCGACCCTCAGTACATCCGGTGCGAACGATAACGCCATTGCCTGGTTCATGTTGCAGACGCTGCCCGGCAATGACCGCCCGATCCATACCTTTCGCGATTTTGCCGAGGATGTTGTTCAGGACCGTCTTGAGCGGGTTGCCGGGATCGGTGCCAGTAATCTTTATGGCGGTGGCGAGCGCGAACTGCAGATCACGGTCAATCCGGAATCGCTGGCCCGTTACCGTCTGACCGTCTCGCAAGTCGTGCAGAAACTGCGTGAGGCGAATGCGACAATTACCGGCGGCGACGTTGATGAAGGCAAACGCCGCTATGTCGTGCGCACTGAAGGCGATTTTGAATCGCCGGACGACGTGCGCAAGGTCGTTCTGCGGTCAGAGACTGATGCCGTCACTGGCCAGGTCAGTCGTGTTACCGTTGGCGAGATCGCCGATGTCGCCTACGGCTACAAGGATCCCGCTGCCTTTATCCGGGTGCTTGGAAAACCGGGCATGGCAATGAACGTGGTCCGCGAAACCGGGGCCAATGTCATTGAAACCATGGAAGGCATCCGGATCGCAGTCGCCGAACTGAACGAGTTCGCGCTACCGGATCAGGGCCTGAAGCTGACCCAGGTTTATGACGAGACGACCTATATCGAATCTTCGATCGATCTGGTCGTCAGCAATATCTATGTCGGCGGCGCACTGGCAGCCTTTGTGCTGATGATCTTCCTGCGTTCATTCCGGGCAACGCTGGTCGTATCACTGGCGATACCGGTCTCCGTTGTCGGCTCTTTCGTCGCCATGGCAGCCCTTGGCCGGTCACTGAACGTTGTGTCGCTGGCCGGGATCGCCTTTGCGGTCGGTATGGTGGTCGACGCGGCTATTGTCGTGCTTGAAAACATCTATCGCCACTACCAGAACGGCAAAACCCGCCGGGAGGCGGCCTATCTCGGGGCGGCGCAGGTCTGGGGGGCCGTACTGGTCTCTGCCCTGACCACCGTGATGGTGTTTATCCCGATCCTGATCATGCAGCTTGAAATCGGGCAGCTGTTCCGCGACATCGCCGTGGCCATTTCGGTTGCTGTCATGCTGTCGCTGATTGTCGCCGTGACCGTCATCCCGGCGCTTGCCAACAGCCTGCTCGGCGAAAATGATGGCAAGAGCATCACCACGATGCGCATTCCGGTCATTGATGATATCGCCAACGGTTTCATGGCACTGGTCACCGGCTTTGTCCGGGCCGTACTCAGGAGCAAGATACTTGCCGTCGTCACCGTGGCCATCATGTGTGGCGGTGCCGGCACGCTTGCCTACAGCTTCCTGCCGAAGCTTTCTTACCTGCCGGAGGGTAACCGGAACTTCGTGTTCGGTATGGTTCTGCCGCCCCCCGGATATAATCTGGAGACCACCGCAGATATTGCCGGCGGCATCGAACAAACCATCAAACCGCTCTGGGCCTCCGACAATCTGCGCTCCATTGAGGAAGAAATGGCATGGAAAGCCAGTGGCGAATACAAGCCGGACCCCAATGCCCCGCCACTCATGGAACGGTTTTTCTTTGTTGCAACCCGTGCAACCACCTTTCTGGGGGCCATTGCCGTCGACGATGACCGGCCTTCGGAACTGATCCCGATTCTGCAGGGACCTGTCTTTCGTGAGCCTGGAACTTACGGTTTTGTCACCCAGCCCTCGATCTTCGGACGCGCAACAAGCGGTACCTCTATCGATCTGAATATCTCCGGGCCGGATCTGGAAACCATTATCGGTGTGGCCCAGAATGCCTTTGGCATGATCATGCAGGCGATGCCGATGAGCCAGGGCTATCAGGTCCGCCCGATCCCCGGCCTCGAACTCGGCGCACCGGAAGTACGCGTGATCCCGGACCGGACGAAACTGGCCGACAACGGTGTCACAGCCCGGGAACTGGGCGATACCGTGGACGCCTTTAATGACGGGCTGCGGGTTGCAGAGATCACGGTTGAAGGCAAGCGTATGGACCTGATCCTGCGCGGCCCGACCAACCATGTCATTGCCACCCAGGGCATCGACAACCTGCCGGTCGTCACCCAGACCGGTCAGATTCTGCTCGCCAATTCGCTGGCGAATGTCGTTGTGACATCCGGTCCGACCGAGATCCTTCACAAGGAACGGGCGCGAACAATTACCCTGCAGGTCAAACCGCCGGCGGGGGTCGCCCTGGAGTCAGCAATGGACACGCTGCGGGACAGCGTAATTACGCCACTGACGGCAACTGGACTGCCGGGTGGTGTGAAGCTCGACGTGTCCGGAACAGCCGACCAGCTGACCGAGACCTGGAGTCAGATGCAACTCGACCTGCTGCTCGCCCTGATTATCGTCTATCTGGTGATGGCCGTCCTGTTCGAGAGTTTTGTTTATCCAATGATCATCATGCTGTCCGTACCGCTGGCGGCGGCGGGTGGCGTTGGCGGGCTGAAACTGCTGAATATCTATCTGTCCTTCAGCGGCGGGTTCCAGGAACTCGACATGCTGACCCTGCTCGGCTTTGTCATTCTGATCGGCATCGTGGTGAACAATGCGATCCTGCTGGTTCATCAGACGCTGTACCAGATCCGCGAAGACGGCATGGCCATTCACGAGGCTATTGTCGATGCCACCCGGAACCGTATCCGGCCGATCTTCATGTCAACACTGACCAGTGTCTTCGGCATGTTGCCGCTGGTCCTGTTTCCCGGCGCCGGATCCGAACTCTATCGCGGCCTTGGCTCTGTCGTCGTAGGCGGTCTGGCCTTGTCGGCGGTACTGACCTTGCTGATCATTCCGCCGTTGCTCTCGCTTCTGGTTGATCCGCTGGAAAGCTGGTCACGCCGCAAGAACAAAACCGCTGACGGTACAAAAGGCGGCGAACCGAAAGCCATCCCGGCGGAGTAATCCGGCAGATCATGACCCGAAAGGTAGTTATTGTCGGCGGTGGCATGGCCGGTATTTCACTCGCCGCTGTGCTGTCGGCAGAGGCGGAAGTGGTCGTCCTTGAACGGGAATCCACCCCCGGCTATCACGCGACGGGGCGGTCAGCGGCGGTCTATGCACCGGCCTATGGCAACCGGACCATCCGGGCGCTGACGGCGGCCTCCCGCGATTTCTTCGAGAACCCGCCGGAAGGCTTTGCCGCCTCGCCCCTGCTGGAGCCCCGGCATGTGATGTTCTTTGCCCGCCAGGACCAGCAGGAAACCCTCGCCCGCCTGCTGGGCGAAACTGCCGGCCAGCAGGGCCTGCGAGAGGTGAATACCTCTGCGGTGCTGGAACAGATACCCTGTTTCAGGTCCGGCTATCTGCATTCCGCCGTCGAGGATGTGACGACCAGCGATATTGATGTCGATGCCTTGCTGCAGGGGTATGCCCGGCAACTGCGTCGCAACGGGGGTCGGATTGTAACCGACTTTGACGTGAAAGCACTGAACCGGCAAAACTCTGTCTGGACGATTACGTCCACTGACGGGCGGGCGCTTGATGCTGATATTGTGGTCAATGCAGCTGGCGCATGGGCTGACGGGCTGGCCGTCATCGCCGGCGCAGCTCCGGCTGGCCTCACCCCCCTGCGCCGGACAGCAATCACGATTGATTCGCCGGCCGGTGTTGATGTCTCCGCCTGGTCGATTGCTATCGATGCGGATGAAAAGCTCTATTTCAAACCGGAGGCAGGGCGCATCCTCGTCTCCCCGGCAGACGAAACGCCGTCAGAGCCCTGCGATGCACAGCCCGAAGAACTCGACATTGCGATTTGCGTTGACCGGCTGCAAAGCGCGACAGATCTGTCTGTCCGCCATATCAGCCACAAATGGGCCGGACTGCGGACCTTTGCCCCGGACCGGACACCGGTCGTCGGATATGACAAGGCAGATAACGGGTTCTTCTGGCTTGCCGGTCAGGGGGGCTACGGCATTCAGACCGCCCCGGCTATGGCCGAACTGGCAGCATCACTGGTGCTGGGCAAAGGTGTCCCTGAAAGACTTGCGGCCTTCGATGTGAGAGAGGAGGATTTATCACCTCACCGTTTCACAACAGCCAGCGAGTCCCGATCATGAAAGTCATCGAAACGAAGAACGCGCCGCCTGCTTTTTCCGCCTACGCCCAGGCAACCGAGATATCTGCCGGGGCCCGCTGGGTGCATGTCTCCGGACAGGTCGGGCTGGATGACAAGGGACAGCTGCCGGCTGATTTCGACGGTCAGGCGCGCTGGGCCTTCCGGAATGTCATTTCGGTCGTCAGGGCTGCGGGGATGCAGCCCGGTGACATTGCCAAGGTGACGGTTTATCTGACACGCCAGCAGGATGTCGCGGCCTATCGTCGCATCCGTGACGAGGAACTGGGCGTTATCACCAGTTCCACCCTGCTGGTCATTGCCGGTCTGGCCAGCCCGGACTGGCTGGTTGAAATCGAGGCTGTTGCCGCCGCCGTCTGACAGTATCAGCCCAGATGAGCGGAGAAAAATTCGAGGCTCCGCTGATTGGCCAGTTCTGCACTGTTTCTGTCGTAATGAATGCCGTCCGGGCGGGCAAAGGCATGGTCCTGACCGGCATAGGAATGCAGGGTAACCTTCGGATTTTCACCCCAGATGCGCCTGATTTCCTGCTGCTGTTCGGCGGGAACAAACTCGTCCTTTTCCGCGATATGCAACATCACCGGACAGTTCACCGTCTCATCTGCATGTTCCGGCAGCATCACGCCGTAATAGCCAACTGCAGCATCGGCGGTTGTTCGCGTTGAACAGGCAAACGCCAGCCGCCCGCCGAGACAGTAACCGATGGCACCGACCTTGCCGCTACAGGCGTCGAGGCCACGCAGCTGATCGATCGTCGCGTTGATATCTTCCATGCCCTTGTCCAGATCGAACCCGCCGAACAGCTCGAATGCCCGTTTCCATTCCGCATCGGTCTTGTCCGTCAGCTGAATTCCCGGCTCCTGCCGCCAGAACAGATCCGGACACAGGACCACATATCCCTGCCCTGCCAGCCAGTCGCTGATCTCGCGCATTCCCCGGTTGACGCCGAAGATTTCCTGAATCGCGACAATACCCGGCCCGGAACCGCTGGCCGGTGTCGCCAGGTAAGCCATGAAGTCACCCGAACCATCGGTTGCCCTGATTGTGATTTCCTGTCCGCTCATTCATTCATCTCCTGTTTTCTGACATCCGTCTGCGTCACTTTAAACGATCCGCATCACGGTCCGCCAGTGGTCAGCAAGGATTGACGTCGGAAGTGGCGCTACCTACTATCCGGACAGGCAGAAAAAGAGGGATTTATGGACTGGTCGCGGTGTTTTCCGAAACTGACTGAAAGCGACCTGGACAAACTCATGGCTGTTGCCGAGCAGGCAGAATTCATGCTTGGAGACCAGATCGTCGAAGAAGGCGAGCAGCTGGATCACTTTTTTGTACTCAAAACAGGCCATGTAGGTATCGAACGCAGCCTGAGCGGCGGTGTCTGGGCGCAATTCATCAACCCGCTCGAAGAAGGCGATGTCTTTGGAGAGATGTCATTCATTTCACCGATACAGGCATCTGCCACACTGATTGCCCTTACCGATATTCAGACCATCAGCTTTCCGACTGATAAGGTCAAAAAGCTGGTTGCAGAAGACGAAGGATTTGCCGCAAGGCTCTATCACTCCTTCGGCATTGTGCTGGTGAACCGCCTGATCCGTACCAATCAGCGCACCGACACATTTGAACCCCGCCTTTAGGTTTTTCCAACATCTCCGTTCTGCCTGGCCTGAAGCATCCGTTGCTGGCTTTCAAAAATATGGTTCCGGACAACATAGGCGAGGCCAACGGGGTCTGCGATCTCGATTCGCCGGATGATTTCCAGCAACTCGTCATGAACTGCCTTCATGGTTTCGGCCCAGTCCATTGCCGGCAAGAGCAGCAGCCACATTCGTGAGGTCTGGAAAAACAGGCTGCGCTGCATCTCGCGCAGGGTTGAGTTACCAGCAAGACCGGTCAGTCCCGTATAATAACGAATATTGATCTCGGCAAATCCGATGGCATCCCCTTCATCAAGAGCCAGAAAACCATCCGCACATTCGTGAAAAAAACCTGCGGTGTCATCGGCGAATGGCAGATCAATAAATGGCCCCATCGACTCTGCCAGAATTTGCCGGACGGCATAGACATCTGCCAGCTGTTCCGGCTCAATCCGGGTCACCAGTGTACCGATACCATGCTTGATCTCGACCAGCCCCTCATGTTCCAGCATCGAACAGACGCGGCGGATCGGTGACCGGCTGACAGAATATTCCCTCGCCATTTCCTCCTCGCTTAACAGGGTTCCCGGCGGATGCCGGTTGGTACAGATGCGATAGCGGATATCCTGATAGATCGCGTTTATCCGCTGTTGCGGGGCTGTTCGCGGGCTGGTCGGTGTACTGCTTGATGACGGATAAATCACGTTTGGCCTCAATAAACCTGGGAGCCGGGCAAGGCTGCCCGTTTGCTTGCCATTCTGGTCAGCTTCGCTGCGATGAGCGACAGGATGAGGAAGAAAACACCGGCCAGCGTGATTGGCTCGGTATACCGGAATGTATCGTTACCGATAATACGGGCGGTTGCGACCAGTTCAATCACAGTGATCGCCAGCAGAACCGGCGTTTCCTTGAACATGGTCACGAAGTAGTTGCCGAGCGGCAGGATAATCGGCGGGATGGCCTGGGGCAGGATGATGCGCTTCAGAGTCAGGCTGGTCGAAAGATTGATGACCTTTGCCGCCTCCCACTGACCCCGGTCAACCTGCGAAAAACCGGAGCGATAGACTTCAGCACAATAGGCCGAGTAATGAATACCAAGCGCAAGTACGCCGCACAGCATTGCCGGCAGGAATATCCCGACCAGAGGGAGGAAATAATACATGGCAAAAAGCTGAATGAGGAGCGGGGTTGTCCGGATGAACTCGATGAACAGTCTGACCAGAAAGCTCAGAACCGGAATTTCCAGCAAACTGATCACGGCCCAGACCAGCCCGAGGAGCGCCGCCAGGGAAAACCCGAATACAGTGGCCTGCAACGTAACCAGTGACGCCAGAGCCATCTGCGGCAGAATTTCAAAAGTATAGGCCCAGTCCCAGATCATCCGGCGCCCCCCAGACGGATGCCGCGCGAGTAATGCCGCTCCAGGCATTTCATGCCGATGGTGATGCACAGTCCGATGGCAAAATAGATAAACAGTATGATCGTGAAGACCTCCACCGTACGGTAGGTCGTCTGGTTAAGCTGATAGGCTGTGTAGGTAAGATCGGAAATACCGATGAAGGATACCAGTGCCGTAAGCTTGAACAGCTGAATTGCGATATTACCAAATGGCGGGATCATGATCCGGATCGCCTGCGGCAGAATAATTCGCCGCATCTGATTGAATTCACTCATGTTCAGGGCCATCGCCGCCTCGTGCTGGGCTTTTGGAACGGCCCGGATCGATGATTCCACGATAATCGCCGCATAGGCACCGACATTCAGAGAGACACCGAGCACACCTGCGGTGAACGGATCAACGGTCGGCCCGAACAGCGGCAGGACATAGAACAGCCAGAACAGCTGAACCAGTGCCGATGTGCCGCGGAAAATCTCGACATAGGCGATTGAGAGCCAGCGCACCGGCAAGAATTTCGACAGCCTGCCAATCCCCGCGGCAAAGGCGATCACGACCGTCAGAGCCATCGATGCGACAATCAGTTCCATGGTAACGCGGGCAGCCTGCAGAAAAACAGCAGCGCTGTCAGCGAACGGCGAATGCTGAAAATATACGAGCCCCGCAACAACGGTAATGCTGAGGGTCATCAGCAGCGCACGGATCGACATCGGTCACCTCCGGCGTTCATGAAATCTGGCCCGCACCATAGCAGATATATGGTGCGGGCTCGTCACAGAAGCTCAGAGGCCTGAGCCACAGAGATCTTTCATGGTTTTTGACGGCGCATCTTTAGGGCCAAAACCCCAGGCAGATGCCATCTTTGCGTACTCGCCACTGGCCATATAGTCAGACAGCGTCGCCTGGAAGGCGTCACGGAATGCCATATTGGCTTTCAGTTCATCCCCGGTGCCTTTCGGAAAAGCAATCGAACCATGGCCCTGGTAATTTTCACCGGCAATTTCAGTGATCGACCCGGAGCTCTCCATTCCGATGAGATCACCCGCGGTGCGGACGATATCGTTGATCGCGAATGCGGAGAGGGCAAATCCGTCTGCACGGCCAGACATCACGGCAGAAATGCCCGCAGCCTTGTCGCCAACCTTCAGCAGCTTGTCGTCCGGCACGCCGTCTTTTTTCGCCAGGGTTTCTTCTGTGCCGCCGGCCAGCACCGCAAGACTGGCGCCATCCGTACCGGCGATATCCTTGAAGTCATGAAGGTTTTTCGGATTGCCCTTCTTCACCAGATAGGCAGCGCCCTGCCCCCAGGTCGGTTCGGCGAACAGAACCTGTTCACAGCGCTTCGGACGCACATAAATTCCGGCCGCCCCGAGGTCAGCGCGCCCGGCGACCAGCGATGGAATGATCGCACCAAAGTCCATGGCAATGAACTCCAGCTTGGAAACCCCCATTTTGCCGAGCACATGCTTGACGATTTCCACCTGCTCTCCGGTAAAACTTCCGTCGGCCTGCTTGTAGCCATAGGGCGCATATCCGGCGATGGCCACTTTCACGCCGTTCGCACGGTACTTGTCGAGCAACGGATTGTCCGACGCATGGGCCGTACCCGTCAGCAACAAAGAGGCAGCGATAACCATCGCCCCCCGGAATGATCTGATCACGTTCATTTTTCATCTCCTGTTGAAATGGAACCCGCCTGGAACTCAATACGGATGATCTGCCGCCATCCTTTACAGAGAAGGATAATCAGATCACCAGTTGGATACAACAATTTATCATTTTATCAAAAATTGACCGAAAAACAGATTATACGAAGTCATTTTCTTATAGATGTGTACGTCTTTCTGAACATAGTATGTGAAGACATTCAAGATGGAGGCGAGAACATGGCGGACCACAACCCTCAGCACGCCCCGAGCCTGAACGGTTCTGATCAACCGGTTGTGCGATTTACCAATGTCACCAAACGATATGGTGACCTGACCGTGCTCGATCAGTTGAATCTGGATGTCGCCGAAGGTGAAATGGTCAGTATTATCGGCCCCTCCGGCTCTGGCAAAACCACCGTACTCCGGGTCCTCATGACACTGGAAACCATTGATGACGGCATCATCTACGTCGACGGTCTGCCCCTGACACATATGGAGAAAGGTGGCGGTCTGGTTCCGTCCGACGCCCGGCACCTGCGACAGATGCGCCAGAATATCGGCATGTGCTTTCAGCACTTCAATCTGTTCCCCCACATGACTGCACTGGAAAACTGCATGGAAGGTCCTGTCTATTCGCTCGGCATGAACAAACAGGAAGCAAGGGAACGGGCCGAAGACCTGCTCGATATGGTTGGCGTTGCAGACAAACGCGACGAACATCCCTCCCGACTGTCCGGCGGACAGCAACAGCGCGTCGCCATTGCCCGCGCTCTGGCCATGCGTCCGAAAGTCATGCTGTTTGACGAAGTCACGTCAGCCCTTGATCCCGAAGTGATCGGCGAGGTCACGACGGTCATTCGCAAACTGGTCAACGAACTCAATCTTACCATGCTGATGGTCACTCATCAGATGGGTTTTGCCCGGGATATTTCTGACCGGGTGTGCTTTTTCTATGGCGGCAAGATCGAGGAACAGGGTACACCGGATGAAGTCTTCGGAAATCCGCAGCAGGAGCGGACGCAACAGTTCCTCAGCGCCGTGAAGGAAGCCGTATGAACCATCTGCCGATCCATCCGCGCCAGATCTATCAGGCACATGCGCGGATACGGTCGCGGATACGGACCACGCCACTGGCCCCCTCCCCGGCATTGAGCGAGATATCCGGTAGCGACGTCTACCTCAAACTTGAACAGCACCAGCTTACCGGCAGCTTCAAATTGCGGGGTGCGACAAATGCCATCCTGTGTCTGACGGACGAACAGAAAGCCAAAGGCGTGGTCGGGGCATCAACCGGGAACCACGGTCGCGGGCTGGCCTATGCCGCGCGACAGGCCGGGGTCCGGTGCATCATCTGCATGTCCGAACTGGTCCCCGCCAACAAGGTCGAGGGGATCAGGACCGAAGGTGCCGAGGTCCGGATTATCGGACGCTCTCAGGATGATGCCCAGACAGAGGTCGACCGGCTTGTCGCAGAAGAAGCCATGGTCATGCTGCCCCCCTTTGACCATGCCGATATCATTGCCGGCCAGGGCACGCTGGGTCTGGAAATTCTCGATGCGCTGCCGGCAACAGATACGGTGCTGATTCAACTGTCGGGGGGTGGCCTGATTTCCGGCATTGCCCTGATGCTGAAAGCGGCAGACCCCGCCATCCGGGTCATCGGCGTCTCCATGGAACGCGGGGCGGCCATGATCGAAAGCCAGCATGCCGGCAAGCCGGTACCGGTTGAAGAACTGCCAACCCTGGCTGACTCACTGGGCGGCGGCATTGGTCTCGACAACCATTATACCTTCCGGATGGTGCGCGATCTGGTCGATGACTTCGTCACCGTATCCGAACAGGAAATTGCGGAGGCGGTCCGTCACGCCTACTGGCAGGAACGTCAGATCATCGAAGGTTCCGGCTCCGTCGGTATCGCGGCGCTGCTGGCTGGAAAGGTTCGTAACAGCGGCAAGACTGTTGCGCTGCTGAGCGGCGGGAATATCGACATGAAGCTGCATAAACGGCTGATCGACGGTGAAGATGTCGATGTCACCGCCAGCACGAACTGACGGGGCATAGCAGATGCCGGAAATCAGGATATTCACGGAAACTGATCTTCGGCAGATGATCCCGCTCGACCTCGCCGCAATCGACTGCGTTGAGGCTGCCTTCACGGCACTGGCAACCCGCGACATTGCCATGCCGCCGATCATGAGTTTTCAGGTGCCCGAGCATAATGGCGAGGTAGATGTCAAAACCGCCTATATTCCGGGTGTCCCCTCCTTTGCGGTAAAGATGAGCCCCGGTTTTTTTGACAATCCGAAGATTGGTCTGCCCAGCGTCAACGGCCTGATGGTGGTCTTCTCTGCTACGACCGGGCTGGTCGAGGCGCTGCTGCTGGATAACGGATATCTGACCGATATACGCACCGCCGCCGCCGGTGCCGTCGCCGCGAGGTGGCTGGCGCGGGAGGATGCAAAAAGCGCAGGCATTGTCGGATGCGGTGTTCAGGCACGGCTCCAGCTTCAGGCGCTGACCCTGGTACGGCCGATCCGGGAAGCTGTCATATGGGGCCGTGATCCCGAGAAAGCCGGAGCCTGCGCGAGGCAATGCGGTGATGAACTGGGCATCCCTGTCACGGTTGCGGCCTCCGTTGCTGATGCTATGGCAGCGGATATCGTTGTTACCACGACCCCGGCCACCAGCCCTTTGGTTGAAAGCCGGGATATGAAGGTTGGGCAGCATATTACGGCGATGGGGTCGGACGCTGATTACAAGAATGAACTGGCACCCCGGATCATTACCGATGCCAGCCTCTATGTCTGCGACAGTCATGCACAGTGTCTTCGTCAGGGCGAACTGAGGGCGGCTGTCGCTGCCGGTGCAGTATCCTCCGACCACCCGTATCAGGAACTCGGCAGCATTATTGCCGGCAAGACCCCGGGCCGTCGTTCCGCCGAAGACATCACGGTCTGCGATCTGACCGGAACCGGCATACAGGATACGGCCATCGCCGCCTTCACCCTGCAACAGGGCCAGACATTCACGCTCGGACATATCTTCAACAGCGATTAACCTCCGGAGAACGCCATGCCTGACATCGATCTTCCTTTCAGCCGCACAGAATATGCGGACCGGATCAACAAGGTCAGGACGGCGATGACCGCACAGGGAATTGATCTGCTGATCATCTCCGATCCCTCAAACATGTCCTGGCTGACCGGCTATGACGGCTGGTCCTTCTATGTCCATCAATGTGTGCTGGTCGACCTGCATGAAGACCCCGTCTGGTATGGCCGTCTGCAGGACGTCAACGGGGCGTTGCGCACCGTGTACATGGACGAGGCGCAGATACTCTCCTACCCCGATCATTATGTTCAGTCGACCGAACGTCACCCGATGGACCTGCTGAGCCAGATCATACAGGACCGCGGCTGGGGCAAATGTCATATCGGCGTCGAGATGGACAATTACTATTTCTCTGCTGCGGCCTTCCGGTCACTGACCCGGCATCTGCCGAATGCCCGGTTTAACGATGCAGCGGGTCTGGCGAACTGGTGCCGTGCGATCAAGTCGGAACAGGAACTGACCTATATGCGCCGGGCGGCGCGAATTGTTGAGGCGATGCATGCCCGGATCATCGAAAAGGTCGAGCCGGGAATCCGCAAATGCGATCTGGTTGCCGAAATCTATGATGCCGGGATTCGCGGTGCCGACGGGCATGGCGGCGACTATCCGGCCATCGTCCCGCTGCTGCCCTCCGGCTCGGACGCGGCGGCCCCGCACCTGACCTGGGACGATCTGCCGATGAAAGCCGGAGAAGGAACCTTCTTCGAAATCGCCGGCTGTTACCGGCGCTATCATGTGCCCCTGTCGCGCACCGTGTTTCTCGGCAAGCCCTCACAGCACTATCTCGATGCCGACAAGGCCGTTCAGGAAGGCATGATTGCCGGACTGGATGTCGCCCGCCCCGGCAATACCTGCGAAGACGTGGCCCGCGCCTTCTTCAACGTGCTGAAAAAACACGGAATTACAAAAGACAACCGGACCGGTTATTCCATCGGTCTCAGCTATCCCCCGGACTGGGGTGAACGCACCATGAGCCTGCGGCTTGGTGATGTGACGGTCCTGCAACCGGGCATGACCTTTCATTTCATGACGGGGCTCTGGATGGATGACTGGGGCATGGAAACGACGGAAAGCATCCTGATCACCGAACAGGGTGTCGAATGCTTTGCGTCGGTTCCCCGCGAACTGCTGGTTAAAACCTGAGGCCCTGCCCTACAACCCTGGCAAGCGTTCACCCGCACGCCACTTTGCCGGATCCATGAACAGGCCACTGAAAATCCCCCGGTTGGCGCCCCGCGCCTCCCGGTGGTTCTGCCTGTAGGGAGAGGAGCGAACATCAATGGCAAGTGCATAGCCGCGATCAATCAGGGCTGCTGCAATGTCGGAATAACCGAGATAACACCGGGCGGCGGGCAGACCGTCTCCTTCGTCCCCTGTCATGACAAGGCAGTCCAGCTCTCTGCCACGAACAATATCGCGCATGTTATCGCGCGCAATCTGCCCGCATTCCCAGACCACGCCCTGGCGCAGACATTGCTGCTGCGGCGACGGGGCTTCAATTTTCCAGAGGGTTAAAAGCTGACCCCCGATCTCAACCGTCCGCGCGTCAATCACGACAGCCAGACCAATAACGCGAGCCCCCGGCTGCTGGCTGTATGCCGGTGTCTGCATACCGGCAAAAGCAAAGCACACCAGAAGGGCTGCTTTGAACCAGAAAGACCGGGAATCAGGCAATCCGCAATACCACCGTTTCTGAAAGGGTTTCAGCGAATGAAGCGCTTCACATAATCTGCGCCAAGTCCGACGGCTTCATAATGATTCCGGGCATCCGCAACCCGGTCGAAGACATCGGTGGAACCGATGGTATTGCCTTCTTCGTCACAATACAGCAGCGCCCCGGTATTATGGAACAGGGTCAGCATGCTGTCGCCTTCATCAACATACAATGTATGCACATCGCCCGGCGGCTCGAACAGATAGCTGCCGGCGGTCGCGACCCAGTCACGTTCCAGATAACGCCAGCGGCCTTCCAGCACGAAACCGTGCACCGGTGCCGGATGGCGATGACGGGAAATCACGCCACCTTCTGTCACCTTCGTCAGATGCACCCAGTAACCCTGGCTGACGTTAAAGCAGAGCGGGCGTGACCAGCGACCGGGGCCATTCGGCACCCAGAGACGCTCGTCTTCCGGTTCGCGACCATCTTTCAGGAAGATCTCGTCAATCATGTCCTGTGGCACAAGTGAGGAATATCGGGGGGCAATACTGTCAGGCATTTTTCATCTCAAAACTGTTCACAAGGTAAGCGGCCTGCTGGGGCCAAAGGTTGCGGATCATGTCATCTGAAGCACGACCTTGCCCGTCGATTTCCGGTCGATGAGCAGTTGCAGCGCATCCGCCGCCTGCTCCATCGGCAATACGTGGCTGACATGGGGATTCAACTTGCCTTCGTCATACAAACCGACAAGTGCATCATAGGAACGGCGATGGACCTCCGGCTTGTTCTTGCGGTAGCTGCCCCAGTAGAAGCCGATGGCGGAGCAGTTTTTCACCAGCAGGATGTTAGCTGGAATCTGCGGCACCTCCCCTGCGGCAAACCCGACAATAATGATCCGACCTTCATAATTGATACAGCGCAGCGACTCCTTGAACACGTCGCCCCCGACGGGATCATAGATCACATCCGCGCCACCAACATATTCCTTCACTTTTTCGCGGATGTCTTCAGTGCGGTAGTTGATCAGGTAATCCGCGCCATACTGTTTCGCGATCGCCAGCTTCTCGTCACTGCCCGCGGTAGCAACCACCGTTGCACCCAATGCCTTGCCAATTTCAACCGCAGTCAGGCCGACCCCGCCGGCCGCACCATGCACCATCAAAACATCGCCGGGAAAGACCGGACAACGGTGGGTCAGGGCGACATGACTGGTGCCGTAGACAATCGGAAAGGCCGCCGCCTGAATATCTTCCATGCCCTCCGGTACCACCGTGGTGTCGACTTCATGACAGATCGCATATTCGGCAAAGGCACCGTGACTGACCCGCGCCATGACACGCTGGCCAGGTTTTGCAATCGTCACCCCGTCGCCGATTTCGACGACTTCGCCGGCGAGTTCGAGACCGGGAACAAAGGGAAGCTCCGGCCGGTCCTGATAGGTTCCCTTTGCCATCAGGGTGTCGGCGAAGTTGCAGCCGGCGGCGGCGACCCGGACTTTCAGTTCACCCGGCCCCGGTGACGGCTCCGCAAACTCGCCGCATTGCAGAACATCAAGACCACCATTTTCCCGAATCACGATTGCTTTCACGCCAGTCACCCTTTTGCCAGATTATGCCGGAGCCTCCCCGAGGATCAGCGATGGGTCAAGCGCCGCCGGGCACCCCCGCGTTAAATGCATGTCTGCCATGCAAGACAACAAGGGCTATCGCGTTTGGATATCGAATGCTGCTATAGATGAATTTCATGACAATCAAAGAATCAGTTACCCGAAACCCCATCATCGAAACCCTGAGCCAGCCGAATTACGGCCGGTATGTGGCCGGAAACTCGATTTCCCTCATTGGCCTGTGGATGCACCGCATTGCAGTTGGCTGGCTGACCTGGAAACTGACGGAATCCGGCTTCTGGCTTGGTGCTGTCGCTTTTGCCGATCTCGCGCCATCCATCGTTATCGGACCGATCGGCGGCGCACTGGCCGACCGCATCAGCCGTCTGCTTATCGTCAAGGTTGCCCAGACAATCGCGATGTTGCAGGCTTTGCTGCTGGCCGCCCTGTTCTGGACCGATGCCATCAATATCTGGCTGTTGCTGGGGCTGACCTTCGTCAATGGGGTCGTCATCGGATTCAACCAGCCGTCCCGTCTGGCACTGGTATCCAGTCTGGTCGACAAGGATCATGTCTCCGTCGCGGTTGCGATCAATTCCACCGTCTTCAACACGGCCCGGTTCATCGGCCCGGCAGCAGCCGGTGTTGTTATTGTGGCCTCCGACGTTGGCTGGGCCTTTCTCATCAATGCGGCCAGTTACCTGGCCATGCTGGCGGCGCTGGCAAGTATCCATATCCTGCCGGAGACGGGTGCTAAAAAGCGGGAAAAACGCGGTGTTCTGGCCGACATAGCCGAAGGTATCGGCTATGTCAGGCGTCATCCCGGTGTCGGGCCGATGCTGTTCCTGATGCTGGTCACTGCCGTCTGCGTGCGTCCGTTTGTTGAACTGATGCCGGGATTTGCTGCCGACGTCTATGAACGCGGCGCAGAGGGGCTGGCAACGCTGTCCTCAACCGTCGGCATCGGGGCCGTACTGGCGGGTGTCTGGATGGCCAGCCGCCGGAACAAGACGGATGCAGCGGTCATCGCCATCACCTCCCCGCTGATCATCTCTGTCGGCATCATCATCTTCGCCTCGACCGACATTTACCCGGTTGGTGTCGTTGCCGTCGCGATAGCCGGATTCGGCATGGTTGCCTCCGGTGTCGGCATGCAGACGTCCATTCATCTGTCCGTCCCGAGCGAAATCCGCGGGCGGGTACTCAGCCTTTTCGGCATCATTTTCCGGGGTGGCCCGGCCTTTGGCGCGCTGGTGATCGGTGCCTTTTCCGAACTGTTCGGCCTGCAGGCCCCGACACTTGTCGCCGCCATTCTGGCGCTGATTATCTGGTTTTTCATCTGGCTTCGCCGGCAACAGATCATCGCGGCAATGACATCCGATTTGTCACAGGATTAATACTTTTGTAACGTCAGTGCCTGCGTTCACTGACGCAACTTTGTTCAACGGGAAGAATACCATGTCGGACCTGTCCGGGCTCCGCGGAATAATTGCCTGCTACAAACACCGGAACTTCTCGATCTATTTTGCGGGCAATGCCACGTCCCTGATCGGAACCTGGATGCAGCGGGTCGCGGCTGGCTGGCTGGCGTGGGAACTCACCCATTCCCCGACATGGCTTGGCATTGTCGCCATGGCCGAATTCTTTCCGACCATTCTGCTGGGTCCGGTCGGCGGCGCGCTCGCTGATCGCTACAGCCGCGTCGGGATCATGGTCATCACCCAGATCTTTGCCATGATTTTTGCCGGGCTGCTCTGCCTGCTGACCTTCCTCGACCTGATCACGATTGAGTGGCTGGTCCTGCTGGTTGCCCTGACCGGAGTTGCCATCGGGCTGTATCAGCCCGCCCGGCTGGCCATTGCCCCCAGCCTGGTTCCCGCAGAAAGCATCACGACGGCCATTGCACTCAATTCAATCTGCTTCAACGGCGCGCGGTTTGTCGGACCGGCGATTGCCGCCTGGGTGATTGCCGATCACGGTTCCGAATATGCTTTTGGCGTCAATACGGTCAGCTATTTCCTGCTGATCGCAGCCCTGCTGATGATGAATATCCCGCGGCGCAAAAAGCGGGGGGACGGTCAGGTCTCCTCGATTTACGGCGATATGCGGGAGGGCTTCACCTTCGCCCTGCGCAGTGGCGGGATCGGCCCCCTGCTGCTGATGCTGACGGTCTCCGCGATCAGCGTCCGGGCGGTCATGGAATTGTTGCCGGGCCTGGCAGACAATGTCTTCGGACAGGGTGCCGCCGGATATGGCTATCTCGTCGGGGCCGCCGGGGCCGGGGCAACCGTCTCCGGGATCTATCTTGCGGCACGTGGCGGACGGCAGGATGTCGCCGGGGTCGCTCTGATCGGCACTCTGGTTGCTGCGCTGGCGAACCTGCTGCTGGTGGCAACAACGGATTACACAATGGCCCTGATCGGATCCTGCCTCTGCGGCTTTGGTCTGACGCTGGCCGGTGTCGCAACGCAGTCCGCCTTTCAGTTCGCTGTTTCCGGGCGGATGCGGGGCCGGATACTCAGCCTCTACGGTACGATTTATATCGGTGGCCCGGCGCTGGGGGCCCTGATCATCGGCTCTATCGCCGAATTCACCGGGCTTCGCCTGCCGCTCGCCGCCGGGGCAATTCTCTGTCTTGTCGTATGGGCCGGGGTCTGGGCCCGCCGGGCGACGATCATCGCCAGCCTCGTCCCTGTCGCGCCAATCGGCGATGATGACTGACAACTAACTCATGAAAGGGGCTAACGCCGTGAGCGCCAGACCCGACTATTCCGGCCTTCCTGCCGTTGACTCGCTGCTTCGTCATCCCGGGCTTAAAGACGCCCTCGAAAACTTTGGCGATGCCCTCGTCACTGAGGTGGCACGTGATGTGATATCCCGGCTCCGAAAGGGCGTGCCGGACGGCATCGACATCCCCCCGCATGACGAGATTGCCGCAAATGTTGCCCGACAAACCGCGCGGTTGATGAGCAGCAATCTGCGGCCGGTCTTTAACCTGACCGGCACGGTCATCCACACCAATCTGGGACGGGCACCGCTGGCACCGGAAGCTGTCGAGGCAATGAAACGGGCTGCCGGGGCTGCTGCGCTGGAGTTCGATGTCGACAGCGGCAAACGCGGCGACCGCGACAGCATTGTCGAGGAATGGCTGATCCGCCTTACCGGTGCAGAGGCGGCGACTGTCGTGAACAACAATGCGGCGGCGGTCATGCTGGTGCTTAATACACTGTCAGAGGGCCACGAATGTATCGTCTCCCGCGGTGAACTGATTGAAATCGGCGGGGCCTTCCGGATGCCGGATATCATGTCCCGCGCCGGGGCCGTCCTGCGTGAAGTCGGCACGACCAACCGGACCCATCTGCGCGATTATGAAAATGCTGCAGGGCCGGAGACCGCCATGATGATGAAGGTGCATACCAGCAACTTTGTCGTTCAGGGCTTCACCAAAATGCCGGCCGAGACGGAAATTGCCGGTGCCGCAAAAGCCGCCGGCGTCCCGTTCGTCAATGATCTCGGCAGCGGCATGCTGATCGACCTTGCTGCCTATGGCCTGCCGCACGAGCCGACACCCGCAGAAGCGATCCGTGACGGTGCGGATATCGTCACTTTCTCCGGCGACAAACTGCTTGGTGGCCCGCAGGCCGGACTGATTGTCGGCCGGGCCGACCTGATTCAAAAGCTCAAGAAGAATCCGCTGAAACGGGCACTGCGGCTGGACAAGATGACCCTGGCCGCGCTTGAGGCAACCCTGCAGATCTATGCCAATCCGGCGAAGCTGGTACAGAGGCTGCCGACCCTGCGACTGCTGACACGCCCTGCCGCAGACATTGCCGGCGTCGCATCGCGAATGGCCGGGGCGATTGCGGCAGAGCTGGGTGATCTGGCAACGGTTGATTGCCTGCCCTGCCACAGCCAGATCGGCAGTGGCTCCCTGCCCGTCGACCTGCTGGAAAGTACCGCCATCCGGATTATCCCGGCCGGCCCCCAACGGGGTGCAGGTGGTCGGCTTGAAGCACTGGGCGCCGCCTTTCGCTCTCTTCCGGCGCCGGTGATCGGCCGGATTGCGGATGGCGCGCTGCTGCTGGATTGCCGCTGTCTCGAAGATGAGGCCGGGTTCACCAAACAGCTTTCCTGCCTCGCACCATGATCATTGCAACCGCCGGTCATATCGACCACGGCAAAACCACACTGATCAAGGCACTGACAGGCGTCAATGCAGACCGGCTGGCAGAAGAACAGCGACGTGGCATGACCATCGATCTGGGCTTTGCCTATGGCCGGCGGAACGGCCTTGATCTGGCTTTTGTCGATGTGCCGGGGCATGAGCGTTTCATTCGCAACATGCTGGCCGGGGTGAGCGGCGTCGACGCGGTGCTGCTGGTTGTTGCCGCTGACGACGGGGTCATGCCACAGACCCGGGAGCATCTGGAGATCATTGATCTGCTGGGGCTTGATCAGGGCGTCGTTGCGATCACCAAGGCCGATATGGTTGAGGCTGACAGGCTGTCAGAGGTTGAGCAGGAAGTTACCGCCCTGCTGGCCACAACCGGGCTGCGCAATAGTCCGGTCGAGCCGGTATCCGGCATCACCGGGCTCGGCCTTGACGAACTGACAGAGCATCTGCGTCATCTCGCACCGGAGACTGGTCCCGAAACGACAGACAAGGCATTCAGACTGGCGATAGACCGGGTCTTCACCATTGACGGTGCCGGCCTGATCGCAACGGGTGCAGCACATTCCGGACAGGTTTCCACTGGCGACAACCTGCGCGTAATGCCGTCAGGTGAACTGGTCCGGGTCCGCAGTCTCCGCGCTCACAACAAATCAGTAACAACGGCAGGCCGGGGTGAACGGATCGCCATCAATCTTGCCGGGGTAAACCGTGAGGATATCAGGCGCGGCGACTGGCTTGTTGCCCCTCACCTTGATCTGCCGTCGGATCGACTGGATGTTCGGATAAGGGCGACACAGCCCTTGCGACACTGGGAGGCCATCCAGTTCTGCCATGGGGCTGCCGTCCATGAAGGGCGTCTGGCCCTGCTGGAGGCAAAGTCGGTCACACCGGGCGAAACCGCACTGGCGCAGCTGGTGCTGGACAGCCCCGTACAGGCCGTGCACGGGGACCGCTTCGTTCTGCGCAACGCCGGCAATATAGCGACGGTGGCGGGTGGCAGGATCATTGACCCCTTCTCACCAAAACGCGGACGGGCAAAGCCCGAACGCCTGGCTCTTGTCAGGCAACTCGCTGACGCGGATCTGGTGGACGGGGCAATTGCCGAACTGACCGCAACGCGAACCGGATTTGATCTCGGCCTGTATTCGGCTGGTCGCGGGGTCAGCGTAACCGCAGAGGAGGAACTGGCTGCCGCCCTGCCCGCTGTCAGTATCGGCACCGGCCTGATTGATGAAGACCGCTGGACAGCACTGAAGGCAGAGATCACAGACTTCCTTGAAAGCTATCATCAGACCCACCCGGACAAGGCAGGGGCCGGTCGTGCGGAGCTTGCCGGTATCGGCAGGACTGCCGGCCTGTCAGGACCAGCCTTTGAAGCCGTCATCAACCGTCTGGTCAGCAACCGGCATCTTGGTCGTGCGGGATCGGCCATCGCACTGGCCGGGCATAAGCCGAAGCTTGCCCCGGCTGATCAGAAACTCTGGAAGACATGCGGGAGCCTGTTCAGAGAAGCCGGACTGCGCCCGCCGCGGGTGCGCGAACTGGCAGAAGAACTCGGCCTTGATCCCAAAATGACGGAACGGTTTCTGAATCGCTGCGTCGGTGCCGGGCTGGTACTCAGGGTGTCTGAGAACCGCTATTTCCCGCCATCGCTGCTCAACCGTCTCGGCCAGGTTGCCCGGGAGCTGGACAGCGAGACCGAAGGTGCCTTCACCGTCAGGGATTACAAGGATCGCTCGGAGATTGGCCGAAACCTGACCATCGAGCTGCTTGAATTCTTTGACCGGACCGGACTCACACACAGGTCGGGGGAGACACGGCGGCTGAAGCGCGACCCGGATGAACTGTTTCCCGTTGACGAAAACCCGCGCAGTTCTCCTTGAAGGATGGGCCGCAGTTGATACCTTCACCGATGGAAGAGCATGCGTGTCTGGTGATCGTCGCGGGCTTCAAACCCGTTGAGGGGTGGCAAGCCATCCCTGGTAGGTTCAATTCCTGCCTCTTCCGCCATTATTGGTCCTGACAACAACTGAATTTTACCTACAGATCCCCACAATCAAAAATCGAACCTGATGGCCAATCTGCTAAACATTCTCCGGAATACCGGGCACAAGACGGAAGTTGCCCCTGTTTCCGGCATCTGGTCACTGCCTTGATCATGGCTCTCCAAATTCCGGTTCCGGGCAGTCCGGGATGACCAGCGGCATGATTGAGGAGCAGGACGAGCGGTTCTGGGCTGAAACGCCGATTGCGACACTTGGCCCCATTCTCAATACCATAGGTGTGGCAGTCTTTGTTATCGATGTACTGCCCGATGACTGCTTCAAAATCAGCTTTATCAACAGATATTACGAACGCACATTCGGTGTCAGCGCTGCCGAGACAACCGGACGATTAGTAGAAGATGCGCTGCCCACGGAGACGGTTGACGGCGTTGTTGCTAACTACAAACGTTGTATAGCGAGCCGCCAGATCGAACAGTATGACGAGGATATCCTGCTGCAAAGCGGTGCTTTCTGCGCAAGAACCATCCTGACCCCCCTGTCCATTGACGGCAATGTCATCAGAATAATCGGTACGACGAACGATATTTCCGACCGCCGGTATATGGAGCGTGATCTGGCAAACGCGCGCGATCAGGCTGAGGTGGCAAACAAGGCCAAATCCAGTTTCATGGCAAATATGAGTCATGAACTCCGGACGCCGCTGAACGCCGTCATCGGTTACTCCGAACTGATCCAGTCAGAGATATTCGGGTCGCTTGGCAGTCCGAAATACAAGGAATATCTGGAAGACATCAAATTCGCGGGAAAACATCTGCTGGATATTGTGAACGACATCCTTGATCTGGCCCAGATTGAAAGCGGCCGGTCGAACATCGAGAACAATATTGTTGCCCCGGAAACGCTGATGGAAGACTCGATCAGGCTTGTGGAAAGCAGTAGCAGACCGGACCAGCCGAGCGTGTCATTTGGTCGCAATCCAACTGGAATTCGACTTCAGGTCGACGAAAAGAGGATCCGGCAATGCCTGATCAACCTGCTGGCCAACGCCAGAAAATTCACCCCCGCCTTCGGGCGTGTTCACTTCTCCTGCGAATTGCTGGCCGATGGACAATTCTGTTTCAGAATAGCCGATACCGGTCGTGGAATTTCAGTTGTCGACTTGCCGAAGGCACTGGCACCATTCGGACGTATTGACAGTGAACTGGACTCAACCACCCAGGGTGCCGGTCTCGGCTTGCCCATCACCAAAGCATTCGTCGAGCAGCATGAGGGGGCGCTGTTCATGAACAGCCACCCGAACATCGGAACAACAGCTTTCATTCTGTTGCCCGCCTGGCGGGTCATGCCTCAGAACGGCGATGAAACATTCTCGTCGGTGGTCCGTGGTAAAAGGCTGTTTTCAACAGATGACCGCCCGAGCCGGAAATCTGCCGCCGGATCAACTGATCGCATTCTCAACCAGCTTCCCGCCGGTGCTGTTCTTCTCGACAAGACGGGCAAGGTGATGATTTTCAATGCTGCGGAATCCGGTCAAACCGAAAGACCAGACGGGCTGACGGCAGGACAGAATTTTTTCACCCAGATTACGGCCTGCGATTTCACAGAAAATTTTCACACCCGTTTCCGTGAAGTCAGTGCCGGAAAATCATCCAGTGAAATATTCAGTCATGTCTTTGGCTTGCAGCGCCGGGACAGCATTCTTGTGGAATTGCGGCCGGACACCAGTCCGGGTAACGTCTGGTTGTTTATCCGCTGGTCCTGACCGGCGAGACGGTCGTCTGCCCTATTTGGTCCCGAACAGCCTGTCCCCGGCATCGCCAAGGCCCGGGACGATATAGGCGTCCTCGTTCAGATGGCTGTCCAGTGCGGCGGTGTAGACCGGGATATCGGGGTGGGATTTGTGGAACTGCTGCACCCCTTCCGGCGCCGAGACCAGAGCCATGAAACGGATATCGCGATCCGCCACGCCATGACGGTTCAGAACATCGGCTGCGTGGACGGCGGAGTTCCCGGTCGCCAGCATCGGGTCGACCAGAACAAACACCCTGCCTTCCGCAGACGGCAGCTTGACCAGATATTCCTGCGGCTGCTTGGTCTCCTCGTCCCGGTACAGGCCGACATGACCGACACGTGCACTCGGGACCAGTTCCAGCAGGCCATCCGCCATCCCTGCCCCGGCCCGCAGGATCGGTACAATCACCAGTTTGCGACCGGCAATGAACGGTGCCTGCATGGTTGTCAGCGGGGTCTCGATTTCCCGCATCTCGACCGGCAGGTCGCGGGTGACTTCATAGCCCATCAGCAGGGCGATCTCGCGCAGCAACCGACGGAAACTGCCGGTTGATGTCCCGGTATCCCGCATGATGCTCAGCTTATGCTGGACCAGCGGATGATTGACGATGAACAGGTTCGGTCTGCCAGCCATGCTACATGCCCTCCGATGATGATCAGTTGATCGACTTCGACGCAATTTCAAAAACATCCCGCGACAGACCGGATGTATCCAGAATTCTTTGCAGGCTGGATTTCATGGCATCCTGCCGCCCGCTGTCAAATCTCTGCCATCTGCCAAGCGGCTGCACCAGACGGGCGGCCACTTGCGGGTTAATGGCATCCAGTTCGATCACGCGGTCAGCCAGAAAGCCGTAACCGGCTCCGTCAGCCGCATGGAATGCCGTCAGGTTGCGCATGGCGAAACTGCCGACCAGCGACCGGACCTTGTTGGGGTTGCGCATCGAAAAGTCCGGATGCTTCAGCAGCGATTTCACCTGATCCAGCACATCCGGCCGGTTCGCTCCGGCCTGCAGGGCAAACCATTTGTCCAGCACCTCGGTGTAGGATTTGAACCGGTCATGAAAGTCTTCCAGCGCATCACTGGCTGACGTTCCGCCAACATCCACCAGACAGGCAAGCGCCGCCATCCGGTCTGTCATGTTGGTTGCACTGCGGTACTGGCGCCGGGCGAGACCCGAATTCTCCGGGTCAGCCGACAGAAATCCGAGGGCCATATTCCGCAGAGACCGGGCACCGGCCTGTGCTGCTGTCGGCGCATAAGCTGCATCGCTGGTGTTGTCGTGCCAGATCGACAGCAACCGGTCACGCAGCCGCCGGGCGATCTGCTTGCGGAATGCGCTGCGGACATGATCGATCCCCTCGATATCAATGACCTGCATGCTTTCCGCGACAAAACCGATCGATGGCAGGGCAACCGCTTCTGCCACAAAGGCCTTGTCGAGACCGGTATCAGTGAGCGTATCCGACAGGGCCTCGATATAGTCTTCCCCAAGACGCGGTGTTTTCCCGGCGCGCCAGTCCTCAATCCCGTTCAGGATAAGGGACAGGCCATATTGCTGGCCGGCTTCCCACCTGTTGAACGGATCCGGATCATGCGCCATCAATATCGCTTCCGACCCGTTCTGTCCCGAAGCCGAGAGCTTGACCGGAGCCGCAAACCCGCGATTGACGGAGATAACTGGCTCCGCCGGCAAGTCATGAAAGGCGAAGGTCTGTTTCTGTTCGGTCAGGGACAGCACAACGCTGCCATGCTCCGCCGGAGACGAGGGAGCATCTGTCTGCACGGGTAAAGGATCACCATCGGGAGTCAGAAAGCCGACGGACAGCGGGATCTGCATCGGCTGCTTCGTCTCCTGACCGGGCGTCGGGCGCAGTTTCTGTTCGACATGAAGCTGCAGGACGCCATTGGCATAATCCTGACGGATCGTCAGTTCCGGCGTGCCCGCCTGATGATACCAGAGCTTGAAATGGGAGAGATCAACGTTGTTCGCATCCGACATCGCGGCAACAAAGTCGTCGCAGGTTACCGCCTGTCCGTCATGGCGCGAGAAATACAGCCGCATCCCCTTCTGAAAACCGTCTTCACCGAGCAGGGTATGCATCATTCGGATAACTTCCGCGCCTTTTTCATAGACCGTCGCGGTATAGAAATTGTTGATCTCGATATAGCTGTCCGGCCGAACGGGATGGGCCAGCGGCCCCGCATCTTCCGGGAACTGCGCCGCACGGAGTGCCCGGACCGCCTTGATCCGCTCCACCGGGGCGGAGCGCATGTCAGCCGAAAACTCCTGATCCCGGAAAACCGTCAGGCCTTCTTTCAGGCTGAGCTGGAACCAGTCACGACAGGTAACCCGGTTGCCGGTCCAGTTATGGAAATATTCATGTGCGACAATGCTCTCGATTGCCTCGTAATCTGCATCAGTTGCCGTCTCAGGATCAGCCAGTATATATTTGGAATTAAAGACATTTAAGCTCTTGTTTTCCATGGCTCCCATGTTGAAATCCGAGATCGCGACGATGTTGAAAAGGTCGAGATCATATTCCAGACCGAAGCGAACCTCGTCCCATTTCATGGAACGTTTGAGGGATTCCATCGCCCATTCACAGCGCGGCTCGTTGCCCGGCTCGACCCAGATCGCCAGAGCAACCTTGCGACCGGAACCGGTGATGAAACTGTCTTCGTAGGCACCAAGGTTTCCCGCAACCAGCGCGAACAGATAACTCGGCTTCGGAAACGGGTCTTCCCAGACCGCGTAATGTCGACCGTCATCCAGATCGCCCTCTTCCACCCTGTTGCCATTCGACAGCAATACAGGAGCCTCGGAGCGCGCGGCGCGGATGGTCACCCGGTATGTCGCCATCACATCCGGACGGTCCGGAAAATAGGTAATACGGCGGAACCCTTCCGCTTCGCACTGGGTGCACCAGGTCCCGTTCGACCGATAGAGACCTTCCAGTTTGGTATTCGACTGCGGATCAATCCGGACGACCGTTTCCAGATCAAACTCATCCGGCACATCCGGAATAGAGAGGCTTTCGCTGTCTTTTGTATAGTCCGACGGATCGAGCTTGCGCCCGTCAATAGAGAGGCTGACCAGATCAAGATCCTCGCCATCCAGATGCAGTGCCCCGTCCCCGCGCCGGACCATATGAAGCCGTGTGGTGACTTCCGTCACTTCCGGTTCAAGGTCAAAAGTGAGGTCGACGGTCTCAACCGTGAACAAGGGGGGATGATAGTCGACAAGACGAATCGTGCGAGGGTCTTCCGTGCGCATCAGGAGGCTTTCATAATGGTGATCCTGCTATTCTGCATGAGCGCCCGCCGGTGACAATGATTGCCGCAGGCCCAACCCTACATTTCCCCGTGATGTTGCCCGGGTTTTCGGGTTCCCGGCTTTAACAGCCTCCGTCGCTATGCCTATGATGTACAGACAGGCCGGACGGAAATGCGTCCGATAAGAAGGACGCTGACTTGATTAAAGGTAATGACCGGACAGAGACAGAGATCATCCTGGCGGGTGGCGGCCATGCCCATGTCGAGGTGATCCGACAATGGGCGATGAATCCGTCTCCGCGGACCCGCATAACGCTGGTCGCCCGTGATATCCAGACACCCTATACCGGCATGCTGCCCGGCCTGATTGCCGGACTCTATGGCTTTGACGAGGCCCATATCGACCTGCGGCGGCTTTGCCGGCATGCCGGTGTGCGCCTGATCCATGCCACCGCTGATGGCATCAACGCCGACGCCCGGACCATCAGCATGACGAACCGTCCGCCACTGCGTTTCGACTGGCTGTCCGTCGATATCGGCTCAACCCCTGACCTGCAGAGCATCCAGGGTGCCCGTGAACATGCCATCGGGGTCAAACCCGTCGACCGGTTTCTGGTCTGGCTGAACGAGCTTGAACAGCGGACAGGACAGGCATCAGACCGCCCGGTCAGGCTTGCCATTATCGGCGGTGGTGCGGGTGGAACCGAACTCGCCCTGTCACTGGCCCATCGGCTAGGCGAGCATGTTTCAATCATCCTCATATCAGCAAGTGACGAGGTTGTGCCCGAACATTCATCCGGGGTCCGCCGGACATTACGGCAGGCGCTCACTGATGCCCGTGTCGAGCTGCACCGCGGCTCCCCCGTCACCGAAATCACGGCTGACCGGGTCATTCTGGAGAACGGCGAGAGCATCCCGGCAGACAAGATTATCTGCACCACCCGGGCGTCGGCCCCCGACTGGCTGGCGACGACCGGACTGGCACTGGACAACCACGGTTTCATTGCTGTCGATGACTGCCTTCAGTCCCTCACCCACCCGCATATCCTGGCCGCCGGTGATATCGCCTCGATGACGGGGCATGATCTGCCGAAAGCCGGGGTCTATGCCGTCCGGCAGGGGCCGGTACTGGCTGACAGCCTTCAGCGTCTTGCGCGTGGAAAGCCTGCGGTTCCCTATCGCCCGCAATCACATATTCTGGCTCTCATCTCTACCGGCAGGCGGCATGCTGTTGCCTCCTACGGGCCGCTGTCGATCAGTGGTGACTGGGTCTGGCGCTGGAAAGACGGGATCGACCGAAAATGGATGGAGAAATATCAGGATCTTCCGGTTATGGCCGAGCCATCAGACCCGGAAACCGGCGACAGCCTGATGCGCTGTGGCGGGTGCGGGGCAAAAGTCTCCAGCCTTGTCCTGAAATCCGCTCTCGCACGGGTCCGCCAGATTTATCCCCGGTCCCTTGGCGATCTGGGTGACGATGCTGCCATCATCACGCCACCACCCGGTCAGTCCGTGGTCCAGTCGGTCGATCAGTTCCGCCAGATGATTGATGATCCTTTCCTGTTCGGGCAGATCACGGCGGAACATTGCCTGTCAGACCTGCACGCCATGGGTGCCGATCCATATGGCGCATTGGTTACTGTCACCCTGCCGGACGGTGAGCCGGAGGTGATGGCCGATGATCTGACACAAATTCTGTCCGGTGTGACCGCAGCCCTTGCCGCCTGTGGCGCGCTGTTGCTGGGCGGCCATACGGCAGAGGGTGCTGAACTGACTCTGGGGCTCGCCGTTACCGGCTTCATTGAACCGGCATCGCTGTCCGCCAAAGGCGGTGCCAGAGGTGGCGACAAGCTGATCCTGACCAAGCCGCTGGGAACCGGAGCCATCATGGCCGCCGACATGCGCGGCCGCGCCCGGACCGAACATATGGAGGCGGCCATTGACAGCATGCGCCAGTCCAACGGTCCGGCGGCCCGCATTCTCCGCGACCACAAGGTCACCGCCGCAACCGACGTCACCGGCTTCGGTCTGGCCGGTCATCTGATCGAGATGATGACAGCCGCCCGTACCGTGGCCCTGCTCGACCCGGCCAGCCTGCCTGTGTTGCCGGGATACAGGGAAGCCGAGGCCGCCGGCATCCTGTCGACCATGTATCCCAAGAATTTACCATTTTCTGCATATTTTGATGGCGAGCCGGACGCCGTATTCTTTGACCCGCAGACATCCGGCGGCCTGCTGGCCACCATCCCCGACGATCAGGCAGAGGCCTGTATCGCCGCCTTACAGAAAGCCGGAATTCCCGCCGGGGTGATCGGCAGCGTCGCCACACGAGCCGCCGGATCAAAGACAATCTGGCTTATCTGAAGGCCGGTTCGTCAAAGGCGCGAAGCTTGCGGGAATGCAGGCTTTCCACGCCCTGCTGCCGCAATCTCTCAAGTGCTTCGATACCAATCTTCATATGCTGGCTGACCCGCTCCCGGTAGAACGCGTTTGCCATCCCCGGTAGCTTGATTTCGCCATGCAGCGGCTTGTCGGAGACGCAAAGCAGCGTGCCGTAGGGAACACGAAAACGATAGCCGTTGGCCGCAATGGTCGCCGATTCCATATCGATGGCAATGGCACGGGACTGGTTGAATTCCCGGTTCAGCGCATCCAGACGCAGCTCCCAGTCCCGGTTATCCGTGGTATAGACAGTCCCCGTCCGCAGACGAGCCTTCAACTCGCGCCCTGTAACCCCGGTAATCGCGGACACGGCCTCGGTCAGCGCAATCTGAATTTCCGCGATTGGCGGCACCGGCACCCAGGGTGGCAGATCGTCATCCAGCACATGGTCGGCCCGGACATAGGCATGGGCCAGAACGTAATCACCCAGCAGCTGGGTTTTCCGCAAGCCGCCGCAATGGCCGATCATCAGCCAGCAATGCGGGCGCAGGACCGCCAGATGGTCCGTGATGGTTTTGGCGTTCGATGGCCCGACACCGATATTGACCAGCGTGATCCCCTCATGCCGGTCGGATACCAGATGATAGGCAGGCATCTGCGGCAGATGCAGCGGCTCCATCCCGCTGGCAGGCAAGTCACTCAGGCGCGGGTTTGGCGTGACCACATTGCCCGGCTCGACAAAAGCGCGGAAGCGATTTCCTGACCTGACTTCAGACAGACCAAGCTCAATGAATTCATCAACATATCGCTGATAGTTCGTAAACAACACAAAGCGCTGAAAATGCTCCGGCGCGGTGCCGGTATAATGCGCGAGACGCAGCAGCGAATAGTCCACCCGCGAAGCCGAGAACATCGACAACGGCTTTGGCAAACCAGCCGCCACCACGTTCGTTCCGTTGGCAATTTCATCATCAATTTCATTCAGATCAGGCAGCGGAAAGATCCGTTGCAGGTCAACAGCATCATCCGCTGACATGCCGGAACCCGCCGCCTCAATCACAAAGGGGAGCGGGATCGGGCAGTTGCTGACCCCGACATGAAACGGCCCGCCATAATGCTGCTTCAGCAATGTCAGCTGTTCACGATAGTAGCTGTTAAACAGTTCCGGACGTGTCAGCGTCATGCCAAAGGCGCCTGATCCCCCGAGCGTCCCATAGGACAGGGTTCCCTCCGATGCGGGCGAAACACGACCGTTATTGATAATCCCGACAAAGGGATAGCCGCGCCGGGGTGTCGGACTGGTCCGGTCGCCCGCAGCAAACTGGTTGAAACGGTCCTGAAGTGCCGTCACCCCATCCAGATAGATTTCGGCCACCTGCTCCAGTACCGCGTCAACGTCTTCAACAGACTGAAGATTACCGACACCGGGGAAATGCTGCGCGCTCATGCTGTCAAAGCCAACTATGTTCCGACTGTACCGGAGGGAAGCCTGTCACGCAGTCGCCACCGCGTCAAAGAATGCAGCCAGCCTGCCCGGATCAAGCGCGTCCTGACGCCTGACACCACTGCACAGATCAACACCAAAGGGGCGGACATGGCGAATCGCTTCCGCCACATTATCCGCATGCAGCCCGCCAGCCAGAAACACCGGAACCGGTGATACCTCGACAATATGCCGGCTGACCGACCAGTCATGAACCCGCCCGGTTCCGCCAAGCTCCTTCACCTCACCGGCCAGGCTGCCTGAATCGAGCAGCAAGGCGTCTGCAACCTCGCCATAGGCCCGGACCAGATCAAGAGTCTCTGCACCTGTCACATGGATGACCTGAAGCAGGCGCAACCCCGGCAAGGCCCTGCGCGCCCTCTGGTGCTCATCCCTGCCAATATGATCGACAATCTGAACCGTGGAGACGCCACAGACTGCGGCATGGTGCGCAATCCCCGCCCCGTCAGTCCGGCTGGTCAGCAGGACGGGGGTCACCGGCGGCGGGATTTGGCGGGTGATTTCTGCAATCAGCGCATCATCAATCACCCCCGGCCCGCTGGGCATTTCCCCGACCAGACCGATGGCATCTGCCCCCGCATTGATGGCCAGCCGCGCCTCCTCCGCGCTGGAGATACAGCAGACCTTGACCCGCACCCGCGCCATTACAGAAAGCTTTCGCCCGCATCCAGTGGCGCAATACCAAGATGGCTGGCGAGGCTTTGTCCGATATCGGCAAAGGATCTCCGTCGACCGATATCGCGCCCCGCAACACCCGGCCCGAAAGCCAGAACCGGCACATGTTCGCGGGTATGGTCAGAGCCGGGCCATGTCGGGTCACATCCGTGATCGGCCGTAATCACCGCCAGATCACCTGGCCGCATGAGGCGTTCAAATTCCGGCAGGCGGCGGTCGAAATATTCAATCGCGGCGGCATAGCCCGCCACATTCCGGCGATGGCCATAGCTGGAATCGAAATCAACGAAGTTGGTGAAGATCAGCCCGCCATCCGGTGTCTCGCCCAGTGCCTGCAATGTGGCATCAAACAGGGCTTCGTTGCCATCGGCCTTGACCTTCCGGGTCAGACCCTGATGCGCGAAGATATCCGCGATCTTGCCGACCGACAGCACTTCACGTCCCTCGCCCGCCAGCCGGTCCAGCAGAGTCGGGGCTGGTGGCGGTATCGAATAATCCCGGCGGTTGCCGGTACGGCGGAAACTGGCGCTGTCGTCACCGGTGAAAGGCCGGGCAATCACCCGGCCGATATTCCAGTCATCAACAATCACTCTTGCTGCCTGACAAAGCCCGTACAACCGCTCAAGGCCGAAGGCTTCCTCATGGGCGGCAATCTGCAACACGCTGTCGGCAGAGGTATAGACAATCGGCTTGCCGGTTCGCAGATGTTCCTCGCCCAGTTCCTCGATGATCGTGGTGCCGGAGGCATGACGTTCCCCCAGCACACCGGGAATTTCCCCGTCAGCGATCAGCCGGTCAATCAGTTCAGCCGGGAAACAGGGTTCTTCGCGGGGGAAATAGCCCCAGTCGAATTCAACCGGCACACCGGCAAGTTCCCAGTGTCCGCTTGGTGTATCCTTGCCGAAACTGCGCTCCGCCGCATGCCCGTACAGCGATTGCGGCTCGACCGATGCATCACAGCCCGCAGCGACAGAACCGGAGCCACCCAGCCCCGCCCGCACCAGCCCGAGGCGGGTCAGATTGGGGATCTGCAGGGCACCGCGGTCAGAAGTGGCACAGACAGCTGCGATATGACCGAAGGTATCCGCCCCCTGGTCGCCGAACCTGACCGCATCTTCAGTCGCCCCGACGCCAAAGGAATCCATCATCAGGATGATTGCCCGGCTCATACGCCATCGCCTCGCAGACGCTTCACGATAACTGGCGGCGGTTCCACCCTGTCCTCCTGCACGCACACAGCCCCCAGAATCAGTGTCTCCGCTCGTCTGGCGCTATCCTCATCACGGGCGTGAATGACGCAAAGCGGCTGATCCGGACCAACCTTCACGCCGATACCACGGATATCGGCTAATCCGACCGCATGATCGATTCTGTCTGTCACCCGCCGCCGTCCGCCACCAAGCTCGATCACCGCAAGGCCGACAGCGCGGGTATCCACTGATGCGACATAGCCTGAGCCGGAAGGCATCACCACATGCCGGACGGGTGCTTCAGCCATATACTTTTCTGGTCTCTCAACAAAATCAGCCGGACCGCCAAGGGCGGTGACCATACGGCCAAAATGTTCGGCGGCGGCACCGCTGGCGAGTGCGCCTTCAACCCTGCCGCGCAGATCAGCCCGCGGATTGTCGCCGTCCGCCAGTTGCCCGAGCAGCCCCATTTCGATGGCCAGTTCGGTCAGCACCTCAACCAGACGCGGGTCGCCCATACCGCCGGTCAGCAGGTCAACTGATTCCCGGACTTCCAGCGCATTACCGGCGGTGGCGCCCAGCACCTGATTCATATCGGTAATCACGGCTGTCGCCGGCAATCTTGCCCCGCCGGCCACATCGACAATACTGCCTGCCAGTTCCTCTGCCATCGCCAGTGTCGGGGCGAAGGCACCGCTGCCGGTCTTCACATCCATCACCAGCCCGTCCAGCCCCGCCGCCAACTTTTTTGACAGGATCGAGGCCGTAATCAGGGGGATGGATTCCACCGTTGCCGTCACGTCCCGGATGGCATAAAGCCGCCGGTCCGCCGGGGCCAGATCATCGGTCTGGCCGATGATCGCGCATCCCGCCGTCTTTACGGTTTGCCGGAACAGGGCATGGTCCGGGGTCGCATTATAGCCGGGAATGCTCTCCAGCTTGTCCAGCGTACCCCCGGTATGACCAAGCCCGCGGCCGGAGATCATCGGAACAAACCCGCCCATCGCGGCGATGACCGGGGCCAGTATCAGGCTGACCTTGTCACCAACCCCGCCGGTCGAATGCTTGTCGAGCACCGGGCCGCCCGGATCCAGATCAGCCCAGTCCATCCGGCGGCCCGATTCCATCATGCAACGGGTCAGGGCAACCCGTTCATCCATCGTCATGCCCTGAAAGAACACCGCCATGGCAAAGGCCGAGACCTGACTTTCGGCGATGCTGCCGTCTGTCATGCCCGTCACAAATCCGGCGATTTCATCTGCCGTCAGAACACCGCCATCCCGCTTGCGACGTATCAGCTCCTGCGGGATCACAGCTCAGTATCCTTTTACCGCAATCGCCGGGGCTGTGCCGTCCAGCGTCGAGATGATGTCATCCAGCAGACCGCTGGCCCCGATCCGGAAACGGGCGGGCGTTGCCCAGTCCGGTCCCATGATGCGATCCGCCAGCTGAAAATAGATATCGGCGTTGGCGACCGTCCGGATACCCCCGGCAGCCTTGAAGCCGCAATCAGCCCCCGTTTCGGCAATCGCCTTCAGCATAATCTCTGCCGATTCCGGCGTGGCGTTGATATCGACCTTGCCGGTGGAGGTCTTGATGAAATTGGCACCGGCCTCAATCGCGGCCTTGCTGGCGCTTTCGATCAGCGCCGGCTCGGCCAGACAGCCGGTTTCCAGAATAACCTTCAGGGTACGGTCTGCGGCGGCAGTCCGTGCTGCCGCCAGCAGCTTCAGGGCGGCCTTGTGCTGACCCTGTTTCCATTTGTCCCAGGGCCAGACCAGATCAATCTCGTCCGCCCCGTCTGCAACCGCGGATTCGATCTCTGCCACGGCCTTGCCGATATCGGCCCCGCCGAACGGAAAATTGGCGACCGCCGCAACAGGTATGTTCTTCCCCGCAAGCCTCTCCCGGCAGAGCCCGATGAAGCGCGGCCAGATACATACCGCCGCCACAGAACCGGATGCCGTCACCGCCCGGTCACAGAGCGCGGAGACAATCTCCGCATCATCACTGTCCCCCAGCGACGTCAGATCCATCGCCGCCAGGGCGCGTTCCGCCGTAATCTTCAATCTGTCCTGCAAGCCTGTTTCCTCCGTTAAATTTACAAGCCCCATCATACGCCACCCGCCAACCAAACTCACGCGATGCCGTCATGGAAAAGCAGTGCCTCGCGGAACGGGTAGTGATCCTGAAACGAGTTCAGGATGAGGGGGACTTGATGAGGGTGGTCACTGACCGGGCCGAGCGATATCACGCCGAAAAAAACCGTTCACCCTCTCCTCACAACACCCACAGCCAACATCACCTCAGTCCTTTCTCTGACACCCACTTGCCTTTCCCAGATACCCTCACTTTCCCTGCCCCCTCATCCTGAACTCGTTTCAGGATCCTTCGCTTTCAACCCCATGGACGACAGTAAATGCGACATGACACAAGAGGCGCAAACCAACCTGACGAATGACCCGACAATCTGTACCCTGCCCGAAAGCTTCATCAGTTGCAGAACCCGTCGACAGCCCCCGCTTTCCGCGCCAGACTGTCCGCATGACCGACGATCAAATAGAAATGCGCCCTGCCAACGAAAACCCATGGTACGTGCTGGCGACCTATTACGGAGAGCAGACGGGGGATCGGATTGACGAAGACCTCCACGCAAAAAACCGGGAAATCTGGAACCGCTGGATGGCGGCTGCTCTGTCAGATGAAGTCCGCCAAAAGCTAATTGATGAAAAACGCGCCACAGTAGCAGAAATGAAACCCTTCAGCGCGGAAGAGCGCTGGAAAGTCTGGGCTTATTGCAGATCCCCGGACTTGTTTGCCCCCGACCCAGCCACCGACATCAATTTCAATGATACAGTGTTCGCCAGCCCCGTTTCTTTTGATAACTTCTTTTTTCCTAAAACAACCAACTTTTCTCAGTCAGAATTTCAGAAGAACACTTGCTTCAATCTTACCACGTTCCGTGACCATGCCGATTTCCAGCACGTAAAATTTCACGGAAGGTCTGACTTTCGGTCTGCCACTTTTCAATTCGAGACCCACTTTCCGTTCGCCAAGTTCTTGCAGTCCATCAACTTTCATCAAGCTACATTTCAAGGAAATGCCTCATTTGCCGACACAGAATTCTCGGGGCAAGTCGCCTTTAACGAAGCGGCGTTCCTAGACTTTGTCATATTTTCGCATGCTAGGCCGTAAACTCATAAACGGGATTCCCAATTTATCGAGGATGTGATTCAAACTCCAAAAGGAGTTTTCGATGTCCCGATATGACCTGACTGATTTTGAGTGGTCGGCGATAGAGCCGATCCTTCCCCGGAAATCGC
>JAVJTE010000025.1:0-164855 GCA_040219025.1 Rhodospirillales bacterium | reverse complement strand
GAGATGGTCATGCCGGGTGATAACATTGCGATGTCGGTGAACCTTATTGCACCGATCGCGATGGACGAGGGACTGCGCTTCGCTATCCGCGAAGGGGGCCGCACTGTCGGCGCCGGCGTCGTCGCCTCGATCCAGGACTAAAACAGAAACCCGAGAGTGCCCCGCCCGGTTTGGCGGGGCACCTCACTTGGACGGTTGAGTCACGATGGACAGTCAGAATATTCGCATACGGCTTAAGGCATTCGATCATCGAATTCTGGATCAGTCGACACGCGAGATTGTAAGCACAGCGAAACGTACGGGCGCTCAGGTGCGCGGACCTATTCCGCTGCCGACCCGCATTGAGCGATTCACTGTGCTGCGTTCCCCGCATATCGATAAAAAATCGCGGGAACAGTTTGAAATACGCACGCATAAGCGGGTGCTGGATATCGTCGATCCGACGCCGCAGACGGTGGACGCGCTGATGAAGCTCGACCTCGCCTCCGGTGTTGACGTCGAAATCAAGCTCTAAGTAGGGATCGAGATCGATGCGTACAGGATTAATCGGACAAAAGGTCGGCATGACCCGCGTCTTCCGGGCCGATGGCCAGCATGTGCCGGTGACGGTCGTCAAGGTTGACGATTGTCAGGTCGTGGCTGTCCGGACCACCGAGCGTGACGGCTATAACGCTGTTCAGCTGGGTGTTTCCAATCGGACTCCCAAGAATGTGACCAAGCCGATGCGTGGTCATTTTGCCAAAGCCAAGGTCGAGCCGAAGCGCAAGCTTGCGGAATTTCGGGTTGCCGAAGATGCGCTGCTTGAAGCCGGCGCACGGCTGAGCCCAAAGCATTTCCTTGATGGCCAGAAGGTTGATGTCAGCGGCATCTCGATTGGTAAGGGTTTTCAGGGCGGCATGCGTCGCTGGAACTTTGCCGGTCTGGAAGCAACGCACGGCGTTTCGATCTCGCACCGGTCGCACGGCTCCACGGGCCAGTGCCAGGATCCGGGCAAGGTGTTCAAGGGCAAGAAGATGGCTGGCCATATGGGCGCAACCCGCGTCACGGTCCAGAACCTTGAAATCGTCGGTGCTGACGAGGAAAAGGGCTATCTGCTGGTCAAAGGTGCAGTTCCCGGCGCGAAGAGCGGCTGGGTGCTGATCCGTGATGCGGCCAAGCGCGCCGCTCCGGAAGGTGTGCCTTATCCGGCAGCCCTGATCGCAGCTGCGGCCGAAGAAGCTCCTGCTGAAGAAGCACCGGTCGAGAATGAAGCGGTTGCGGATGACGCAGCTTCTGAAGAAAAGAAGGACTGAGGCCATGAAATCCGAAGTCATCAATCTCGATAACAAGTCGGTCGGCGATATCGAACTCGCTGACTCGATCTTTGGTGTCGAAGTCCGCCGGGATCTGCTGGCCCGTATGGTGAACTATCAGCTCGCCAAGCGTCGCGCCGGTACCCACAAGGTCAAGGGTCGCGGTGAAGTTTCCGGCACGACGGCGAAGCCGTTCCGCCAGAAAGGCACCGGTCGCGCCCGTCGTGGTTCAAACCGTGAAAACAAGATGCGTGGTGGTGGTATTGCCCATGGACCGACGCCGCGGGATCATGGTATCGAGCTGACCAAGAAGGTTCGCAAGCTGGCGATGAAGTGCGCCCTGTCTGCGAAGGCTTCCGCCGGTCAGCTGGTTATCCTGGACAATGCGACATGTGACGAGCCGCGCACCAAGGCGCTGGTCGGCAAGCTGGCAGGCCTGAACTGGGGCCGCGCCCTGGTGATTGCCGGTGCCGAGGTCGACCGCAACTTCACGCTGGCATCACGGAATATTCCGTCGGTGGCAGTGCTGCCGTCTGTCGGTGCCAATGTGTATGACATTTTGAGGAGCGATACGCTCGTGCTGACGCGCGAAGCGGTCACCGCTCTGGAGGAGCGCCTGAAATGAGCGCAAAAATTCGCAAACCGGCGATGCCGTCGCAGGAACGGATGTACGACATCGTTCGTCATCCGATCATCACGGAAAAGTCGACCAATGCGTCCGAGCATGGTCAGGTCTTCTTTGAAGTGCCGCTGAATGCATCGAAGCCGGAAATCAAGGCCGCGATCGAGAACCTTTTCTCGGTAAAGGTGACCGCGGTGAATACGAGCGTCCTCAAGGGCAAAACCAAGCGGTTCCGTCAGCAGTTGGGCCGACGTGTCGACCGTAAAAAAGCGATGGTAACGCTGGCCGAGGGCAGCAACATCGACGTGACCACGGGGATCTGATCATGGCTCTCAAGCAATTCAATCCGACCACGCCCGGTCGCCGCACCCTGGTGCTGGTCGACAAGTCCGAGCTTTACAAAGGCGGACCTGAAAAGTCGCTGACGACGGGCCTGACGAAGAAGGGTGGCCGGAACAATACCGGTCGTATTACCGCGCGTCGTCGCGGTGGCGGCCACAAGCGCCGGTACCGGGTCATCGACTTCAAGCGTAACAAGACCGGCATGTCGGCAACGGTTGAGCGGATCGAATATGATCCGAACCGCACGGCCTTCATCGCGCTGCTGAAATATGAAGATGGCGAAGTCGCCTATATCATTGCACCGCAGCGCCTGAAAGCGGGCGATGTCGTGGTCAGTGATGACCGGGCCGACATCAAGCCGGGCAACTGCCTGCCGTTGAAGAACATCCCTGTCGGTACCATCATCCACAATATCGAGATGAAGGTTGGCAAGGGCGCGCAGATCGCACGTTCTGCCGGCACCTACGGCCAGCTGGTCGGTAAGGATGCCGGTTATGCGCAGCTGCGTCTGTCGAGCGGTGAGCTGCGGCTGGTGCTTGGCGAATGCCGGGCAACGGTCGGTGCGGTTTCAAACGCCGACAATCAGAATATCAATCTGGGCAAGGCCGGCCGTAATCGCTGGCTTGGCAAACGCCCGGCGGTTCGTGGTGTTGCCATGAACCCGATCGATCACCCGCATGGTGGCGGCGAAGGCCGTACCTCCGGCGGCCGTCATCCGGTGACCCCCTGGGGCAAGCCCACGAAGGGCAAGCGTACGCGCTCCAACAAGGCCACCGACAAGTACATCATGCGCAGCCGCCATCAGCGGAAATCGCGCTAAGGGAGTTTGACGAATATGGCTCGTTCGGTCTGGAAAGGTCCGTTTGTAGACGGATACCTCTTGAAGAAGGCGGAAGCCGGGCGTGCGTCCGGTCGCAATCAGGTCATCAAAATCTGGTCCCGCCGGTCCACGATCCTGCCGCAGTTCGTCGGTTTGACGTTCGGCGTGTACAACGGTCACAAGCATATCCCGGTTATGGTAACCGAAGATATGATTGGACATAAGTTCGGTGAGTTTTCTCCGTCCCGGACCTACTACGGTCACACGGCGGACAAGAAAGCGAAGAGGAAGTAATTATGGGCAAGCCGGCATCAGAGCGTCGTCTGTCCGACACGGAAGCCAAGGCGATCGTGCGGAATATCCGCATCTCACCGCAGAAGCTGAACGTTGTCGCAGAGTCGATCAGGGGTCTTGGCGCAGAACGTGCGCTGAACGACCTGTATTTCTCGAAGAAGCGGATTGCACGTGATGTGCATAAATGTCTGCAATCGGCCATCGCCAACGCGGAAAACAATCACCAGCTTGATATCGACAATCTGGTTGTTGCAGAAGCCAGCGTCGGCAAGGGCATTGTGATGAAGCGCTGGCGCGCCCGTGCCCGTGGCCGTACAGGCAAGATTTTGAAACCGTTCAGCAACCTGACGATTGTTGTGCGCGAACGCGAGGAGATCGCCTGATGGGTCAGAAAGTCAATCCAGTCGGTTTTCGCCTGGGCATCAACCGCACGTGGGACTCCCGCTGGTATGCCGATGACGGCTATGCCGGTCTTCTGCACGAAGACCTGGCGCTGCGCGAATATCTGAAGAAGCGCCTTGTCGGTGCCGGTGTTGCCAAGGTCGTCATCGAACGTCCGGCGAAAAAAGCACGGGTGACCATCCACACGGCGCGTCCGGGTGTCATCATCGGCCGCAAGGGAACCGATATCGAGAAGCTGCGCCAGGATCTGTCAAAGATGACGGGAACCGAGGTACATCTGAATATCGTTGAAATCCGCAAGCCGGAGATCGATGCCCAGCTGGTTGCTGAAAACATTGCCCAGCAGCTTGAGCGTCGTGTTGCTTTCCGTCGCGCCATGAAGCGTTCGGTTCAGTCGGCCATGCGCCTTGGCGCAGAGGGCATCCGGATCAATGCTGCCGGCCGTCTTGGTGGTGCCGAAATCGCCCGTACTGAATGGTATCGTGAAGGTCGGGTGCCGCTGCACACACTTCGCGCTCACGTTGATTACGGCGTTGCGACCGCGCAGACAACCTACGGCGCTTGCGGCATCAAATGTTGGATCTTCAAGGGTGAGATTCTTGCCCACGATCCGATGGCGATGGACAAGTTGCTTCAGGACCAGCAGCCGGCCCGCTAAGGCCAGGCATACTTAAGAGGACGATTGCACCATGATGCAACCAAAGAGAACAAAGTACCGGAAGGCCTTCAAAGGTCGTATCCACGGTCTCGCGAAGGGCGGTACAGCCCTTAACTTTGGCGCGTTTGGCCTCAAGGCAATGACGCCGGAACGTGTTACCGCGCGCCAGATTGAAGCTGCACGTCGCGCGATCACCCGGCACATGAAGCGCCAGGGGCGTGTGTGGATCCGGATTTTCCCGGATGTGCCGGTAACCGCCAAACCTGCCGAAGTCCGTCAGGGTAAAGGCAAGGGGTCGGTTGAGTTCTGGGCCGCAAAAGTCAAGCCGGGCCGGATCATGTTTGAAGTTGATGGCGTCAGCTATGACATCGCCAAGCGGGCCTTCGAGCTCGCTGCTGCGAAGCTTCCGCTGCAGACCAAGATGGTCGCCCGTGTTGGTGAGATGGGATAACGTGATGAAAGCCGAAGATATCCGTCAGAAATCTGACGACGAGCTCAAGGATCAGCTGCTGAGCCTGAAGAAAGAGGCATTCAACCTCCGTTTTCAGAGAGCCAGCGGCCAGCTTGAAAACACAGCGCGCGTGACGCAGGTGCGTCGTGATATTGCGCGCGTGAAAACGATTATGGGTCAACGCGCCCGTAGCGCTTCCTGAGGTAACAGAAATGCCGAAAAGAATTCTGCAGGGTGTGGTTGTCAGCGACAAAGGCGACAAAACCGTCACTGTAAAGGTTGAACGGCGGATCATGCATCCGCTGTACAAGAAGTTCATCCGGCGCTCGAAAAGATATCGGGCGCATGATGAGGCCAACGCTATCCAGGTTGGGGAGACCGTTCGCATCCGTGAATGCCGTCCCCACTCAAAGACGAAGCGATGGGAAATCATCGCAGATCAGGATTAAGCGCTAGACGTAACGACATCGCTCCGGATACCCGGTTGCGATACTAGGGAAAGGTCACTGCCATGATTCAGATGCAAAGCAATCTGGATGTTGCAGACAATTCAGGCGCTCGCCGCGTTCAGTGCATCAAGGTTCTGGGCGGGTCGAAGCGGAAGTTTGCCGGCGTGGGCGACGTGATTGTCGTCTCCGTCAAGGACGCCATTCCGCGCGGTCGTGTTAAGAAAGGTGACGTGCATCGCGCTGTCATCGTTCGGACCGCCAAGGAAATCCGCCGCCCGGATGGTTCTGCCATTCGTTTCGACAGCAACGCCGCCGTGCTTATCAACAAGCAGGGCGAGCCGATCGGGACCCGTATTTTCGGCCCGGTTACACGTGAGTTGCGTGCGAAGCGGTATATGAAAATCATTTCGCTGGCGCCGGAGGTGCTCTGATGGCTGCTCGTATTCGCAAGGGCGACAAGGTCGTCGTGCTGTCCGGTAAGGATGCCGGCAAGCGTGGTGAGGTTCTTCGTGTTGTCACCGACTCTGACCGTGTTGTGGTCAGCGGGGTCAATATGATCAAGCGTCACCAGCGTGCCAGTCAGACAAACCCTGGCGGTATTCAGGAGCGGGAAGCGGCGATTCACGTATCGAACGTCGCGCATGTTGATCCGAAGACGGATCAGCCGACCCGCGTTGGTTTCAAAACTCTCGATGACGGCCGGAAAGTACGCGTTGCAAAGCGCTCCGGCGAAGTCATCGATGTTTGATCGGGGGAGCTGGTAATATGGCTGCTTCACGCCTGCAGGAGCATTACAAGTCGGTGATTCATCCGGCTATGCTCGAAGAGTTCAAGTACACTAACCCGATGGCCGTGCCGCGGATCGAAAAGATCGTCGTGAACATGGGTGTTGGCGAAGCGTCTGCCGACAAGAAGAAAATCGAAGGTGCTGTCCGGGACATGACCGCGATCACCGGCCAGAAGCCGATTGTGACCCGCGCGAAGAAGTCGGTTGCGACCTTCAAGATCCGCGAAGGCATGGTGATCGGTTGCAAGACCACACTGCGCAAGGAACGGATGTATGAATTTCTTGACCGTCTGGTGAATATCGCTCTGCCGCGCGTCCGTGACTTCCGCGGACTGTCGCCGAAGACGTTCGACGGTCGGGGTAATTTCGCGATGGGTCTCAAGGAACAGATCGTGTTCCCGGAAATCAACTATGACCAGGTCGACAAGATCCGGGGCATGGACATCATTATTGTAACATCGGCGAAGTCGGATGATGAGGCGCGCTCGCTCCTCAAGAAATTCGATTTCCCGTTCGTCAGCTGAGGCGGGAGAATACTGCTATGGCAAAGAAAAGCATGGTCCAGCGTGGCAAGCGTCGTGAGAAGCTTGCGGATCAGTTCGCTTCTAAGCGTAAAGCATTGAAAGAGCTTATCTACAGCAAGGACTCCAACCCGGAAGCCCGGTTCGAAGCTGCTGTGAAGCTGGCTCAGTTGCCACGTAACGCGTCACCGACTCGCCAGCGCCTGCGCTGCGAGCTGACCGGTCGTCCGCGTGGCAATTATCGGAAATTCAAGCTCTGTCGTATCAAGCTGCGGGATCTGGCCTCGGATGGCCAGATTCCCGGCATGGTCAAGTCGAGCTGGTAAGGAGTAGCAAGCGATGTCTATGACAGATCCGCTCGCCGATTTGCTGACCCGCATCCGCAATGGCCAGAGAGCCGGCAAGTCGAGTGTTAATTCGCCTGCGTCGAAGCTGCGCGCCAATGTGTGCGACGTGCTTCAGCGTGAAGGCTTCATTCGTGGCTACAGCTCGGTTGAAATCCGCAAGGGTATCACCGAGATGAAGATCGACCTGAAATATCATGACGGCTCGCCGGTCATTCAGGAGATCAGCCGTGTATCGACGCCTGGCCGTCGTGTTTATTCCAAGATCAAGGACCTGCCGCGGGTCTATAACGGTCTCGGTATCTCGATCCTTTCGACCCCGAAAGGCGTGATGTCCGATGCCGAAGCCCGCGACCACCATGTTGGTGGCGAAGTCCTTTGTCGCGTATTCTGACGGGGGTTTGAATGTCACGTATTGGTAAGAACCCGGTTCCGATTCCGAGCGGTGTCACAGTCAATCTGGCTGGTGACGTGCTCGCGGCGAAGGGGAAGCTTGGTGAACTCACCGTCAAGCTGGTCGAAGAGGTCGATGGCCGCATTGAAGACAACATGGTCTACGTCACGCCGCGCGATAATTCGAAGCGCGCGCGGTCGATGTGGGGCACGATGCGCACGCTCGTCGAAAGCGCGGTGATTGGTGTCAGCGAAGGCTACACCAAGAACCTTGAAATCACCGGTGTCGGTTATCGTGCCGCGTTGCAGGGCAAGAACCTGCAGTTGCAGCTCGGTTTCAGTCACGACGTCATCTATCCGATCCCCGAAGGGATCACGATGACTTGTGAAAAGCCGACATCCATTTCCATTTCCGGCGCCGACAAGCAACGTGTCGGCCAGGTTGCGGCTGAAATTCGCGGCTACCGTCCGCCCGAGCCTTACAAGGGCAAGGGTGTTCGCTATGCTGACGAGTTCATCATCCGTAAAGAAGGCAAGAAGAAGTAGGACGCCGAAATGAGAAATACACCCAGACAGCTTTTCCTGCGTCGTCGCGAACGTACCCGCCGGAAACTTCAGGCCAAAGCCGGTGATCGTGTCCGTCTTTCGGTCTTCCGTTCGAACAAGTATATCTATGCTCAGCTGATCGACGATACGAGTGGCAACACAGTCGCTTCTGCCTCGTCCATCGAGAAGGATATGCGGGGCAAGTTCTCGTCTTCCAGCAACAAGGAAGCGGCGGCGGAAGTCGGCAAGCTCATTGCAGAGCGTGCCAAGGCAGCCGGCGTCGAGACCGTGATCTTTGATCGCGGCGGTTACATTTATCATGGTCGTATTCAGGCGCTGGCGGATGCCGCGCGTGAAGCCGGCCTGAAATTCTGAGGTAGATATGGCACGCAATCCAAAGGCTTCCGAAGGCCGCCGCGAGCGCGGTGGAAACCAGCCCCGCGAAGAGTCGGAATTCGTCGACAAACTGGTCCATATCAACCGTGTCGCCAAGGTGGTGAAGGGCGGACGCCGTTTCGCTTTTGCCGCGATTGTCGTTGTCGGTGACCAGAAGGGCCGTGTCGGCGTCGGATCGGGCAAGGCCCGTGAAGTGCCGGAAGCAATCCGCAAGGGTACGGAAGCCGCGAAACGCGACCTGGTTCGTGTTCCGCTGCGCGAAGGCCGTACATTGCATCATGACGTGACGGGGCATTTCGGTGCCGGTCGGGTCATCCTGCGGTCGGCCCCTCCGGGTACCGGTATCATTGCCGGTGGTCCGATGCGCGCCGTGTTCGAGACCCTGGGGATCCAGGATATCGTCGCGAAGTCGCTCGGTACGACCAACCCGCATAACATGATCAAGGCAACATTCGATGCACTGAAGCGGCTGCAGAGCCCGCGTTCGATTGCATCGCGCCGCGGCAAGAAGGTCGGTGAGATCGTGTCACGCCGTGACGGATCCGCTGATGCCGTTTCGGTCGAGAAGGAGTAATCTGATGGCTGCTAAGAAAAAAACCATCACGGTGACACAGACCGGAAGCCCGATCGGACGCCCGAAAGACCAGCGTGCGACGCTGGTCGGACTTGGTCTGAACAAGTTGCACCGCACCCGCGTTCTGGAAGACAGTCCTTCGGTACGCGGCATGATCGACAAGGTGAGCCATCTCGTTCGCGTCGTAGACGCCGGTTGATCCGGTTCTCGCGAACAAAAGGAAGAAAGCCATGAAGCTTAACGAACTCAGAGACAATCCAGGTGCCCGCAAGGACCGCAAGCGCATTGGTCGCGGTATCGGTTCCGGTACAGGCAAGACCTCCGGTAAAGGCCACAAGGGCCAGAAGGCGCGCTCCGGCGTTGCCATCAAGGGCTTTGAAGGTGGCCAGATGCCGATCTACCGGCGCCTGCCGAAACGCGGGTTCAACAACATCTTCCGCAACAAGTTTGCAGAAGTGAATCTGGGCCGCCTGCAGAAGGCCATCGACGAAGGCAAACTTGATGCGGCGAAGCCGGTGACGGCGGAAGCTCTTTCGGATGCCGGGATTATCCGTCGTTCGCTGGATGGTGTCCGCGTGCTGGGGAACGGAGAACTGAAGGCGAAGGTAGAACTTCGTGTCAGCCATGCCACAAAATCGGCAATTTCTTCTGTTGAGAAGGCGGGAGGTTCGGTGACGATTCTCGCGCCGAAGGTAACCGACGACGCCAAAAGCGCCGGATAAAGGTCGCAGATCGGAGCATATCGAATGGCGTCAGCCGCCGAGCAATTCGCATCGAACGTCAATCTTGGGGCATTTTCCAAGGCGACGGAACTCAAGAAGCGCATCTGGTTCACACTGGGTGCGCTGATTGTCTATCGCATGGGCACGTTCATCCCGCTGCCGGGAGTAGACGCCGCAATTCTGGCTGACTTCTTCCAGCAGCAGAGTGGCGGCATTATCGATATGCTCAATATGTTCTCGGGCGGTGCCCTGGGACGGATGTCGATTTTTGCCCTGAATATCATGCCGTATATTTCGGCCTCCATTATCATGCAGCTGATGGCGACGGTTTCGCCGACCATCGAGCAGATGAAGAAAGAGGGCGAGCAGGGCCGCAAGCGGATGAATCAGTACACCCGTTATCTGACGGTGCTGATTGCAACCTTCCAGGCCTATGGAATCACGGTCGGCCTTGAGGGCATGACCGGCTCCATTGGTCCGGCGGTTGCTGATCCGGGCCTGTTCTTCCGGGCACAGGGTGTCATCACGCTGGTTGGCGGGACGGTATTCCTGATGTGGCTGGGCGAGCAGGTGACGGCCCGCGGCGTTGGTAACGGTATCTCCCTGATCATCTTCGCAGGCATTGTTGCGGAACTGCCGACGGCACTGGTCAGCACCCTTGAACTGGGCCGTACAGGGGCCCTGTCGACGCTGTTCATCATCTTCCTGCTGTTCATGACGGTTGCCATCATTGCGATGATCGTCTTCGTGGAACGTGCCCAGCGGCGGATCATCATTCAGTATCCGAAGCGCCAGGTCGGCAACAAGATGTTCGGTGGCGAGAATTCTCACCTGCCGCTGAAGCTGAACACGGCCGGCGTTATCCCGCCGATCTTTGCCAGCTCCCTGCTGTTGTTGCCGCTGACAGTGGCACAGTTTGCGGCCTCCGGTGGTGGCAGCAGCTGGATGACGGCAATCACGGCCTATGTCGCGCCGGGACAGCCGGTCTATATAGCGATGTATATCGGGATGATCGTGTTCTTTGCCTTCTTCTACACTGCCGTGGTGTTTAACCCGGCGGATACGGCGGATAACCTGAAAAAACATGGTGGTTTTGTGCCGGGTATCCGTCCCGGAAAGAATACGGCAGATTACATCGATTACGTGCTGACGCGGCTGACGGTTATCGGTGCGGCCTATCTGGCGCTGATCTGCATTCTGCCTGAAATCCTGATTTCACGGTTCAATGTTCCGTTCTATTTCGGCGGCACCTCGCTGCTGATCGTCGTCACGGTGACAATGGATACTGTTGCCCAGATTCAGTCACATCTGCTGGCGCATCAGTATGAGGGGCTCATCAAGAAGTCGAAGCTCAGGGGACGCAGAGGATGAATCTGATACTTCTCGGACCACCAGGTGCCGGCAAGGGAACCCAGGCACAGCGTTTGATGGACAAGTTTTCGATTGTTCAGTTGTCAACGGGCGATATGTTGCGCGCAGCCGTGGACGAAGGTACGGAGCTGGGCAGGCAGGCCAAGGAGATCATGGACCGGGGAGACCTGGTGTCAGACGAGATCGTGGTCGGGATCATCTCTGCCCGCCTGACGGCACCGGACTGTGCGAACGGCTTCATTCTGGATGGCTTTCCGCGCACCGTGGCACAGGCTGAAGCGCTTGATGCGATGCTGGACCAGAAGGGTATGAAGATCGACCACGTGATCTCGATCGAGGTTGACGAGGAAGTTCTTTTCGAGCGGATCAAGACCCGGGCTGCCGAGACGGGCGGGGCACGTTCGGATGACAATGAGGAAACGCTGCGCAAGCGGCTTGAAGTATATCGCGATCTGACAGCGCCGATTATTCCTTACTACAAGGGCAAGGGCGCGTTGAAGACAGTGGATGGCATGGCAGACATTGACAGTGTCTCCGGCCAGATCATGAAGATTTTGAACTGAGGCCGTCGGGTTGACAGGGCAGGGTTCGTGCGTATAATCCGCCGCCTTTTCGCCCCCTGGACATTGACGGCGTCAATTACTGGACGTCTTTTGAGGAGTACGCATTTTGGCGCGCATAGCTGGCGTTAACATACCGACCGACAAACGTGTTGTGGTCGCACTGACATATATCCACGGCATTGGTCAGACCAAGGCGAAACAGATCTGCGCGAGTTGCGCTGTTGACGAATCGACTCGCGTGAATTCACTGCGGGATGATGAACTCGGCCGCATCCGCGAGGTTATCGACCGCGATTATCAGGTCGAAGGTGACCTGCGTCGTGAAGTGGCCATGAACATCAAGCGGTTGATGGACCTGGGTTGCTATCGTGGCCTTCGTCACCGGCGCGGTTTGCCGGTGCATGGCCAGCGCACGCATACCAATGCGCGCACCCGTAAAGGTCCGGCGCGCGCTATCGCCGGCAAGAAGAAGTAAGAGAGAGTTATGGCAAAAGCAGCAGTTGCGCGTCCCCGCCGTCGTGAGCGGAAAAACATCACATCGGGCGTCGCCCATGTGAATGCGTCTTTCAATAATACGATGATCACGATCAGCGATGCCCAGGGCAACGCGATTTCCTGGTCGTCCGCCGGTTCCCAGGGCTTCAAGGGTTCGCGCAAATCGACCCCTTATGCCGCTCAGGTTGCTGCCGAAGATGCCGGCAAGAAGGCAATGGAACATGGCATGCAGACCCTCGAAGTTGAAGTGAAGGGTCCGGGTTCGGGCCGTGAATCTGCTCTTCGTGCGCTGCAGGCGGTTGGCTTCACCATCACGGCAATCCGCGATGTGACACCGATTCCGCATAATGGCTGCCGTCCGCGCAAGCGCCGGCGGGTCTAAACTTAATGTCTGTTGCCGGCCTTCCGGGCCGGTAATTTTTACGCCGTGCATTTGCGCGGCGAATGCTGTCAAGAAAGGTTGATCAACGTGCTTCAGAAAAACTGGCAGGAAATGATCAAGCCGAACAAGCTTGAAATCAATGCAGGAAGCGATCCGGCTCTCGAAGCCGTCGTGGTCGCTGAACCGCTTGAGCGCGGCTTCGGTCTTACTCTTGGTAACGCGCTGCGTCGCGTTCTGCTGTCGTCGCTTCAGGGGGCCGCTGTTACGGCCATTCAGATCGACGGCGTGCTGCATGAGTTCTCGTCGATTCCCGGCGTTCGGGAAGATGTCACCGATATCGTGCTGAACGTGAAATCGCTGGCGCTGCGCATGCATGGCGAAGGCCCGAAGCGTATTTCGCTGACCGCGACAGGCCCGGGCGTCGTGAAGGCCGGTGATATCGAAACCGGCCATGATATCGAAGTCATGAACCCGGATCTGGTGATCTGCTCGCTGGATGACGGTGCGCGGATTTCGATGGAACTGACGGTTGAGACCGGCAAGGGCTATGTTGCCGCCGCGCAGAACCGTGCCGAAGACTCACCGATCGGCCTGATTCCGGTTGATGCCGTGTTCGGTCCCTGCCGCAAGGTGACCTACAAGGTTGAGAACTCGCGCGTTGGCCAGGTCACCGACTATGACAAGCTGTCGCTGACGGTCGAAACCAACGGCGCCGTGACCCCGGATGATGCTGTGGCACTGGCTGCCCGCATTCTTCAGGATCAGCTGCAGCTGTTCGTGAATTTCGAAGACCCGAAAGCGGCGTCCGAGGAAGAGAAGGGTGACGAGCTGCCGTTCAACCGCAACCTGCTCCGCAAGGTTGACGAGCTTGAGCTTTCTGTGCGTTCGGCAAACTGCCTGAAGAACGACAACATCATCTACATCGGTGACCTGGTTCAGAAGACGGAAGCGGAAATGCTCCGTACCCCGAACTTTGGCCGCAAGTCGCTGAATGAGATCAAGGAAGTCCTGGCCCAAATGGGATTACATCTCGGTATGGAGATCCCGGAATGGCCGCCTGAAAACATCGAAGACCTGGCCAAGAAGCTCGAAGAGCCTTACTGACCGCGTGCTTTAGGAGAAAGAACAGATGCGACATCGTATCAAGGGCCGCAAGCTCAACCGTACCAGCACGCACCGCAAGGCGATGCTGAAGAATATGGCGACCTCTCTGGTCATTCATGAACAGATTGTCACCACCTTGCCGAAGGCCAAGGAAATGAAGCGTTTTGCCGACAAGCTGATCACGCTTGCCAAGGCGAAGACGCTGCATGCCCGCCGCCAGGCATTTGCCATCCTGCGCAGCGAAGAAGCTGTTGCGAAGCTTTTCAATGTTCTGGGTGACCGCTATGCGGATCGTCCGGGCGGCTATACCCGCGTCATGAAGGCCGGTTTCCGGTACGGTGATGCCGCACCGATGGCCGTGATTGAACTGGTTGACCGCGACCCGGAAGCCCGTGGCAAGGGCGACCGTGAACGGGTCGAGGCCGAGCTTGAGGAAATGAATGCAGCGGAAGCCAGCGCCTGATTTGCAGAGCGCCGGATTTTCCCTAGATTCGGGGCGGTCATCACGACCGCCCCGTTTTCGTTTCTGGGGACAGCTATGTCATTCCTGCCGGTTTTAACCGGTTGGGGATCCGGAGGTTATCGATCTGATGCGTATTCCCGGTAAAGCCGCTTTCCTGCGGGTGATTTGCGCCCTGCTGATCGGGGTGATCACATTTGCATCGCAGGGCAACAGTCTGCAGGCACAAACCAGAGAGCTGCCGTCATCACGCGAGGACGTGCAGCTGTCGTTTGCCCCGCTGGTCAAACGTGTCGCACCGTCCGTGGTGAATGTGTTCACCCGCAAGACCGTTCAGTCCGGACGCGAGACACCGTTTTTCAATGATCCCTTTTTCAGACGGTTCTTTGGCGACCAGTTCGGCGGCAGTCCGCAGCGGGAACGGACGGTAAATTCGCTCGGCTCGGGTGTCATCGTGGGAGCCGACGGGCTGATTGTGACGAACAATCATGTGATCGCCGGCGCGGACGAGATCCGTATCGTGCTGTCCGACCGGCGCGAGTTCGATGCGAAACTGCTGGTCGCAGATGAACGCTCTGACCTGGCAGTCCTGAAGGCACTGACGGATGAGTCCCTGCCGTTTCTTGAACTGATGGATTCGGATGAAATCGAGGTTGGCGATCTGGTGCTGGCGATCGGCAATCCGTTCGGCTTTGGCCAGACCGTGACCAGCGGCATCGTGTCGGCCCGTGCCCGGACAACGGTCGGCATCACCGATTTCAGTTTTTTTATTCAGACGGATGCGTCGATCAACCCCGGCAATTCAGGCGGTGCACTCGTCGGTCTCGACGGGCGACTGCTCGGGGTGAACACGGCAATCTACAGCAAGGATGGCGGCTCTAACGGCATCGGGTTTGCCGTGCCTGCGAATATGGTGCGGGCGGTCATTAACAGCGCCGCCGGTGGCAAGGTCATACGGCCCTGGCTGGGTGCGTCGGGACAGACCGTCACAGCCGATATCGCCGCCTCGCTTAATCTCGACAAGCCGCTTGGCGTGGTCCTGAACCGGGTGCATCCGAAAGGTCCGGCAGCCACCAGCGGTCTGCAGGTCGGTGATGTGGTGCTGGCGATTGACGGCAAGCCGCTGCCGGATGCGCAATCCCTGAAATTCCGGCTGGGAACCCGCTCTGTCGGCGGAACCGCGCGGATGACAATCCTGCGTTCCGGTAAAAGCCTTGATATCGATGTCGAGCTGATTGCCCCGCCGGAAGACCCGGAACCTAACCCGATCCGGGTCAGTGGCGGCCTGCCAATATCCGGGGCCGCCTTCATCAATCTCAGTCCGGCTTTCAACGAGAGCAAGGGGATCGACACCCTGATCACCGGTGTCGCGGTTACGGAAATTGCCCGCGGCAGCCCGGCAGACCGGATCGGGTTTGAACCGGGCGATATTATTCTGAGTGTAAATGACACGAAAATCGAACGGGTCTCGGACATCAAGAAGCTGCTGTCGGCCCCGCCGCAGGAATGGGCGCTGAAAGTCCGGCGGGGGAGCCGGGTGATTTCCGTGACGGTGCGGGGATGAGTGATCTGTTCGCCGGGCCCGACACGCGGCCGCTGGCGGACAGGCTGCGGCCGGAGCAGCTGTCGGATGTGGTCGGCCAGGACCATCTGGTTGGTGAGGATGGTGCGCTGCGCCGGATGGTGGAGCGTGGCCGCATCGCTTCCATTCTGCTGTGGGGTCCGCCGGGCTGCGGCAAGACCACCATCGCCAGCATGCTGGCAAAGCTGACGAATATCGAGTTCGAGCCGCTGTCTGCCGTGTTCTCCGGGGTGGCCGACCTGCGCAAGGTCTTTGATCGTGCGAAACAGCGTCGCCTCGAAGGCCGTGGCACTTTGCTGTTTGTGGATGAAATACACCGCTTCAACCGCGCCCAGCAGGACGGGTTCCTGCCCTATGTGGAGGACGGCACGGTGGTGCTGGTCGGGGCGACCACGGAGAACCCCTCTTTTGAGCTGAACGCGGCGTTGCTGTCGCGCTGTCAGGTTCTGGTGCTGAACCGGCTTGATGCGACGGCCCTGACCACATTGCTGGAACGGGCAGAGTCCGAGATGCAGCGGGAACTGCCGCTGACCGGTGAAGCCCGGGCGGCGCTGACCGAAATGGCCGACGGGGACGGGCGGTTTCTGCTCAATCTGTGCGAGGAGCTGTTCGAGCTGGGTGACGTCGAGCCCCTGTCGGCCAAACGGCTGGCGGAAGTGGTTCAGCGACGGCTGCCGATCTATGACAAGTCACAGGACGGCCATTACAACCTGATCAGTGCCCTGCATAAAAGCCTGCGCGGCTCGGACGTGGATGCGGCCCTGTACTGGTTCGGGCGCATGCTGGAAGGCGGTGAGGATCCGAAATATATCGCCCGGCGTCTGGCCCGCTTCGCCAGCGAGGATATCGGTATGGCGGACCCGGCTGCCCTGACGCAGTCACTTGCGGCCTGGGATGCCTATGACCGGCTGGGATCGCCGGAAGGTGAGCTGGCCATCGCCCAGGCGGTTATCTATCTGGCGACGGCCCCGAAATCGAATGCCGCCTATGTGGCGTACAAGGCAGCGCGCAAGACCGCAAAACAGACGGGTTCCCTCTCGCCGCCAAAACATATCCTGAACGCCCCGACCGGCATGATGAAGGATATGGGCTATGGCGACGGCTATGCCTACGACCACGATGCGGAAGACGGTTTTTCCGGGCAGAACTACTTTCCGGACGAAATGGCCCGTGTGGAGCTTTACAGGCCGGTTGAGCGGGGGTTCGAGCGCGATATCCGCAAACGCATGGACTGGTGGGCAAAACGCCGCAGGGACGGCTGAGCGCCGCTCAGCGCAGCAGTTCTGTCAGGTCGTTGCTGTCAGACCATTCACGGCGGATGCCGGCGATGATGTCCGGTTGCAGGTAACAGTCGACGCGGTCCGCGACATGCCGGCTCAGGGCATCATCGCTCAGGGTCGTGGACCAGTTCTGGGTCGTGCTGCTGTCATAGTCTGGTACCGACTGGGCCAGCCATTTGGCGCACCAGGTGACCGACCACAGCCACATCAGCCGGCGATCAGCGAGCAGACTGTGGCGGGCCTGACCGGCAAGCGCCGCCGGGATATGGCGGAACCACCCGGCATAGGCTTCCGCAACCTCGGCAATGGTCAGGCTGCCGCCTGCCTCGATGTCCCAGGTAGTCGAGGTATAGAGTGTGGCATGGGCGAGGTCGAAGCCGGGAGCGGCATAACGCATCTTCTCCAGGTCGACGATGATTGCGTCGCCATCGGGCCGGATGATGTAATTGCCGGGATGGGCGTCAAAGGTAATCAGGCAGCGAGCGGGTTGCGCGGTTGTGGCGGACTTGACGGCGGCTGCGATCTCGTCGCGGATCATGTTTCGGCTGTCCGCTGCGATTGCCGGGTGAGCGAGCCACCGGGCCTGTTGGCGAACTTCTGCAAGAATACCTGCGGACGGATTGCTGTAGCTCAGCAGCGGCTCACACCTTGCCGGCAGTGGCAGACCGTGGATCGCCGCGAGGCAGCGGGCAATCGCCGGAAGATCCCGGGGCAGATCTGCCGGACGGCCATGGATGCGCTGGACGACCAGCGCCCCGAAAGGCAGGGCATCGTCGGGTGCAACCCGGTCATACAGGGCAGGGGTCGAGCCGCCCGGGGCGGCGCGGGCGAAACAGGTCGCCTGATAGTTCAGGTTATCCTCCGGCCCGAGCGACATCTGGCTCTGCTTCGGGACCCGGAACAGCCGGTCAGTATCCGGCAGGGTGAAGTGGTCATGGGCGAGGCCCTTGTCCGTCAGCAGTTCAGGCTCGGCATTGCATCCGTATCGCTGTCGGGATATTTCCTTCAGACGATCCCGGATACGTGACACCCTGTCCTCTCGCCGCTCGGAATCAGGAGACATAATGGTATGAAGTTCCATATTCTGGCTGTTGTTGCGCTTGGCGGGGCGCTGGGGGCAACTTGCCGATACGGGGCAAGTGTTGCCATCGGCTCTCTCCTCGTCACAGGTTTTCCTGTTGCGACACTGGTTGTCAATGTTGTGGGGTCCTTCATTCTGGGCCTGCTGATCGAGGGCTTTGCCCTGTTCTGGTCGCCGGGTATGACGGTGCAGGCCTTTCTGATGTTCGGCGTGCTGGGAGGTTTCACGACTTTTTCGGCTTTCTCGGTCGATACCCTGTTGCTGCTGCACCGGGGAGAACCGCTTGCGGCTATCGTCTATGTCTGCGCATCTGTGGGCATGTCGCTGCTGGCGGCCTATCTCGGATTTCAAACCATACGGATGTTTGCCTGATGCCGGTTTCCTATCAGACCATCGGGGCTGATGATGATGGCCAGCGGTTCGACCGCTGGTTCAAGAAAGTATTCCCAGCCGTTCCCTACAGCGCGTTGCAGAAACTGCTGCGCACAGGCCAGATCAGGGTTGACGGTAAACGTGCCCAGGCATCCACGCGACTGGAAGCGGGACAGCAGATTCGCATCCCGCCCCTGCCGGAACGTGATGATGATGCGCCGGGCGAGCGGCCAAAGAAATCATCGGTGTCGGATGAGGATGCGCGGTTTATCCGCTCGCTGGTCATTCATGATGATGAAGGGCTGGTGGTCCTCAACAAGCCGCCGGGACTGGCAGTTCAGGGGGGCAGCGGCACCCATCGCCATGTCGATGGCATGCTGGATGCGCTGGCCGACGAGGACGGGGTACGCCCCCGGCTGGTGCATCGGCTGGACAAGGATACGTCCGGACTGCTGTTGCTCGCACGGTCGTCACAGGCGGCAAGGTTTCTGGGCGATCTGTTTCGCCGTAACCGGGTGACCAAGACCTACTGGGCGCTGGTTGTCGGTGTGCCGGATGTGCGCAAGGGAACGATCCGCCTGCCGCTCGGCAAGACCGGCGCAAAGGGGAACGAGAAAGTCGTGCCGGATTACGAAGAGGGCAAGGACGCGGTTACCGATTATGCCATCGTCGATACCGCGGGACGTCGGGTCTCATGGCTTGCCATGCGGCCCCGTACCGGCCGGACACATCAGCTGCGGGTTCATGCGGCGGAAGGGTTGAACCGTCCGATCGTCGGGGACGGAAAGTATGGCGGGCCGGACGTCTTTGTATCCGGTCTGTCGAACAAGCTGCATCTGCATGCCTACAGCCTGAAGCTGGAGCATCCGGCCGGCGGAGAATTCTCGATCGCTGCCCCGCTGTCGTCGCATATGGCGACCAGCTGGGAGATGTTCGAGTTTGACCCGAAGGATGCGAGCGACCCGTTCGAGGAAGAATTCTAGAGCGTTCTGTATTCAGACCGGAGCGGTCACTCCGGCGCAATACAAACACGTCCTCCGGCGTTCCGGAAGATAGATATCAGCATAAAAAAAGGGCGACCCGAAGGTCGCCCTTTTCTCGTATCTGACGCCCGGATCAGCGGGAGAACAGAATCACCGCACGGCGGTTGCGGGCTTCTTTCTTCCCGTCGGCGGTCGGTACTTCATTGGCGCTTTCGCCGAGGCTCTGCGGCATGAAGTTGTCTGCCTTCAGGCCGTTTTCTTCGAGGGCCTGGATGACGGAATAGGCACGCTCATAGCCGAGCGCTTCGTTGTAGCTAATGTTGCCGGAACGGTCGGCATAGCCACGAACAACCACGTCGGTCACCTTCGCGTCAGAACCTTCCTTGGCAGCTTTGGCAACGATCGCAGCCGCGGCATCGCTGAGGCTGTTCTCGTTGTAACCGAAGTAAACCGTGTACGGACCCGGAACCGGCGGCAGGGATGATGTCGGAGCCGGGACGGGCTGCAGTGCAGCTTCAACCTTCTCGATCGCAGACGTGTACATTTTCATGCAGGCTTCGATATCTTTAGGCTGAATGTTTTCTTCCTGTTCCTGCATCCAGCAATCGAAACCGGCCTGTGCCTTGGCAGCAGACAGCGGTGCTTTGGCAGGACCACCGGCGGTCAAGGCAGCCAGCAGACGATCACGGGCACCGGTCAGTACCGGAATGCGGTCGGCAGGCAGATCACGACCAGAGATTTCCTGCGGCCCGACATCGGCACCACCGGCAACAGCCAGCGCTTTTTCCAGGAAGAAGGTGGTGTCGCTCCAGTCCTGCTCGTCATATTCAGCCTGCGCCAGACCGACATATTCGGCCTGCAGGGCTTTGGCAAATTCGCTACCGTTATTCGGTGCCTTGCGCGCCGATTCAACGTCCAGCGTTCCGCAGGCAGCCAGTAAGGACGCTGCGGCGCCCGCACATAGAATTTTCATCATGTTCATCTTGAATTCCTCCTCAAAGATGTCTTTGCGTTCAGGCAAGGTCGTCTGCATCAAGGTTCCCCAGCAAACAAAATTCGCACCGAGCCTTGTCGACAGTCTGAATCTGGTACCACAGTGTAACAGAAATGAACAATGAATTTGGCAATTTGCGTGTATTTCCCCGGACCAATACAACGATGAGATCAACAGAATGAATCGACTGGCGCTGTTTGATTGTGACGGCACCCTGGTTGACAGTCAGTACAGTATCGTGGCGTCGATGCATCAGGCGTTTGCGGAGCAGGCCCTCCAGCCGCCCGATGCGACAGCTGTCCGGGCCATTGTCGGTCTGCGCCTGGACGAGGCAATTCGCCGCCTCGCACCGGCCCTGCCGGCAGAGCGGATTGGCGCGTTGTGTGAAAGCTATCGGCAGGCCTTTGTCGCCATACACCAAGACCCTGATCTGAAAGATGCGCTGTATGACGGCGTTCCGGAAATGCTGGCACAGTTTGAACAACTCGGCTGGGTTCTGGGTATTGCGACCGGCAAAAGCCGGAGCGGATTGCGGGACGTGCTCGACAGGTTTGGTCTGGGAGACCGGTTCGTGACCCTGAAGACAGCCGATGACGGGCCCGGCAAGCCGGACCCTTCGATTGTCCGCGATGCGATGGCGGAAGCCGGATCAGGGGCGCAGACCAGTGTTGTCATTGGCGATACCAGCTTTGATATGCTAATGGCTAGGAACGCGGGTACGCGGTCGATCGGGGTGTCGTGGGGATATCACCCGGCGGAAGAGTTAAGCAGGTGCGGGGCGCAAGGAATTGCCCGCACGGTCGCCGAACTGCCAATACTGGCTGCACAAGTATTGAAGGATTGAAGAATGCGTATCGTCAAAATTCTGATCGGGCTAATGGCTGTACTGGTTATCGCCATCGCCATCGGCGCCATTTACGTTTCGACCATCGATTTCAATCAATACAAGGACCTGATTGCCGAGAAGGTAAAGGAAGCCACGGGACGTGATCTGGTGATCGGTGGCGATCTGGACCTGCATCTGTCGCTCGATCCGTCGCTTCAGGTCTCCAACGTCAGTTTTCAGAACGCGGCATGGGGCTCCCGCCCGGAGATGATGAAGGTAGAGCGGTTCGAGGCTCATATCGAACTGCTGCCGCTGCTCAGCAGCCAGGCAAAGATCGACAAGCTTGTGCTGGTCGGGGCTGATATCCTGATCGAATCAGACAAGGACGGACTGTTCAACTTCCAGTTCGGTGACGGCGCTGCCAAGACCGCGCCTGCAACAACGCAGGAGTCTTCCGGTGGCATGGCCATCCAGCCGGTCGTCGAACTTGTCCAGATCGAGAATTCAAAGCTGGTCTACAAGGACGGCAAGTCAGGCGTTACCCAGTCGATTGTCATCGACAAGTTGCTCACCAGTACCGACGGCTTCAACGCGCCGATGAAGATGGAACTGGCCGGAAACTATAACGGGAACGTCTTTGAAGCCGAGGGAACGCTGGGTTCTGTGGAGACGGCCCTTGCCGGGGATCCCTATCCGGTGCTGCTGACGGCGGAGGCCGGTGGTGCGGAGATTTCCATCGAAGGCCAGATTCAGCGGCCCAAGGAAGGAGCCGGGATCAACCTGAAACTCTCGGTTTCGATTCCCGATACATCGACTCTTTCCGAGCTGGCGGGGTCACCCGTGCCGAAGCTGGGACCGATCACGGTTACCGGCCGGCTTTCCGATCCGGCACCGCAGACCTTCGAGATCAGCGACCTTGCCGTGAAAATTGCGGAAAGCGATGCCTCCGGCCAGGTTCAGGTTCGCCTTGGCGGTCCCCGGCCTGCAATCACGGTTGATCTGAAATCGGACAAGTTCCGTCTTGAAGATGTCACACCGCCGTCTGACGGCGAGGCAAAGGCAGAAGCGCCGGCCAATACGACCGGCAAGGTATTCCCGTCCGATCCGCTGGCGCTGGACGGCCTGAAGGCGGCTGATGCATCAATCAATTACCGCGCGAAGGAAATCATTGCCCAGGGCGGCTATGTGCTTCATGAGGTTGTCGTCAAGCTGGCGCTTGATAATGGCCGGCTGGCGATCAAGCCGATTGCTGCCGGTTTCGGTGGCGCAGGTATCAGCGGTGATCTGCTGCTGGATGCCCGTCAGGCAACGCCGGTGCTGCAGACAAATCTTGATATGAAAGGGGTCAATCTCGGCCAGGCGGTCAAGGAAGCGACCGGCACCGAGCATATCAGCGGGCTGCTGGATATTTCGGTCTCGGCATCCGGGTCCGGAAAGTCGGTGGCAGCAATCATGGCGTCGCTGAATGGCCGCAGTCTGATCAGCATGGGTGAGGGGCGGATCAACAATGATTATCTGCCGTTCCTGACCTCCAATGTTTTCTCCGCTGCAATGCCCTGGGTCGACAAGTCGGACCAGTTGCAGGTCAACTGCATGATTTCCCGGTTTGATATCCAGAACGGCCTGGCCACCAGCCGCGCGCTGGTGTTCGACACGGCAGGTCTGGGCGTGATCGGATCCGGCAATGTCAATCTCGGCAGCGAGGTTCTGGATCTGCGGGTTTCCTCTGCCTCGAAGAATACCAGCGTCGCCAGCCTGGCGTCACTGGTTGACCTTGATGTGAACGGGACCCTGGCACAGCCGGGCTGGGCGGTGCTGCCAAGCCCGCTGAATGCCCTGCTCGGCAAGGGCCAGCCGGATCAGGACAATGATTGTTACCGGAAGTTCAAGGCAGGGACAAAAAGCCTGCTTGGCAACCTCACGGGTAATCTTCCGGGCGTTGATGGTGCCGTGAAGGGGGCGACCGATGCCCTGAAGGGCGTCACAGAAGGCCTGAGCGGCGGCGGTGCTTCCGGCGGCGATGGCGGTGCACCCGCCGTCAAGGATGCTGTTGAAGGTGTCGGCAACAAGCTGAAGGGCCTTTTCGGTAACTGATCTTGAAGCGTTTCTACAAGGATGTGGCCGCTGTCCGGCGGGATGGCGGCCACCAGATCGAACTGGACGGACGGGTTGTCAAAACCCCCTTGCGCAAATCTCTCACCGTACCTTCCGCGGCGCTGGGGCAGGCGATTGCGGGGGAGTGGGCGGCGCAGGGCGAATTAATCAAACCGCATTCCATGCCGATGATGCAGCTGGCGGCGACCGCGCTTGACCGTGTCGCCGAAGAAAGGGCCGCGATTGCCGGACAGATTGCCGCCTATGCGGGCAGCGACCTGGTCTGTTACCGGGCGGATCAGCCGGTTGACCTGACCCTGCGACAGAACGAGGTCTGGCAGCCGCTGCTTGACTGGTCGAAATCCCGGTACGGGACGGGACTGGTCGTGACAGCGGGGATCACCGCTGTAGAGCAGCCTCCGGAGGCAATGGCCCGGTTTGCCGATGCGGTGAACGCACAGGACGATTTTGCGATGGCGGCCCTGTCGACGGTGACGGCGCTTACCGGCTCTCTGGTGATTGCCCTGGCCCTGTCAGAGGGTCATCTGAGTGGCAGGCAGGCTTTCGAGGCGGCGGTGCTGGACGAGACCTTCCAGATTGAACGCTGGGGGCTTGATTACGAAGCGGAAGACCGCCGGAAATCAATCAGTGACGAAATTCTGGCGGCAGAACGGTTTCTGCAGCTCTACCGGGCCGGCTGACGTCCCTTGCGGACAATCAGGAAGATCCCGATGAACACGCAGGCCGCACCGGCCGCGTGATAGAGTTGCGGATGTTCCCGCAGTACAATCAGGGCGGCGATGCTGGAGAAGACCGGGAACAGGTAAAAGAAGGCCCCCGCCGTGTTCGCGCCGACATAGCCGACAGCCGCATTCCACATGAAATAGCAGGCCAGCGAGGCAAAGACGGAAACATAGGCGACCGCCCAGATTGTGGTGCTGTCGAAGGAAACCGGGAAACCGGAGGCGGTTTCCAGAAGATAGACCGGCAGCAGGAACAGGCTGCCGAGCCAGAATGTCACCAGAACGAAAGCGTGGGGAGAGACGCCGGAGGGTTTCCGGCGCAGCAGTGACGAATAGATCGCCCAGGACGCAGCCGCGATCAGGGCCAGAAAATCACCGGCATGAAATTCCAGCTCCAGCAGCCGCGCCAGTTCGCCCCGTGTTATGAGCACGCCAACTCCGACAAGCGAGACCAGAGCACCGGCCCATTGCCGGGGGCGCACGGTTTCCTGAAACCCGAACCGGCTGATCAGCAGAATGATCGCCGGGGTCGCACAGATCATCATCACGGTGTTGATGACCGAGGTGGTCTGCAGGGCGCTGTAGACGAAGGTGTTGTAGCAGGCGATGCCGAAGAAGGAGAGGGTGGCGACGACACGCCAGTTGGCCGCGATCAGCCGTCGTTGCCGCCACAGGGTTATCCCGGCAAAAGGTGTCAGCAGCAGGGCGGCGATGGTCCAGCGCCACCAGGCCAGCCCGACCGGTGGCAGATGATCGGCCAGCCCGCGACCGATCAGCGAGTTTCCCGCCCAGAAGATGTTGGTCATGATCAGCAGCGCATAGGGGAACAGGGTTCCGACAAGGCTGCCCTCGCGCCGGATTGTCATTTCAGGTGTCTTTTTCGTCCGGATGGTCGGTGCGGTGGCGCATGATCAGCGGCAACTGGGTCATGCTGAAGAGAATGGTGATCGGCATGATTCCCCAGACCTTGAACGCAACCCAGAAATCGGTCGTCTGGGTCCGCCAGACAACTTCATTGATGACGGCAAGGAGCACAAAGAACCCCGCCCAGCGCCAGGTCAGTACCCGCCAGATATGCTCGGGAAGCTGAAACGCGCTTTCAAACAGCAGTTTCAGCCAGTTGCGCCCCAGCAGCAATCCGGTCGCCAGTGCCCCGGCAAACAGCAGATTGACGATCGTCGGCTTCAGCTTGATGAAGTAATCATCTTCAAAATACAGCGTCAGCCCGCCAAACAGCAAAATGAACGCCCCGCCAACCAGCGGCATGACGGGGGTGCGTTTCAGAACAATTCTCGACACGACCAGAGAAATCAGCGTCGAGATAACGAGCACGGCGGTTCCGGCAAAGATGCCGTACATCGAGTTGATGACGAAAAACAGCAGCAGCGGACCCATTTCCAGGCCCAGTTTTATCAGCTGCTGCTTTTCGGAAGGCTTTTTGGATTCATCGGACATGCGGGCTGTATAGCTGCCCGCTTCAACCCTGAAAAGGTTTCTGCAACAGATGATCGCAATGCAGGGAAACGACGAGGGGGTCACCGGATGGGCCCGAATGACGACACCCGTGCGTCCCATGTGGAAAACCACAATAGCTTAATGGAGATTACCGGCTAGTTTCCGCGCCCCCGACATACCTCAAGGATTTTGAAATGCGTAAAAGATTTCTGGCGAACTGGCCGATCGCCCGAAAAACCGGCCTGATCTCTGCCCTGTCATTTGTCGGGCTGCTACTCGTTGCTTCAGGCTATTTCGCCGTCAGGTGGTATGAGGCCGGCATCCAGCAGGTTCGGGACCGGTCTGACGAAGCGGCGCTGGTGACAAGAACACTTTCCGAGAATTTTCTGCTCGCCCGGAGGGCTGAGAAAGACTTCCTGCTGCGGCTGGATGAAAAATACTCCGAAAGCCATCGCCAGATCAGCGCGGATGTCGGCGAGCTGCTCAAGCAGCTTGAAGCGCTGTCGCCTGATCAAAGCTCTGATATCAGACTGTTTCTGAGCGGCTACGCGGCTTATGATCAGCAGTTCGAGAAAGTCGTCGGAGCATGGCGGCAGGTCGGGTATTCTGAAGAGGAAGGACTTCGGGGGACACTGCGGAATTCTGTGCACAAAGCTGAAACCCGACTGAACAGCCTCAACGAATATCGTCCGAAGGTCACGCTGCTCATGATGCGGCGGCATGAAAAGGATTTCCTGCTACGGCTGAATCCAAAATATATTCCCGAGCTGGAGAAACGCCGCGCTGAACTGGCTGAAGACCTTGAGGCTGTCGGGATTGCACCGGCAGAGCGTCAGGAGATTATGGCGCTGGTCAATGCCTACCAGACTGACTTCAACAGGCTGGCCGGGCTGCGGCTGGAACTGATCGAGGACACGGCGGCGTTATCCCGGTTGTTTTCAGAAACATCCCCCGTCGCTGACCGGATTATCGAGAGCGTCTTGAAGAAGGCAGAGGCGGCGCGGGCGGATCTGGAGAATACCCATGAAGTTGTTCAGTTTGGCCTGATTGCCTTTATCCTGCTGGTCGGAACAGTGGTCGTGCTTGTCAGCCAGCTGGTCGGCCGGTCGATTTCGCGCCCGTTGACAGCCCTGTCATCAGAAATGGAGCAGTTATCGGCGGGGAATAAGGATATTCAGCCTGAGACAGCGGGCAAAGATGAAATTGCCGCCATGGGAAAAACGCTTCTGCTGTTTCGTGAACGCCTTGAAGAGGGCGACCAGCTGCGGGCGAAAGAGCAGCAGGAAATCGAGGAGCGTCTGAAGCGTGCCGAGCATCGCCGCAAACTGACGGAGGAATTCCGGACGATCGTTGTCGGTATTCTGTCAACCGTCTCCAGCGCCTCTGAAGAAATGCGGACGACATCCGAAAACATGACCCGCCTGTCCGATATTTCAAAGGACCGGGTGGGCAGCGTGGCCCAGGCGACGGATGAAACCAGTGCCAATATTCAGACAGTTGCTGCGGCCAGTGAGGAACTCACTGCGTCCATCCGTGAGATATCGGCGCAGACAATGAATGCAACAACCCTGGCTGTTGATGCCGTTGGCGAGGCTGAGAACGGCAAGGAAGTGATCAGTGCGCTGTCCGAGAGCGCCAAACGTATCAGTGATGTTGTCACCCTCATTCAGGATATTGCCGAGCAGACCAATCTTCTGGCACTGAATGCGACGATTGAGGCAGCCCGCGCCGGTGATGCCGGCAAGGGATTTGCGGTTGTTGCCAGTGAAGTGAAAACCCTGGCCAACCAGACGGCGAAGGCAACGGACGAGATTTCCGCCCAGATTGGTGAAGTGCTGTCACGGGTCGGTCAGGCCGTCACCTCGATCTCTGCCGTATCCTCAAGAATTGGTGAGGTTTCCAACGTTTCGACATCCATATCGGCGGCGGTCGAAGAGCAGAGTTCTGCGACCGAGGAGATCTCCAGAAATGTGGATCATGCAGCATCGGCGACAGCGGAGATCAGTATACATCTCGGGGACGTGTCCCGGAATTCGATTGAAGTCGGTGATGCCTCGGAGCATGTGATGTCGGCTTCATCCAGCCTTGCGAAAGAGATGGACGCATTGCGCCGGACAATCGACGGGTTCCTCGAAGAAATGGTTTCTGCCTGACAGGCAGGCGGACCCCCGCTTGTGATGAATGGCCGTCCTCGGGGCGGCTGTTCACTTGTCAGTCCATGAAATTTCCGCGATACCGTTTGCTAGGCGATCTCTGCGCCGGTTTCGGGAATCACGGGGGTTATCATGCAGACCATCATTCAGCAGCTTGAGGAAAAGCGGGCATCAGCGCGGGCTGGCGGTGGAGAGCGCCGGGTTGCGGCCCAGCACGCGAAAGGCAAGCTGACAGCGCGTGAGCGAATCGATCTGTTTCTCGATGAAGACAGTTTCGAAGAGTGGGACATGTTCGTCGAGCATCGCAGCACCGACTTTGGCATGGCCGATAACCGGGTTTCCGGCGATGGTGTGGTCACCGGGCATGGGACAGTCAATGGTCGCACCGTCTTTGTGTTTTCGCAGGACTTCACGGTATTTGGTGGCTCACTGAGCGAGGCGCATGCCGAGAAGATCTGCAAGATCATGGATCAGGCGATGAAGGTCGGGGCACCGGTGATCGGGCTGAACGATTCCGGCGGTGCCCGGATTCAGGAAGGTGTGGCGTCGCTGGCGGGCTATGCCGAGGTGTTCCAGCGCAATGTGATGGCCTCCGGTGTGGTGCCGCAGATATCCATGATTATGGGCCCCTGTGCCGGCGGTGCAGTCTATTCGCCGGCAATGACCGATTTCATCTTCATGGTGAAAGATACTTCCTACATGTTTGTGACCGGCCCGGACGTGGTCAAGACGGTCACGCATGAGGAAGTCACCCATGAGGAACTGGGCGGTGCGATGACCCATAGCGGCAAGTCCGGTGTGGCGCATGCTGCCTTTGAGAATGATGTCGAGGCGCTGCTGAACCTGCGCCGTTTTGTCGACTTCCTGCCGTCGAACAACCGCGAGAAACCCCCGGTCTGGAAGACAGACGATCCGTCCGAACGGCCGGAACTGGCGCTGGACAGCCTGGTGCCCGACAATCCGAACAAGCCCTACGACATGAAGGAGTTGATCCTGAAGATGGTCGATGAGGGGGATTTCTTTGAAATTCAGCCGGATTATGCCGGCAATATCCTGACAGGCTTTGCCCGGATGGAAGGCTCAACCGTCGGTATTGTGGCCAATCAGCCGATGGTACTGGCCGGTTGCCTTGATATCGCGTCCTCGCTGAAGGCAGCGCGGTTTGTCCGTTTCTGTGACTGCTTCAATATTCCGATTGTAACGCTGGTCGATGTGCCGGGCTTTCTGCCGGGAACCTCGCAGGAATATAACGGCATCATCAAGCATGGGGCGAAGCTGCTCTATGCCTATGCCGAATGTACCGTGCCGAAGGTCACGCTGATCACCCGCAAGGCCTATGGCGGTGCCTATGACGTCATGGCATCGAAGCATCTGCGGGGTGATGTCAATTACGCCTGGCCCACGGCAGAAATCGCCGTGATGGGACCAAAAGGTGCGGTGGAGATCATCTTCCGTGAAGATATCGGCGATGCGGCCAAGATCGCAGAGCGCGAGGCGGAATATCGCGACAAGTTCGCGAATCCGTTCATTGCCGGCCAGAAGGGCTATATCGACGATGTCATCCTGCCCCGGAATACCAGACGGCGTGTCTGCCGGGCGCTGGCAATGTTGCGTAACAAGAAGATCGAGAATCCGTGGCGCAAGCACGGCAATATCCCGCTTTGATGCCCCTGAGGAGCAGCTGAATGTTTAAGAAAATTCTGATCGCAAACCGGGGTGAAATTGCCTGCCGGGTGATGCGCACGGCGCAACGTATGGGCATAAGTACGGTTGCCGTTCATTCGGAAGCCGATGCCCTGGCACCGCATGTGCAAATGGCCGATGAGGCCGTCCTGATCGGCCCGCCCCCGTCGTCAGAGAGTTATCTGCTGATCGACCGGATTATTGAAGCCTGCAAATCGACGGGCGCGGAAGCGGTGCATCCGGGGTACGGGTTTCTGTCCGAGAACCCGGCATTCTGTCAGGCGCTGGCCGATGCGGGCATCGCCTTCATCGGTCCGGATGTCCCGGCGATCAAGGCGATGGGCGACAAGATCGAGTCGAAGAAACTGGCAGCAAAAGCCGGTGTGTCGACGGTTCCAGGTCATATTGACGTTATCAAGACAGCCGAAGAAGCTGTTGGAATTGCCGAACAAATCGGCTTTCCGGTAATGATCAAGGCTTCCGCCGGTGGTGGTGGCAAAGGCATGCGTATCGCCTGGAAAGCCGATGAAGTCATTGACGGATTCAAGTCCGCTGCCAGTGAGGCGAAGTCGTCATTCGGTGACGACCGGATCTTCATCGAGAAATATATTGTCGAGCCGCGGCATATCGAAATTCAGGTGCTGTCCGACGGTCAGGGAACGACGCTGCATCTGTGCGAACGGGAATGTTCGATCCAGCGGCGCCACCAGAAGGTGATCGAGGAAGCGCCATCACCCTTCCTTGATGAAGCGACCCGCGAGAAAATGGGGGCTGAGGCCATTGCGCTGGCAGATGCGGTTCAGTACCGGTCTGCCGGAACTGTCGAATTCATCGTCGACAAGGACCGCAATTTCTACTTTCTGGAAATGAACACCCGCCTGCAGGTCGAACATCCGGTAACGGAGCTGATTACCGGCGTTGATCTGGTCGAGCAGATGATCCGGGTTGCCTATGGCGAGAAGCTGTCACTGACCCAGAAGGATATCCGGATCAACGGCTGGGCGCTGGAATCACGGGTCTATGCCGAAGATGCCCGTCGGGGGTTCCTGCCGTCAATCGGCCGTCTGACCCGCTATCGCCCGCCGGTTGGCATGGAACATGTCCGGGTGGATGACGGCGTTGCCGAAGGCTCGGAAGTGTCGATGTTCTACGATCCGATGATCGCCAAGCTGTGCAGCTGGGGCGAGACCCGCAATCAGGCGATTGACCGCATGCGGGCCGCGCTGGACGGTTTTGTCATTCGCGGTGTCAGCCATAATATGGACTTTCTGGCGGCGCTGGTCGGTCATCCCCGGTTTGCCGAGGGGCGGCTGACGACGAATTTCATCGCAGAAGAATATCCCGACGGGTTTCAGGGCCGGGAACTGACGCTGGAAGAAAGCGGCGTCCTGTTTGCGGTCGCCGGATTTATCCATAAAGCCCGGAATGACCGGAATGCATCGATTTCCGGCCAGGTGCCCCGGCACGAGAGGGGTAATCGACGGGACTGGGTGATCCTGATGGATGGCGCGCCGCATGCGGCGCATATCGCAAGTTCGGATGCGGCAACGCTGGTAACCATCGGGAATGATACCTGGACGGTCGAAAGCGACTGGAAGATTGGTGATTTGCTGTTCAGTGGCAGGGTTAACGGCAAGCCGGTCCATGTGCAGATCGATATTGACGGCGTCGGCTACCGGCTGACTTACGCCGGCGCGGCCTTCCCGGTGCTGGTGCTGTCACCGAAAGCGGCAGAACTGTATGAGCTGATGCCGGAAAAGGTAATGGCCGACATGTCGAAGATGGTGCTCTCTCCGATGCCGGGGTTGTTGTCGTCGGTTGCGGTCGAAGAAGGGGACAGCGTCGAGTCCGGACAGGTGCTCTGTGTCATCGAGGCGATGAAGATGGAAAATGTCATCCGCTCGACGGTTGATGGCGTTGTGGCAAAGATCAACGCGGCAGCGGGTGACAGCCTTTCAGTTGATCAGGTGATTATCGAGTTTGAATAGAACAGTTCTGTCATGAGCGAGGTTGGCTGGTCCGCGATGGCGGCCGGTTTTGCCGTCGGTGCCGGGCTGATCATCGCCATCGGGGCACAGAATGCACATGTGATCCGGGCGGGATTGCAGCGCCGGAACCTGTTTGTCGTCGTAACAGTCTGTATCCTGTGCGATGTGGGGCTGATCGCGGCGGGGGCAGGCGGACTGGGTGCCTTTATCGCGGCCCGGCCCTGGCTTGCCAGTACAGCCGCCTGGGGCGGGGCCGCCTTTCTGCTGGCCTATGGTGCGATGTCTGTACGGAACGTGATCCATCCGCCGCAATTCAACTGGGAAGCGGGAGCAGAGGACGCTGGCGGACAGATGACAGCGATTGCTGCAACCCTGTCGGTATCGCTGCTCAACCCGCATGTTTATCTGGATACAGTTGTGCTGCTTGGCGGTATCGCTGCCCAGTACGAGGCGACATCGCGGCTCTGGTTCACCACCGGGGCGATGCTGGCGTCGGTTATCTGGTTCTGTGCCATTGGCTACGGGGCGTTTCTGGCTGCGCCGCTGATGCGCACAGGTCTGATGCAACGGCTGCTCGACGGGCTGGTGGCGCTGATCATGTTCACCGTGGCCGGCTGGCTGATCGCCGGGGAGCTGGCCTGATGTCTGATTTACGGGCTGTCCGGATCCGGATTGAAGGCAGGGTCCAGGGTGTTGGATACCGCTGGTGGTTCGCAAAAGAGGCTGAGGCGCGGAATCTGGCCGGCTGGGTCCGTAACCGGGCTGACCGCAGCGTCGAGGCGTTGCTGCAGGGGCCGGGTGACAGGATCGACGAACTCGTTGCCCTCAGCTTCAAGGGCCCATTGATGGCCAGAGTTCACGATGTCGCGGTCACGGAACAACAGGCAGATCCGGAGATCAGCAGCTTTCAGCGCCTGCCAACGGTGTAGCCTCTAGATTTCCGAGATTTCGACCCGGTTCCGCCCCGATTCCTTGGCCAGATAGAGTGCCTTGTCCGCCAGTTCGATCGTCTGGTTCAGATCAAGGCTGTCGGATGTCGGTGCGGCCCCGAACGACGCGGTGACGCTGATCGGGTCTGCCTCGCCGATATCCACAGATGTTGCGGCCAGTGCTGTGCGAACCCGCTCCAGCACGGTTTTGGCCTGTTCTGTATCCGCATTGGGCAGGCAGATCAGGAATTCCTCGCCACCATAGCGGAAGACATGATCGAAGGGGCGCACATTCTGACTGAACATTTCTGCAGCCATTTGCAGAACCCGGTCACCGGCGGCGTGACCATAGCGGTCATTAACCGCCTTGAAATGGTCGAGATCTGCCAGCACGAGAGTACAGGGTTGCCCGGTTCGCAGACTGCGTTCACGCTCGCGGTCAAGTTCCCGGCGCATTGCCGTGCGGTTATAGAGGCCGGTCAGGGTATCCAGTTCACTGGCGGCGGCACCAAATGCCTTCTCCAGCCGCCGGGCAGCGACGTGGAACTGTTGCAGCTGATCAGCGAAGGCACTCAGTTCATAAGCGCCGACCTGCTGGCCGGCTTCAAGCCGCCGGGCCAGGTCGCGACCTGTGATCCGGGCATCACTGTGCAGCTGGACCAGGGCATGGAATGCCGGCTGGTCCAGCAGCGGGGATGCGCTGTTGCGACTGATCCAGACACTGAAGCTGTCAGCCGGTTCAGGGCTGTCATTCAGGTCGCTGCTGTTGAATCCTGCGCCTGCGACTGCGGCCCGGAACCAGTCCAGCGTCCAGGCCATATGTTCGTTGATGGCAGTATCAAGGGCCTCCAGCAGATCCCCGGCGTAATCATCTGTCATTAAATTCTTCCGGAACGGGGGCGCAGGGAATGGTCAGGCACTGTCGAGATCAGGGCTGTAAATGATAACGCGGTCGTCATCGTGATGACTGGCGGCGTAGAGCGCCTTGGCAACATGAGCAAGGGTAGTTTCAATTGAGGCCTCTTCGTCAAGTCGGGTGACACCGACAGAGATTGTCAGTGTGCGCAAGGCCCCGCTGTCAAATTCCATCAGATTGCCGGCAATCTGGACCCTGAGCCGATCGAAGACACTGCTGGCATCCGCCGGCTGCGCACCGGGCAGGCAGAACAGAAAGCGGTCCTCCATCAGGCGGGTCAGCATGTCATAGGGGCGCAGGCTTCTGGCAAACACCAGCGACATGCTCTGCATCGCTTCATCAGCGCTGTCCTGGCCACAGTCCTCCAGCAATTCCTGATAGTCATCAATCTGTGCCAGGGCGACGACGCAGGGTACTTTCGTCCGGCGCGCGCGGTCGCGTTCGATCTGCAGCTGGGCGATCATGCCTTCCGGCCGGTGGACCCCGGTCGCAGGATCAAGATGCGCGAACTGGCGTTCAATACCCTGTTCCATCCGCCGGATATTCCGGCGAAATTCCGCGATGGCTTTCTGGAACCGCTCAAATTCACCGGGACTGACCAGTTGTCCGTCGCGGGTCAGCGCTTCCAGCCGGCTGGCTTCCGAGCGGATCACCCGATGAATATTGCCAATCGGTTTGAACAGCGGGTTTTGCGTGAACAGACTGTCGGCGTTGCTGTAATACCAGCGCCCGAACGGGCTGTGCAGATAGGCGTCGTCGGAAAGTTCGCGCAAATTCACCCGGGTACGGCACAGCATGGCCCGGAACAACTCCTGCAGCCAGGTTTCCTCGTCATCAACGGCGCGCTCAAGCTGTTCCAGGCTGGCATGGACCTCGGCAGCGCGGGACAGGTTCTCTGCCCGTGCATCGGCGATGACCGGCGCCTGCGAGGCAGGCTTGTCCTGCGGACCCGGCTGTTTCAGCAGGTCCGGCACGGAAAGCGTGATCATTTCGTCTTTGCCAGACATGCCGTCATCCAATGTTTGTACCGGCACCAGTGTACGGTGCTTTGCTACGGGCCGCCAAGCCTGAAGGAATCTGCCCCGGTCTCCTGCTGCCTGCCGGGTCAGATGTCGAACGGATCAGGTTCATGCAGAACCGACCGGAGGGGTTTTCCGAAGACGGTGGGGAACGTTTCCATCAGGGCGTTATCAAGGTCGGTTACGGTGGCTGTGACGCCCAGATCAAGCAGGGAGGTTACCCCGTGTTCGCTGATGCCGCAGGGCACAATGCCGTTGAAATGGTCAAGCTCCGGATCGACATTGATTGAAATCCCGTGATAGCTGACCCATTTGCGGAGACGCACACCAATCGCGGCAATCTTGGCTTCCCGGCCATGACCCTGATCAACCCAGATGCCAACCCGGCCGTCGCGGCGCTCTCCGGTTATATTGAACTTCCAGAGTGTCTGGATCACCCAGTCTTCCAGCGCATGAACGAAGGCCCGGACATCGCGACCGCGTTGTCCGAGATCCAGCATGACATAGGCAATCCGCTGGCCGGGGCCGTGATAGGTGTACTGGCCGCCACGACCGGACTGGAAAACCGGAAACCTGTCCGGGGCTTTCAGGTCGGTCGGGTCGGCGCTGGAACCTGCGGTGTAGATCGCCGGATGCTCCAGTAACCAGATGCCCTCCCGGGCCTGTTTCCGGTAAATGTCGGCAACCCGGTCTTCCATGAAACGGACGGCCTCGGGATAGGCGACGGGGGTGTCGGAAAAAATCCATTCGGGTTCGGTGTCGAGTGTTCTTGTCACGGGGTATCCGATTTGCTAATCACTGCGCCCACCAATCTAGTGCGGTCGTGGCGGAATTGGTAGACGCGCAGCGTTGAGGTCGCTGTCCGGTAACACGGGTGGAAGTTCGAGTCTTCTCGACCGCACCAGATTGGGTATAAAAGGTCCGGGTTTCCGGGCTTTTTTTGGTTTTTGCCGTTGCAAATGCAGCAAAACCGCAGGGAGATTTGTTATGAGCGACCAGCTTCAGACTCCCGAAAATCCTGCAGAAACAGACGATCTGGCCGATGTCGCCGCATTCGGACTGAGCGACGAGTTTGTCCGCAGGGTCGAAGATGCGCTGGAAGACGGCGCCATTGACGAGATATCGCCGCAGATTTTTGATCTGCATTATTCCGACCTCGCGGATTTGCTGGAACGCCTGTCCGTCGACGACCGCCTGCAGCTGGTCGACGGTATCAAGTCGGAGATGGACCCGTTTGTCCTCACCGAGCTGGACGAGCGGGTTCGCGATTCCATTCTGGACGAATGGGAAAATCATGAAATCGCAGCAGCGATGTCGGAACTGGACATCGATGACGCGCTCTATCTGATCGAGGATCTCGACGAGGACGAGCAGCGCGAAGTGCTCGATTCCGTGCCGATTGAAGACCGTCTCGATATCCAGCGGGCACTGACCTTTCCCGAACATTCTGCCGGGCGGCTGATGCAGCTTGATTATGTGGCTGTGTCATCAACTTGGACCGTGGGTCAGGTCATCGATTTTGCCCGCAACAGCTCTGATCTGCCGGATGATTTCTACGATGTCTTCATTCTTGATGTGGATGAGCGACCGATCGGCACAATTCCGCTGAGCCGGATGTTACGGACAGTTCGCCGGATCGACCTGACCGAGATCATGGAGAAGGACATCAACACCATCGCAGCCGACCTCGATCAGGAGGAGGTTGCCTTTATCTTCCGCCAGCAGGACCTGACCTCCGCACCGGTTGTTGATGAGAACGGTGCGATGGTCGGTGTTATTCACATTGATGACGTGGTCGACGTTATCGATGAGGAGGCCGAGGAAGATCTGATGCGTCTCGGTGGTGTTGCCGAGGATGATCTCTATCACGCGGTTATCGACACGACGAAGTCCCGGTTTACCTGGCTGCTGGTCAATCTGGGCACGGCAATCCTCGCGTCGATGGTGATCGGCCTGTTCGATGCGACGATTGAACAGATTGTCGCACTGGCTGTCCTGATGCCCATCGTCGCCTCGATGGGCGGCAATGCCGGCACCCAGACGCTGACTGTGGCGGTAAGGGCATTGGCCACCCGTGAGCTGACCTCGACAAATGCCATGCGGATTGTTGGCAAGGAAGTCCTGGTCGGCGGTATCAACGGGGTGCTGTTCGCCGTCCTGACCGGCGTTATCACCTGGTTCTGGTTCGACAGTGCGATGCTGGCGCTGATCATCGCCATTGCCATGGTCATGAACATGCTGATTGCCGGATTGTTCGGGGTCGGTATTCCGGTGGTCCTTGATCGTCTCAAAATCGATCCGGCGATTGCATCGAGTGTGTTCCTGACCACGGTCACCGATGTTGTCGGATTTTTCAGCTTCCTCGGCATGGCGGCCTTTTTTCTGCTTTGATCAGTCCATATCCAGTGATTTTTGCTCAAAATCATTGCCTGTGGGGATGTTCACCTGAAAACTCCTGCAAAGAAGTCAGGGAGGAAAGCAGGCATGGAAGATAACCACCAAAGCAAATCATCAGATCCGGACGCATTTGCATCGGATGTTCTTGCCATGGCGCAGGAACTGGCACTGGAAATTGCCGATGTCGCGGGCAACGTTGACGCGGTGACCCGGTTTGTTTCGCATCAGGCGGAACTGTTCACAGAACTGGCCAGTCTGGCGCAATCAATGGCGGAGAGCGTTCGCACGATTGCCGAGGCAGGTGATCAGTCGCATCTGGTTACCCGGAATGTGGGAGCCGAGATGACACAATCCCGGCAGACTGTCGATACTGCGATCAGCAGCATTGCAGAGCTTGTCGGGTCGGTCAGCGGTATCGAGGAACGGCTTGCCGGCCTGGAATCTTCATTGTCGGGTGTTGCCAAGATTTCCCGGGATATTCAGGGCATCGCCAGCCAGACCAACCTGCTTGCCCTGAATGCAACAATCGAGGCGGCGCGTGCCGGGGAGGCCGGGAAAGGCTTCGCTGTGGTTGCGGGTGAGGTCAAAACGCTGGCTGGTCAGACAGCGCAGGCAACCGGCAGTATCGATGTGACGGTAAAGGACCTGTCGGACAATATTTCCCATCTGATGGACAGCTCGAGCGGGGCTGTCGGGCTGGCTGGTGACGTTTCAAACGGTGTCACCGTCATCAACTCGACGGTTGGAGGTTTTGACAGTGCGATTCAGGACCTGAGCGACAAGGCAGCAGAAATTTCAGGTCATGCCACAACATCCCTGCAACAATGTCAGGCGTTCGAGCAGCGCATCCATAATGTGAGCAGTGGCGTGCAGCAGGCGAGCAGCGATCTTCAGTCGGCGGACCGGCGGCTTGGTTCGCTGCTGGCCCGTAACGAGGAACTGATCGGGCTGATCGCCAACAGCGGATTCCGCACTGCGGATACAAAATTCATCGAAGCGGTTCAGGCCGGTGCGGCAGAACTCTCGAAATCCTTCGAGGCTGCTGTTGATGCAGGGCGGATAACCGCAGCTGATCTGTTCAGCGAAGAATATGTGCCGATCACGGGCACCGATCCGGTGCAGCATATGACGCCCTTCGTGAGGCTGACTGACGAGCTGTGTCCGGACGTGCAGGAGCGCCTGCTCGGGCTTGATGAAAAGGTTGTGTTTTGCGCCGCTGTTGACCGCAACGGATTTCTGCCGACACATAATACCAAGTTCTCCCGGCCACAGGGCAATGATCCGGTCTGGAACAATGCAAACAGCCGTAACCGCCGGCTGTTCAATGACCGGACGGGCCTTGCCGCCGGCCAGAACCAGAACCCCTTTCTGCTACAGACCTATCGCCGGGACATGGGCGGGGGAGAGTTTGTACTGATGAAGGATCTGTCGGCGCCGATTATTGTCGGGGGCCGGCACTGGGGTGGTCTGCGCATGGGATACCGTATCTGACTTCGCGGGCAATACAGAATGCGGTGATGGCCGCGCGGGGATGTCAGGTCGCGTCGCCGGTGCAGATACGAAACCGGTAGCCGAACAGATCGACCTGAAGCGAGCCCGCTTCGCTGTCTTCAAAAGCCCGCAGACGCCGATCAAATTCAACGGCGTCAGTATCACGCGGCAGCAGGCGCATATGGTCGAGGTCAGAGAGCTTCCGGACAGGGCCGGACCAGACGTCGCCATTCGGCTCTATCATATGATCCAGTTTACAAAGATCAGCTTCCAGATCATTGAAAAGAAAAACAAGATTTCTGTATCCGGTCAGTGCGTAATCGGTACGGGTGCCGCCGGGCGGCATGGCTTCCCGCCGCACCGCAATGATCGGGCCGCTGTCAACGGCAGGTCGCATGAAGTGAGCCGTCGCACCGAACCCGGCGGCGCCGTCATAGGCGGCAAAAGCCGCGATCTGGTTGCCGGGATACTCCGGTGTTCCCGGATGAAAGTTGATGGCGCCGCGATCGCAGAGGGCGAGCAGACGGGCGGGGACAATAACCCCGGTGGAGAAGGCAACAAGCCGGCGCCGGGTCGCCGGTTCCTGAAAGGCGGCTTCAAGGCTGTCCCTGTCTGCGGCCGTGCTCACCAGCAGATCCGGATTCAGCTCTGCAATGCGGGGGGCCAGAACAGCTGCTTCCTCCGGCCCCGTCAGCAGGATCAGTCGATCAGCCATCCCCGTTGTTCGTGTCAGGACGGATCGTCGTCATCGGTTGCCCGGACTTTGACGTAACTGCCCGGCGCGTCCTCGATTGCCTTCAGCTTGCCGTCACCCGGGATCCGGGCAGCGACTTCGCCGTCTGCAAACTTGCCAACCCATTCATTCCAGTCCGTCCACCACGAGCCTTCATGCTGGGTGGCCCCTTTCAGCCAGGTGTCCGGTGACTTGGCTTTGCGGTTGTTTGTCCAGTAGCCGTACTTGTTGGCCGCCGGCGGGTTGACGATCCCGGCGATATGGCCTGAACCGGCAAGGACAAAACGGGTTGGACCCTGGTACAGACGGGTGGCGGCATAAGTCGATTTCCACGGTGCGATATGATCTTCGCGCGTCGAAATGATATAGGCCGGCTGCTCTATGCTGGTGAGGTCAATCGGCACACCGCAAAGCTCGATACCGCCGGGTTCGACCAGCTTGTTCTCCTGATACATCCGTCGCAGGTAGAAACTGTGCATGGCAGCGGGCATCCGGGTGGAATCGGAATTCCAGTACAGCAGATCGAACGGGAAGGGTTCCTTGCCGAGCAGATAGTTATTCACCACGAACGACCAGATAAGGTCGTTGGCCCGCAGCATGTTGAAGGTCGTCGCCATTTCCGAGCCTTCAAGAAAGCCGCGCTCATCCATTTTCTTTTCAAGATGGGCGAGCTGGGTCTCGTCTATGAACACGCCCAGTTCCCCGGCTTCGGAGAAATCGACCATTGTGGTGAAGAAGGTCGCGGAGGCGACCCGGTCAATCTTCTTTGTTTTCATGTAGGACAGCGTCGCCGCCAGCAGCGTTCCGCCGAGGCAATAGCCGATTACATTGATCTTTTTGATGCCGGTAGCCTTTTCGACGGCTTCCAGCCCGGCTATGGGGCCTTCCAGCATGTAGTCCTCGAACGACTTGTCGCGCAGGGAGCCATCGGGATTGACCCAGGAGATGACAAACACCGAATGGCCTTCGCCGACGGCCCATTTGATGAAGCTGTTCTTTTCCCGAAGATCGAGGATGTAGAATTTATTGATCCAGGGCGGAATGATCATCAGCGGTGTTTTTTTGACCTTGTCGGTCGTCGGCGTGTACTGAACCAGTTGCATGAGGTCGTTCTGGAAAACCACCTTGCCCGGCGTGACGGCGATATTCTTGCCGATCTCAAAGGCGTCCTGGTCGGTCATTTTGATTCGCAGGTTACCCTTGCCGTCTTCCAGATCAGACAACAGGTTGTCGAGGCCGTTGATAAGGTTTTCGCCGCCTGATTCAATCGTGGCGCGCAGCACTTCCGGGTTCGTCATGACGAAATTGGTTGGAGCCAGTGCGTCGACGAACTGCCGGGTATAGAAATCCACCTTGGCGGCGGTCTTGTCATCCAGACCGTCAACATCCCGGACAACGTCCTGTATCCAGCGGGCCGACAACAGGTAGGATTGCTTGATGTAGTCGAAAACCTCGTTTTCGTTCCACATGTCATCACGAAACCGTCTGTCGTCGCGCTCCGGCGTGATCGTGTCTCCGGAGGTGTCCCCCATCATCCGGCGGGCCGTGGACTGCCAGAGGTCCATATAGTCCTGCCACAGCGACATCTGGGCTTCGACCATTTTCCCGGGATTGCTCATCATCCGGGAGGTCATTTCCATAAAAGCCGACCCGACATTCAGCGGATCAAGTGCAGACGGATCTGATGAACTCAGGTTCCCCTGCCGGCTCAGAAACCCGGTGACGATACGCTGGCTTCTTTCGGCGATGCTCGCCATCGTGGCGGACAGCTCGGCCGGATCCGGCGATTCAGTCTGCGTGCCTTTAGTGTCAGCCATGGAGTTCCCCGTTTTTTTGTTGTGCAACGACGCTACAGGGGGCGGGACGCAGGTTCAACCGTCTGCGACCAGCCGACGATCTGTCGTGCAACAAAATTGACGTGAGGCTATACGTTTGCCTTCACGTTTTGTAAAACGGTATGGGCTCATTTATGTGTCAGGGCGGATTAGACGCTTTTGGCTGAAGCAAACACAGGTAGCAGACCATGAATCTGGACAACATCGTTGCCCAATATCTTGTTGATCACCCCCGTGCGGGCGGTCGGAAAGCTCACAATATGTGGCGAACGACGGGTTTTGTTGCGGTCGCCTGCTTCACGCTGACCGCCTGTTCGTCAGTGCCGGATGCGGTGAATCCGGTTGAATGGTACAAGGGGACAACTGAGTTCTTCTCCGGTGATGATGAGACGAAGACAGCCGAGGCTGAAAAACCGCCGGTCCCGGGCGAGGGCGAGGGCTATCCCAATCTTGCGTCCGTACCGGACAAGCCGGGCACTTCTTCTGAAGAACAGCGCAAGAAGCTTGCCGAGGGGCTGGTCTCCGATAACCAGAATGCCCGTTACACGGAAAACCCGGCCGCCGCCCGTGAAGCACCACGGCGTGCACTGAACCCGACACCGCCCAAGCCGTCGACGGCCGCCGCGCCGCCTGCACCCGCACCAGCGGCACCGGTCAGTTCACAGCCGGCAGCAATTCCCACACCGCCGGCAGCGCCCGCAGCGGCGATCCCGGCACCACCCGCGCCGCGTCTTCAGGCACCGCTGGCGCAGGGTAACTTTCAGCAAAATCAGCAATTTAACGGACAAACCTTCGATTCGGTAGCAGGTCAGGGTACGCTGGTTATCTCTTCGAACTCGGTTGGATATGGCTCCGCCCCGACGGCGAGCCGGTCGCTTGCCGATGGAAATATTCCAGCCGGAACGCAACCGCTTTCCGCCTACCTGCCATCGGGTACCGGTCAGTCCGTCCATCTGGCGACCATCCAGTTTGGTAACGGTTCTGCCAACCTGTCCGGGCGGGACCGGCAAATTCTCTCCCAGGTAGCCCAGATTGCCGCAGCTCGTGGTGGTACGCTCCGGGTTGTCGGCCATGCCTCGCGCCGTACCCAGGATATGGACCCGGCCCAGCATTCCGATGTGAATGCGAAAATTTCAGCGGCGCGGGCGAATTCCGTCGCACAGGCAATCGTTGCCATGGGCGTTGCACCGCAGCGACTCTATGTCGGTGGTGCCAGTGCCAGCGAGCCGCGTTTTCTGGAAGTCATGCCGTCCGGCGAGGCAGGTAACCGTCGTGCCGAGATTTATATCGACATGTAAGGCTTAGCTGGCGCGCCGTCATGGCGCAGGATAGAACAATTTTCCTTCGCCGACCCTGGTCGGCTGCCGTTGGATATACACATCATGAATGACGAATTTTACCGTATACGGCGGCTTCCGCCCTATGTGTTTGCTGAAGTCAACGCGATGAAGGCGAAGGCCCGGGCGCGTGGCGAGGACATTATTGATTTCGGGATGGGAAATCCGGATTTCCCGACCCCCCCGCATATCGTTGCCAAAATGACGGAAGCGGCAGCTGACGGTCGCACACACCGCTATTCCAACTCCCGCGGTATTCCCGGCCTGCGCAAGGCGCTGTCGGGGTATTACCAGCGCCGTTTCGGAGTTGATATCAATCCGGAGACCGAAGCTATCGTGACGCTCGGCTCGAAGGAGGGACTGGCCAATCTGGCACAGGCGATCACCAGTCCCGGCGACATTATTCTGGCGCCCAACCCGTCCTATCCGATCCATCAGTTCGGTTTCATCATTGCCGGCGGATCGGTCCGCAATATTCCGTCGACGCCGGATGACAACTTCCTTGAAGCACTGGAACGGGCGGTTATCCATTCTGTTCCTCGCCCGACGGCCGTGGTGATCAACTTCCCGTCAAATCCGACAGCAGAGATCGCAACGCTCGATTTCTACCGCGATATCGTCAAGTTCTGCCGGGAACAGAAGATCTGGATTCTCTCCGATCTGGCTTATTCTGAAGTCTATTTCGATGATGTTCCGCCGCCGTCAATTCTCGAAGTGCCGGGGGCAAAGGAAATCGCGGTTGAATTCACGTCGCTCAGCAAAACCTATTCCATGCCGGGCTGGCGTATCGGGTTCGCCGCAGGGAACGTGCGCCTGATTGCTGCACTGGCCCGGATCAAGAGCTATCTCGATTACGGGGCCTTCACGCCGATTCAGGTGGCGGCTGCCGCTGCGATGAACGGGCCACAGGATTGCGTCGACGAGATGCGCAGCCGCTACAAGGCCCGCCGCGATGTGCTGATTTCCGGTCTGGCCTCAGCCGGCTGGAACGTGCCGTCGCCGGCCGCAACCATGTTCGCCTGGGCACCGGTGCCGCCGAAATTTGCCCATCTCGGCTCGAACGAGTTTGCAAAACTGCTGCTGAGCGAGGCAAAAGTAGCCGTCGCCCCCGGTATCGGGTTTGGTGAACATGGCGACGGTCACGTGCGGATTGCACTGGTGGAGAATGAACAGCGTATTCGCCAGGCGGTCCGGAATATCAAGGCGTTCCTGGGCTCGTCGTCAGCAGAACCGGCGGAACGCAAGGCTTCCTGAGGATAAACGATGTCAGACCAACCCTGTAAAGTCGCTGTCGCCGGGCTCGGAACCGTCGGCGCGGAGACCGTCCGGCTGATCGCGGCCAACCATGACCTGCTGGCGGCCCGTGCCGGTCGCAAGGTCGTTGTCACAGCCGTTTCAGCCCGCGACCGCAATCGCGACCGGGGGATCAGTCTGGCCGGTGTGACATGGTTTGATGATGCCGCCGGGATGGCGGCGCAGGCAGATGCGGATATTATCGTCGAGGTCATCGGCGGTGAAGAGGGCACGGCCCGTGACGTGATCGATAACGCCATTGCCGCCAAGCGCTCGGTGGTGACCGCCAACAAGGCGCTTCTGGCGCATCACGGAATGGAAATCGCCGCTGCTGCCGAGGCTGCCGGATGCAGCCTGGCCTACGAGGCTGCGGTTGCAGGGGGCATCCCGATCATCAAGGCATTGCGGGAAGGGCTGGCGGCAAACCGCCACAGCCGGGTGACCGGTATCCTGAACGGTACCTGCAATTATATTCTGACCGAGATGCGCGAAACCGGTGCGCTGTTCGACGATGTCCTGGCTGATGCACAGGCAAAGGGATATGCCGAACTGGATCCGACATTTGATATCGATGGTATTGATGCCGCGCACAAGCTGGCCCTGCTGGCCAGTCTGGCCTTCGGGGTACGGCTGAATTTTGACGCCGTCTACACCGACGGCATCCGCCATGTTTCACCGACGGATATCGCCTTCGCTGAAGAACTTGGCTACCGCATCAAGCTGCTGGGCACGGCAAAGCTGACCGACGCCGGACTGGAACAGCGTGTCCATCCCTGCATGGTGCCGAAAGAGGCGCCAATCGCCCATGTCGAGGATGTCTTCAACGCTGTGGTGGTTGAGGGCGACTTTGTCGGACAGACGCTTTACGAAGGCCGTGGCGCCGGTGGCGGGCCGACTGCATCGGCGATTGTGGCGGATATCGTCGACATCGCCGCTGGTCGCACAACCCCGGCCTTTGGCATACCGGTGGCCAGTCTCCGTGATATCCGGTCCGCGGCCATGGATGAGCATGTCTGCAGCTACTATGTTCGCCTGTCCGTGGTCGACAGGGCCGGAGTCGTGGCTGAGATTGCGGCTATCCTGCGCGATATGGATGTCTCGATTTCCAACCTGATGCAACGCGCCCGTGACCCCGGCGAGCCGGTGCCGCTGGTGCTGACCACCCATGAGACCCGGGAGGCGGCAATGGTCGAGGCAATGCGCCGGATCAGCGCGCTGGACGTCTGTGTGGAAGAGCCACGCATGATTCGTATTGAAACCCTGTAATTGAGTCTACAATCGTGGTCGAGTCGTCAACTGGCCGCTGTCTGTTAGGGAAATGTCATGACTACAAAGATGGATCGCAATCTCGCTCTTGAAGTGGTGCGGGTTACTGAAGCTGCTGCGCTGGCCGCATCGAAACTGATGGGCCGGGGTGACGAGAAAGCCGCCGATCAGGCCGCAGTGGACGCGATGCGTTCGGCGCTGAACGGCCTGCAGATCGACGGCACCGTCGTCATCGGTGAGGGCGAGCGCGACGAAGCGCCGATGCTCTATATCGGCGAGAAGGTCGGTGCCGGTGGCCCGAAGATCGATATCGCGCTGGACCCGCTGGAAGGGACGACCATTACTGCCAAGGGTGGTGCCAATGCGCTGGCCGTGATTGCATTGGCCGAAGAGGGCGGGTTCCTGAACTCGCCGGACACCTATATGGACAAGATCGCCGTTGGCGGCGGTCTGCCGGACGGCATTGTCGATCTGGACGAAGATATTGCCGTGAATGTCAGAAATCTGGCGAAAGCCAAGAAGATGGACATCTCCGACCTGGTGGTTTGTGTCCTCGACCGCCCGCGGCACGAAGAATATATCCGCAAGATCCGCGAGGCAGGTGCCCGGATCAGCCTGATCACCGATGGCGATGTTGCCGGCGTTATCGCCACGGCAACCCCCAGCACCGGAATTGACCTTTATGTCGGTACCGGCGGGGCACCGGAAGGTGTTCTGGCCGCTGCGGCACTGCGCTGCATCGGTGGCCAGATGCAGGGCCGTCTGGTCTTCCGCAATGATGATGAAAAGGCCCGTGCCGCCCGCTGCGGTATCACGGATCTCGGCCGTAAATATGGCCTGCTCGACCTGGCGAAAGGTGATGTGATGTTTGCCACAACCGGCGTGACACCGGGTTCGATGCTGCAGGGCGTGCGCCGCATCCCGGGCGGGGCAACCACCCATTCGCTGGTCATGCGCTCGAAGACCGGTACGGTTCGCTATATCGAATCGCATCATAATTTTGAGCGGAAAAGCGGGTTCGACCCCGATACGAAATAATGGATGGCGGCGGGGCCTTTGCGGGTGTTTCCCGCTCGCTGACCGGGCGGAAATGGACATTCGCCCCGGTTGACGAACGCCTCGCCATTGCGCTGAGCCAGCGCCAGAGCATCCCCGATATTGTCGGGCGGGTGCTGGCGGCCCGCGGTGTCGGTCTGGATGATGCCGCAGAATATCTTGATCCCCGGCTGCGCTCGCTGCTGCCGGACCCCGGCACCCTGATTGATATGGACCGTGCGGCTGCGCGTATCGTGACGGCGATACGCGGGGGTGAACAGATAGCCATCTTCGGTGATTATGATGTCGATGGCGCGACTTCATCTGCCCTGTTGCAGCGGTTTCTGACCGCTGTCGGCGGACATGTCAGCGTTTATATTCCGGACCGGGTCGCCGAGGGCTATGGCCCGAACACTCCCGCCCTGCAGCGGTTGCAGCGCGAAGGCGCGAAGGTGGTTATTACCGTCGATTGCGGGGCGACCTCCTACGAGCCGCTGGCTGCGGCGAAGGCGGCGGGCCTTGATGTGCTGGTGATCGATCATCACGCGATGGAGGCGACAACACCTGACGCCCATGCCGTGGTCAACCCGAACCGGCTGGACGAAACCTGCCGGCATGATCTGAAGCTGCTGGCGGCGGTCGGTGTCGCCTTCCTGCTGGCGATTGCCGTGAACCGGGACCTGCGTGACGCGGGCTGGTACAGTAAACGGTCGGAGCCTAACCTGCTCGACAGTCTTGATATCGTGGCCCTCGGGACGGTCTGTGACGTGGTGCCGCTGACCGGGCTTAACCGGGCGCTGGTGGCACAGGGTCTGAAGGTATTGGCCGGGCGTCGCAATGCCGGGATCGCGGCTCTGGCCGATGTTGCCAAGCTGGACCAGAAGCCCGCGGCCTGGCATCTGGGTTTTCTGCTGGGTCCCCGGGTTAATGCCGGCGGACGGGTTGGTGAATCCGGACTGGGGACACGCCTGCTGTCGTCGGATAATGCGGTGGAGGCGGCGGATCTTGCGGCCCGGCTGGATGCCTTCAATACAGAACGGCGGATGATCGAGGACGAGGTTCTCACCCAGGCGATAGCGCAGGTTGATGAGGGTCGGAGTTTCGGCAAGCGTGTCGTTATTGCCGCCGGTGAAGGCTGGCATCCCGGTGTTATCGGCATCGTCGCCTCCCGCCTGAAAGACCGCTACAACCGTCCGGCCTGTGTTATTGCGCTGGAGAACGGCGAGGGGAAGGGGTCGGGCCGCTCGATGGGCGGGTTTGACCTCGGCGCGGCGGTGATCGCATCGCGCCAGAGCGGGTTGCTGCTGGCCGGTGGCGGGCACCGGATGGCGGCCGGTTTCTCCGTCGCTCAGTCAGCAATCCCGGAATTTTCTGAATTTCTCGATGACCGGGTCGACACCCTGCTCGACGGGCAGGAACTGGTGCCGGAACTGCATCTTGACGGAATCCTGCGCCCGTCTGCCTGCCAGACTGATCTGGTTGATGCACTGGCCATGATGGAGCCGTTTGGTGCAGGTAACCCGGAACCCCGCTTCATGCTGGCGGATGTAAAGATCGCCTATGCGAAAGCGGTCGGACAGGACCAGAACCATGTTTCCTGCCGCATACAGGGGCAGGGCGGCGGGCCACAGATATCGGCAATCGCCTTCCGGGCGATGGAGTCGGATATCGGCCCGGCCCTGCTGGGGCGCCGCCCGGGTGCCCTGCATATGGCCGGACGGGTGCGGGCGGACTGGTGGAACGGCGAACGGCGGGTGCAGTTGATGATCGACGATGTGGCATCATCAGAAACGGCATGATTTTTTTGTTTTTCGAGGCTTGATTTCATCTGCGACCGCAGTTACACAGGCGCTCCTCTAGCGACCCCTTCGTCTAGTGGTTCAGGACACCGCCCTTTCACGGCGGCGACACGGGTTCAAATCCCGTAGGGGTCGCCACTCTCTTTTTCCCCCATTGAAATCATTGCGTTTTTCGCGACTTTCCCCAACACAGCGGGAAAGGGTTGGGGAAACATGTTCCGGAAGTGTTCAGTCATCGATCATCTTCCTGACATTGTTCGCCCGGACTTTCTGCTTTGCGGCCTTCGTGTAGACCTGTAGTTCCTGCATCGATTTGTGCCCGGTGATGGCCATTATCTCGGGTGTTGAGCAGCCAATCTCTGCCAGACGGCTTGCCATTGCCTTGCGCAGCCCATGTGCTGAACAGTCCGGCTTGATCGCACCACGCCCGCATTGCGTTGCCGAATCCGTTGGCGGTGTAGGGACGATTGAACGATGTCATCAGGAATGTGAGGTCTCCGCATTCGAACATTGCGCTTAATCTGTAGGTTTGTCGCCATACACTGGCTGCATGATCAAATCCGGAAATCACATCGAGTATGAAGAGCGTTTCTCGCCATTATCTTTCCTTCTCAGGGCTTCGACGCCATCGCGGCGTTGATTTGCGTTTTACGCAGTTGTGATTATATCATGCTCGGATAAAGTTTATAATAGTATCTCTTGCAGCCTTTGCGCTTACGGTATCCGTCGCATTTGCTAGTGAAAAACCGCCTCATTGCAGTGACGGATTTGGAGAGCGAGCCGGAGCCTGTTGGATCGATAAACTGAGTTGGGTTAATGTTTTTCTCCAGGAACAGTCTAAAATACTTAATAAATCCGATCTGGAGAAATCCGTCCGCCTTCGTTTTCTGAATGATATGAGCATCCTTGACCACGAAACGCTTTCCGTGGTCGATGCTGCCAAAGAAGTCTCCGAATCTGAAAAAATAGCAGACCCATTTTATCATAAAGCAATGTTGAGCAAGGGAATCGTGAACTGTCATGTTTGGACAATTGGGGATAATTACCCGATGGCCTTCCATGTGGAGTGTGAACTTAGATCTATGGGGTTTTCCCGTGAATGGACTATCAGCTCTTACGAACATCAAATGTTGGGGTATGGGAGAAAGGATGCCATCAAAGATCAAGTGAAGGAGTCCATTCAGTCGATTGTTCGGAAAATCAGCGAAGATTTCCTTCAAGACCGACTTACATATCGCTGAAAAATCACTCACCCATCACCTGCAAAACCCACCTTCGGGCGAGTGACGGCGTAGACCAGAGCGGACTCTGCAACGCGGCCCGAAAGTTTCACGATCCGCAGGGCCATGTTCTTGATCGACACGGATCCTTGCCCAGTATTCCGCGTTCGTTTCTGGGAGGTCATCATACGGGATGTTTGTGATGAATGGCCGTATGATTTCCATCATCAGATTCTCGATGTCACTCATCTTCCTGCTCCTTCAGTCTTGCATCGCATCAGTTTCTCGGTCTTCCATCATCATTCCTTTCGGGGTTGGGTAAACCGCCCATAACCTATTGGGCTATATAAGTCGGAGGGTTGGGGAAATTCGGGGTTAAGGCGTTGAAAAGCCGCAATCAGGGCCATCCCGTAGGGGGGCGCCATTTTCCCAACTCCCCAGAATTTACTCCAAGCTGGCGTTCCAACTTTTGTCATGCCGTTGTCTTTCCCTGTCCGGATGGTTGCCGGGGTTCATGGATTGACGGATCGGGTGACAGACCGTTTGATGCGGCATGTCTGATATTATCGTTTCCGCTTTCTACCATTTCACCCGTTTTGACGATCCCTCGGCGCTTCGGCAGCCGCTGGCAGCCGCTCTGCGGGCGCATGACCTGCGCGGGACGGTCCTGCTGGCCGGGGAAGGGGTGAATGGCACGATTGCCGGATCACGGGCCGGAATCGACGCCGCGATGGCGGTCTTGCGGGCCCTGCCGGGATGCGTTGCCCTGGAACATAAGGAATCGACGGCGGAGACCATGCCGTTCTATCGGCTGAAGGTTCGCCTGAAGAAGGAAATCGTGGCGTTGGGAGTGCCGGATATCGACCCGGTGCGGGATGTTGGCACCTACGTTGATCCCGCGGACTGGAACGAGCTGATTGCTGACCCTGATGTTGTCGTCATCGATACGCGAAATGACTATGAGGTCGAGATCGGGACGTTCGACGGCGCCGTCAATCCGATGACGCCGACCTTTCGTGATTTCCCGAAATGGTTCGAGGGCCACCGGGCGGAGCTGGAAAGCAAAAAGGTCGCGATGTTCTGCACCGGCGGTATTCGCTGCGAGAAGGCAACGGCTTTCCTGAAGCATCACGGGGTTCAGGATGTGTACCACCTGAAAGGCGGCATCCTGAAATATCTGGAGACGGTGCCGGAAGCGGAAAGCCGCTGGCAGGGGGAGTGCTTTGTCTTTGATCACCGGGTTGCTGTTGGGCACGGTCTGGAGATCGGCGAGCATGAATTGTGTCATGCCTGTCGCCGCCCGCTCAGCAAGGCAGACCGGGAGTCTGCCAGTTATGTTCCCGGCATTTCCTGCAGCTATTGTATTGGGGAGCGCAGCGACGAACAGCGACAGCGCTATGCAGAGCGTCAGGCGCAGGTCGAAATGGCAGAAGGCCGGGGCGAATCCCATGTCGGTGCCGAATTCGGCAAGCCAACGAAGCAGCCGGACGAGGTGGCCTGATGACTACTCAGCGACCCGTTCTCTATTCCTTCCGGCGTTGCCCCTACGCCATGCGGGCACGGATGGCGATTGCCGTCAGCGGCCAGACCTGCGCCCTGCGGGAAGTGGTATTGAGGAACAAGCCGGCGGAGATGCTTGAGGCATCGCCGAAGGGTACCGTGCCGGTGCTGGTCCTGCCTGATGGCCGGGTGATCGAGGAGAGCGAGCAGATCATGGCATGGGCGCTCGGGCTGAACGACCCGGAAGGCTGGCTGACACCGGGCACCGGCGACTCCGGTGATATCGAGGCGCTGGTTGCCGAAAATGATGGCCCTTTCAAACATCATCTGGACCGCTACAAATATCCGACCCGGTACGAGGAGGATACCGACCCGCTGCACCATCGCGCGGAAGGGGTGCGTTTTCTGGCAGGTCTGGAAGACAGGCTGACCCGTTCGGCCTTTCTGTCCGGGGACCGGATGTCGCTGGCGGATGCCGCCATCGCCCCCTTTGTGCGCCAGTTTGCACATGTCGATAAGGACTGGTTCGACGGACTGGACTTGCCGAAGGTTCGCGGCTGGCTTGAGGTTTTTCTGGAGTCGGCTATCTTTGCGTCGGTGATGCAGAAATATCCGGCATGGCGGAGCGGGGAGAAGGAACCGTTATTTCCGGTAAAACTTCCCGAACCTGCAGGCAGCATCAAACCCCAGCCAGTCCGTTCCGAGTGATGTCCTGTTCAGGGCGACAGTGATCATTCTGGTCTGCCAGCCCTTGCGCTGGCCGGCGTTCAGAATGGCAGCAGTGTTGGGATGGTCCGGGAAGCGATGCATGTAGGGGATCATCCAGGCCAGAGCGCCGTCCGGACTGCCAAGATAGGGGTTCTCCCAGTTTTTGTCCGGTCCCGGTGCGACATTTTCCCGTGCATAGGGAAAGACGACAGAAGGGTCGTCGACCGCCTTCAGCATGAAGCGGACGGCATTGTGAATGGTTGATGATCCGCCGGGTGACTGCGACCAGAGATCGATGCCCTGAACATCTGCCATGACTGCAATTGATGCCAGCGCATTCAGAATGCGTCCCTGATAGAAAACAGCTCTCGCGCCACGCCTTGTCTCAATCGGCATGCTGCCGTCTTCGCGCATGGTGCGCAGCGTAATGAACCATTGTTCGATACCATGTCTGAAGGCATCAGCATTGTTCCATTGAGCGCCAAAGGCCATCCAGGCGGCAGCAGAAGCGGCCGCATGATTATGTGCAGCCTTCGGTGCCCTGTTCATTCCGGCTTCCCGGTAGAATGAGCCATCCCGCATCATGTGAGATGCCCGGGTGAGCAGATGATGCATCCAGGTCATGATCCGCAGATCCACGGCGTCATCTGAAAAGCCGCGTGCCCGTGCGATCGAATAGGCACCGATGAAGGGGCGTGCGACGTAAAGATTAACTGTCAGCGTGTCGTTCCAGAACTGGCCGTCATCTGTTGCTGTCCGGTTCACGATGGAAGCATTTGCGTCCGCCCAGCTGGCCGTCATTGCGACCACGGACCGGCATTGCTGATCGTTGTTTCCCAGACAGCCCGTGCCCATTTTGATGATTGCACCGGATGCCTTGATATATCGGTCATCCAGTCCGTAACCGGCCGGGGCCTGAACGGAAGTAATGGGGTCCTCAGGGAGTGCGGATCGCAGACAGCGGGCAGCCAGCAGATCCTTGTTTTCCCTGACAAAGGCTGCGGGGATAAAAACACTTCCCGGCATCGATATGGTCGGGGTCTGCAGGGCTTCCGGCACAGGCTCGGGAATATCTGCCTGACAGGCAGTGACGAGCAGCAGGCAGGTCGCGACAGATAAAGTTCTGAACATCAATCTCACGATGGATTCTCTCCGGGATCAGGTTTCCGGTCATTCAGCCCGGTAGCCCGGTAACGGACGGCACAGCCCCGCCTGACCTCTCCGGCAATATAGCGGTTCAGGCGTCCGGCGGATCCATGATGGTCTTCGGTGTAAATGCCGCTTGCCGGCTGCGGGGAAGTATTGCTGAGAGCGGTCTCTATTGCGGCAGGCAGATCATCTGCTGTGACCACAGGGGCCAGTTCGCGGTAATGCAGGTCCGCCAGCAGCAGTTGCTGCCGGACTTTCTCGGTCTGCGGGGTTTGCAGGACCAGCATCGGCTTGCCGGTGAGGTGAAAGTCGTCCATCAGGGATGAATAATCGGAGATCAGCAGGTCAAATTGCCGCAGGGACGGGTAGATGTCGTCGAGGGCTGCGATCAGGTGCAGGCCGGGCGCAAGGGTACGCGACACAGGCGCGATGGCCGCTTCAAACGGATGCGGTTTGATGAAGATGGTGGCACCGGACTTTTCATGTGCCTCCCGGAGCCTGTCCAGCAACCAGCCTTCCCGCCAGACAGGCCCGCCGACACGGGTATGCGAGGGGCAATAAAGAACGTTCCGGGATTTCCCTGCGGTCAGTTCGTCCGGCATCCCGAATGCGCCAAGGCGGTCCAGCCCGGTCGGTTCGCGAAACAGCACCTCGTTTCGGGGATAGCCGTCCCGCAGCAACTCGCCGGCACCGAAGGCCTCGGCAAAGCGGTCGTCAAAACGGGCTGCCGGTGACAATATGGCATCGATACTGGCGGCCCCGTAAAGCTGATAGGTCAGGCGCGGGTTGAACAGGGGGGCGACGTCGGTGACCTGCAGGTCCTGTAGTCCGGCGAATACACCATGCCAGAGCTGTAACCGGAAAGCCCCCTCAAGAGATGCCCGGATATGCGGGTCGGCAAAGGCATCGTTGGGATTGACACAAAACACCGCGACCGCCGCCTTGAGCAGAACACGCAGCGCCTCTTTGGGCGGGCTGTCGAGCAGCAGTACGGGCAGGGAACGGGTTTTCAGAAGATCGCCAACAGCCTTGCTGGACGTGACCCAGAGCGGCTCGAACCCGTAATCACCGGCAACGGCATCGAGATAGAGATATTTGGAATTATCCGAAAAGGCGCCGTCCCGCCCGAAGAACAGGACGACCGGGCTTTTCCGCTTTCGCAGACTGATCCGTTCGAGATGACGGAGAATGTCGCTGGCGTAGGGGTTGTCGGTCATGCCCGGAATGCGTGATGTTCAAGGCCATCAGCATAGGTTCACGCAAATCCGATCACAACCTGCTCTCTGTGCGGCGGGGCCCGGCCTTATTCTCCCATCAGAGCCTGTGCACGGGCCTGGGCGCGGTTCCGTTCACAGGTCTTTCCAAGACCGGCAAAAGCCCGGGATACATAGGTCCAGTTTTGCGGGCTGGCCGGTTTCAGGGCGCAGCGTTCATTCGCCAGTGCCAGTGCCAGTTCAAATCGCCGGGCGCGCAGGGCAGCCTCCAGCAGGGTCCAGCCGATGATATCGCGCTGGGCCCGGCTGCCGCCAAGCCGCCAGGTGCGATATCGGACCGGCAGCAGGCGGTCGACGCAATCACCGTACCTTTCATGATGAAAATCCTGCATGGCAAGGCAGAACGGCAGGCCGATCTCGCGGCTCATGGCAGCATTGGCGTCGCTGGCATTCTCCAGATAGCGCTCGTTGGCGGTCAGCAGCGCATGCTGCGCTTCTGTCCGGTCGTCCGAGACAAAAGCCATCATCGCATGGACATCGTTGAAGGCATAGAGGGTGTCGACGGCGGACGGCTCCCACTTTTCAGCCAGCTGTCGCCAGCGCGACCCGGTTTGCACACCAAGCAGCCGTAACCTCCAGAGCAGGGCAGAGGCATCCAGTTCTTCGTATTTGTCGCCGTCATGCTCCTTTGAGCGGAGATGGGCGTCATAAATGTTCAGGGCGCGGTCAGTCTGGCCGATATCGATGTGAAACAGGGAAGTATGCCACCACAGATGGTTGGCAAAATTCGAATCTCCCCAGTAGCGGCGGTAATCTGCCATGAAGCGGATGCCGCCATGCTGGCGGCCCTGCATCTCCATGACATGGGCAACCGCATGAACGGAATAGGGATTGTCGGGGCGGATGGCGAGGGCCTGGCGGGCCAGTTCCTCCGCCCGGTGATAGTCGCCGTTCTCCTCCAGCCCGAAGGCGTAGAAGCCAAGCACGAATTCATAGCCGGGCAGGGATTCGTCCCACAGCGGGAAAACCCGGGCGACAGTGTCGCGCTGGCCATCCGTATCACCCAGCAGAACATGGCTGAGATGTGCCTGTTGCAGGGCCATGAGGTCCAGCGGCCAGCGGGTCAGGATATCTTCCCAGACCTGCACGGCCCGATGAAAGTCGCCGTCAATCCAGTGTCTGATAGCGGTGAGGTGGCCAAGTTCGCGTTCATTGGCATTTCCGGCCAGCTGACTGGCCCGGTTCCAGGCGGCCAGCATATCCCCGTATATCCGGGTTTCCATGGCCTGGGTCAGCCAGGCTGCCTTGAACAGGTGACCCATGATGAAGTCGGGATGGGACTCCAGTACCCGGTCGATTTCGGCAATCGCATCGCCGCGAAACGAGAGGGCGCAGATCAGCGCCTTTTCAAGTCCGTCGAGGGCGTCGGCGTTCCGGCAGGACACCGGAACGCCGCGGCAATCTGAGGGCGCAATATGCACAGGGGCGTCGATCAGCAAGGGAAGTCTCCGTTATCACGATGATGACGGGACATTAACGCATTCGACGGCCAGAGGTTGCTAAACTCGTATCACGCTTTGGCGATGTCACCGTGTTCGGTTGCCATTCAGGCAGGACGGCTCATGCCTCAGGTCATTTTCCTGACTTCAGCAAGGAAGTTGCCGACTTCTGTGCTCAGAATTTCGCCCTGTCGTGACAGTTCCGTTGAGGCGCTGAGGATATCGCCCGCTGCATTGCCGGTCTCAACGGCTGCGGCGGTGACGTTCTGGATGTTGCTGGTAACCTCGGATGTCCCTGCCGATGCCTGTTCGACATTGGAGGCGATTTCGTTGGTGGCATCACGCTGCTGGGTCATGGCATCAGTGATACCCAGACTGTTTTCCCGGATCTTGCCGATGATTTCGTTGATCTCGTCAACGGCGGTCACCGTCTCGCGGGTTGCTGACGTCATAGCGTCGATGCGCGAACGGATCTGGTCCGTCGCCCGGGCAGTCTGGTTTGCCAGATCCTTCACCTCGGAGGCGACCACCGCGAACCCCTTGCCGGCTTCACCGGCTCTGGCGGCTTCGATCGTGGCGTTCAGGGCAAGCAGGTTGGTCTTCTCGGCGATATCTTCAATCAGCGTGAGCACCTCGCTGATTTCAGATGCTGCCGCAGAGGTTTGCTTGATCCGCTCCGAAGCATTTGCCGCATTTGAGACGGCGGTCTCGGCGATTGTCGCAGAACTGTCGACCTGCCGGCTGATTTCGGCAATCGAGGATGAAAGCTCTTCGGCAGCAGCGGCAACGGTCTGGACGTTGACCGAAGCCTCTTCAGCAGCAGCGGCGACAGTCGTGGCCTGATGGCTGGTGCTGTCAGCGGTCGTGCTCATGGTTTCGGCAGAGCTGCGCAATTCGGTCGCGGCGGATGAAATTGTGGAGACGACTTCGCCGACGGTGCCTTCAAACCCGTCGATAATGGCAGAGAATTTGTTGATCCGGTCCTCGACATTTATCGTGGCGGCGTTGATGACTTCCGCTGCTGCCAGAAAGTCGCCGACCATCCCCGTTGTCGAAATGCGGCGATAGTATTTATTCTGCTGAACATGGTCCATTGTTGCCGCAGCTTCGCGCACGAAAGCGTCTGTCCGGTCGATCAGACGGTTGATTGCATTGACCAGTTCAAGCGATTTGCCTGTCGATTTGCTTTTGGTGATCCGGGCATTGAAATCCCCGTTTGCGACGGCCTTGCAAACCGCAAGTATTTCGTTGATCTCGTTCTTGCCTGACGCGATGTACATTTTGCGACCCCCCTAGGCGGCTTGTTGAATGCGGGCGATGAACTCGTCGTAGCTCTGGTTCCTGTTCTTGAGAAAGTCTTCAAGCAGCTTTGCCGAGGCCGCCATTCCGTCCTTCCGGTTGGCCGTATCATCCTCCAGACGCCGCATCTTCCCGTACATTGGAATAATCGTGTCCTGGATGATCTGCCGGTCGGGTACCCGCCGGTTTGAATGATAGCCGTTGATTTCGCCCTTGCTGTCGCGGCTTGGTGTCACGTGGGCCAGTACCCAGTAATAATCTCCGAATTTTGTCCGGTTCACGACGTAGGCGAAAATTTCCCTGCCGGAACTGATTCTGTCCCACAGCAGCTTGAATACGGCGCGTGGCATGTCGGGATTGCGGATCAGGCTATGCGGCTGCCCGAGAACCTCGGCTTCCTTGTAGTCGGCGATGGAGAGGAAGATGTCATTGGCGTAGGTCAGACGACCCTTGAGGTCTGTTTTACTGACAATGATATCATCTTTGTCGAAGAACCGTTCGTTTCCTGACCCGCTCATTCTTTTGACCCTATCTGGAGTGGATGAACAGGCTGACCTTACTTAAATCGTTGATCCTCTGTACATACGTAAATGTGCGTATTTCATGCTGGCTGCAGACCAATATTATCCGGATATGCAAAGGGGCAGATATATGCAGTATACAATACCATCCGGCTTTCTGATCGGTGTAGAGTCGATTGATGAAGAGCATCAGGCAATTCTGACTGAAATCAGCGAGGTGAAGAAATCGGCGGATGTTTCTGATCCCGCCGGCGTCAGGACAGCACTTTCAAGAGTTGCGCGAATGCTGAAAGACCATTTCAGCAACGAAGAGGCATTCATGTCAGAAATCGGCTTTCCGGAGACTGAATCCCACGCCGTGGAGCATGATGAACTTCTGAAACGGGTCGAGGCTGCGCAGGATCTTCACCCGCCGGATTTTGTCACACAGATCCATTCAATCCTTGATGTCGTTTTTCAGGATATGGGGCGCTCGGATATTTACCTGCGTGAATATCTTGAGTCCGGTGAGGTGTGGTTTCCGAACTGACTTGCGGAATGGGCTTGAAGATCGCCTGTGAAGTCAGCAGATATCAGGTCCTGTGATTTTCGCCTTCCGGAGAAGCCCGTGTCAGAACATTATGAATTCCTCATGTCCCGCCGTTCGGTCCTCGCCCGCATGATGGACGAGCCGGGCCCTGACCCGGAAACACTGGATAAAATTCTCGGTGCCGGTTTGCGGGTGCCGGACCACGGGAAGCTGTTTCCCTGGCGCTATATCGTGATTGCCGGTGATGCCCGTGCCGTTCTCGGGGAAAAGCTCGAAGATATTTTCCGGCGGAAGAATGAAGGCTGCCGGGAGCAGCAGCTGGTGATCGAACGGACCCGTCTGCTGAGGGCGCCTGTCGTGGTTGCCGTTGTGTCGAAAGCAGCGCCTGCGCACCCGAAAATCCCCGAATGGGAACAGGTGCTGTCCTCCGGTGCGGTCTGCATGAACATGCTGAATGCGGCTCATGCCCTGGGCTATGCCGCGCAATGGCTGACCGAATGGTATGCCTATGATGCGGACTTCCTCAAACTTGTCGGACTTGCACCGGACGAGAAGCTTGCCGGCTATGTCTATATCGGCAGCGCGCAGGATAAACCGGACGAACGCCCCCGGGCCACGGTGGCCGATGTCCGGTCGGACTGGCAGCCTGCCTGAACCGGCTTTCCGGGCGGCTTATTCGCCTTTGAAGACCGGCTCGCGCTTGCCGAGGAAGGCACGCACACCCTCCCGGTAATCATGGCTGCGGCCCAGACGCTGCTGGGTGTCGCGTTCAAGATCGAGCTGCGCGTCCAGACTGTTTGAACTGGCCGCGGTAATCAGCTGCTTGATGGCTACCAGACCCGCCGTCGGCTGGGTCGCCAGCCGTGAGGCAAGCTTGCAGGCTTCCGGCATCAGTGCCTCGTCTTCGACAACTTTCCAGATCAGACCGATACGCTCGGCTTCCTCGGCGCTGACGGGCTCACCCAGCATGGCCATCGCCATCGCCTTCGCCCGTCCGGCCAGATTGGGCAGCAACCATGTCCCGCCGCCATCCGGCACCAGTCCGATGCGACAGAACGCCTGAATGAATTTTGCGGAGCGGGCAGCGATCACCAGGTCGCCGCCGAGTGCCAGATTGGCACCTGCACCGGCGGCAACGCCGTTAACGGCAGAAATCACCGGCATTTCGAGCGCACGGATCGTCCGGACCAGCGGGTTGTAAAGCGTCTCCAGGGTGTGGCCGAGATCGGGTGGAGGGGCATCGTCATCGCCCATCACCCGGTCGTTCAGATCCTGTCCGGCACAGAACCCCCGGCCTGCACCGGTCAGTATCATCGCCCGGTTGGCTTTGTTGCCGGCGACCCGGTCCAGGGCTTCGCGGATTTCAGCATGCATGACGCCGGTAAAGGCGTTCAGCCGCTCCGGCCGGTTCAGGGTCAGGACGGCATAGCCATCGCGCTCTTCATACTGGATGGTTTGATAACTCATGATGCCGTCTCCGATCTGTCGGGAGGGAGCGGGGGATGCATTGTCTGCGTTGCCACCCGGATGAGGCTGGATTATGCAATGACTGCCCGCCCGGTCAATGCCGACCCGGCGGCACCCTGCAAGAGGATAGAATTGTGGCCCGTATCTATGCCATCGAAGACCTGATCCCGGTTGTCGATCCGACAGCCTTTGTCCATCCGACAGCTGTACTGATCGGCGATGTCATTATCGGGCCGGATTGCTATGTCGGTCCGGGGGCCAGCCTGCGGGGAGACTTCGGGCGGATCATTCTCGAATCAGGGAGCAACCTTCAAGATAACTGCGTCATGCACGGCTTTCCGGGAACCGATACCCTGGTCGAGGTTGACGGACATATCGGGCATGGTGCCGTGCTGCATGGCTGCACCATCCGGCGGAATGCGCTGGTTGGCATGAATGCCGTGGTCATGGATGGTGCGATCATCGGCGAGAACGCTTTTGTCGCCGCCATGGCCTTTGTGAAGGCAGGTTTTGAAGTTCCCGCGAATTCGCTTGCAGCGGGGTTGCCGGCAAAGGTTGTCCGGGCGCTTGGCGAGGGTGAAATTGCCTGGAAGGTCAAGGGCACCGACGAATACAAGGAACTGACCCGTCGATGCCGCACCACACTCAGAGAGACAGAACCATTGCCTGCGCCGCAGCCGGACAGGCCGCGCTACCGCAGCGATATCCGGCCAAAGTCCCGGAGCTAGGTTGTCAGGCTTTCGCTGCCTTTGATTTGCGCTTCGTCTTTGCAGCCTTGAGAGCTTTCTCTTCAGCCGACAGCAACTGCGTCAGATTGGTAAACTGTTCGCGCATCTCGGTGGTCGGGAATTTGTAGAAGGCACGGACCAGTTCCAGAGTTTCCCGACGGAGCATCGGATTGCGGGTTTCCTCGACTTCCGGATCGGTATCTCGGTCCATGATCTGGCGCGGACTGGAGGCTGCGACATCATCGGACATGCCTTCAAAGAAGTAGGAAATATCCGTATCCAGCACCGTGGCCATCTCAAAAAGCCGCGATGCGCCCATCCGGTTGGCACCGCTTTCATATTTCTGGACCTGCTGGAAGGTCAGGCCGATGGCTTCGGCAAGCGATGTCTGGCTCATTCCCAGGAGTGTCCTGCGCTCACGCAGTCGCCCACCGACATGTACATCGACAGGGTTGGGTTTTCCGGATGCAGTCCGTCCCCGGATGCGTCCGCGACCGGACTCAGCGACGACTTTTTCAGTCGATTTGTTTTTTTTCATGCTCAAGTTCCAATAACCGTAAAATGACACCCCCTCGAGCCCTAATACATTTGTAGGACTTTTAGCGGCGATAGCAACTGTCGATAGAGGAAAGCTGTCATAAATGTGATAATATCTGTCAGGGCACCGTCAGCGCACCACCGTTACAGTGCAGGCTCTGGCCCGTAATATAACCGGCAGCAGGACCACTCAGAAAACGCACAAGACCAGCAATATCCTGCGGTTGTCCAAGTCGGCCCAGCGGAATGTTGATGGTGCCGTCATGCGGTTTCTTCTTGCGTGAGCCATCGGCGTTCAGTGTTTCAATCTGACCGACCATAATTGTATTGGCGCGGATATTTTCTTCTGCCAGATCAAGCGCGAGATTGCGAATCAGGCCGGAAACGGCTGATTTGGCTGCGGTGACATGTGCCCGGTGTATCAACCCGGTGAATGATGTCATGCCACCCATGGCAATGATTGAGCCACCACCGCGCTTTGCCAGTTCCGGCCAGCCGGCCTTGGCCAGATGAAACAGGCCGCCAAGGGCGATATCGACGGTTCGCGAGAACAGTTCCCAGTCGAGATCCTGAAAGCGGCAGGCGCTGCGTTCTGCGGCGTTGGAAACCAGAATATCGACCCCGCCAAAGATGTCGGCGGTCTCGGCGACCAGCCCGGCAACCGCGCCCGGGTCGGTAACATCGGCCAGCCGGTATTCGGCGTGACCGCCAATCGACCGGATCAGATCAACCGTTTCCTGGCAGTCCCCGCCAGAGGTTCTTGCATGCACCATCACGGCGGCCCCGGCACGCGCCAGTTCTATGGCGCTGGCGCGGCCAATGTTTCGCGCGCTGCCTGTGACGATGGCAACCCTGCCGGAAAGTTCCTTCATGTCATTGAGGTCATCAGCCATCTTGTCGTTCCTTCCAGAATATCGTTATAATGTCCGAACAAATTTATAGATCTCACATTCGGGACACCGGCTATGCAGGCTTTACTCACCAAACCTTATACTGCTGCAAGTGTATGGACAGCAGATCAACTGCGTCAGGACAAGGACTGGATTTACCTTCTGTCAGAGTCCGAGATACGGGAAATCGAGGCTGCAACGGAAGCGGTTCTGGCTACAGGACGCGGTGCCTACGAATTTGACGAGTCGGATTTTCCGCTGCCGGTATTTGGCGCGAAGATGAAGCAGTTTCAGCATGATCTGGAACAGGGGCGCGGCATTCTGCTGATCCGGGGACTGCAGGTTGATGATTATGACGACCGCTTCGCCTACGCCCTGTACTGGGGGCTGGCCTGTCATCTTGGTGTCCCGATCACCCAGAATGCCAGAGGTCACCGTATCGGCGAGGTAAAGGACCATGGCCGGGACTACTATTCAAAGAATGTCCGGGGATACACCACCAACAACGGCATCAAGGCGCATTGCGACAGTTCCGATATTGTCGGCCTGTTATGCATGCATCCGTCAAAGACCGGCGGCGAGAGCATCGTGGCCAGTTCCGGTGCCATCTTCAACCGTCTGCTGGAGACCCGACCGGAATTTCTGGAGCCCCTGTTCCGGGGCTTCCATTATGATCTGCGGGGCGAGGGGGCAACCGGCGACCCGGAGGAGGTCACCAATCACCGGGTGCCGGTTTTCAGCTATTTTCAGGGCCTGCTGAGCTGCCGGTTCAACGAACGCAGCATCGTCGATGGCATGGCCAAGGCCGGCATGCCTCTCACCGGCCTCGAGCTGGAAGCGGTGAAGACGGTCGGGCAGATCGCCCTTTCCGACGGCATTCGTTTTGACATGGATTTCAAGCGCGGCGACATTCAGTTACTGAACAATCACAGCGTGCTTCACGCGCGCACAGATTTCGAAGACTATGATGATCCCCGGAAAAAACGCCGGCTGCTCAGGCTGTGGCTCAATCTTCATCACGGACGCCCGCTGGAGCCGCAGTTCGCCGAGCGCCTGAATACGGGGCCACGGGGCGGTGTCGCGGTCATGCCCGGCGTCTGATGATACCTGCGGGAAGGACGGCGCTCCCGGACATCCCGCAAGCTTCCGGCGCCTGTTGTAACGGAGGTTGCTGATTTATCGGTCAGCGCATGCGTCAGGATTCTGCGACGACCCGATTCTGCAGCACGCCGATACCGGCAATTTCAATTTCGACAGTGTCTCCGGGGCTGATCGGTCCAACCCCTTCCGGGGTTCCGGTCAGGATGACATCGCCCGGCAGCAGGGTGATTGCCGCGCTGATATCGGCGATAATCTGCGGAACGGTGAAAATGAAATCGGATGTATTGGAATTCTGGCGGGTTTTGCCGTTCACCCGGCAGGCGATATCCAGGCCGGACGGATCGAGTTCGGTCTCGATCACGGGACCGAGCGGGCAGAAGCTGTCATAGCCCTTGCAGATCAGCAGGGCACCGGAGGCCATCTCTGCCTTCTGGATGACACGTTCACTGACATCGTTGGCTGCCGTATAGCCGAAGACGTGATCCAGCGCCGATTCAACAGGGATGCGCCGTCCGGCGGTTCCGATAACCACTGCCAGTTCGGCTTCGTGATGAACGATTTCCGCTTCATGCGGATATTCGATATTGCTGTCCGGCCCGACAACCGTGGTTGAGGGTTTGGTGAACAGCATCGGCCGCGTCGGCAGGTCCAGCTTCATTTCAGCGGCATGTGCCCGGTAGTTCAGACCGACGCAGAAAATGCGCTGGGGTGTCACCGGTGCCAGCAGCTTTACAACGGCAAGCGGTACCGGATTGCCGACCATCCCCATACCGAACCAGGGCGCGTCGGGGAGCGGGTGGATCCGGTCACCATCAAGGACACCAAACTGGGGGGCAGAATCGCCATCCTGAAATCTTATGGTCTGCATGTTTCTTCCGTTGTCGCCATGGCACTGAACATTGAAACGCAGAAGGGCACCAGTGCCGTCAGTGCCGCTTTAGCGTAGTTGAGTGTACCTTCGCCGAACAGCAGATCACCCTGGTTGATGAGAACCAGGGTGGGGCCGACGACCGATGCGATGCAAATCGCCCGACGAACCATCGGGACCGTCGGGCGTCGCAGTTTCATTCCCATATGACCGGTCTGACCAGAGTTAATGACCCAGAATCTGGCTCAGGAAGAGTTTTGTGCGGTCATTCTGCGGGTTGTTGAAGAATTCTTCCGGGTTGTTTTCTTCAACAATCTCACCGGCATCCATGAAGATGACCCGGTCGGCGACTTTCCGTGCGAAGCCCATTTCATGGGTCACACACAGCATCGTCATGCCTTCTTCCGCCAGCGACACCATGGTGTCGAGAACTTCGGAAATCATTTCCGGATCAAGGGCCGATGTCGGTTCATCAAACAGCATGATCCGGGGGTTCATGCAGAGCGAGCGGGCAATGGCCACACGCTGCTGCTGACCACCGGAAAGCTGGCCCGGATATTTGTGTGCCTGCTCGGGGATCTTGACCCGGGTCAGATATTTCATCGCGGCCTCTTCCGCCTGTTTCTTCGGCATCTTGCGAACCCAGATCGGTGCGAGGGTGCAGTTCTGCAGAATGGTCAGATGCGGAAACAGGTTGAAGTGCTGGAACACCATGCCGACTTCACGACGGATTTCGTCGATCTTCTTCAGGTCGTTTGTCAGCTCATTGCCATCGACAATGATCTGGCCTTCCTGATGCTCTTCCAGCCTGTTGATACAGCGGATCATGGTGGATTTACCCGATCCGGAGGGGCCGCAGATCACGATACGCTCGCCGCGTGCGACCTGCAGGTTGATGTCCTTGAGCACGTGGAACTGACCGTACCACTTGTTCATGTCTTTCAGTTCGATAGCCAGATTTTCAGTAGCCATTTGTCAGTCTCCTAGCGCTTGTGCCCGGTATGGAGCTTGTGTTCGAGAGCGATTGAATAACGCGACATCCCGAAACAGAAGACCCAGAAGGCAAAGGCGGCAAATACATAACCTTCATGCGGAAAGTCTTTCCAGTCGGGGTTCGAGAAGCTGGACTGAACCGCGCCCAGCAGGTCGAACAGACCGATGATCAGGACAAGTGTGGTGTCCTTGAACAGGCCGATGAAGGTATTGACGATACCAGGGATAACGATTTTCAGCGCCTGCGGCAGAATGATCAGGCCCATCGATTTCCAGAAGTTCAGGCCGAGAGCGGAAGCCGCCTCGTACTGACCTTTCGGAATGGCCTGAAGTCCGCCGCGTATCACTTCCGCCATATAGGCTGACGAAAAGAGTGCCACGCCGATCAGCGCACGGAGCAGTTTGTCGAAGTTCACGCCTTCCGGCAGGAACAGCGGCAGCATCACCGAGGACATGAACAGCACCGTAATCAGCGGGATGCCGCGCCAGAACTCGATAAACACCACGCAGACCGACCGGACAGCCGGCATTTGCGACCGGCGCCCGAGTGCCAGCAGAATGCCCAGTGGCAGGGAGGCGACAATACCGGTGATCGCAATCACCAGCGTCAGGAACATCCCGCCCCAGAGATTGGTCTCGATGTAGGTCAGGCCGAAGCTGCCCCCGACAAACATGAAGAACGAGATGACCGGGAAGGGGATCAGCAGAAAGACACCCAGGATCATCTTGATCTTGCGCGGAACCATCGGCAGCAACAGTGGTACACCTGCCAGAATGGCGATGATGTACATCGTGTCGATCCGCCACTGTTCCTCCACCGGATAGCGGAGATACATGAAGTAGTTCCACCACTCTCCGACATAGACCCAGCAGGCACCGGCCCCTTCATATTTGCAGTCCGCAGCCGTTTCACCGACCCATGTTGCACTGAAGAACAGCCAGTCGAGAATGCCCGGTACATACCAGACGATCAGCCCCAGACAGAAAAACGTCAGCACCGAGTTGGCGATGGAACTGAACAGGCTCTGCCGCAGCCAGCCGATAAATCCGGTCGTACTGGTCGGGGCAGGGCGGGCGGGTTTTGGCGTAAATGTTGCGCTCATGTCACCTCTCCACCAAAGCCATTTTGTCATTATACCAGTTCATCAGGGTCGAGATGATGAGACTGATGCCGAGATAGACCGCCAGAACCATACAGAGCACTTCGACGGCCTGTCCGGTCTGGTTCAGTGTGGTGCCGGCAAAGATCGACACCAGATCGGGATAGGCAATCGCCGCAGCCAGTGACGAGTTCTTTGTCAGATTGAGATATTGCGAGGTCAGGGGCGGGATAATCACCCGCATGGCCTGCGGAATGACAACCAGACGCAGCGTGGGCCCGTTACGCAGGCCGAGCGCCCCGGCGGCCTCTGTCTGGCCGTGGCTGACGGACTCGATGCCCGACCGCACGTTCTCGGCGATGAAGGATGCCGTATAGATCGAAAGGGCAGCCACCAGTGACATCAATTCGGGGATCAGGGTGATACCGCCCGAAAGATTGAAGCGGGACCGTGTCGGATATTCCCAGGTAAAGGGACTGCCGCTGAGCAGGGTGACAACAATCGGCAGGCCGATGATCAGGCCAACGGCTGTCCAGAAAACCGGGAATTGCTCGCCGGTTGCTTCCTGGCGCTTCTTGGCCCATTTGGCCACAAAGATGGTTGCGACGATACCGAGCCCGAAGGCGATGATAATCAGTCCGAACCCGTCTTCGGGAACCAGTCGCGGAATATACAGACCGCGATTGTTCAGAAAGGCTGACTCACCGAACATTGTCAGGCTGTCCCGGAAATCGGGCAGTGACCGCAACACCGCGAAATACCAGAAGAATATCTGCAGCAGCAGCGGAACGTTCCGGAATATCTCGATATAGACAGCGGCGAGATTGGAGACCAGCCAGTTGGAAGACAACCGGGCAACCCCCATGATGAAGCCGAGAATGGTTGCCAGTACGCAGCCGATCACGGCAACAATGACGGTGTTGATCAGCCCGATCAGGAAGACGGTTCCGTAACTGGAAGCCTCCGTATATTCGATCGGTGTCTGAATGATGTTGAACCCGGCTTCTGAACTCAGAAAGCCGAAGCCAGACGCAATATTCTGGCGCTCAAGGTTCGCGACCGTGTTGGAAAAAAGGAAATAACCAAACCAGACAATCGCCACGATAAGCAAAAGCTGGAAAAAAATGCCCCGTGCTACAGGATCATTCCAGATAGCCACCTTCGCCTTAGGTGGTCCATCGCCCTGTGCGGGTTTCGTATCAACAGCCATAAAGCCCCCCTGAAAGCCATGGTGTCGAACGGAGACCGTTCAGTTGTTCAAACAGAAGAGGGGGATACCTGTGAAACAGGCATCCCCCGGACTTCAGACCCGGCTCACCGGAACGGCGGTGAGTACATCAGGCCACCCTGTGACCACAGGGCGTTCAGGTTACGGCCGAGGCCCAGTGCGGTCTTCGGACCGACATTGCGCTCGAACGATTCCGAATAGTTACCAACCTGTTTGATCGCAGCAGCGAAGCAGGTGGCATCAAGACCGAGGTTGGTGCACATGGCGCCATCGGTGGTGCCGAGGAGGCGACCGATTTCCGGGTTCTTGGATTCGGCCATTTCGCCGACATTGGCAGATGTCACACCGAATTCTTCGGCGGTAATCATGGCATTCAGCGTCCAGCGGACGATGTCAGCCCAAACGTCGTCGCCCTGACGGACAACCGGACCAAGCGGCTCTTTGGAAATGATTTCCGGCAGAACTACGTGATCGTCCGGCTTGGCCAGCTTGGTACGCTGTGCAGCCAGACCCGACTGGTCAGTGGTGTAGACGTCGCAACGGCCGGAGTCATAGGCCTGGACAACTTCATCAGCCTTTTCAAACGCGACCAGCTTCAGCTCCATCTTGTTGGCGCGGAAGTAATCGGACACGTTCAGTTCGGTCGTGGTGCCGGTGTTGGTGCAGACGGCGGCGCCGCTGAGTTCCTTGGCGCTTTTCACACCGAGGCTTTTACGAACCATCAGGCCCTGGCCGTCATAATAGTTGACGCCAACGAAATCGAGACCCAGCGATGTGTCGCGGGTGTTGGTCCATGTCGTGTTACGCGACAGAAGGTCAATTTCGCCGGACTGCAGAGCGGTGAAACGCTCTTTCGCCGAAAGCGGTGTGTACTTGACCTTGGTGGCATCGCCGAAGACGGCGGCCGCAACGGCCCGGCACAGGTCAACGTCGATACCTGACCAGTTACCGTTTGAATCCGGATTGGAGAAGCCGGGCAGACCCTGGCTCACACCGCACTGGAGGAAACCTTTTGCTTTCACGTCATCGAGGGTGGCTGCCGTGGCGGCTCCCGCGAAGAGCGCTGCACCGGCGGCTGCCGCTGCGAAAATCTTCAATGTGCTCATTACTGAAACTCCCTGTTCTCTTTAGAGCTGGTCGTGTTGGATCGTAGCTTTCGGCCCGAAAAACGGACCCCCCATCAAGCTACAGGTAAAAACGCTAACACAACGTGGGGCTTCGTCAACAGGCTATCCAATCACGAAATTCCATGAAGCTCTGAAATTTCAGTCTATTATCGGTGCTCTTTTACTTGACCTGCCGGTCGGCAGAAGTGCATGCAACCCTGCTTCGCATTGATTGCAAAGCCGGATTGTATTGGTCCGGACAAGACCACTTATCGTTGTCAGGAGAGAAACCGGATGCGGTCACCAATCGCCTCTGATTACATGCGTCTCGGTTTGCTGGGGATGATCTGGGGGTCATCATTTACCGGAATTCGTGCGGCAATGGAGTTTATCCTTCCGCTCAATCTGGCAGCCATCCGCATCGTTATTGCGGCAATATTGTTGCTGGGGTTTGTGCGATGGCGCGGCTACCGGCTGCCTGGCGATCTGTCGACCTGGATGATTCTCGCGGTTGTCGGCTGTCTGAACTCGGCCCTGCCATTCTTCCTGATCAACTGGGGGGAGCAGGTGGTGGAAAGCGGCACGGCGGCAATTCTGATGGCGGTGTCGCCGCTGACGGCGCTGTGCCTCAGTCATTTTTTGACAAGTGACGACAGGATTACCCTGTTCAAGGCGCTGGGTCTGGGTGTCGGCCTGTGCGGGGTCGCCGTTCTGTTCGGCGTTGATGCACTTGCCGGGCTGGGGAACGAACTGGTGGCTCAGGCGGCCATTCTGGGGGCGGCTGTCTGTTATGCGGTGGCCAGTGTGCTGACCAGACGGACGGCGCATGTGCACCCTTACGCCGGAACCACAGCAGCGATGATCTGCTCCGCCATTGTGATCACGCCACTGGCTCTGCTGCTGGAGCCGGTACCGGATTTCACTTATTCCGTGAGCGAGTGGACAATCATCCTCTATCTGGCGGTCGTCCCGACGGCGCTGGCGGCGTTGCTGCTGTTCCGGATTATCTCCGACGCAGGGGCGTCCTTCATGTCTCAGGTCAACTTCATCGTTCCGGTAACCGGTGTCCTGCTGGGCGGTATATTGCTGGGGGAGACGATCGGCCTGAATGAGACCATTGCCCTGATACTGGTGATGGCCGGCATTACCATCAGCAGAATTACGAAGCGACGGGCCGTCCGCTGACATACTATATTCAGTCATGGATATTCGGCAGGGTCTCATAACCGGTTATACTGCGACATTGCTTGTCAGCGCCTGTTTGCTGATGGCGATGCAGCAAACCCCTGCTGCGTCGCCGGACACGGGAAGCGAACTGCTTCAGGTCGCGGCACTTTCCGGACAGGGTTCAACGACAGGCGGTGCAGTTCTGCTGCTGGACCCCGACCCGCCGGTGACCCGCGCCCAGGAACTGCTGACGCGGCTTGGCCGGTACGCCGGGCCTGTGGATGGCCGTTTCAACCAGCAACTGGCGGAGGCACTGGCCGGCATTACCGGCGGGCCTGCGGTGCCGTCGGACCGGCTTGAACCGGATCCTCTGCTGACCCGTGATCTGGTCGACCGTCTGGCGCTGATGGTTGACGTCGATCTGATGCAGGAACGTCTGGCCGGTGCGACTGAAAGACAGCGGGAACAGGCACGGCGGGCATTGCAGGACAGCAAGGACACGCGTGATTTTCTGGAAAGGGCGGTCGCGGTTCCGGTGACATCGAACCGCGATCCGGAAGGCTGTTTTTCTGACCCGGGGACGCGCTGCCTGCTGACGGAGGCCCTGGCGGCAGCCGATGCTGTACTCGATCACAGGCAGCGGGACTGGGCCTATTCCGAGATTCTGGTCGCTCAGGCCAATGCTGGTTATCTCGGCAATGCGCTGGCCACGACACAGCAGCTGTCGGATCCGCGGGCGGTGCTCGTCGGCATGCGCCGGATTGCCGGTGCTCTTGTCCGGGCGGTGCCGGGGCCGCTGGCTGCGGAGACTGCTGCCGCCATTCCGGACCCGCAGCAGCAATCGGCGGCATTTCTGGATATTGCCGAACTGTATCTGCAGGATGGCCGTCCTGACGAGGCGGAGCAGGCATTGCGGGCGGCAGATACCGGTGGTCCTGACGGAAGGCAAACGGCACCAGATGACCTGCTGCGCAGCGCCTCCGTCTGGCTGAAGCTGGGAAACGAGGCACAGTATTCCGGGATGATCGATCACTACCGGGCGCTGCTTCCGGTGGAGGCGGGGGCCCGGAGAGCCGCTGAACTGGCGCTGGTTGAGCGCCTGGCCGAGCTTGACCGGCTGGACGAAGCAGAACAGGCTTTCGCGCCCTATGCCGCCCGGAACGATGATCAGGTTTCTGCCCGGATTGCCCTTGCACTGGCCCACGCCCGGTCCGGTGACAGTGACCGGGCGCTGGTTGTTCTCGCCGGGGTGCGCCAGCTGCGCTACAAGGCGGTAGGGCTGGCCCGGCTTGCATTGCTGGTGTACCGGGATCCGGACCGCGCGCTGCCACTGGCCGAACTGGCGGTAATGATTGCATCCCGTATCGAGCTCTCCTACGCCCGCTCCTATGCGTTTGCCCGGATTGTCGATGTCTGGATTGCGCTGGATGATCTGCAGGCAGCGGAAGAAGCCCTGCAGCAGATTGACGATGACAGGCTGAAGGCGGTTGCCGCCCTGCGCTTGCTTTCTGTCAAAACGAGGCCGGACGATAAGGCCGGGATACCTGATCTGATGGCTGTTGCGCGCGGTTCAATCGACGCTGTGCCTGACCGGCTTGCCCGTGTCTGGCTGCTGTGCAGCCTGGATGCGGAGTTCGGGAATGGAGCGGAGGGCCGCTTTGCCGGTATTGCCTACCGGTCTGAAGCGATTGATCTGGCGCGCTCGATCAGGGACCCCTGGTTCAGGGCCCGCGCCTGGGCCAGAATTTCCGAACGCTACAGCCCGCCGGCCGGTATCGCGAAACCGTCACGCTAACGTGTCGCCCTGTGAGCGATTTGCTTCGGTCTTCGGCTGGTCATTCGGGCTATAGTTTCCCCGGACAGTGAACAAGGCGGGAAACAGGTGTCAGGCATTATTGAATTTCTGTTCGGGGGTAAACCTTCAACCAATCTGCCGGCCCGGGTGCTGGAGAAGATCGAACGCCAGCAGATGCAGAGTGAAATTCTCATCGGCTGGATGCAGCTGCTGCTGGTCTGCGCCTGGTCGGTACTGTTCGCACTGGCACCGCAGCCGGCGGAAGGACATCCTTTCCAGCCGGTTCCCTGGGCGCTTGGTGCCTATATCCTGTTCACGGTGATACGTCTTGGCATGGCCTACAGGTCGGTGATGCCGAGCTGGATTTTGTTTGTCTCGGTGATTGTCGATATCACCATCCTGATGGTGCTGATCTGGAGCTTTCACATCCAGTACATGCAGCCGGCCCCGTTTTATCTGAAAGCGCCAACCCTGTTATATGTCTTCATCTTCATTTCTCTGCGGGCGCTGCGATTCGACCCGATCTATGTTCTGGTCGCCGGTATTACTGCCGCCGCCGCCTGGAGCTACATGCTGTTCTATGCCCTGTCGGACCCGTTTGCGGATACGGTCATCACCCGCGATTACGTTGAATATGTAACCTCTGACAAGATCCTGATCGGGGGGGAGGTGGACAAGATCCTGTCCATCCTGATGGTGACCTTTGTCCTGTTCATTGCACTGGTCCGCGCCCGCCGGACCATGACCACGGCGATTGCTGATCATTCTGCCGTATCGGAACTGTCGCGGTTCGTTTCCCCCGAGATTGCGTCGCGTATCACGCGCGCGGACAAGGTGCTTCAGCCGGGGGATGCGGAAGTCAAGGTAGCGACGGTCATGTTTACCGATATCGAGGGCTTCTCCACCATATCCGAAAAAGTCGAGCCGGAAGAACTTGTTGCCCTGCTGAATGACTATTTCACCGCGGTCGCCGAAGTGATTGACGATTTCGGCGGCACCATCGTGCAGTTTGAGGGGGATGCGATGCTGGTTGCCTATAACACGGTCACGGAAGACGGCGAACATGCAGCGAGCGCATTGCAGACCGCGCTTGGCATTCAGGAACTGATGGCAAGCCGCCGTTTCGGTGCACGGCAGCTGCAGATCAGGACCCGCTGCGGAATCAATACCGGTCTGATGACCGCTGGTGCGGTGGGGTCTCCGGAACGCCTGCTGTTCACGGTCCATGGTGACGAGGTGAATATCGCGGCCCGGCTGGAACAGCTGAACAAGGACTACGGTACCTACATCATGCTGACGGGCCCGACGATGGAGGCCGCAGGGCAGGGCCTGGAATTCGATTTCACCCTGGTCGACAAGGTGGTCGTCCGGGGCCGGACCCGGCCGACGGAAGTCTATACGGTTGCCCGCGCCGATTAATGGGCGTGCCTTGAATTCCGGAGGGCGCGGCTCATCAGAATGACGGGCAGAATGCCGACGATAACCACAGACAGCGCTGGCAGGGAGGCTTCCCACAACCGTTCATCAGACGCGTAGTCATAGGTCCGTGTCGCCAGCGTATTGAAGTTGAAGGGACGCAGGATCAGCGTCATCGGCAGCTCTTTCATCACATCGACAAAAACCAGCAGCCCGGCTGTGATGATGCTGGCCCGGATCAGCGGCAGATGGACGGCACTGAGCGTACCGAGTGGCGAGCGGCCCAGCATCCGTGCTGCATTGTCCATATTGCGGGTTACCTTGGTAAGACCGGATGAGGCCGCGCCATAGGAGACGGCCAGAAACCGGACCACATAGGCGAAGACCAGGGCAAAGACGGTGCCGCTGAAAATCAGTCCGGTCGAGTGGCCGAATGCCGAGCGCATCAGACTGTCGATGTAATTGTCCAGCCATCCGAACGGGATGATGACACCGAGCGCCAGTACGGCACCGGGAACCGCATAGCCGACAACGGAGAACCGCGTCAGCCCAGTCAGTGCCCTGCCGGGACGCAGCCGGTTGGCATAGGCCAGAAACACCCCGAGCGATACCGCGATGATGGCAGAGACCGAGGCGAGCAGAAGGCTGTTACGGGCATCCGCCAGAAAGGCGGTGCCAAAGGTCTCGCCAAAGCTTTCCAGTGCGTAATGCGCCAGTACGGAGGCCGGTAAGATGAACCCCAGCAGAACCGGCAGCAGGCAGGCCGCCATGGCCGCTGCTGCCCGCCCGCGGCTCAGCCGGTATCCGGGCAGATCCTTCAGCTTGCCGGTCGTCTGGTGATAGCGTTGCTGGCGTCTTGATATCTGCTCCAGAGCGATCAGCATGATAACGAAACCGAGCAGTACGCTGGCAAGTTGCGCCGCACCGCCGGCGTTGTTGTAGGACAGCCAGACATCGAAAATACCGGTGGTGAAGGTGTTCACCGCAAAATATTTGACGGTGCCATAGTCATTCAGGGTTTCCATCAGGGCGAGCGCGGTGCCGGCAACAATGGCGGGCCGGGCCAGCGGCAGGGCCACCTGAAAGAAACTGGACAGGCCGGAGCGTCCGAGTGTACGGCTGACCTCAAGCACGCAGACCGATTGCTGGAGAAAAGCTGAACGCGCCAGCAGATAGACATAAGGGTAGAGTGTCAGCGAGAACATCAGGATAGCCCCGCCGATCGTACGGATGTCAGGGAACCAGTAATCCTGAAGGGTCTTCCAGCCGAACATATCCCGGAGCGCGCCCTGCAGCGGACCCGAGAATTCCAGCATGTCCGTTGCAACAAAGGCCAGGATGTAGGAGGGGACCGCCAGCGGCAGCAGCAGGGCCCATTCAAAGAACCGCTGTCCGGGAAACCGGCACATGGTGACCAGCCAGCCTGTCGTGACGCCGATCACGACAGTTCCGACACCGACGCCGACAAACAGGATCAGCGTGTTGGCGACGTAGGTCGAGAGCACCGTTGATGCGAGATGTGCCCAGATATCGCCAGTCGATACGACCGACATCAACAGGACCGTGATCACGGGTATCGAGACAAGCAGCGCAATGGACGCGCTCAGGATCAGCCAGATATCCGGACGCCGGATATCTGAAAGGCTGAAACCCCGGGCTCCGTCAGGAACCCGGGGTGAATCGTCCGAGGGCGGAAGGATGCCAGCTGCAGAAGCCGAATCGCTCATGCTGCCTGTCTTCGGGATTGGCAGGTCACTGCCATCCGGCGCGATCTGCCAGGCGGGCAGCAGCTTCGGCATTGTCGGCAATTTCCGACAAGGCCAGCGTGTCAAATTTGACATCGCCCCAGCTGCGAACCTCGGCGCTTTGCGGAACGCCCGGCTTTACCGGATATTCGTGGTTCAGCTCGCCGTACATTTCCTGTGCGATGTCGCTCGACAGGAATTCCAGCAATTTTACGGCATTGTCCTTGTTCTTCGCAGATTTCAGGACACCGGCACCTGAGGCATTCACATGTGCTCCGCGACCGTCCTGGTTCGGGAAGACCGGACGTACAGAGGCAGCCCAGTCTTTCTGCTCCGGCTCCTTGTCATTATTTTTCATCAGGGCGTAGTAGTAGGTATTACCGATGGCAATATCGCACTGACCCTCATGAACCGCCTTGACCTGGGCCCGGTCGTTACCCTGCGGCTTGCGGGCGAAGTTGGCGACAACGCCTTTTGCCCATTCCTCGGCTTTTTCTTCACCGTGAGCGGCGATCATCGACGCAATCAGCGAGCGATTGTAGACATGCTTGCCCGACCGCGTACAGATACGGCCTTTCCATTTCGGATCAGCAAGGTCTTCGTAACTGGTAATGGCACCCTCCGGAACCCGCTCCCGGGAGGTATAAAGAATACGCGAGCGCAGGGTCAGGGCGTACCATCCGCCATCATCACCAACATACTGATCCGGAACGTTCTTTTCCAGAACCGGGGAGGAAACCGGCTGGAACAGTCCTTCGTCGGCGATGGCTTTCAGCCGGGCAATATCGACTGTCAGCACGACATCCGCCGGACTGTTTGACCCTTCCGCCTTCAGCCGCTCAAGAATACCGTCGCTGGCATAGACAACATTAACCTTGATGTCGGTATCCGCCTCGAACTTTTCGAGAAACGGGCGAACCAGAAATTCCTGACGATAGGAATAGAGGTTCACGTCACCGGCAGCCTGAGATGTGGCAATGGCACCGGTCATGCCGACCATGGTTGCGGCGGCGAGAGTTAGGGAACGACGTAACATTATTAAGTCTCTCTGGTTGTTAAATGCGAACGACTGTCATTTGCGACTATAGGCATGTCGCAAAGCTATTGCAAGTCATTCGCATTAACCTGTGGCAGAAACTATCGAGTGGACTTTCTGAAAGCTTCAAACCGTTTTTTGTTCTCCTCATTCGCCGGATAGAGACCGGGAAGCACGGCACCATTACGGACCTCGCCGAGGATCCAGGCTTCCAGTTCTTCCTGATCGAGCGAGGCCTTGTGAACGTCATTCACCAGCTTCTGCGGGATGACCACTGCGCCGTCGCGGTCGGCAACGATCATATCGCCCGGGAAGATCGCAACACCGCCACAGCCAACCGGCTCTTCCCAGTTCACGAAGGTCAGCCCGGCAACCGAGGGCGGAGCCGCCGCACCGGAGGCCCATACCGGCAGGCCGGTATCCAGCACGCCTTCAAGGTCGCGCACAACGCCGTCGGTGACGAGGGCGGCTACCTTGCGGACGGCCATACGCTGGCAGAGAATATCACCAAAGATACCCGCGTCGGTACAGTCGCCGGCACCGGTGACCGCGATACAGCCTTCCGGCATGGCCTCGATGGCGCCGCGGGTGGAGATCGGTGAAGACCATGATTCCGGCGTGGCGAGATCTTCGCGGGCCGGGATGAAGCGGAGTGTGAAGGCCGGGCCTGCAAGGCGTTTCTGGCCTTCACGCAGGGGGAAAGATCCCCGGATCCAGACATTCCGCAGTCCTTTCTTGAGCAGGACTGTGGTCAGGGTGGCTGTCGTGATGCTCTCGAAATCCTTGATGATCTGAGGGTCGTAGGCGGTCATTTCAAAATCCTTGGCTGAATAGCTTAGCGCCCGTCGGGCAGCTGTTATCATTGCTACCGTGATACAACAGCAACTGGCCGTTGCCAAAGCCTTGAATGCGACCCGCTGCGGCAATCATGTGACAGCAGGCCGGTCAGGGCAGATTTCGTCCGGGGGTGATATTGCGACTGGATTTTCGCCGGTCGGGGGTTCAGTCTTTTGGTCTGCCTAGCCTGCACCTTGCGCCGATGTTTCTGTCGGTGCGCCCCCCTTTGCGACCCTCCGCCTCGATACCGAACCAGGAAACAGATTCATGAATATACAGGAACAGACGAAGACCGGCTGGTTGCCGCGCCTTGAATTGCCGATGTCACTGGTCGGGCTCGGCCATTGCGGGATCCACTGGATTGCCGCGATCTTTCTGTTCCTCGCCCCCTATATGAAGGAAGAACTCGGCGTCACGACGGCGGAGGTAGCAGTCTTCTGGAGTATCTTCTATATCGCCTCTTTCGCGGCGAATCTGCCCAGCGGAACGCTGGTCGACATGACCGGGAAAAGGGTGTTCTGGCAGGTCTTCGCGCTGGGGGTCTGTGCGCTGGCGCTGCTCGGGGTTGGCTTCACCGGCGTCTATCTGCTGATCTGCATCTTTGTCGCCGTTATCGGCGCGACCAACATGCTCTGGCATCCCGCCGCAATTTCCTACCTGTCAAAAGCTTTCCCGGAGCAACGGGGCTTTGCCCTGTCGATCCATGCGATGGGGGCCAGTCTGGGCGACCTGCTGGCGCCGGTCGCGGCGGGTACGCTGATGCTGTTCATGACCTGGCAGCAGACGGCGATGGTCAATGCGGTGCCGGCACTGATGGTTGCTGCGCTGCTGTTCTTTGGCCTCAAACGCACGGATGCGGGAAAGCCGGTGGAAAAGGGAATGAAGGGCCGCGACTATTTCAGCGGCATGAAGGGGTTGCTGAAACACCGGGGTATCATGCTGCTCTGTGCGCTGGCCGCCTTCCGCAGCGGAGCCCAGGCCGGGCTGCTGTTCTTTCTGCCGTTCTACCTGAAGGAAGATCTGGGCATGTCGCCGGTCATCATGGGGGTGACACTGGCCGCCATGCAGATCGGCGGCATGGTGGCGACACCTGTTGCCGGGCATCTGTCGGACAAGGTCGGTCGGCGGCCGATCATCATCGGGGGTCTGTGGACCTCGACCGTTGTCATCATCGCCCTGACCTTTATCGAAAGCCCGTTTGTGTTTGTGGCCGGTGTCGCGGTGCTGGGCTTCTTCCTGTATGCAGCACGCCCGGTGATGCATTCATGGATGATGGATATGGCACCGGGCAACATGGGCGGATCGGCGACCAGCCTGATGTTCGGCTTCCAGTCGCTGCTGATCATTCCGATTCCGGTGATTGGCGGGCTGATTGCCGACAATTACGGTCTGTTGCCGGTTTTCTACTGTCTTGCGGCGTCGATGCTGGTGGCAAATGTGCTGACCCTGCTGGTGCCGAAGTCAGAAGCGGAGACCGTCTGACCCGGTTTTGCCCGTAACCCGCCCGGAACCGGCAGCCTGGTCAGGTCGTATACTTGTGGCGCAATGGGTGTCGGGATACTGAAAGGCAATGTCGTGCATTCTTATCTGAAAGGGCAGTTACGGGCGATTCGTTCCGCGCTGTGGTTCCGGCCATCGGCCTTTTGTCTGCTGGCAGCGGGTTTTGCGATTTTGCTGGCGGCTGCGGATGCGTTGCTGCCGCTGGAGGCACTGCGATGGTTGCCGACGGTCGAACCTGTCTTTGTCCGGGATATTCTCCAGCTGCTGTCGGGCAGCATGCTGACCGTCTCAACCCTTGTCCTGTCGGCGCTGATGCTGGTCCTGAACCTGGTTGCCGGTCAGGCGACGCCACGTGCTGTTCCCGAACTGATGGCGGACCCCGTCACCCAGAACGCGCTGGGCATTTTCCTGGCGACGTTCGTGTTCTCGATCACGGCGCTGATGCTGTTCGGACTTGGTGCCTACAGTGAAGCTGCTGTAACGCTGGTTTTCTTTGGGGCGATTTTGCTGGTGGCGATATCCCTGCGCTATCTGTTGCAGTGGATTCACCATGTGGCTGACGCGCTCAAACTCAACCGGGTGATCGAGCGGCTGGCAGGGCAGGCCCGCCGGGTTCTGGAGAACTATCTTGAAGCAGACGATGGTGCCGGAGGTCCGGCCGACCGGGAATGGCAGGAGATAACGAAAGACAGCGGCGGGTTGCCGGTTTATGCCGGGTCTGCCGGTTATATCCAGCTGATCGATTTTGAACCGATCGGATCGATCCTCGATGAACATGACCTGCGGCTGCAGTTTGTCTGCCATGTCGGGGATTTTCTGCATGCCAGTCGCCCGTTTGCCTGGGTTGCCGGGCTGAAGGAGCCGGATCAGGATCTGCTCGACAGCATCGCTTCAGGGCTGGTGATCGGTGCAGAACGCAGTTCACAGGATGATCCGCAACTGGGCATTGAACTGCTCACGGAAGTGGCCAGCCGGTCACTGTCACCGGGGATCAATGATCCGAAATCCGCACTGGCCTGTATCGACTATCTCATCAGCCTGTTGAGCACCGCCGGCAAGGTACCGCCGGAGGATTATCCTGCCGCGGTTCTGTGTGATGGTCGCGTCAGGGTGAGGCGACAGACCTATGCTGATCTGCTCGAACGTGCTTGGCGACCGATTGTGCGGGACGGTGGCGCCCATGCGGAGGTGATCTGCGGTATCCTGAACGCGCTGGTGGAGCTGGCGTCGATAGTTGATCCGGGTCACCTCGATGCAATTCGCGAGGAGGGGGAGCGGGCACTGGCATTCGGCAAGGAACTGCTCCGTCTGGAGACAGACCGTGAGTCACTCGATGAAATCAGCAAGCGCCTTGACCAGACAATCAATGCACGGACTGGCCAGGCCTGATGGCTTGATGTCCGGCGTTACCTGAACATCTCGACATTCAGATCAAGAGCATCGCCCATCCAGATGGCGTGATCTGTGTGATCGGCCAGATGGTCGCCGGTCGTCGGATGGGTGAAGACAATCAGCCCCTGACGGTTCAGCGCCAGCCATGGAATCACCGTCCCGAACAGGTCCGGCGGAACGGTCATCTGGCAGCTCCACATCGGGTGAGGACCGACAGGCCGCTCGTGCATCCGTCCCATGGGGATACCGAAGCGGTCGCGTGCTGCCTCGCAGACAGAGCGGGCGAGGTCGACTGTCCCGGCGTCGAAATAGACATGGGCGTGAAAGTCAGTGATATCAGTCATGTTCTGAATCTGCTCTCCGGAAGACTACGGGTTCTGACAAACATATAGCCTGTCCGGTGGCAATCACCAGTGCAACGGTCCTGAATGGCCGCACGCCAGGCATTACTCCGGCAGGAGAATTATCCCGGTGATGGTCTGCCCGGCACGGTCGGCGACGACCTCAACCCGGTCGCCGGGCCGTCGCAAGCCAATTGCCGAGGCAATATCTGCGGGTTTGCGGATTGGACGCCGGTCAATTTCGATAATCGCATCGCCGGGCTGAAATGCGCTGTCCTCCGGCAGTGGCCCTGAAATAAGGACACCGACAGGCGCCCTGTCCTGACCGGGTGTCAGCGGGCGTGTCCGCAGCGGGAAGACTGCCGGCTGAAACCTGCCATGGTCGCGCAGGTCTGACGCCACACGCAGCAGCAGGTCGAGGGAGGAGGCGAAGTTCACCCCGATATTGGCATCGGAGTCCTTGGTAAAGATGGCGGTTACGATGCCAACCAGCCTGCCGTCGGGGGTAACCAGTGCACCGCCGGACATGCCGGGATTCACGGTTGCGTCGGTCTGGATGAAATCCTCGACCGGGTTGAACCCGGTGCCGGTCCGGCGAAGCGCCGAGACAACCCCGCAGGAAACCGAATTGCCGAGACCAAAGGGATTGCCGATGGCACAGACCGGATCGGCAAGGCCGGGTGCCGGGCCACGGTCAATCACCGGCAGGTCGCGGTCAGCCAGCAACAGGGCCAGGTCGGTGGTGATGTCGCTGCCGATCAGTCTTGCGGTGATCTGGCGCCCGTCCTGAAGACGCAACCGGGCGGTGGTCGCCGTTCCCATGACATGGGCGGCAGTCGCCACATAACCGCCTGCATACAGGACCACGCCGGAGCCCTCCGGCTCGCTCAGCCGTTGCCGGATTGGCAGGTCAGGGACGACCGCAACAATGCTGTCGAGAACAGTCTCCGGCAGCGCCCGGGCGGGACCGGCAGCGAGGAGCAGGGAGGTGACGAGGAAAAGAAAAGTCGCCATCCTTCGGCTGCCGCTCGGGATGAGGTTGCGGATTGCCGTAACCTCATCCCGGGACGCTGCGGACCGGTGCCGCGAGGGATGGCGACTGAACATCGCCGCTGGCCTAGAGGGCGTCAGCGATGGCCTTGCCGACATCGACCGTGGTCGCCTTGCCACCAAGGTCGGGTGTGCGCGGGCCGCCGTCACCGAGAACGGTTTCGATGGCCTTCACAATGGCAGCACCGGCATCGGCGTGACCGAGGTGATCGAGCATCATCGCGGCCGACCAGATCTGGCCGATCGGATTGGCGATACCCTTGCCGGCGATATCCGGGGCAGAACCATGTACCGGCTCGAACATCGACGGGAAGTCACCTTCCGGGTTGATGTTGGCGGATGGTGCAATGCCGATGGAGCCGGCAACGGCCGGGCCCAGATCGGACAGAATGTCACCGAACAGGTTGGAGCCGACAACGACGTCGAACCAGTCCGGATGCTGCACGAAATGCGCGGTCAGAATGTCGATATGGAACTGATCCGTCTTCACATCCGGATAGGCTTTCTTCATTTCGGCGAAGCGTTCATCCCAGTACGGCATGGTATGCATGATGCCGTTTGACTTGGTGGCCGAGGTGACATGTTTCTTGCCGACACGGACCGCCAGATCGAAGGCAAATTTCAGAATCCGGTCAACGCCATTACGGGTAAACACGGTTTCCTGAAGAACCATTTCGCCGGGTGTTCCGTGACCCATACGTCCGCCGATCTCGGAATATTCACCTTCGCAGTTCTCGCGAACGACCCAGAAATCGATTTCCTCCGGTGTGCGGTTGGCCAGCGGCGAGGACATGCCGGGCATCATCCGCACGGGGCGGAGATTCACATATTGCTGGAACTGGCGGCGCAGCGGGATCAGCAGGCCCCAGAGCGAGACATGGTCAGCCACGCCGGGGAAGCCGACAGCGCCCAGAAAGATCGAGTCATGTTCGGAAATCTGTTCGATTCCGTCTTTCGGCATCATCTGGCCGTTCTTGGCGTAATATTCGCAGCTCCAGTCCTTGTGGTCGAAGCTCAGTCCCAGATCGAATTTCGTTGCGACGGCATCCAGTACGCGGATGCCTTCCGGGACAACTTCCATACCGATGCCGTCACCGGGAATGGTCGCGATTTTGTATTTGTTCGTCACTCTCGTCTCCTAAGATTCGGGTTCTAATCAAGCAGTGGTTTCAGGAATTCATTATATAGTTTCGAGCGGGTTTCCCATCCTATGCCGGGTGCTTCACAGGGGGCGACCATGCCGTTTTCAACGACAGCATCATCGCTGAAGCCACCATAGGGCTGGAAGACCAGCGGATAGTTTTCGGTGCCACCGAGTTCAAGACCTGCAGCCAGTCCCAGACCCAGCAGCAGACCACCATGCGGTGAACAGGATTCCGGATTCCAGCCAAGCGGGCGCGACAGTTCGACAATACGGATGAATTCGGTCGGGCCGTAAGCCATGCTGGGGTCCCACTGCACGACATCGCGATCGGGGCGCAGGCCGCCGAACCGCAGCAGGTTCTTCGCATCCTGGCGTGAGAAGCAGTTCTCGCCGGTTGCGACGGGATGCGGATAACGATCCGTCAGGTCTTTCTGAAGTTCGAAATTCAGACTGTCGCAGGGCTCTTCAAACCAGGCCAGCTTGTAGGGTTCGAGCGCGTCGGCATAGGCCATGACCCGCTCGCGGTTCAGCCCGGCATTGGCATCGACCGCCAGATTGCCTTCGCCGACGATGGCCTGTGCGACCTCGATGCGTTCGATATCTTCCGCAATGCTGACGCCGCCAATCTTCATCTTGCAGAGCTTGTAGCCCTGATCGAGATATCCCTTCATCTCGTCGCGCAGCCCGGCATTGCCTTTTTCCGTGTAATAGCCGCCGCCCGGATAGGCATTGACCATGCTGAGGGCCTTGCCACCGTTATGGCGACGGGCCACTTCGCGGTAAAACGGTACTTCTTTCGCTTTGCAGATGGCGTCCCAGATAGCGATATCGACGGCCGCGACGGCATGTGCCCGGTCACCGTGACCACCAACTTTTTCATTCTTCATCAGACAGTTATGCAGCAGTAGTGGATCGATATAGCCCTCCGCATCCAGCAGGCTGTCCGGATCAGCCTCCATCAGCCGCGGCATGATCCGCTCACGCAGAACCTCACCGACTGCATAGCGCCCGTTCGAGGTATAGCCGTAGCCAATCACGGGTTTGCCGTCGACGATGACGTCGGTCTCAACCGCAACAAGGCTGAGCGTGATCTTGCTGAAATCGATCACCGCATTGCGGATATTCGACTTGATGCCAGAGGTCTGTTCAACAATTCGGGTGATGCGCATCGGGGGGTCCATATCCGGTCTGTAATGTCTCGGCCTGACACAGGCGCGTACCCGGAGTGATATACGCAAAGGCGCAGCCAGTCACCGGGTTCCCGCATTGCAGGACAGACAGATTTAAAGAACGGACAATTTACCCGTGCAGCCGGGGTAAGCAAACCAGCTCGACACAGGTACAGAATATTTCCATAGCGCGGGAAATTTCCTCAACCGGCGGCATTGTCGGGGCGAGGCGCAGATTGCTGTCGTTCGGATCCCTGCCATAGGGCCATGTGGATCCGGCGGGGGTCAGCTTCAGCCCGGCGTCATCCGCCCGCCGGACGATTTCTGCAGCACAGCCGGGCAGCACATCGACGCTGACAAAATAACCGCCCTGCGGCGTCGTCCAGCTGGCGATGCCCTTTCCGGCAAGACGCTCCGTCAGGGCTTTTTCAACGGCGGCAAACTTTGGACCGATGATATCTGCATGGCCCTTCATCAGATCGTTCATGCCTGCCAGATCGTGAAAGAACTTTACATGGCGGAGCTGGTTGATCTTGTCGGGACCGATGGTCTGGAAACTCATTTTCTTCGAGAGATCGGCGATGGTGGCTTTCGAGCCAGCGACCACGGCTATGCCGGCACCCGGCCACGTGATCTTTGAGGTTGAGCCAAACAGGATCGGGCGGTTTTCCGTACCCGCCGCGCGGCAGGCTTTCAGGATTTCCTTAACTCTCATAGCGCCGCCGCCGAGATGGTGCAGGGCATAAGCATTGTCCCACAGAATTTTGAAATCTGCTGCCGCAGGTTTCAGGGCGGCCAGCCGGTCGACGGTATCATCAGAATAGGTCACGCCAGTCGGATTGGAATATTTCGGGACACACCAGATCCCGCGGACGTCCGGGCGGGTGGAGACCAGTTCTTCGACCACGTCCATGTCCGGGCCGGTATCTGTCATCGGCACGGGGATCATGTTGAGGCCAAGCTGCTCGCAGACGGCGAAATGACGGTCGTAGCCGGGAACCGGGCACAGGATCGTGACCTGTTCTTCCCGGCTCCACGGTCGGGGACTGTCGGGGAAGCCGAACAGCAGGGCACCGGCAAGCACGTCATACATCAGGTTAAGGCTGGAATTCCCGCCGATGATGATCTCGTCCGGGGCAACTTCCATGAAGCCGGAAAACAGGGCTTTCGCTGCGGGGATGCCGTGGCCGATACCGTAATTCCGGTAATCCTGCCCGTCGACATCGGCGCATTCATCCGCCGACAGGATATTCAGCATCCGGTTGCTGAGGTCGAGCTGTTCCGGGGCGGGTTTGCCCCGGGTCATGTCGATGGTGGCGTTGGCACGTTTCAGGATGTCGAAGCGGTCGCGGACGGCCGCAATCAGTTCTGTTGTCTCCTGAATGTCCATTCTCACCTCCTGCGCGGGGCTTGTCCTGTGCCGGGTATTGCGTCGGTCTGACCCTGAGTCAACGCAATGATTGGAGCGGTCTCAATTTCCGGGAAAGTCAGTCGCGAGAGAGGTTACCGGCCCTCTCGACCCGGTGTCCGGACAACAGTGGTGCTTCACATGAAGGCTGCGACCGTTTGTGACGCAGTGTCCGGTTTGCAAAAGCTTCTGACCGGTGCAAAAGGGAAAGAATAACATTTGTGCCTTTCATGAGACGTTCAATGACTTCCTCCGCAGACCGCCCGGTCGCCGCTATTTTGCTTATTGTCGGTGCGACGCTGTTTCTGGTGACGATGGACGCCTGCATAAAATGGCTGGTGGCGGATTATCCGGTCAGCCAGCTGCTGTTCATGCGCTCTGTGATCGGGCTGCTGCCGACGGCAGTCTATATATGGCTGACCTGGCAGCCCGGTGCTCTGGTGATCCGCAGCTACCGGGCACATGCCCTGCGCACCGGTTCTGCCCTGATTGCCATGTTTGCGTTCTTTACGGCAATTGCAGAGATGGAGCTGGCAGCCATTACTTCTGTCGTTCTGGCGGCACCCGTCTTTATTACCCTCTGCTCAGCCCTGATGCTTGGCGAGCGGGTGGGGTGGCGGCGCTGGGCTGCTGTTGTCACCGGATTTGTCGGGGTGGTTGTCATTCTGCAGCCGACCGCAGACGGTCTGGGGCAACCGGTGACATTGCTGGCGCTGGTTGCAACGCTGGCTTATGCACTGATGCAGATATTTACCCGCCGCTACGCGAGATCAGAGACGGCACCATCGATGATGCTTTCGTTTGCGATGGTGGTTTGCGTTGTCACCGGCCTGATCGCGGTTCCGGACTGGCGGACACCGCCGGCCGCTGATGTTCCGGTGATTCTGATCGCCGGGTTCTGCTATGGCATCGGCGTGATTGTCCTGACGCTGGCCTATCGGCTGGCGGAAGCGTCACTGATTGCCCCCTTTGACTATCTCTCGCTGCCCTGGGCAATTCTGATCGGTTATCTGGTGTGGGGTGATATCCCGACCGGCCTGATGCTGTCCGGCGCAGCCATCATTGCCGTCAGTGGCATTTTCATCCTGCGCAGGCAGGCAGCGCAGCAGGATTCGCCCGGTCCGTGACCTGTTGTAAATGAACCTGTATCGGTTACATTGCATGCAGTATTGGGGTAATGCGGGGCAGATTCCGCTCGGGAGAACATGTTTTGAGTGACGACAAGAAAAAATTTCGCCTTGTGACGCGCAGCGATTTTGACGGTCTGGTCTGCGCTGTTCTGTTCAAGGAACTTGGTATGATCAATGATATCAAGTTCGTGCATCCCAAGGACATGCAGGACGGAACGATCGATATCACGGCCAACGATATCACCACGAACCTGCCCTATGTGCCGGGTGCTCATCTGGCGTTCGATCATCATCTGAGCGAAACCCTGCGTCTCGATGAAATTCCGGAAAACTATATTACGATCCCGGAAGCACCGTCTGCGGCGCGTGTCGTCTATGACTATTACGGTGGCAAGGAAGCTTTTCCCACGGTCTCGGAAGAGATGATGGAGGCGGTCGACAAGGGGGATTCCGCGCAACTCAGCGAACAAGAAATCCTCAAGCCGAACGGCTGGATACTGCTCAACTATCTGATGGATGCGCGCACCGGCCTGGGACGGTTCCGGCATTTCCGCATTTCAAATTATCAGCTCATGATGGAACTGATCGACATGTGCCGCACGCAGGATATCGATGATATCCTGTACAATCCTGATGTGCGCGAGCGCACGGTCGAATACATGGAACAGGCCGTCCCCTTCAAGGAGCAGCTCAAACGCTGCGCGAAGATCGACGGTAATGTGGTGGTCCTCGATTTGCGCGATGAAGATACAATTCATGTCGGCAACAGGTTCATGATCTATGCCCTGTTCCCGGAAGTGAATGTCTCGATCCATGTGATCTGGGGATTGCGACAGCAGAACACGGTGTTCGCCATCGGCAAGTCGATTACCAACCGTTCCAGCAAATCCAATATCGGTGAAATCTGCCTCGGTTATGGCGGTGGCGGGCATGAGAATGCCGGCACCATGCAGGTCGAAAATGAACTTGTCGCCGAACGTCTGGCAGAGGTTACAGCCCGCCTCAAGGCGGACGGATAATTTCCGGTCCGTTTCCGCTGATGCTATGGCAGGTTCTGCGGCGATAGCTGATGTTTCTGAGGGGCAGGCTCGTTTGAACCGCGTGGAGTAACGTTGATGACGCAGTCATTGACCGTCACGTCCCCGGCGGCTGTCATATTCGGCAGGGCCGGACCGTTGCCATCTGCCCCGCAAGGCGAGAGCCTGAACCAGCGGCCAGACGGCGGGCGCGAAGCGGCAGAGATACAATCCCGCAATCCGGCCTATAACCCGGCCCGCGCTGTGGTTGCACCCGGTCAGCCGCTGTCGCCGGATAACGCTGTTTTTGCTCAGGCTGAGCAGGCGACTGAGACAGATCCGGGTGAACTGACCGAGGCCGAGCAGGAGGTTGTTGACGATCTCCGTCAGCGCGACCGCGAGGTGCGACAGCATGAGCAGGCCCATGCCGCAAAAGGCGGACCATATGCAGGTGCGCCGAGTTATGACACCGTGCGCGGTCCTGATGGCGCCAGCTATGCCGTGGGCGGCGAGGTGAAGATCGATGCATCGCCGGTCCGGGGTGATCCGGAAGCGACAATCCGTAAAATGGAGATCGTCAAACGCGCGGCGCTGGCCCCGTCGGAGCCCTCTGCCCAGGACCGCGCCGTTGCCGCACAGGCAGATGCGCAGAAGGCACAGGCCCAGTCGGAGCTGCGTCAGCAAGAATCTGATGAGGCGGGCGGGGAGAACCCGGATTCTGAAGAGGCGGGTGCCCGGACCGGGTTTGTCTCCCTCCAGACAGGGGGATTGATTGAGCGTTACAGAGAGGCGGCAGAACTTGCTGCATCAGAGGCGCAGGTGCGGCCGTCAGTTGTTGTCGCCTGATCTGAATTTTTTGGACTAGTATAAAATAAATAATATAACGAATTATTATTTATAAATACTGTCAATATATTAAACAAAATCCTTTCCAGCCTTGTTTACGCCAATGTCTGTCGTTGTATAGATTGGTTAACGCAAAATATCAGAAAATTCTCTATATTTCAGATGGTTATGAATTGCCTGTTGATCTGTCAGGCGGAATGTCGTGCCGGTTTCCTTGCTGATCATCGCCCGGGACAGTGATGTAAGAAGGGGCAAATCGCGTTAACCATATAGTTTAACCATAATAAAAACGGTTAACCATTCAGCCTGATTGATCGAAGTCTTTGTCCCGGATGGTCTGGTAATTTTATAGAGGCTTGTTGAAAAATATATATTAATCAATCAGCTAAATGAAATTTTTGACTCTGCTGAAGCGACTCGAAAGCCGTATTTTCGCATAGGAAATCATAGTGCTCGAAAGATTTACATGAAGTGTTTACAGGTTAATCCAAAGCGCATATAAAGATTACCAAGTAATTAAGCCGCAACTGGGGGCTTCAAGCATGAGCGAGAGTGTACAGCATAAACTGGGTCGGGTTCGGCCTCCGCGTGTCCAGATCACCTATGATGTGGAAATCGGCAACGCCATCCTGATGAAGGAGCTGCCGTTCGTCGTCGGTATCATGGCAGACCTTTCCGGCAAGCCGGAAGAGGCGCTTCCGAAAGTTCGGGATCGCAAGTTCGTCGAAATCGACCGTGACAATTTTAATGACATCCTGGGTTCGGTTAATCCGCGGATTGCCTATCGCGTCGCCAATCGCCTGACAGAAGGTGATGAGGATGCGGAAGCCGGTGACATGCTCAATGTGGAGCTGAAGTTCAGCCACATTGATGATTTCGAGCCGGTTGCCGTGATCAATCAGGTGAACCCGCTTCGCCAGTTGTTTGAGGCGCGTCAGCGGCTCAGCGACCTGCTGACCAAGCTGGACGGCAACGATGAACTCGACGCTCTGTTGCAGGACGTCATCGCGAATTCCGACAGCCAGAGCGAGCTCAAGAAAGATCTCGATACCGGCGAAGACGGTGGCGACGACGCCGGCAAGAAGGGTAAAGGCAAGAAATAGGGGGCAGCCGGTATCCAGTCGCTGAAGGCGGCGCCGGCTCAACTGGGAGTTTAGACCATGGCGGATGAAGCACAGGAAAAGAGCCTTCTGGACAAGATTCTGTCTGACGGCAAACTGGCGCGCAAGGAAGAACAGGAAGCCTACGCGAAGGATCTCGTTGGCGAGTTTGTCAAACAGGTGCTGGATGCAGGTGATACCGCTTCCAGCGATGTTGAGGCCTTTCTTGTCGGACGGATTGCCGATCTCGACAGGCTGATCACGGCCCAGCTCAATGAAATCATGCATGCCGAGGACTTCCAGAAGATGGAATCCTCATGGCGCGGTCTGCATTTCCTGGTGATGAACACGGAAACCGGTACCCAGCTCAAGCTGCGGTTGCTGAACATCACCAAGAAAGAGCTGCTGACCGATCTTCAGAAAGCTGTCGAATTCGATCAGAGCGCGCTGTTCAAGAAGATTTACGAGGAAGAATACGGCACCTTCGGCGGCAGCCCTTACAGCTGCCTGGTCGGTGACTTCGATTTCACCCGGCACCCGCAGGATATGGCGTTGCTGGAACTGATCTCGGGTGTGGCCGCGGCTGCTCATGCACCGTTCCTCGCCGCTGCCGGTCCGTCGCTGTTCGATCTGGACAGCTGGACAGAACTGGGTGTGCCCCGTGACCTCGCAAAGATCTTCGAGAGTGCGGAAGTCATCAAATGGCGGTCGTTCCGCGATAGCGAAGACAGCCGCTACGCCTCGCTTTTCCTCCCGCGTGCACTGCTCCGCCTGCCTTACGGCAAGGACACCGTTCCGGTTGAAGGCGTCGACTTTGAAGAAGATACGGACGGTACGGATCACGGCAAATATCTCTGGGGTAACCCGGCCTGGCTGATGGCCCAGCGTATCACCCAGGCCTATGCCCAGCATGGCTGGGTTGCGGCGATCCGCGGTGTCGAAGGCGGTGGTATCGTGCGCGGTCTGCCGACCCATACCTTCAAGACCGATGAAGGCGATATCGCTCTGAAATGCCCGACCGAGATTGCGATTACCGATCGTCGGGAGAAAGAACTCTCCGATCTCGGCTTTATCTCGCTGGTGCATTGCAAGGGTACGGATTACGCCGCGTTCTTCGGCGGGGCGACGACCCAGAAGCCGAAAGTCTATAATACGAATGAAGCGAATGCGAATGCCCGTCTCTCGGCCTCGCTGCCCTACATTCTGAACGCTTCGCGGTTTGCGCATTACATCAAGGCAATCATGCGCGACAAGATCGGCAGCTTCATGACCCGTTCCAATGTCGAGGAATTCCTCAACACCTGGATCGCGAATTATGTCCTGCTGACCGATGAAGCTCCGCAGAACACCAAGGCGAAATATCCGCTGCGTGAAGCACGTATCGATGTGTTCGATGTTCCGGGCAAGCCCGGGGTCTATCGGGCAACAGTCTTCCTCAAGCCGCATTTCCAGCTTGAAGAACTGACGGCATCCATTCGTCTGGTCGCGGATCTTCCGCCGCCGGCCGAATAAGGCCTCATTCGATACAGTAGTTAAACAGCTCGGCTCCAGGGGAGTAGACAGGTTATGGACGGATTAGTTCTCAAAATTCCCAATATCAACGGCGAATGCAAACTCGACGGCTACAAGGATCAGATCACCTGTCTGTCCTACAGCCACGGTGTATCGATGCCGATTTCCTATGACGTGTCGAATGCCGGCCGTTCACGGGGACGTGCCGAACATCAGGCATTCTCGGTCACCAAGTACATGGACAAGGCAACACCGACACTGAACTTCAAGTGCAATATCGGTGCAAACCTGGGTACCGTTGAATTCCGCGTCATGCGGACGGATGGTGCCAAGGGCCAGTCCGAGATGATCATCTACAAGTTTGAAGACACCATTCTCTCCTCAATCTCCGTCTCCGGTGGCGGTGGTGATACGCCGGTTGAGAACCTGTCCTTCAACTATTCGAAGATCTACTGGGACTACAAGGTTCAGGGCGAAGACATGAAGAGCCCGGGTAATGCCGCGGCCGAATGGGACCTGGCGATTAACAAGGGTTCCTGATCGGCACCTGCTGATCACGGAGGTATTTTGCAATGCGTCGACCAAGGGTTTCCCATGGCGGCGCATTGCCGCTTTTCGACAGGCTTACCGACGAGGACCGCGAGGTCACCCGCGAGATCAATCCCTATCGTACGCTCTCGGTCGAAGAGGTGCGGGCGTCGGTTGTCGCAGAAACCGATGCACTGTTTAACACCCGCAATCCCCTGTCGATTGAAGAGCTGGAACGCCGGGGCGAACTCACGGCACTGGAATATGGTGTCCCCGACCTGGTGGATTTCTCGCCGCAATATCTGGAAGACCGGCGGCGCATGGCCCGGGTTTACCGGGATATCCTGCAGACCTTCGAGCCGCGGCTGCATGATATCCGGATCACTGTCGAGGAGCTGGCCGACAACAGGCAGAAGCTGGTGATGCGGGTCGACGGCAATGTCCGGATTGGCGACGTGATGGCACCGCTGTCTTTTCCGGTGGTGATTGAGCAGGGAGCTACGGGACAGACCGATGGCTGATTTCAATGCGGAAATGCTCGACCATTATCAGCGCGAGCTGAGCTATCTCCGGCATTCCGGGGCCGCTTTCGCTCAACGCTATCCGAAAGTGGCCAACCGTCTGCAGCTCAGTGGTGATGAAAGCCCTGACCCGCATGTCGAGCGGCTGCTGGAGAGCTTTGCCTTCCTGACGGCGCGGCTGCAGCAGAATGTGGAAAATGATTTCCCGGAAATCACCACGGCCCTGCTGGGCGTCCTGTTCCCGCAATTCACCACGCCGATCCCGGCGATGACCGTAGCCAAATTCGAGGTTGATCCGGATCAGGCCAAGATAACCTCCGGCCATCCGATCGCCCGTGAGACCCAGTTGTTTGCCGAGACGGGGCAGGGGATCGTCTGCCGTTTCCGAACCTGCTATCCGGTAACGCTCTGGCCGGTGAAGATTTCGCAGGCCGTCTTCGAGCCGACCGACAAATATGACTTCCTCGACGATGCGCCGGATATTGCGACGGTGCTGCGGCTACGGGTGGAGACGCTCGGTGATCCGCTGAGCGATCTCGAAATGACATCGCTGCGGTTCTATCTGAACGGCGTCCCGACCACGACCAGCGACATTTACGAGCTGCTGTTCGCCCATCTGAAACGCGTTGCCATTCTGGTGGATGACGAGAAGCGCCCGCGTTACCTTCCGGACTCTGCCGTTCGCCCGGTCGGGCTGGAACAGGATGAGGCCGTCATGCCCTATCCGGATCAGGGACATCCCGGCTATCGCCTGCTGATGGAATATTTCAGCTATCCCGAGAAGTTTCATTTCTTCGATGTGGAGGGGCTGGACACATCAAAGGCCGCCAGGCATTTCGATATTCTGTTCCTGCTGGACCAGCCGAAGCCGCGACGGCTGTCGCTGGCGGAGGATACGTTCCAGCTTGGCTGTGCACCGGTGATCAATCTTTTCCGCAAGACATCAGAGCCGATCCGTCTGGACCATCGCCGAACCGAGTATCGCCTGTCGCCGGACTTGCGCCGTGAGGATACGACGGAGATCCACTCTATCGAGCGGGTGTCGGCATCGTCTGATGCCAGCACGGAACTGGAGATCGTCGCACCCTATTTCGCCTATGATCATCATATGGAAGGGGCCGGGCAGGAGTCGTTCTGGTTTGCCCGGCGACGCTACTCCAGCCGCGAGGATATCCGGGGTACGGAGATGCATGTCTCCTTCGTGGATCTGGATATGGACCCGTCAGAGCCGCCAAGCCAGACGGTCTTCGCACATACACTGTGCACCAACCGGCTGCTGGCCGAACAGGTGCCGCCGGGCGCGGAACTGCATATCGAGGAGACGGTACCGGTCAAATATATCAAATGCCTTCATGCACCGACGCCGCCACGCTATCCCCCGATGGGGGGCGATACCTACTGGCGGCTGATCTCTCATCTGTCGCTCAACTATCTTTCACTGTCGGAAGGCGGGCCAAAGGCACTGGCGGCTTTGCGGGAAATCCTCAAGCTCTACAGCTTCAACGAAACCTCGGCTGTTCATCAGCAGATCAACGGCATCCGGGAAATGACCTGCCGGAGGGTGGTGCGCCGGACCGGGGAAGACGCCTGGCGGGGCTTCGCACGCGGCACCGCCATTGAACTGCTGTTCGATGAGAGCAACTTCGTCGGCTCCAGTGCCTTTCTGCTGGCCAGTGTGCTGAACCGTTTCTTTGGCATGTATGCCTCCTGCAACTCCTTTACCGAACTTGCGATTACCAGTCGCGACAGAGATGGAATCTGGAAAAAATGGCAACCCGTCGCCGGAACCGAGAGCCTTCTGTAGCGGATAGTCTGCTCCGCGAGGGACACCGCTTCGAGTTCTTTCAGGCGGTGCGTCTGCTTGAGCGCAATCTGAAGGGCGAGCCGTCAGTCGGCGAGCAATCGGTCCCGGGGCGCGAGCGGATCAAGTTCAGATCACGCGTCCGGATGGATTTTCCGGCCTCTGACATCAACAAGGTTATCCCCCCGCAGGGTGATGACGAGCGCCACGAACTGGACACCAACTTCCTGCCGGTGGGCGGCTTCAACGGACCGCTGCCGCAGCCCTATGTCCAGACGTTGCTGGACCGGACGAAACGTCGCGATTATGCGATGCGGGATTTCATCGATATCTTCCATCACCGGCTGATCTCGGTCTTCTATCGCATCCGCAAGAAACACCGGGTCGCACTGGACCAGAGCCATCCCGGCGATACTCATTTCACCCGCTACTTCCTGTCTTTTCTGGGGCTCGGAACCAAGGGGACGCTGAACCGTCTGGGTGTATCGACAGCGGCTGATCTGACGCCGGTTGCGGGCAGCACAAACCGCTCGGCGGAACAGACGGAAGGGCTTCGTCAGTTGCTCAACCCCTGGCTGGCGCGAACCGCACCGGTTGATGACCGGGCACTGATCCGCTTTGCGGGCCTGCTGAATCAGCGTCCGCGCTCTGCCATCGGGCTGGAGCTTTTCCTCAGCGGGCATTTCAGAATTCCGGTGAAGGTTCGCCAGTTTGCCGGTCAGTGGCACCGGCTGGATGACGAGCAGAAGACTGTCCTCGGGCGGCGCGGCATGAACAATGTACTGGGCCAGACCGCAACACTGGGCGAGAAAGTCTGGGATAACACATCCCGGATTGAAATTGAGGTCGGACCGATTGACTCGGCAACCCAGGCCGACCTGCTGCCGTCCGGTTCCGGGTATGCGAGCTTCTGTGCCCTGGCGCGCTTCTACCTTGGCGACAGCACCGATTTCGATATTCGCTACCGTGTCGCAGCCGGTCAGGTTGACCGGATTCGCCTCGGGGCCAATACCCGTCTTGGCTGGACGTCCTGGCTGAAGACGGAAGGTGCCGAAGGTGATGACGCACAGGTTTCTGTCAGACCGCGATTCAACTGACGACCGCTGGCCTTTCCTCTGGACTGTCCGGCGTCTCGCCGCCACCATCCCGGTAACGCGAATTCACATCTGGCGGGCCTATGGCGCACGACATCAAATTGCTGGTTGGAAAACTCAACGGGGTCTGCCGTGAAGCGCTGGAAGGTGCGGCGGAACTGTGTGTTGCCGAAACCAATTATCATGTCGAGATCGAGCATTTCTTCACCCGTCTGATCGAAGCTGACGACTCTGACGTGAAACGGGCATTGCTGCATTTCCGGCTGCGCCCGGAAGATGTGCTGGTTGAACTGCGTGCCACGCTGGACGGGTTTGAACGGGGTGCCGCACGGACGCCGGCATTGTCACGCCATGTTCCGGCACTGCTGTCAGAGGCCTGGAATGTTTCCAGCCTGCGGCTCAACGGCGGCAAGATTCGCTCCGCCGCGTTGTTGCTGGCGCTGTTCGAGGATGACAGCCTGCGCGCTCTGGTGATGGAGAACAGCCCGACCCTCGCGACCCTGTCACCGGACCGGCTGAGAGAGGCTTTGCCGGAAATCCTGCGTCATTCCATCGAGCAGGACGAGGCCGTGGAATATGACGAGGCCAAGCGTGAAGCGGCCGGGCTGCAGAAGGCGGCATCAGAGAAGAAAAAGAAAACCGATACACCGCTCGACCGGGCAAGGGCGAAATCGAAAACCCCCACCCTGGATGAGTACGCCCTCGATCTGACGGCAGAGGCGCGGGCCGGGCGCATCGACCCGATTGTTGGCCGTGACAATGAAATTCGCCAGGTCATTGATGTGCTTTGTCGCCGCCGGCAGAACAATCCCATCCTGACGGGCGAAGCCGGTGTCGGGAAGACAGCCGTGGTCGAGGGATTTGCGCTGCGGGTGGCAGAGGGCGACGTGCCGCCGTCACTGCGTGATGTGGCGGTTCGCAGTCTCGATATCGGCCTGTTGCAGGCGGGGGCCGGTGTCCGGGGCGAGTTTGAGGAACGGCTGAGCAAGCTGATCGAAGAGACGAAAGCCTCGGTTGAGCCGGTCATTCTGTTTATCGACGAGGCGCATATGCTGATCGGCGCAGGCGGCGCTGCCGGATCGCAGGATGCGGCAAACCTGCTGAAACCGGCGCTGGCGCGTGGCGAGTTGCGCACCATCGCTGCGACGACATGGGCTGAATACAAACAGTATGTCGAAAAAGACCCGGCACTGGCCCGGCGTTTTCAGGTGGTGCGTGTCGATGAACCTGACGTGGAAACAGCGATTGCGATGATGCGCGGTGTGGCTGAGAAACTGTCCGAGCATCACGGCGTGGATATCGAGGATGAGGCTGTACGTGAAGCCGTACGCCTGTCGCACCGTTACATCACCGGGCGACAGTTGCCGGACAAATGCATCGGCGTACTGGATACTGCTGCGGCCCGGGTGGCGCTGGCCCGCGCGGGTGAGCCGCCGGAGCTGGAAGATGCCCGACGTGAGATTCAGCGGCTGGAAACCGAGATCGCGGTCGCCACAAGATCCGCCGACCGGGGGGTGGAAGATGCCGCGCACAGACTGGCTGATTATCAGAAAGCACTGGCGGAAGCCCGGTCCACAAAACAGGCACTTGCCGCCCGCTGGCAACAGGAAGCCGACCTGGTCAAAGTGATTGAGGCCGAAGACGGTGATCCCTCACAGGAACGGCTGCGTGAATTGCATGAACTGCAGGGGGACATGCCGCTGGTGCCGATGTCTGTCGATGCACGTTCCGTGGCGAATGTTGTCGCCGGCTGGACCGGCGTGCCGGTCGGGCGGATGCTGACTGATGAAATCGATGCGGTGCTGGAACTGGAGCGCCGTCTGGGTGAACGGGTTGTCGGCCAGCCGGATGGCCTGCGTGCCATTGCCCGGAGGGTGGCAACCTATCGGGCGGATCTTGGTGATCCGGGGCGTCCGGTGGGGGTTTTTCTGCTGGTCGGACCAAGCGGTGTCGGCAAGACGGAAACCGCGCTGGCCATTGCTGATCTGCTGTATGGTGGTGAGCGACAACTGGTAACGGTCAATCTCAGCGAATATCAGGAATCACACAGTGTGGCGAAGCTGAAGGGATCACCCCCCGGCTATGTCGGTTACGGCAAAGGTGGCGTGCTGACCGAGGCTGTCCGGCGTAACCCTTACTGTGTGGTGTTGCTGGATGAGGCTGAGAAAGCGCATCCCGATGTGATGGAAAGTTTCTATCAGGTCTTTGACCGCGGTTTCATGGAAGACGGGGAAGGGCTGGAAATCAGTTTTTCGAACGCCCTGTTCCTGTTGACCTCGAATTTGGCGACTGATGCCATCATGGCGGCCTGTGCTGGCGGCGAAAGCCCGGATACGGACGCATTGATGCAGGAGATCAGGCCGGAACTGGTGCGGCATTTCAAACCGGCTCTGCTGGGGCGGATGACAATCGCACCATATCTGCCGCTGGGCCGCGACCGGCTGCGCGAAATTGTGGAGCTTAAACTGGGGCAGATTGTCACCCGTTTCTCGGAGCGCCGCCGGGCGGATCTGATTGTCGATCCCGCCCTGGTTGACCATATCGCCGACCTTTGCGCGGCACCGGATGCGGGTGCCCGCGAGATTGACCGCCTGCTGACCAACGGGCTGTTGCCCGACCTGTCGGGCGAGGTCCTGCGCCGGATGGCGAGCCGGGAGAGTTTCCGCCGGGTCGAGGTCACCCTCGATTCAGACGGCGGTTTCGCCTATCGTTTCTTTGATGAGTCCGCAGCATGACGATAACCGACAGCGAAGGTACCCGGCGCCATGGCTGACAGCCTGACACAGGACGATGTCTATCTTTCGGTCAATTCCCCGCTCGGGAAAGACAAGCTGATCCTGCGGCAGTTCCATGGCGAGGAGCGGGTTTCCGGCCTGTTCGAGTTTCATCTGGAATGTGTTTCCGTCGATGATGACCTGTCATTTGAAAAGATTGTCGGCGAGCATGCCACCATCACGATGGTCTATCCCGATGGCACGAAGCGGTTCATTGACGGTGTTGTCACCAGCTTTACCCATACCGGTGTCGATGCGGATGTCAGCTATTATGCGGTCGAGATGCGACCCTGGTTCTGGCTGCTGACGCTGGGTCGGGACTGCCGGATTTTTCAGGAAAAAAGCACCGTCGAGATCATCAAGGCGATCTTTGATGATGCCGGTTTCACCGATTATTCGGATGCAACGACGAAGACCTATTCGCCGCGGAATTATTGCGTTCAGTATCAGGAGAGCCCGTTCGAGTTCGTCTGCCGCCTGATGGAAGAAGACGGCATATTCTATTTCTTTGAACATACCGACGGTGTCCACAAACTGGTGCTGGCCGACGATGCGGATGCACATCCTGATTGTCCCTATGTCAGCACGCTGACAATGGCACCGACGGACCGGGTCGACAGCTATCAGTCCGATGTGATTCTCAACTGCGCACTCCGTCAGTCGGTGACGACGGGGAAGGTGGCGCTCCGGGATTACAATTACGAGACGCCGGGCACGGACCTGCTGGTCAAGGCAGAGGGCGACTGGAAACAGGAATATTACGAATATCCCGGCCGCTATGATGCGAAGGCAACCGGCGAGAAGCTGGCGACCCTGCGGCTGGAGGAACTGGAACTGCCCGCGGTTATTCTGAGCGGGGAAACCACGGCCCCCTGCCTGACATCGGGGCATGTTTTCACCGTGACGGGTCATTCCCGCAAGGATGTCGACAACAAGAAATTCATGCTGACATCGGTGTCCCACCACGCCCGGGACGACCATTACGGCAACAGCTTCAGGGCGATTCCGTCGACGACCCCTTACCGCCCGCTGCGCCAGACCGGCAAACCCCGGATCCACGGCACGCAGACGGCGGTGGTCACGGGGGCCAGCGGCGAGGAGATCTATACCGACAAGTTCGGGCGCATCAAAGTCCAGTTCCACTGGGACCGTGAGGGCAAGAAGGACGAGAACACCTCCTGCTGGATCCGGGTGGCGCAGAGCTGGGCCGGGAAAAGCTGGGGTGGCTGGTGGCTGCCCCGGATCGGTATGGAGGTGGTGGTGAGCTTCCTGAATGGCGATCCCGACCGGCCGCTGGTTACCGGTGCTGTCTATAACGGTGAAAATACCCTGCCGCTCGGTCTGCCGGGCGAGATGACAAAGAGCACCATCAAGTCAAATTCGACCAAGGGCGGGGGCGGTTTCAACCAGGTCCGGTTTGAAGACAAGAAGGGTTCTGAAGAAGTCTATTTCCATGCCCAGAAGGATCATAACCTGACCATCGAGAACGACCGATTCATGGAAGTGCTGCATGACGAGAAGACCGAAGTAACCAACGACCGGACGATCGAGGTCAAGGAAGGCGATGAAAAACACACGGTGACCAAGGGCAATTACACCAAGAAGATTGCTGCCGGTAACCGGAGTATTGAGGTCACCAAGGGCAATGAGACCCACAAGGTTGCCGCCGGTACACGAACCCTGTCGGTCAAGAAGGATGAGAAACATACCAACGACGCCAACTTCACCCATCAGGTGAAAGGCGATTATACGCTGAAGATTGACGGGAACCTGACCATAGAGGCGGGCGGGTCGATCAAGATCAAGGCTGGAAAAGACATGACCTCGGAAGCGGGCACCGCCATGACCAACAAGGCGGGGACGGAACTGACCGACAAGGCGGGAACGAACCTGACCAGTCAGGCCGGTGCCAACTGGACAGGCAAGGCCGGTGCGAATGTTGAGGTGAAGGCGGGGGCCATGCTGAATGTGAAGGCCAGTGCAACAGGCACGGTCGATGGCGGCGGCATGCTGACAGTCAAGGGCGGCATGGTGAAGATCAACTGATGATGTCCGATGAAATCCTTGTTGAACCTGCTGATGACACCGCTCCGGAACCGGCAGAGCCCGTGGTCGAGGAGGTTGAGGAGTTCCATGATACCGGGCAACCCAGTGCCCGCTACCGCACGGTAAATGGCAAGCCTGACGGTCAGTATGATTCCTTCGACGAGGCGGGGAACCCGACGGGGCGCATGCATTTCCGGGGCGGGGTGCTGCATGGTGAGTTGATCGCTTACGGTCCGGGCGGACGGGTGGTGCAGCGGGCGAACTACCGGGATGGCCTGCTGTCCGGCGAGATGCTGAATTATGACCCGCAGGGCCGGCTTGTTCAGCGGATCGATTATCGCAACGGGGTGATCGACGGGGTGATGACACTCTACGCCGCCGGCCGGGAACAGTCGGTAATCCGCTATCGTGGTGGTCGCAAGGAAGGTGTCATGACCGTCTATCACGACAATGGCCGTCCCAGCGCCGAGATGACCTATGCCGCCGATATGCTGAACGGCGAGACCCGGTATTTTGACGATCACGGCCGCCTGATCCGCAAGAGCCGCTATGCGGATGATCTGCAGGAGGGCGAGGATCATGAATACTGGGATGACGGCAATGTGCGCGTTGAATCGTTATATCATGCCGGCCTGTTGAACGGGGCGCGTGTTGTCTATCACAAGAACGGTCGGGTTCAGGAGCGCAGCCACTGGGCAAAGGGCCAGCCGGTTGGCGAGACCGAACAATATGATATGAAGGGACGCCGCCTCGGAGAAGAAGGCGAGAAGCGCGGCTGGATTGCACGAAAGGTATCAGGGGAGGACGGGGATGGCTGATCGACCAAGGCAGATTATTCTGGATGTACTGAATGAGAAGCAAAAGCATGCGTTCAGCCATCTTGCGGCGAAGCTGGTCCTGGCGGACTGGCGGGTACCGGATGATGAGAATGATTTCGTCCAGAAAATTCGCGCCCATCTCGATATTGATGAGGAGCCGCCACAGGGCGATTTCTTTGCAGATGTTGATTTCTCGGTTTTTGATACCCGGCGGGCAAAAAATGCCACACTGGTATTGTTGTTCCTGATCTCCTATGCGGATCAGCAGTTTCATCCGGCCGAGGCGGAACTACTCGAAGGCTGGGCAAAGGAAATGGATGTTCCGCCGGAAGAGGCTGAACGCATGCGGGCCTGGTCGGAAGACCATATCGAGCAGATGCGGCAGGTCATCGAACTGCTCGGCGAAGACTGACAACGAACACTGCGCTCTGTTATCCGTCAGATGTTGCTGTCCGGGATCTGCTGCGTAATCAGCTCAGCCCTGACGGCGAGCGACGATCAGATGGACCGCGTAGTCGACCGAGCTGCGGTCGTGCAGGCGTGTGGCCCAGGGCTGGCGGGGCAGTTCATCCGTGATCGTCCAGCCTGATTCGCTGAGCAATGCTCTCAGTCGGGGCTCGGCAGCGCCTCTGTCTTCTGCCCGCTGTGAATGTCCGCCGATCCAGCTTTCTGTCCGGGTTACCGCCGGCGACCAGTCATAGGGTGTTGCGAGAACCAGCCAGCCGTCAGGCTTTGTGATCCGGGCCAGGCCCTGAACCAGATCAGCCGGGCTGGCGACGCTGTCAGTTGAGTTCAGTGCTACCGTCAGGGCAAAACTGGCGGCACGGAACGGCAGTACCGTTGCATCCGCCACCCAGAAATCAACCAGGTCGGTCCCGCCGAGTGAAACATCGAACTGCCGGCGGTCGTAAACCAGACCGATACGGCGGCGGGGGTAGTCGACGATATTCCGGCGCAGGATCGATTGCGCCATGCGGATCATCGAGAAGTTGAGATCGAGACCGAGGGCCGGGCGCTTGTATTTCTCCGCCAGCCGGAAGGTTGTCCTGCCGACCGAGCAGCCGACATCCAGTATCGGGCCGCCGGGCAGGGTGCCGACCATGGTCAGCCCCGCTTCAAGACAGCGCAGGGCAGCACCGGGTCGCGGTTTCTCGGTAATTTCTGACGGATCGAGGCCGGCGTAGTGATCCCATGCATAGGTGCTGAGATGCTGGCGCGTCATGTCGAACAGGCTGCCACTACCGATGCCGTCGCCAATAATGCTCTCGATTTCAGGGGAGAGGTCGTCGCGCAGCAGGAGGTGGCTCTGATGATCTGACAGATAGCTGCGGATGTCGCCGATCAGCAGCGGAGCCCCGTTCAGAACCGGATATTCCTGTACCGTGTCGCCATCACCGCCATGCAGCACGCCCTGATCGAGATGACCGTCTGATGTCTGCAGGTCACTGGCCAGCCACAGAGGTGCCTCGATACCTTCCCGCATCAGGCTGCCGGGGCAGACAGGTCTGAACTGGTCGAAAAGCTCCGGGCGCATGCCCGTTCAGCCGCCGATCATGACGGTCGGACAGCCCGGCCCGATGACCTTGCCGACAGGTGCCGGGATCGGGGCGACACAACTGGGGTGCGAGGTCATGTCGTTCAGCCGTCCCGCGGGCATGCTTTCTATGATAACGGTCGCCGAGCCCTTCATGATCATGCCGGGGCCACCCGGAACGCAGCCGGGGAGCGTGCAGGGAGCGGACTGGTCCATGACCCGTGCGGCGGGTGGCCCGCCGATCATCACGGTTCCGGCCCCCTTGATGATAGCCAGCGGCAGACCGGGATGCGGGGCCGGGGTCGGTACCGGTGCCGCCGGATGAATTGGCGCATGGCAATGCGGTGCGTCCTGTTTGATCATATCGCCAAGGCGGGCGGCTGGTGGCATCACGGGTCCCCTGAGTTGCGCCGGGATTGTATCAGTTCCCGGGCCCGATTGTCATCGATATGTCGCAGCCATCGCCCCGGCAGATACCGGTATCCCGACGTCATCGATAAAATCTGCAATAATTTACGGTCTGGTAAGCGTTCTGTGGTCTGGTGCAGACGGGTCATTCTGGACCCGTCAATGCCAGGGGATGGTCTGCGATGTCGATCACACCGATGAAACCGAGTTATGATCCTGCACCGGAATTTCTGCGTGAACCGGCGCCACAGGATGAATCGCTTTCCTATCCGGGCGACGTTGAGGAGCAACCGCTCAAGTGGCGAACAGGCGAAGAAAAGCCGGAAACGGGCAAGGACAGTAAGATGCGTTTCATGCTGATTGCAGGCATTGTGCTGGCAGGTTTATTGATTTTCCTCGCCGGTATGTTCACCGGAGCGGCAATCGTAACACCGGACCCTGTGGATGACCGGGCATCGGCGACAGGAAGCGGATCTGTCGCGGATGGTGGCAGTACGGATGGTACCGGCAAGCCGGAAACCCTGATGGCACCGGAAAAGGCACCGCCTGTGATTGTGCAGACACCGCCTCCCGCGGCAGCGCCAAAAACCGTCATTGCCCCGAAAGCGGCTGTTGCACCGCCACCGTCGGCACCTGCCGCACCGGTAGCGGATGCCGCTGCCCCTGCTGCCCCTCCGGCAGCTTCTGAAGCCGTGACGGCGCCGCCGCCGGTCGCGGCACCGCCGGCACCGAAGGTCATTGCCCCGCCGCCGCCATCGGCATCGCTGGCACCGCCGAAACCGCCGGTCCTGCCTGCTGCGGATGCGCCGGCCAAGGCTGATGACGCCCCCCCGGCCCCGCCGCTGGAACAGCTCGCCCGGGATCTTGAAGGGCAGGGCAGCGTGAAGCCGAAGGCGCTGGCCAAGCCGGCCCCTGCACCGGTTGCTGCGGGATCGTTCAGCGTTCAGGTCGGGGCGTTCTCCAGCAAGACCAATGCGGACCGTCTGGTGGCCCGGTTTGGCAAGCAGGGGGTCGAGGGATTTGTTGTCCGCGGCACGGATTCGCAGGGCCGGACATTGTATTACGTCCGGTCCGGCAGTTTCGAGACACGCGAGAAGGCGAGGATTGAGGCTGACCGGATCAAGAAAGTCGCGGGAACCGCAGCCATTGTTGTCGCCCCCGGGAAGGATGATGTCCGGCTGTGAGACAGAGATTATCGGTCTGAATACCTGAAACCTTTCACATCCACGGGTCGTCGGTCTATTCTGTCGCCCGGTAAACCGGAACGGTAACAGCAGCCTTGGCATCCCTGACGTTTTCAGATCTCGGCATGAAAATGCGCATGTTCAGTGCAGGGGCGGTGGCGCTTGCTCTTTCGGCTTGTGGTTCTGCGCCGCAAACTGACCCGCGGCTCGGGTCGGTTGCAACCCAGGTCATTGAAATTCAGGTCGCTCCGAAGGTCAATAACGACAGCCCGGTCGCCGTCGATGCCGTTCTGGTGTACGACGCGACCCTGTATGACCAGTTGCTGCAACTGCCTGCGCGTGACTGGTTCGCAAAGGTGGAGCAGTACCGGCTTGATTATCCCCGGGGGTTTGATGTCTGGCGCTGGGAGGTGGTGCCGGGACAGGTTGTTCAGCCGCAGCTGTTGCCGGATACGGTGGTTCAGGCCATCGGCATGATCGTTTTCGCCGATTACTTCGCCCCCGGCGATCACCGGGCGGCGGTCGGTGCGACCCGCGGTATCCGGATTTATCTGCTGGATAAAACCTTCGCGATCGAGCCGTTCCTGCCGCCGGCCTGACCGGGTTTATCGCCGTGGTCATTACTTCCTACTCTTGCGCAATATTAATACTGCTTCTGGAGCGGGACGGGTAGATGCTGGTTTGTTAACCAAATATTCCCATCTGAAACATGCCGCATACCACCTGTTGTGGAAGCAGAAATGGTTAATGCGCAAAGGAAATGCTTTTTATTGCAAGGGATTCCAGCCGGTTATAAATAAGCAGTGATGGAAATTGGCAAGATTCCGGCAAGTCTGGTCTTAATCATGTCTGTTAACCATTGAGACTGAGCAAGTGAAACGGCGTTAACGGGTCAACCAACATGCGAAATGCGCGGGATTTGCCGCAGGCGATACAATGGCACGAGGGTATGCTGCTCGCACCGCAGCATTTCCAGCAATCCTTCCTGCGTCAGGAATCGCTGCTGCATTACCATCTGACCACGGGAATGCAGTATCACTGGGGGCTGCGCCGTGTGCGGATTGACCCGGCCTTGCTGGTGTCCGGCGTGTTCCGGGTAACCGATCTTGAGGCGGTGATGCCGGACGGGCTGGTTGTCTCTCACGATGCGCAGCTTGATGGTGATCTGGAAGTTGATCTGACACCCTTTGAAGAGGGCCTGCGCGACAAGCCGATCCTGCTTTATCTTGTGGTTCCGGCGGAACAGCCGGGCGGGGCATCGGTTGCCGGCAGCCTGCCGCGCTATGAATCGGCGGAAGGTCCGTCGGTCGTTGACGAGAATACGGGTGAGGGTGACCTGCGTATTCCGCGCCTTCGCCCCCGGCTCAGTCTGCTGGTGGTCGACAAGCCGCCGCAGAAATATATCGGCTTTCCGCTGGCCCAGATCGTCATCCGCAATGATGCCTACAGCCTGACCGATTTCATTCCGCCGCTGCTGCATGTGCCGACCCAGACACCGCTGGGTGAATTGTGTTCGCAGGTCGCGGCAAAGCTTCGTGAGAAGGCCTCGTTCCTGAGCGAGCGGGCGCGGGCACCGGGGTCAGAGGCTGACCGGCCGATGCTGCTGGAGACGGATATGCTGATCCGGGCGCTGTGTGCACAGCTGCCGATGTTCGAGGCAGTGCTGAATACCGGTGTGGCACATCCCTATCCATTATTTCTGGCCCTGACAGGGGTGGCGGGCAGTGTCTCGACGCTGGGTGTGGGCGGCGTACCACCTGTCTTCCCGACCTATAACCACAATGATCTGCGCTACAGCTTCGGTGAATTGTCGAGCTATGTTTTCCGCATGATCGACACCGTGCATGAAAGCTTCCGTACCCTGCCGTTTGATCTGGCAGACAACGAATTCTCGCTGGAACTGCAGCCGGACTGGATTGGTGACCGGCTGGTGATCGGTGCACGCGGCCAGATCGGTGCGACCGAAGGTGATATGATCAGCTGGCTGAACGAGGCCCTGATCGGCTCGGCCGATGTCATGCGGTCGCTGCGTGAGCGGCGAATTCTGGGTGCTGACCGGCGGGTCATCGATACAGCTGACGAAATGTCACTGTCGCCCAGCCGGGGTGTGGTCCTGTTCGAGATCAAGCCGACACATCAGTTCATCCGGGCGGGTGAAAAACTGCTGATCACCAATACGTCGGATCGTGTGGGTGTGCGTCGCCCGTCGCAGATTGTTCTCTATGTCGCAAACCGGGGAGCGGGGTGACGGATGTCAGCACTTATCGCCAGCGGTGACTACCGGTCCTCATTTGTTCTGAGCCATTTTCATGACTTCTATGCCGAAGTCATGCGGCTGAAGACGATGATCCATTCCGGTGCCTGGGTATTTGCGCCCGACGGTGATGTGCCGGAAGGTGCTGAAGATGCGCGTTCGTCAAATGCCGTTTCCGCCCGTATCTCCGCGGTAATCGAGAAACAGCTGGCAGAGGCCGAGCGAACCGGCGGTGATTACGGTTCCGGCTTTTACCGGGAAGCGCAGTTCGTCATGGCGGCGCTGGCGGACGAGGTGTTCCTGACGATGGACTGGGATGGCCGGGAGAGCTGGCAATCCAATCTGGTGGAAACCCGGCTGTTCGGAACCCATGCGGCCGGGCAGGTTTTCTTTGACAAGCTGGAGCGTCTGCTGGATTCCCGTGATCCGGCACATTCCGAGGTCGGTGTCCTGTATCTGCTGGCGCTGGCGCTCGGTTTCCGGGGTAAATATCGCGGGCAGGAAGATGACGGCGCGATCGACCGCTACAAACGGAAACTGTTTACCTTTGTGGCCCGCCGCGAGCCGGATCTGTATCGCTCCGCCCGCCGGCTGTTTCCGCTGACCTATGCCCACACGCTGGACCAGGGCAAGAACCGCCTGCTGCCGTCTGCCATGAAGTGGTGGCTGCTGGCGGGGGGGATTCTGCTGGCGCTGCTGGTGCTGCAGCATTTCATCTGGACCGGGATGACGGTTGATCTGCAGGAATCTATCGACAGCATCATGAAACTGGCACGTCGGTAGAACCATGGAATCCTTTATCACCCAGTTCCTCGGTTTTCTGTCGCGGCATCTCGGGCTGCCGTTCTGGATTCTGCTGTTTCTGCTGCTGGCCATCGCCCTGATTGTGCTGGTCTGGCAGCTCTGGTTCCGCACAAAACCGGCGCAGCCGGAAGGCGAGACGATGGGGTCCAGCACTCTGAGCGGGGACGGGGGCAAGTCCCGCAAGGCCATGCCGCTGGGCCTGAAACAGTCGTTCCGGCGTGCCTGCTCGACGCTGCGCAAGAATGTCGCCGGCCGTAACTATCTGTATGAAATTCCCTGGTATCTGATGATCGGTGAAGCCGGCAGCGGCAAGACCACGGCACTGGCGAATTCAGGCCTGAACCTGCCGATGGGGCGCCCGGTTGAGAGCGAGACCGGACAGCGGCCGCCAGTCTCCTGGTGGTTTTATGATCGCGGTGTGGTCCTCGACGTTGCCGGATCGATGATCCTGGAACAGGAAGGCCGCAGTGGTGATGAGAAAAGCTGGGAAGATGTGGTCACCGCCCTTGGCGAGTTCCGCACCCGGCGTCCGCTGGATGGTATTGTCCTGTCGATTCCGGCCTCCGATCTGATCGGCCCGAATATGGAGCCGCCGGATGTCATCGCGACGAAGGCTGAACAGATCTATGAGCGTCTCTGGACGCTACAGAAGAAACTGGGATTCACACTCCCGGTTTATGTGCTTGTTACCAAGTCCGACGAAATTCCGGGCTTTGCCAGTTTTGCCAGCGCCCTGCCGGAGCATGCGCGCGATGAAATCTTCGGCTGGTCGGTGCCTTACGGTCCGGAGACCGCCTATTCGCCGGGCTGGGCGGATGAGGCGTTCGGCCATATGGGGCGGGTTCTGTTGCAGAATCAGCTGGAAGTCTTTGCCGAGGGCGGAACCCTGCGCGACGCGGAAGCTGTGTTTGAATTCCCGTCGTCTTTCGAGGAACTGCATGAGCCGCTGCGGCTTTATCTGAACCACATCTTCAAGCCGAGCGTTTATCACGACTCGTTCCGGATGCGCGGGCTATATTTTACAGGTGATACCGAAGCCACTGCCGATCTCAGTACCTATCCCGGGAATGTGCACCAGTTTGACAGTGCACTGGGCGGCGGTGGCGACGCCGGGCTGGCGGCCTGGCAGACATCGGAGACCGGACCGCGTCCTGTTTTCCTGAAGCATCTGCTGGATAACAAGGTGTTCGCCGAAAGCTCGCTGGCGCAACCGGCGGGTGGCCGGATAAGGTCACAGACCAGATCTGTCTTCCGGGCGCAGGTAGCCTGCGCTGCGGTGCTGGTGCTCGGACTGCTCGGGATTACCTTCTCAACCTTTGATCTGAACACTGACCGGGAGGCGCTGGGCCCGCTGTTCGCCTCGAAGTATGTTTCGCTGAACCAGATGTCGGAAATGGATCGTCACGGGGAGAAACCGTCGCGGCCGTTCCTGCGCAAGGCATCGGAAGAGATCATCGACGGCATGTCCCAGGTTCGCCATGCGCATCCGGTTTATGCTTTTCTGCCGTCCTCATGGTTCAGCCCGCTTGGGGACAAGGTACTGCTGGCACTGGAATTTGCTTACGACACGGTCATCATCAAGGCGATGCGGACGGAACTGCTGGCAAGAACACAGGGGCTGGTGATCCAGCCGCTTCAGCTGACAGCCGAGAAACCGGGTGACCCGACAGCGACGACTTACGGTTCGGATACCACGCCGGAGCTTGAACTGCTGACCGCTTACGTCGATGAACTGGTCCGCCTGGAGAGCATGATTCAGGGATATAACCGGCTCCGTCAGGGAGGGGATGTCAGCAATATCGGCAAGATATTCCAGTATCTCTATGACTTCGAGATACCGGAGCGTTTCTTTCCGCTGGCGGCCCGCTATCAGCGTGACCTCGATCCGAACAATTTCCTGATCGTTGATATCGAACAATATTCGGGCACCGCACAGGCGCGGCTTTTCGAACTGGCAGAACGGGCACTGGACAGTCTTCGCGATGGGCGGGTGATCTTCAGGAACGCACCGCTGGTCGCCGCCGGCATCGACGCGCTGGCCTACGAGCGAGGTGATCCGGCAGAGGTTGCAGCAAGGTTGCGTGAACTGGCCGTGATGATTCAGGAACTTAAAGCCGAACTGGGCAGTGCGGGGCTGCTTGCCTCGCTATCACGGTCAACGGTCGTCGGGAATATGCTGGGTGATATTCTGGTGGATGTCGAAACATCGGAATTCTTTGGTCCGGAAGCGCGCAAGCAGATCGACAGAATGGCTGGCGAGTCTGCCGAGCAGGCACGGGACCGGCTGTACACGACCCGTTCGGCAATTGTCGGACCGATTGTCATTGTCGATCAGGCAACAGGCGCCCCGGCAGTTGCGGAGCCGGTTGCAAGGCTCGGGCAGGCCCTTGAAGACCTGATGACGCAGCGATTCATGCTGAAATCGTCCGGTGCAGTGCCAAAGCTAGTCGCCGGTAACAGCGCTGTTTTCTGGGACCGCCCGTTGCTGGAAGCCGCGTTGTCAATGCTGGACAGCCACGAGAACTATCTGAATACAAGCCGGTCACGATATCCCGGCGAGCTGATTTCCGTGGTTGAGCGGGCAACAACCCGCCAGCTTGAGATCAGCGTTCTGGATCTGCTGGCCGCAGCACAGCAAACCGAAACGGTTCTGGCATCGGTTGGAACGCTTGATCCGGAAGGACAGCTGCGACGCGAGGTTGCCGACTTCCGGGCGGCGGCACCCGCCCTGTTGCGCATCCTCGACCGCTTCTCGCGGCTCAATACAGTCGCCGGAGAGCGGCTTGTGCTGCGTCTGGTCCGGGATCAGGCGGATGATCTGATTCAGGAAGTCGACACCACACTGGAAGGCGACGCGCTCTATCAGCCCCGTGGTGGCGGCTTCGGCTGGTGGGATGGTATTGAGCCGCCGGCGTTCGAAGGTTTCGATGCCCGTGATGATGCGGAGATTGCGGCCTATCTTGACGCCCAGCGGTCGCGTATTGCGTTTCTGGCGCAGGATTACGCCCGCCCGCTGGTTGCCGTTCTGTCCAGCCCGGCGCTGAATCAGGGTCGGTCAGAAAACCGTATTGCCATCCGGTGGCGGCGCATTCTGGAAGCACTGGACAGCTATGATCGCCGGACGACCGGCAACAGCGTCTCCAACCTTGAGGACTTCATCCGTTTCACGCTGACCGGCCTGACCGGCGAGGACTGCCTGCTGCAGGCGGGACAGGACGCGGATGCCGGACGGTCGGCGGATTATTTTGACCGCCGTCGCCGGGAACTGCTGTCCGATCTGCTGGCGCGGTGCCAGCTGATTGCCTCGGATACCGTGCTGGCAAGCTATGGACAGATCGCTGCCTTCTTCAATGAGCGGCTGGCTGGCCGGTTCCCGTTCGGAACTCTCGCTACGGGGCCGGGTGACGCCGAAGCCCTGCCGGAAGACATCCGGGATTTCTTTCGCCTGCTGGAAGATTATCAGCTCACCGGAATGGATCTGCTGCGCCGGTCGGAACGGTTTGGCCTGTCGCGCGACCGGGTGCTGTCGTTCCTCGATACGATGGTCGCCGCACGGGCCTTCTTTGACCCTTATCTGACGTCCGCTGACGGTGCACTGCCGACCTTTGATATCGGTACAGAGTTTCGGGTCAACCGGCGCCGGGAAGTTGCGGGTAACCAGATAATCGAATGGCGTCTGGGGGTTGGTGAACAGGTCGCGACATTGCGCGGTGAATCGAAGACCCTGCGCTGGCGGTATGGTGATCCGGTCGGCGTCGTTCTGCGCTGGGCGAAAGACGCGCCGAACACGCCGTTCGTGAAGCCGGGTGAGCCGGCGATGACGGTCGACCGGGGTGCCGTTGCCTATGTCTATCAGAACAAGTGGTCGCTGCTGAGCCTGTTGCAGGATCAGGCATCCACATCTGAAGACTTTGCCCGCCTGTCTGACCCGGATCCGCATAGCCTGCGGTTTGATGTCCCGACAGCGCGGGTTGGCGGTGGTCCCGGATTGTCGCCGGTAACGCCGGAACCGGCCCGTGTCTATATCCGCGTCAGGGTAGCCGCCCCGTCTGATGAGGGCCGGCTGGTTGAGCGTCTCAGATTACCGGCGCAACTGCCGGTCAGGGCGCCGCAGCTGGAGATGGGCCGCAAGCTCGCCGGTCTTGAGCAGCGCACGCAGAAGACCCGCTAGACGCCAGAGAACAGGAAAGACGATTGAATATGGCCGCAGAGCCCGAAGAAAACGACACCGGCGATTCAGAAGATGACAGCCATCTTGTAAAGGGTCGCTTTCGTCCGGTGCTTGAGGATTTTCTGGAGCCGGTTCCAGGTGAAGATCCGGCGGGGGTATCGGTCCGGTATGAGAATATCTATGACGAGATCAAGGATGCCCGACGGTCGGATGACCCGTCCCTGTCACAGGGTGTCTGGGAGACCGAGCTGAAACGGGCGGACTGGAAGCTTGTCGAGACCCTCTGCACCAGGATCCTTGTCGAACAGTCGAAAGATGTGCAGATCGTGGTCTGGTTGACCGAAGCCTGGTTGCACCGGCACGGGTTTGCCGGGTTTGCTGCGGGGCTGGATCTGCTGGGACAGATGTCGGAACGCTACTGGGACGGCCTGCATCCGCGTATTGAAGAGGGCGATATCGAATTTCGTGTCGGCCCCTATGCCTGGCTGAATGACCGGCTGTCGGTGCAGGCGCGCCTGCTGCCGATCACAAAGCCGTCGACCACCGACGCCAGACCCTATTGCCTGAACGACCGTGAAGGTGGTGACCGTCTCGAAAACCTGTCGCGGCGTGATGAAGGTGCTGCAACTCAGGCAGAACGTGGCGGTGCCGTGACCCGCGAGAAATTTCTGACCAGTGTCGCGCTGACACCCGGCAGCTTCTTCAGTGATCTCTGGAAGGATTCCAGCAAGGCCTATGAAGCGGCGGAAGCACTCGACGAGTTTCTTGATGACCAGGCCGGAAGCGACGCGCCAAGCCTTGGCCGGCTGAAAGAGGCGCTGAAACAGATCATGCTGTTCGCCCAGCGGACCATGGCCGAGAAGGGCGAGACGCCGAAATATGACGATGATGACACTGATGATGACGAGACCGGTTTCCACGACTACTCGGTGGACGAGGATATGGAAGGGGATATGTCTGTGACAGATGGCCCGATCACCAGTCGCGCACAGGCCTACAAGATGCTTGATGCTGCGGCTGATTACCTGCTGCGTGCGGAGCCGCACAGCCCGACGCCCTATCTTGTGAAACGGGCAGTCACCTGGGGACGCATGCCGCTGCATGACCTGCTGGCGGAGTTGCTGCAGGATGGTACCGACCGGCATCAGCTCTACAAGTTGCTGGGGATGAAAATGCCGCGCGGCGAAGACTGATCCTGTTTTCAGACATAATCCTGACAAAGAGCGACAGAATAACTATATCCTCAATATCCGTATTCTGTCCGGGGGACGTATCATGAAGCCATCAGCCTTTATTTCTGTTCCTGCAATATTTCTGTTCATGGCTGTCTCTCTGTCGGCCTCTCCGTCACTCGGTGCAGGGGGAGGGGGCAGTTCTGACGGATCCGGCAATTCGAATAATATCAGTCAGGCATTTGTCGCAGCGGAAGCGGCGGTTGATGCCGGGGATTATGAAGACGCTATCGAAAAACTGACCAGACTGATTGCGGATGAACCGAAGAATGCGGATGCCTACAACTATCTCGGCTACAGCAACCGGAAACTGGGCCGGATGGATCAGGCCCGCAACTGGTACGCGAAAGCGCTTGATATTGACCCGCGGCATCTCGGCGCCAACGAATATCTGGGCGAACTTTATGTCCAGACCGGTGAGATGGACAAGGCGGCGGCGCAGCTCGATATTCTCGACGGGTTATGCTTTTTCGGCTGCCCTGAATATGACCAGCTGAAGCGTTCGATTGCTGCGGCGAAGAAACGGTCCGGGAGCTAACGAATTAGATGACGCAGTCTCTTGGCTGGCTGCTGGCAGGGTTACTGGTGGTCTATCTTGGCATCACGCTTGGCATGTATGTTTTCCAGCGCAAACTGATCTATCGGCCTGACGTTGAACGCAGTCTCCTGAGTGAGGCTGATCTCCCGCAGGCTTCCGAGGTCGTGCTCAGGACCGAAGATCACCTTGAACTCAATGCCTGGTACATACCGCCGCCGCAGCCGGACCGTCCGGTTTTGCTCTATCTTCACGGAAATGCGGGAACGCTGGCTGACCGTGCAGCGAGATTACGGCACTTCATTGCTGCGGGGTTCGGGTGCCTGCTGGTCGATTATCGCGGCTTTGGTGGCAACCCCGGTTCGCCAACGGAGGCCGGACTGTTTCTGGATGGTCTGGCCGGGCTGAACTGGCTGCGGGCTGAAGGCATCCGGGAAAACCGGATTGTCGTCTATGGCGAATCACTCGGGACGGCGGTGGCGGTGAAGCTTGCTTCGGAATCCCGGGTCGCCGGTGTGGTGCTTGATGCGCCGTTGACCAGCGTTACCGATGTTGCGGCCGGTCACTATCCCTGGCTGCCCGTCCGGTGGCTGGTGAAGGACCGTTTTGACTCGCTCAGCCGCATCAGTCAGGTCGTCTCGCCGGTTCTGGTCATGCATGGAACGATCGACGGGGTGGTGCCGTATGCACTTGGCGAACGGTTGTTTGCGGCGGCCAACGAACCGAAGGAGTTCGTCCGGTTTGACGGGGGATCGCATATGGATCTCTACGACTTCGGGGCGGCGGCGGCGGTGGCCGGGTTTGTCGAGCGCTATGCTGGCCGGCAGACGATCCGCCAGGATTGACAGCGCGACGGGTGAATGTCGCGGAAAACCTTGATTTTTATATTGCCTGAGTCCATTATGATTAATGGATTTTAATGCACACTGTCTATTCTTGTCTGCCGTGCATTTTAAGTTTTTGTAATCATTAAAGGAATCCTTGGGGCATGGCCCTTCAGGTCAAACCGGTCGCACCTGCCACAACGACGCCAAGCTCGCGCATCTCGCCGAGCAGTGGCAGTCGTGGTGTCGCGTCCGGGTCTCGGGCTGAAGTAGATGGCATTCCCAGTGGCTTTAATGTCGGCCCCCAGGACGAACAGGTTCTCCAGCAGGATTTCTCGTTCAGAGAGAGGGACAGTGAGCGGCAGCCCGGTAACAGATTCAGCTCCCAGTCTGTCGCCTTTGCCTACGAACTTCATGAAGCTGAGCAGGGCTCAACCGACGGTTCAGCCGTTTTCACATCTTCGGGACGCAGTGGTGCCAATCTGCCACCCTATGAAATAGCCCGTGGCATTGCGGTCTATGAAAACAACATCAACACAATCGCGAATGGTGGAAGATCCACCGGTTCGCAGCTGAGTTACGCTATCTGATCTGCTGTGTCTGCCGTCACAGCCGGATGTTCTGTCATCATCCAGTATGAACAGAACGGAGCGTTAAACCATGAACCCCATTTCGTCGATCGCCATTTCCGGCCTTCAGGCCGCAACAAACCGGGCACAGTCTGCTGCCGGTAATATTGCGAGCCGCAACACCACCGGCGCGGTCGGGGAAAATGGCAGCTATGACGGCTACAGAACGACCGGGGTCGTGCAATCCTCGCAGGCCGGGGGCGGCGTTACATCCGGCACAGCACCTGTGGATCCCGCTTTTGTCCTGCAATTCGCGCCGTCTGACCCCAATGCGAATGACGACGGGGTCGTCGGCGTGCCATCCGGTTCGCTGGTGGAAGACATTACCCAGCTTTCGCTTGCCGAGAATGCCTATGCGGCAAACCTCCGTGTCCTTGAAGCGGCCGACCAGGTTTCCCGTTCGCTGCTCGATATCAAGGCCTGACCGGGCAGGACGCCGTTGAAACCGGCAATGATTTCTTTACTCTGTCGGGTCTAGAACTGACGTGTAACTGTTCCTGGCGCGAGGAAGAATGCCGTCTGCAGCCGATTCCAGTTTTGATGTCGCAATGTGGTTCAGTGACCGGGCATTGCAGGACAATGTTTATTTGCAGCCCCAGAAACTGCACCGTCTGCTCTATGTGTCGCAGGCGTTCTATGCGGTCGATAACAATGGCCGCAAGCTGATGCCGTCAGTCTTTGTTGCGGATCAGCTGGGACCGATTGAGCCGAATATCTACCGCGCTTTCACCAATGGCCGGCCAGATTTCGATACCTGGCCCCTGCCGGAAGATGTTGAGGTTTTTCTCAATGCCATCTGGGAGCGCTACAGTCATCATTCTGCCGACCATCTGTCGAAAACGCTGATGAAACATGCCCCTTTCCTGACTGCGTTCAAACGGGGGGCGGGGGCGGAAATCAGCCTCGAAGACATGGTCGCATTCTATGGCCGGTTCAATCGCAAGCCCCGGAAAAAGAAGAAGTCCGCGGACCCCGTCGATCAGTTGCACCCCGACCGTCCGACGCTGCTGGTGTCCCAGACCGGGCGCGCGGTCTCCGTCACCAAATGGGTTCCGGGCCAGAAACCGGGATAGCAGGCAGGGACTTAAGGCTTGGCTTGATCTGGCCTGTTCGGCATACTTCTCCGGAGATGGAATTCGCAGAAACCAAGGCTTTTCTATCAGTTGGCCGCCGGTTCCTGTGATCAGGGAAAAGTCATTGGGGGATGCATTGATCCGTTTGTTTGCGCTTGCCGCCACAATTCTGCTGGCGGGTACGTCAGCTTCATTTGCCGCCGGCGAGGGCGCGCCTGTTCTTGACGGGGCAGATCTCAGTGTCTGGTGGATCGCCCCGTTTGTCGCGATGCTTTTGTCGATTGCTGTCTTTCCGCTCGCGGCCCCGCATTTCTGGCATGACAATTTTGGCAAGATTTCAGGTTTCTGGTCGCTGGCATTTCTCGGGCCGTTCGCACTGGTTTATGGCTTCGATATTGCCGTGTTCGAGATCATCCATACCCTGTTCCTTGAATATATTCCTTTCATTATCCTTTTGCTGTCGCTGTTCACGGTGGCGGGCGGGGTCCGTCTGAAGGGATCGCTGGTCGGCTCCCCTCTCGTGAATACCGGCATTCTGGCTTTCGGCACGCTGATCGCGAGCTGGATGGGAACCACCGGCGCTGCGATGTTGCTGATCCGGCCTCTGCTGCGGGCAAATGAAAATCGCGAACATAATGTTCATGTAGTTGTTTTCTTTATCTTTCTGGTCGCAAATGTTGGCGGCTCCCTGACGCCGCTTGGTGATCCGCCGTTGTTTCTGGGCTTCCTGAAAGGTGTCTCGTTCTTCTGGCCGACGACGCATATGTTCCTGCCGATGCTGTTTGTCAGCGCGATCCTGCTGGTCGTTTTTTTCCTGCTCGACAGCTATCTTTTTCGCAAGGAAAGCACCCCGCCGGCTGATGCATCTGCACCCGGCGAGGGCGAGAAATTCGGTATCGAAGGCGGTTTCAACATTCTGTTGCTGGCCGGCATTGTCGCCGCGGTGCTGATGAGCGGTTCATGGAAGCCGGGGATTTCAGTTTCGATCTATCACACACCGGTTGAGCTGCAGAATATCCTGCGGGATCTGCTGCTGGTCGGTATTGCCGCTGCTTCATGGATCATCACCAGCCGGGAAAGCCGGGAGGCGAATGGCTTCAGCTGGTTCCCGATTGTCGAGGTCGGCAAGCTGTTCATCGGTATTTTCCTGACCATGATTCCGGCGATAGCCATTCTGAAAGCCGGTCGTGACGGGGCCCTGTCAGATGTCATTTCGCTGGTGACAAATGACGCGGGAGAACCGGTGAATATTGCCTACTTCTGGCTGACCGGCCTGCTTTCCAGCTTCCTTGATAATGCGCCGACCTATGTCGTCTTCTTCAATACGGCGGGTGGTAATGCCGAACAGCTGATGGGGCCGATGAGCCAGACCCTGCTGGCGATTTCCGCCGGTGCTGTGTTCATGGGGGCGAATACCTATATCGGTAATGCGCCAAACTTCATGGTGCGGTCGATTGCTGAAGACCGGGGCATCAAGATGCCAAGCTTCTTCGGCTATATGGGATGGTCGCTGATCTTCCTGGTGCCGGTCTTCGGTCTGGTAACACTGGTCTTCTTCACCTGACGGGATATCTGACCGTCCAGGCACAAAAAAACCCGCAGGCTATATTGCGCCCTGCGGGTTTTTTCTTTATCAGCGCGCCGGTTTAGTGCGCCATCAGCAGCGGGACTTCGGCATGGTGCAGCACATGTGATGTGGCGGAACCGATCACCAGATCATGCAGCCGCGAATGACTGAAGCCACCCATGACCAGCATGTCAGCCTTAAATGAGGCAGCCTGGTCGAGCAGAATATGCCCGGCCTTGCGGTCTATCCCGGTCTCATGGACCAGTTCGGCCTGAATGCCGTGACGTTCCAGATGCAATATGACCGATTTGTCATGGTCGTCGGCCTTGCCTTGTTCAGACACGGTCACAACACGGATTTGTTTTGCCTGTTTCAGGAACGGCATGGCACCACGGAGTGCCCGGTTTGCTGCTGGGCAGGGTTTCCAGCCAATGACCACACGCTCCGGCAGACCGCCCCTGTCCCAGCCATGGGGCAGAACCAGCGCCGGGCAGGGGGAATGCAGTGCCAGCTGATCAGGCAGGCTGTGGGCGACGATTTCTTCGAGTGTGGTCTCCTCGGTCTGGCTGACAATCGCAAGATCGTTGAAGCAGGCATGATAGGTCAGCCGCTGCAGATGATCACCGTCACGGACAACCCATTCCAGATCGATGTCGTTGCTGTCCAGATATTCCCTGAACTCGTCCTCGATCTCTTTCATCTTGCGTTCGGCAAACCTGATTTTTTCGCGCTCAAAGCCGACCGACGCCCCGCGTCCGACCATGGCCGCCTTGAAATGCACCGGGCTGGTGACATAAAGCGCAGTGAGATGGGCATCGAAACAGGTGGCCAGCCCTTTGGCAGCCTTGAACCTGGCGAGATGATCTTCATCGTCCGCGATATGGACCAGAATAGACTTGATCGTCATGATGCACTCCGTGATGACTGTGGAACGAGATTAACCCCAGGTAGCGGGCGGCGCAACGTGGCTGCCTGCCCAGTATTCATGAAAGGAATTCCGATGAGCACATGGCTTGACCGGGCGGCATCAACCTCACGACCCGGTGACCGGCTGGCTGAGCTGTTGCAGAGGCCGGGTATTCTGCGCGCTCCCGGTGCTCATAATGCGATGGCGGGTCTGCTGGCGCAGGAAGCCGGGTTTGACTGTCTCTACCTCTCAGGTGCGGCTGTAACGGCGAGCATGGGGCTGCCTGACTTGGGAATCCTGACCATGGAGGAGCTTTGCGCAGCAACCCGGCAGATCCACCGGGCGACTGATCTGCCAATCATTGTCGATGGTGATACCGGTTATGGGGAAGCCCTGAACGCCATGCGGCTGGTGCGCGAGCTTGAATCGGCAGGGGCGGCGGCGGTCCAGATCGAAGACCAGATCCTGCCGAAGAAATGCGGACATCTGAATGACAAGCGCCTGGCCAGTGCCGAGGAAATGGCGGCGAAGGTTTCTGCGGCCGTTCGGGCCCGCACAGATCTGCGGATCATCGCCCGCACCGATGCGGCGGCAGAGAGCTTTGACGAGGCGGTGCGTCGCGCGAAACTGTATGTTGAAGCCGGTGCTGACATTATTTTCCCGGAAGCGCTGGGCACACGTGATGCCTTCCGGGCCTTCGCCGAGGCCATGCCGGGAACGCCGCTGCTGGCGAATATGACCGAATTCGGACGCACGCCCTACATGACCGGGGCGGAGTTTGAAGCCATGGGATATCAGATCGTTATCTGGCCGGTGTCCTCCCTGCGTGTCGCGGCAAAGGCCATGCAGCTGCTCTATGGCGGCCTGAAACAGGCAGACGGGACCGAGCCCGCACTGGACAGGATGCAAAGCCGGGCAGAGCTTTACGAGACCATCGGCCTGAATGATTACGAAGCACTGGATGCCAGTATTGCCCGTTCCATCGCGCCGGACACGCCGGCAAAGTGAGTCTTGATCCTTTGCTGGCGGGCAACCTGTCACCATCTGGATTGAATGAACGAATCTGATGCCATGACGCCGGAGGGAGACAGCCGCCATCGCCCGGTACTGATTGCCAGCGAGATTTACCGAAGCTCGTCTTATGGCAGCAATCATCCCCTCGGCATTGCCCGGGTCTCGGCGGCGCTTGACCTCTGTTATGCCGCCGGCTGGATTGCGCCGGATCAGTATATCGACAGTCCCCGGGCCACGCCGGAACAGCTGGCACGGTTTCATCACCCCGATTATATCGCGGCGGTAATGCGGGCCGAGGCGGAGCAGGCGCTGCCGGAAGATATGTCAGAGCGCTACCATATCGGACGGTTTGGCAACCCGATCTATCCGGAAGTGTTCCGGCGGCCGGCGACATCCTGTGGTGCCGGTATTCTGGCGGCGCAGTTGCTGCGTCAGGGCGGGGTGGTGCATAGTCTGGCGGGCGGTACCCATCATGGCAGACCGGACCGCGCCAGTGGTTTCTGCTATTTCAATGACCCGGTGCTGGCCATTCTGCAGATGCTCGATGACGGGCTGGAACGGGTTTTCTATCTGGATATCGACGCCCATCACGGTGACGGCGTACAGGATGCCTTTGCCGGTGACGACCGGGTTTTCACCTTTTCGATCCATGAAGCCAACCGCTGGCCGCGTACCGGGCCGGTATCCGACCGGGCAGGGGGGATGGCCCGGAATGCGGCCGTGCCTCCCCACCTGAACGATACTGAATTCAGCGCCCTGATTGAACGGGCTGTACTGCCGCTCTGTGACGGTTTTTCACCGGAAGCTGTTGTTTTGCAATGCGGTGTCGACGGGCTGGCAGATGATCCGCAGTCGCGCATGAAACTGTCGAACAATGCCCACTGGAATGTGGTCTCGCTGATGATGGGGCGGGCGCCCCGCCTGCTGGTGCTGGGTGGTGGCGGCTATAACCCCTGGTCTGTTGCCCGTGCATGGGCCGGTGTCTGGGCAACATTGAACGGCCATGATATCCCGGACCGGCTGGGCGAGCCGGCACAGGCGGTGCTCCGTTCGCTGAGCTGGCGAAAGCTGGGGCTTGGCGACCCGCCGGATCATTGGCTGGACAGGTTGCGGGATGCGGATAACCATGGTCCGGTCCGGCCTGAAATCACGGAGATTATCGATGAACTGTTACGCTGAACGCCGGTTTTCCGGAATTGTCATGTCTCTTGCCGGATTGCTGATCCTTGCGCTGGTGCAGACGGCGGCAGCCTTTGAGACTTCATCGCTGACCATTCGCAGCGGCGACAGGGCTCATACCTTTACAGTGGAGCTGGCACGGACTCCGGAGGAACGCAGCCGGGGCCTGATGTTCCGTGAATCGATGGCCGCGGATGCGGGCATGCTGTTCGATTTCGGACGTGTCGCCCGGCAGGCGATGTGGATGAAAAACACCTTCATTCCGCTGGATATGCTGTTCATCCGCAGCGACGGCACTATCCACCACATCCGGCAGCGAACCCAACCACAATCCGAGGAGGTTATTCCCTCGAATGGCCGGGTGAAGGCGGTGCTGGAGCTGAACGGCGGGACCGTCGAGCGGCTGGGTATCAGGGCGGGGGACAAGGTTGAGCATCCGATGTTCAGCGCCGACTGATCCCCGTCAGGAATGTTGCCTGTTCCACAGGGTTCGCTATAACCATCCAATCTGGGAAGCAAGGGGCTGACCAGACCCAGGTATCTGGTTTGTTCTGGCCCTCTTTCCCGGTGTTTCATGGCGACATCCCACCCGGTCAAGTCCATATCTGCGCAGGATCTGCTCCTGTTTTTCGGTATCGTCCTTTGCGGGCTGGTTTTCCGATGGCTGTGCGCCCTCTGGTTTGGGCTGGAGGGGGGCCCGTTTGCCGGGTCGCTGGCGGCCGGCACCGACCATCCGGCGCTTTATCGCACTGCGCTCTGCTGGAGCATTTTCAGGCCTATCTGCTCTATAATCATACGGAGCCACCGCTTTCGATCATCAGGGATGCGCTGACCGAACGCTGGTTTGGACCCGATAATGTGATCCTTGCGAAATTGCTGACGGCTGCGGCATTCGACGCTGTTGCGGCCGGACTAGGCTTCCTGCTGGTAAGGCAACTGGGGGGAGGCCGTCTGGTAGCGATTATGACAGCGGCTCTGATATCATGCCGGTTTGTCCTGATGGAGGCCGCGACCCTGGGGGCCGGATGGGACGCGATGAACCCGATGCTGGTGGCGCTGTTCATGGTCGCTCTGCTGGCATTTACGGCTGCACCCGGTCTGGCACGGGGCCTGCTGACCGGTATCAGCGGAGCACTGGTGATCGCCAGCTTTAACTTCGGGCTGCTGGTTGTCGTGCCGGCGACCCTGACTGCCGGTTTGCTGATCTGGCTGCAGTCAGGTGCCTGGCGGGCAACCCTGGCGGCACTGGCCATACCTTTGCTCGTCGTCGGGATGATCGTTGGCAAGAACGTACAGCAACATGACCTCTGGTCGATGTCATCCGGCGTTGGACAGAATATCCTGCAGGCCTATGCAGCTGGCCTGAAAGATCCCAGCGGTCAGGAGCGCGGGACCTATCTGCTGGCAGAACGGCGTGGCTATCCGGACTGGTGGCTGTGGTGCTACAACGAGGCGCGGGAACGCGGCGTACATTCTAACCTGAACATCCCCTCCTGGTACGGCGTCTGTATGTATCGTCGCATCGATGGCGTCGTACAGACCGATTACGAGGGGCTTCAGGAGTATTTCGCACAACATCCGGATGCGCATCTGCAAACTGTTCTGGAACGCGACCTCGATATCGCGGCGAACCGTCCCTGGCTTTGGGCCGGTCCGGTTTCCTGGCGCGCCACCGGGATCAGTATTGAATATGGCATGATCAGTCAGTCGGTTCTGCTGGATACACTGGCTGAGCGACCGATATATTTTATTCGCCGTGCGGTCAGAACCCTCAAGAACCACTGGCTGGCAAACGGCGCCATGTCCTACACGTTGCTCAACCGGCTATCTTTTGACACGCCGATGGTCGTGTTTGCCGGTAGCCTGCTGGTCATTCCGTTCTTCTATCTCGGTCATTGGCTGATCTTCGTTTATGGCTTCGGTGCAGCCTGGCGAAGCATCCGGAACATTCGCAATCTGTCCGCCGACCGGCTTGCAGGTGGTGTCTGTATCGGCAATCTGCTGTTGGCGGTGGCTGTCCTGCCTGCTCTGTTTGCCAGTATTCTGCTGGCCTGCTGTGAGAATTACCGCCACGCCCTTGTCTTTCTGCCGCTCATCATGGCGCTGGCCGTACAGGCCATTGCCAGGCCATCTTTCCGGGCCAGAATTCGCGCTGAGGCTGGCCGGATTTCCAGCTGGCGGCCGCTGCACCTCCCGAAATGATCTGCGGCAGCAGGTTTGAGTGCTTGCCAATAAGACCTGAAAACCCTAGAAGTCGCGCCAGTCGGGGAGTAGCGCAGCCTGGTAGCGCATCTGGTTTGGGACCAGAGGGTCGCAGGTTCAAATCCTGTCTCCCCGACCAGTACTGCACTCATTGCCTGCCGTCAGCAGGATGTCGGCCTCGACAAGGCCTGACATTCTGGTGTATCGCTATGCTTGGGAAGGATCGGTCGAGGGGGCCGGTCATGACATTATGGACGTTGTATCAATGAAGGCTCGGATTTATCGCCCGGTGAAAACTGCTATGCAGTCCGGCATGAACAATACCCGGAAATGGGTGCTGGAATACATGTCTGATGCGCGCAAGCAGAATGACCCTCTGATGGGATGGGCTGGTGGTGGCAAGACAACCGAGCAGATCAAGGTGAAGTTCGACAGCCAGGCAGAAGCTGTCGATTATGCGAAGCGGAACGGCATCGACTTTGTCGTTCTGGCTCCGAAAGAACGCAAGAACCGAATCAAGGCTTATGCTGATAACTTCAGTTATGGTCGCAGGCTCGCCTGGGACAAGGAAGCGGCGAATAATCCGGTTGCGGCAAAGCGGGCCCCTTAGCTCAACTGGATAGAGCACCTGCCTTCTAAGCAGGATGTTGCAGGTTCGAGTCCTGCAGGGGTCACCAGACCTTTGACGACGATGGCGGGCTGATGGCTACAGGGATGGGGAATATGGTGAGTAAGGTCGCGTCGATCGCAGGTTTCGTATCAGCACTGGTGCTCTGGTCTTCCGGTGCACAATCCGCCCAGATGTACGATATGCGCGTGTTCCTCAATCAGGGGCACCCGTTTGACAGGTCCGCCCAGCGCGCGCCGGTTGTACAGCAGCCAACGGTCAGCCAGCCGGCTGTCACGGCATCCGCCCCTGCCGCCGCATCTGGCCAGCCTTCTATTCCGCAGACCGCTGGTGCGGAGCCGATGTCTGGCGGTGACGATATCAAATTCAATGACATCGTCTCGGAAATTCGCCTTGGTGCCTTCCTGCATGACACGGGGCCGTTCGGCAGCAGCAAGGAAAGCGGCATCGACGGCAATTTTGAGGTGCTGTTCCAGTCCCCGGCTTTCCTTGAATATATCTGGTCACCGCGACCGCATCTCGGCGTTACCGTCAACAGTGAAGGTGACACCAGTCAGGCCTATTTCGGTCTCACCTACGAATGGGATATCTGGAAAGGCACCTTTGGCGGTTTTAGCTGGGGAGGGGCCGTACATGACGGCAAGATCCGTACTCTGGAAACTGACCGTAAAGAGCTTGGTTGCCGGCTGCTGTTCCGCGAAAGCTTTTTTCTCGGATACCGGTTTAACGAACATCACAACGTCCAGCTTCACCTCGACCACATTTCCAACGCGAAACTCTGTGACACGAATGAAGGTCTGGATAACTTCGGGATTCGTTACGGCTATCTGTTCTGATTTTCAGATCCGGTCAGCGGTTTAAGGTTCGGGTTTCCAGCGGTTAGCCCGGGCTTCAGCCTCCTGAATTTCGGCTGCCGTCAGGCGATCGCGCATTTCCAGCAAGACCGGTTCCAGTGCCGGGTTCTCGTTTCTGACCGCCAGAGTCAGCCATTTATAGGCCTCAATGAGGTCCTGCGGAATTCCCTTGCCATCCTGCAACAGACGCGACAGCCGGGCCTGTGCCAGGCCGTGACCCTTGCGGGCAGCCTTCAGCAGCCACTCTGCAGACTGGTGATAATCCGGTTTCACACCGAGGCCGCGCCGGTACATCATACCGATCTTGTACTGGGCTTCCGGGTTGCCGGATTCGGCAAGGGGACGCCACTCGGTCAGTGCCGTTTTGTAGTCCCGCTTGCTATAGGCAATTTCGCCCTCGTCAAACCCGGCCAGAACGGTTGTGCCGGAAAGCATCAGGCCAACTGAAACAACCACAGCAAGCGACGACAGGAATTTCATGGCAAAAGCTTATCCAAACTCCTGCGCTTCGTGAAGAACAATCAGCGCTGTGCGATTTTAACCCTGCGGTTTTGCCGCCGCGTCGTTGAAGGCCCGGAAGGTTTGTTCGATGGCGTCGCGGCCAAGGTCGCGGGTGATAAACACCAGCCGCGACCGGTGATCACCGGTTGGCCATGCGTCCAGTCTGACAGGCGGGTGAAATACATGCTGAACCCCGTGAAGCACGATCGGAAGGTCTTCACCGGCAAGGTTCAGGATACCCTTGATCCGCAGCAGGCTGTCGCCGCGTGTGGCAATCAGCATCTCGATCCAGGTGACAATACCATCCCAGTTCAGTGGCTCGTCAAAGGTCAGGCTGAAGCTGCTGACACGGGCATCATGCCGGTTTACGTCATGATGATGATGGTGATGATCGTCATGGCCATGGTCGTTGTCGGCATAGGCTTCGTCCCGCAGCCAGTTCGCGACGTCCGGTATTTTCTGGCCGGGCTGGAACAAGCCGGCATTCAGCAGCTGCTCCGGATCAATGATGCCGTTTGTGACCCTGTAGACGGGTGCCGCCGGATTGAGGGTGCTGAGCCGCCCCTCCAGCGTCTTTAGCTGTTCTGTATCAGCCAGGTCTGTCTTTGTGATCAGGATACGGTCGGCAACGGCAGCCTGTTTGACCGCTTCCGCATGTTCATCGAGGGTGAGCATCCCGTTGGCGGCATCCACGGTGGTGACAATACCGTCAAACCGGAACCGGGCACCGATCATCGGATCGGTCATCAGGGTGTGCAGAACAGGGGCTGGGTCGGCCAGGCCGGTGGTTTCAATGATGACCCGGCGAAACATCGGCACCTCGCCGGATGCCCGCTTCGCATAGAGATCGCGCAGGCTGTCGACGAGGTCGGTGCGCACCGTACAGCAGAGGCAGCCGGAATTCAGCAAGACGGTGGATTCATCAAGTTCCCGGACCAGCATGTGATCAAGCCCGATTTCGCCGAATTCGTTCACCAGAACGGCTGTGTCCGAGAGCGATGGCTGTTGCAGAAGATGGTTCAGCAGAGTGGTTTTACCGCTACCGAGGAAGCCGGTGATGACTGTAACCGGCACGGCTTCGTTGGCCTCTGTCGCCACATCACGGGTCATTTTCGGTACAGGTCCTCAGGCGGGATTTCAACATCTGCGATTGCCGTGACCGCATCATTCCGGATGGCCTGAAAGAAGCAGCTCCGGCGCCCGGTATGGCAGGCGACACCGGTCTGGTCGACGATCAGCAGCAGCGTGTCACCGTCGCAATCGATCCGGGCGTCGATGAGCCGCTGGACCTGGCCGGAGGTTTCGCCCTTGCGCCATAAGGCCTGTCGTGACCGTGACCAGTAGCAAACACGGCCGGTGGCAAGGGTTTCCCGAACCGCCTCCGCCGACATCCAGGCCATCATCAACACCTCACCGCTTTCGCCCTGCTGGGCAATGGCGGCAACGAGGCCGTCACCGTTAAAGGAGATGGTCTCGATGAAGGACGAAACGGCCGCATCTGACGGGACCGGGTACGTCCCGTCATTATCCGCAGGGTTGAGTTCAGGCATTGGCTTTCAGTGCGGCAAAACCCTGCTCAAGATCGGCTTTCAGATCATCAATATCTTCAAGACCGGCATGAATGCGAAGACTGGGGCCTGCCGCTTCCCATCTCGAGGCGGTCCGGTAGGCGCCGGGTTTGGTCGGCAAGATCAGGCTTTCAAAACCGCCCCAGCTGGCACCCATGCCATAGAGTGACAGCGAATCCAGCATGGCGTCGACAGCCTGCTTGCGAACATCCTTCAGGATCAGCCCGAACAGACCGCAGGAGCCTTTGAAATCACGTTTCCAGAGGGCGTGGCCGGGATCACCGGGCAGGGCAGGATGCAGGACGCGGTCCACTTCGTCACGGGCGGCGAGCCAGCTTGCCAGCTCGATACTGGTTTTCATATGCCGTTCCAGACGTACCGAAATCGTCCGCAGGCCACGCAGACCGAGGAACAGCTCTTCGGTGCCCGCGCAGACGCCCTGATGAACGCAGAAAGTCTTGAGCTGGAGATAAAGCTCTTCATTCGCTGCCGTGGCACAGCCCAGCATCGCGTCGGAATGTCCGCAGATATATTTGGTGCAGGCATGGATCGAGATATCGACCCCGAGGTCGAAAGGTTTGCAATAAACCGGTGTGCCCCAGGTATTATCCATGAAAACCAGCGCACCGGCTGCATGTGCCGCAGCCGAAATAGCCGGGATATCCTGCATGTCGAAGGTCAGGGAGCCCGGCGCTTCGACAAACACGATTCTGGTGTTTTCCTGAATAAGACCGGCAATATCGCCACCGATCAGCGGATCGTAGAAGGTTACCTCGATGCCAAGGCGTTGCAGATGCGAGGTGGCAAAACGTCGTACCGGTCCGTAAACCGAATCCGTTATCAGGACATGATCGCCTGTCGACAGAAAGGCCAGCAGCGACGATGTCAGGGCAGACAGGCCCGAAGACATGGAAACCGTGTTGAAACCGCCTTCAAGTGCAGCAACGGCTGTCTCAAACGCCTCGGTTGTCGGTGTACCGACCCGGCCATACCGATTATGGAAATTACCCGCTTTTGTCGCGGCTTCCAGTTCGGCGACGGTCGGATGGGTGATCGTCGAGGCACGATAGACCGGCACATTGACGGCACCGTTATGATCTTCCGGTGAGCGACCGGAAGTCACAATAACTGTATCTTCTTTCATGGGATTTCCGTTAGGCTGTCCTGAATGAGGTCACTTTCTCACTCAAACAGCGTCACTGCAATCCGCGAGTAGCTGAATTGCCGTGACCGGCAGAATTGCAGCATTGGAGAAAAAGCAATGAAGATATCGGTTCTTTCGGCCATGTTGGTTGCGTCTTCAGTATTTCTGCCGGCGGGGTATGCCATGGCCTGTGCAGACGAAGCCTGGGAAGTTGACTTCGAGGACGAACAACTGACCATGGAAGACATTGAACAGCTCTACACGGCTGCCGTCCGCAATGAGACGAGCTGAGGGTTCAGCCTGTTGAGGACTGCCGGTCTGTTTGCCGACCGGCGGAGAGAGCGTCCGGCGCGCTGAGCACGCAGCCGTCAATCAGCCAGCGGCCGTCTTCCTGCTGTTCCATGAAATAATGCGCCGTGGTTGGAACGCCGTCGGGGCCGGTCAGCAGCACCCGCTGGGTCAACTGCCCCCGCAGCATGATGATATCAAGGAAGGTGACGGATTGCGGCCGGTAGACAGGCGGGTAGCCGGACCTGACCATTGAGATGAACTGTTCCGGTGATCCGAATGTTTGCTGAATTTTGGGTGTGGCGAAAGAATATGCGAGGGCAGCATCATCGTTCTGGAAAGCCGCCAGCTGCCGCTCGATAACCGATTTGATTGCCCCGTGGTCGGGATCCGCTGCCATTGATCCTGATGTGAACAGCAGGGACCAGAAACTCAGAATCAGGGCGATGGTTGCTGCAGGGTGTGTGGCTTTCATTACAATAATGTCGGAGGGGCTGCTTTGCCTTTCAAGGGCAAAATGACAACCTCACCGGGCGTGGGAACCAGGTTGTCAGTCCTCTTTCTCGCGTTTGCCAAAACGGCGGTCACGGGCGGCTACGAACTCCGCCAGTTCGGCATCCTGCCAGTTCTTGGTTTTCTCCAGCTCCGCCGTCGCCAGGTCAGCAACAGCGTCGATAATCCGGCGTTCGCTGCTGGTGAAACTGGACTGGATTTCAAATGCATCCATCAGAATATTAATCAGATTGCGATGCATCACCGAGACCCATTCCTGAAGATGCAGGCCGAGCGGTCTGGCAATGTCGAGAATCCGGACGACATGCGCAATTCGCCCGGCAGCAGATTCCCGCTCGCGCTGAATGCATGCCTCGCGGAACATCGGTTGAATTTCGTGAATCACATCGGCCCGCCAGCCGGTAATTTCGGCGCTACCATAGCCGTTCTTGTCAAGAATGGCCTTCCAGCGCCAGAGCAGGGTAACAGTCCAGACAATCGTCTCGTGATCTTCGACCGGCTCCTGACGGGCGTCACAGGCTGCGGCTGCCCGGCGGAAGACGGCATTGACAACACGGGTTTTCAAACCCTTCTCGGCATCCGCAAGATAGCTCCGCAGCATGGTTTCCCGACGCTTGTCGTTGAACGCCCCGACCGCATCAAGACCGGTCATTGCGCGGTCAAGCTGGTCCAGCAGGTTTTCGATTGATTTCTTGTCTGCCGAGGTAATTTTCAGCGGTTTTTTCTGATTTTCCTCAAGGGAGAGTGCATCGGCGATCTCAGCCGGCAAACACCGGCTGGCCACTCTGAAATGACCGATCATCGCATCGATCAGCATATCTGTTTCTTCGCGCTGAAGCGCGGTCGGGTCTTCGATGGCTTTCAGGTTCTGAAGATATTTGGTCACCAGCCCGAAATCCTGGCGGACATGGATCAGCGACAGCGGGAGGTGGTTGGCCAGTGCAGGGTCGAACCCGGCATCGCCGAGCCGGTTGACAATATCGTCCCGGGCGACACCCAGCTCGAAAGCCAGTTCCCGGTCGGACGCACCATTTTCCATCAGCGTTTTGAGCTGTGTCGTGAATGTTCGTGTTGCCGGAGCAAGGATGTCATCGGCGGCAAGCAGATCGCGCAGCATGATCAGGGCGTTTCTGTCAACCAGTCGCATGGTGGTGTTGGTGTCACCGGTTGCCTTGATCGCCTGTGCCCGGGTTTTGTTGATGTAATCGATGAAACGCTGCACCTGATCCCGGTTTTTAAGGATGCCGGTGATATATTTCGCCCCGGCGGCCGTCATCCGTTTCAGCAGCGCTTCCGCTTCCGGGCTCTGCAGCGCTTCATCGATCAGCTGCGTCGCCAGCATGTCGTCGAGATTGTCTGAAACTTCATGCACAAGTTTTGAGATCGCCTGTGTGCTGAGGGCGTCCCACAGACCGGCGGTGTCGAAAAAATGAACCAGGCCGGGAATGCGCTCGACATCGTGCAGCAGGCGCGGGCTGCGGGTCATGAAGGGCTCCAGCGCCATGGTAAACAAGCGCCGGGCCCGCTGGGGGCGCTGCTTGTTCAGATGAACAATCAGATTCTCGCGGATTGCATCTCGTTTGCCGCTCGGCGGGCCCAACTGGCCGGCATCAAGCATCGTCAGCAGATCCCGGATCGCGACGTTATCGACGCGTGCGAGAAGCTGGCTTACGAGCGCATTGATTTGATCGTATTGCATGACGCGTTAAGACGGTCCGCTACTTTAGTACTGATACGGACTATGCCGCTCACTTATGGTAAAAGCGTTAACGCTGAACAGGTTGATTTGTTCTGTCTGGTTCTGTTTCGGGGTCATCCTGTGGCAGCTGTTTGCCAAACCAGCGCGTTTCATCGCCCCGGGGCACCGCAGCCAGATTGAGGTGACTATCCATGCCGGACGTTACTGATTGAAGCGGGGTCAGGTCAATAGCGGCATCAGGTCCGGTCCTTGGCTGCAGACTGTAAAGACTGTAGCCATGTGATTCCAGAAGCTCACCCGCTTTGCCACCGTCCTCACTGTCGCGGCTTTCAAAAAGGACGAGGGGGCGGTGCTCGTCCAGAATCCGGCGCCCTCCTTCCAGTACTTCGGACTCATGATCTTCGACATCAAGTTTCATGATGTCGGGAGGCGGGATATCCAGATCATCAAGACGGTCGACTTTCGCCGCCCGGCTGACCTGCTGCAGATCAGCATCCGGGACGATCCGGATCAGATGGGTCGCCCGGTCGGCAGAAATCTTCGAATATCCGGCATGATCGGAGAGGCCGTGTCCCATGATCTTTACCGTCTGGCATTGCAGGTCCTGTACCATCCCGGACAATGCCAGATTCATCTCTTCCGAAATATCGAACGAGTAGATGTTCCCGTGATATTCAGGATGGGTTGCCGCAAGCAGTGAATAATAGCCCCAGTTGGCCCCGATATCGTAAAAGCAGGTCGCTTTGGCCAGCATGGCCTCAAGAAACATTGTCTCGGCCAGTTCATAGCCACCGAACAGGTTGCGGCTGGCGAATGCCAGATAGGCTGACTGATGAGCATTAAACCGGAACGGGCGGACTGAACCATCTCCCATTCTGACAGTGAAAACCCCTCGGGATGGAATTTTCATCCAGCCATGAAAGATGACATCAGCAGATTGTCCCAGTTTCCGGGCCAGTTTTCTCAATCCCCGGGGTTTGTTTGACGGGTCGTATAGCCGCAAACGGGGCAGGACCGGCAGGGTCACCTCTTCGATGAATTTTCTCGGTTGAACCGCGATTGAAATCGGTTTCCGGCTTTCAGGGGATGTTTTCAAGGGTTGCTGGTTCATAAATATGGTGGATGTCGACAGGTCAGGCTCCGCAGGTAGCCTGTAATATTATGTTAACAGGTGAAATATAGGTGAACTCTGCCCGGTATTTTTCAGTGCCGGCAGCCACAAGCTGAATATCGCCCGGCACCGTATTTCCGGTTCTGTTTCATAAAGCCGCTCTGTCCGGGGGTAAACAAAAGGCCGCCGGAGATACTCCGGCGACCTTTTCTTGATCTGGCTCCCCGGGCCGGACTCGAACCAGCGACCGGGCGGTTAACAGCCGCCTGCTCTACCAACTGAGCTACCGAGGATCACGCTGCCCCGCAAACTGGCGGGAGCGGGTGTATAACAAAACACTCTGGCAGTTTCCAGAGAGAATTTCATCCCTTTTCAAACTGGAGGCCCGGGCCGGAATCGAACCGACGTAAAAGGATTTGCAGTCCTCTGCATAACCACTCTGCTACCGGGCCATCCGGTTTGAAGGCGCAGCATATAGACTGCCGGGGGGGCGGGGGTCAAGCAATGCCACATGATTTGCCGGTGATTATCCGCAGGACGGCGTTGTACAGCGGGACGGCTGGCCTTATACAAAGCGGGCAAGCGGTCGCAGCGGTGCGACTGTGCGAAGGACACGGAGCTTTCCCATGGATTTTGAACGCGCACGCCGCAATATGATTGATAGTCAGATCCGCCCGAACCGGGTCACTGATATCGCGGTCATTGAAGCTATGGCTGCTGTCCCGCGCGAGCAGTTTCTGCCAAAGGCCCGGCAGGGGATCGCTTATGTTGACGAAGATATCGACCTCGGAGACGGACGCTACATGCTGGAACCGATGGTCTTTGCCCGGCTGCTTCAGGCGGCCGAGATCAGGCCGACTGACGCGGTTCTCGATGTCGCCTGTGCGAGTGGTTATTCATCGGCTGTTATCGGACGGTTTGCGACGGCCGTTGTCGGGCTGGAAAGTAACTCAGATTTCGCGGCGATGGCATCCAAGACCATGATCGACATGAATGCGGACAATGCCGTTATTGTTGAGGGGGCGCTGGCTGAGGGATATGCCCGGCAGGCGCCGTTCGATGTCATTTTCATCAACGGATCGATTGAGGTGGAGCCGGAGAAGCTGCTGGCACAGCTGGGTGAGGGCGGGCGGATGGTCGCTGTCATGAAGGGGGCGAAGAGCAGTGCCGCGCGGATCTGGACGAATCACGCAGGCACCATCTCCGTACGGACCCTGTTCGATGCCGGCGTGCCGCTGCTGAAGGAATTTGCAAAGGTCCCGGAATTTGTATTCTGAGGTTCCGGACAGCTTCATTTCGAAGTTGTTATAAAAGGTTAGCAAAATGTTAATTTTCCGTTCTTACAGTAATGGCAAGACTAGCGAATAAAATTCATTGCCTCGCTGAGTAAGCTGGGGTACAAAATTCAAACGTTAACCATATTGTTTGCCTGTTTGTCGGGCTGTATCGGAAAATCAGGGTCCTGTTCTCATGAAGCAAAAGCTTTTAGCCGCCACCAGCGCCGTTGTCTTCTCCCTGGCCATGTCGGGTTCTGCGCTTGCAGAGAGCTTCGATGAGGCACTGGCCAAGGCCTACATGACCAATCCGACATTGCAGGCGCAGCGCGCGGCCGTTCGCGGAACCGATGAAGACGTGCCGCAGGCATTGTCGAACTGGCGCCCGACAGTTGAACTGAATGGCTCGGTCGGTCGGGTATTTGCGACAAGCAACTCGTTCAATCCAAACGACCAGAACCGGACAGAGCGTTCAGTCGATTTCACGATTGAGCAGCCGATTTTCCGGGGCTGGCGTACTGTTCGCGAAACGGAGCAGGCGGAAAACAACGTTCTCGCCTCTCGCGCCGATCTGACTGACACGGAGCAGGATGTGCTGCTCGCGGCGGCGACGTCCTATCTTGATGTGTTGCGGGATATCGCCACGCTTGAACTGAACCGGAACAACGAACTGGTGCTGCGTCGCCAGTTGCAGGCGGCTCAGGACAGGTTTGCTGTCGGTGAAATCACCCGTACGGATGTGTCGCAGTCAGAAGCGCGTCTGGCACAGTCTGCCGCCGACCGTATCCAGGCCGAGGGAAATCTCGAGCAGTCCCGTGCTGCTTATAGAAATGCCGTTGGCGATCTGCCGGGTACGCTTGATCAGGCTCCCGAAATCGGTGGCGTTCCGGCGACAGAAGATGAGGCGCTTGCCATTGGACTCAGTGCAAATCCAACCGTGGCCTCCGCTGATTTCTCGGAACGTGCGGCCCGCGAGAATATCGGGCTTGTCCGTGGAGAGCTGCTTCCCGAAGTGTCGCTGGTCGGGCAGTGGGGGCGGGATATCGATACTGCAAATAATAACAGCAAGGTCACCGAGCTTGAAGTCCGGGCCGATGTTTCCGTACCGCTTTATCAGGCGGGGGATGTCTATTCGCGTCTTCGTGAAGCCAAGCAGGTTGCCGGTCAGCGTCGTCAGGAGCTGGATGAAGCCAAGCGTAATGTTGCGGAAGATGTGAAGCGCGCCTGGGAAGAACTGGTGACCGCCCGGGCCCGTATTCAGGCCTTCAACAGTCAGATTGAATCCAACACCATCGCGCTTGATGGTGTGCGTCGTGAAAATGCGGTTGGTGCGCGAACCATTCTGGATGTGCTGGATCAGGAGCAGGAGCTGCTTGATTCACAGGTTAATCTGGTCCGGGCTGTTCGGGATGAAAAGGTCGCAGCCCTGCAGCTTCGTGCTGCGATGGGAACGCTAACCGCCGTTGACCTTGCCCTGCCGGTCGAAATTTATGATCCGATGGCTAACTATCGTCGGGTCCGCGGCAAATGGTTTGGCGGCGATATCAAGGAAGATTGATATTTCTCATATCCGTCTGTTGCGGTAATTCTTCCTTAATCTGATTATATTCTATTTTGTCTTAGCGATAAATCAGCACTATACCTTATGTATAGTGCTTCAAGGATCAGGGAAGACGGCGCGATGAGCGACGACAACGCACAACAAGAACCCTCAATGGAGGATATCCTCGCGTCTATTCGGAGAATTCTGTCCGAAGACGAGCAGGAAGAGCAGAAAGCAGAAGCGGCCCCGCCGCCTCCACCACCGCCTCCACCTCCGCCGCCTCCGCCTCCACCGCCGCCTCCACCGCCGCCTCCGCCTCCGCCACCAGTTGAGGAACCGGAAGAGGAAGTGTTGCCGGTTCCCGAGGTTGAGGAAGAAGACCTTCTCGAACTGGCGGATCAGGATATCGAACCGGAAGACGAGTTGGATGAACTCCTGCTTGAACCTGAGCCAGAGCCTGAACCGGAAGAAGATGTTCTGGAACTTGGTCCGGAAATGCAGGTTGAGCCTGAGCCGCAGATGGATCCCAGCGACCTTATCGGTGCCTCGACAGCAGCGGCCTCGACGGCGGCCCTGTCGGAACTGAGCAATGCGCTGGCCCGCGACCGGGGTGTCGGCGTTGGCCGGGCCGGGATTACGCTGGAGGACATCGTTCGCGAATCACTCCGGCCCTATCTCAAGGAATGGCTGGATCATAATCTGCCTTATCTGATCGAACGACTGGTCAAAGCCGAGATCGAAAAGATGGTGAACCGGGCAGAGCGTCGCTAGGCCTGCATATTTTTCAGCCCAAAGGGCTTTGCGAACACGGAATTGAAGCGTTATGAACTAGCGCTTCAATTCCGTTTTTTATTGCAAGGACGCCCGGCAATGCTGGACAAGACCTTTCGACCCGACGAGGTCGAGCGTGCGCATTATTCCGATTGGGAAAGCAATGGCCTGTTCAAGGCTAGGGCAGATGCGAATGCGGACCCCTATACCATCGTCATCCCGCCGCCGAATGTCACCGGCAGCCTGCATATGGGCCACGCCCTGAATAACACACTGCAGGATGTCCTGATCCGCGTGCACCGCATGCAGGGGCGTAACACGCTGTGGCAGCCGGGTACGGACCATGCCGGGATTGCCACGCAGATGGTGGTTGAACGTCAGCTGGGCGAACAGGGCGTGACCCGTCATGATCTTGGCCGCGATGCCTTTATCGACAAGGTATGGGACTGGAAAGCCGAATCCGGTGGAACTATCACCCGGCAGTTGCGGCGGCTTGGTGCCTCCTGTGACTGGTCGCGTGAGCGTTTCACCATGGATGACGGTTTGTCCGATGCGGTGAAGAAGGTCTTCGTTGCCCTGCATAAAAAGGGTCTGATCTATCGCGACAAGCGACTGGTGAACTGGGATCCGAAGCTGCATACGGCGATTTCCGATCTGGAAGTCGAACAGCGGGAAGTTGCCGGAAAGCTCTGGCATTTCCGCTATCCGATTGAAGGTCGCGAAGGTGAGTTCATCACGGTTGCCACAACGCGGCCGGAGACCATGCTGGGTGATACGGGTGTTGCCGTGCATCCTGAAGATGAGCGTTATCTGTCGCTGATTGGCAAATACTGCATCCAGCCGATCACCGGGCAGCGCCTGCTGATTGTCGGGGACGACTATGCCGACCCGGAACAGGGTTCCGGTGCTGTCAAGATGACACCGGCCCATGACTTCAACGATTTTGACGTTGGCAAGCGTCATGACCTGGAAATGATCAATATCTTTGATGCCGATGCGCATGTGAACGAGAATGCACCGGAGGCCTATCAGGGTCTGGACCGCTTTGTGGCCCGGGACAGAATTGTCGCCCAGATGGATGAGCTTGGTCTGCTTGAGAAGATTGATGAACATCCGCATACGGTGCCGCATGGTGATCGCTCCGGTGTGCCGGTCGAACCCTGGCTGACCGATCAGTGGTTCGTGAATGCCGAAGTACTGGCGAAGCCGGCGATCGAAGCTGTCGAGCAGGGCCGCACAAAGATTGTCCCGAAACAGTGGGAAGCGACCTATTATGACTGGATGCGCAACATTCAGCCCTGGTGTATCTCGCGCCAGATCTGGTGGGGGCACCGGATTCCGGCCTGGTATGCGGAAGACGGCACGATCTTTGTCGAGGAGACCGAAGAGGCGGCCCTCAAGGCGGCTGCTGCGCATTTCGGCCGGGATGTGAAGCTGTCTCAGGACAGCGATGTGCTGGATACCTGGTTCTCATCCGCGCTCTGGCCGTTCAGTACGCTGGGCTGGCCCGAACAGACACCGGAACTTGAGCGTTTCTATCCCACCGACGTGCTGGTGACCGGATTTGATATCCTGTTCTTCTGGGTCGCCCGGATGATGATGATGGGTATCGAGTTCATGGGAACCGAGCCCTTCCATACCGTCTATCTGCATGGACTGGTCCGCGATGAGAACGGCCAGAAGATGTCGAAGTCGAAAGGTAATGTGATTGATCCGCTGAGCCTGATCGACAAATACGGCGCGGATGCGCTGCGCTTTACGCTGTGCACCATGGAAGTGCAGGGACGTGATGTGAAACTGTCTGAAAAGCGGGTGGAGGGATATCGCAATTTTTCCACCAAACTCTGGAACGCTGCCCGCTTCTGCCAGATGAACGAATGCCGGAACGTCGAAGGCTTCAGGCCGGCCGCGGTGACCCAGACGGTCAACGGCTGGATTATCAGCGAGGTCGTGCGGACAGCGGCGCAGGTCAATCGTGCGGTGGCGGCCTATCGCTTCAACGACATCGCCGACACCGTCTATCATTTTGCCTGGCACAATTTCTGTGACTGGTATCTGGAACTCATAAAGCCGGTTTTGCAGGGTGAAGACAGTCCCGAGAAGGCTGAATGTCAGGCAACCGCCGCCTGGGCGCTGGACCAGATTCTTCTGCTGTTGCATCCGGTGATGCCGTTCATCACTTCCGAGCTCTGGTCGTCGATGGGTGAGGGACGTGAGGCGCTGATGAGCCAGCAATGGCCGGAATATCCGGACAGTATGGTGGATTCGACCGCGATTGATGATGTCGAATGGGTTATCCGGGTGATCAGCGCCATTCGCGGTGTGCGCTCGGAAATGAACATCAAGCCGGGTGCGAAGATTCCGCTGCTGGTCAAGGATGCGTCAGAAACCAGCCTGCGCCGTCTGGAACAGCTGGCCGAGCCGTTGCAGCGGCTGGCACGGCTGGAGAGCGTTGATACATCAGTCACGGAAGCGCCGCAGGGGGCCGTACAGCAGGTTGTCGATGAAGCGACCTACATGCTGCCTGTGGCAGAGGTGATTGATATCTCGGAGGAGAAATCGCGGCTGGAGAAGGAAATCTCCCGCCTTGATGGCGAGATTGATCGTTTCGACAAGAAGCTCAACAACGAAAACTTCACCTCCCGCGCACCGGCAGAGGTTGTTGCAGAACAGCAGGCCAAACGGGAAGCAGCCGTTGTTCAGCGGGAGAAGGTCGAGGAAGCTCTCGGACGGATTACGGAGCTTTAGGCCGTCACCAGCCAGTCCTCATGTCATCCCGGGGCCCGACCCGGGACCCAGCTGCTGATTTGTGCTGTTTGGCGGCTGGTTCCCGTCTTGTGACGGGATGACATGGCCCGAGGTGGTGGCCGTCAGGGGTCAGCCCCGGTCATTGCCGTTGTTATCGATCACGGCGACCGGGCTTACCTGAATCCCGTGGTCGCGCAGGATGCGCAGGATTTCCAGCACCTTCTCATCCATTGATTTTGGCATCAGATCCGGCCGGGCCGGTTCATTTTCGTTCATGGCTTTTGAAACGGCCTGCATTGCCATTTCTCCTGCTTGTTGCAACCCCACATCATCTGCCGGGAAGGCTTTCAAGAACCGGGCCAAACTTAAGTCCCTGTATTACTTGAGTTTACTTTCGTCTGTTACCGGCAATGATCTGTAATGGGCAGATACTGCCCGGCAATTTCGACTCACCTGAACAATCTCGGTAATTTCCGGCCTTACGGCCTCGCCAAGCGCCTGTTGCTTGATTATTGTGCCTGCAAATTTTCGCGATAACGCAATGTCACAACAGAGGAAACGTCATGCCCTACGACAAGGTGAAACCGGTGTTCGACAAATCGAAACTGCCAAGCCGGCATGTGTCGGTTGGCCCGGAGCGCGCGCCGCACCGGTCTTACTACTATGCCATGGGGATGACGGCAGAGGAGATTGCGCAGCCGTTCGTCGGTGTTGCCACCTGCTGGAACGAAGCCGCGCCCTGTAACATCGCACTGAGCCGGCAGGCACAGGCAGTGAAGCTTGGCGTCAAGGCGATGGGCGGCACCCCCCGTGAATTCTGCACGATTACAGTGACTGACGGTATCGCCATGGGGCATCAGGGGATGAAATCCTCACTGGTCAGTCGTGATGTGATCGCCGATTCCGTTGAACTGACCATGCGCGGCCACTGCTATGATGCGATGGTCGGGATTGCCGGTTGTGACAAGTCACTGCCGGGCATGATGATGTCGATGATCCGCCTGAACGTGCCGAGCATCTTCATCTATGGCGGCTCCATCCTGCCGGGCCGGTTTCAGGGCAGGGATGTCACGGTACAGGACGTGTTTGAAGCTGTCGGCCAGCATTCAGCCGGCAATATGTCGGATGACGACCTGCATGCGCTGGAATGTGTTGCCTGCCCGTCTGCCGGCTCCTGTGGTGGCCAGTTCACCGCAAACACCATGGCCTGCGTTTCCGAGGCAATCGGCCTGGCACTGCCCGGTTCATCCGGTGCACCGGCACCCTACGAAAGCCGTGATGCGTTGTGCGAACTTTCCGGACAGGAAGTCATGCATGCGCTGGCCAAGGGCATTCGCCCGCGAGATGTCGTCACCCGCAAGTCGCTGGAGAATGCGGCGACACTGGTCGCGGCCTCCGGTGGTTCGACCAATGCCGGGTTGCATCTGCCGGCAATGGCGGCGGAAGCCGGTATTGATTTCGATCTTCATGATGTCGCCGAAATCTTCAAGAAGACACCCTACATCGCGGATCTGAAACCGGGCGGCAAATATGTTGCCAAGGATCTGTACGAGATCGGTGGTGTACAGGTGATCCTGAAGGCGCTGCTGGAAGGCGGCTTCCTGCACGGGGATTGCCTGACCGTCAATGGCAAGACCATCGCTGAAAATCTGGAGAATATCAGCTTCCCGCAGGACCAGGATATCGTTCGCCCGACATCAAACCCGATCACCAGAACCGGTGGTGTGGTTGGCCTGCGTGGCAATCTGGCACCGGAAGGGGCCATCGTTAAGGTTGCCGGCATGACCAACCTGAAGTTCACCGGCCCGGCACTGGTGTTCGATTCTGAAGAGGAAGCCTTTGAAGCCGTCGACAAGCGGACCTACAAGGAAGGCTGTGTCTTTGTCATTCGCTATGAAGGACCGAAGGGTGGTCCGGGCATGCGTGAAATGCTGGCAACGACGGCGGCCCTTTATGGTCAGGGCGTCGGCGACAAGGTGGCACTGATCACCGATGGTCGTTTCTCTGGTGCGACACGTGGTTTCTGTGTCGGTCATGTCGGGCCGGAAGCTGCTGTCGGTGGTCCGATCGGCCTGCTGAAGAATGGCGACATGATCACCATTGATGCGGCAGAAGGCACAATCGAGGTCGATCTGACCGATGACGAGCTGGCGGCCCGCCGCAAGGAATGGAAGCCGCGGGAAACGGACTATCAGTCGGGCGCGCTCTGGAAATATGCCCAGACCGTTGGTTCCGCGGAGAAGGGTGCCCTGACCCATCCCGGTGCGAAGGCTGAAAAGCACGTCTACGCAGATATCTGACGCGGGTTTTCTGTTTCAGTTGTTCCGGGCGGCCGATTTACCGGTCGTCCGGAGACAACAAAAAAATCACGAGAGGGCGTTCAGGTTGATCTGCGTATTCAGTCGCCGGCAACGAAAAACAAAGTGCCCTGTTTCGCAAAAGCCTGTTGCGGCGCGAACCCGGTAAAGCAACGTCTCTTTCCCTTGCCTTCGGATTCGGCAACTTCCAGCATGGCGTCGCATTTTCGTGTATCGCCGTCCGGAATTGTCATGTCCTTGTCTGAATCGTCGAGATAGATAAGTCCGCCCGGCTTTATGAGCTTGAAGGCGGTTTTCAGGCAGCGGGAGCGAACGCTGCCGTCAACAATCGCAAAGTCGATGCTGGCTGCGGGTAATCCCTCCGGTTCTGAATAGCGGTTCATGTCCGCTGCGAACCTGTAATCCACATTGGTGATGTTACGGCCCAGAATCTCGGAGGTTACACGTTTGTACCATTCCGGGTGATCTTCCATCGCGGTCACATGGCCGGCATGGCCTGCCAGCCAGAGCGTTGACCGGCCGGAGCCGAATTCCAGAACCTGCCAGTCGTGCTTTATCAGACCGGCGACCATCCGGATCGCCGGTGCGGGCCACCAGGGCAGTGCGCTGCCTTTATAGCCAAATTTCTCTGCAATCGTCCGCAGCAATGCACCGGGTACATCGCGCAGCATATCAACCGGCGTGGTCAGGTTGCCTTTTTCATCATGCAGCCTTGTATGACGTTCCGGACCGCCAGCGATGAGACGGGTGATAATGCCGGTCATAGTTCAGAATTGTCCGCGCTGAACAGGGCGTTCACCCGGATAACGGGGCAGGTCATCACCCGGCTTCATCCAGTCCGCCTGCGATCCGGTATGTATATGATCCAGCGGCTGAACAGCCTCCGGATTGTCGAGGCTGGCGACGGTGACATCGACCTCGTCCGGCAGGTCTTTATGGGTGAAGGTCAGGGAAGAGCCGCATTCCGGACAGAAGCCCCGCCGTCCCTTGTCGCTGGACCGGTGATAGGACAGCCGCCCGCTAAAGGTGACTTCGCCGGATCGGAATGTCATCCAGGTCACCATTGCCGCCCCGACAGAGCGCTGGCACATCCGGCAGTGGCAATGGGTGACGTTATGGGGGTCGGCGACGGCAGAATAGCGTATGACACCGCACAGGCAGCCGCCGGTATGGCGGACTTGCGTCATTCGATCTCGCACCAGACCGGTGTGTGATCCGACGCCTTCTCGCGTCCCCGGGGCTTGCGGTCGATATCAGCAGCAACCAGCCGGTCAGCAGCCTGCGGAGAGAGCAGCAGATGGTCGATCAGCAACCCGTTGTCTTTTTGCCAGGCACCGGCCTGATAGTCCCAGTAGCTATAGACATGCGGGCCCTTATGAAAGCTGCGGACCGCATTGGTCAGGCCGAGATTGCAGAGTTCCCGGAACCGCGCCCGGCTTTCCGGTCGGCACAGCGCATCATTGGCGAACCGTTCCGGACTGTAGCAGTCCTCGTCCTGCGGACAGATGTTGTAATCACCGGCCAGCACAAATGCGCTTTCGGTCGCCAGCAGCTCACGCGCATGGGCGGTCAGCCGGTCCATCCAGCCCAGCTTGTACTCAAATTTGGGACTGTCTGTCGGGTTGCCGTTCGGCAGGTAAATGGTGGCGACGATCAGGTCGCCGATATTCGCTTCGAGATAACGCGCCTGATCATCCCCGTCATCGCCGGGCAGGGCGCGGTGCAGCACGTCGATCGGCTGCTTCGAGAAGATGGCGACACCGTTGTAGCTTTTCTGACCGACGATCTCGATATTGTAGCCGAGCTCCTCGATCTCCATCCGGGGAAAGGTTTCCTCCGTCGCTTTGATTTCCTGCAGCAGGGCAATATCCGGCGCCGATTCCTTCAGCCATTCCAGAATGTTCGGCAGCCGTGCACGGAGCGAGTTGACGTTGAAGGTCGCGATCTTGGTCAAAAGGATGTCTCCGCTGCTGAGCCGTCAGGATATGCTGACGGTGGTAGCACGCGCAACTGCGCTTCGCCATAACCTGTCAGACCGGGACAGGCTCAATCACGGGAATAACCGCTATCCGCGCCCCGAACCCGGTTCAGGGCTGTGCAGGCCCAGCCTGACTTTACTCAGACGGCGAAGCTGGAGCCACAGCCGCAGGTCGACGAGGCGTTCGGGTTCTTGATCGAAAAGTAGGAGCCGATGAGATCCTCGACATAATCAACCTCGGACCCGGCCAGCAGGTCGAGGGACATGTCATCAATCACGACCTTTGCGCCATGACCTTCAAAAATCAGATCGTCCTGCCCGGTGTCGGTATCCAGGCTGAAACCGTACTGAAAGCCTGAGCATCCGCCGCCGGATACGGCGATACGCAGCATCAGTTTGTCATCGCCTTCGCCGGCGATCAGCTTCTGGACATGCTTTGCGGCACTCTGGCTGATGGTGAGCGCGCGGTCGGTGAGGGTCGTTCCGTCGGGCATTTTTGTCTCCGATGCCGGGTAGTGTGACTGGTGACTATACCATATCGTAACAGATACGCCTTATGTAAGGGGTGACATGACGTTGTCAAATCCCCTTGAACGCCGGAGAGCGGCTTGATCGACCTGAAACCCTACGCCACCGACCCCCTGAAAACCCGGGGACGCCTGATTGATGAGCCGGAAAGCACCACGCGGGGGCCGCATCAGCGCGACCGCGACCGGATCATCCATGCCGCCGCCTTTCGCAGGCTGCAATATAAAACCCAGGTTTTTGTCTATCACGAGGGGGATAATTACCGCACCCGCCTGACCCATAGTCTGGAGGTCGCGCAGATCGCCTGTTCGTCTGCCCGCGCACTTGGTCTGAACGAAGATCTCGCGGAAGCACTGGCGCTGGCCCACGACCTTGGCCACACCCCTTTCGGTCATGCGGGCGAGGCCGGCATGAATGATGTGATGAAACCTTTCGGCGGGTTTGACCATAACGGCCAGAGCTTGCGGATCGTCACCAAGCTGGAAGAGAAGTATGCCGGATTTGATGGTCTCAACCTGACCTGGGAAACGCTGGAAGGTCTGGCCAAGCATAATGGGCCGCTGCTTGCGCCGGGTGAAAATGTCGCTCTGCCCAGGGCCTTTGCCGAATATAACGCCCTTCATGATCTCGAACTTGAGACTTATGCTGGCGCAGAAGCGCAGATCGCAGCCCTTTCTGATGATATCGCCTATAACAATCACGATATCGAGGACGGCCTGCGGGCGGGGCTGTTCGAGATTGCCGACCTTGAGGATGTACCGCTGGTCGGCCCGGTTTTCCATGACCTGCGTCGCCGGTTCCCGGATCTGGATGAAAGCCGGATGATTTCGGAGGCCGTGCGCGACCTGATCGGGCTGATGGTTCACAATCTTCTGGAAGAAACCGGGCGCAGACTGGCCGCTGCCGGTCCCAAATGCGTTGAGGATATCCGCGGACTGGATCATCCGGTTGTCGCTTTCTCTGACGATTTCGCTGAGCAGGACCGGGCGCTGAAGAAATTCCTGTTCGATTACATGTACCGCCATTACCGGGTGAACCGGATGGCATCGAAGGCCCGGCGACTGGTGCAGGAACTGTTCAGGCTGTTTCTTGACGAGCCCAATACCCTGCCACCGGACTGGCGTCGAAAGACTGCGGGGCCCGGCACCGAGCAGACGGCAATTGCGGTTGCTGACTATATTGCCGGAATGACCGACCGTTTCGCGATTGATGAGCATCGCCGCCTGTTCGACATGGATGCACGTACCTGAAACAGGGGCGGGGCTTGATGAAGCGGCGCACAGGCAATAGGAACAGCGGCACTTTGCAGATTTGGACACCAACCGCGCATCAGCGCCGGGGCAGAACAGTATGAACGTATTCTCGGAATTCCATAACCGGCTGGTCTCCCAGCTCGAAGCCTTGCAGCAGGATGGCAGACTGCCGCCGGATGCTGCGCTGGACCGGGTGACGATGGAACCGCCGCGTGATCTGACCCATGGCGACCTTTCCACCAATGCGGCGATGGTACTGGCGAAACCGGCCGGTCTGAAGCCGCGTGACCTTGCGGCGGATATTGCGGAGCGCCTGAAAGCCGATCCGGATATTGTTTCCGTCGATATTGCCGGCCCGGGATTCATCAATCTTCGCCTGAATGACAGCTTCTGGCAGGCCCGTGTGGCTGATGCGCTGAAAGCCGGTATTGCCTATGGTGATTCGGTGATGGGCGGCGGCGAGCCGGTGAATGTGGAATATGTCTCGGCCAACCCGACGGGGCCGCTGCATGTTGGTCATGCCCGTGGTGCGGTTGTCGGTGATGCGCTGGCCGCCCTGCTGGAAAAAGCCGGGTTTGCTGTTGCCCGCGAATATTACATCAACGATGCCGGGGCGCAGATCGATTCGCTGGCCCGTGCCGTCCACAAACGGTATCTGGTGGCCGCCGGTGCGATTGATCAGACTGAGTTTGATCGCATGGTTGCGGACAAGGAAATCGAATATGGCGGCGATTATCTGGTCGCGCCGGGGCAGACGATAGCAGCGGAAGACGGCCTGAAATGGGTTGATCAGACCGAGGCTGACTGGCTGCCGGTATTTCGGGCCCGTGCCGTTGACCTGATGATGGAACAGGTTCGCAGCGATCTGGCGTCTCTTGGAATCAGGCAGGAAATTTTCTCGTCGGAGAAGGCACTGGTTGATAGCGGTGCCGTCGAGCGTGCCTTTAACGAGCTGACCGAAGCCGGGCATATCTATCAGGGTGTTCTGGAGCCGCCGAAGGGCAAGACACCCGAGGACTGGGAGCCGCGTCCGCAGACCCTGTTCCGGGCTACTGAATTTGGCGATGATGTTGACCGCCCGTTGAAGAAGTCTGATGGCAGCTGGACCTATTTCGCAACTGATATCGCCTATCATCTCGACAAGTATCGTCGCGGTTTTGCCAGCCAGATCGATGTCTGGGGCGCAGATCACGGCGGCTATGTGAAACGCATGCAGGCGGCCCTGAAAGCCGTGACCTGCGGCAAGGCCACGCTTGATGTGAAGCTTTGCCAGCTGGTTCAGCTGATGAGGGCCGGTGAGCCATACCGCATGTCGAAACGGGCCGGGAACTTTGTTACCGTGCAGGACCTGATCGACGAAGTCGGCAAGGATGTGGTCCGCTTTATCATGCTGACCCGCCGTAATGATGCGCAGATGGAATTCGACCTCGACAAGGCAACGGAACAGTCGCGGGACAATCCGGTGTTCTATGTACAGTACGCCCATGCCCGTATCTGCTCTGTCATGCGCCTCGCGGGAGAGAGTTTTCCGGAGGCCGATCTGTCGGATGGGGCTCTGGCGATGGCCGATATGAGTCGGCTGAACAGCCCGGAGGAAATGGAAGTTGTTCGCAAGATTGCGGAATGGCCGCGGGCTGTCGAAGCAGCGGCTGCGACCCACGAGCCGCACCGAATAGCCTTTTATCTGAACGACCTTGCCTCTATGTTTCATGCGTTGTGGACACGCGGGCGCGAAGACGCCAGCCTGCGTTTCGTCCATGAAGGAGAGCCGGAACTGACGATGGTGAAGCTCGCGCTGGCGCGGGCTGTTGCTGTTGTTATCGCCTCCGGACTTACTGTTTTTGGCGTCCAGCCGGTCGAGGAATTGCGCTGATGGCCCAGGCGTCAGATGACGAAGGAATTCGATATGACGGTCGCCGCGTGGTTGATCTGAGCCCCGCCGGGGAAGACTGGGAGGAAGATGCACCGGGACCACGTCGCTCCGGTGCCGGCAAGGCTGTTCTGTTGTTGCTGGCAGCTGTTGTTCTGGTTGGTGCCGGAATGGGTGCGGGGTGGCTGATCTATAGCAATCAGGCCGGTATCGGTGGTGGCGGTGCCCCGCTGGTGCGTGCGCCGGCAGAGCCGGCAAAGGTGCGTCCGGAAAATCCCGGCGGTATGGAAGTGCCGGATACCGACAAAGGAATTTATGACGTTGTTTCGGGCAATGCCGGCGAGCCGCGTACCGAAAAACTTCTCGACGCACCGGAACGCCCGCAGCTTCCGCAGACGCCGGAGGCAGGCAACCAGAACGGCCAGCCACTGGACATCACCAGACCTCAAGCGGCACCGCCTGCTGAACCCGTGGCCGCCCCGCCACCGTCGGCAGTCGCGGCACCGGCACCGGCATCTGACGGTGCCGAAGCGCCTGCGCCGGACCCGTCGCCGGTGACGAAGGTCAGTCCTGCCCCGGCACCGGCCGCCGCAGAATCTGCACCGAAACCGACACCGGAACCGGAAAAGAAGCCGATCCAGCTGACGAAGGCACCGCCTGCCAGCGCAGCGCCTGAAAAACCCGCTCCGGCAAAGGCTGCGCCGTCCTCCGGCAGCTGGCGTATTCAGGTCGGTGCCTTGCGTGATGAAGCGGCGGCCAGAACGGAGTTTACCCGGCTGCAGCGCCGTCATCCCGATCTGCTGGGAAGTCTCGGCCTGTCGATCATGAAGGTCGATATCGCCGGCAAGGGTTCGTTTTACCGGATGCGTGCAGGACCGCTGGCAGATGGCGATGCGGCAAGTGCGCTCTGTGGGCAGCTCAAGGCTGCGAAAGTTCCCTGCCTGACCGTGCGGCCCGGATCTTGAGGGCGCCGCTAGCTGCCATCCTTGGCTGTGCCGGAACAACACTGAGCGAGGCAGAGGCTGCGTTCTTCCGGGAAAGCAATCCGTTCGGGTTCATTCTGTTCGCCCGCAATATCGCTGATCCGGCGCAGGTAAGGTCGCTGGTCGCGGAACTCCGCAAGGCTGTCGGTCGTGAGGATGCACCGGTCCTGATTGATCAGGAGGGAGGCAGGGTTGCCCGCCTTCGACCGCCATACTGGCAGGAGCGTCCGGCGGGCCGGCAATTTGGCGAGTTGTATGACCGTGATCCGGCAGCCGGAAAGCGGGCTGCAAGGCTGAACGCGGCGCTGATCGGTGTGGAACTGGCGGCCCTTGGCATTGACGTTGATTGTGCCCCGGTCTGCGATGTGCCGGTGCCGGGGGCGCATGACATTATCGGTGATCGCGCTTATCACAGGGACCCGGAGATTATTGCCATATTGGCCGATGAGGTCTGCGAGGGGCTGGCAATGGCCGGGGTCATGCCGGTGATCAAGCATATCCCCGGTCATGGCCGGGCCATGTCAGACTCACATCTCGACCTGCCGATAGTCGGTGCTGATACGGATACACTGGAAAAAACCGATTTTCTGCCTTTCCGGCGGCTGTCTGCGGCCCCCTGGGGGATGACGGCGCATATCATCTACAGTGAGATCGACCACCGGCTTCCGGCAACCCTGTCGGCGCATATGGTAAAAAAGGTAATCCGTGAGCAGATCGGTTTTGACGGATTGCTGCTGACGGACGACCTGTCGATGAAAGCGCTGACCGGCAGCTTCGATGATCGCGCCATAGCAGCCCTGCAGGCCGGATGTGACATCGTTCTGCATTGCAACGGCGATATGACGGAAATGCAGGAGGTCGCAAGGGGAACGGAGGAGATGTCGCCGGCAGCAGTTCGCCGGGCAGAGGCTGCCCGTACCTGGGTCGCTGCGCGTCGCAAGGCTTTCGACATTGCTGATGCCGAAGTCGAGCTGGGCGCAGTTATGGGATAACGGTGCCGGCGCAGGCCGGATCAAGGAGTTTTCCACAGCATATTGGGGTCATGACCCGTTTCTGGCTCTAAATATGCGATTAAGCGGTTGGAGTCGGCGGCGGGTTTCTGGTTGAATACGAGGGTCGTTGAACTGACCCGCAGGTATTTTCGCCGTGCTCGACGAACCGCAGAGCAAAGAACAGCAGGAACTTTTTGAAGATGATGGTGACGGCCCGTCCGGTCGTCAGCGTGCGCTTGAGCTTGTGCTGGATATCGAGGGTTATGAGGGACCGATTGATGTGCTGCTGGCGCTGGCCCGCGATCAGAAGGTCGACCTGACGCATATCTCTATCCTGCAGCTGGCGGATCAGTATCTGAATTTCATTGCGACGGCGCGGGAGCTGCGGCTTGAACTGGCGGCAGACTATCTCGTCATGGCCTCATGGCTGGCCTATCTGAAATCGCGTCTGCTGCTGCCGAAATCTGTCGACACGGAAGAGCCGACCGGCGAGCAGATGGCGGCGGCGCTGGCGTTCCAGCTGCAGCGGCTGGAGGCTATGCAGACCGCCGGCTCGGCACTGATGGACCGCCTGCAGCTGGATCAGGATTTCTTTCCCCGGGGCGACCCGGACCGGCAAATTGTCGAAACCGAGACGATTACCGATATCTCGCTGATTGATCTGTTGCGGGCCTATGCGGACCAGCGCCGCCGGTCGGATGCCCGCCAGACCATGCCGATTGAAATCAGCAGGCTCTACACGATGGATCAGGCGGTTCAGCGTCTCCGCCGTATGCTCGGTGATATCCCGGACTGGCGGGATCTGATGACCCTGCTGCCGCATGATGAGGCGGGGCCGCTGAAAGGACTGCAATATCGTTCTGCGGTGGCGTCGACCTTCGCCGCCAGTCTGGAGCTGGTTCGCGAGGGGGCGCTGGCGTTGCGCCAGGAGCAGCTTTACGGACCCATAATGTTGAAAGAAGCGGAACATAGACCATGACGCAGATGGATGTCTCCGAAGAATTTCCCCTTGAGGCTTCTGACGAGGAGGTCTCTGAAGGACGAGATGATGAGCAAACCGCCCTGCCGGACGGGCGGGCATTGCGGTTGCTGGAGGCTGTGCTGTTCTCCGCGCCCGAACCGATGTCGGTCGAGGCCCTTGCCGAACGACTGCCGGAGGGCGTTGATCTGCGGATCCTGCTGAAGACATTGCAGGCCGATTACGCGGAACGGGGGGTCAATCTGCGGAAGATCGAGAACCGCTGGGCCTTTCGTACGGCGGAAGACCTGGCACCGGAAATGCGGATACAGCGCAAGGTCGCCCGAAAGATGTCGCGGGCGGCCATCGAGATGATGTCGATTCTGGCCTATCACCAGCCGGTCACCCGGGCCGAAATCGAAGAAATCCGGGGTGTTGCGGTCAGCAAGGGAACGCTTGATGTTCTGTTCGACCAGGGCTGGATCCGGCCACGCGGCAGACGCCAGACCCCGGGCAAACCAATGACCTGGGGGACGACGCCGAAATTCCTCGACCATTTTGGTCTGACCAGCCTGAAAGACCTGCCGGGTATTCAGGAACTGAAGGCGGCTGGGCTGCTGGATGCCCGCCCGGCGCTGACCGCTTACGGTGATGGCGGACTGGATCACGGGGTCCTGACGGACACCAGAGAACCGGAAACGGCGGAAGAACGGGTGGCCCGCGAGGTCGAGGAGGAACTGAGCGAGCCGTTGAACCCTGAAGACAGTGTGGCTTGATAAGCCGGTCGGCGGAACGTACCTAAGTACCAGACTTGCTTAACTGTTTCGGGTTTGGAGACCTTCGTGCCAAAAAGCGGCCTGACTTCCGGTCTTATTCTGGATGGTGTTTATCACGCCTATGACGAGCGTCTGGTGCTGGCCGGTCTCAGCCTGACGGTTGCTGCCGGCGAGGTTGTCTGTCTGCTGGGACCGTCCGGTTGCGGCAAGACAACGGCACTGCGGATTGCCGCCGGTCTGGAACGTTTGAGCCGGGGCAGGGCAGTGATTAATGGCGAGGTTGCCAGTGACCGCGATACGTATCTGGCGCCGGAACGGCGCAGTGTCGGCTTTCTGTTCCAGGATTTCGCCCTGTTTCCGCATTTGAACGTCCTTGACAATGTCGCCTTCGGGTTGCGTGGTGTTCCGGCACAGGAAAAGAGTGCGCGGGTTGACCGGCTGCTGCAGACGGTCGGGCTGACAGATTATGCCGGGGATTATCCGCATATCCTGTCCGGCGGCCAGCAACAGCGGGTTGCACTGGCGCGGGCACTTGCGCCGGAGCCAAGGGTTATGTTGCTGGACGAGCCGTTTTCCGATCTCGATGCCCGCCTGCGGGACGAAGTCCGCGATCAGACCCTTCATTTGCTGAAGGATAGCGGCGTTGCGACCCTGATGGTGACCCATGATCCGGAGGAGGCGATGTGGATGGCCGACCGGATCGCGCTGATGCGGGACGGCGTCATTGTTCAGATGGGCACGCCGTCGGAACTTTATTTCCGGCCTGCTGATGCCTTTGCGGCGAGTTTCTTTGGTGATGTAAACCGGATGTCCGGCGAGGTGGTTGCCGGGCGGGTTGTGACACCGTTCGGCGACCTTGATGCAGGCACGCTTCCCGACAGGACAGCGGTTGATATTTTGATCCGTCCCGAAGCGATCCGGCTGACCGGGCAGGCCGGGGCCGGTAACAGCGAACTGCAGGGGCAGGTCATGGCATCGCGCCTGCTTGGACGCTCCAGTCTGATACATCTTGAATTACCGCTGGGCGGGGGGGCGGAGCCGCTTCATCTGCATGCGCGTGTCCCCGGAAGGTTTTTGCCGGCAGAAAATGACCGGATATGGATCGGACTGGACCGCAGCCAGGCTTTCGTTTTTCCGAAACAGTAGCCCGCGATGAAATGTCCGGTCCTGCCGCTTGTCCGGCCCCTGACCATCTGCCATTATCCGCCCCGTTTCAGGGGGACTATAACCAAAGGGAATTCCGATGGGAGCATTTAGTATCTGGCATTGGCTTATCGTCCTTGTGGTCGTGCTTGTGCTGTTTGGTGGCAAGGGCAAGATCTCTGCCATCATGGGTGATTTCGGCAAGGGTCTGAAATCCTTCAAGAAAGGCATGAAGGAAGAAGACACGGCCGAAGTTGATGACAAACCGGCCCAGAAGGTCGAAGACGCCACCAAGGCCGAACAAGACAAGGTCAAGAGCTGACGCCCGGGGGCTGAGGCTGTGACCATATCCCCGACACTCCTTCGACAGGCGAACTGATGTTCGATATCGGCTGGTCGGAAATGATGATGATTGGCGTTATTGCCGTCATCGTCATCGGCCCGAAAGATCTGCCAAAAGCACTGAAGACCGTTGGTAAATGGGTCCGCCGGGCCCGTGAACTTGCCCGCGAGTTCCAGTCCGGTGTCGATGATATGGTTCGCGAGGCCGATCTTGAGGAGGCGCGGCAGGCTATCCGCAATACCTCGTCGCTCGACAAAAAAATCGAGGAGACGGTCGACCCGACCGGCGAAATGACCAAGGCCATGCGTGACCATGGCGAGGATATCCGCCGCGATCTGGAGCGTGACGAGGCTAAAACTGTGAAGCCGGAAGATACCGGGGCATCAGCGGAGAAGACAAAACCATCTGCTGACAAGGCTGCTGCCAAAGCCGATGATAAAAAACCGACGACAGGAACGCCCGGCTGATGGACGCACCCGAGACCGACGTCAAAATGCCGTTGATGGAGCATCTGGTGGAGTTGCGGAAACGGCTGATGTGGTCGTTTCTGACACTGGTGATCCTGACTTTTGTGTTCTACGCCTTTGCCGAGAACATTTATCAGTTTCTCGTCCATCCGCTGGCGCAGGCCTATCAGGAACTGGGGGCCAGCAGCCCGCGGATGATCTTTACCGCGCTGCATGAAGCCTTTTTCACTTATATCAAGGTTGCGTTCTTTACGGCGGCCTTCGTGTCATTTCCGGTATTTGCCTCGCAGCTCTGGATTTTTGTGGCACCGGGTCTGTACAAGAACGAAAAGGGCGCATTCGCCCCGTTTCTGATCGCGACACCGATCCTGTTCCTGATGGGTGGCGCCTTCGTCTACTATTTCGTGATGCCCGTGGCCTGGCGATTTTTCCTCGGCTTTCAAGGGGGGGCACCGGAAGGCGGCCTTGCCATCGAACTCGAAGCCAAGGTGAATGAATATCTGTCGCTGGCGATGCGGCTGATCTTTGCCTTTGGTCTCTGTTTTGAGCTGCCGGTGGTGATGACGCTGCTGGCCCGCGTCGGTTTGGCGACCAGCAAGGGCATGAAGGAAAAGCGGAAATATGCTGTCGTCGCGGCCTTTGTCGTCGCGGCAGTACTGACCCCGCCCGATCCGCTGAGCCAGATCGGTCTGGCGATACCGACAATCCTGCTCTACGAAATTTCGATCATCTGCGCCCGTTTCGTCGAGAAGGGACGCGCAGAGCGTGAGGAAAATGACGGTGACGATGGCGGCGACAGGCCGTCCGGTTCAGCCGATCCTTACGAGGATGATGATGGCATGCAGGAAGAAACCGACTTCAACGAAGGCCGGAAACCCTGAGCCGCTGCGACCTGCCTGCCTGCTGATGCAGCGGGGTGAAGCTTTCTCCCGGTCAGGTCATGTACCCTGTGATTTTCGTCGCGACCATTCTTCAGCAACGTCGCCCATGGTTTTCGGGGTCGCGTTTTTGATCCAGAGCATGAAGGGCCGGTCAAACCTGAAGTCGGGACCACACCTGGATTTCAGGAACCGCCGGACGTTCTGGGTATTGCGGTATGTTCCGGTAACCGGCGTATCATCGCCAATCTGATCTGAATGCCAGTCAAATTCCGTCATGGTGGTTTCCGGTATGCTGAAGGCCGTGTCGCCGGGCAGTATAATTGCCGCCACTTTCGGGTACATGCAAATAGTCACCTCAGGCGGTTGATAAACGCTGCGGGCCAAGCCATCACTGGACGCTTGCAGGTGCGCTTCGTATAAACGCCACTGATTCACGGGAATGGAAGTCGAATGCACGATATCAAATGGATTCGCGAGAACCCCGAAGCGTTTGATCGTGGGCTCGCAAGACGCAATCTGGCACCTCTGGCGGCGGAATTGCTGGCGCTGGATGCTGAAACACGCCAGGTCCGGACTGAGACCCAGGGCATGCAGCAGCGCCGGAACGAAGCCTCAAAACAGGTCGGCCAGATCAAGCGCGACGGTGGGGATGCCTCCGATCTGATGGCCGAAGTGGCGGCGATCAAGGATGCCATGCAGGCCGGTGAAGCGCGTGAGCGTGAACTGACCGAGGATCTGCAGCATCGCCTCTGCATCATCCCGAATACGCTGGATGAGGATGTTCCGGACGGGCCGGACGAAAGCGCCAATGTGGAGGTGCGCCGCCATGGTGAGCCGGGACCGGTCGATTCGTCCGCGAAAGAGCATTTCGAGATCGGCGAGGCGCTTGGCCAGATGGATTTCGAGATCGCCGCGAAAATGTCCGGATCCCGCTTTTCCATGCTGACCGGCGGTATTGCCCGGATGGAACGTGCACTGGGTGAATTCATGCTGGACCTGCATACGGAGGAATTCGGCTATACCGAAGTATCCTCACCGATGCTGGTGCGTGAAGAAGCCCTTTTCGGGACAGGGCAGCTGCCGAAATTCGCTGACGACCTGTTTCGCACCACCGGTGATCACTGGCTGATCCCGACGGCGGAGGTGACGCTGACCAATATTGCGGCGGATCGTATTCTGGATATCACCGACCTGCCGCTGCGCTTTACCGCCCGGACCGGCTGTTTTCGCTCGGAAGCCGGCGCTGCCGGACGCGATACACGGGGCATTCTGCGCCAGCATCAGTTCACCAAGGTCGAGCTTGTCAGCATTGCACATCCGGATAAAAGCCGTGAGGAGCATGAGCGCATGACCTCTGCTGCGGAAGAAGTGCTGAAACGTCTCGAACTGCCGTTCCGCACTGTGGTACTGGCCAGCGGGGATACCGGCTTCGGTGCCCGCAAGACCTACGATATCGAGGTCTGGCTGCCGGGGCAGGGCACCTATCGCGAGATTTCCAGCTGCTCGAACTGTGGTGACTTCCAGGCGCGTCGCATGAAGGCGCGGTTCCGGGAAGACGGGGCAAAGGGGACGCAGTTTGTCCATACGCTGAACGGCTCCGGCGTTGCCGTCGGACGGGCATTGATCGCGGTGCTTGAGAATTATCAGCAGCCGGATGGCAGTGTGGCGGTGCCCGCAGTTCTGCAACCCTACATGCGCGGTGCCCGCAAGATCGCAGCTGCATGAGCAAACATCCGATTGATCTGAAGACTGCCCGCATTCTGGTTTCCAATGATGACGGGATTAACGCCGACGGCCTGGCCATTCTGGAGAAGATTGCCCACGGGTTATCTGATGATGTCTGGGTCGTGGCGCCGGAAATCGAACAGTCCGGGGCCGGCCATTCGCTGACGTTGCACCAGCCGCTCCGCTTTCGACCGATTGAGGAGCGCCGGTTTGCGGTGTCCGGAACGCCGACCGACTGTGTTCTGCTGGCGATCAACCATATTCTGGCCGATCGCAAGCCGGATCTGGTGCTTTCCGGCGTCAATCGCGGCGGCAATCTTGGAGAGGACGTGACCTATTCCGGCACCATTGCTGCGGCAATGGAGGGTACAATGCTGGGCGTGCCGTCGATTGCACTGAGCCAGTTCTATGGCCCGGACCGTCAGATCGACTGGTCAGCAGCTGAAGAAAACGGTGCGGATATCGTGCGCAAGCTGGTCGCTCTGGGCTGGCCCGACAATGTCACGATTAACGTCAATTTTCCGGAAGCCCGAACCGCCGGTGTGAAGGGTGTGGAGGTCTGCCGTCAGGGCAAGCGCAAGCTGGGAGATCAGCTGGACCATCGCCAGGACCCCCGTGGCCGGTCCTATTTCTGGATTGGCGCGATGCGGGAAGAGGATATCTCTACACCGGGTACGGATATCCACGCCGTGCACCAGGGCATGATCACCGTCACGCCGCTGGATCTGGACCTGACCCACGGTCCGACAATGGAAATATTCAAGCGGAAGATGGGATAGGGTCGTGGATTCGCGGAAAATTCGCCTGATCATGGAGATGCGCCGGTCGGGCGTGCATGATCGGCGGATTATTGCCGCAATCGAGCAGACCCCGCGGGAAATATTCGTTCCCGACGCCTTTCGCGACCGGGCCTATGAAATGACCGCCTTGCCGATCGGCTGCAGCCAGACAGTCACCGATCCGCTGGAGATTGCCCGGACGGTGCAGGCGCTGGCCCCGCAATCCAACAGCAAGATGCTGGAGATCGGCACGGGCTCCGGCTATCAGGCCTCGATCCTGGCCCGGGTCTGCAAGCGAATCTATACGATCGAGCGGTTCCGCAGTCTTCTGGCAGAGGCCGAGAAGCGGTTTACCGAACAGAAACTCTTCAATGTTATCTCTCAGGTGGGGGACGGTGCGCGCGGCTGGCCGGAACAGGCACCGTTCGACCGTATTGTGGTCTCTGCCGCGGCAGAAGATATTCCGCCGCTGCTGGCTGACCAGCTGGCAACCGGGGGCGTAATGCTGGTTCCGGTGGGTGATACGCCTGTGGATCAGCGGATGATCCGGGTCACGCGCACCGGGACCGGGTTTGACAGTGAAGAACTCTGGCCGACACGGTTCGTGCCATTGACTGAAGGAACGGCTCCGTGACCCTGCGATGGCTGATTGTGATCCTGCTGCCGGTTTTGCTGGTCGCCTGCGCGCCGCGCAGCTCCGGTCCGGCACCGGTCGTTGCCGGTACAGCCGGGGTCACGCAACCCGCCGCGCAACCGGCTGCGGGTATTGCGAAAGGCGAGGTGACTTACCTCGTTCAGTCCGGTGATACGGTCTATGCCATTTCCCGCCGGTTCAATGTTTCCGTTCGCAGCATTATCGATCTGAACAACCTGCAGCCGCCCTATCTGCTGTATGTCGGCCAGCGGGTCGCCGTTCCGGTAACGGCGATTCATGTTGTCCGCCGTGGTGATACCCTGTCGGAGATCGCGGATCGCTATGGCGTTGGTCTGCGGGATCTTGCGGGGGCTAACGGTATTGGCCAGCCCTATGACATTTATGTCGGCCAGCAGATCCGCCTGCCGAGTGCGGTGATTACGGCCAGTAATGCCCCGGCGGCACCCCGGCAGGGGGCGCCTGCACCGGAACCGGCGGCACCGAGGCGTCCTGTAACATCCTCGCCCTTGCCGGAGATTGCCCGCCCCGAGCCTGCGCCGCCACCTGCAGCCGGGCCGCAGGTCGTAACCCGGCCAGCCCCGCCGCCACCAGCCAGCAGCAGGCCGGAGCCCCGCACCAAACCGATTGAACAGGCCTCACGCGCCGTACCGGCACCGGCGGCCCGTTCGGGGAAGCTGCTGGACTGGCCGATTTCCGGTCGCGTGCTGTCCGAGTTCGGACCGAAGGAAGGCGGGCTGCACAATGATGGCCTGAACATCGCTGCCCCGCGTGGCAGCCGGGTAAAGGCAGCCGAAAACGGTGTGGTTGCCTATGTCGGGGATGACATCAGGGCCTTCGGCAATCTGCTGCTGATCAAGCATGCGGACGGTCTGATGACGGCCTATGCGCATCTGGAACGCTATCTGGTGAAGCGCGGCGAGACAGTCCGGAAAGGACAACTCGTGGCAACCGTGGGCTCCAGCGGTGGTGTCTCAACACCACAGCTGCATTTCGAGGTGCGGCTGAAATCGCAGCCGGTTGATCCCCGCCGCTATTTGCCGAAGGTCATTGCCGGTTTGCCATAATGCCGGCCTGATATGGTGCCGGATATTTCCTACTTCAGGCGAACTTCCAGTTCGCCCGCCAGATCCTGAATAAACTGCCAGGCGACACGACCGGAACGTGAACCACGGGTGACCGACCACTCACGGGCCCGGGCCTGCAACTCCTCGCGGGGCATTTTGAGGCCGTAATGTTCGGCATAGCCTTCGATAATGGCAAAGAATGTTGGCTGGTCCAGATTGTGGAAGCCGAGCCAGAGACCAAACCGGTCCGAGAGCGAGACCTTTTCCTCCACCGCTTCGCCGGCATGGATCGCGGTTGATTTCTCGTTTTCGATCATGTCGCGGGACAGCAGGTGGCGGCGGTTCGAGGTCGCATAGAAGATCACGTTTTCCGGACGGCCTTCAACACCGCCATCCAGAACGGCTTTCAGTGACTTGTAGGAGGCATCTTCCGATTCGAAGGACAGATCGTCGCAAAACAGGATAAACCGCTTGTCAGCGGCCCGCAGCAGGGTCAGCAGACGGGGCAGCGACTGAATATCCTCCCGGTGGATTTCAACCAGCACCAGCGGCTGGTTATGCTGGTCGCAGACTTCCGCATGGATCGCCTTGACGATGGAGCTTTTCCCGGTGCCGCGCGATCCCCAGAGCAGGGTATTGTTGGCAGGCAGGCCTTTTGCAAACCGCAGGGTGTTATCGAGCAGAATCTGTTTCTGCCGGTCAATGCCCAGCAACAGCCCGGCTTCGATGCGGCTGATCTGTGGCACCGGCTCCAGCCAGTCCAGATCGGTACGCCAGACGAATGCCTGGGCGGCATTCCAGTCGATCTCCGGTCGGGCGGGCGGCGCCAGCCGCTCAAGTGCGGTAGCGATACGGTCAAGCGAGCGGGCGATGTTTTCTGTGTCCATTATGTCCGGCTTTTTTACTGGCATGTGAGGTGCGGGAAATTAGTGGTCTGTTGTCGTCTGGTCAATCTCGCGGACAAACAACCGTCTTAAGGCCCGATAGCGTTTGAAACTCGGCACCCGGTAGCTATAGTCCCGGCCTTTCGGCAATCAGCCAAGAAACCAGCAAATTCCCGGAGGGATTCAGCCATGTTCATTACCCCCGCATATGCACAGGCCGGTGGCGGCGGCGGCGGCTTCGAAGCCTTTATTCCGCTCATTCTGATTTTTGTCGTGTTTTATTTCCTGCTGATCCGTCCGCAGCAGAAGAAAGCCAAGGAGCACAAGGCCCGTCTTGACGCCATTCGGCGCGGCGACCGGATTGTCGTTGGTGGCATTCTGGGCACAGTCTCGAAAGTGAACGACAATCGGGAAATCGATGTCGAAATCGCTCAGGGCATCAAGATCAAGGTGTTGCAGGACATGGTTGCCGATGTGCTGTCCAAGCCTGAACCCGTCAAGGGCGGCGGCAAGCCGGCAGAGAAAGATGCGCCGGCGAATGACGGCCCGGTCAAGAAGCCAGGCGGCCTGCGTGGTCTGCTGGGCGGCAAGAAGTAATCGGACAACAGTAACCGCCGGGAGCCCGGATCCATGGTCCAGTTGGCGAAATGGAAAGTCACCCTCATCGCAGTGATCAGCTTTATCGGGCTGTCGCTGGCGATGCCGAATTTCCTCAGCGATGAGGTTGCGGAAAGCCTGCCGGACTGGGTGCCAAGCAGCACGGTCAATCTCGGGCTGGATCTTCGCGGCGGCGTGCACCTGCTGGCGGAAGTTGATGTCGAAGGGGTGATGCGCCAGCGTCTCGATGATACGGAAGACGATGTGCGTTCCGCCCTGCGTGAGGCAGGTGTGGTTCGCCGGACCGTCGGTATCAGCGGCCAGGCCGTGGTGGTGACTGTCCGCGATGAAGCCGATATCGAAAAAGCCCGTGCGGCGCTGGAAGGCGTTCGTTCGGCGCAAAGCAGCACCCTGTTTCAGCTGACAGGTCTCGGCGGCAGTGCAGATGCGCTGGAACTGACCGAGCCGGAGCCGGGCCGCTTTCGACTGGGGATGACCGAGGAAATGCGTGCCCAGGTACGCCGGAATGCGGTCAATCAGTCGATCGAGGTTATCCGTCGCCGTATTGACGAGACGGGAACCCGAGAGCCGACCATCCAGCAGCAGGGGGAAGACCGTATTCTTCTGCAACTGCCGGGCGTTGATGATCCGGAACGGGTGAAGGAAATCATCGGCACAACCGCCAAGATGACCTTTCATCTGGTCGTCACCGATCAGGAGCAGCTGGGCAATGCCATCCGTACCGGTCGCGCCCCGGCTGGAATGCGTCTGCTGACATCCGATGAGGACGGGCAGTCCTATCTGATTCGCCGGCGGGTCATGGTCGACGGCAACAACCTGGTCGATGCCAGTTCCGCAGTCGGGGATCAGGGGCCGGAAGTCAATATCCGCTTTGATGCCAAGGGATCACGGGATTTTTCCGAAGCGACGACGGAAAATGTCGGCCGTCCCTTTGCGATTGTGCTGGATGACAAGGTTATCAGCGCCCCGGTGATCCGGGAGCCGATCCTGGGCGGTTCGGCCCGTATCAGCGGCAACTTCACGGTTCAGTCTTCCAATGACCTTTCGCTGGTTCTCCGGGCCGGTGCCCTGCCGGCACCGATTACCTTCCTGGAAGAACGGACGGTCGGTCCGGGGTTGGGGCAGGACTCGATTGAATCCGGGAAAATTGCCAGCATCATCGGTCTTGTCGGCGTCATTATCTTCATGGGCCTGTCCTATGGCCTGTTCGGCATCTTTGCCAATATGGCACTGATCCTCAACATGCTGCTGATACTCGGCGCTCTGTCACTGCTGCAGGCGACGCTGACGCTGCCGGGGATTGCCGGGATCGTTCTGACGATTGGTATGGCGGTGGATGCGAATGTGCTTATTTTCGAGCGCATTCGCGAAGAAATCCGCAATGGCCGATCGCCGCTGTCATCCGTCGAATCCGGCTATGCCCGGGCGATGATTACCATTATCGACGCCAATATCACCACGCTGATTGCAGCACTCATGCTGTTTGAATTCGGCTCCGGACCGGTCAAGGGCTTTGCCGTGACACTGGCCATCGGCATCGTTACCTCGATGTTTACCGCCATCATGGTGACGCGGCTGTTTGTGGTGATCTGGCTGCGCCGCCGCCGTCCGACCACGATTCCGATCTGAGGTCCTGAAATGAAACTGTTTCCACTGCGCCTGATACCCGCGACCACCAGTATTGATTTCATGAGTCGCCGGGTAATGTTTTTCATCTTCAGCGCCCTTCTGGTGCTCGGCTCGCTCGGCCTCTACGGCGTCATGGGACTGAGTTACGGGATTGATTTCAAGGGCGGAATCATGATCGAGGTGCGCGATACCCGTGGCCCGGCGGATATCGCGAAACTGCGTAATGATCTTGGTTCGCTTGGGCTCGGCGAGGTTTCCCTGCAGGAGTTCGGTGAGCCGACGGATGTGCTGATCCGCATCCAGAAGCAGGAAGGGGACGAAACAGCGCAGAATGTGGCTGTGGGTCTGGTCAAGTCGACCCTCGGTGAAGGCTATGAGTATCGCCGGACCGAATTTGTCGGCCCGAAGGTCTCGGACGAACTGTTCTGGGACGGCCTGATGGCCATCGTTCTCGCGCTGGGCGGCATCCTGGTCTACATCTGGTTCCGGTTTGAATGGCAGTTCGGTATTGGTGCCATCATTGCGCTCAGCCATGACGTGATCTCGACAATCGGCCTGTTTGCCCTGATCCAGCATGAATTCAACCTGGCAACGGTGGCGGCTGTGCTGACCATCGCCGGTTATTCGATCAACGATACCGTCGTCGTTTTTGACCGTGTGCGTGAAAACATGCGCAAATACAAGACGATGGAGTTCGCGGAACTGCTCAATCTGTCGATCAATGATACCCTGTCACGTACTGCACTGACCTCTGTCACCACTCTGCTGGCGCTGGTTGCGCTGTATACATTCGGGGGAGAAATTATCCGGGATTTTGCCTTCGCGATGATCTGGGGGATCGTGATCGGTACCTATTCGTCAATCTGTGTTGCTGTGCCGGCCCTGTTGTATTTCAGTGTCCGCCGGGATGGTTTTGACAGCAATGACGAGCCGCAGGATGACGCGGCCATCGCCCGGGCAAACGTAAACAAGGGTGCCTGACGGCAGCAACGCGATGCCTGAACTCACCCCGATCCGCGAGACGCGACTGAGCCTGGTTCAGCGATATGGCGAAGGTCGTTTTCGAATATCCGGTGAAAGCTATACGGGTTCGGTGCTGGTAACGACTGAAAGTGTCACGTCCATCCAGGCTGAAACGCTGGGAGATGTTGAGACGGATGCCGTGCAATCTGCCCTCGGTGACGGTGAGATCGATATTCTGCTGGTGGGCTGTGGCGGCGCGATACCGCGTCTGGACAGTGATTTTCAGTCCGCCATGAAGGCTGCGGGCATTTCCGCCGAAGCCATGGACACAGGCGCCGCCTGCCGGACATTCAATGTTCTGGTGACCGAGGGCCGACGGGTTGCGGCCCTGCTGATCGCGGTAGACTGACACTGCTCACGGATTTCCTTGTTCTGTGTTGCCCGCTAAAGGCTGCAAAACGGCACGCTGCATGGATGACGCAACGGCTGGTATGCGGCAGACTGCGCTGATGGAACTTCTGACGACAGACGAAATGTACCGGGCTGACCGGCTGGCGACGGAGGCCGGCATTTCCGGTATCGAACTGATGCAGCGTGCCGGGCAATCCGTGGCTGATGTGATCTGCCGGCGCTGGTTGCCGCGTCCCGCAGTGATTCTCTGCGGTCCCGGCAATAATGGCGGTGACGGCTTTGTTGTCGCGCGTCTGCTGGCGGGGGCCGGGTGGCCGGTGCGCGTGTTGTTGCTGGGTGACCGGCAGGCCTTGCGCGGCGATGCTGCCCATCATGCGGGGCTGTGGCCGGGACCTGTGGTCGCGCTGGGCCCGGATCATCTGAACGGCGGTGATCTTATCGTTGATGCGCTGTTTGGTGCGGGATTGACGCGGGCGCTTTCCGGCACTGCACTGGATACAATCCGGCGGGTTTCCGACCTTGGGCTGGATGTTGTCGCGGTCGATATGCCGAGCGGGGTGGATGGCAATACCGGGGCGGTGCCGGGGACGGCACTGCAGGCGGTGGAGACGGTTACCTTCTTTCGCCCGAAACCCGGTCATTACCTGTATCCGGGCAGAGGCCTCTGCGGGCAGCTGACCGTGGCGGATATTGGTATCCCGGAGAGCTGCCTGACTGTTATCGCACCAAAACTGATGCGAAACCGGCCGGAGGTCTGGCACCGACACTGGCCGGTGATGAGCCCGGAAGGGCACAAGTATCATCGGGGGCATCTGCTGGTCTATGGCGGGGCGCGGATGACCGGTGCCGCGCGGCTGGCGACAGCAGCGGCACGCCGGGCAGGAGCCGGACTGGCGACCATTCTGGCACCGGAAGGCACAGATCTGGTGTATCAGCTGGGGGCACCCGGTGCCATGGTGCAGCCGTTATCGGAGCGTCAGGGCCTGCTTGATGACCCGCGATGCAACATCCTGCTGATCGGGCCGGGGCTGGAGACCGGTGACAGGACCCGGGAACTGGTACTGGAAGCCTGCCGGACAGGGAAACGACTGGTGCTGGATGCCGATGCCCTGTCCGCCTTTCAGGGGGAGCCGGAGAACCTGCTGCGGGCTTTGCCTGACTGTTCTGTCATGACGCCGCATGAAGGCGAATTTTCGCGACTCTTTCCGGATATGACGGGAGACAGACTGTCCCGGGCCCGGCAGGCGGCGAAAGCCAGCGGATCTGTCATTGTTCTGAAAGGTGCAGACACTATTGTCGCCAGCCCGGAGGATTATGCGGTGATCAACTCAAATGCACCGCCGGCACTCGCTACTGCCGGCAGCGGCGATATACTGGCAGGAATGATTTCAGGACTTATATGCAGGGGGATGCCGGTATTTCCTGCTGCTGCGGCCGGGGTCTGGCTGCACGGAGAAGCCGCCAGCCGGTTTGGTCCGGGACTGATTGCCGAGGATATCCCGGATATGCTACCGGGTATTCTTGCTGAAATTGAACATCTGACCACCGAGGTATAAATGCCAGATGGCGTACAGGAAGGCTTACTGGACCGCACACTCCGTAACATCAGGGTTGCCTGGCGGGATATCGCCCGTAGTTCCGGACAGGTAGACCCGGATCTGCCCAAGGATGACATCGATCACCTTCGCCGGCAGATGCTGGATTGTCTGGCGGGCAAGGGGGGTGAGGTTTCAGCACGGGCGCGGGCTGCGGCACTCGGGCAGTCCTATATCGGCCTGACACCTGTCGGGCGCGAGAGGTTCCTGCGACTGATGGCCACCGAATTCGGCCCGGACCGGAAAGCTGCGATGAAGGCAGTTGAGGAATTCAAGGCCGCCACGCCGGAGAACTGGCTTGATGCGCGGGCGTCCCTGCAGCGCAGCCTTGAAGCGCCTTGGATCAGATTGTTAATGCAATTCAATGATTTGCCAGATGGAATTAAATTTCTGGTTGATATGCGATCAGAGCTTCTGGCGCTCAGCCGGCGCGATGTTCAGTTCCAGCCGATCGAGCGGGATCTGCGCAAGTTGCTGGCCTCCTGGTTTGATGTCGGGTTTCTGGAATTGCGCCAGATCACCTGGGAATCATCCGCTGCGATGCTGGAGAAGCTGATTGCCTACGAGGCGGTGCACGAGATCGCCAGCTGGAATGATCTGAAGAACCGGCTGGACTCCGACCGGCGCTGTTTCGCCTATATTCATCCCCGCATGCCCGATGAGCCGCTGATCTTCGTCGAGGTTGCGCTGGTCAATGGCATGGCCGGAAACGTGCAGGAACTGCTGGATGAGGACGCACCGGTTGCGGACCCCCAGAAAGCCGATACGGCAATTTTCTATTCGATTTCCAATGCCCAGAAGGGGCTGGCCGGTATCAGCTTCGGCAATTTCCTGATCAAACGGGTTGTCGGCAGTCTGTCGCAGGAATTCCCGAACCTGAAGACTTTTGCCACGCTGTCACCGGTGCCGGGCTTCCGGAAATGGCTCGACGGGCGGCTGGCAGAAGGTGATCCCCGCCTGCTGACACCGTCAGAACGAAAGGAACTGAAGAAGCTGGAGAGCGGGGTTGGTGCCAAGGGATCACTGAAACGTGCGCTGAATAACCCGCAGTGGATTCATGATCCGGTTACCGCCGACACCATCAAAGTCCCCTTGATGCGCCTTTGTGCCCGCTATCTGGCGGAGGAGAAACGTCCGGTGGCGCGTGCGGCTGACCCGGTCGCGCATTTTCATCTGACGAACGGTGCGCGGATGGAGCGGCTGAACTGGCTGGGGGATATTTCGCCGAAGGGGATCGAGCAGTCTGCCGGGATGATGATCAATTATCTCTACAAACTGGGCGATATCGATGCCAATCACGAGGCATACAGCGGTGAGGGCAAGGTGGCTGCGGCCTCCCGTCTCGGCAAGGCATAAACAGCAGAATACCCGGCTGGCGGGATGGTCCGATCACGGCCATCCCCGGAAACCCGTATTGCGCCTCGGATACGGTATGATATAGAGACCGGCCCGTCGGGTTAGCGGTTTGACCAGACGGCTGAGGCGGCGGGTGTGGCGGAACTGGTAGACGCGCCAGATTTAGGTTCTGGTGGCTTTTGGCCGTGGGGGTTCAAGTCCCTTCACCCGCACCAGGAGATTCACACTGTTACGCAGTCCGTTCCGGGCTGCGGCAGAGTTCACATATCATCGGATTGGACCACGGATGCAGGTTACTGAAATCAATGCCGAAGGATTGAAGCGCGAATTCAAGGTCGTGCTGCCGGCAGCAGAAATCGAAGAAAAAGTTACGGCGCGGCTCGAAGAGGTTCGCAAGAACATTCGCATGCCGGGTTTCCGCCCGGGCAAGGTGCCGACAACCTTGCTGCGCAAGCAGTACGGCCCTTCCGTGATGGGCGAAGTGCTGGAGCAGGCGATTAATGATTCGTCGCAGCAGACCATGGCTGAACGCGGCCTGCGGCCTGCGATGCAGCCGAAGATCGAAATTGCCGAAGGCTTTGAGCCCGGCAATGATCTCGAATATTCGATCGAGGTCGAGTTGCTGCCGGAAATCAAGCTGATCGACTTCTCGACGGTTGAGCTGAACCGCTACAAGGTGCCGGTCGCCGACGACGCGGTTGACGATGCCCTGGCACGGATTGCCGAAGGTCAGAAGTCATCCGAGCCGGTCAAGACCAAGCGGAAATCCAAAAAAGGCGATATCGCGGTCATCGATTTCCTCGGCAAGGTTGATGATGTGGCCTTCGATGGCGGTGCCGGCGAAGACTTTAACCTCGAACTCGGCTCAGGCATGTTCATTCCGGGCTTTGAAGATCAGGTCATCGGCGCGAAAGCGGGCGACGAACTCAAGGTCAATGTATCCTTCCCGGATGATTACGGTCATGCCGCGCTGGCGGGCAAAGCGGCTGTCTTCGACGTTACCGTCAAGGAACTGCGCGAACCCAAGCCGGCCGAAATCGATGATGAACTGGCGAAAAAGCTGGGTCTTGAATCACTTGACCAGCTCAAGGAGAATATCCGTAGCGATATTGACCGTGAATACGGCAATGTGACGCGGATGCGCATGAAGCGCGACCTGCTGGATTATCTGGAGAAGAATCAGGAACTGGAAAGCCCGACCGGTCTGGTGGATCAGGAATTCGAGTCGATCTGGCAGCAGTTCGAGCAGGCGAAGACAGAAGATCCGTCGCAGATTGATCCGGATGATCTGGAAAAATCCGACGACGACCTGAAGGCGGAATACCGGAAAATTGCCGAACGTCGTGTAAAACTCGGTCTGATCCTTTCAGAAGTCGCTCAGAGCAACAATATACAGATCGAGCAGGCCGATCTGAACCGGGCGATGATGGCGGAAGCACGTCGTTATCCGGGGCAGGAAAGCCAGGTGATCAAGTATTTCCAGGAAAACCCGCAGGCGATGGAAAGTCTCCGCGCCCCGCTTATGGAAGACAAGGTTGTCGATTTCGTTCTTGAAATGGCCAAGCTGACCGACGTGGAAAGCACTCTCGACGAGGTCACGAAAGACCCGGACGAAGCCGAAGCAGCGGACAAGCCGAAGCCTAAGAAGAAAGCGGCAGCGAAAAAGAAAAAAGACGAGGACGCCTGATCACCTGATCGGGCGGCTTGCAACAAGGACTGGCAGGAATAGATGCGCGACCCCATTGATACCTATATGAATACCCTCGTGCCGATGGTTGTCGAACAGACCAACCGTGGCGAGCGTTCCTACGACATCTATTCACGGCTGCTGAAGGAACGGATTATCTTTCTGACAGGCCAGGTTCATGACCAGGTCGCCAGTCTGATCTGTGCCCAGCTGCTGTTCCTCGAGTCGGAGAACCCGAACAAGGATATCTCGATCTACATCAATTCTCCGGGAGGTGTGGTGACATCCGGCCTCTCGATCTATGACACGATGCAGTATATCCGGCCCGAGGTTTCCACCGTCTGTATCGGTCAGGCAGCCTCGATGGGGTCGTTGCTGCTGACCGCCGGTGCGGCGGGCAAACGCTACAGCCTGCCGAATTCCCGGGTGATGGTGCATCAGCCTTCCGGTGGATTCCAGGGCCAGGCAACAGATATCGAGATCCACGCCCGCGAGATTCTGGCAGTGAAATCACGGCTTAACGAGATTTACGTCAAACATACCGGTCAGGAACTTGACCGGGTGGTTGATGCGCTGGAACGTGACCGTTTCATGACGGCAGACGAAGCGAAAGAGTTCGGGATCATTGATGAAGTGGTTGCCGAACGTATCCCGGCGGAAAGCGACAGCAGCGGCAGCGACGCCTGATTGCTGTCCGGATCGGGCCGGTTGCGACGGGGATTGATCCGTCGCTTCCGGGACCGAGTTTCCGGATCTTTGCTTTTTTGGTTTGAGCCACCGCCGGGCCAGCGGCTAACATAGCGATTCTGTGGAACTGGCAGCCCTAGGGCTGCGGAGACTGGTCAGTATGAGTAAATCTACCAACGGCGATTCGAAGAACACCCTCTATTGCTCTTTCTGTGGGAAGAGCCAGCACGAGGTGCGGAAACTGATTGCCGGCCCGACTGTGTTCATCTGTGATGAATGCGTCGAACTGTGCATGGATATTATCCGTGAGGAACACAAGACCAGCCTCGTGAAGTCACGCGACGGCGTGCCGACACCGAAAGACATCTGTCAGGTACTGGACGATTATGTGATCGGTCAGAGCCATGCAAAGCGTGTGCTCTCGGTTGCGGTGCATAATCACTACAAGCGACTTGGCCATGGCGCGAAGAGCAATGATGTCGAGCTGGCGAAATCAAACATCCTGCTGGTCGGCCCGACCGGTTGCGGCAAGACGCTGCTCGCGCAGACACTGGCCCGCATTCTGGATGTGCCCTTCACGATGGCTGATGCCACGACCCTGACCGAAGCAGGTTATGTGGGCGAGGATGTCGAGAACATCATCCTCAAGCTGCTGCAGTCGGCCGACTATAATGTCGAGCGGGCACAGCGCGGCATCGTCTATATCGATGAAGTCGACAAGATCTCCCGTAAATCCGACAATCCGTCGATCACCCGTGATGTGTCGGGTGAAGGGGTACAACAGGCGCTGCTGAAAATCATGGAAGGTACGGTTGCCAGTGTGCCGCCGCAGGGCGGTCGCAAGCATCCGCAGCAGGAATTCCTGCAGGTCGATACAACCAACATCCTGTTTGTCTGTGGTGGTGCCTTTGCCGGGCTGGAGCGGATCATTGCCCAGCGCGGGCAGGGAACCTCAATCGGTTTTGGTGCGGATGTCCGGGGACCGGATGATCGCCAGACAGGTGAAATCCTGCGCGGCGTTGAGCCGGAAGATCTGCTGAAATTCGGTCTGATTCCGGAATTTGTCGGCCGGTTACCGGTTCTGGCGACGCTGGAAGACCTCGATGAGGAGGCACTGATCGAAATCCTGACCAAACCGAAGAATGCGCTGGTGAAGCAGTATCAGCGGTTGTTCGAGATGGAGGACGTCAAGCTCAGCTTCTCTGAGGATGCGCTCGGTGCTATCGCCAAACGAGCTATTGCCCGGAAAACCGGAGCCCGCGGTCTGCGGTCGATCATGGAGTCCATTTTGCTGGAAACCATGTACGACCTGCCGGAATCCGAGGGGGTCGAAGAGGTGGTTATCAACAAGGAAGCTGTGGATGACGGGACAAAACCGTTGTTCATCTATTCCGATATCCGAGAGGACATCGGCAGCAGCGCCTGATAACCGGTCCTTGAAGGGCGGCCCGGACGTTCTAATTAACAGTTTAACCAAACGCGTCGCTTCTCCGACGCAAGTCTGCCAAAAAGGATAAACTGATGGCGCAAGGTGAATTGTACCCCGTCCTCCCGTTGCGCGACATTGTCGTCTTCCCGCATATGATTGTGCCGCTTTTTGTCGGTCGCGATAAATCGGTGCGGGCACTTGAGGACGTCATGAAGAACGACAAGCAGATCCTGCTTGTTGCCCAGCGCGACGCGGCGCAGGACGATCCGGGTGTGGATGATATCTACAATATCGGTACGGTCTCGACCGTGCTGCAGCTGCTGAAACTGCCTGATGGCACGGTAAAAGTGCTTGTCGAGGGGGCGTCCCGCGCTCGTATTGATGAGTTCACCGACCATGAAGACTTCTTCCAGGCCCGTGCTGTCACAATCGACGAAAGCGGCGATGACGGAGATGAAGTCGAGGCTCTTGGCCGTTCGGTGGTCGGGCAGTTCGAGCAATATATCAAGATGAACAAGAAGATCCCGCCGGAGGTGCTGGTGTCGGTCAATCAGATCGATGAGCCCAGCAAGCTGGTGGATACCATCGCCTCCCACCTCTCGCTCAAGA
>JAVJTE010000024.1:0-79276 GCA_040219025.1 Rhodospirillales bacterium | reverse complement strand
ATGTCAAAGAGCTGTCTTCCACCGGCCGAAACCGGCTTCCAAACCCGACCGATACTTTCCGGTGGCCCTACGCTCGTCGCGTCGGGAGGCGGGTTATATGCACACACCACCCACCTGTCAAATGCCTTTCATAAGAAAAATGACGAAAGTGTCATTTAATTCCGAAAGACCGCCGGGAGCGCGCTCTGTGCCCTGCCAGATACTATATGGAGCAGGACTTCGCTCCGCAACGACAGCCATCGCCCAACGCGCAAAGCCGCAGAGCGGCCACCAGATATGGTAAATCCGAACGATAACCGTCACTAGAGCAGCGGTCTCTCATCACGTCGCCCGGCATTCAGCATCCATTAACCGTTCATCCTGTAGGACTGGTTACGGAATTAATGTCGTAAGGAGTCGTCCGGCATGCGTAAAGTTGGGGTAGCCATTCTGGCTGCAGCCGCACTGTCAACTGCGGTGCTTGGTGGCTGTGCCGAGTTCACCAAGCTGAAGCCGACCAGTCAGGCCAAACCGGGACCGGGACCGGGCGGTTATCCGTCCTTTGCCCAGTTCACCGACATCCCCGTGCCGAAAGATGCGGAAATGAATGTATCGGAGACCGTCGTGTTCGGCGGCCACGACGCCTGGTCGGGCCAGCTCGTTCTGGATACCAGCCATCAGCATTCCGACATGTTTGATTTCTTCAAGGGCGAGATGCCCAAATTCGGCTGGGAAGAAATCACTGCCGTCAGAACCAATCAGTCGGTCATGGCCTATACGCGCGAAGAACGTGTCGCCACAATCCAGATCGAATCGATGAAGCTCGGCGGATCGGAGGTGCGGATGGTTGTCGCCCCCCGCAACCCGAATGGCAGCGCATCGGCGCAGCGGTTGTTCAACACCACCCCGGTGGCGAAGGATCCGAAGCCGCTGGTCACCGTCAACTGAATTTCAGAATCCTGGTATATGAAAAGCCCCGGCGCAGAGAGCGACCGGGGCTTTTTGCTATCCAGGTAATACCCGGAGCACCGGAGCGATCAGCCCTGAGGAAAGATTGCCGGTTCACAGAATTGCCGGGAGGATTTCAGCCCGGAGCAGATCCGCTGGGCATCCCCGGCGGAAGTGACCGGCCCGGCAATCAGCCGGTAGAAAGTTCCTTTGGTTGCCCCGAGATTGACCTCGCTCAGTTCAGCGTCGAGATTGCCGAGAATCGAGCCGTATTTGCGTTGCAGGGTTTTCCAGCCGTCCATCGCCGCCCCTCTTGAGCGATAGGATGCCAGATGAATACCCGGCTGCGGACCCGAGGACTGCATCGCCGGCCTTGGCGGCGGGGCGGCACCACCGGGCGCGGTCACCCGGCGTGGTCCGGACGCAGTATTGCCGCTTGTTTGTGGCGCCATCATCGGTTCTGCAACAGTCCCCGGCGCACCGCCATTGGCCTGCAACTCCCGTTCGATCGCGGCACGTTCGGCGGAATACTCATCCGATGTAATCAACCCGCCAGCCTGCAATTTACCGAGTCTGCGCACCGCATCTGCAGCTTCCAGCAGACCGGTTGGCGGCGGTGCGGGATTGGCCCGTACATTCGGATTGGCCGGCATCAGGGCATCCAGAATTACGGATCGCTCTGCGGCATGTTCCTGGGGTGATATTGCCCGCATCTGCAATGATTTCGACAATGCCTGAAGGCGGCCTGCGATCTGGCTCGGTGGTGGTACAGGCCGGTCCAGCCCCGTCGCCGGCGACGGCTTGGTGAGTGGCAGCAAGGCACCGATATTGGCGCTGCGCCGGTCACGGAATTCGTCTTCTGTAATCAGCCCGACATTCAGCAGCCGGTTCACTGCTTCAAACCGGGTCACGATATTCTGAAAAGCCGCGTCGGACATCTGCCCGCCACCCTCGCCAAGCGCCGTCTGAAGGCCGGACTGCATCTGGGACGCCGGTGCATTCACCACCGACGAGAGCGGGTTGAGGGAAGTCGCCGGCGGTGCCTGCGCCGGAGCTGCAACAGGTGCCACAGCCTGGGGGAAGGCATCACTGGCAGCCGTTCCCGGCATGCCGAACGTGTTCATATCGGGTCCGGTCAGAAGCGCCAGGTTGGTCGATGCGATATCGCCGATCGGCTGCAGATTGGCCCGCCCCGGCACGGCAAACATCGCTCCCTGCGCCGGGCTGAGCCGGGACAGATGCTGATAAAAGGCTGCTGCCTCCTTCGGGCGTCCGGTATTCTGGTACAACAGCCCGGCCGCGAGATTGGCGTACTGGTCATTCGGATCCTTGCGCAGGGCATCGGCAAGATGTGCCTCGGCCAGCGAATAGTTTCCCTTGGCAAGTTCCGCCAGGCCAAGGTCCGTCGAGGTCGCCACCGCATTTGCAGAAGGCTTCTCGTTCCAGAACCCGCTCTGCCAGAAACTGTCAGATTCCTGCGCCAGACCGCAACCGCCGAGACCAGCGGCCAGCAAGCCGACAATCGACAGATGTTTCATACGTTTGATTACAGTCATTAAAAGGCGTCTCCCCGTCACACCGACTCGGTTAACCATATTTGGTATACCAGATGTTGTGTCGGATCAAGAAAAACGGGAAGTAACTTATGTAATTATCAAGGACTCCCGCCTGTCTGTTTGAAGACTCCAAGGGATTGAAATCAATTTAGCTAAAAAGCAGCCCAACCTGTCGAGAGTTTGCCAAGTCAAACAACCACGACTCTTGTCAGCGCCCGGCCCTGCGGTTCCAGCTGTACAGCAGCGGTGCCAGCAACCGGTCATAGAGAAAAACAGCGACCGGTTTCACCAGCCGGTTACCGATGACCGGCGGCAGCCATCTGAAGCCCGGCATTTCCTGCCAGATCACCAGAAAAGCATCAACGCCGGAGACAACCTGCCCGTCCCTCAGACGCACATGAAGCCGGCGTTTTGCTGTCTCAAGGCTGACCCCCAGCGCCTGCAGGGCCTCTGCGTCCTGCGATATGTCGCGCCAGTCCAGCCCGTCTGCCCGCTTGCGGCGGTAATGGCTGATCTCGGCACGGCATACCGGACAGGAACCGTTGTAGTAAGTGGTGATCTGGCGGCGGTCTGTCGGTCTGGTCATGGACAAGGAGTTCGGGATGTTTCCAGATAACGTCAAGGGTGAAACGGTCCCTGCGCCCGGCATGTGATCGCCGAACCGTTCAATCAGCGGGCGTTCCGATATCAGGGGTTTGACAAGCTCAGGAGGAAGGTTTGTGCTTTGCCGGAACTTTCTGCAACCGATCTGTCTGGACCCTGAATGAGCAACATCTTTGATGCCCCGCAACTCCCCGCTACCGGACAGGTCTTCCTCGACCATGTCGGCTGCTTCGTGCGTGATATTGACAGGGTTGCCGCCGCAATGGCCGGGCTCGACATCACGATGACCCCGTTCACCGAGCAGCAGAACAACGGCAAACCGGCTGGAACAGCAAATCGCTGTGCCATGTTCCAGCGCGGCTATATCGAGGTGCTGACAGCGGTCAGCGACACACCGCTGGCAGCGCAGATGAACACTGCTATCGACCGGTATGAGGGACTGCACCTGATCTGCTTCACCACACCGGATGCCGGTGCGACCAACGATGCGCTGGGCTGTCAGGGGTTCAGCCTGCAGCCACCGGTCGAACTGCGCCGCCAGACCGCCGATGGTGAAGCCGCCTTTACTGTGCTTCGGCTGCAGCCGCCGGGCATGCCGGAGGGCCGGATCCAGTTCTGTACCCACTACACCCCCGACGCGGTCTGGCCGGATCGCTATCTGGCGGAGGGCAACCGTGCCAGGGCACTGACCGGCGTGCTGGTTGCCGGACCCGACCCGGAAGAAGCTGCCGGACGGTTCGCCCGCTTTACCGGCCGGAAGGCAACAAAGTCGCCCGCCGGCTGGAGCCTGACGCTGGACCGGGGCGCACTGGCCTTTGTCGATGTCGCGACTGCCGAGAAGCTGACAGGCCTGACAGCCCCCGACCCGGTCTGGATTGCCGCGATCGCTGTGGCTGACCGCACCGTGGAGGCCGAGCAGCAAACCGGCCTTGGCCCGGTCTGTCTGATCCGGCACCCGGCAGAGACACCCCCGTCCTGGCTTTAGCTGCCCTGCGGCGGCTGCAGGATTTCCTTTTCCGTCACGATCATCGTCATCGGAATATCGTGCGGTTGCGGATAAATCGTCGGAATCTGCGCCATGGCAAAACCGACACCAATCACGACGGGCCGGTCATCAAGCACCGCCAGCGTGCGGTCAAAGTAGCCGCCGCCATGACCCAGACGATAAAGGTTGGCATCAAACCCGAGGAAAGGTGCCAGCAGGACATCCGGGCGGAGCATTTCCGCCTCGGCCGGCGGTGTCGGAATATCCCAGATGCCCCGCTCCAGCCGGTCACCCGGTGACCAGGCCCGGAACTGCAGCGGCCGGTTGCGTTCTGCCACAACCGGCAATGCCGCACGACCGCCTGCGGCAATTACATCCTTCAGAACCCCGCGGAGATCCGGCTCGCCGCGAATCGGCCAGTAACCACTGATGCAGACGGGCCCCAGTGAACCCAGAAACTCTGTCAGGTTATCCTGTAGCTGCCGGGTCAGGGTTTGCCTGACTTTCGGCGCAAGCTTCTGCCGTTCATTCAGCAGCCGTAATCGCTCTGCCTTGCGCCAGCGTTTCACGTCGGTTGCCTGACGGTCATCCACCCCCGGCGGGAGCCCCGTATAGTCGGGATCAATTTCGTGCATGAAGCAGGGGGGAGATGCAAAACCCCTGCAGGGAATATCGTCATCCGCCATCAATGTCTCCTCATCCGAACCGGCACAGTATGGCTTCGGAACGGATCAGGCGTCCAGTTTCAGATCAGCTTTCGGCACGGAAATACAGGTCAGGCAGGAGCCGGATTCCGGTTGTTCCCCCGGCTCGGTGACGTATTCCACATCACCAGACTTGACCGCCGTCAGACAGGTTCCGCAGTTTCCGGCACGACATCCCGACTCAATAAGGATACCGTGATTTTCGGCGAAATCGAGCAGGCTCTCCGACTGGTAATCCCAGTCCAGGACTTTGCCCGAGCGGGCGAATTCGATCTTCATGGCCCGGTCTGGCTTTACCACACCGGGTGAAGCGACATTCTTCACCGTTGCCGCCCCGAAGGCCTCGTAATTGATATGGTTTTCGGGCACCCCCCAGGCCTTCAGGCCGGCGGTTGCCTGCTTCATCATGTCGGCGGGTCCGCAGATGAAATAGCGATAATTGCTCGACGGCAGTTCGGCCCGGAGCAGATCAATCGTGACCCGCCCGTGATGGTGATAATCCCGCCCCCTGACGTCATCAGTCCGGGGAGATGAATAGCAGACCCGGAGATTGATGTTTTCGTTCTCCAGTGCCAGCTGGGCCAGATGTTCCCGCATGATATGGTGGGAGCCGTCACGCACACCGTAAAACAGCCAGACCTCGCGCTTTGACCCCGTCGCAACAACGGCATTCAGCATCGACAGCAAGGGCGTCAGACCGACCCCGCCCGCGATCAGGACAATCGGCGGAGACTTGGTGATATCGAGGAAGAACTGCCCGCTCGGGGCCTTCACATCAATGATCGCACCGGGCTGAATCTTCTGATGGAAGTGGTTGGAGACCCGCCCGTCATGCGATTGCGCGATAGCCGGGTTTTTGTCGATCCGCTTGATGCTGACCCGATAGCAGTCCGGCTGATGGCAGTTGGACAGCGAATAACAGCGAATCATCGGTTTCGGCCAGTCGCCAGCCGTCAGGCTGAAGGTCAGATACTGGCCGGGATGGAACGGTGGCAGCTTCTTCTTGTCGTGGGGGCGCAGGATAAAGGAGGTGATATTCCCGCCTTCATCGCGCCGCTCCGTTACCTCGAACTTCCGGTAGCCGTTCCAGGACAGTTCTTTCTTTTCCTTCTCGAAATCCTTCTGAGCCATGATCTGGGCGACCCGCGCCTGCAGAAATCCGTGCTCTGCCTCCACCGAGCGACGGGCAATGGCGCGACTGCGCAACGCATCGACACCGAGCCACAACACCCATACCGAGATCAGTGACAGGAACAGGATTGCGGTCACCGAAACCAGAAAATCAGGATCCATCGTCACCCTCCCCTTTCGGTTTGACCATGTAGCGGGTCACCGGCTTGTTGAATTTCGGGTCCTCATGATAGCGATGACAAAGGGTGCAGTCCTGCCGGACCCCGGTCTCGTTATGGCAATCGACACAGGTCGCGCGCTCCACAGAGCCGAAATTACTGACGAAAAGCGTCGGATCAAAGTCTTCAAAGCTGCCGGCATAATCCGCATCTGCATTCAGCCGGTGGCAGCTTTCACAGGCAATTTCAGGGCCTGAGAGGCCAAGATGCGGCTGGTGATTGAAGAATTTCTGCGACCGCTGCTCGTCCCGGTAATAGGACCATTTGAACGCCAGTTGCTCGACCCCGTCGCTTGTCGATACATCCTCCAGCGAATGACATTTGGCGCAGGCCCCCGGGCCGGTCTTGCGGTCTGCGAACAATGTCCGCATGGCCAGCGCCCGCTGATGGTCTTCCTCGCCGGTGATCCTGCCCGGCGCTGCCGCCGCAAAGTCCATCCAGGATTTCATAACCGGGTCGGCATGACCAATTGCCCGGTAGAGCAGGCTGAATTCGTCAGCACCCCATCCGCGCGGACGTTCTGCATCCGGGCGGACATATTCAACATTTCGCGCCCACTGACAGGCTGTCTGCCGCGCCAGTTCGGGACTCAGCCCGGCAAACAGCTGTCTTGCCCCTGCTGTCGTGGTCCGGGTTGCGGCCAGTTCAACCAGCGGATCCTGTCCCGATCTTGTCATCGCCAGGAACAGCCGCTGCAAAGGTTCACTCTGGCCGGCGACATCATCGATATCAATTCCCGTCAGAAGCGAGCCGATGACCGTCGCCTGCTCCAGTGAATAGGCAAAATACTCTTCCGGTTCACGCGGGTCAGGCCGGTCGCCTTCCTCGAAGGCCCTGAGCCGCTCGAACAGGTCTGCCGCCTGTTGCGGGGTCAGGCCACAGGCGTCGAGAATCTCCGATTCCTCAAGATAGTTCTGATCGAATTCGGGAAACCGCAGAACCGCCATCTCCCGACCGATAACCTGATCCTCATGGCAGGCGGAACAGGCCTCCTGATAGCCGACCACCGGCACATAACGGGCGGCCTGTTCTGTCAGGTGACAGCCGTTGCAGTTCGCCGGTGCGTCTGCCGCGGTCTTCGGATCGGAAAAATGCTTACCGATATGCGACGCATGGTCGAAAATGATGTTGTTCCGTTTGCGGTAGGGAAACGGCTTCACAAAATCTGCATGATTCCGGCTGAAGCTGTCGAAACGGGTCAGATGACAGGTATTGCACTGGGCGTCGGTCAGCTTGCTGATATCCGCTTCGGCTCCCTTGTGTTCCTTGTGGCAGGAACGGCAGGTCGTCTCGCCCAGGTCTGGTCGGGTGACGCCGAACAATGTGCGGTTATGGGCAATATTCGACGGGCCGCCGAAGACGTGACAGTCTGTACATTGCCCGTCCATATCCGCATGGGTGACAACCGATGCCAGCCAGGTATCGGCGCTGGCCCCCGCCGCCGCGTGGCAAACCGTGCAGGCGACCGACCCTTCAACCGAGAGATTCGCATGGTGACCGGACAACGGCCCCGGATCAACAAAAGCCAGCCCGGCAACACCGTCCGGGCGGGATGACATCGAAATCGCAATCAGCGAGATGACAATGAAGATGGCAGCCAGTGCGGCACGACCGCGCCATACCCGCAATGTCCGCCGCGGGGCGCAGGGCGGATGGCTCTGCGAACAGGCCCCGTCCGGCAGCGGACCATCGAAACAGTCACCCCCCGCCCGCTTCGGTCGCCGGCAATAATGCCTGCCATCCCGGAACAGCGGAGTGCATTCCGTGACACCGCCACAGCTGCCGCTGATATCCGGGCCACGGGCACAGGCCTTGCCCCACCTGGCCATCCGGCCGCAACGGTACTTGAAGCTTGGCCGTTCGTATGCGCTGGCAAAGTAACGGAATTTCGAAAAGTCGATCATAGTGCATACACATGAACAATGATCAGATGCCATGTCGCCAGCGTTATCAGCCCTGTCGACAGGGGCAGATGTGCCAGCAGCCAGATCTTCATCAGCCCCTGCAGGGCGTAATGCTGATCAATCCGGTTCTTGCGCTGCCCCAGTTCATACAGACGGTCGAGATAGGGCAGCTCTGAATCCCGCAGATAGCGCCGGACAATACCGATATTCTGATGCAGCCAGTGTTCACCTGCCTGTGTCCCGAAAACATGGCTCAGCAGGAATCGGGGCCGCCGAAAATACCAGTCGGCGGTTTCCGTATAATGCCGGGCCAGAGTGTCGGCACCGCTGACATCGGTACATCTCAGTATCAGGGATTCGACCTCTGCCCGGATCTCCGCGATTTCGCCGGGTATCCGCTCGAAAATCACCTCATATTCGGTTTGTATCAGCCGGGCCGGAATAATCCGCTGGATGGCATATCCGGTTATTCCGGTCAGACAGGCCCCGTAAAACAGCAGCATCAGAACCTGTTCATACAGCCCCAGTGACCAGAAGGTTCCGGTATGCAGCCAGAACAGTACGACCGAGAGCAGACCGATTACGATATGAAGAGCAAACCAGGTGGAGGCACGACCCAGCGGCAGCATCGACAGACGTTTGCGCAGATTGAACAGGGCCAGAAAGACCAGCGTCGTGTAGAGCGCGTAGCCTGTCAGCAGCGAGGTATCGCCGAGCGCGTTATCGATCCGGACATATTGCAGAACAATGATTCCCAGCGCCGCCACCGCAAACAACCAGCACATCAGATAGACCCGCATCCGGCTGCTCACCATTGCTTCGCCGCCTCTTCCAGTTCGCGGAAGTCGATCCGGTGCATGGCATCATGCGGACAGGCCCGCACACAGGCCGGACCACCCAGCTGGCCCTCACAGAGATCGCATTTGGTTGCCTTCATGATCGGGCGTTCGGTTTCCGGATCGGTCATCACCGCACCGGTTTCCTCACGTATCTCGACCAGACGGATATTATCATAGGGGCAGGAATTGGCGCAGGTTGCACATCCGATGCAGGTATCATCATTGATGATGACATTGCCGCTCTCGACTGACCGGTGAATGGCCCCTGTCGGACAGCCGATCAGACAGACCGGGTCGATACAATGCATGCAGGCATTCGCGACCATATAGTTATCAAAGGTGCGGCCATGCCGGATAAAGCGCGGGTTGCCCTCATGTGTCGCGGCACAGGCGCGGACGCAGTCATCACAGCGTGTGCATTTCTGAAGATCGATCAGCATCGCCTGTGTGGCGTTGACATAACGCTCTTCAACAGCCCATTCCATCAGCGCGTCTTCATCCAGCGACCGGGCCACAAGCTCACCAACCCGGGGGACTTCCGCCGGTGTCAGGATCGGGAACAGATGTTCTTCCAGCATCCCCGCCGGCACCCGCAACACGTCAACATAACCGAGCGCCGACAGGGTTGTGTCGAGCGCCCCGGCCTCCCCGGACTTCCAGCCGTCATACAATGCGGACAGGCCATAGTGATCGCCGGCGCCAAGGTAGGTCAGGGTCCGCCGGCCATTACCCAGCTTGACCGACACCCGCGCAAAACCGGCCCGGATCAACAGCAGGCCGTCGGGGTAGTTGCCTTCACGCGCGATGACCGGCTCATCATCCAGCACGTCACCGCCGGTCTGGCGCATCTGCCGGTAGGAGGCATGCCAGTCGAAACTGCCGTAGGTTTCAAAAAGGGTTGTCTCGACGATCTTCTCCAGCGCCTGCGAGCGCAGCCCTTTGAAAAGGGCATTTTCCTCAAAATGATTCTTCAGTGCGTTGGCGCGGTAGGTGGCATCGATCTGCCGGCGCCATCCCTCGTCATATTTCCGGAGTTCACGCAGCCCCTGCCAGCGTATCTCCAGTGCCAGCGTATCTGTTTCCGCAAACACTGTTGCCGTGCGCTGTATACGGCCAAGCGCGGCCAGTTCACCGAACAGGGTACCCGCACTGATCGATGCGGTGCGGTGCTGGTCAATGATCGCCGGAATATCCTGCAGAAAGGCACGGGCGCTGCCCCGAAGATCGGCATCGCGCACCATACGCGAGGATTCGCCCGGGCGGTCGCGGATTTCCGGCACCCAGCTGTTTCGCCAAAGCTGGGCAACCGAGTCGAAGAAGCCCTTTCGCTCTACCACCTGCCGGCCCAGCAGGTTGCGCGGCAGGCTCGGTGCAATCACCACCCGCATCCCGCCATCAAGAATCAGAAAGGCCGAATTTCCGTAATCTCCTTCCCGCACGACAATGTCGCCCGGGGCAAAACGCACCAGACGGGTGTCATTGCGCAAGATGCCCGCCAGCGGCGTATGTGCCGGGAAACGGTCGAGATCAATGGAGGCAATTTCCGGACGCCGGAGCAGTTCATCGACATCCGCATCGGTCATATCCGGGCCAAAGGGGGTGTCCCAGCGCTGGGGCCGGGCGACCGACACAACGTCAGCCATGTCGCCTCCTGTCCCCGTCCGTCATGAAACCATCCCCCTGCCGCAGGCCGGTCTTCTTTGCACCTGCTCCGTCTGTCCGGCCGTCAGAACCGGTGTGCTACTTGTAGTCTTTCGGATCAGGCAGCAGATGCTTGACCTCTGCATGCAAATCCATGTCCCTGATACTGGCCACCAGTCTTCGGGCAACCCCCGCGCGCGGATTTTCGAGCAGTTCGGTGGCCAGCGGCACCTTGCCCTTGATGGCTTCCAGCATTTCGGTTGCCGCGGCGATCCGGGCTTGCTGTGCCTCAACATACTTCTTCGTCGGAATCCGGTCTTTGGCGCTGTGTGCCTTGACGAAACCGACCGCATGGCCGGTTACAAACATCCGGGCAAGCTGTGCCGGGGTCATCTCAAGATTGTTCTTCGGATCTGCCGGATCATAGAAGCGGTGTCGCACAGAACCCTGTGAATAGAGCACCAGTTCAAAATTCCCGCGCACAGGGTGCCCCGCCTCAATCATGTTCTTGAGCGTCCGCGCGTCATATTCCTCGTTCGTCATGCCGTGGCAGAACATGCAATTCTCGGCAATATCAAACAGCTGGTTCGGCCAGATCATGCCGGCATCGGAGGAGGCAAGAATGCGCTCCCGCTTGTGTTCGGGGGTTTCCTGCTCTTTCTTGACGTCCTTTCCGCCATAGTCGGAATGGATCGGCATCCAGATCGAGGAGGCACCATGACAGGTCTCGCAGGAGGGGCCGGCATTGATGTTTACCGGGGCATCCACACTCGCCTGGGAAGGGGTGAAATGGCACAGCAGGCAGGTGTCATTCTTCCGGATGTTCTTTTCACCACCCTCCGCCTCGATGATATCCTTGGCGGAGACGTCCTTGCGCCGGTGGATTGTCCGGAATCCCGACCCATGCACGGATCGTTCCCAGACCTTGTATTCTTCCTCGTGACATTCCTGACAGACTTTCGGTCCCTGAAAATACAGGTCGAAGCCCTGCGCATTTGCGGACCCTGAAATACCGGCCACAAATCCGGTCATAAGGACAAATAAAACCCATCCGAAGCGCGACATAACAAACTCCCTTGCCCCTGAAATTCTGCCGGCCTGGAATTCTTCCCCCGACTTGCCGCAATCTGAATTCCGCTGATTGCGACCTGTCAAATATTTCATCCTTACCTATTGACCGCAAGAACCTTATCCGGAGGAGGTTGCCGTCACATGACAGGGATGCATTCCCCCGGCCTGCAGATCGTCGTATGATCGGGAATGAATTTTCTCACCCGCCATAGCCGTCTGCTCAGATTCGCTGTTCTCCTCCTCTGTGGCATCACCACGATCTGGGTGCTGCTGCGGAACGTGCCGCCGGCAAAAGATCTCGGTGTGGCGTTCCGGGCGGACAGCCAGTCACTACTGGATCAGGCCGGAGAGCAAATACTCAGCATTGCAGCCAGCGTCGACCGCCTGTCGATTGCCGGACTGGCCGGGGCCGGGGTCTTTGACGCAACCGCGATTGCCCGGCCGGATCCCGATTCAGCGATGCCCTCTTCCGCCTGGCGATTGAACGTCCCGGCACAGGGGAAAAGTGGTGAATCAGTGGAAATCATCGCCCCCGACAGCCTGACCACCACCGAACCACCCGGCAGTATCCTGTCGCTTGCCGTCGTTCTCGACCGGATCAGCAGCGGACTGGTGGCGCAGAACGTTCTGACGAATTCGCTCCGGTTTGTAACCCAGGAAGGCTGGCAGGTCCGGCTCCGCACCCGCACACCGGTAACCGACAGCCCGCTGCCGGACTGGAAGGTGATGCAGCAGACCTGGGCTGCCGGGACCCTGCGGGACTGGACGGTCGGACGGCAGCCACTGACCGTCACCGCCGCCTCGCCGGTCCGGCAGAACGGGCGGCTTGTCGCGGCCGCGCTGGCGACGGCGCAGATCAGGAACCTGATGGCCCCCCTGTCACAGCAGGCCGGCGAGCTGACCATCATGATCCTGCACAAAGGCGCACCGGTCGCGATAATCGACCGCACCGGCGTGCTCGGCCCGGACGGCTTTGCTGCAGCGGAAGCAATGTTCCAACCGGCAGTGCTCGCCGCCGCCACCTCGCCTTCCGGTGCGGTAATCGGAACCGATGATTTCCAGGTGCTTGGCAGCCGTGTCGACGGCACCCCGTTTCATGTCGCCGTCATCGGCACCCTGTCTTCTCCCTACCTTCATTCGCCGTTTGAGGATAACGCGATCCGGGGGCTTTTAATGGTCATTCTGATTCTCGGGGTGATGCTGTTTATCTCGGACCGGCTGGCGAAACGGGAATTCATCCGCCCGGCCCGGGCACTGATTTCCCATATCGAGGCAGAAAACCGCAATATCGCGGAGCCGCCTCCCGGTGATGTTCCCGAGAACTGGAAGCCCTGGTTCACGACGATCTCCAGAATATTCGAGGAAAACCGGTCACTGGTGCGCCACCTGACCGAGACACTTGAAAATCTCGACAATGCTGTTGATGAACGCACCCGGGAACTGCAGCACAAGAACAGCGAACTGGAACTGGCCCTGAAGAAACTGCGGGAAGCCCAGGACCAGATCGTTTCGCAGGAGAAACTGGCCTCGCTGGGTGCCCTGACGGCGGGAATTGCCCATGAAATCAAGAATCCCCTGAATTTCGTCACCAACTTTGCACAGAGCTCTGTCGAACTGGCTACGGAGCTGGAGGACATTCTGAAACCCCGTCTGGCAGCCCTGCCCGGGCAGGACCGTGACGAGGTGACAGGACTGATTGAGGATATCCGCAACAATGCCGAGCGGATCGACAGCCACGGGAAACGGGCCGACAGCATCGTGAAAAGCATGCTGGCCCATGCCCGCGAATCCAGCGGTGCCCCGGAACGGACCAACATCAACACCCTGATCCGGGAAAGTGCCAATCTCGCCTACCATGGCCGGCGGGCGCAGGACCGGGGATTCAACGTTACACTCGATTATGTGCTGTCCGACGACCTGCCGGACATAAAGGTCGTGCCCCAGGAGCTGAACCGGGTGGTGCTGAATCTTGTCGGCAATGCCTTCGATGCAGTCCGGGAGCGTCAGGCGAAAGACCCGAAGGACTATGCGCCGCAGGTCACACTGTCCTCGGAGATTTCCGGGAGTCTGGTCGTTCTCAAAATACGCGATAACGGCTCGGGGATTCCCGATGCCATCCGGGAAAAACTGTTCACCCCGTTCTTCACGACGAAACCGACCGGCAGCGGCACCGGCCTCGGCCTGTCAATCTGCCATGACATCGTGCGCCGTCATGGCGGACGCATCACCCTCGACAGCACGCCCGGAAGCTACACCGAATTCACGATTACCCTGCCGATGGAAAGCTGATTCTCCGGCCCGGCTGGCCGGTCAGCGGTTGCCGTTCCCCCGGATCTGCAGCAAAGCCGGAACTCGTCAGCACTCCCGGTCGAGGGCTGTATCGAAACTGTCGAGGGCCTGCTGGACCCGGCCAAACACGGTGTCCTCCGGGAATCGTCCATTCTTGCCGGCTTTGCCGCATTTCAGGCCCGTGAACAGTTCAATCGCCTCACCGACAGTCTTTACGCTCCAGAGATGAAATTTTCCGGCCTCAACCGCATCCACCACATTCTGACGGAGCACCAGATTGGCCTCGTTCGCGCGCGGAAAAATCACGCCCTGGCTGCCGGTCAGGCCGCGTTCCTCGCAGGTCCGGAAGAAGCCTTCGATCTTGTGATGCAGGCCGCCGATGACCTGCGCCTCGCCCAGCTGATTGACGGAGCCGGTAATCGCCAGATCCTGACGAACCGGCAGATCGCCCAGTGACGAGAAAATTGCGCAGAGTTCTGCCAGTGACGCAGAGTCACCTTCAACACCGCCATAATTCTGTTCAAAGGTGACCGTTGCCGAAAAGGATATCGGTCGCTTTCGCGAGAACAGGCCATGCAGATAGCCGCCCAGAATGAACACACCTTTCTGCTGAATCGGGCCACCATGTCCGGTCAGCCGGTCGATGTTGACGATCCCCTGCTCACCGACATAGGTCCGGGCGGTCACCCGTGCAGGAGAGCCGAACGAATGATCCCCGAGCTGGCGCACGGTCAGGCCGTTGATCTGGCCAATCGCCTCACCGCCGGTGGCGATCATCACCGCATTGTCGGCAATCATCTCCTGCGACCGGTCTTCAATGCGGGCATTACGATAACGCCGGGCGTCGATGGCTTCGCGGACATGGGACCGTTCGACAACAGACTTCTTCCGGTCCGCCACCCGGTGTGATGCCTCGGCAACGATATCCTCAACCAGTTCGAAACTGGCCGCGAGCCGTCGCCGGTCGCTGGCCCATCTGCTGCTTTGCCCGAGCAGCAGATCAACCGCCTCCGGACTGCAGGTTCGACGGTGTTTTGCCGCTTCCTGCCGGATCAGTTCCGCGAACACCCGGGCATTCGCCGCCGTCGCCGGCATATCCGAATCGATATCTGCCTTGACCTTGAAATAACCGGAAAATTCCGGATCCATACTGAGAAAGCTGTAATACCAGCGGGGGGCGCCAACCAGCACCACCTTGACATTGAGCGGGATCGGCTTTGGTTTTGGCGCGCCGGTCAGCGGCATGGCGCTGGTCCGGTACTGTTCTTCAATCCGCACCTCGCCGTCGCGCACCGCACCCTTGAGATATTCCCAGACACCGGGAGTGGAGGCGACAGCATCCGCCCGCAGGATCAGAATTCCGCCATTGGCGCGATGCAATGCGCCCGCCCGGATCATCGTGAAGTCGGTCGCCAGAACACCGTTATCAACCCGGTATTCCATCGATCCGAACAGGTTTTCATAGGTCGGACGCGCCTCGACGATCACCGGCATGGTTTTCTGATCTGCATTGTCCGAGATCAGGTTCACCGCATAACGCTGCTCGGCGCTGTTCGGCTGTCCCGGCGCGGTCTGGCTGGCCTGCTCGCCCGCTGTCTCCATGAACAGACCGATATTATCAAGAATATCCTCGCGCAGTTCCGTCAGCCAGCGCCCCAGCCCCTCAAGACCGGTAAACTCGGTGGCCAGATGGTCGATCCGCGGTGCCACGGTTACCGCAACAATCTGGCGCTGTGCCCCGATCGCGGAGGTGCGAAGCTGTTCCTGCTGCGCCTGAACCCGCTGATTGATCTCGGTCAGGGCGGCCTCAATGGGGGCCATGGCCGCGGCAAAGGCGTTACGGTCCTCTGCTGTCATATCTTCCGGCTTCCGCGGATTGCCGTCCCCGTCAAGCGGCGTTGCCACCGGCCCCTGCGGGGTCATTTTCAGATCAATTCCCTGCTCCCGCGCCTGTTCCCGCAACGCATCAATTTCACGCTGCAGATCGGCATTCAGGCGCATCCCCTCGGCACGAATGGCTTCGGTGCTGCCCGGATCCCTGATTGCTGCGGGTATCAGCTCCCGCAGATCCCTGACCAGTGTCTGCATGAGATCACGAAACCGGCGGCCCGAACCGCCGGGCAGGCGATACGGCTTCGGCTTGTGCGGACGGCGGAAATTGATCAGATAAACCCAGTCATTCGGGGGCTGGCGACGGGCCGCCGCCCAGGCCTCCAGATGGGCCCGTGTCGCTGTCATGCGACCCGCACGGTCATCGCCGACAACAAAGATATTGAAGCCGGGGTCGTTGGCACCAAGCCCGAAGTCCAGTGCCGCGCGGGCCCTCTCGTGAGAGCTCAGATCAAAAGCCGTCACCGGCCGGCCGGCGGCAGATGCCTTCGCCAGTCTGAAGGAAGGGAGCCCGGCCTTTGATGCCGCTATCTGTTTCGCTGTCATGACATGCCTCCCGGGAGCAAGGATCCTGCGATGGTCGTCGCGGTTTCCACCAGCATAGGCATAACAGGCCTTTGCCGACAAACAACGACCGGGACAGCTTCAGAATATCAGGGAGACCCGCCGGACAGATACCAGAGACAGCTACAGGCGCCGGACCGTCGTCACATCGCGTGATTCGATTTTCCGTATCCGGTCGATCACTGTCTGCAACGGCTCCACCGTTGTCAGCATCGCCGTCGCATGCGCATGCAGCAGGCGTTCTGCATCGACCATGATCCCGCAATGGCCGGCCCAGAAAACCATGTCGCCGCGCTGCAGCTTGCCCTGCCAGTCCGCGACCGCCTTGCCGACGGAGCCGGCCAGCATGTCCGAATCCCGGGGGGCCTTATGTCCGGCCCGGCGCAGGCTCATCTGGATCAGGCCGGAACAGTCCAGCCCGGTACCGTCACGTGCACCCCACAGATAAGGCGTGCTGACGAACTGTTCAGCCACCGCGACAAAATCCAGCGCCGGATCATCGAGTTCGACCAGATGATCGGTAAAAATCCAGCCTCCGTCTTCCGATCCGCGCATTTCGATCTGGCTGAATTTGCCATCGGTGCTGGTCACCCGTGCCCGCGAGCAGATCCCCAGAAAACCGAATGTAGGGCTTTTCAGATCAGCCTCGACGTAAACATAGGTTCGGGGTACCCGGACCTCGTGCGTGCAGTCGATGATCGATGGTGCCAGACCTGCGGCATCAACATAGCCGACATAACCGTCATCCTCGCTCCGGCACCAGGCCCAGCTGTCATTCTCCTCGAAAACCTCGACGGTTTCGCCAAACAGGTACTGGGTCAGCATGCCGCTGTCGATGTCGGGTTCCGGATGGACGGCCAGCACCTGTGATGCCTGCCGGCGCTTGCCTTTCGTGAAGCGTTTTGCCTCGACTTTGCCTTTCAGCCGTTCATCAGCCAGATCAGGCCGGTAGACGTTCAGCCGGGTATCCAGATCAGCCATTCTCTGCCTCGTCTATGTAAGGGTTCTTCTGGCGTCGCATGACCAGCCGCAGCGGAATACCGACCAGCCCGAACCTGTCGCGCAACCCGTTCGTCAGGTAACGCAGATAGCTTTCCGGCATATCGTCAGGACGGTTCACGAACAGGATGAAGGTCGGCGGACGACTTTTTGCCTGGGTGATATACTTGATCTTGAGAACCCGGCCACCGACCATGGGCGGCGGATGCGCTTCCAGCATTGCGTCCAGCCAGCGATTCAGCTGCCCGGTCGATACCCGGGCATTCCACAGATCAAATGTCTCGAACAGCAGGTCCGGCAGACCGGGCAGACCCCGGCCGGTCAGCGCCGACACCGTAATGATCGGCACGCCGCGCACCTGCGGCAGGGATGTCTGCAACCGGTCCTTCAGCAGATTCATCTGAGCCGACCGGTCGATAACTGCATCCCATTTATTGACGACGATAATCAGCGCCCGGCCTTCATCGATGACATGACGGGCGATGGTCAGGTCCTGTTTTTCCATCATCATGTCGGCATCGAGGACCAGCAGCACGATCTGCGCCAGCCGGATCGCCCGGAAACTGGACTCAACCGACATTTCCTCAACCCGGTCATTGATCCGGGCCTTGCGGCGCAGCCCCGCCGTATCAACCAGCCGCAGCGGCCTGTCGTTCCAGATCCATTCCGATGAAATCGCATCCCGTGTCACACCCGCTTCCGGGCCGGTCAGCATCCGCTCCTCACCCAGCAGCGCGTTGACGAGGGTTGATTTGCCGACATTCGGTCGCCCGACAATGGCCAGCCGCAGCGGGCCTGCCGGCACATCAAGCTCGCCGTCATCTTCGCCATCGTCATCGCGGGCCTGCTCATCCAGCTCGGCCTGCTCCACCGCCTGCGCCGCCTCACTCAGCGGTTTCAGCGCCTCGTACAGATCATCCATGCCGATACCATGTTCGGCAGACATCGGGATCGGATCGCCAAGGCCAAGTTGCCAGGCCTCGCTGATACCGGGAATCGCGGCGTTGCTCTCTGCCTTGTTCACAACCAGCAGGATGGTGGCCGATGTCCGGCGCAGCCAGTCGGCAAAATGCCGGTCCATCGGTGTCAGGCCAGCCCGGCCATCGACCACGAACAGCGTCACATCCGCCTCGCGCACCGCGCGTTCGGTCTGCTGTTTCATGCGATATTCGAGCGCCTGCTCGTCCGCCTCTTCAAGGCCGGCTGTGTCGAACAGGTCAAATTTCAGATCGGCGATCCGGCCTTCACCCTCGCGCCGGTCACGGGTCACCCCTGGCTGGTCATCAACGATCGCCAGCCGCTTGCCGGCCAATCGATTGAACAACGTGGATTTGCCGACATTTGGCCGGCCAACTATGGCAACAGTGAATGGCATGTTACAGCCGGTCTCCCGCTAACGGTACGACACCAGCTCCGCATCGTCCGTCAGGAAATAAATTGAGCCGTCCGCCACGATCGGCGGAAGGGAAACTGCATCGGGCATCGGTTGGCGCCCCAGCATCTGGCCTGTGTAGGGTGAAACCGCAAGGGCTTCACCGTCACTGCCACCGACCAGCAATCTGTCACCGGCCAGCACCGGGCCGGTCCAGAAAATCCGGTCCTTGCGATCTTCCGGATCTTCCCACAGCGGCAGCTGGCTGACCCACTTTACCCGGCCATCCCGGGCGGTGATGCACAGCAGCTCATTCTCGATGGTCAGCAGATAGATGAACTCACCGGCAACCCAGGGGGTCTGGGCGCTGACAAATTCCGCCTGCCAGAACCGCCGGCCACTGCGCAGGTCGATTGCGGCGACGACACCGCCATGACCGGCGGCATAGACGCGCCCCCTGTCGATCACCGGCAAGCCGCGGATATCGGCCAGGTTGGCAATGGATTCGGTTCGCCGGACCGCCCGCAGGGCGTCATTCCAGACGATGCTGCCGGTATCGACCCGGAACGCAAACAGGTCGCCGGAAGAGAACGCGGCCACGACCAGCCCGCCATCAACTGCAGGAGCCGCCGCCCCCAGCAGACTGGTGGCCTGAGGATTTCCGATATAGGACCAGAGCACCGATCCGTCTGCTGCACTCAGCGCAAACAGTTCGTTCTCAACGGTCATCACAAACACACGCCCGCCACGAACCGTTGGTGCCGCCCGCATCGGGGTCGGCGTCGGGCTGCGCCATATTTCAGCGCCGCTTTTCGCATCAAAGGCCAGTACCTGAGCAAAGCCCGTGGTGACGTAAAGCCGCCCTTCCTCAACCGCCAGACCGCCACCGAAAAGCCCGTCATCCTCCTCGCCCGGAAACAGCTCGGCAATCTCGACTTCCCAGATTTCCTTGCCATCCGCTGTGCTGTAGGCGGTGACAACGGATTTCGCATCCATGACATAGATCACGCCATCAGCGACAACCGGTGTCACCAGCAGCCGTGCCTTGTCACTTGCACCATCTCCGATATCCCGGCTCCAGGCTTCCTTTGGTGCGGCGGCAACCTCGACATGATGCATCGCATGGTTGGAATCACCACCGGCCTGCGGCCATTCCGGGTTGCGCCAGGGCCGGGGAAGCGTGACTTCCAGACCGGCAAGATCCGGATCGGAATTGATATTCCGTTCATGCAGCAGCACCGAAATCCGGTCACCCGGAAGTGGATCGCCCTCGGATTCACCGAACCAGCTTTCGCAACCGGACAGCATCAGCACCATGCCAGCCGCCGCAATGCCATATGTCGCCAGCCGTTTCATCCGCCAAGCACCGAAATCATCTGTGTTGCCCGGCGCCGGATATTGGCCGGGGCTTCACCGGCATCCGCAATCCGTTTGTAGGCGGCCAGCGCCGCCGCGTTGTCACCGGCGGACTGTGCCGACAATGCCTCGACTTCCCAGGCGAGGAAACGCCAGTTCGGATCACCGGCCAGCGGCTCAAGACGGGTTGTAACATCGGCATGGGCCTCGGTTCCCACCGCCGTCATCGCCGCATAAAGGCGTGCCAGCTTGCGCACCGACGGGTCGGCTGAGTCGTCGGCGGCCAGACGGTCATAGGATGCGATGGCAGATTTCAGATCGCCACCCCGTGCCTGCACAGCCGCAGCCGTCAGGCGACCAAGATCCTGATATCCGGCAGAGGCATCGCCTGTGAAGTCCTCCAGAATGCTGGCTGCTTCGGCGGTCTTGCCGGTCGAGAGATTCTCCAGCGCCGACTGGAAGGTCGCGCTGTCCCGGTTGGTCTGCTCAATCTGCCAGTTCTTCCAGAGCTGATTGCCGCCAACGGCAACAACGACAGCCACGCAGGCGCCAATGACATATTTGCCATAGCTCTTCCAGAATTGCTCAAGCCGCTCCTGACGGAGATCTTCGTCGACTTCCTTGATCAGCGCATTCTGTTCAGCATCGTCCGCCATTCGGGCACTCCGGACCTTGGGGTTAGGGCGCGGTAAAATAGGGGAGCAGACCTACCTTGGCAAACGAAGGAATAGCAAATCACGCAGCACGCCATTTGATCGAGCAGCCAATACTGGCAATCTGCTGCGCCGGACCCGCCCCGGTTTCGGCAATCAGGCGCATCGCCTCAAACAGATCACGCCGGGCACCGGATATCGCCGCACGTCCGGATTCATCCAGTCTGCCGCGATATTGCAGTTCCATACCGGCGTTGAATCCATAGAACTCAGGCGTGCAGACCGCGTCATAACTGCGGGCAACAGCCTGGGTCTCATCAATCACATAGGGGAAGCCGAACCCGTTCTCACGGGCAAACTCTTTCATGCGATCAAACGAATCTGCCGGATAGCTGTCAGTGTCATTCGACATCACAGCTATCGAGCCGACACCAAGGGTCGCCAGTTCGGCGGTATCCCGGACGATGCGATCGATGATGCTGCGGACATAGGGACAGTGGTTACAGATAAACATCACCAGCAGCCCCCTGTCGCCCCGCGCCGTTGCCGGGCCATGCATGCCCCCGTCGGTACCGGGCAGTGAAAATGCCGGTGCCTTCCAGCCCAGATTGTCTGTATCCGGTCCCCTGGCTGCCATTCTGTTTTCCTTACCTATTATCAGGTCTGTCTGAATATAATCGTTAACCACTTCTTTACCACCTGCCGGGCATGCTAAAACAGTCGGCATTAATCTGCCGGATTTATCGGGGCATGGCGAAAGACAACGATGAAACTGTGGCGATATACCTGTCTGCCTGCTGTTCTGCTGGGCGTTCTGCTGCTCGGCGGCTGTGCCGGGCTGTCACTGGCCGGACTTGCCGGAACAGCGGAAGTCGCTTCAGTCGTCAACACTGACAAGACACTGACCGATCATGTCGCCTCCAGCCTGACCGGTCGCGACTGCTCGACCATCAAGGTCAAGACCCGCAATCAGTATTGCATCGACCCGAACAGCATCCCGCCGGCACCTGAGCCGGTCTACTGCTATCGCTCGCTGGGCGACATTACCTGTTATCGTGAACCAAACCCTTATGCGGACGGCGCAACAGCTGTGGTGCCCCCCGGCCAGTAATGCTGTTCAAGGGGCTGGACAGCCGCGCTGCTCTCTGGAACCATCCTGAAAACAGGTTCAGACTGTCACCGGTAACCGGTTCAGGAGTTCATGACTAATCTCGTCAATCTGCGTGACCATCGACGACGACAGCCGGTCGTCAGATTCGACCGGGCAGAGCTGATGCGGCTGCTGCAAATGTACAGCCAGCGCGTTGCCCGCGGTGAATGGCGCGATTATGCCATTGATATGGGCCCCGGTGCCGCAACCTTCTCGGTTTTCCGGAGTACCCACGAGACCCCCCTGTTTGCCATCAGCAAAGTTGGCGGCGCCAGCGCCCGGAACGGTAAATACAAGGTGTTCTGCGGCCCCCGCATCCTGAAACAGGGTGCGGACCTGGCCGAGGTGCTGAAGGTTTTCGAGGCGAAACTGATCAAGCTCAAACGCTGACCGCCGGCACGGCAAACCCTCACCTTCCGGCCCCGGACCATCGCAGCACGTCAGAACGCTTGCCTCCAATCTGCTTTCTTGCGCATATATGTTCCTGTTTTGTTCCAACAAAGTGATCAGGCAGACATGGGCAAGATTAAGGACAGACAAACACGATGGCAGGACCGGCAGGCCTATCAACCGGCAACATTGGGGGAACTGGCTGCCGCACGGGTTGATGTCATCTGCTGGTGCAATCGCTGCGGACATCACGCCGTTACCGATTCGACCCTGCTGGCCGCACAGCTTGGACCGCATTTCCCGGCACCGGAGACCGGCGCACAAATGCGATGCAGCAGTTGCGGCAGCAAGGATGTCGCAACCCGTCCTGACTGGCCGGCCTCCCGCCCGCTCAGCCAATTTGGTTAGGCGCATTTCATTCCCGGCCCCGAGCCTTATATTAGTGCGATGAGAAGCTGTTTCCTGCTGGCCATCCCCCTTGCAATCAGTTTGCTGGCGACTGTGCCGGCCCGTGCCAGTTATGAAGAGGGCCTGAAAGCCTATGAGGCGGACCAGGTGTCGCTGGCGCGCGATCTGTGGGAACAGGCAGCACAAGCCGGCGACAGACGGGCACAGTACGAGCTGGGCCGGCTGTATGAACGGGGCAAGGGCCGGATCCTGCGCCGGGATTTCGCCAGCGCCATCAAATGGTACAGCGCCGCAGCAGAACAGGCCTATCCGGAAGCTTACTACGCGCTCGGCGTCATGTCGGAAAACGGTGATGGCATGCGTCAGGATTATCTTCAGGCACTGCGCTACTACAACTTCGCCGTCAGATATGCTGGGTTACCGAAAGCCTATTTCGCTATTGGCCAGATGTACTTCCACGGACGCGGCGTACCGCAGGATTATCTGAAAGCCATCGAGAGCTATATTGCCGCTGCCCGCGGCGGATATGCACCGGCACAGTATGTCTATGGTGCTTTGCTGGAACAGGGATGGGGGGTGAAACAGGACCTCATCAGCTCTTACGTCTGGTATGGTCTGGCCGCACGGGAAGACCCGAAAGTGCTGGAAGACGTCAGCTCGAACTTCAATGCACGGGTCGCCCTTGAAACTGTTCGCCGGAAACTCAACAACCACGACCTGCGGAAAGCCGAAGAACAGCTGCGCGAGACCGTCAAAGCCTCAGAAAAAGTTCAGAAACCGCCGGAATAGCCGTTCGAGACGGCAAAAGCCGCAAACAGTGCCAGTGGCAGCGCAATCAGCAGCGCCTTTAATATCGTCATGTCCCAGAACCCTTCCCTGATAATTTCTGTCCCGCGACAGGATGACCTTCAGTCCTTGATGAAGGGTTAACTGCTGCGCCGGGCGTTGAAGTCGCTCACGGCTCTGGAGATATCCATCGCAAGATCGACTTCATTTGCCTCCGGATTGAACGCCGCCTGAATTGCCTGTGACAGCGGTGTCAGCAGTTCGAGATCCTTGTTCGACGGCTTGCGCCAGTTGTTCTGGAGCGAGCTTGCCACCACCAGCATCGGACCGCAAAGATCAGCTACATTTTCAAAGCGGGTATTCACCATCCGGCGGCTAAGGTCGGTGACGGCACGGACCAGAAGATCGAGATTCTCCTCGATTTCTTCATCGATCTGCGCTTTTTCGTAGGCTGCAAGAACTAGTTGAACAGTAAAGGCAATGCTGTAGGCATTACGCTCCATCCGCTGGTTGTTGACGTCGGCAACCGCCGCATCGACAATTGCCTGAATTTCCACCCAGTCATCAACACCGCGCGCCTTCAGCGCCAGAATATTCGGCACCTCGATCAGGGGCACGCTGGAATCCCGCTCGGAGCTTTTGCGCCGGTCAGGGCCGATATACTGGCTGGTAACGACAAAGGGCTTCCGGTTGCGGATCAGCACCTGAATGCGGTCAATCAGCTTCTGCACGGAAACCGGTTTCACCAGCAGATCGTCAGCGCCACTGTTGATGATGTCGCGGACCAGTTCCGCCGTTGGCTCCCAGGTTGTTGTGATGATCGGCACAAACGGATCAGCACCGATTTCCTGATTGCGAATTTCCTGAACCAGTTCACAGATTTCCGGTCCGATGTCTGCGGTGTCGATAACCAGCAGGTCGGGCTTCAGCTCGCTGAACCGCTCACGCAGGCTGGAAGCTTCGCCCAGATCCCGGATGTCACGGAAACCGAGGTCACTCAGCGATGCGCGGAGTGCCAGCCGGACATTGCGCGACGGTTCCACCAGCAGCACCCTGATATCTTCGTATTTGTAGTCTCTGCGTGTTTTTTGCGCCATCGTCCCTGACCTTCGACAGCAGGTTTAGGCGTCAACGAACCGTCTTACAAGAGCAACCGGACCCATTGATCAGCGCCCCCGGAGGTCTGCGCCGAGCTGTTCTGCGAGGCTCCTCTGCTCCTTGATCTGCGCCTGCAGTTCCTTCAGTTCGTCTTCAAGCGTTGAAATCCGCTCCAGCCGGCCCAGTCGCTGCCGGTGACGGTATTTCGATATCTGCCGGCGGCCCAGCCTGTCCGCCACGGTAATCAGCATGATCAGGCCAATAACGGTCCAGATTGCAAAGGCAAACGGCCCCCAGGCCGCATTCACCATCAGCCCGCCACCCCAGAAACCGATCGTGGTCAGACAGGACACAACGGTAAATACCAGTCGCAGATTGTGATGCTCGCGAATCCGCACGACCTTCTCGGCATCACGGACGGCGTTGGTGATCTCCATCAGGGCAAGTTCCTGCCACTGATTGTAATTCATCCCCTTGCCCGGTGTCCGCCCTTCGCGAATGAAACGATCAAGCTGGCGGACAACCTCCAGGGCGCGTTCTTCAGCGTTTGTATATCCGTCCATCGTCCAACCCGCAGGTGCCTGTCAGGCAGTATTCCCCGGGGATGGTTAGTATCAGGTTAAACCCTGCACCCTATCCGCCCCTGGCCAGGGCGTTATATTTGGCCAACGCTTCCTTGGTCAGCCGCCCCCGGTCAATAAAAACGGCCGCCGCATCCAGCGTTCCCGCCCGGACTTCGGTCGAGCGGAAGCGGCATTCAAAAGAGCCGGTTGTGCCCGCACCGTCCGCGTCAATTCCGGCATAGGCCAGGTTCACCCGGATCATACCGGCAATATTCCGGTATCGTTTTATCTGTACACCGAACTTCGCAAAGTCATGGCTCTTCATCGCATAGGCCATGCGCATGCAATGTTTGACTTCGGCCTTCTCCTCGTCAGCCATTGCAATCGCGGGCACGGCCAGCAGCACCAACCCGACAATCCCTGATACCAGCTTCATCTGCCCGCCCTGTTCTTCATCACCTCGCGCATGATGACCCGGCTGCCCCCCCTGCGACAAGGCATCAGACCGTTTTTCCGGCCATCCGCTGTAATATCCGGGATATCCCGGAGCGGTATTTTTCAAACAGATAGCGAAGTTTCCAGCCGCCAGGCAGGCAATCGGACCGCACGGCAAGCACATCCCCGTTGGTATGGCGGGTGAACTTCATCCACTGATATCCAAGCCCTTCCAGCCGACGCCGAACAGCCTCGACGGCGGGCGACAAGGCTGGATCAAGAAAGTCATGAAACTCGATGGTAAACTGCTCAACCCGAAGGATCTCGGCGTCGGTTGCCGCTTCAAAGAACGCAAACTCCGAGCCTTCGATATCAACCTTTGCCAGGACGACCGGCCGGTCGCCGACCAGCGCCAGAATACCGGCGAGGTTGATTGAAGCGACCTCCACGGAACGGTCCGTCTCACCGCCCAGTTCGGCATCAAGTTCGCTGACCCAGACGAAACCGTTATCCTGCTCGGCAACGCTGCGCTGTTCATCATTGCTGCCACTGACCAGCCGGTTGAACAGACTGATCCGGGGATGAGATGCCATCCGTTCCAGCTTTCCGGGATGTGCCTCAAAGGCCAGACAATCAAGATCATACAGCCCGGCGATATGCGCCGAAAAATCAGCCGTCGAGGCCCCGAGGTCCAGCACAACACCATCGGACCCGGCCAGCCGGGTCGTCATATAGGTATGCAGAAGGTGATTGGCGAACATCGTCATGACATGCCGGATAACAGGCTAAATGGCCAGACCGCTGTTACCATCAGTAAACGGCTCCTATATTCAGGCAACAGCGCAAGACGCACTCATAGCGAATGGTTTCAATATGCTCCAGCTTTCCGTCCTCGATCAATCCGTCGCCATAGCCGGCCGGCCGCAGGCTGAGTCTATCCGCGACACCCTGGCGACGGCCGAAGTGGCGGAGGCTCTCGGCTACAAACGGTTCTGGGTCGCCGAACATCACAACCACGATACCATCGCAGGCTCAGCCCCGGAAATACTGATGGCGGCGATCGCAGCACGGACATCAAAAATCCGCATCGGCAGTGCCGGTGTGATGCTGCCTCATTATTCTGCCTACAAGGTTGCGGAACAGTTCCGGGTGCTTGATGCGCTGGCACCGGGCCGGATTGACCTGGGTGTCGGCCGGGCCCCCGGTTCGGACGGCCATACCGCCTTTGCCCTCAATCCGAACGCCGCCCGGGCGCATGAACAGTTCCCGGCAGCCGTTCGCGACCTGATGGCCTGGACCTCCGGCTCGCCGCTGGCCGAAGGACATCCTTTTCAGAACATCCGGGCCTTCCCGTCCGGCGACACCTCACCGACCGTCTGGATGCTTGGAACCTCAGACTATGGCGCGCAATGTGCCGCGCATTTCGGCATGCCCTACTGCTTTGCCCATTTCATCACGGATGGTGGCGGGGTCGCCCGCGCCCTTGATGTCTACCGCCGGAATTACCAGCCCAGCGAGGCCCACCCCGAACCTTGCGTGGCGCTTTGTGTCTGGGCAATCGCCGGGGCAACAGAAGCTGAAGCTGATCATCTGTTCATCCCGCGCGCCCACTGGAAAGCCACCCGCGACCGGGGACAGCTGACCCCGGTTCAGTCACCGGAAGCACTGGCCAACTTCAAATATTACGGCAGCGAGAAACTGCGCATGGAACAGCTCCGCAAGGATGCCATCTGCGGTACCGCCGGTGAGGTCGGTGACAAGCTCCGTGCGCTGGCAGAAGAACATGACGTCGACGAGATCGTCGTTTTGACCTGGAGTCACGACCCCGACGCCAAACGCCGTTCCTATGAATTGCTGGCCAGAGAATTCGGCATGATCTGATCCTTCCGAAGGATGGTGGACGAGACCGCCGGTCAGCCGAGGACGGAGAAGCTGGAGTCCGGATTGATTTCCCGGTTGCGGGAGAAGAAGCCGAGGGAATGGGTACGCCCGATATGGTCATAGGTGAAATCGACCGGATCCCGGTCATGATCCTGACCGCCCTCACAGGCCTCAACCAGAGCCGTCATCAGCTTGCCGACAACCGGCGCATTCTTGAACTGGTTGCCGCTGGTGCCGATCGCAACGTAGAAGCCATCCAGATCCGTGCGGTCATAGACCGGGATCCAGTCATCGGTCACATCATACAGACCAACTACCCCCCGGATAGTGTTCGGAATTCCCAGCCCTTCAAATCGCTGCGCCATGCGCAGGGCCTGGGTGCGGGCCTGATCTGACAGATCAGTATTATAGTCATCCGGATCAACCCAGTCGCGGCTGTCGCATTCCGGATCTTCCGAGCCGATCAGCACATGGTTGCCGAGTTCAGGGCGGGCATAGGTTGCGATGTCGCTGTCGGATGTCACACAGCCCTTGCCCTCAAAATCAAAGCCTGCAGGGGCCGGGGCATGGGCAACCTCGTGCCGCAATGCCCGTGTTTTCATTTTCATGCTGTCGAACACACCCGCCATCTGGTTGATCCGGGCGGAATGCGGTCCTGCAACATTGATCACCACCTTAGCCTCAATCTGCCGGCCATCGCCCAGCGTGACACCCTGCACGCGACCTCCTGCCCGGCGGATTTCAACGACATCCGCATTGAACAGGAACGACCCGCCGGCCCGGCGGGCCGCATGTTCCGCGTTTTGCGCTGCCAGCCCCGGATCATTGACATAACCGCCACGCGGGAAAAACACACTGCCAGGCACCTCCCTGCCCGTCGGCTGCCCGAAATCCGGGTCATCCGGTGCCTTGGCCGGGCCATACAGGCGGGTATCCATGAAGGGCAGACGTGTCTTCATGTCAGCGGCTGTCAGATGCTCATAGGGGCAACCAATCTGGTCCATCATGGCCAGAACACTGGCCATCCCGCGATTCTGCGCGGTCTTTGTCACCATGCAGCCGACATCATGATAGGTGATCATGCCGCGCGGGTCCGGTGTGCCGATATAGCTCGCCCAGTCCTTCCAGTAGAACCAGCCCTCATAGGCCAGCGCACAGGTATCGATGACGGAATAATAAGTCCGGATGATCGCACAGGAAGCCGAGGTCGAGCCATATCCGGCAGACGGATTGCGATCAATATTCAGGGTTTTCCAGCCCTTCTTTGCCATCTCGTAAGCGGTACAGGCACCGATAACACCTGCACCGATGATAATGGCATCGTATCTGTCTGTCATTCCGCCGCCTCTCTTGTGTTACCCGGAAAGGCGAGACTATGTGCAGTAAGACCCCGGGCCAAGCACCGGCTGTCCGAAAGAGGCTCCCGGACAGCCGTCCCCGGGTCAGTCGTGATCGTGGCCGCAGCAGTTCCCCGGCAAGACCGGTGCCGAGACGCCGCTGTGGTCGCAGCAGCCACCCTTCCACCAGTCCGCGCCGGCACCGTGGCAGTATTTGTCATCCGCACCGGTCATCTTCATGAACATCGGGTGGTAATTGCGGCAGACCTCCAGCTCGGTCTTGACCCAGTGCAGCGGGTCTTTGGCGTAATGCTCCCAATATTCACCATCCATGTTGATACCGGGAACAGCCGGGTTCCAGCTTTCATCCAGCCACATTTCGGGATCACCATAATTGGCGCAGAGTTTGCGGATTTTCGGATCATCCAGCGCCAGCAGCCGGCCATTCTCGATAACCGGCTCGTTATCACCTTCCCGCTCCGTCATGTAGGTCGGGAAATAGAGGTGCAGATGCCAGTGGCCGACCAGATGTCCGGCGCGGGCCGCTTCACGTTCGGCCATCGAGGAGATGATCGTCCCGAAGCCCATATGGATCACGCCGGAGCGGACCCGCTCATACAGACAGTTGACGAAGCCCGACGGGAAATCCTTCCGGGGGCGATGGATATGCGGATTGGTGCCGATGGAGGCTTCCCACCAGTGCATGATGCCCTTGCCCGGGAAGGTCGGATACTGGATGTCCTTGGTCTTCTCCATCACGTCCCGCAGCTTGTCGCCGAAATCGCCGCCTTCCTCGATCTTCATGATCTTGGAGTTTTCAACGGTCAGCCGGGTCCAGTCGCAGGGCGCGATATGGTTGGTGGTCCCGGCGATGATACCGCAGCCATCTTCCTTGAACGGGTGGAACATCCAGGGCCGGCCCGTAATATGACCGGGCAGATACTGCTTCCCGAAATGTTCGTTGGTGGTCCAGGTCGCTGCCGTCAGTTCCGCGTTATAGAACTCCCGGTTTTCGTCCCAGTACTCGTCATGGTTGGTAAATTCGATATCCGTGCCTTCCGGATCGGTAATCCGTGCACGCTTCGCCGTCCGCACCCGGTCCCAGGTCCAGCGGTCAATGGCATTCAGCACTTCGATCGGCATGGCATGGGCGGGGGAGGCCAGGATTTCCGGTGTGATGAAGGGCATGCGCTGAATCTTGATGTAGCGTTCGGCCAGCACCGGCCCGCCATAGCCCATCAGGATCTTGTCATACTGCTGCTTTTTTTCTTCCTCTTCCCACATGTCCATCCATTCCGCGAGCTCCTTGGTGCGGAACAGGTAGTAGTCCACTTCATCAGCCCCGACCCACTGTGGAATCGGTCCCCGGTCGATATATTTGATCTCGTACTTCACCTTGTACTTTTCGAGGATCTTCTTGCAGGCCTCGATGGTCAGTTCCGAATGCCAGTTATCGACCCGCAGCATCACCCGCTCGCCTTCCTGCAGATCCCAGCAGGCATTCAGGCCGTGGTTATAGGGCCGCTGTGCCACATGTTCGAGATAGGGCAGCAACTGATCGGAACTGGTGATTTCCACAAAGGGCGGGCAACGCGGCGGGCGGGCAGACTGCAGCGGTGGTGATGCAAAACTCGGCAGGCTTTCCGGTGACCCCGGACGATGAGGGCCACGGGCAAACGGATTGGGGCTGCTGTCTGGCATCGGGCTTTCCTTTGATCTGCATCTGTTCAGGAAAGTATTGCATGCATTTTTGCGCTGATAAAATCAGTTTTTGTCCCGCGGAGGGAAAACAAGCCTGTTATTGCATGCACTTGGCAATCTCACCGTAATCTCACCACTCTCAGCCGCAGCGCATTGCCGATCACCGACACCGAGGACAGGCTCATCGCCGCAGCCGCAATCATCGGCGATAGCAGCAGACCGAACACCGGGTAGAGAATACCTGCGGCAATCGGCACACCGGCCGCGTTATAGGCGAAGGCAAAGAACAGATTCTGGCGAATGTTCCGCATCGCCGCCTGTGACAGTGCGCGGGCCCGGACAATACCGTCCAGATCCCCCTTCACCAGCGTGATACCCGCACTTTCCATCGCGACATCAGCGCCGGTTCCCATGGCGATACCAACATCCGCCGCCGCCAGTGCCGGTGCATCATTCACCCCGTCACCGGCCATCGCGACCCGGTGACCCTCCTCCTTCAGCCGGGCAATCAGGTCATGCTTATCTTCCGGGCTGACATCTGCATGGACTTCATCAATGTCCAGTGTCTTTGCCACAGCATCTGCGGTGCGCCGGCTGTCGCCGGTCGCCATGACGATCCGCAGGCCCAGTTTCTGCAGCGCCCGGATCGCATCGGGCGTTGTGTCCTTGATCCGGTCGGCAACAGCGATGATACCCATCACCTGCCCGCTGCGGGCGACAAACATCGCAGTCTTGCCCTCGCTCTGCAGGTCTTCGGCTGTTCCGGTCACTGTGCTGATATCGACACCGATGTCGCGCATCAGTGCTGCATTACCGAGGGCAACGTCGACGCCCTCAAACCTGCCGCGCACACCTTTACCCGTGACCGCATCGAAATCATCAATGCTTCCGGCCGCAACATCCCTTGCTTTCGCACCCTCAAGAATGGCTTCGGCCAGCGGGTGCTCGGACCCTTTCTCCAGCGCGGCGGCGACGCCCAGCAAGTCGGCATCCGCCACATCGCCGGTTGTGATGACATCGGTCAGGGCGGGCCGGCCCTCGGTCAGGGTGCCGGTCTTGTCGACGACCAGAACATCAACCCCGGCAAACCGTTCCAGCGCCTCGGCGTCACGGATCAGCACACCGGACTGCGCACCGCGCCCGGTCGCCACCATGATCGACATCGGTGTGGCCAGACCCAGCGCACAGGGACAGGCAATGATCAGCACGCTGACCGCCGCAACGATGGCGTAGGACAACGCCGGGTCCGGTCCGAAGACCATCCATATCGCGAAGGCAATCACGGCGATGCTGACCACCGCCGGAACAAACCATGCGGCAACCCTGTCGACCATCGACTGGATCGGCGCCCGGCTGCGTTGTGCCTTCGCGACCAGGTCCACGATCCGGGACAGGGTCGTCTCCGACCCGACCCGAGCCGCCTCCATCACGAACGAGCCGGTTCTGTTCAGGGTGCCGCCAATAACGGCATCACCCTTCCGTTTCTCAACCGGGATCGCCTCACCCGTGATCATGCTCTCGTCAACCGATGACGAACCGTCGGTCAGATGCCCGTCAACCGGCACCCCCTCACCCGGTCGCACCCGCAGACGGTCACCGGCCTTCACATCATCCAGCGGCACATCCTGCTCGCCGTCATCCGTCACCTTCCGGGCGGTCCTGGGGGCAAGGTTGAGCAGGGCACGAATGGCATCGCCTGTGCGGTCACGGGCCGTCAGTTCCAGCACCTGGCCGATCAGCACCAGAATGATGATCACCGCCGCCGCCTCGAAATAGACCGGGGGCGTTCCGTGCGCCCCCAGCAGGCTGGACGGGAAAATACCGGGAAACAGTACCGCAACCATACTGAACAGCCAGGCCGCCCCGACACCGATGGCGATCAGGGTCCACATATTCGGGTTGCGGTTCACAATTGAGGACCAGCCACGTTTCAGAAATGGCCAGCCAACCCACAGGACCACCGGCGTACCCAGCAGCATTTGCAGCCACAAATGCAGGGTTGGTCCAAGCAGATCAACAACCGGCAGCCCGATATGCTGGCCCATTTCCAGCAGGAACACGACCAGCGCCATCGGCGCCCCGATCCACAGACGGCGGCGGAAATCGACCAGTTCCGGGTTTGGCCCGTCATCAGCCGAGGGCGTCATCGGCTCCAGCGCCATTCCGCAGATCGGACAGTCCGACGGTTCATCCCGGATAATTTCCGGGTCCATCGGGCAGGTATATTTTGTGCCTGCAGGCATTGGTTCGGGCGCTGCCCGGTCACCGAGAAAATCCTGCGGCGCATCCTCAAACTTCGACTGACAGCGGGACGAGCAGAAATAGAACCGTCCGCCCTCATGCTTTGCCATATGTCTGGCCGTCGCCCGGAACACGCTCATGCCACAGACCGGGTCTTCCGCCTCGATGAAGTCCCCGGGCTTGTCGACAAAACGGTCATGACATCTCTGGCTGCAGAAATGATAATCGTGACCGTCATGGCTATGCGTCGGCTTGTCCGCCGCCGGATCGACGGTCATCCCGCAAACCGGGTCGCGGGTGATGGTCTCAGTCGTCGTTGTCATGGCCTGTTCCAAAGCAAGTATTTATCTGGTTTCACAGGTTCTAACGCTTCCAGTCACTGGAAGGTCAAGGGCTGTTAAGAGGATCCGGTTTCTGCCCGCAGAGACACCCCTTGACCTTCCAGCTACAGGAACCCTTATCTTTTGCAGGCAAGTAAGGAGCAACTGGCATGAATATCGGTACGGTTTCGGAAAAAAGCGGGCTGCCGGCGAAGACCATCCGCTATTACGAGGATATCGGCCTGATCATGCCGGGCCGGGATACCAATGGCTACCGCCAGTTCGAGCCCTCGGATATTCACCGGCTGGCTTTTCTGGCCCGCGCACGCTCGCTCGGTTTTACGATTGAGGACTGCCGGGCACTGATTGCACTCTATACGGACCGTGACCGCGCCAGCGCCGATGTCAAGGAACTGACCCGGCAGCATCTGGGCGAGATTGACCGCAAGATTTCGGAACTCCGGGATATGCGAAAGACGCTGAACGATCTGATAAATCGCTGCCACGGCGATGACCGGCCGGACTGTCCCATTCTGAATGATCTGGCAGGAGCAAACGTCAGCTGATGACCCGGATCGCGATGGTTGCCGCCCTTGCCGTTCTGACCTTCTTCCTCCCCCCGCCAGCCACCGGGCATGAGGGAGCAGAGGGTGTAGTCAAACAACGCATGGACCAGATGTCCGTAATGGAAACCAGTCTAAAGAAAATTGCCGGGATGGTTCGTTCCGGTGATGACTTCGACCGGGAAGAAGTCATCCGGCTGGCAAGGGATATCAGAAACCACGGTGGCGAAAACATGACCCGGCTGTTCCCGGAAAGCAGCAAACCGATGCGAAGTGAAGCCGAGCCTGCGATATGGGAGGAATGGGAAGCATTCAGAACCGGCGCATCCGATCTGTCCCGCAAGGCAAATCATCTCGCGAAGATGATATCATCGGGTGGTGACCGGGCGAATGTGATGACAGCCATCAAAGAACTGGCCGCCACCTGTACCGGCTGTCACCGGAAGTTCCGTCGACCAGAATGAAACAGCTGAGCGGAATAAGCAGATGAAGACGTCACGCAGGCAATTCCTTGCCACCTCGGCAGCGGTCACCACAGGCATCGCCTTCCCCTTTCACAAGGCGGTTGCCGCAACACCTGAACTTCATGCCCGTCCCGGCACCGCGCAGATTGCCCCGGCGAAATACGCCCCGACAAAGATCTGGGGATATGAGGGCCAGGTTCCCGGCCCGACACTCCGGGTAAAGCAGGGGGAACGACTGGTCCGCCGCTTCGTCAACGAGCTGCCGCAGGCCTCTACAATTCACTGGCATGGTATCCGTATCGTCAATGCCATGGATGGCGTTCCCGGCATGACCCAAGAGGCCGTGGAGACCGGCGACAGCTTCCTCTATGACTTCGTTGCCCCGGATGCCGGAACCTACTGGTATCACCCGCATAACCGGACCTGGGAACAACTGGCCCGCGGGCTCTATGGTGCGCTGATCGTCGAAGAGGCCGAACCACCTGTCGTCGACCGCGACGAGGCTCTGCTGATTGATGACTGGCGGCTGACGGACGATGCCAGCATCGCAGAGAATTTCGGTGCCATGCATGACTGGTCGCATGCCGGGCGGCTTGGCAACTGGCTGACGGTCAACGGCGACGGCGATTACCGGCTGGCGGTGAAACAGCATGAACGTCTGCGCCTGCGCCTGATCAACACGGCAAATGCCCGTGTGCTGTCGATCCAGCTTCGCCAGATGGCGGGATGGGTGATCGCGCTGGACGGGCAGCCACTTGAGGCACCGGAACCGGCCGGCACGATCTCGCTGGCCCCGGCACAGCGGGCCGATCTGATTGTCGACATTCTGGCCCCGGATGGCGGTGAAGCCTTTCTGGCCTCTGCCGAAGGGGACAGCGGCTATGCCATGGCAACCTTTACTGTCACCGGCAGCGCCCGCGAACAGATACTGTCGTCACCCGAACCGCTGGCCCCGAACCCGCTGCCGCCCACCGGCGATCTGGCGACGGCAAGGGTCACCGACCTGAAGATGGAGGGCGGTGCGATGGGCCGCATGAGCAGCGCCATGATGGGCGGCAAGATGAAGGGCATCCGTGATCTGGTCGGTCAGGGCAAGGCCTGGGCCTTCAACGGCATGGCCGATATGCCGGCAGAGCCGCTGCTGAGTGCCCGCCGGGGAGAGACCCGGCGCATCCGAATGGTCAATGAAACAGCCTGGCCGCATGCCATGCACCTGCATGGTCATCATTTCCGTCAGGTCCTGGCCAATGGCACAACCGGCCCGCTGCGCGATACCCTGCTGGTCAACCGGGGAGAGACTGCCGAGATCGCCTTTGTTGCCGACAATCCCGGCGACTGGCTGCTGCATTGTCATATGGTGGAACATTCCGCCGCCGGCATGATGACCTGGTTTCGCGTCGCATGAGACCGGCTACTGCCCCGGTAATCGGCGGTGCGGTCACCATCGGCCTCGTCATCGCGGCCTACAGTTTCTGGACGGACACGCCTGTCGACAACACCACAGCAGCCGACACGGTACAGGGCGCGGCACTCTATGCCGAAAACTGCGCCTCCTGCCACGGCGCCAATCTGCAGGGACAGCCGGACTGGCGCGAGCGCCGGGCAGACAATACCCTGCCCGCCCCGCCACATGATGACAGCGGCCATACCTGGCATCATCCGGACAGCATGCTGTTCGCCTATACAAAGTTCGGTGGTCAGGCCTATCTGGATGAAAACGGCATCACGGCCATCACCAGCGCCATGCCGGGCTTTGAAGATATCCTCTCCGATGACGAGATCCGGAATGTCCTCGCCTATATCCGCTCTCAATGGTCGGAACAGGCCAGGCAGAAACAGGCTGAACTTAGCGCGTCAAACCGGTAACGTGAAATTCAGCAGCCAGCCGGCCACATATGAATACTGATAAACTGCTTTGCGCTTCCAAACCGGACATTAAGTGAATCGTTGAGTGTAATCATATCCAACGCACTGATCGTGCCTTCTTTATCTTCGGCGATGAAAATGCCAATCATCTTTCCCGAAGGGTCCGGAACCCGTCCCATGTAACTTTTTCCGTATATCCGTTCTTCGACAACGAAGTCGGAAAGATCGATTTCGGTCAATCCCCGCCTTTCAACAGCACAGCTAAATCGCCGCTCGCTCGTCAATTCCTTAAATTTCTCACTGGTCATCGCATATGCACTGGCGTAATCGCCTGAGGCGATATGGTCAGCAAAGGTTTGCGCCGGTGAATCTCCGCAGGCGGAAAGTAGAAATGTCACAAAACCAGCCATCAGCATTCGAAGCCGAAACAAAAACATAGAACACACCTGCACGCATTTCTAGTTTCAGAAATTTAGAAGCTCCGAATAATTGCGTCAAATAATCTGTCAGAATTAGGGTCAAACCCGGCTGGACCAGAAGTCCCACGCGCGCTGGACAGGTCGGCCGCCATCATGGGCTTTCGCTGCTTTTTCGACCTCCCCCGCTGACAGGTAATCCGGTGTGCCGATGGCCAGCGCCTTCAGCAATAGTTCGGCATTATCCCGCATACAGATGGCGATGAAAGTCACCTGACGAATGTTCGGGCCGACGCAGATGGCACCATGGCGACGCAGCAGGCCGGTCGGGGCATCGCCGAGCCCGCGGGCCATCGACGCGCCCATTTCCGGCGAGGCGACCAGCATCGAGGTGTCGCCGAAATCATCCTGGCTGTCCCAGAGCGGGGCCTGCAATCCGGCAACCGATCCGAGATGGAACACCGGCTTCAGGGGTTGATCGGTCAGGGTGAAAGGCAGCACGGAGGGTGCGTGATGATGCACGACAGACTGCACATCCGGCCGCGCGGCATAGATCGCACTATGGATAAACCGCTCCAGATAGGGTCGCTGGTCGCCTTGCGTAACCCGGCCTTCAAGGTCGAATTCCATCAGATCGGCTTCCGTCACCTGTCCGGGGGCCAGCGACCGCGACAGCAGAAACCTGTCCGGCCGCTCCGGATGGCGGACGCTGATATGCCCGAAGACATCCAGCACTTCCTCGTTCGCCAGAATATGATTGGCCAGGACCAGATCAGCCCGCAGATCATCGACAGGATTGGTCACGAGACAAATCCGAGAAGCGGGCGGGCAAACATCAGGGCAAATCCGGCCAGGATACAGCCGAGACGGGTTATGATGCCAAGCGGGACGCGGAAATACCCCTCCTGACCGACAACAAAAACAATCAGCCCGGCAGAGACCAGAATGAAGGCGCTGGTGATATCGATCCAGGTACCTTCAAGGATCAGCGCCGGGTCATAGATGAAGGTGAAGGGCACAATGAAGGCACCGATAGCGATACGCACGGCCATGCCGGCAATTTTCAGCGGAGCCTCATCGGCGATTGCCGCTGCCGCATAGGCGGCCACCGCCACTGGTGGTGTCAGTGCCGACATCACCGCGAAATACAGCAGGAACAGATGTCCCCCCATCACCGGCACCCCGAGATCCGCCATCACAGGCGCGATCAGAACCGCCGCCAGAATATAGGCGCTGGGTGTTGGCATCCCCATGCCCAGCAGGATTGTCAGACCGGCCGCCACCAGCAGCGAGGTCAGCAGATGCTCACCGGAGATCAGGAAAACCACCGTTGAGAATTTCGAGGCCAGCCCGGTCATGGTAATCCCGCCGATCACCAGTCCGGCCGCCGCACAGGCCCCTGTCACCGCAACCATCTTGACACAGGTATCGGACAGGATATCGAAACTTTTAGACGGGGTCAGACGGGTTTCGCGCCGGAACATCGAGACGATGATGACCGACAGCGTGCCATAGATTCCGGCATAGGTCGGCGTATAGCCTTCCAGCAGGGTCCAGGTAATCACCACCAGCGGAATCAGAAACACACCGCCCTTGCGCATCGTGGCACCGAGTTTCGGAATCTTGTCCGGGTCCAGCCCCTCAAGGCCGATCCTTTCGGCGCGCAAATGAACCTGCAGATAGATCGGCAGATAATACAGCAGCGCCGGCAACAGCGCCGCAAAGGCAATATCGACATACGGAATACCGGTATATTCCGCCATGATGAACGCCGCCGCCCCCATCACGGGAGGCACCAGACTGCCGCCGGTGGAGGCCGCAACCTCGACCGCACCGGCAAAGGCCGGGTTGTAGCCAAGGCGCTTCATCATCGGGATCGTCACCGATCCGGTGGTCACAACATCAGAGGTCGGACTGCCGGAAATAGTGCCGTAAAGGCCGGAGGAAATAACCGCAATCTTTGCCGGACCACCGCGTGACCGCCCGGTCAGGGCAGCCGCAAGATCAAAGAAGAAATCGGCACCCCCGGTCTTGGCCAGCGTCGTGCCGAACAGCACAAAGATGAAGGCGTAGGTCGCGGCGACCCGCAAAGGTACCCCGAACAGGCCATCTGTGGTGAAAACCATGATATCGAGGAAATGGGTCAGCGTGATCTCGCCATGGCTGAGCACACCGGAGAGCTGGTCACCGAACAGGTTGTAGATGATGAAACTGATGACGATTGCCGTCAGGCCAATTCCCACCGTCCGGCGCATCGCCTCCAGCGACAGCAGGATGATCGCCAGCGAGGCCGCAAAGTCATAGTCCGACAACGGATCCAGCAAGGTGATCCGCCGGGCAATGCTGTCGCTTTGCGCGACGAAATAAATACCGCAAGCCAGTGCGATCAGCGCAAACAGCCATTCATACCAGGGCAGTCTGGCAGGATCTGACCCTGCGGTCGGTGTGATCAGCAGAAAGGTCAGCACCAGCATCAGGGCCAGGAAGATGATGGTCAGCGACAACACATCTTCGCGGGAGAACCCGGCGGCATAGATCACCCAGGCCGCCACGGCACCTGCATATATCTTGACCGCAAGACCAACCGGGCCGTCCGGCTTGCGGCGCAGACCGGTATCAAAGGCGAGTGCAATCAGGGACACCGCGATATTCCTTCAGAAAAAAACCGGGCCGCATCAGACTCACGATCTGGATGCGGCCCGTCGTGATCAGGGATAATCCGAAATGATCAGCGGAGACCCTTGGCTTTATAGACAGCGTCAGCAGCCGGGTGATAAGGGGCCGCTGTGGCCGAGGCCATCAGCTTGGTATCCAGGGCACTCATCGCCTTGTGGACGCCGGATACCTTGTCGGCGTTATCAACCAGGGCCGTCGTCAGGTCGGTCACCATTTTCGGATCCGCATCAGCCCGGACGAAAAGCTGGGCCGAAACCGTAACCGTATTCGTCGCATTCGGGGCCCAGGGATAGGCACCTGCGGGGATGGTGAAAGAGCCGATCGTCCATTCCTTCATGACCTTCCCGGCAGTTTCCTTGCCGACCGGGATCAGCGCCAGATCAATCGCTGATGCAAGCTGGCTGATCGAGCTGTGGCCGACAAACAGGGAGTTCAGAATCGCATCCGCACGGCGGTCGCGCATCAGTTCGCCCTGCTCTTTCGAGGCGGCATAGGTGACGCTGCCACCCCACGACTTGATGTTCTCTTCCGAGGCACCGGCTGCGGTCAGCAGGGATGCGCCGATGTCACTCACCACATTGCCGCGACGGTTGAGCAGAATATTGATCGGCAGTTTCTTTGCGGCGATATCCTCAATGCTCGTGATACCGTTCTTGTCTGCATAGTCCTTCGACATGATCAGCTGCAGCGGTGCCCATGTGTACATGACCGCCAGCGTGCGCATGCTGTCGACCGGTTGTTTGAACGGTTCCTGACCGGACAGGGCAGCTTTCACTTCGGCATCATGAATGATCGCGAGATCGCATTTCTTCTGATCAAGCTGCACAATGTTGGCGAAACCGCCGCCGGATGTCTGATAGGTGATCGTCGAACCCGGAAAGGATTCCTTTACGGCAGTGTCGACGCCGTTGCCAAGCAGCGACCAGAGGCCGCCCGGGCTTGCGCCGCACAGTGTCAGATTATATTCGGCCTGTGCCGGCTGAACGGCCAGCGCCATTCCGCCAGCGACCGTTGCGCCCAGCATGATATTCCGGAATGTCTTGTTCATGTTGTCCTCCCAGACAGTGGTTCGTGAACATCAGGGTCCCGCCAGTTTTGATAGCGAGTCATTATTATTCTTAGATGTCTAAGTATTCTAAGTGCAGTTTCGAGTCCCTGTCAATTAACCTTCAGCCCTCTTGCGATGCTAGAGACTGTAGGCCTCGAAGGTTGACGGATGAAACAGTTCCTCAACCGTCACCCGGCGGGGTGACAGACCCTGCCGGTGATGCTGATCCAGAAAGTAGTCGAGAACAGCGTGGTTCGGGGCCACACCGTAGGACCAGAAATCCTTGCCGATCAGTTGCCGGGCCCGTTGCAGGTTATCCTCGACAAACGGCATGGTAACCTTGGTCGCCGACGTATCATCAAGCGCATCCTGCGCCAGCGCCTTGGAGGCATTGAAGGCCTTCAGCAAAGCACCCGGCAGCCAGGGATGTTCATCGGCCAGGCTGCGGCGCAGACCCAGCAGATGCATCACCGGAAACAGCTTTGTCCGACGATAGTAATCTTCCGCGACTGCAACCGTATCCGGGAACAGACGGCCAACCCGGGGATCACCCTCATTGAAAGATCGTGGCCAGCGCGGCCCGACAAAGGCATCAATCTCGCCCGCGGCCAGCATCGCATTCAGGGTTGCCCCTTCCGGCGCCTGTTCGATCCGGATATCCGATGGCAGGTCGAGTTTCAGTTTCTCCGGCCTGCCCGGCGTATCCATACCGCCCCGGACCCAGGTCACATCCGACGGCTTGACGCCATATTCATCATCCAGAATCGCCCGGACCCAGACATTCGCGGTCAGCTGATATTCGGCGATACCAATCCGGCGACCCTTCAGGTCCTCGGGCTTGGTGATGCCCTTCTCCGTGTTGATATAGACCGACGTATGCCGGAAGGCGCGCGACAGGAAGACCGGGATGGCAATGTAATGCGGGTCCGGGCGGGTCAGGCTGACGACATAGGACGAAAACGAAATTTCGGATGCATCATAGGCATGATGACGGAAAGCCCGGAAGAACATTTCCTCCGGCACCTGCAGCATGGTGACCGGGTCAACCCCGTCGATCTGTACCCGTCCGTCATGAATAGCCCGGGTCCGGTCGTAATCACCCATGGCAATGGATAATGTCAGCTTGCTCATATCTGCTCTCCCTGTTCGCTGCCGGTGGCGACCGGCGTCTGGTGTTTCAGTTCAATTTCGCGCGCTCGCGATGACGATTCCAGAATGGCATGGCACAGTTCAAGACTGGCCAGTCCCCATTCCGCCGTCTGGACTGGCGGGCGATCATGAATGACGGCGTTGCACAGCGCATCGATCACCGTGCGGCGCGGCACATTGGTCACCGGACCGGGCAGAAATTCCCGTACCGTATGCCCGTATACCCAGAGCCCGTCCGGTGTCAGCCGCAGGTCCGCCCCGTCACAGCTGACAATGATCGACCCGAAATGCTCGTTATGCTGCGGCAGCGGGTCTTCACCGGCACTGCCGTACGTACGTGTTGTTTTCAGTGCCGCCTCCTGCTCCAGCGACAGTCCGGCAGCCAGTGCCTTCCGCGCCCCGCCGTAGGATGCCGGGTCCTTGTCGCGGCCCAGCTCGCCCACCCAGCCGCAATATTCATCACTGTCAAAATGAGCAAATCCGGAATAGGTCAGCGATGCGAAGGCACCGGACTCAAAGGTAAGGTGGGCGGAATAGGCACATTCCGTCGGACGCGCCGCATCCCATTTCCCGGTCGAGGCCCGGACAGACTGGACCAGCCCGCCACCCAGCAGCCGGACAATATCAATCTGGTGTACGCCCTGACTGAACAGCACGCCACCGCCTTCAGCAGTATCAAGTTCCTCGGGTCGTCTCGGGCGATACAGAAAGTCGGTATAGTTGAAGGCGTGGATCATCCGCACCGCACCGAACTGCCCGCTCTCGATCAGTTCCCGGGCCTTGAGCACCTGCGGGTCAAAACTGTGACTGGGGCCGACAATGACATGCCGCCCCGCCTTGTGTGCCGCCCGTGCAATCGCCAGCCCGTCGGCGAGGTCAACACAGAGCGGCTTGTCCAGCAGCACATGCTTGCCCGCCGCCAGTGCTGCCTCGGCATGGGCACGGTGCATCTGGTGGGGTGTCGCGATATAGATGGCATCAACGGACGGATCCACAGCCAGTTCTTCGACCGTGGCATGCGCAGTCCCGCCAAAATCACGGAGGAAGGTTTCGCGGGACGACTGACGCGGCGCGGCACAGGCGGTCAGCCGCACCCGGGGGTCATTGCGAAAGGTCGGCAGCATCAGCATGAAGGCACGACCCAGCCCGGCCACACCCAGCCGCACCGGACGGTCAGAGATCAAGGACGAGATCCCCGTCATCGGCCCGGGAGACACAGATCATGATCTGGTCGGCCTTTTCCTCATCCATCAGCACCATATCACGATGATCGGCCTGCCCTTCCAGCAGGCCGGTCTTGCAGGTGCCGCAGGTGCCACTCTCGCAGGAGGAAACTGTCTTCAGACCAGCCGCACGCAGCGCCTCAAGGATTGTCTGGTCCGCCGCAACCTCGACCGTCTGGCCGGATTTCGCGAGGGTAACGCGAAACGCCCGGTCTTCGGCACGGATGCGTTCAACCGGAGAGAAATCCTCGAAATGAATAGCCGGCTCAGGCCAGTGCCCGGTCATTCCCCGGATTTCCTCCATCAGGGGTTTCGGGCCACAACAATAGACATGAGTTTTTGACGGATTCTCCAGCAGGTCCCAGAAGTCATAAACCTCGTCCGGATCACCGCCATCATGATGAATAGTCACCTTGCCCCCGACCGCATCGGACGCCAGCACATCCAGAAATCCGGCCTGTTCCGCCGACCGGCTGCAATAGATCAGATGAAAATCCTTGCCTTCATCCGTCAGCTGCCGGGCCATTGCCAGGATCGGCGTAATCCCGATACCGCCCGCAATCAGCAGATAGTCCGGCGCATCACCCAGCGGAAAATCGTTCCCCGGCTCATCGACAGACAGCAGATCGCCAACGGCGACATCCTCGACCATCGACCGCGACCCGCCACGGCTGTCCGGTTCATGCTTGACCGCGATCTGGTAGCGATGCCGCTCCGACGGATTGTTGCTGAGCGAATAGTGCCGCATTGCACCGGACGGGGTGCGGACCGGAATATGTCCGCCCGCGCCGAACGGCGGCAGCTCGTCGCCTTCGGGATGAACCAGATCGAACAGCCAGACAGCGTCGGCAAGCTGGCGTTTCTCGGCAACTTTCAGATCAAGCATGGTAACGTTTTCTGTCCCTGGTCCTGCAGCCTTCCGGCCATCCGTCCCGGCCATCTCTGTGGCCTGCAAAACATACTAGACGGCTGGTTTCGACTGCGCTACATTTTTCTTAGATATCTAACAATATCTGAAAAACAAGCGGAAGGACCGATCATGCTCACGAAAGAAGAAAACGATCTGCTGTGCCGGGTCGAGAACAAGGCACCCATGGGTGAGCTGATGAAACGGCACTGGATCCCGGTCTGCATGTCGGAAGAAGTGGCAGAACCGGACGGCGCGCCGGTGCGCCTGCGCATCCTGGGTGAGGAACTGGTCGCCTTCCGTGACAGCGAGGGCAGGCTTGGCGTCATGGACGGCCACTGCCCGCATCGCGGTGCGCTGCTCTATCTCGGTCGCAACGAAGAATGCGGCCTGCGCTGCCTGTATCACGGCTGGAAATTCGATGTTAAGGGCAACGTCACCGAAATGGCCTCGGAGCCGCCGGAGAGCAACCTGAAGGACAAGGTCAGACATAACAGCTATCCGGTGCAGGAATGCGGCGGCTTTGTCTGGGCCTATATCGGCCCGGCAGAGGAAATGCCCGACTTCCAGCGCCCGCCCTTTGCCCCCGATGACGATGTGCGGGTCAGCATCCTGAAGATCAGCATCCCCTGCAACTGGGCGCAGATCGAGGAAGGACAGATTGATTCCGCGCATTCCTCGTCGCTGCACCATTCCGACATGAAACCGGCCCGCGTTGACGGCGCTGCGGCGGATGACAAAAGCTGGTACCGGCCATCAACCGACCGCTCGCCGCGCATGCAGATCGAACGCACGCCCTACGGCTTCCATTACGCGGCCATCCGTCGTCCGATCAAGAAGGCCGCGACCCATAACTATATCCGGGTCACGCAGTATGTGGCGCCCTTTATCTCGTTGATTCCTCCGAATAATCTCTACAACATCACCAGCATCAATGTGCCGATGGATGACGAGAACACGATGTTCTATTTCATCGCCTGGGGAAATCCGGAGAGTTGCATCAAGACCGACGACTGGCGCAAGTTCTGCCATGCCGAGCCGGGGGTCGACCTGCATGAAGACTGGACCCCGGTCCGCAACCTGCAGAACAACTTCCGGCAGGACCGCGAAGCCATGAAGGGCGACAGTACGACCGGCATCATGGGGATCCCCAATCAGGATATCTCGATGTGGGTCGGCATGGGTCCGATTGTCGACCGCAGCCACGACACACTTGGTGCCTCCGACATGGCGATTGTCGAATTCCGCCGCCTGATGGTCGATGCCGCCCGCGAGTTCGCGCAAACCGGCAAGGCGCTTGGTGTCGGACCGGACGTCCCGGCCCATACCGGCATCGCCTCCTATCAGGAAGTGTTACCCAAGGAAGTCGACTGGCGCACCAAGGTCAGCCAAAGCCAGGCAGCAGAATAGCCCGGCCCGGCATTACGGCGCGACGAAGGGCTTTGACAGTTTAAGGGTCTGCTCGACCTTGTCATACCACCCCTGGGGGGCGTGTTCCGATGTATGCAGATAGCACTGGACGCGCACCTCGTCGCTGCCTTCGGTGAAGGTGAACAGCCGGCTGATCGGGCGTGAATGCAGTTCTGCATGATATCGGGTCAGCGCCGAGACATTGACGAAATTCGTATTCCATTTCCTCTCGACATGCGATTTGCCCCCCCGCCGGTCATCCGGGTCAGAATGGGTATGCCCGCCAAGCCACAGATCAGAGGATCCGGGGTGGCTCTCCAGGACAGATTCAAACTGCCCGGAATCCGGTTTATGGCCGACCCAGTGGAGGTAGGATGCCCCCTCGGGCGAGGCTTCCTTGTAGTAACGGTGATATTCCATCGCCCAGTTGCCGTTCTCATCCTTGCGGAAGCCCTCCCAGGGGCCAGAGGCGACAGTGGTGTTTTTCAGCACATAATGATGCGACGTAATGATGATGCAGTCATCCCGATGCCGTTCAACCATGTCTTTCCACCAGTCAAAGGTTTCCTGACGAACCACACCGGACGGACAGCCGCCAAGCTCGCCCCGGCCTTTCGGCAGCGAACTTTCATTGATATCGCTCATCATCAGAAACAGCAGGTTTCCTGCCCGGAAACTGTATCGCTCCCACGTACCCTCAACCGGATAGGGATAGGCAGAACGGTCAACGCCCGAGAAGGCTGTATTCTCGCCCATCGGATCAATCCACTTCTGAAACCACCAGGCTTCATCATCATCCGGTGCATTGCGGTCATGGTTACCGCAGACCGTGTAGATCTGCTCGCGTTTATGATTCTGCAAGGCCGCGAACTGGCGGACGATCTCTTCCCCCTCCTCATCGACCGGCGTGTTGTAGCGGGCGCCGCTGAAATCGCCGAGATTAACCGCGATATCCCAGTCAAAGGCCGGGCCACCGTCATCGCCACCCTGTTCAGATTGCCGGAAGGCATCGGCCAGACTTTCCCGGCCAAACTGCAGATCGGAGGCAACATGGGCACAGCAGGTACCCCAGAGACGGAACTGTTTAGGCATCGGAACTATCCTCCAGACAACAAGACAACAACATGAAACACCGGGTGGTCGGGCAGCAGAACATCATGATTTGGTCGCTGCCGGCATCGATACGGGGCCGGACAGATCAAGCGGCACGGCAGTTGGCGGTATCCAGATGACCTGATAGGAAACAGGCTGGTTGTCATGGGCAAATCCACGAATCTCAACCCGCTGCGCCGGATGGCCCGGCTGAACGCCGATCACCGTCGACACATCATCAGGGGTCGGCAGAATCTGCGATATCTTCTGCACCCGTGTAATCGATACGTTGAAATAGAGCCGCAGCACATGTTTCAGTCCGACACTCTCAATTTCGTGGGGGTCAAGGTCGAGAACACGGCTGTAATGATCACCACGGAGGTAGAAATCACTGTGGCAGACGAACAGGCTGTCGACATTGACCGCCCGCCGGACACGGACATAACCCTCTTCACTCTCGCCGAGATGCTCGCTCCAGCTGCCAGAACTGCGCAGGATTTCGCGCCCGAGAATTCGCTGGTAGATCGGCCGTACCGTGACCAGATCGTCTTCGAGAAAACGCATATGCCAGACTTCATTCTCTGTCAGGGTCACACCGGAGATGAATGTCCCCCGGCCATGTTCCCGTGACACCACACCGTCATTTGCAAGCTGGGTCAGACAGCGACGGACTGTCCCGAGGCTGAGGCTGACACCTGATGCAATCTCCGGCTCTGATGGCAACTGGTCGCCCGCGGTCAGAACACCTTCAGATATGGCGGCGACCACTGCGGCCTGCAGACGCAGATGCTTCGGCCCGGTCTTGCTGTCACGGGCAAGCTGCCTGTGAAGATAGCGGTTCAGCTGATCCCGCCGATCCCCGGACAAAGCTGCGGTACGACCCCGGCCCGGTTTTCGGGGTGGTCTGGCAGTACCGTTTTTCACCGTGTTATCTTTCATTTCCTGTCCATCCCCCCGCATTATCTCGACTGCCGGGCAGCTCGCCCCGCTTTCCATGACCGGCAGAGTGAAGCCGCGCCGTTGCGAAACAGCGGATAAAAGATCACCAGAACGGTTGCCAGCGCAAACCCGATGGAAATCGGGCGCGTCCAGAAGATCGAGGGATCATCCTGCGAGATCAGCAGGGAAACCCGCAGATTGTATTCAATCTTCGGTCCCAGAAACAGGCCGAGGATAACCGGCGCGACCGGGAAAGCGAGCCGGTCCAGCGCATAACCCAGAAAGCCCAGACCGAACAGCAGATAGACGTTAAAGATATTGTTTTCATAGGTGTAAGTGCCGACCACGGCGAGCCCCACGACAATCGGCATCATGATCATCGGCGGCGTGCGCAACACCTGGGCGAACAGTTTTGTCGCCAGCCCGCCCCCGATCAGGATCAGCATGACCGAGGTGAACATCATCGCCCAGATATAACCGAATACCGTTTCCGCATGATCTGTGAACAGTTGCGGTCCTGATTCAAATCCGTGAATCAGCAGCCCGGCGAGCACGATCGCCGCCACGCCACTGCCGGGAATACCCAGCGTCAGGGCCGGGATCATCGAGGCCGCATTATCCGCGTTGTTGGCACATTCCGCGACGGCAACACCGGATGTATTGCCCTTGCCGAAACTGTCCGGGTCTTTCGATGCCTGTTTCTGGGAACCATAGGCGACGATGCTGGAGACAGCACCGCCAAGGCCCGGCAGAATGCCGATGAAGACACCGATTGAACTTCCCCGCAGCCAGGCCGGCAGAATATCCCGCCAGGGCCAGTCCCGCAGCCGGTCGCCTTCCCGTTTCAGATCAAGACCGCGGACATCCAGCCCGGATCCCGGTGCCTTCTCCGCCATCATCCAGGCGGCGGGAACACCGAACAGCGCCATCAGCACAATCGGCAGCGGCAGCCCGCCGGACAATTCGATCAGCCCGAAAGTATACCGGTCAACACCGGTCACATGGTCGAGACCGATCATGCCCAGAAACAGACCGATGCAGCCCGCCATCATACCCTTGACCGGGTCCTTGCCCATCAGCACCGCCGTGCTTGCGACACCGAATACACTGACCCAGAAAATCTCCGGCGGGCCAAATCGCAAGGCAATATCCGCCAGTGGCGGCGCAATCAGCATCAGTGCTATCGCGCTGACAACCCCGCCCACCGCCGAGGACAGAACCGATACCTTCAGCGCATGTGCAACCCGCCCGGACCGGGCCAGCGGATAGCCATCGAAGGTCGTCGCTACCGCAGCCGGCGTACCCGGAATGCGCAACAGAATTGCCGGGATCGAGCCGCCATACGCCGCCCCGTTATGCATCCCGGCCATCAGCCCGAGCGCAAACAGGGGAGAGAGGCCATAGGTCAGCGGTAACAGCAGGGCCACCGCCATCGTCGCTGACAGGCCGGGCACGGCACCAGCCAGAACACCGCCAACGACCCCTGCGGCCATCGCCAGAATGTTCTGCCATTCCAGAATGGCCGAAAGCCCCAGGAACAGGCTGTCAAACATGGACACCCATCCCGGCCAGCCCCGGCTGGAGCACTGAAAACAACAGTCCCTCCGGCAGAACCCGTTCAAACAGAACGCTGAACACGGCATAGCAGAACAGAACAAAACCTGCGCCGGCCATGCCGATTGCCAGCCTGTTGCGGGCACCCAGAACAAACGCCGTTAGCGGTATGAAAAGCGCCGTTGAAATGTAGAATCCGACGGTTTCAATCCCGACGATGTAGAGGGCCATTGCGAGAATACCCAGCAACAGACGCCGGGGATTTTCCATAAATGGCTGAACCTCTTCACCGTCATCTGCGGATGCTGTCATCCATCGCGCCCGGATCCCGCGGATCATGAGCGCGACAGACAGCAGGGACAGCGCCCATAATGCCGCGTGGGGGAGCATCGCAGCACCCGCAGGGAGCGATGAAGAGGAAACCAGCAGCCCGGCGGAGACCGCGAGGAATGCGGATCCCGTCGCGATATCCTGAATGCCGGACCGGCCATTCACCCGCATGTTCAGTTACCTTTGGACATCCAGGGGTTTGTTTTCCACAGCTTGGACAGTTTGGTATCCAGTGCGGCGGCGATCTCAACCAGCCGGTCGCCGGGAATGAAGGTCAGATCGATGCGCTGTTTCCTGGCAGTCGCCTGAAACTCCGGATCATCCATTGCCAGACGGAAGGCAGCACGAAGCTTTTCCATGACCGGCGCCGGGGTTCCGGACGGTGCAGCAAAAGAACGGATCACGTAACTCGTTGTCTTGTAACCAAGCTCAACTGTCGTCGGGACATCCGGTGCCGTCTCTGCCCGTTCGTCCGACATCTGTGCAATGACCCGGATCTTGTCCTTTTTCTTCATTGCCGCACCGACAGAAACGGATGCCGAGTCAATATGACCACCAAGCAGAGCGTTCATGGTCGGACCACCGCCATTCAGCGGAATTTTATTCACCTCAAGACCTGCTTCCGCCGCAAACTCGGTCACGCCGACACTATGCACATTGCTGAGGGACGGCACCCCGACTGTCAGCCCGCCTGCCTTGGCGCGTGCCAGAGCAATGAACTCCTCAAGAGTCTTCACCGGACTGTCGGCCCGGACCGTGATGGTCGAGGGTTCCTTGTTGATGCCACCGATATAGTTGAAGCTTGCGGTGGTATAGCCGACATTCGGGTTGAGCATCGGGCCGGTAACCGCATCCGGCAGATTGACCATACCGATGGTATATCCATCCGCTTTCGTTCCCGCCATTTCTGCATAGGCAACACTTCCGCCCGCACCCGGCTTGTTGACGACCGCAATCTTCGCACCCTCACCCAGATGCTTTTCAAGGAACGGGATCAGCGCCCGCGCCGTCTGGTCACTGCCACCGCCAACCGAGAACGGTACGATGAAGGTGATGGCCCGTTCCGGATAGTCAGCCTGTGCGGGCACGATCTGCACCAGACCCAGCAAGATCGTTAAAAGAGTTACTATCTTATTCATCAGAATCCCCTTTCTTTCCAGTATGCATGTTTGTTAAGTCGTGGCCGGTTTTCAGAATTCCGGCCGGACCAGTGGCAAATCATCATTGGAACATTGCGGTCTGGCATCTTGAATTAGTCGACCAGACATCTCCCTGTCCTCTCTCCCATTGAGATGCAGAAAATCACATCACCAAAAAAACTTCAATAAAAAGATATCTCTTTAATAGATTGTGTCATCGACCTGACAGGAGCCGGACAGGTATATGCCACCCGTTAGTCGCCAGGGCGTGGCGCGGGGGATGACATCGCGAGAACCCGGACTGCACAAAGGTTGGGGATTGATAGCAGGTCCGGCACAGCCCGCCTGCGCGCGGAGGGATTCAGCTTCCGGGGGATGCGGAAAATTCAGATCTGGCCGTTTCGTCCACGGGTCGCAGGGACACCCCGGCCATCTTCAAGCGCCCGCTGCTCGTCAGCGTCCAGATTGCCGGCCATGATCAGCAGGGCCTGACGGAGCTGACGGATATCATCACCGGACAGACCCTGAACCGAGGCGTCATTGACCTCCTCCGCCAGTGGCTGGAGAACATCACGTGCCGCCCGGCCCTGCTCGGTCAGGAAAACCAGAAGCTTCTTGCGGTCACCCTCCGGATGGCGCCGGGTCAGATAACCCTGTCCCTCCAGCTTCAGCAAAGCCGTGTGGGTCGTCGATTGCATCAGCCCGGCCCGTTCCGCCAGCTCGCGCTGCGTCAGGCCGTCATCTTCCCAGAGAATACGCAGAAAAACCCAGCTGCCGAACTGGACATCATGTTTGGCCAGCCTGATCTGCAGCGACCGGGTCAGGCCACGCGCAACATGGCGAACCAGATGGGCGAGCCGGTCTTCTTCGAGATGCTTGGCCTGCGGGGCCCTGCTGTCAGCCGGTCTGTTGTCTTTCACCGGTTTCTGTTTTGAGTCTGGGTCCAAAGTCATCCCGATCTGGCGGTCATCACGCAGTCATTATGACCGCTGAGGGCAGAAGGTGATATCACGCGCCACCATAAGGCGACAATATTATTGCCCTGCTCCGAAAGCCTGCTGATCCCCGCTGCCAGCAACATTCTCCGGCCAGCCGGGCCTTTGGCCAACCGGAGAGTATCCCGGTCAGTCGGTGGTCAGCACCGTCTTGCCGATTGTACGACCGGATTCCTGGGCCGCATGGGCCAGCCGCATATTGGCAGCATTCATTTTTCCGGCCACCGATGTCATCGTGGTCTGCAGGCGACCACCATCGACCAGATCCGCAATCCGGTTCAGCAGCTCATGCTGGGCACTCATATCGTCGGTTGCGAACATCGAACGGGTGAACATCAGTTCCCAATGCAGGCTGAGCGCTTTCTTCTTCATGATCGTGAAATCCAGACCGACCGGGTCATCAATCATCGCAATCTGCCCGCGCGGGCGAATCAGATCGACAATCGCCGGAAGATGCTGGCCGGATGCGGTCAGGGCGGCAACATAACCGACCGTCAGACCCAGCGCGTCGAGCTGCGGTTTGAGGGCCTTTGAATGATCAATGATATGATCCGCCCCGAGCTTGCGACACCAGTCCGTGGTCTCCGGGCGGGAGGCGGTCGCGACAACCGTCAACCCCGTCACCGCCTTCGCAAGCTGCATCAGCATCGAGCCGACACCCCCCGCCGCGCCGATGATCAGCAACACCTCGCCCGCACCGTCGCCTTCCTTCAACCGGAAGGAGTCGAACAGAATTTCCCAGGCCGTAATGCCGGTAAGCGGCAATGCCGCCGCCTCAGCTGCGGAAAGTGTCGACGGCTTGCGACCGACGATGCGTTCATCCACGGCCTGCAGTTCGGCATTGCTGCCGGGCCGCGTGATATCCCCGGCATAGAAGACCTCATCGCCAACCCCGAACAGCGTGACATCAGCGCCGACAGCCTCGACCACACCGACCGCATCAAAACCCAGCACCGTATGCCCCTCGGCCGGTTCTGCCCGCATCCGGACCTTCACATCAACCGGGTTGACCGAGACCGCCGCAACGCGAACCAGCAGGTCACGGGCCCCGACCGCCGGTTCCGGTATCGTGATGTCTTCGAGCGATTTTTCCTGATCGCTGGTCAGGCTCTTTGCATAACCGATGGCGCGCATCGTCATCTCCGTTGAAAATTTACTGGTGACGGAGTGATACGCCACAGCGATCTGTAACAGAAGGGCGTTCTGCTGTTATTCGGCGATAACCCGGAATGAGCGTGCCGGTCCGCCAGTGCCTTCAGCGGCCTGTGTTTGCAAAAGCCGGGGAACCGGGGTGGGCAGCATGAAAAAGGGGAGCGCCTGACGGGCACTCCCCTGATCCATTCCAACCAGCCCTTACAGGACCGGTTTTTCAATCGCGACGACTACATATTCTTGATCTTCTTGATCTCGCCGCTGGCCAGCTTCTCATGATAATCCGCCAGCAGCGCCTTCACCTTCGGCATCAGCATATAGAGGCCGATGATGTTGGCGATGGCCATGGCGAAAATCATGGCATCGGAGAAGTCGATCACCGGTCCAAGGCTCATGGACGAGCCGATGACGACGAAGATGCAGAAGATCACCTTGAAGACGATCTCCTTGCCCTGTCCTTCACCGAACATGTAGGTCCAGGCCTTGAGGCCGTAATAGGACCAGGAAATCATGGTCGAGAAAGCGAACAGAACTGCCGCGATTGCCAGCACATAGCCGGCACCCGTGAAGCTCGATTCAAAGGCCTGCGATGTCAGGGCAATGCCGGTCACACCACTGTCAGGCACCCATGAGCCGGTGATCACGATGACCAGCGAGGTCATGGTACAGATCACCACCGTATCGATGAACGGCTCCAGCAGTGCCACATAGCCTTCCGTCACCGGATGCTTTGTCTGCACCGCGGAATGCGCGATGGAGGCAGAGCCGATACCGGCTTCGTTCGAGAAGGCGGCCCGCTTGAAACCCTGAATCAGGGCACCGACAATACCGCCGGCAACCGCCGTCGGCGCAAAGGCGCCAGTGATGATATCCGAGACTGCCTGCGGAACCGAACCGATATTCATCAGGATGATGATCAGCGCCGCACCGACATAAAGGACGGCCATGCCGGGGACGATCTTTTCCGTGACACGGGCAATCGACTTGATACCGCCGATGATCACAACACCGACCAGACCGGCCATGATCAGACCGAACAGCCAGCCCTTGCCTTCAAAGAACGGGAACAGGCTGGAAACCTGGGCGTAGGACTGGTTCGCCTGGAACATGTTGCCGCCGCCGAGTGCGCCACCGATACAGCAGATCGAAAAGAAAATGGCGAGGAACTTGCCCAGTGCCGCCTTGCCGTCTTCCGACAGGCCCTTCGACAGATAATACATCGGGCCGCCGGAAACGGTGCCATTGCTGTATTCGTTACGATAATGCACGCCGAGGATACATTCGGTGAATTTCGACGCCATACCAAGCAGACCGGCGAGGATCATCCAGAAGGTTGCACCAGGACCACCGAGATACACGGCAACGCCAACCCCGGCGATATTACCAAGACCGACCGTGCCGGAGAGCGCCGTTGCCAGAGCCTGGAAAGGCGTTACTTCACCGGCATCCTTCGGATCCAGATAGTCCCCCCGGACCAGCTCGATCGAATGCTTGAACCCGCGGAACTGGATGAAGCCGAAATAGAGGGTGAAAACCAGCGCCGCCACGACAAGCCAGCCGACGATCAGTGGAAATTGCGTCCCGAACACAGGCACGGAATAGAAAACCGTGCTGACAATCGGATTGACGATGGGCGCAACCGCATCACTGATCATCTGATCGATGCTGCTTTCCTGCGCAAAGGCTGGCGAGACTGTCGCCACAAAGGCCATCATGGCCAGATAAATACGTCTAAACATCAGTAACTCTCCCCTGAAGAGAACGTCTGTGTGAATGAGATTTAAGCGCCGGTCAGGGCACAATGGTGATGGGTACCGGCGCCACCTGTGCCAGTGTCATGGCAAGACCGCCCAGCAGACGCTGCGCCAGTCCGGAACCACCGGTACGACCGATCACGATTTCAGAGCCGGGCGTCGCTTTTGCAATTTCGCAGAGCAGTTCTGCTGCATTGCCGTGCCGGACCTCGAACTCGGTCGTAACACCCTGTCCCTTCAGCTGATCGACAACCGGCTGAAGCGACTCCTTCGCCCGGTCAAGTTCCTGCTCACGGCGACCATGCCGCTCCGCCAGTTCCTCTGCTGTATGAAAGCTGTAGGGTGACCATTCGATTACGAAAACGAGATGCAGCTTGCCCCCCGTCTTCTTTGCTGCCGCAGCAGCATGCTCGACAGCGCGCCCGGATTGCGGCGTTCCGTCGAAGCCGACGATGTATGTTTGAGACATACGCGGTTCCTTTTCTGGCAACCGCCATCCGACCTCGTCAGTCAGGGGCAGCTTTGCGATTTTCTTGCGCGACCAGAATTAAGGACAGATAGCGACTATTATTATTAGCTTACGCAACCCCCGCAGAAACAGTAGCCAGCTTTATCAAAACGGTCATGTAATATTTGTAACATTGCGGATCGACGTCAAAAATTATCATGAAAACAGGCAGGTAAGACCATCAGCCGGGTTTCACAGCAATTGTCATCCCGCAATTGCACCGCCGGTTTCTGTACGCAAAAGCCGGGTATCGAGTCGGACGGGAACAGTTATGCTTCAGAGGACAGCCACTCCCGTCCACGTCCCCGGAAGGCAGTGAACGGGAGCGCCGGAATATCAGTCGGGCCAGCCGCTGACGGCCTTGACTTCGAGGAAGTCCTCCAGCCCCCAGACGCCACCCTCGCGACCGTTGCCGGAGGCCTTCATACCGCCGAACGGGCTACCGGCACCACGGGACTGGCCGTTCATTTCCACCATGCCGGAGCGTAACCGGCGGGCCACACGCGCCCGCTTCTCGCCATCTTCGCTCTGTACATAGTTGGTCAGGCCGTAAGGGGTGTCATTGGCAATGGCAATGGCGTCGTCTTCCGTATCGAACGGAATGATCGACAGGACGGGTCCAAAAATTTCCTCCCGGGCGATTGTCATGTCGTTGGAGACATCGGCAAACACGGTCGGGCGCACGAAATAGCCGCGGTTGACCCCTTCCGGCCGTCCGGTTCCACCGGCAACCAGACGGGCACCCTCGTCGATCCCCTGCTGAATCAGTCCCTGAATTTTCTCGAACTGTGCTGCGCTGACCGCCGGGCCGATATGGCGTCCGCTCTCGCTGGCCGGGCCGACGGTGGATGCTTCGGCAACCGAGGTCGCAGTTGCGACGGCGGCGTCATAGATGTCGCGCTGCACCAGCATCCGGGTCGGTGCATTGCAGGACTGGCCGGTATTGCTGAAGCAATGCAGGGTACCGCGCTTGACCGCCTTTTCATCGGCATCCGCAAAGATGATGTTGGCGCCCTTGCCGCCCAGTTCCAGATGCACGCGCTTCAGACTGTCCGCGGCGTTCTTGGAAATGGCGGTACCGGCACGTGTTGATCCGGTAAACGAGATCATGTCCACATCCGGATGCAGCGACAATTGGGTGCCGACACCTGCACCATCGCCATTGACCATGTTGAAGACACCGGCCGGTACACCGGCGTCATGCAGGATCTCGGCGAACAGCAACGAGGACAGGGGCGCAATCTCCGACGGTTTCAGCACCATCGTACAGCCCGCCAGCAGGGCCGGCGTCACTTTCAGCGTCACCTGATTCATCGGCCAGTTCCATGGCGTGATCAGACCGCAGACACCAACCGGCTCATACAGAATACGGTCATTCGGTGCGTGGCTGCCCAGCATCCGCTCGAACTCGAACCCCTTGGCCGCACGGAGGAAATTCTTGATGTGCCAGGCACCGGCGGATGCCTGCTGTGCCTTCGCCATATCGATCGGCGCACCCATTTCCAGACTGATCGCCGCCGCCATCTCGTCAGAGCGGGCCATATAAATTTCGAGAATTTTCTCGACCAGCGCAATACGCTGCTCTTTCGGGGTCGTTGACCATACCGGGAAGGCAGCCTTTGCCGCCGCAACCGCCTTGTCCGTATCAGCCTGACCGCCGAGAGAAATCACCGCACAGGCTTCCTCCGTCGAGGGATCAATGACCTCAAGGTCAGCCGCTTTCGCCGGGGCGACCCATTTGCCATCAATATAGAATTTGCGTTTCTCGATCATGTTATGTCCTTCCATGTCATCGCCCCGGTCGGGGCGACCCGTCATCATATCTTGCTGGCACTTGGTATGGCCCATCCTGTCTGGCAAGACCAGTCAGCGGTTTGTTTTATCATCACCGGGCTTCCCTGCTTGCACCCGTCGCTCCAGCCTTTCCATAATGCCGTTCGCATTGATGACATCCGCCCTCCTTTCGCCTTTCAATCACCACCAGACGGAACTCCAGGAATGACAGCCACAGCCGACCCCCAGATCAGACCCCGACGCAGTTTCATTTTCGCCCCCGGCCTGAAACCGGCGATGTATCCGAAAGCCCTCGCCTCCGGTGCCGATATCGTCTGCGTCGAACTGGAAGACGGTATTACGCCGAAAGACAAGGATATGGCGCGGTCGCTCACCATGGCCCTGTTTGCCGAACCGCAGGCAGATGACGGTGTCGAACGGATCGTCCGGATCAACTGCCTGCGCGAGGCCTTCGGGCTGGCGGATGTGCAGGCGGTTCTGGCGACCGACACCCCGCCCCCTGCGCTGATGCTGCCGAAGGTCAGAACGCCGGACGAGATTGTCTGGCTCGACACCCTGCTCACCGAACGCGGCCATGCGACCCGGCTGCATGTCATCATTGAAACCAATGCCGGTCTGGAAGCGGTCCGGGACATCGCGTGCGCCAGCCCGCGTATCGATGCCCTGTTCTTCGGCGGCGTTGATATGGCGGCGGAACTGCGCTGCCGCAATGCCTGGGAGCCCCTGCTCTATGCCCGGTCGCGAACCGCCCATGCGGCCGCCAGCGCCGGGCTGGATGTCATTGATGTGCCTTACCTGGATCTCGAAGATCCGGATGGCATGCGCCGCGAAGCCGAGCTGGTCCGCGACCTCGGGTTCAGCGGCAAAGGGTCAATCCATCCGAAACAGATCCCCGTTCTGAACGATGTCTTCACACCCGACAGCGCCACCGTTGAACGCGCGCGCCGGATCATCGCTGAATTTGCAGCAGCGGATACCGGTCTGGTAGTGGTGGATGGCAAGCTGATCGAGAAGCCGGTGCTGCGCGAAATGCAGCGCATCATCGCGGTCGCCGAACGGGTCGACATGATGGCCACTGGTCAGCGATAAAACCCGACCGGTCAGACCAGTCTCCTGCGAAGCTGTGACAAGATGGTGACGGAGGTCACCGCCGATGCCACCACAGTTCAGCCAGGCATTCCCCTGAATTGCCGAGGCATTATTGCGAGACTATGCGGCGGTTTACAGTGGTGATCTTGCCGTTCAGTCGCCCTGAACCCGGCCACAGAAATGACTTCCGATTCAACCTGTACGGGTTTCAGCTTTGGTCCTCGGACTTCGGAGGCCCGGCAGACATGCCTGCACCGCATTACAGATATGCCATCTACTGGGCCCCGGCCCGGGGAACCCCGCTGGACCGGTTCGGTACGCAATGGCTGGGCTGCGATGCCACAACCGGCCGGCGGGCCACGCCGCCCCCGGTTGACGGCATCACCCGCGAGACCATCGACGGGATGACGGTTGAGCCCCGGCGCTATGGCTTCCACGGCACCCTGAAATCCCCGTTCCGGTTGCAACACGGGGTCAGCGAAGAAGACCTGTTTCACGCGGTCGATATATTCTCTCGCGGACAGGCCGCCATTCAGATCGAAAGTTTCAGCATAAACACGATTGGCCGGTTCATCGCCTTCTCCCCCGATTCAGGCAAACCGGCGCTGTCCAGACTGGCCGCCGCCTGCGTCACCGAACTCGACCATCTGCGTGCCCCGCTGACCGACAATGAACTGGCACGGCGGCGCAAGCGCCCGCTGACCCGGCATCAGGAAGACCTGCTGACCCACTGGGGATATCCCTATGTGATGGAAGAATTCAGATTCCACCTGACACTGACCGACGCGCTGACTGACGATCTGCGTACCGGACTGGCCGAAAGCCTGACCCGGGCCGCCGGGCCGGCACTCGGGCCTGCCTGTATTGATGACATCGCGGTCTTTGCCGAACCGGAACCCGGCGCTCCCTTCCGTCTGATCCGGCGGTTCCCGCTAGCTGGTGAGAGCACGCAGAAAAGCGGGAACTGCCTCAGCCAGCGATCCTGAATTGTCGATGGTCACAACGTCGGGTCCGGCCGGTGTGATCAGCGCAGCCCGCGCCAGCCGGGCCGTGAGATCACCGTCACTGGAGCGTTGTCGCCCCGCCAGCCGCTCCGCGAGTGTTGCCGGGTCAGCCGTAACGGACAGCACGGTGACATGCCGGAACCGGGTGCGCGCATCATCGATCACCGTCCGGGAAACATTGACGACAACATTCCGGCCTGCGTCCAGATCGTCCACAACGGTCACCGGCACACCGTAACACAGACCATGCGCAACCCAGTGCAGGGCAAAGGCCCCGTTGCGCAACTGCTCTGCAAAGCCGGCGTCATCGACAGGGCAATGATTTTCACCACCCGCCTCTGCCGGACGGGTTATCACGCGCCTCGGAAAAACAGTTGCTGCATCATGTCTGAAATGATCCCGCGCTGCCGCCAGCAGCGAATCCTTGCCAGCCCCGGACGGGCCGACAACCAGAAACAGCCGGCCCGGATCAGACATCAGCGGGCACATGCACCTGCACGACATAAGACATGAAATGGTCCTTTCTCGGCTGAAGAGGCCGCCGACTTCATCAGCCGGCCCCGGGCCAGCGAGGCTGTGCGCCTGCGCCGCCGGGATGATCTGGCAAAGGTCCGCAGGCTTGAGACGCTCCGTCGGCCAGTCAACATAGACCGCCCCCCGCTATAGTGCATATGATAATGATCACAACAGCGGACATCAGCCTGTCCTGTCGCTGTTTTATTGGCATCCGCAACAAAATCAGGGGCGACAACCGGATTCTTTGTCCGCAGTTCAGCGAAGGATTATTGTCTGCGGCGACAGGACAGATATACACAGACAGGTCAAAACTGTGAATAGCCCGCCAGAGTCAAAGGAAAGCCGCTGATGAAAGTATCCGGATTGTTTATCGGCAAGATCGAGGATCGCTGGCCGGGCAGGCCGCCAAGTGCCATCGGCAAACAACCCGCCTCCGACCCTCTGCAGCTTGGCAGGCTGGGGTTTGAACGGGATGCCCAGGCCGACCTCGCAGTTCATGGTGGCCCGGACAAGGCGGTGCATCATTATGCGGCGGACCATTATGCCCGTTGGCGGGCCGAGTTTCCCGCGCTCGCCGACAAGTTCCATCCCGGTGGCTTCGGGGAGAATATCTCGACAGAGGGCATGACCGAGGAGACTGTCTGTATCGGCGACATATTCACCGTCGGTTCAGCCCGTGTTCAGATCAGTCAGGGTCGCCAGCCCTGCTGGAAGCTCAACAGCCATGTCGGTGAGAAAACCATGGCGGCACGGTTTCAGAAAACGGTCAGAACCGGCTGGTACTACCGGGTGCTGGAGCCCGGCACGGTGGATGTCGGCGATGACTTCACCCTGCTGGAACGCCCGAACCCGGACTGGCCAATGATCCGGGTCATTGCCGCCCGCTTCAATGCCCGGCTGGACCGTGAAACCGCCGCCACACTGGCCCGCCTGCCCGCTCTGGCCGAGGGCTGGCGCGACTCCTTTGCAAAGAAATGCGATGCCTCATATGTGGAAGACACCGCCCCCCACCTGATCGGCAGCTGACCCGGAAACCGGTCAGTAGATGCCGACCGCCTCCGGCAGGTTCTCCAGAACCTCGCCCGGACGGTTACGGATCAGCTCTTCCAGATGCTGGCGGGTTTTCGCATGGGCCGGATCGGCGTAGATGTTGTCCATCTCGTCCGGGTCATTCACAAGGTCATACATCTCGCCTTCGTTCGAGCCGAGCTCCAGCGTCAGACGGTGGGTCTTCGTCCGGACAGTTCGCAGGTCCAGCGCGACACCGCAGCGAACCGCCTGCAGCGACCATTCATTGTAGGCGGCATCGCGGCCTTTACCGTCCTTCATCACCGGCAACAGGCTTTCGCTTTGCAGCGGCATCGGTGCCTCGACCCCGGCGATATCATAGAAAGTTGCCGGCAGATCCAGCGTCGATACCGGTGCATCAACAACCTGTCCCTTCGGCACCCCCGGACCCGATACCACAAGCCCGACCCGCAGCAGCGAATCATACAGCATCGGTCCCTTCAGATATAAGCCGTGGTCACCCAGAAACTCGCCATGATCGCTGGTATAGATGATCAGCGTATCTTCCCGCAGTCCCTGATCAGCCAGCGCATTCAGGATACGACCGACATTATGGTCGACCAGCGAGATCATGCCGAAATAGTTCGCCGTCATATGACGCAACTGCGCGTCTGTCTGCGGCGGGACGCGAGAGACGGTCTTGCGGTGATTGGCCAGCCGGGCATCCTTGATCTGCGGCTCGCCCTCCAGTGCGGCGCGGTGCCACCAGGGGCGCCGTTCAAGATCCATTGTGCGATGCTCGGGAATTGTCACCTCATCCGGGTCATACATCCTGTGCCAGGGATCAGGCGGCGAATAGGGCTGGTGCGGATCCGGGAAGGACACCCAGGCGCAGAACGGAGTATCACCGTCCTGCTTCGACAGAAAATCAATCGCCCGGTCTGCGGTCCAGGTGCTGGTGTGCCAGGCTTCCGGCAGAGCGGAATCCCAGGTATTGGCCGCCCCCGTTTCCGGGCTCATGCTGGTGGTGTGCATCTCGAACGGCCGGTCACCTTCTGCCCGTGACCAGAACCAGCGTTCGTAATGCTGGCCATGTGGCGGGCGTTCCGGTGCCCGCTTGCGGTGCAGATGTCCGACGGTCATCAGCTCAACATGATCAAACCCGCCGTAAGGGCCGGCCCAGTCGTCGGGATAGTCTGCAGAACTGAACCGGCATTCCGGCGAGCCCGTCGGTTTGAAGGTCTCGAACGTCGAGAAATGCGCCTTGCCGATAAAGCCGGTGCGGTAGCCGGCCCGCCCCAGTGTCCCGGCAAAGCCGCGGTCAGACATCTCCGGGCTGAGATCGATCCCGTTGTCATACAGTCCATGTGTCAGCGGCAGCAGACCGGTCAGGATGGACGCCCGGGCCGGCATGCAGATCGGGCTCGGTGTGATGCAGGAAGAGAACCGGGTGCCGGATTCAGCCAGCATTTCAACATGTGGTGCCCGCACGCCCCGCTTCTCAAATCGCCCGAAACAATCGGCGCGCTGCATGTCGGAAGTGATGAGAAGAATGTTCGGTCGGCGGGTCATCTGGTCATATCCTTAATTCTTGTCGATTGTCCGGGGCCCGGTGCGGTTACCCGTCAGGTCGCGGTCTGATAGAGCAACTCTTCTCGCAGGGCAGCTAGCCGGCAGCCGTAAACTGCGGTGCCTCACCGGGCGGCGGGGTCGCCCCAAAACCGCCACGCGCCACAACCTTCTCGCGGCCACCATTGGCTTCGACGATAGCGGCCTGGTCACGACGGGCGCGGCGGTCAACTTCCTCCGGATCACAGACCCTGCGCAGGTCAGCTTCGAGGCTGGCGCGGGTATCGGCATGATCCGGAGACTTGCCGAGATCACGAAGTTCTTCCGGGTCTGCCGCCAGATCGAACAGCTGCGGCGGCATATCGATGTAATAACAAAGCTTCCACTGCCCCCGGCGAATCATGAAAGCCCCGCAGGTCGCCCCCGCCGCATGATATTCGGCATAGACAACCCGTTCCGGGTCATCCGGATTATTCGCAATCTCCAGCAGTGAGCGTCCCGGACGTTCTGCCCCGTCCGCCGCCACATCCATTGCATCAATCACGGTCGGATAAACATCGACAAGGCTGACCGGCGTTGTTGAAACCCGCCCTGCCGGAATGCCGGGTCCGGCAGCAATCATCGGAATACCCGCCGATTCCTCATACAGCGTCGACTTACCCCAGAGCCCCCGCTCTCCCATATTGTCACCATGGTCGCTCACATACAGGATACGGGTGCTGTCGGTCAGGCCGGCGGCATCGAGGCTGGCGAGAATTTTGCCGACATTGTTGTCGAGAAAACTGACCAGACCGAGATAGGACGCCAGCGCAATCCGTGTCGTCTCCTCGGTAAAGTTGTCGTAAGGGTAACACTCCCGGAAAGCGACAAACCACGGATGATCGCGATCATCCGCCGGCTTCGACGGCATTGTCCCGGCGGCTTCGTAGAGCGCGTAGAATTCTTCCGGCGCAATCAGCGGGAAATGTGGTGCGACCATCGACACGAACAGGGCCCAGGGCTTCCCGTCCCCGTTATCCGCCGGCCGGTCAGCGATCCAGTTCGTCGCAGCCTCGGTGATCGAGCGATCATAGGCAGTATAGGATGTCTCGCCCGGGCCGATCTTTTCAGCCATCGTCCGGGTCTTCCAGCGCACCGGCAACGGTTCGCGTACACAGCCCAGAACATCACCCACACCGCCGACCAGATGCATCGGCAGTTGCTGGAAATCGAAACCGGTATCATCTTCGGCATTGCGATAATGCAGCTTGCCGATGGAGCCGACGGTCACCCCCGCCTGTTGCAGGGCGTGCCCCCATGACGGGGGGTCCCCGAGATAGGGTGTCGCGTTATCCCAGTGTCCGCTGGCATGGCCGTATTGCCCGGTGGCAAAGGCCGCCCGTGCCGGCACACAGATCGGACTGGGCGTATAGGCGTTGCTGAACAGGGTGCCGCGGGCGGCAAGCCGGTCAAGGTTCGGCGTGCTGACCAGCGGATTGCCGTAACAGCCCAGTGCCTTTCGGGAATGCTCGTCAGACATCAGGATGAGCAGGTTGGGGGTCGCACTGGTCATATCAGATTTCCGTCTTTGGTTTACGCAATACGCCAATCATCCGGACGCCGACGACGGCCACACCGACCAGCAGAAAAGCCACCGACACCGGTCGCTCGACAAAGATCAGCATGCCATTGTCGGACAGCAGCAGGGATTGCCGGAATGCCTCCTCCGCCCCCTTGGCCAGAACGAAGGCAATGATGAAGGCCGGGGCCGAAAAATCAAACCGCCGCATAAGATACCCGACCACACCGAATGCCAGGGCAACGCCGACATCGAACAGACTGGACCGCGCCGAATAAGCCGCGATGAAGGCCGTCAGAAAGATAAAGGGGTAGATCACGGACGGCGAGACATGACCGATCAGACGACCGATGAACGGTGCGCCAAAATAGCCGATCAGGCCATAAAGCACGATCCCCAGCAGACCCGCGGCGAACAGCCCGAAGACCAGATCATGCGAAGTGGTGAAAATATTGGGACCAACCTGAATGCCATGGATCAGAAACACCCCGACCAGAATGGCCGCAATGGTGCTGCCCGGCACACCCAGTGTCAGCAGCGGGATCATGCTGGGTCCGGAAACCGCATTGTTCGCCGATTCCGGTGCCGCAACCCCTTCGACAATACCGGTACCCCATTCCGCCTTGTTCTTTGCCCGGCGTTTTTCCTCGCCATATGCCACAAAGCAGGCGACCGATGACCCCAGCCCCGGCATCATTCCGATGAAGGAACCGACAGCCGATGATCGTAACATGACGGGGATACAGCGTCTGAATTCCGCGAAGGTGAGCCGGTCTGCATCCGGGTCACGCTGCGCGCCGCCCTCCATCCGCGAAAACGTCGCGGCGGCCTTTGCCTCGATCTGCACCAGCACTTCCGTCACCACAAAGATCCCGATCAGCAGCGGCACCAGCGACAGGCCGGATTCCAGCTCAAGGGAATCCATCGTCATCCGGCTTTCGCCGGTGATCGGATCAAGACCGATCAGCGAAATGAAGGCACCGAACAGGGTGCTCAGAATTCCCCGTATGATCGATTTCCCGATGACGCTGCCGATGACAACAAAAGCCATGATATAGATCGAGAAATATTCCGGTGGCCCGAACCGGACCGTATAGGAGGCAATGAAGACGGCACCAAAAATCAGGATCAGTTCGCCGCAGATATCACCCGTTACCGACGCGACAGTCGCTGTCTTCAGGGCTTTTCCTGCCTTGCCCGACTGCGCCATCGGGTAGCCGTCGATCATTGTCGCGGCAGAGGCCGCCGTCCCCGGTGTGTTGAACAGGATCGCGGCAATCGAGCCACCGAACCTGCCGGATTTTCCGATGACATACAGAAAAGCCAGTGCGGATAACGGGTCCAGATAGAAGGTAACCGGCAGCAGCATCGCAATCGCCGCAGCCGCCGTCAGTCCCGGCAGGGCACCGACAACGATACCGATGATGGCCGCAAGGCCGACAAACAGCAGTGCGACCGGATTGGAGAACAGGAAGGCGAAGCCATCGAGAATATCCATGCCCGGTCACCCCACCCAGTTCAAAATGTTGCGAAAACTCAGCAAAGACGCCGGGTCGTGGACATTCATCAGTTCGATGAAAACGACGTGATACACAAGCGCACCAAGGACCGCCGTCACCATCAGCCGGCCGCTGAACCGGTTGCGAAACAGCAACAGCATCCCGGTCAGCACAACAAGTGTTGAAATCAGATATCCGACGAACTGGAACAGGAAGATATAGGCGACGCCTGCCCCGATCACGCTGCAGAACAGCAGGGGACGGAACGGTTGGGTGGCTGCGTCATCGGCTGTGCCGGGACGAAGCATGGCAACAAGCACCTGTAACAGGCCAAATCCGATGGTCAGTCCTGCAATAATCGTCGGTGCGAGCTTCGGCCCGAACGGATCATCAGGATCAGTATCAATCATCCGGGCCTGAAACAGGAAAAGGGCTCCGCAGGCCATAACAAACCCGCCAACGGCTGCATCACGCAACGTCTGTGTCATCCCCAACCTCCCTTGAGAAACCAGTCGGGACAGGACCAGCCGGGGTCAGGTTCTGTTCCTGACGACAGCCGTCCTGTCCCGAAGGATCATTACAATCCGGCGATGACCGGCTGAAGGTCAGCCTTCAGCTTGGCGAGTTTCTTTTTTGCCGCCGCGCCATCATAGGAAGCCGTTGCCAGACCGCCTTTTTCCAGCAGATCCCTGAACTTCTCTCCGCTGGCGATAGCCGTGATCGCTTTCGTCAGCTTGTTTTTCACGTCATCCGGCATGCCGTTGGGACCGAATACGATCATCGGACCGGAAATATCGATACCTTCCAGCCCCATTTCGGCAAAGGTCGGTACATCCTTGTTGATGACATCGCGTTCAGCCATCGTCACGCCAAGCGCCCGGACCTTGGATTCAAAGCCGCTGATTGTCTGGATACCGGCAAAACCGAAGTCAACCTGCTCGCCGACAACAGCATTACGGGCCTTCGAGCCGCCCTTGAACGGGATGTCCCTGGCATCGATGCCATTCACGGACAGAAAGGCTGCGCCGGCAATCATGTGCAGGCTGCCCCGTCCGGGATGCGCCCATTTCAGCTTGCCCGGATTGGCCTTGGCGGCTTTTACCATATCCGCTGATGTCTTGAACGGGCTGCCCGCCGGGACAATCATTGCCGAGACAAGCTGGCCAACGCCAGCTAGCGGTTCCAGATCAGCCAGCGGATCAAGCTTTGATTTTTCGCCATCCATCAGCGCCTTCGCCAGCAGGCTTCCGGCATTGGTAATGTAGAGTGTATAGCCATCCGGCGAACTGTCCGCCGTGCCTTTGGCGGCAATCATACCCGCCGCACCCGGCTTGTTGACCACAACCATCGGCTGGCCAAGTTCTTCCTGAATAAGGTTGGCCAGTGTCCTGCCATAAGTATCAACCCCGCCACCGGCGGAAAATCCAACCATCAGCTGCACCGGTTTGTCCGGATATTCGGCCTGTGCCGCGGAACCGGCAATCAATGAGGCTGATGCAATCACACATGCTGCGGACGTCGCAATATATCGAATGAAACTCTGCATTTTTTTACTCCTCCCCTGTCTGACATATGGTCATTCTTCGTGCCCTTATGTCGCAGCCCCTGAAAAATGACGACGGGCATAACTGCGCAGCGTTGCGCAGGGACTACGTTAAATAATAGTGCCTCTTGATGTATGTCCCGTCTATTGCGATGGTTGGAACAATTATGCGAATTTTTCGAAGAGTCGTGAAATGAACATCAAAGGTCTTCAGGCCCTGACCCAGATCATGTCGAACGGCACGCTGACTGCCGCCGCGACAGCGATGAACATCAGCGAGTCCGCTCTCAGCCGTCAACTCGCCATACTGGAATCGGAACTGGATCTGAAGCTGTTCTCCCGCGACAAGCGTCAGCTGGTGCCAACACCGGAAGGCGAGGCCTTCTTTCATGAGGCCGAGCGCATTCTGGAATCGATTGCGCAGATTCCGCAGATCGTGCGGGAGATCAAGGCCAGTCCGATCCACCGGATGCGGGTCGTTGCCATGCCGCGGATTGCACCGGTCATTGTTGCCCAGTCGGTTGTCCGCCTCGCCGATGAATATCCGGATACCCGGATCACGCTTGATGTCCATGCAAGGCGCTTTCTCGAACGCCGGATCATCAGCCAGCAGTTCGATATCGGCATCGGCGCCATGCCGTCCCGGCATTCGGCAATTGTCACCGAACATCTCTGTGACGTGCCCGCCGTTGTCGTGGTCGCACCGGATCACCGGCTGGCAGAACGGAAAAGTGTGACAGTCCATGATCTTGCCGGCGAGCAGATCGTGTCGACTTATCCGAACACACTGATTTATCAGAAGACCGAGGAGATCTTCGAGCGTGATAACATACCGTTCATTCCGACCATGAACGCCTCGCTGACCCATATGTCCTGTGTGATCGCCGCCACCGGAAAAGCCATTACGATCTGTGATGCGCTTGCACCCTCCGCATTGGGAAGGAGGGTCAGAATGATCCCGATTGAACCCCGGTTCAGCTTTGAATTCGGCTTTCTGTATGACCGGGGCACGCCGCGAACCGTCAAGGCCCTCCGGCTGGCTGAAATTGTCCGGGAGGAAACCGCCGCCTATCTGGCGGCGCTGCCTTTCCGGTAAGCCACCTGTTCACTGACACTATGCTGCCTGACCAACAAAGCTGCGGAACGCACGGGGCAGCATGCCGCCGTTCCTGAACGTCTCCCGCTCCGCATCATTATACAGCCGCAGATCGAGCGGCGTGGTCTCGGCTGCACCGTCCCGGCGATGGATCGTCAGGCTGGCGGACTTCAGATCACCGGAGATATCCACATCGAACAGTTCGGTGCCGTCCAGTGCCAGGGTATGGCGGTTCACCCCCTCGGGAAAGCAGAGCGGGGCAATCCCCATATTGACCAGATTCGACCGGTGAATCCGCTCGAAGCTTTCAACCACAACCGCCCGGATGCCGGCCAGCCAGGGGGCCTTTGCCGCCGTGTCCCGGGACGAGCCGCAGCCATATTCCCTGCCGCCGATCACGATCAGCTCCTGCCCGCGCCGGATATAGGTCTCGATTGCGCTGTAGACAGAGACAACCTCGCCTTCCGGCTCCAACCGGGTCCAGGACTCTTCAGTTCCCGGCGCCATTTCATTGATCAGACGGCTGCCGGCAAAGGTCGACCTTATCACCACATCCGCTGAGCCGCGCCGGGTTCCGAAGGAATTGAAATCCCGGGGTTCCACCCCCCGGCTCATCAGAAATTTTGCCGCCTCGGTATCCACGGTGATCGTGCCTGATGGCGAGATATGATCGGTGGTGATGGAATCGCCGAGAATGGCGATGGGCCGCAGTTTCTTCATTGCCCGAACCGGCGTTACAGCCACCGACAGCCCCTTCAGGAAAGGCGGGAAAGTAACATAGGTCGACGGTGCCCAGTCATAATTCTCTGTACTAGCATCCAGCGCATTCCAGTGCGAACTGATGGTCGTTACCGTCTCATAAACCGACCGGAAATCCCCTGCTGTCAGATGCGCTTCCATCACCGCATCCACCTCCTCCGGCGACGGCCAGAGGTCCGACAACATGACCGGCTTGCCCTCCCTGTCATGACCGACAGCTTCCGATGTGATGTCTTTCAGGATTGTCCCCGCCAGCGCATAGGCGACCACCAGCGGCGGCGCGGCCAGGACATTCCGGGAGGCCAGCGGATGAATGCGTCCGGAGAAGTTCCGGTTACCGGAAAGTACAGCAACGCCCCTGATATCATGCTGCCTGATTGTCTTGTCCGTTGCCGGCGCCAGCGGGCCCGACATGCCGTTACAGGTCGAGCAGGAGAAACCTGTCACCTGAAACCCCAGCTGATCCAGTGAATCCTGCAACCCGCTTGCGTCCAGATAACGGGCAACAACCCGGGATCCCGGAGACAATGATGTCTTCACATGGGGCTTCACCGACAGTCCCCGCGCCACCGCATTGCGTGCCATCAGTCCGGCCAGGATCATGTTGCGCGGATTTGCCGTGTTCGTGCAGCTGGTGATCGCCGCGATGATCACGTCGCCATCACCGATATCATAATCCTGCCCTGCGACCGGAACACGTCGTGCGGCGTCACCTTCCCCGGCTATTGCCAGTTCGCGGGTCGCGCTGACCAGGTCGATGCGCTGTTCCGGACGGCTTGGCCCCGCAACCGACCGGCGGATGCTGTTGAGGTCGAGCTGTATCACTGCATCATAGTCAATCGCGTTTTCCGCCACCCCGGCCCACAGGCCCTGGGACCGGCTGTATGCCTCGACCATCGCCACATGCTCCGGCCGGCGACCGGTCTCCTTCAGAAAACGGATGGTGTTCGCATCCGTCGGGCAGAAGACGCAGGTCGAGCCATATTCCGGTGACATATTCGCCATCGTGGCCCGGTCGGCGACCGACAACCGGCTGTAGCCGGGGCCAAACACCTCAACGAAACAATCGACAACCCCGACGCCCCGCAGCTTCTCTGCCACACTCAGCGCCAGATCTGTCGCTGTCACCTCATCCGGCAGGCTGCCGGTGATCTCCAGTCCGATGACGCGGGGGACGTTCAGGGAGGTTGCCTCACCGAAGATGATGCCTTCGGCTTCCAGCCCGCCGATGCCCCAGCCCAGAACGCCAAGGCCATTGATCATCGTCGTATGGCTGTCGGTTCCCAGATTGGTATCCGGTGCCAGCAGCGTCGATCCGGTCTTCACCGGGCTGACCGCCTGACCCAGATATTCCAGATTGACCTGATGCATGATGCCGCCGCCGGGCGGGATCACACGCAGGCTCGGGAAGCGGGCTTCACAGGCCTTCAGAAAAGCAAACCGTTCCCGGTTGATCTCGAATTCACGGGCCTCATTCTTGCTCAGCGCAAACTTCTCCGCCCAGTGATCGACCGTCATGGCATGGTCGATGACCAGATCCACCGGCAGGGTCAGGTCGATCCGTGACGGGTCACCCCCGGCCTCTGTCACCGCAGAGCGCATCGCCATCACGTCGACCATCAGCGGCAGGCCCAGCATATCCTGCAGGATCAGGCGTGACGGCCTGAACGGCACCGCCCCGCGATCACGGGCGACAACATGCCGGACCAGATCCCCCGTGCTGTCCTGCCGGACCACATTCTCCGCCAGTACCCGCAAGGAATAGGGCAGCGACCGTACTGCGGGCCCCACCGTATCCGCATAATCAACCGCCTCGAAAGCCGTCCCGTCTATCCCGATGATCCGCAAAACCACAGCCTCCCGATTTTTAAGGAAACAGGTTACCCAAACAGGCTCTCAAGACAATCGAACAAAAAGCGCCAGCTTACGGCATGACACTCTCCGGCTCTGGCTCCCAGGCCAGATTGCCGGCATATCGCCATCCCGGCTTGCCCTGATCGTTCAGGGTGAACAGATGCAGCCAGCGATTATCGAACAACGCCCGGACTTCCTCATGGCGTTGAAGTATATCGGTGACGGCCTTACGCGGTGCCTCGATATAGACCGACAGACGCAGCGGTTCATGAATGTAGCGGTCGCCATCATGAACCGACTGCCAGGGCAAACCGGAGCGCAGCAGCCCGCCATTGCCCTCGGTCACGCCGATCCCGCCGACAACATTGTGCAAAAGCTTGTTCCCCGCACCGAAAGTCTCCGGCGCTACCGTCGAGCCGTAATACTGCAGGCTGATCCAGCTGGCGACCACCACCGGAGCGGTGATGATCAGCTCAAGCACCGGGAAGCCGTTTTCGGCGTCCCGGCGCCAGTCATAATCATGAAGGAACGCTGTGCTCTCCAGATTACGCCCGGTTGTCCGCGAACGTGGCGCGGCGACAAAGGCCCGGCATCCGGCCAGCCCCCATTCCGGGCGAACCTCTGCCCAGTTCCGGGACCGGCCCTGAATGTCGGCAGCCGTCTTTGCCCGCGGCAACCGCAGGGCACGTTCAGCACGGGCTGCCTGTCCGGCCCGGGCCAGCCAGTTACGTACCGAAGTCAGATCACCGCTATGCGCCGGCGAGGAGGTATCCCCGCCAAACAGCGTCACCGCATCGGTTGTCGTATCGTGCAGCGCACCGACGAACAAAGTATCGTCAGGAATATTGATACCCCGCTCCACCAGCCCCTGCCGTACCTCCATATCATTCAGCAGCGATGCCAGCAGGCGCGCATTCACTTCGCCTGAATAACCGCCGCAGGCACCGCAATGCAGACCGCTGGCATGCGGGTTGTTGACCGCCGTCGCGCCATGCCCGGTCAGCAGCACCACCCGTGCAAACCCCTGCGTCAGCGACATGGCCCGCAGAACGGTCTCTGCCATGCCGGTACGCGTCGCTATATCCGGCTCCGGCGTGAAATGCGGCTTCGGGTCTCTGGCCGCCGCAACCGGATGGCACCCGAGGGCATCCCGGACCAGCTTACCGCCATAGACGGGGCCCATCGCCTCGACAAAGGCGAAGGAGGAAACCGCCGCCAGCCTGAACCGCCCCCAGGCCCGTTTCGCCCGTGCGGTATAGCGGGCCGTGGTATCTGCGGTCGCTGTCTCCGGCCCGGTCGCGCTGCTGGAAAGTGATGCGTTCAGCAGTACCGGCAGACGGTGTTCGGCAACATCCGAGGCAAACCGGCTGTGGCTGGCAGACATGCCGAAGAAACCGGCAAAGCCAAACGTCCGGATCGACGGATCGACCGTCTCCAGGGCGCGGCGAAACACTTCCGAGCGCACATCGATACAGAACGCCGCCTGCAGTTGTGGCCGGTCAGGCTGTGCAGCGGGGACCGGCCCCGACAGCCGGGCAGCCAGCAGGCGCTGGGCCGCATGCTCCGCCGCCTCCTGCAGTGCCTCGTCAATGATATCGTCAGCATCCGGCGCCACAGGCGCGGCGTAGCTCTGACACAGATCCGCCCAGCGGCTGGCGATTTTTGCTTCATACTGACAGTACAGCGCCTCCTCCCAGAGCAGCCGGATCGCCAGACAATCGATCAGCGCCGTATCAGTCTCGCCGCCAAGCTCTGCCTGCCAGAGCCGGTAGCGGGCGAACTGGGACCAGCCGCCAAGCGACAGCAACAGACGGTGGAAATAGGCCTCCAGCGCATCCGGCCCCAGCCCCAGCCGCCGGATCGCACGGTCAATCGCCTCCACCGCACTGTCCGGTGCATCGGCAACAAAGGCGGCGAACCCTGCAAGACCCATGATCTCCGGGGTTACGTCGTGCGTGGCATGCTTCCGGAATGCGGACCAGGCCCGTTTGTCCTGCGGTGCATGCCACAGGGCCTGACCGGCATCAAAATAGCTGCCGGCCCAGAGACCGAACCGGTCTTCAATGATTGCCGTCCAGTCCAGTCCGCTGACCCCGCTCGCCAGACCGGCAACCGTCGGAGCCGCCTGCAGGACTGGCCGAGGCAGGCTGGCCGCCGATTTCAGCGCAGCGACAGTGGCGGGTCCGCCGGCATGCCGCGACCGGGCAGCGGCCCTCGCCAGATCCTGATCGGTGATCAGGCCGGTGCTGATGCGCTCTGCATACCAGGCGCGTGTCATGGTCACCGGTACCCCTCCGGCCCGGGCAAGCCTTGCACCCGCACCGGCCAGGCTCTCACCGGTCTGGCCAAGGAAGGGATTGACCGCGACCGAGGAAGCCAGTGGCCAGAGCGGCGGAATCTGCCGCCCCGCGGCATCCGTAATTGTCTTCAGTGTCGACATGTCCATCGTCGTTATCTCCGGTTTGATCATCTGTTCGCTGTTGTCTTCAGACGGAATCCCGTTTCGACCAGTTACCCGCCAGCCGGTCGAACACCGCATTGGCGTAAAGCCCGTTCGACAGATGCACCCGCAGACCTGCCGCAGCCGGATGGTTGGCCCAGAGCGGAAAGGCCGCCTGCGTGATTGCGACAAGGCCGAAGCTGATCACAGCCAGTGTCAGCAGGGCCCATTCGAGCGGGGTCGGCACCGGCGTTGCCGGCAGTACTGTGGCAGTCAGCCATTCCGCCCCGGTCTGCAGGGTGAAATAGCTGATGGTCGCTGCCGTGGCATAAAGTGCTGTGCGCTGTGTCAGGACACGTGGCGCCGCATCGGCAAGCCCCTGAGCCAGCAGATAGGCCACCCCGAATATCAGGATTGCACCGAGGACAACCGCCTGCGGGGATTTATCCTCAAGCCCAAAGCCCACACCGATGACCGCATAGATCACAAGAGCCAGACCGAAGGCCCGGAGAACAGCCCGGCCACCGGGTATGGCGATCACGCCGGGCCGGCGAATGGCGGCGACGTTCTCGACCGCGTTGCCGGAAGACAGGAAGGCATGCGCCTTGTAGAGGGAATGAGCGACAATATGCAGCAATGCCAGCGGGAAAAGTGCCAGTCCGCACTGCATGATCATGAAGCCCATCTGGGCAATGGTCGACCAGGCAAGCGACGTTTTGACCGCCGGCTGCGCCAGCATGACAAGGCCGCCGAACAGCGCCGTAAAGCCACCGATCATGACCAGCGCGGCGAGGACGCCCGGCGCCAGAAGCATGACATCGGCGAAGCGGATCAGCAGGAACCCGCCGGCATTGATCACGCCGGCATGCAGCAGCGCGGAGACCGGTGTCGGCGTCTCCATAACCTCGGTGAGCCAGCCATGTGTCGGGAACTGTGCCGATTTCATGACAGCGGCAAACGCCAGAAATCCGGCGGCGACAAGTACCGGCACTCCGGGTTCTTGGTTTTTCGCCTGATAAAGAATTTCAGCGATATCGATGGTCTGATAGCCGACGGCCAGCATGATCGCCGCCACGATGAGTGCCATATCGCCGACCCGGGCAACCATGAACTTCTTGCGCGCTGCCCGCCGGGCCGGGGCACGGTGAGGATAAAACAGCAGGAGTTGGTGCAGGCAAAGGCTGGTTGCAATCCAGGCTGTTACAAGGGTCACAAGATCACCGGCCAGCACCAGTACAAGCACGGCGGCCAGTGTCAGGCAAAGCCAGCCCGAAAAGGCGCTCTGTCGGGCCTCGCCATCGAGATAAGATGCAGAATAGCGCAGAACCACCCAGCCGATGAAGGTGACCAGCACCAGCATGATCGCGCTGACGACATCAAGCCGCAAGCTGGGAGCGACCCCCTCAATGCCGGTCAGGGAGCCACTTCCCGGACCCGCAATCACAAGCCAGACAGCAGATCCGACACCGCCCGCGAGGGCGGTCAGGGCAGCAGCTTCGGGCACGACCCGTAACCAGCCTGCGCGGCGATCGCCAGTACAGAAGGCCAGTGCTGCGCCGAGAACAAGCATGAGCGGCGAAATCACCGGCATCAGATGCAACGTCATGAGAGGGGTACTCCTGCGGATCGGTTGGGAGCCAGACGTTAGCCGGGACAAAATGTGAATAAAAATAGATTGTTTGTAATTATACGTTCACTTAAAACGAACGATATGAATGAACTGAATTATCATCACCTCTATTACTTTCACGTGGTCGCGCATGAGGGACATCTGACCCGGGCCGCCGGGCGGCTGAATGTTTCACAGTCAGCGCTTTCATCGCAGATCCGGCAGCTGGAGGCGCGGCTGGGGCAACAGCTGTTTGAACGCCGGGGCCGTGCCCTGCATCTGACGGAGGCCGGGCGCATCGCACTCGATCATGCTGATCCGATCTTTGCGACAGGCAAGGAACTGGTGGCGACCCTGAAACAGTCCTCGCAGATACGGAAACCGCTGCGCATCGGCGCAATCGCGACCCTGTCCCGCAACTTCCAGCTCGCCTTTCTTGAACCTGTTCTGGGACGCGATGATGTGGAGGTGATCCTCCGCTCCGGCAGCCAGGCTGAACTTCTTGAAGCCCTGACCATGCTCCAGCTGGATCTGGTTCTGACCAGTCACCCGCCTGATTCAGACGCACTTACCCCCTTCATCGTTCACCGGCTGGCCCAGCAGGCGGTCGGGCTGATCGGCATCCCCTCGCTCTGCCCGCCCGGACTGTCGCTGGCGGAGCGGCTCGCCACTTTCCCGCTGGTCCTGCCGACACCGTCCAGCGGTTCGCGGGCCGACTTCGATGCGCTTGTCAGCCGGCTGGGGGTCAGGCCGAAGATCGCGGCGGAGGTCGATGACATGGCGATGATGCGGCTGCTGGCGCGCGAAGGGACCGGACTGGCCGTTATCCCGCCGATTGTCGTGAAGGACGAACTGGCCAGCGGTATTCTGGTTGACGCGGAGCACTTGCCCGGAATCAATGAAACCTTCTTTGCTGTCCTGACCCGGCGGAAATTCCCGAACCCGCTGATCGGGGGGCTGCTCGACTCCATCAGGGCCATCGACGCCGGAACCTCCTGAACAAATCCGGACAGCGACGATCTGGCATGATCCGCCGGCCAGCAGACACCGTATAACAGGATATGACATTTCAACCCGCAACGACGGGTGCTAGCCCGTGCAGCAGATATGCAGTTTCCGGAAAGACTGTGACCGGAGCCCGGATCAGTGAGGGAACGTAATCCGTGAACCAGAATTCAGCCGTCAGCCTCCGCTCGTTTGACCCCGATGGAATAGCACTGGTATTCGGCTCCTCCGGCGGTATCGGGTCTGCCTTGCTCTCCGCCCTGAACGATGCCGGCCATTTCAGGTCGGTCACCGGGTTCAGCAGACGCAGTACAGTCCCGGTTGACCTGACCGACGAGGACAGCCTTGAACAGGCCATCGAGACGGTGGCAACGACGGGAGATATCCGTCTTGTCATCGATGCAACCGGGTTTCTTCACGATGCGGATCAGGGGCCGGAAAAATCATGGCGCGAGCTGGATGCCGACAGGCTTGCCCGGGCCTTTGCCATCAACGCCATCGGCCCGGCGCTGCTGATCAAGCATCTGCTGCCGAGACTGCCCCGCACCGGCAAATCCGTATTCGCCTCGCTTTCGGCGCGGGTCGGCTCGATCGGCGACAATCATCTGGGCGGCTGGTATGGCTACCGGGCATCGAAGGCGGCGCTGAACCAGATCATCCGCACCGCCTCTGTCGAACTGGCCCGCCGTGCGCCCGAGGCAATCTGCGTTGCACTGCATCCGGGAACCGTCGATACCGCGTTATCCGAACCCTTCGCCAGATCCGCACCGAACCTGCACAGCCCGGCCACCGCGGCGGCACATCTGCTGACCGTATCGGATAACCTGACCGGCAGCGACAATGGCGGCTTCTTCGACTGGCAGGGAAAGACGGTCCCCTGGTGACGTCCCGGATGGATAACCCCGCACCATCTTTGCCCCGGACCAGATGCAGACAGGTTTCGGACCGGCAGACATGAAAACGCTCCGTCTGATTCTCGGCGATCAGCTCTCGCAGGACCTGTCTGCGCTCGACGGGCTGGATCAGGCAAAAGACACAATCCTGATGATGGAGGTGGCTGAGGAATGTAGCTACGTCCCGCATCATCCGCAGAAGATCGTGCTCGTTCTGTCGGCGATGCGGCATTTCGCGGCAGAGCTGCGCGATCGCGGGTTGCGGGTTGAGTATCTGAAACTCGATGATCCGGATAACCCCGGCAGCTTTCCTGACGCCGTCGGCAAAGCCGTCGCGGCTCACAGGCCTGACCGGATTGTGGTCACCGAGCCGGGTGAATGGCGGGTGCTGTCGATGATCGGGGACTGGCAGGAACGGTTCGGCCTTCCGGTCGAGATACGCAGCGACAGCCGGTTCTTTGCAAGCCGGGAGCGCTTTGCCGACTGGGCCCGTGACCGCAAGAGCTGGCGGATGGAGCATTTCTATCGCGAGATGCGGCGCGAACACGGGCTGCTGATGGAAGATGACCAGCCCGCCGGTGGCAGCTGGAACTATGATTCCGATAACCGCAAGCCGCTTCCGGCCCGGGCCACCCCGCCGGAACGCAGGCGGTTTCCGCCTGACCCGGTCACCGCTGATGTAATGACCCTGGTCGCCCGGCGGTTCAGTGACCATTTTGGTTCGGTCGACGAATTCGCCTGGCCGGTAACACGGCAGCAGGCACTGGAAGCTCTCGACGATTTCGTGACCCATGCCCTGCCCTGCTTCGGCGATTATCAGGATGCGATGAAGACGGATGCACCGTTTCTGTATCATTCCCTGATCTCGCCGGCGCTCAATATCGGCCTGCTGTCACCGCGCGAGGTCTGCGACGCTGCCGTGCAGGCCTGGCAGTCAGGTGATGCCCCGCTGAACGCGGTCGAGGGGTTTGTCAGGCAGATCCTCGGCTGGCGGGAATATGTCCGCGGCGTTTACTGGACGCTGATGCCCGACTATGCCGACAGCAATGCGCTGGAGGCCGACAGGCCGCTCCCCGACTTCTACTGGACGGGGAAAACCGATATGAACTGCCTGCGTGAAGCGGTTGAGACCACCCGCCGTCATGCCTATTCACACCATATCCAGCGCCTGATGATAACCGGCAATTTCGCCCTGCTGGCAGGTATCGCCCCGCGCGAGATCGAACGCTGGTATCTGGCTGTCTATGCAGATGCCTTTGAATGGGTGGAGATGCCGAATACGCTGGGCATGGCGGTCTTTGCCGATGGCGGACAGATGGCGTCGAAACCCTATGCCGCCTCCGGTGCCTATATCAACCGGATGTCCGACTTCTGCCGGGACTGCGCCTATGACGTGAAGCAGAAGACCGGACCGGATGCCTGTCCGTTCAACTATCTCTACTGGGCCTTCCTGATCCGCAACCAGAGTGCTCTGAAAGATAACCCGCGTCTGGCGATGCCCTATCGCAACCTCGCCAAATGGTCTCCTGAAACCCGGAAAGCCCGCCTCGACGAAGCCAACGCCTTCCTTGATACCCTAACCGAAGACCAGACATAAGGCAGACAGGCAGCGCCCACGATAACGATTACGCCGGGACCACACGTTCGGCCGGGAAGTCAATGAGGATAAGGGTACCGGCGCCCTCGGCACTGGTCAGGGCCAGTTCGGCGCCGTGAAGTTCGGCAAGACGTTTGACGATGTGCAGGCCGAGGCCAACGCCTTCGCCGACACGGGCGATATAGGCATTCGGCTCATCCAGAGGAATGCCGCGCGTGAAGGGCAGTGTCACGGATTCCAGACGCTCGGTGGAAATCCCGTGCCCGGTATCTTCAACCGACAGCCGGCCCCGCCCGTCAGGAAGCAACTGCCAGCCCGCGGTGATGCTGTCTTCCGGGTCGGAATACTTGATCGCGTTCGACAGCAGATTATCCAGGATCTGCGACACCGCCCGCTCATCCCCGGTCAGATTAAAGTTCCTGTTTTTGTTCGCCACACGAAAACGGGAACCGGGATTGTCGGAAGGCTCCACCGCACAGCGACGCCAGGATGAACGGATCGCCTCCTCCACATCAATCACTTCATCCGTCAGCGGATATTCCCCGCTTTCGATACGCGACAGGTCAAGGATGTCATTGACCATATTCAGCAGCCGCGCGCCGCTGCGGGCGATGAAAGACGTGTACTCCTCGTATTTCTCATGCCCCAGCGGGCCAAAACTGTTTGAGTGCATCATGTCGGCAAAGCCGATGATCGAATTCAGCGGTGTCCGGAGGTCGTGGCTCATATTGGCAAGAAAGGCACTCTTGGCCTCATTCGCCTGTTCCGCCGTTTCCTTGGCCTGCCGCAGGTCCCGTTCATACATTTTCCGCTGAATGGCAATGGCGGCCTGCTTCGTCATGCCTTCGACGATTCTCAGCTGTTTTTCTGTCGGCCGGCTGACCTCTGACAGGCAGAATGCGAAGGTTCCCAGCACCCGTCCGGTGGCATTGCGGATCGGAAAGGACCAGCTTGAAACAATACCGAGTTCAGCCATCAACTCCCGTTGGCCGATCCAGTGGGGGTCTTTCCGGACATCCTCTGCGATGACAATTTCATTGGTTGCCGCCGCCAGACCGCATGAACCCTCCCGGTTGTTGATGTCGATTCCATCAACCGCTTCCCCATAGATTGCTGGCAGGCTGGGTGCCGCCACATGCCTCAGTGTGCGGCCATCATCATCCAGCACCTGCACGGAACCGAGCGCCCCGGGCATCATTGACTCTGTCCCCTCAACCAGTGCTGTCATGACCACTTCGAGACTGGCCCCCGCCACCAGCAGGCTGAGCACATCCCCGCCGATTTCCAGCAACCGGGCGTTAAAACGGCGTTCGGTAATGTTCTGGGTAATCCCCATCAGAGATGTCACCACCCCGCCGGCGTCAAAGATCGGTACAAAGCAGCTTGCGAAGTACTGCGGATCAGGTCCGTTGGCCGCTCTGAATTCAAACTCGGACGGATGGCCGTTCAATGCCTCTGCAAACAAACCGGAGATCCGCTCACGGTCGTCCGCTGACACGGGCCGCAGACAAGATTCTCCCAGTATGTCACTGTCGTCTTTCAGCCCGTGAATTGACAGGCCGGCGGCATTCATCGACGAGATACTGCCATCAGTTTCAATCTCGTAAATGCATACCGGTGCATGACGCACCAGTGATCTGAATCGTTCGTCACTGGTCTTCAGTTCACTGGTGCGATCAATGACACGCCGTTCCAGAAGACCATGCGAGTCCTGAAGTCCGGCAATTGCCGCGTCGCGTTCACGGGTCAGTACAGCAACCGTCAGTATCGCCAGGAACAGGGCAATAAAGAACGCCTGCAACGATCCGACGCTGTCCACCGGCGACTGGCCTGCGAACGGTCCGGCACCGTTGAGAGCGAAGATCATTGCACTCATGGCAACGATAAACATGCCGGTTCTCGCACCGGTCGGACCAAACCTGACCGCCGCCCAGAGCAATATCGGCACTGGCAGAAACAGCAGACCAATCGTTCTGCCGGCATCTCCCTGAAAGCCGCCGTACAACCCGACCGACAACAGCAGCAAAACGGTGAACACGGTCAGCAATTCCGCGATTCTGCCGCCGGACAGGCTGGCAAGATCCCGTCGCCAGTTTCTGATACCGGCAGCGAGCGGCAGGAACATCATGTGGCCGACCAGATCCGCGACACTCCAGCGGTAAAAGACGACCGGGTGGAATTCGCTGGTCATGGCAACGATAAACATGCCGGTTCCCGCACCGGTCGGACCAAACCTGACCGCCGCC